>JBNKUI010000105.1:0-396461 GCA_050298535.1 Saprospiraceae bacterium
CCAAACATCGAGTTAGCATCGTTTAGGGCGTGGACTACCAGGGTATCTAATCCTGTTCGCTCCCCACGCTTTCGTGCCTCAGCGTCAATAAAGGTCTAGCCAGCTGCCTTCGCAATTGGTGTTCTATGGCATATCTATGCATTTCACCGCTACATGCCACATTCCGCTAACCTCAACCTTATTCAAGCTACGCAGTATCAAAAGCAATTCCTCAGTTAAGCTGAGAGCTTTCACTTCTGACTTACGTTGCAGCCTACGCACCCTTTAAACCCAGTAATTCCGGATAACGCTTGCACCCTCCGTATTACCGCGGCTGCTGGCACGGAGTTAGCCGGTGCTTATTCATATGGTACCGTCATATCCCGACAAGTCGGAACTGTTCTTCTCATATAAAAGCAGTTTACAACCCATAGGGCCGTCTTCCTGCACGCGGCATGGCTGGATCAGGCTTTCGCCCATTGTCCAATATTCCTTACTGCTGCCTCCCGTAGGAGTCGGGTCCGTGTCTCAGTACCCGTGTGGGGGACCACGCTCTCACGCCCCCTACCTATCATCGCCATGGTAAGCCGTTACCTCACCATCTAGCTAATAGGACGCACACTCATCTCTAAGCGTCGAAACTTTAATTACAAAATCATGCGATTAAGTAATACCATGGGGTATTAATCTACGTTTCCATAGGCTATTCCCCACTTAGAGGCAGATTGTGTACGCGTTACTCACCCGTGCGCCACTCGTCAGCATCAAACTAGGTTCGACCTGTTACCGTTCGACTTGCATGTATTAAGCCTGCCGCTAGCGTTCATCCTGAGCCAGGATCAAACTCTCCATAGTAAATTCTTACTAATCTTATTTATGATCGCTTGCTTCATCTCTCGCAAGATGTCCGCAAGTATCATTTCTGTCCGCTGCGCTCATTCAATTTGCTACCTTACCCATTCGTGTCAATGAACTTTCTACTTTAAAAATCCGATCCAACTTCATTCTCTAATTCCGCTCGATTCAGATCTTTTCAGGCTGTTAAACCTTCTTTCAATTTTGCCAGAAATTCATCTAATTTCTGACTCGCTTTAGTCTCTTTTTCCTCGTTTCTCTCTCATCGTTCTCCCAAAGCGGCTGCAAATATACAGCATGTTTTTGCATCTCCAAACCTTTTTGAAAAAAAAATCAACTTTCTTGAAAAAAAAGTTTCGAAGAGCTTTCTAAGGTCGTAAAACCGTATCAATAAATCAATAGGTTCCAACTTTTTTGGAACCTTTTTCGAAAAAATTCTTACTCGCTTGCCTCCTCTTCTGAGGGTTCTCCACCCTCATTCAATTGCTCCTTCAACTGTGCCAAAGCATCTAAATCTCCCAGTGTCGTCTTCTCCAGCTTCGTCTGTTGCTTACGCACTATTCTTCTTGTAGTCTGTACTTCTTTCACCTTCTCCTCCTTCACCTTATCGCTTGCCTCTCGCTGAATATCTTCCAGATACCGCAGATGAGATACAAGAATACGTTTATCGTCCCGGTTAAATTCGATTACCTTCACCGTCAACACTTCCTCAGGATCAGCTAACTTGCCATCTTCTTTCTTAATGTGCTTAATCGGCGCAAACGCTTCAAGTCCATATGGAAGCTGTACAATCGCTCCACGGTCTTCTCGCTTCATGATCGTCGCTTCATGATAAGATCCCACCGGAAATACCTGTTCGAAGGTATCCCATGGATTTTCTTCAATCTGTTTATGACCCAGCGATAGTTTTCGGTTCTCTTTGTCAATCTCAAGAATCACTACATCAATCTCATTACCCACCTTCGTGAACTCTGATGGATGTCCATAACGCTTAGTCCAGGACAAATCCGAAATATGAACCATACCCCCGATTCCTTCCTCAAGCTCTACAAAGACACCATATGGAGTCAGATTTTTGACTTCACCTTTGTGTCGGCTATCTATTGGCAACTTCGTTTCTATGTTCTCCCATGGATCCGTGGTCAGTTGTTTCAGGCTAAGCGACATTTTGCGCTCATCCCTGCTAATGGTCACCACTTTTGATTCAAACTCCTGCCCTAAATTGAAAAATTCACGAGCATTCACTGGTTGATTACTCCAGGAGACCTCCGAAACGTGAATAAGACCTTCGACACCCGGGGTGATTTCAAGAAACGCCCCATAGTCTTCGATATTCACAATTCTTCCTTTCACTACAGATCCCTCCTGAACGCTTTCATCCAATACATCCCACGGATGTGGCTGTAATTGCTTCAAGCCAAGAGAAATTCTCTTCTTATTCTCATCGAAGTCTAGAACAACAACGTTGAGCTTCTGATTTAGTTCCAATACTTCATTAGGATGATTGATGCGTCCCCACGAAATATCTGTGATATATAACAGTCCGTCGATACCTCCAAGATCCATGAAGGCCCCGAAGTCTGTGATATTTTTAACGATACCTTCCAGTACCTGACCTTTCTCAAGACCTGCGATGATGTTATCACGCTGATCCGCAAGATCACTTTCGATCAATGCTTTGTGAGAAACTACAGCATTCTTAATGGCTTCATTAATTTTCACCACCTTGAACTCCATGGTTTTACCAACATAGGAATCATAATCGATGACTGGTTTGATATCGATCTGTGAGCCAGGAAGGAAAGTCTCCAATCCAGAGCAGTCTGCAATCAAACCTCCTTTCGTCTTACTAATGATAGTACCTTTTATAATAGTACCATTCTTATAGCTGTCGACAATGTTCTCCCATGCTTTCAGCAACTTGGCCTTTCTTCTGGAAAGAATGAGTTGACCTCGCTCATCCTCCTGATGCTCTACATATACATCTACCGTATCACCCACTCCTAAGTCAGGTGTATCCCTGAATTCAGAAAGTGATACCAATCCATCCGACTTATAATTGACATCCAGTACTACGTCGCCGCCATTGATCGCTGTGACCGTACCTTTTACAATTTCATTCTCGTTTATGGATGACAGTGAAGATTCATAGTCTGACAGATAGTCGGCAATCTCCTTATCTGTATATGCGAGAGTGTTTCTCTTTCCTTTGCTCCAGTCAAAATCGTCATGCGCTGATCCGGAGTCGTCGTCATCTTCATCCTCTTCGATCTCATCTACCTCCTCATCATCCTCGTTGTCGCCTTCATCATTCTGATCTTCTGCTTCATCAGTCTGAGTCTCCTCCTCCTTCTCGTCTGTGGTGTTATCCTCATCGAGTTGGTCTTCGTTGAGGGTTTCTTCTACTTGATCTTTTTCTTCTAACATGTTGAAAATCAAGTGTCATTTGTACCCGGCTACTACGGGTTAGGTTAAGAAATATTTTTAGCGGGGCAAAGGTATAACAATTTTGGGAGTTAAAGAAGGAATGTTTTAGATCTAAAAAAGATGGGAGATTCTCAAGCTTGGATTCTGCAGGTGAATAGTAATCAAATACTTGGCTGTAGCTGCAAATTGCCAGAAGCATGATTGCAGATAAATCTCATTTGATCCACTTCAAATAGGGATAGATGCACTAAATATTACTGAAAGTGTAATAATCTATTGCTCTATTTCAGGTCAACAAATTATTCCATTCGGTAGAACTCGTATCAATGAATGCCCCACATAGATGTGAAAAATGTCATTAGGTGTTAAATAAGGAGCAATGCACGGCAACTACTACCAGTGGTGGTGACCTCGTAATTGGAGATGCTAACTAAAAGAATCATCTTCACCAGCACTTGAGCAGACCAAACCAAGGAAGTGGGAGCGGAGATTGTAGTTCATACGGTATTTGACACCTCTATTGATACCGGTGACTCGGGCAATGTATTTGAAAGCTCTGGACTACTGGAAATCCAAAATTAGTTTGGAGTAATAGTAATACATACATTATGAGCCATTGTATGAATACATAACCAAATTCACAAGGAATCAAGTAGGTATATTACAACTCCTTTCTCAGCCTTGCCACCGGAATGTTCAGTTGCTCACGATACTTTGCTACCGTGCGACGAGCGATGTTGTATCCCTTCTTTCTGAGAAGATCTTTGAGTTTTTCGTCAGAGTACGGCTTCCTCTTGTTTTCATCACTGATAATATCGGTGAGGATGTTTTTCACCTCTAGGGTAGACACTTCTTCACCGTCTTGGGTCTGCAATGATTCACTAAAGAACTCTTTCAGTCGCTTGGTACCAAATTCGGTTTGTACAAACTTGCTATTGGCAACCCTAGAAACTGTCGAAATGTCTAGACCGGTTAGGTCAGCAATATCTTTGAGAATCATGGGCTTTAGGCGCCGCTGATCACCTGAGAGAAAATAATCATATTGAAATTGCAGGATCGCATACATAGTTTTATACATGGTGTGCTGTCGCTTTCGGATAGCATCAATAAACCACTTAGCTGAGTCAATCTTTTGCTTTATAAACATGATTGCCTGCTTGTCCTGCTTGGTCGTCCGTTTCAACTCCTTGTTGACACGGTAATTTTGAAGCATGTCCCGATACTGATCATTAATACGAAGATCTGGAGCGTTTCGACTATTCAAAGTGAGGTCAAGCTCGCCATCTCTGTTGACAATGATAAAATCAGGAATGATATAATTATTGGTCTTTTGGCTCTGAGAAGCATATCCACTGGCGGGTTTAGGATTGAGTTTGAGAATCTCATCTATAATCTCCTTTAACTCAGATTCACTTACTCCCAGGTGTTTCTTCAGTTTGTTGTAGTGCTTCTTAGTGAATTCAGAAAAATACTGCTCAATGATTTTTAGCGCATTCTTCAGAAGGGGTCGATCCTCGCCGTTATGCGTCTTCAGCTTTTGCTTCAATTGAATGGCAAGACACTCTTGCAAGTCTCGTGCTCCAATTCCAGGTGGATCGAACTCCTGGATTTGGGATAATATTTGAAGTACCCGCTCTTCGTTGGTCATGATATTTTGTGCAAACATCAGATCATCCAGTATGGCAGAAGGATCTCTTCTCAGGTATCCATCTTCATCAATGCTACCGATGATCTGGAGTGCTATCTGAAAGTCTTCACTTTCGGGTTGTGTCAGCATTCCCAGCTGACTTTCTAAGAAGTCATGAAAAGTGTTTTCTACCGCGATGGGTATGGTCTTTTCATCTTCGCTTTGTCCGTAATCAGCTTTGACCCGATAGGATGATGGGTCATCTTCAAGATATTCTGTGAGATATTCCTCCAGTTCAAAATCTTCTGATTCCTCTGTAGAAGACTCTTCTACTTCATTTGAAAATTCTTCAGAGATTTCAACATCAGCACCTTCTTCCAAAGCAGGATTTGCTTCCAGTTCTTCTTTGATCCGTTGTTCTAATGTGGCTGTAGGAATCTGCAGGAGCTTCATCAGCTGAATCTGTTGGGGACTCAGCTTTTGCAGCATCTTTTGGCTAAGACTCTGTTTTAGCATGTGTAACGACTTTCCTTATTTTGAGAAACAATTTGGTTTCAGCATTAGTTCTATTCATAAACTGTGCCAATACAAGTTTAGCGACTTTCCTTCATATTAAGAAATATCCCTATATGAATATACTGAATTCTTTTCTTAATACCAGATGAAATCCTACTTTGAAGTTCTCTAATTTTACTGTTTCTTTGCAAAAATATCTGCAATAAATTAAAATATTCCTTCATGGAGCACATTGAGAACGAGGGTAAAAAAGGGTACTGTTTCCTGTATTTTTTCCTTTTTATTTTCCTATTCATTTGCACTTGGGCCTGGGTTTACTATCGCAATAAGGAAGGGATATAGGCTCTGTAGGTAACCATTCTTCTTCTACTTTTTTTTACGTAGACCACTACATTTTCAGAGGTATTCTCCTTTGACTATTGACCTATGATAGTAGTATCTCGTACGTAACTAAGTACCGTAAAGATTCCCAGCGGATTGGCAGATCCACTCACATTGGAGAAAATTTCCCGGGTTGTGTGATTGGATCCAGATTAGCTGCGATACTCAGCTGTACACTGAGTAAGTAATCATAGTAAGCCTCATCTACATGGTATAGCGTATTGATCACCGTATCCCCCTGTTCGAAATCGTATCCTGTCCCAAATGCGATGATTCCATTTTCCGATAGCTATCCTCCACCAGGAAATCCTGTTCAGGCACACTGTCCAGGGTCGTCTCATGTAATACTCTTCGATAAAAATCAATCGAAGTAGTATCGTCAGTCACGTAGGTAAGTACTCTCGCCAGTGAATCATCATTGTACTCCACGACCAGGCTGTCAAAGGGTGTGATCTCTAGAGGACGGGTGGAGGATTCTATTTCATTGCCATTTTCCAGAATAATCTGCAATGCAATATCCCCGCGATAATTCGAATCAAGCTTTTCCGGAGAATAATAATTGGCAAAAGCTCCCGTGATCGGATCAAAATAAGTGATATTGTCAAGAGGCACTATCCTATCGTCAAAGCTCATTTGTACTTCGGCTCCCTGTACAAAGGTATTTTCCAGGACCTCATCGATATCCTGCAGGTTGAAAGGTTCGAAAAATGTCGTGCTATTGGTCAACAGAAGCGTCAGTGGCTTATCCGCTTCCAAATAGGACTCCACTACCACCTGGGGCGCATAGTCAGGCAGTTCAATAGCAATCTCATTTTCGATCTTTCCAAGTATCCTACATAGCTGATGGCAATGGTCAGAGAATCTTCAGATATCGGAAGTTGGATTGAGTAAAAGCCACATCCATTCGTGGTCGTACCGGTGGATAACTGCTCCACCCGGACGGTTGCACCAATCAGTGTCTCCCCTGTAGAGGCATCTATGACTTTACCACTCAACTGGAAAGTACCCTGACTCTTTTGGCCGGAAGCGAATGATATCATCGAAAAACCAAACAACAAGAACAGATACAATCTGCACATATCAACTTGAGATTTACTCAGTTCCTATTTCCAACTCAAAAGATATGGTTCTTGTTCTTAGGCCTTCGAATTATCTGAGACTCCGGCTACGCTTATCTATAATTTGTCACTCCTAATTTGCGTCAATAATTTTTCCTGAACCTGAAACACTAGAGTCTATAGCCGGATCCCCTTTAAAATAGACGTCTCCACTACCACTCACTCGGACGTCCAGGATATCATTTACATACACTTCAGCATTTCCACTACCACTGATCACAATATTGGCTCTATCCACCGGCATCAGAAAAGCATGTAAGTCACCCGAGCCTGACACTCTGAAATCAAGATCATTGGCAACACCTTCTAGCAGCAGGTCTCCTGACCCAGATATAGTAGCTTTTACATCATCCGCTTCTAACAACAAATCCATATTACCTGAGCCAGAAATGGAAAGGTCAATATCATTGACAGAAAAAACATCTTCTGTCTTAATACTTCCTGAGCCGGAAATGGATAGTGAGGTAAGATCCGGTACGGTAATAAATATCTCTACAGGTTCATAATTTCGGATACAGCGGTCATTATCAATTTTCAGGTAATTATTTCTCACTCTAAAATCCAGCTCATCCAAAATATTAGCCTGCGCATAAACCGTAGCTACAAATTCATCTCCTTGCGTGAGATAAATATCTGCATCCATGTGCAGTCTAATATCATCAAAATCACTCAATGTAAAGGTTTCAGAAATCACTTCTCCTCTTCCGTGCTCACAATCGAAAACATCATCGAGTACACAACTTTGCATGAATAAAACCACAAGCAAAGCCAGCATTAATATTATTCCCTTATCCATGATTAATTTTTTAATTATTGGTAATAATGTTGAGGCATGATTTTTCAAACAACAATTAATTATCTAAATCGCCATCGGATCGATTTGCATTTCCTCTGCCAAACCATCCAAACCTTAGAGTGATCTGGCCCGTGAGGCTGCTAAAATCTTTATTACTGTAACCTTCCAATTGATCCACATCGGACACCATCCTGTATCCTACAGATCCTGCCAGTCTGAAAAATCGGGTAAGATTTAGTTCAAGCCCTACTTCAGGAGTAAAGACAAATACGGAGTCACCTTCTGCACTGATACCAAACGGGCTATCCCTGATATCAGCAAAACCCCATCCAATCCTGGCGGAAGTATAGGGATGGAAGACTCTAAAACTATTGGGAGTATATCCCAACCAAAGACCTCCATGTGCTAATTCCATTCTAAAATCATTTCGGTCAATATTATACTGCAGATGCTCAAGGCTACCTACTCCATATGCACCTATAAAAAAATTATCAATCACTACGGCACCACCGCCGCCCATGGAGGTTGTAAAATCACCCTTAATGTTGCCAAATTCAATTATGGGGCTACCAAAGCCACCAATGACCCGAGACTTGGAAAAAAGCGTCTCATGTTGTGCAGATAATTGAAAAACTAACAGCAATAATCCTACAAACAATAATATTCTTTTCATCATTTTTTATTTAAATCAAGTTAATTTCAGACAATAGATTTCCAACCCTCTCATGTAACACAAGCGAGCACTTTCTATAAATTTTTTATTGTAATTATTTTAAATTCAACTTACATGCTACAGCCTAATTCCAGCACTAAATCCAACCCACACTTTAGTATTCAGTGGGCGATCATCTCTTATATATGTCTTATCCCATATAGCATATGGCGCTATTGTAGTCCCGTAATCAAGACCCTGGGCGTCTGCGATTTTCGAAATTGATAAATTCAATGTAGGACCTGCGACAATTTCCGTATTACCACTGTTGCGAATGTTTAATAATAGCTTTAATTGGCCCAACAGGTTTAATTCATTTTGTAAACCTCTTGGTGTTATGGGATCCGTGTTCAGTCTTCTAATTCCCCGTTCGTTTACCTGCATCACCACTACTTCTGGATTAAGACGAACCTGATTACTTAACTTATTCAAAAATCCAAATCCATAGCCATAGCCCCATATCATTCCGAGTTCGTTTTGATCTCGTTTAAAATTAGTGCCGAACTGGAAAATGTTATAAAATCGAGTAGTTCCTAATTTTAATGCAAGGTTCGCGTACATAGCATCTCCTCCAGAAATCTCAATTTTATTATATCCATGTTTAATGAGATTTACCAATCCAATCGAAATACCCGATACCGTATCTGCCACATTTACCAGCCCAACCTGCAATACACTCACTTTCTTAGCTACATTGACAAACCCGGTCAGTTGTACATCTACGTCCTCTGCCACATTACAAAACCCCGATGCCTGACCATTGATATTTCCAAGTGCGAGATTAAAAAATCCTGCCAGTTGAACTCCTGCGATGTAGCGGCCTGAATTAAAAAATCCCGCTGCCTGCAGTCCCCTACTCACCCGATGATTAAAATTGAAGGCTCCAGCAAACTGGAACGCATCTGCCTGTTCATTCACGTTTGCAAATCCCGCCATTTGCAGCCCTCGCATGATACCTCGATTATAATTGAAGAATCCCGAAACTTGCCCACCTTGTACATTTCCACCGACGACATTTCCAAATCCGGCAAATTGCATCCCATGAACATCTCTCTTCACACCATTTGTAAAACCACCTACTTCGAGACCTTCCACTCCGCCCGTGTATCCTGCGATGATGTTGAGAGATAGTCTATTTCGATATTTTGATTTTCTTGCGCGATTTAATTTTGTCGGGACAATAGAAATCTGCATGAAATGAATATCCTCATTGGAGTTTAGAAGTGCCAAATCTTCCTGATACTGTACCTCTCTCGATACAGGATTTGATCTTAGCATGCCTAGTTCGACCAGTGACTCTACCCTTTTTCCTCTTGGCTTTTCTGATGCACTCTGTTCCTTTTCGCCAATCTTCGACGACTCCTGGTTTGATGGTTCTTGTTCGTCAAATTTGACTAATGATTCGACTATATCATCTCGTACAGAAGGAACGCTTTCATAAGCCAGGTCATCATCGTGGTTGAGTGCTGCCACTACTTTCCGCGATGGATCATAATTGAGTATGATTCGGCTACCTCGTCTACTATAGATAATGCCGGTCTTCACTGTCAGGTCTTTAAGAACATCATTCAATGAATTTGTAAAGACCACTTCCCGTACAGGCTCTTGATATGGTACAATCTCCTTACTATATGAAAATCGTACCTGATACCTTTCTTCTACTTCCAGCAAAACAGTCTCTACAGTAGCTTCACTCAATACATTCTCCTGACCCATTAGTGAGAGACTGTACGCCATAACAAATAATATGTAGACAATACGGGTTAGCATCTTCTATTCACATCCTTTGCCTGCAACTTTAAATTGTGTCTCGCTCAGTGTATCGAAACTTAAGTTAAGTCCGAAAGACAAATCTGCGATGACTTCATCCAAAGGTGCCTGATCGTATACGGTATTATATGTACAGTTAAGAATGGCTGGATTATCGATCTCAAAATCAGCTCCATAAAATGACTCTAATTGATACAAGATCTCTTCAAGTCGTGTATCACTAAAAGTCAATCGCTTTGTCTTCCAAGCCAGCATATTCTCACTTTTGCTCATAGATTTATGAGTACTCAGTGTTTGCTTGTCAAAAGTCCCGATCTCTCCCGGATTAAGTTCAATGCGAGTATTCGCTGATGTCGGAGATTCCAGCGCTACCTTACCGTTTTCCACATATACCTGTACTTGTCCATCAGTAGTTGCATCCACACTAAAGACTGTACCCAGTACGGTAGTTCTTGAATCACCTGACTGAACCACAAATCTTTGATTTTCATCAAGATGCGTCACTTCAAATAATGCCTTTCCCTGAAGTGATACCATACGATCGAATGGTTCATTATAAGAGATCGCAGCACCTCTTTCTAGCCAAACCTTTGATCCATCAGGCAAATCAACCAATTCAACATCAAGCGATTCATTTTGTACTTCCTGACTCACCATAGACTTATCTGTGACAGAATCCGTCCCGGTGATCCAAAATACGGCGACCACCAGAATCAAAAGTCCGGCAGCAATAGCCATCCACCGACCCCAGGGGGCCATTTTACGGACTTTTCCTCTCTCCTCCTCAAACGCCCTACTTTCAAATTTTTCCCAAGCAACATCCATGTCAGGTAACTCTACAGCCTCATCATACAAGACACTATCATCCCATATCTGCTTCAGACTCTCGTACTCCTGCTTCCACTCGGCATTACCTTCCAACATGTGCCTGAAATCTGCCTCCTCTTTTGGAGACAGTGCACCACTTAAGTGGTTAATTATCAATTCTTGAAAAGGTACCTTTTTCATTTTTCTATTCTTATAGATGCTATGCAACCCAC
Organism: Saprospiraceae bacterium; assembly: GCA_050298535.1. Taxonomy (GTDB): domain Bacteria; phylum Bacteroidota; class Bacteroidia; order Chitinophagales; family Saprospiraceae; genus JABDMH01. The sequence continues at coordinate 11,222 of JBNKUI010000105.1, forward strand.
TTTACCCCTATTCACATTCCCACTTTTTTTCAAAAAAGTGAAAGAATCAAGAGACACATCTGAATGTAATCCTTTAAATGCGCTCGTAAACTCTTCAATGCCTTACTAAGTTGATGCTCCACTGTCTTGGGAGAGATATTCATTATCTCGGCTATTTCCTTATAACTCTTGCCCTCAAAACGACTAAGCACAAATACACTCTTGCACCGAGGGGGAAGCTGATTGACGCCCGTATTGATCTGCTGCTGTAGATCCATCCTATTGACTTCCTGGTTTCCATCTGTCCCCACTTTGGTAACACTTTGCTCATCGATATCAGTAATCGTTGCGCTGTTCTTACGCAGAAATCCCATGGCTTCGTGATAAGCCATTGTAGCCAGATATGCCCCTAGCGAATCAGTAATCTCAAGCTGGTTTTTCTTTCGCCAGAGTTTTAAGAAGACCTCTTGTGTGAGATCTTCTGCAGTCTCTTTTTGTTTCACAAACCGATATATGCGTAGATAGACCGTGCGATAGTGCTCCTGGAAGATCTTTTTCATTTCTCCCCGGTCACCATCACGTAGGGCGGTAAACGTAGTCTGGTTTTTCAGATCACTCATGTCATTTTGGAGCTCTCAACCTGTGTAACTCATCTATTTGTCCAACGCTTTCGACATCAGATATCCCGAAAGCAGGCTGCAAATTTATATTAATGGAAAGATAGAGAAAGAAATTGATGGACCGAACATCTCACATGATCGACAGGTGAGGTACCTCCACAAAAAACAACAGGGCTCTGATCTGCATCAGTGCCCTGTCACAACGAGAACCAAATTAAATTAAAACCTTTAAAGTACTTACACTTATAAGACAACTTTGACTGCCTTAAAGTCTGTTAATAGACCATTAAGATTATGTTATTGATGATATGATGCTTCGAACCTATGCGTCAATCGACGTAGACAACTTTTCGTAAGAATCTGATGCCCAGAGAAACTTCAAAGGCAATATTCTTGATGCTTTGCTCACTGAATATTTCCTGAGTTCCGGTAAAAGGATTATTGTAGCGAGAAGCAGGTATGAATATCTGGCGGGAAATATCCGGACTAAAGCGGATGTCCAGCATGCCTCCCACATATTCACTAAAGGGAAACTCGAATCCACCGCCTAGTGTAAGACCATATACAAACTTCTGTACGCCATCCGTAAAGCCCTGATAGAGCTGGAGGTCATGACTTATATTATACTCACCCCGTATTGCGATAGAATAGAACCCGAGTGTCCGTCCCACGTTGAATCGATTCTTCCCACCCAGCGATATCGAAGCATTGTTAAACCGCATTTGGAACTGCTCCGCATCATACGCAATACCCGTATTAGGATTGACCGAGGCTCGGAATCGAATCGCTCTACCTTTCACATGATATCCAGCTTCAGCAAATAAGGATCCTGCGGACGGATCATCTGCTGTCTCAATAAATAGAATACCGTGATATGCAAACAAGGGATCATTGTTCTGGTAATTATTCCACCGCTGTAGGCCCAATGTCGGTCCACCCTTAATGCCAAAGACAAAGCTCTGAGCCTGCATATCTCCCAGAAGAAAGATCATACAGGAGAGGAATAAAACGATCTTGCAAGAAATGTTCATAGTGCTGAAATATGTAATATAAGTAAAAGCATAGAAACATATTTAGTGCCAACATTACACATTAGTAACTGATCAATCTTTCAGTGACAAAATGTAGCACCACCTTATACATCTATCAAAGGTCCTTCTAGTTTGTTAAATTACCGGGAAATAAAATTTGTTGAAGATGAAAGGCAGACTCAGCATCTTGATGGTAGTGTTTTTCCTTCTTGCTTTCAGCAGTGATCATCCACCTATCAAAACATTCATAACCAACGACTTAAGCTATTTAGTTGATTTTTATAAGGAGCTCCATCAATCACCAGAGCTTTCTCTATACGAAAAAGAAACTTCTAAGAGACTCGCCACAGAAATGCGGGAGATCGGTTTTGAAGTCACAGAAAATTTTGGTGGCTATGGCATTGTTTGCATTCTTAAGAATGGTGATGGACCAACCATTTTTTATCGTACAGATATGGATGGATTGCCGGTCATAGAACGCACGGAATTACCGTATGCCAGTGTTTATAAAATGAAGGGAGATGCTGAAAACGAACTGGAAACTATGCATGCATGCGGCCACGATGTACATATGACGGTGTGGCTGGGTACAGCAAGAGCTCTCGCCGCCCACCAAGATCAGTGGGAGGGTACCCTAATGTTTATCGGACAGCCTGCCGAAGAAATCGGCGCCGGTGCCCGCATGATGCTGGAAGAGGGTTTGTTTGAACGCTTTCCAGTACCTGATTATGGCGTAGGCATTCACTCCAGTGCTGAGATTCCTACCGGGAAAGCCGGATTTGGAAAAGGATACACGATGGCCCGGGCAGAGTCTATTGACATAAATGTATTTGGGATAGGTGCACATGGAGCTTCTCCTCACAAATCCATTGACCCAGTCGTACTTGCTTCCTTAATAGTCATGGACCTTCAGACTATCGTGAGTAGAAGTGTAGATCCTCTGGAAGCAGCCGTGGTGACCGTAGGAGCTATCGAAGGAGGTACCAAGCACAATATCATTCCTGATCGCGTGACTTTGAAGCTTACCGTAAGGACCTATAAGGAAAATGTGAGGCGACTGATCCATCGGCGAATCAAGGAAATCGCCAAAGGCGTAGCCATAGCAGCTGGTTTACCAGAGGATAAATATCCCGAAGTGATCATCCCCGAACAATCAACACCCCCAAACTATAATAATCCGGTTTTGGTAGATCGATTGATTGAATCTGCACAGATCGCAATTGGTAATGAGCAGGTAGTTGAAGCAGCTCCAAAGACAGTAGCCGAAGATTTTGCCTTGTATGGCCAGACACGTGACTCCATCCCGACCGTACTACTTTGGCTAGGTACAGTCCCTGAAGAACGATACGAAAGCGCCATAAAAAATGAGGAAAGCCTACCTGGGTTACATTCTCCTTTTTACTATCCAGCGCCTGAAACTTCTATTGAAACCGGAGTCACATTAATGACGCAGATAGTACAAGATCTGCTGATGGATTAATCCACATACAATACCTGGCCAGGCCTAATAGTATTAGAGGCAAGTTGATTATTCTCTTTTAGCAGTTGAACCGTGAGATTATACCGGTTGGCTATGCTGTACAGCGTATCACCTCGTTTTACTACATGACTTGATCGCTCACCGGAGGTGACAGCTCGTTTGATCCTGGGCACAGGTTTTTCAATTTGAGGTGCTTGTCGGAAAGATTTCTCAGGAGCTTTTGCTCGAATTTTAGGTCGGTCTTTTGACTTCACCATACCTCGTAGCCGGATTTTCTCTCCGATGGCCGGTTCTGATCCCGGATAGAGTCGATTTCTTATGTATAATTTCTCGAGGCGAATGCCATAGATCTGAGCTATGTCGTACATGGTCTCGCCCTCTTCCACCTCATGATATTTTCGGTTGCCCTTATATTTCTTCTTTTTCTTTCCCAGGTAAATGCGCTCAGCGTGATCCAAGGCAGTTGTGGTGGCGTCTATACGTTCGTTGTACTCCATGATCTCTCTGGCGGAGACACCTAGTCGAGCAGCAATAATTTCTGGTGTTTCACCTTCCTGAGCATACACCATTTTTATCCCATTGTTGGTGACAACTCCTTCAATAATGGGAGCACTCGCGGTATGTCTTTTCCATCCAAAGGTTTGGTGAGATCTCTGCTCGATAGGTACATGCGTATACGTGGCCTTCGGTTCTTCTTCAGGTACATCCACCTGCGCCAGCAATTGTTCGGGTGCCCAGTAATCGTATGAATACAACTCATATTTTTCGATCAGCTTAATGAGCAGTACTGCATACTTAGGATTGGTAGCATATCCCGATTGCTTCAATCCCCATGCCCAAGACTTATAGTCATACCGATCAATACTGAACAGAAAACCATAGCGATAGGCCTTACGGGGATGGCGGATAAACTCAGAATGCTCCACAAATGAAGCTTCGGGAGTTTCGAATGCACGGAAACAAGATGGAATCAATCTACCTCTGCGATCGTAGTCATCATCCTTTTTATAGTAAGTGCCTCCGTCCCAGTCAACACCACACTTTAATCCAAAATAGTTATTGGAATTTATGGCCAAATCACTTCTACCTGCACTAGACTCCAGGATACCTTGCGCTAATTTGATGCTAGCAGGGATACCGGTCCGATGCATCTCTGATATGGCAATTTCTTTATATCTATCTATGAAATCATACACGACATTGGCATCCTGGCTTAGGAGCCATGTAGTCTGAACCAAAAGAAGGGTCGCGCTTACAATTAGTTTGAGCATACCTCGTCGAATAAGAAATCTAATATATTAAATAACTAATTAATATAATTGCACTATCGGGCATTTATTACATCGATGGACAATTCCATTGGACATTTAACATTTATTAATAAAAAAGACATCGCATGAGCAGCAGGAGCATTCTAAAATGCAGAGGTAAATATGCTTCATGGGTACTTATCATCGTTTCGGTTCTTTGTACACAATGCAAGCATTCAACTGAAGTATCAGAAGAAGCCCAGGCTACACCTGAAGTTGAAATGCTTTCAAACTATATTGATGCAAACCCTGAAAATCCGGAACTTCGCATCCAGAGAGGTGAGCAGTATTTGCGTGAGGAGAACTATGCCGCGGCCATCGCAGACTTCAATGCAGCCCTGTCTCTTGATTCTCTCAATATTGACGCATGGCACCTGCTCGCCGATGGGTATCTGGACAACATAGAATCGAGGAAAGCACTGGAAACCATGGAACAGGTAACTGAAATATTTCCTGACAGCATCCGGTCTTTTCTCAAACTCTCAGAATTCAGATTAATCCTTCGACAATACGATGACGCCATGCAATCCATACAGTCCATTCAGACTATGGATCCAAATAATCCCGATGCTTACTTCCTGAAAGGGATGGTATTGAAGGAAAGTGGTGACACCACAGGTGCCATCCGTCAATTTCAATTAGCCACCCGGGAGGACCCTTACATGATAGACGCCTGGATCAATGCAGCGCAACTTCTGGAGGCTATTGATGACCCCGATGCGGGCCGATATTACGATGCCGCACTTTCAATCAACCCGAATCATATAAATCTTCTGCATGCAAAAGCTCAGTATCTGGCACATCAGGATGCCCTCGAAGAATCTATTGCAACCTATCAAAGGATCATAAGTATTGATCCTGACTATTCATATGCCTACTATGATATAGGCCTGCTGTATCTCGACCAGGATAGCATCAGTAAGGCTTTTCAGCACTTTGATATCGCGGTCAAAACTGAGCCGATGTTTGCACGTGCATATTTCTACCGGGGTCTGACTCGTGAGATAGAGGGACAACTATCGCTCGCCTTGCAAGACTTCGAGCAGGCAGCACGACTGGATCCTCAAGATAGCGATGCCGAAGAAGCTATTCAGCGCGTAAAACCTTTATTATAGTATAATCCCGCGGATTTTAGTATTTTCTGGATCTAATTAAAAACTGAAAGACATGGCGATTTTAAAAGTGATCGAGGTACTGGCTGATTCAAAAAAAAGCTGGGAAGATGCAACACAAAATGCAGTGGAGAAGGCAAGTGAAACGGTAAAAAACATACGATCTGTTTTTGTCCAGTCACAAAGTGCTACTGTAGAAGATGGCAAAGTGGAAAGCTATCGGGTTAATGTCAAAATAACGTTCGAAGTTAAATAACGCATTAAAGTCCTCAATTTCTAAGAGCCACCTGATTAATATCTGGTGGCTTTTTTTGTATCTCCCATTGGTTAAAAAAATCATAGAATCTGCAGATAGTGTCTTTTGAAATAAACCTTAGCTTTGTCCTACCTAAAGAAAGGGTATTTCAAAAATGATACACATAACATTCCCGGATGGCAATGTAAGGACCTACGAGAAGGGTACTAATGCCATGGAAATCGCAAAATCAATCAGTGAAGGATTGGCAAGAAATGTGCTGGCTGCCAACGTCAATGGAGAGGTATGGGATGCATCCAGGCCGATCACAGAAGATGCTAGAGTCAAATTGCTGACGTGGAATGATAAAGAAGGCAAATCCACCTTCTGGCATTCGTCAGCGCATCTTATGGCGGAAGCTCTCGAGGCTCTATATCCCGGAGTCAAGTTTGGTATCGGCCCCCCTATTGAGACTGGATTTTATTATGATATCGATACGGGTGATCGCTCGATCTCAATTGATGATCTACCGAAGATTGAAGCCAAAATGAAAGAACTGGCTTCATTGAAAAATGAATATCAACGCAGTGAAGTTTCCAAAGCGGACGCTATAGCCTACTTTACAGATAAAGATGATGAGTATAAACTTGAACTCATTGACGATCTGGAGGATGGATCCATCACATTTTATCAACAGGGTGGATTTACCGATTTATGTCGGGGTCCGCACATCCCCGATACCGGTAAGATAAAAGCTATCAAACTTACCAATGTGGCTGGAGCCTATTGGAGGGGAGATGAGTCTCGCAAAATGATGACCAGGATCTACGGCGTAACCTTTCCAAAGAAAAAAGAACTCACCGAGTATCTGGAAATGGTCGAAGAAGCGAAGAAAAGGGACCATAGAAAGTTGGGATCTGAGCTGGAGCTTTTTATGTTTTCGGAAAAAGTAGGAGCTGGACTTCCGATCTGGCTGCCGAAGGGTACCGCATTGCGCACTCGACTTGAAGACTTTCTCAAAGAGGAGCAACTTCGTAGAGGGTATATGCCGGTGATCACTCCTCATATTGGTAAGAAAGATCTTTATGTGACTTCTGGTCACTATGAAAAATACGGAGAAGACAGTTTTCAACCTATCCATACCCCAAGAGAAGGTGAGACATTCCTCTTGAAGCCCATGAACTGTCCTCACCATTGTGAGATATATGCACATCGCCCGCATTCTTATAGAGAATTGCCAATGCGTATCGCAGAATTCGGCACTGTGTATCGATATGAACAAAGTGGTGAGCTACACGGGCTGACCAGGGTACGGGGATTTACGCAGGACGATGCTCATATCTTTTGTACAGCCGATCAACTCAAGGACGAGTTTCTGAATGTACTGGACTTGACTACACACGTGCTTGAGAAGCTAAGTTTTGAAAATTATACAGCTCAGATTTCACTCAGAGATCCTAATGATAAGGAGAAGTACATCGGATCAGATGAAAGCTGGGATCGTGCAGAACAGGCGATCATCGATGCAACACGGGAAGTGAATCTCAAAACAGTTGTAGAAATGGGTGAAGCAGCATTCTATGGTCCAAAACTGGACTTCATGATTAAGGATGCACTAGGGAGAAGTTGGCAGCTGGGAACCATCCAGGTGGATTACATCCTGCCTGAACGATTTGACCTGACCTATATTGGTGCGGACAACGCCCCTCACAGACCAGTCATGATCCACCGGGCTCCTTTCGGATCGATGGAACGCTTTATAGGTGTACTGATCGAACACACAGCCGGGAAATTTCCCCTATGGCTAACCCCTGAACAGTTTGCAATACTACCACTCAGTGACAACTACCTGGATTACTCAAAGGAAGTCCTTTCCACCCTCACCACACTTGGATTGCGCGGATATATTGATGATCGTACAGAATCTGTAGGCCGGAAGATCAGAGACACTGAATTGAAAAAAGTGCCTTATATGCTTATCGTAGGCGAGAAAGAAGAATCCGCAAAGGAGGTTTCCGTCCGAAAACAGGGAGAAGGAGATCAAGGATCAATGAGTGCAGCGCAATTTGCAGAATTTATAAACAGTCAGTTATAGTCGAATTTATGGAGTTGAGTGATATCCTGACGCACCTGGGAGAGGAACGATCCCAATATTTTAACGCGATATCTCCTCCCATCATTCAGACCAGCAATTTTGCCTTTAAAGATACAGCCTCATTTAGAGCTGCGTTTCTGGACGAACGAGGTCATCACCTATACTCGCGTGGGAACAATCCTACCACAGAAATACTCCGAAAAAAAATAGCTGCTTTGGAGAAAGCAGAGGATGCCCTGGTGTTTGGCAGCGGCGTGGCGGCCATGGCCTGCGCCGTATTGAGCAATGTTCGGACCGGTGATCACATAATCTGCGTTGAAAATCCATACTCATGGACTCATAAACTTGTATCAAAACTACTGGCAAGATTTGGGGTACACCACACGTTTGTGTCCGGTACTAACAATCAGGAAATTGCGGATGCAATCCAACCCGAGACTTCTGTGATGATTTTGGAAAGTCCCAACTCCATAACCTTCGAAATTCAGGATCTCAAATTCTGCGGAAAAATCTGCAAAGAGCATGGCATCACCAGTATTATTGATAATACATTTGCCTCACCCCTATACCAAAACCCTCATACATCGGATATCGATATTGTCATGCATACAATTTCCAAATATCTGAATGGTCACAGTGATGTGGTCGCGGGAGTCATCACAGGCACACAGAAAATGATGGACAAGATCTTTGCATCAGAGTTTATGACTTTGGGACCAATTTTATCTCCTCATGATGCGGCAATGGTGCTGCGAGGTCTTAGGACTTTACCCCTGAGGATGGAGCGGGTACATCATAGCGGACTCGCAGTGGCACGATACCTGGAAGCTCATGCAAAGGTTGCTCAGGTCATCCATCCCTTGCTTCCCTCCTTTGATCAGCATGAATTAGCCCGGCAACAATTGTCAGGAGCTGGAGGATTATTCTCCTTTTTACTCAAGGCTGATACGATCGAAGATGTGAACGCTTTCGTGGATCGGCTCGAACGCTTTACACTGGCGGTATCATGGGGTGGCCATGAATCACTCGTGATTCCTTTCTCTATATTCTATAATATAGAAGGCAGGGAAAACCCTGCCTATCCATTTAATCTGATTCGTCTGTATGTCGGCCTCGAAGATCCGGATTATCTCATCCAGGATCTCGAAAATGCTTTGAGAGCTCTCTAAGTTACTTTGCTACACTTACAGCACGCTTTTCCCGTATCACCGTTACCTTGATCTGTCCGGGATACTGCATTTCTTCCTGGATTTTCTCAGAGATCATGAAGCTTAAGTCATCGGCATATTCATCACTTACCTTTTCGCTTTCTACGATGACTCTTAGCTCCCTGCCTGCCTGCATAGCAAATGCCTTTTGCACCCCATCGTAACTCATGGCCAGCTCTTCCAGCTCGCCGATACGCTTCATGTAGCTTTCCAGGATCTCTCTACGGGCGCCAGGTCTGGCCCCAGAGATAGCATCGCATGCCTGGACGATAGGTGAAATGATATTGTTCATTTCAATCTCGTCATGGTGTGCACCCACTGCATTGCACACTGCAGCATGCTCATTATACTTCTGACACATCTCCATACCTAGAATGGCATGAGACAATTCTGTTTCTTCTTCTGCCACCTTACCCAGATCATGGAGGAGACCTGCTCGCTTCGCTACTTTTGTTTGCTTACGCGATAGTCCTAATTCAGAAGCCATGATTGCACAAAGATTAGCTGTTTCGATACTGTGCTTTAGCAAATTCTGACCGTATGAAGATCTGAATCGCATGCGTCCTACCATTCGGACAAGGGCAGGATTTAGTCCATGAATATCCAGGTCAATCACGGCCCTCTCTCCGATTTCAATAATTTGTTCTTCCAGTTGCTTACGCGTTTTTGCCACCACTTCCTCGATACGGGCAGGGTGAATACGACCATCCGCTACAAGACGCTTGAGTGACAATCGACACAGTTCTCTTCTTATGGGATCGAAACTTGATATCACAATAGCTTCGGGCGTATCATCTACGACGATTTCGGCACCGGTTGCTGCTTCCAGGGCCCGAATATTTCTTCCTTCACGGCCAATGATCTGTCCTTTGATATCATCAGAGTCCAGATTAAATACGGTTACTGTATTTTCGATAGTATATTCAGCGCACATCCTCTGTATGGACTGAATTACGATTTTCTTAGCCTCTTTGTTGGCGTTTAGTTTGGCCTGTTCCAGTGTCTCCTTTACAATAGACATTGCATCCGTTTCTGCCTTTGCCTTCACCGCTTCCAGTAATTGCTCCTTGGCTTCGGCCTCGCTCATCTTAGCGATGTTCTCCAGATCCTTGATGATACGCTCATTTGCCTCTGATAGTTCTTCTTTACGACGCGCAACGATTTTCAGTTGCTTCTCAAGGTTTTCCCGTATTACTTTCGACTCAGCTTCTTGCTGTTCCAGGATTTCTGCTTTTTGATCCAAGGAGTCAATTTTAATCTGAAGATCCTTCTCTTTTGTAACTACCTCCATCTCCCGATCCTTCATTTCCAGTCTATGCTGAGCTTTTCGCTCTTCGTAGTCACTTTTCAGTTTTGCATATTTCTTTTTAGCTTCCTGAATTTTCCGTTGTTTAATTAACTCATTCTTACCCTCAGCTTTTGCTAGTACTTTTTCTGCATTCATCTCAGCCTCATCTACCATCCTTTTAGCGGTCAGTCGTGCTTCCTGGATTACGAGGTCCGCCTTCTTGTTCGTTTCGTCGTTGCGCTTTTGATCTTTTCTCTTGCTGATAAGACCCATACCCAGTAAGCCCAATATGGCTCCCAGGATCAGGCCAATACCACCATTCAATAGCCATTCCATAATGTCAAAATTTATAATAAAGTTTACCGACGGAGATATTCCGTCAGCTATCGAGTGGTGAGAACTACTTGAGGATATCGTCAATCAGTGTTTCCAGTTGATCTACTTTCTTCACAAGGTCATCGCTAGTTTCCTCTTTCTGGGTTTGTTTCTGTAGTTCAACGGCATAGGTAAGTAATGCCATAGCCAGACAATCCTGCACGTCCTTATTGATATAAGTTAGCTGGAAGTCCCTGACTTTTTCATTCAGTGAATCTACGACTTGTTGTATCGATGCCTTATCACCGGCCTTGACACGTAGAGGATATGTCCTACCGGCAATGACAACCTGCATCCCTTTTAGATCTTCCTCCATTTGAACTACATATTATTGATCAACTCAATACACTTATCAACTTCTACGATATATTTATCAAGCGCTTTTTTCATCTGGTCGGACTCCATTCCATTTTCATTCCTGGACTCCGCTCGCTCTTGACTTCTTCCTCGCTGCCCACCACCACTATTTCTAATCTTTTCAGCTTCTTGCTTTAGTTTTACATTTTCTTCTATTAACATGATGTTTTCCTTCTTCAGATATTCCATCTTCTGACATAGCTGCCGGACCTTTTCTTCTACCTTTTCTATCTTTTGGATTACATCTTGTTGCATACTCAAATATAATCAGTTTGAACGATTATCTAACATTTAGTTAAAACAGCATCTAGCATGTATCTAGCACCAGCATCAATCTCGTCCGCATGTAAAACGCAGAATCGCCTACCTTAGTTTTGCACCTAACTGTGATCCCAGGTCTGCGATGATGGTATCGGTCATCTTATCTACATCTTTGTCGGAAAAAGTCCGGGTTGGATCCTGGAAGACAATGCTGAGCGCATAAGACTTCTTCCCTTGTCCCAATACTTTTTCATCTTCATAGACATCAAATAGATTGATTTCGCTAATCACCTTCCGATATCTCTTTTCAATGAGTGCCCGTATCTGATCAAATGGCACTGTCCTATTTATGACCATAGCCAGGTCCCTTCTCACGGTCGGATATCTACTTATTGCAGCTAATTTGACCTGATCAATTTTTGCGAACTGCAAAACGAGATCCCAGTCAATCTCAGCGTAAAAAACAGGTCCCCTGATCTGCATTCCCTGAATCAGATTTTCACTCACCCTGCCGACTGCTGCAAATTGCTGCTTACCTCTTCCATATGCCAATCCAGAAGAAAAGGATTTTGACTCCGAATGTGATGTCTTTAAGCCCTGAAGTCCCAACTGCCCGAAAATGCCTTCAACCATAGATTTTAGCACAAAAAACTCTTTTTCGGAGGGAAGGCTATCAGCCAGCCAAGAGTCCATACTGAAGCCTGAAAGAGTAAGTGAAAGTACGCCTCGTTCGACATACTCGCCATCCTCTTGCTGATATGTCTTACCAAATTCAAAAAGCCTGAGTGAAGTTTGCTGCCGATTTTGGTTGTGGACAACAGCCTCCAGAGCACTTATCATCAGATCAGGTCTCATGACTTCTATCTGCACATTAGAAGTATTGTTGATCCTGACAAGCGCCGATTCTTCAAACTCGAATACCTCCTCCACGTATTTTCGATCGACCATCGAAAGTGCCATCATCTCTAGAAAACCATTAGACGCCAGATAGTTGGCAATCTTATTTTTTATAGTTGAGGGGTCTGGGTGTGCTGAAGGTTGCATAGCAAAGCTCATTTGGTCTGACACCGGCACCTTGTTAAAACCATAAATGCGGAGAACTTCTTCAATCAGATCAGCCTCACGCAGAACATCTGCCTTATTTGTAGGTACCGCTACGGCAAGCCCCTCTTCATCACTTGACTTGATAACCATTTCCATCGCTTCAAGTATGTTTTGTACCTCATCAGTGGGAATGTTCGTACCTACTAACTTGTTGAGCTGTGCATAACTCAGTTCTATCACTTTAGGCTCAACAGGGTCGGGATAGATATCAATGATCTCCGACGCAATGGAACCTCCCGCTAACTCCTTGATCAAAAGTGCTGCACGCTTAAGCGCTGTGACACAGATATTGGGGTCGCTACCTTTCTCAAAGGTCTTGGCAGCATCTGTATATAACAGGTGTCGTGTGCTAGTACGCCTCACCCACAAAGCATTAAAATGTGCCGACTCCAGAAAAATATCAGTCGTGCTGTCAGTCACACCCGAATTGATACCTCCAAAGACACCGGCTATACACATACCCCTATCTTCTCCGTCGCAGATCATTAAGTCATTGTCAGATAGTTTTCGATCCACCTCATCGAGCGATTTGAAAATTGTGCCATCCGGGAGTACTTTTACTCTTACTTCCTGGTTTGTGACTTGTCTGTAGTCAAAAGCATGTAAAGGTTGCCCCATCTCATGTAAGACAAAATTGGTCACATCCACTACATTGTTGATTGGACGAACGCCAATAGAGAGGAGCCTCGCCTTAAGCCAATCCGGTGATTCGCCAATATGAACTCCCTGAATGCAAACCCCGGCATATCGTGGGCAGGCCTGGAAATCATCAACTGAGACCTTAATGGGCAAGTCCTGATTATCAATTTGCCAGGTAGCGACTGACGGTCTCTGTACTACTCCATCGTGCCCATAATTGATTTTCAGTGCTGCAGCCAGATCAAGAGCAACGCCAAGATGCGAAGTCGCATCTGATCGATTGGGAGTAAGACCGATTTCGAAGATGGTATCTGCCTGGATGCCCATCTGTTCCCTCGCAGCAGTACCTACTTCGGCCATGTCATCTAAGACAATAATTCCTGAATGATCATTGCCCAGGTTTAGTTCATCTTCCGCACAGATCATTCCCTCTGACACTTCACCTCTTATCTTTCCTTTCTTGATCTTCCAGGGAGTTCCTTCTTTATCATATAGACTGGTTCCGACGGTAGCGACCAATACTTTCTGGCCTTTTGCCACATTTGGGGCACCACATACTACCTGTAGCAGATTGTCAGCTCCAATATTCACTTTAGTGAGTGAGAGACGATCAGCATTGGGATGAGGGCTGCATTCGATCACCTCTCCCACGATGACGCCTTCCAAACCACCAGGAACGGGATAGGTGGTCTCATATCCTTCGACTTCTAGCCCAATTTCCGTTAAGATTTCAGCTAATTTTTCAGGAGATTGATTCAAGTCGATGTAAGACTTCAACCACTGCAATGATATTTTCATCGATAATCTTCTTTAAAAGCGACGCAAAGATAGAAAACACAGGGCGTCCTGATAAGTATAATGTCTTACTCTACTAAAGGAAGTTCAATGGCCTGTAATACTTCCATCGCTGCACCATTTTCCAGTGTCAAAAAGGCTACGATTTGGCAATTGGTGTCAACCCACCATCCATTTTCGGGTGGTAATGTGAAGGAATAATCTTTTTCGAGTGGCTGAAACTCTGAGGGATCAGTACCCAGTATATCGCCAGAAGGGGTTGAAAGTGCTATCCTTAGAACATTCTTATGTACATAGTCCACTACTTTTCCTGTGGATACAGCCCGGTCTGCCTGAGGATCTACAATCTTGTCCTCCTTGATAATGACACTCATCTTTAAGGTACCCTCCAAATCTTGCAATGGTAATGCTCTAAATACGGCAAACAGTGAGCGGCTCCCCGGTTCATAGGATACGTTCCCGGAGATAGTCACGGTATTTTCCTCTTCCAGCGCTTCACTTATCAGACTGCTCCAACGCGTCGAGAAGGACTGATAAAATTGACCATCTAGTTTTCGATTGATCACCGCTGAAGGATAGCCAATAGGATTGCCGAGAATTTGCAGCAACTCATCTCCCATATCAGTGGTGAAGTCATATTTGCTATCCTCATACTGAAATGCAAAGTCACCGGCATGCACTGTCACAATCACTATTTGATCTCCATAGATGCCTTTCAAATTATCCAGTTCTTGAGTCCCCTGTGGACAGTTTGGACAAAGAGCACCGGAAAATTCCTCAATAAGAATGGTTCTATCGCCTGTGGAAGGCTGGATCAATACGTAGTGGGGTTGATTTTCATTACAAGCTGTCAATAGCAAACACAGACCTGACAAAAACGTATATATGGATCTTATCATCATATTCTAGAATGTGGAAGTAAGTCCAAATTTCACTCCGCTAAATGCTGGTTCCAGCCGGCATATCCCACCAGCACAAACGACCCCTTCCACCTGTTTAACGTAACTAAGACTAAATCTGTTTGCTCCCCGAATGTGCGTGACATCGACTCGGGGATAGTGTATGTCACTCGTCTTTTCAGGGGAAGCGTTGTACATGTCCGAGACAGAAAATGACCATTTGGGTGCTAAATTATATTCGAGAAGCAGAAAGGCCCAGCTCCCAAAGTCTTGCTGAGAAAACATATACTGCCCTTCAATGCGAAAAGACTTTCGCCCTGGTAATCGATTTGAAAACTCGAAATACGGTATCCACGTCTCCACCATGGGTACTCCTGACTTACCTTCATAGACAGCTTGATTATATCGTTGGGACTGTAACCCCAAAATAATCTGATATTCTCGACCTTGCTTAAATGTTAGTTCTGTATCAAACTCGCGATAAAGTACCCTGCCATTCAGGTTTTCTATATAAGAGAAGTACTGCACCCACTTAAGTTTCTTCGATAAAGCAAGCCTGACTTCAGCCTGAATTGCTTGTTCGGATAACTCCTGGGTGGCTGGAATATATCTAGATTTTAATCGAAAGGAATTAATCTTGGACATGGGAGGGATAAAGTTGACCAACCCACGATTGAGAGAGGCGAATGGAGAAGCTCTAAAGGAGAAATTCTCAGTCCTTTTATATTCGGCACTGATACCCAATCCCTTCGATCCATAACTCAGTGAAGTGTACAGTATACTTCCATCATCATTTCGAAACTTCCCTAGGGTTGTCTCTCCAGAATACAAGAGTCTGGAAGCATCCGCATCAAAGTATACATCCTGAGTCTTAAATGCCGTCTCAACATACCATGATACGGGACCAATCGAAAGTGTATTATAGAAGGTGAAAGCGTAGGTGTTATAAAAAAGCCCTATGGAATCATTCGGTGTATACGTGTTGACAGAGTTGATCAGTTGATCTACCTGATTGTCAGACCAGGTTCTACCAAGAATTGCACCTCCGGGGACCCATGAAAACTGTCCTTCGGATCCGAAAGGAACATATCCTTCCACTGACAGGCCTCTCATGTTGCTTTCATAACGATCAAACAAATTCTTCTGTTTACCCGCTAAAGCCTTGATTTGCCATCGATCGGACAAGTCATATGTGATGGAAATACCCACTAAAGCATTATCGATGAGAAGAGGCCTTTGCTCATAGGATCTGAAAATAACTCCAGACCCAAATTGATCATAGATATACCCCACCTGGAATGTAAAGTCTTCAATTTGCTTCTTAACATACCACTTGCCCAAGCCCTGGGCACTATATGAACCCGTAGGATTTAGTAAATTACTGTTTGCAAACATATCAGCTCGAATCCCCAGATCAAACCCCTTATACTGATAACTTAGATCCAACCAGACATCAGAACCAAATAGTTGGTGATCATACTGAGGCGTATTAGTGGCACCAATGGCAGCATCTTCATCGAAGAAATTGGCATTAACCTGGAGCTGCCCGGAGAACTGCCCTTCATCCTGCGCCAAAGCATATACTGGGACTAGGACTATGAGAAAAAAGACAAGTATATTCGGAAAGTGTCTTTCCATTGAATTTTGATCGTTACTATGCTGTTAAAAACTTGAAATGGATATCTTTTCGCCTCTTTTTGGTGTAGTTTTAGCAAAAATCACTCCCAAAGTGGGTGCTGATTATTCACATTCAATAAAAGTAGGTTAAAGATAATGCTATGGTCAAGAATACTAGATTCCTGATAATCCCAATTCTTGTCTTTGTCACGACGATTGTGTATTCTCAGAACACACTTCCCGCTACTGAAATCAAAACACTCGACGGTCAAATGGTGAATTTGGCAGATATTGCCAACGAAAAACGGTTCACCATACTGAGCTTCTGGGCGACCTGGTGCTCACCCTGTAAGAAGGAACTTGATGCCATAGCAGAAATTTATAATGATTGGCTCGATACCTATGACATGCAGCTGGTTGCGATCTCCGTTGACGATACGCGAGCACTGGCGAAAGTAAAACCTATGGTAGCTGAAAAGGGTTGGCCTTATTTGGTTTTGACTGATGCCAACCAGTCCCTGATGAGGGATCTGCATTTCCAATCAGTTCCTTATACTGTGCTATTGAAAGATGGAGAAATCATCTATACACACAATGGTTATTTACCCGGTGATGAAGATGAACTGGAAGAGAAAATGGCCGCTGCTCAATAAACACCTTCTACCAAAAGAAAAAGCTCCGAAATTCTTACAACTTCGGAGCTTTACATCTGAGTGTGTGTTACGTTAAAGCCTCAATTTTAACTTAAGTATCAAAATCTTTGAAAAAGGGATCACAATTTTGATGTTGTAAAGATAAGTGCACTTCTCCCTCCATAAAACCCCATGTTGATGGGGGCCTCTTTTATTACCTTCACTCACTTCTACCAAAAGAAAAAGCTCCGAAATTCTTACAACTTCGGAGCTTTACATCTAAGTGTGTGTTACGTTAAAGCCTCAATTTTAACTTAAGTATCAAAATCTTTGAAAAAGGGATCACAATTTTGATATTGTAAAGATAAGTGCACTTCTCCCTCCATAAAACCCCATGTTGATGGGGGCCTGTTTTATTACCTTTACTCACTTCTACCAAAAGAAAAAGCTCCGAAATTCTTGCAACTTCGGAGCTTTACATCTGAGTGTGTGTTACGTTAAAGCCTCAATTTTAACTTAAGTATCAAAATCTTTGCAAAAGGGATCGCAATTTTGATATTGTAAAGATAAGTGCACTTCTCCCTCCATAAAACCCCATGTTGATGGGGGACTATGAGGAGAATCTTAAGAGTATTTAAGACTTTATGAAGATCCTATCTGGCAATAAAACAGGGCTTGAAAATGAAATCGGTGACCTAAATGTCACCATCCACTGACAGTTTGATGAGCTCGGCTTTACTATTTATCTGGAGCTTCTTATAGATTTTTTTTATGTGATCTCTTACCGTCTCAATAGAGATAATATACTTGTCAGCAATCATTTTGTAGCTAAGTCCCTCCACCAGACCAGCTACTATTTGTTGTTGTCTGGGTGTGAGAAGTTCCTTTTTACTATGTCCGGAGGGTGAAAAATACTTGACCACCTTGCGAGCGATTGATGGTGACATATAAGATCCACCTTGATTGACTACGGTAATAGCCTCTAAAATTTGAGATAAGGATGAACGCTTTGAAAGGTATGAGCAGGCTCCCGCACAAAGGGCTTTAAATATGGTTTCTGATTCTTCGTAGGTGGTAAGCATCACTATGTCAGTATCAGCCACAATTTTTTTAATGATCCGAATACCTTCCAGTCCTGACATACCTGGCAGACCAATATCCAGTAAAATCACATCTGGTGCCTTGCTGCTTCCATCACTGTAAAGTTGCTGAAATGCCTCAAGTGAATTGACCTGGCATACTACCTCTATATTGTTTTGCCCCTCAAAGAAAGTGACCAAACTCTCTCGTACGATAGGTTCATCTTCTATAATACCGACCGCAATGCTATTCATGATCAAAATTTAGTTCTTAAGTTACCAAATACCTCAATATCACACAAAGGCTTTCATTTCTAAAGCGACGCGAAATCCATTGTCCTTATTAATAGATAATGAGGCCTTAATGTTTTCTGCACGCATTTGCATATTCTTCAACCCGGCTCCATGCAAACTGGAAGACTGCTTCTGATACCCATTGAGTGATGTGCCATTATCTCTAATTTCCAATCTTATGACAGAACCCTCCTTGGTGAATGTCACATCAGCCTGTGTTGCATTTGAGTGCTTCGCTACGTTGGTAATGGCTTCTTTAAAAATCAGATAAAGATTTTGTCGCACCTGGACTGGAATTCGCCTTTCAAGATTTATACCTTTAGTATCAAAGTAACAGGTGATCGCTCTCGGGAATAGAATCTCAGCAGCATATTCCTTCATTCGGGTGAGCAAATCTTCAAATCGGTCTTTTCGTGCATCGGTAGCCCATATCACATCTCGCATTTGTGCCATGGCATTACGACTCATGTCACTAATTCGTTTCAGCTTGGGCTTATCTGCTTCACTGGCAGAAAACTCAAGCAACTCGGTCTGCATGGCAAGACCAGAAAGAAGACCTCCCACATCATCATGGAGATCACTTGAGATCTTGGTCCTTAGTCGCTCCATATTAATGGCCTGCTGCAACCGGATGCGGTGGAAGACATACACGATGAAGGACAATATGGCGACACATAAGAGTAGAAACCAGCTCTTTTTATAGAAGAACTCTTCTACCTTAATCGGCAGCTCAAATAATTGACTACTTAAATTCAGATTTCTATCCCGGCCCCGGATCTGTAGCGTGTAATTGCCAGAAGCAAGATTATTGAACCTTAAGGTGTTTTGGGTTGTACTCTGATTCCACTCTTCATCCAGTCCTACCAGCCTGTACTCAAATTGGTTAAGACTGGGGTAGGTAAAGTCGGCAAGAGCGAAAGAGCACTCAAAATACCGGTTCGATGCTGGCAGTCTGATTTGCTCTACATTGATGACATCACGCACTTTACGAACGATGCTGCCTACCTCCCGATCATAGTAAGACATCGATGAGATCAAAATCGGCGCATCAAGGTTACGTTCCAGCATTTCATTGGGATGAAAAAATTCCACCCCATTCCTTCCTCCAAAGTATAGTCCTCCATCATGATCCTGATAGGCAGAAAACCGGTTGAAAGAACGCTGAGTAAGTCCATCATCCACATTAAAATTCCGGAAAGTTCGTAATGTATCGTTGAAATACGACAATCCGTTAAATGTACTAAACCAGAAATTTCCGTTCTCGTCCTCCAATATACTGCGAACATCATTGTCTACCAGGCCATCCCTAGTATCGTAAAAACGAAACTCCTGGGTTTCGATATCATATATGTTGACTCCGGCATCAGTACCGATCCAAAGATTTCCATTTAGGTCTTCATGCAGGCACTGAACATTTTTACTGGTTAGGCCAAAGTATTCTTCCTTCTCATCATTAATATCGATCCTGGCATCATTCTTCAAATCTACCTCGATGACCCCATTGTTGGAAGTACCTATCCAGATTCTACCGTCCCCCATCTCTAGACAAGTCACTGTTTCATTTTCCACAGGGTTGAGTCCATCTGCTGTGAAATAATGACTAAAGCTCGGTTGCTTAGGATCAAATGATGACAAGTATGTTGGACCTTCATCAGCTGTTGAAAGCATATAGATCAATTGGTCGGCTCCCATAGCAAATGTGATAATCTTTCGATGTGGCAACAGGTAGGATTCAAAAGTGGAATCCACCAGATCGTACTTAATCAATTCACCGCCATATTTCCGACTGTGACGAACACCCCAAATATATCCACTAGTATCATAGAGTAAATTACAGGCAGAAGATGTGTACTGAAGTGATGGATCATATCTGAAATCGAGGGGAATTGTGGTTGTGGAATCAGAGCTCGGGTGTAATCGATACCACTCCAAACCGACTCCGGCCACAAAGATGGTACCATCTGGTGTACCCGTAATACCTCTCATATCCTGAGACTGATCCTTTAGATAAGTCTTCACCTGCTTTTTACTCTGAATGACACGCTTGAGACCGTTAGTAGTGCCCACCAGCAAGAGTCGCTCAAAATCATTACTGGCAATGTCATTTATACTATAATTAATATCGGCCAGGGCATCGAACGGTCGTACAACATCATCAGACTTTATCAAATAGAAAGATGGCTTCTGTTGATCCTTGTTTACACAGACAATGACATTTCCGATCTTATCATTCCAGACAGCATCTACGTGCACATCGGCCCCATCAATAGAAAATGGTGTAAATGTAGCTGCCGCTTCATTGTATTCAAACAGTCCGGGAGTATCAGTAAAACTCAACCAACATCTACCTTGTCGGTCCTGGAGAAATACGTCGGTAGTTCCTGATGTCTCAGTGAGACTATCGTAGTAGATCTGGTTGAGAATGCTGCCGGCTGTATCTACAAGATAAAGACTCTGATAGCCGTCATTCAATACGATATCTCCCCGGTCAAGCATCATAAATTCGAATGTCATATGATCTTTGGCCTGAATACCAGATATTGAATATAAAAGTTCAAACTTATTATCCGCCCCTTGAAGTTTCTGAACAAATAGCTGTTCATTTTCCCGGGTAAGAACATATACATCACCATGTAGCTCATCCATATGTATATCCTCAATGAGCGAACCATGAATTCCATTCGCCTCATTGAGATACAATTTGAACGCCGTCGCCTGATTTTCGGGCAAGACATCCAGAAATCCCTTCAGGTCTTCATATCTGATGATAATAGTGCCATCGGGTCTAGAGATAATCTGATGAATGTCTTTATAGCTAATATGCATTTTGCTCTTCCGGTGATCGTCAAAACGTAAGACATTCAAACCATCATAACGGTTCAGTCCATTTTTAGTGGCAATCCAAATGTATCCAAAAGGGTCCTGAATTATCTGCTTCACAGTACGGTCTGAGAGACCTTGTTCCAGCGATATTGAAAAGTTCGATCCAAGATTGGATTGACCCAATAGCATGCCCTGCTGTACCAGCAAGCACAGAAATGCTACTATGGTTAATGGCCATCTCATTGTGATCCTTTCTCGCTTCAAATTTAATACAATACGCTAAAATCAGTCCAAAAGTGCCTTTAATCCATAATAAAACACCCTGTGATTATCAAACACTTATCCATATTAAAAAAGCCCGGATTAAAATCCGAGCTTTCGAATGTTACTTACTAAGGGGGGAAATCTTTATTGTTGGCCAAGCATATCCTTCATGATATGCATGACTTCCTCAATGTACACATCTTTTTGAGTAACCTTGATTAGGTCTTCATTATTGGCCTTTCGAGTTTCATCCTCATTGATATAATTGAGCTCTGAATCCAGATTTTTCACAACAAGACCGTCAATCGGCTTAAACATGTTCTTAAATTTGGCATTCTGCTCTTCTCTTTCCTTTAGAATTTTCTCATACCCATCGATATTTAGAGGATATGTCAGATCACTCTCTTCTTGCTCTTTTAGTGAAAGTGCTCGCTCTTCTATAAGCTGGAAGGTTGGATGATTTTTTACCCGCTCAGCACTAGCTTCTGCCAGCATCTCCTTATCTGGCAAGCCAACCATTGTAGCATCATAATCTACCGGATCGATTTCTGTCCACTCCAGGGGAGTTTCATATTCCTTTTCACCCACCTTTATGTAGTTATATGTAGTCGGAAGAACGATATCTGGCTCCACACCTCTCAATTGAGTAGAACCTCCGTTAATTCGATAGAACTTCTGCGTTGTGATCTTTACTTCCCCCAATGGCTTCAGGTCATTGTTTCCCACAATGAATCGATCCAAAGCATGAAATCTTTGCACGGTACCTTTGCCAAATGTAGAATTACTACCTACAATGATGGCTCTATTGTAATCCTGTAATGCGGCTGCAATTATCTCCGAAGCACTGGCACTAAAATGATTTACCATAACAATCAGTGGCCCCCGATACTGCACTGCGGGATCCTCATCCTCAAGTACATAGGGTTTGCGATCTCGAGATTTCACCTGGACAACAGGCCCTTTCTCAAAGAACAAACCACTCATATCCACTACTTCAGATAGTGATCCTCCGCCATTATTTCTCAAATCAAGAATGACACCTTTGGCACCTTCCTGATCCAACTTTTTAATTTCATTTGCCACATCTTCGGCACATCCAGGCTTTCCATCATCCTCGAAGTAGAATTTAGGTAGTCGGATATACCCAACATCAGCACCCTCATTTCCAAGAGACAGCATCAAAGATTTTGCCCTTCCTTCCTCCAAAATGACCTGATCTCGCACGATGGCAATATCTTCGAGTGATCCATCTGGTTTTTTGACGGTCAGGACCACTGTGGTACCTTTCTTGCCCCTAATCAGTGCTATCACATCATCCTGTCTCCAGCCACGTACATCCTTGGGTTCCTCATCTTCCTGTGCGACCATGATGATAAAATCATTAGCTTCCAGACCTTTTTGCTTCCAGGCAGGACCACCGGGAATAATCTGTGATACTTTGATTAACTCTCCTTCCGGTATCAATCTGGCTCCTATACCTTCATAGCTACCGTTCATGTTAATATCAAAGTCTTCTTTATCCCTGGGACTGAAATAAGTCGAATGTGGATCATATGCACCTGTGACGGCATTCAGGTAATCTTCAAATCGGTCTGATCTACGCAGACTATTCAAGCGCTTGAACCATTCCGAAAAATTCTTCTTGACGGTTTCTCTGGCCTCTTTGACCATGGCCTCCTCACTTAGAGGCTCATCACCCTCCACCTTCGCTTTCTTTAATCCATGTACCTTGACCATGATTTCATACCGGATCAATTTGGTCCAATAATCTTTCAGCGCAACTTCATCAGCAGCAAATCCCCGGGCATCTCCATCCATGGTAATGCTAGATACATCGTCATGGAGTGAAAACTCCTCATCGATAGCTTCTGTAAAATAGGTTTCCGCCCTCTGAATCCCATTTGCAATGAGATCTACGGAGAGGTCAAAAAACTGAAATGATCCCGTGGAGATCTCATCATCGATCTGCTGCTCAAAACCACTAAGCTGTAGGACTTCTGACTTTGTCAAAAAGCGCTTGGCCGGATCAAGGGCCATCATATAACTATGATAGATCAATTCAGACAAGTCATCATCCAGCGTCTTGGGTGCGTAGTGCACACGATCCAAAAACTTGATAACCGCCTGGAGGGTAAAAAATTCTTTCTTGCTATTATCAGGTGCTCCGGTATTGAAGGAATTGAAAAATATTCCCGCCAAAGCCAGCAACAGTATCAACGAACTTCGTAGCACCATACTTCCCATGCGTTTTGGTTATTCAATAAAATGATTCAAATAAATATACTTGTTTTTGCCCGAAATTGTTTTTCAAACTCGGCGGGCACTTCAATTTAACGTATCAATAACGCCCAAAATTCTACGACAAATTAAATAGCAAAAAGAATGCCCCGCTCCAAAGAACGAGGCATAACTAAAAAATTTTATATGTTAAAGCCGTCTTTAGCGGCCAAATCTTCATCTCTTACAAGAAGGGTGCAATTACCAATGCCACGACTGTCATAAGTTTCAAAAGGATATTAAGTGACGGGCCGGAAGTATCCTTAAAGGGATCACCAACAGTGTCACCCACCACTGTTGCTTTGTGAGGATCTGATCCTTTACCGTACTCCACTCCATCTATAGTCACACCTTCTTCGACCATTTTCTTGGCATTATCCCAAGCCCCGCCTGCGTTTGACTGGAAAATCGCCATAAGCACACCTGAGACGGTAACTCCTGCAATCAAACCACCCAGCATTTCAGCTCCTCCAGCGAATCCTATCACAATGGGGGAGAAAACGGCAATCAATCCAGGCACAATCATTTCTCGGATAGAGGCCTTAGTGGAGATGGCTACACACTTACTATACTCAGCCTTCCCATCGGCAGCATCAAAAGTGACCTGATCCTCCTTAGACCACTCTGCATATTCTTTACCTTCATTTCGGCGCATAGCATTCAATGCCGCAGTCAACTCAGGAATAGTCTTAAACTGACGTCGCACCTCCTTAATCATATCCATCGCTGCTCTTCCCACTGCGTTCATCGCTAATGAAGAAAACAAAAATGGCAACATCCCTCCGAGGAATAGACCTGCCATAATGAGCGGTTGTGAAATATCAATGGAATCAATCTCGGCTACGGTCATAAAAGCTGCGAAGAGTGCCAATGCCGTCAAAGCAGCAGAACCAATAGCAAAGCCCTTGCCGATGGCTGCAGTGGTATTACCTACAGCGTCCAACTTATCGGTACGCTGCCTTACTTCACTTGGTAGGTCACTCATTTCGGCAATTCCTCCCGCATTATCTGATATCGGACCATACGCATCGACTGCTAGCTGGATCCCTGTATTGCTAAGCATCCCTACTGCAGCGATGGCTATACCATATAGACCGGCAAATTGAAATGCCACGATGATGGCAGCCACTAACACAACAATCGGCAGAGCAGTTGATTGCATACCCACGCCCAGTCCGGAAATAATATTGGTAGCACTTCCTGTCACTGACTGCTTCACAATATTCCAAACAGGACGTTTTCCTGTACCTGTGTAGAACTCTGTGATATATCCAATGGCCAAACCTGCAACCAGTCCGGCAATCACGGCCATGAAAACACCCAAAGAGCTGTAAGTGTTACCTTTAAAAGTCCAAGATTCTGGTAGCATCCACTTTACCACGAGAAATGTCATTATAAGCATCAGACCTGAAGCTAAAAGCTCTCCCATATTCAGTGCCTTTTGCGGATCACCACCTTCTTTGACTTTCACAAAAAATGTCCCTATGATAGAGGTGACGATTCCGACGCCTGCTAATACAAGAGGCAATAGGACTGCATTAAGTCCCCCAAATTCATTAGTAGAATCAAACCCTGTTGCTACATTCAGAAATGCAGCACCGAGTACCATAGTACCTATGATAGATCCTACGTAAGACTCAAACAAATCAGCACCCATACCTGCTACATCGCCCACGTTGTCGCCCACATTATCTGCAATTGTTGCAGGATTCAGGGGGTGATCTTCAGGAATTCCCGCTTCTACTTTACCCACAAGATCTGCCCCAACATCCGCTGCCTTAGTGTAGATACCACCTCCCACACGGGCGAAAAGTGCGATAGAGGAGGCTCCAAAAGAAAATCCTGTAATCACATTGATCACTTTATGAATATCCCAGTCCATATTAGAATAAATAAGGAAAAGGGTACCTAGACCCAAAACACCAAGTCCGACAACACCCATTCCCATCACAGATCCTCCGGAGAAAGCAACTTCCAGCGCTTTTCCGAGGCTTTCTCTCGCCGCGTTCGTCGTTCTTACATTTGCCTTTGTCGCTACCCGCATGCCGATATATCCGGCAAGTGCCGAACAAATGGCTCCCGCAATAAAAGACACTCCAATCAAAGCATGCGAATCACTATCTGAAGATCCACTAATGAATAACAACACGGCCACAATAGCAACAAAGATGGCCAGTACTTTGTACTCACTCTTCAAGAATGCCATCGCCCCATCTGCTATATTCGTAGCGATACGACCCATTCGTTCGGTGCCTACTTCCTGCCTGGATACCCAGCTCGATCGCCAAAATGTAAACAAAAGGGCGATCACACCAAATAGTGGGACTACATAGATTATCGTTTGGCCCATAGTAATAACTAATCTTTATATGTTTATTCTAATACCTGGCACAGATTGTACCTGTTGAAAAAAATTCGGTCGGCAAAAGTACAGTTAATTTCACTTCTGACCAATTTTGAATATAGCAAAGTCGTAAATGGTCAGGAGGAGGGTCACTTACCAGATTATCAATAGGTTGCCAACTGGTCTCAGGCTGCAGATAAGACTATTTTTTCAACCACTTCACCTTTTCGTGCCAGGGATCTCTGACACCTTCTCTGGCAGGTTGAGCATGGCGGCCCAGGTAGAAATATCCCAGACAGCGTGTATCATCCTCAAGACCCAAAAACGAACCAACCGCCTTTATCGATCCTGGAGAACTCCAATACCCACCCAAACCATGGGCATGAACGGTCAACCAAAGATTCTGAACCGCCGCACCCACTGAGGCAATCTCCTCCCATTCAGGTACTGATCCGTTAGGATCGGGATGTATGCATATTGCAATGATAGCCTGTGATCTCAGGGGCTTTTCGTATGTCTTCTTTCGTTTTACTTCCGAACGATCTTCCACTGGGGTGATCTGATCATAGTGCGCCAAAAGAAAATCGGCAAATCGCTTCCGAGCTTCACCCTGAATCACCACAAAGCGCCACGGTTGCGTCAGTCGATGAGTGGGTGCCCAATTGGCGGCCGCAATCAGTTTCTCAATCAGGACGTCATCCACTGGTTCATCAATGAAGGATTTGGGAAATACCGATCGTCGGGTACGTATAAGCCCTTCTAGCGTATCAATGGCCTGTTTATCAAAATCAAAATTCATACTATTCGAAATATTATTTTAGTCTTATCTAAAAATATTATCTTGCAGCTAAAGAATGTACGTAGATGACACTATCTGTCTCAGAGGAAAACTATCTGAAAGCCATTTTTAAGATAACAGAGCAACAAGGTACGCCAGTACCTACAAATGCAATAGCAGGAGAGCTGAAAACTTCAGCAGCATCTGTCACCGACATGCTTAAGAAACTGGCGGAAAAGCACCTTGTATCGTATAAAAAATATCAGGGTGCATTGTTGTCTAACACTGGCCGGCAATATGCTACGCACCTGGTCCGGAAGCATAGGCTTTGGGAGTTCTTCCTAGTGGAAAAACTGAAATTTAGTTGGGATGTAGTGCATGACATGGCCGAACAGCTTGAGCACATTCAATCTGACGAATTAATAGAAAGGCTGGATGCCTTTCTGGAATATCCAAAGTTTGATCCCCACGGTGATCCAATACCAGATGCCAGTGGAAGATTCACAATCAGAAGCCAACAACCAGTGAGCCGGATGTCGGTGGGAGACAGAGCCATTGTAATCGGTGTACAAAACCATGATTCTCAGTTTTTAAAATTTTTGGGAGAACTCAACCTGGGTCTGGGCTCTGAGATCGAAGTGCTAGACAAATACGACTTTGATGCCTCTATGAAAGTGCGGATAGACAAGGATGAAACTCACCTGATTTCGAACACGATAACAAATAATGTCTATGTCAAGAGGAATTAGACAATTATTCATCATAGTATGTTGGCTTTTTTTAGGCACCTTCTCTTTAAGTAGCCAAAACGAAAAGCTAAATGTCATTGCCACTGCTTCCATGATCTCAGATATGGTTGAGAAAATCGCCGGTGGAAATGTAGAGTTGGAATGTATCGTTCCTATAGGAGGAGATCCTCATATTTATGAAGCTACACCACAGGACGCCCGGATCATTGCCAATGCGGATCTCATCTTTCGAAATGGCCTCACCTTTGAAGGTTGGTTGAACGAACTAATTGAAAATGCAGGATCTAAGGCGACATTAGTAACTGTCACAGAAGATATTAAACCCATTGAAAGTCTTATTTATCAAAATGCCACCGATCCCCATGCCTGGATGGATGCCAACAATGGTCTCAAATACATCACCACCATCAAAAACGCATTGATCGAAGTAGATCCGGACCATGAAGCAATCTACCAATCGAATTACGAACAGTATTACGAGGAAATAGAAAAACTGGATCAATACATAATGAATCAAGTGCAAAAGATTCCGGAAGAGAGACGTATTCTGATCACTTCACATGATGCCTTTCAATATTATGGTAGGAGATATGGTGTACGACTGGAATCCGTTTTGGGTACATCTACTGATGCAGATATTCAGACTTCAGATATTATTCGCCTGAATCGAGTGATCCGAGAAAACGGGGTCCCGGCGGTCTTCATCGAAAGCACGATTAATCCGAAAATTCTCCAGCAACTGGCTTCTGACAATCACATTAAGATAGGTGGTAAGCTATACGCTGACTCCATTGGTGATAAGGACAGTCCTGCCAATTCTTATGTGAACATGCTGAGACATAATACAGATGTGATTGTTATGGCTCTTTCTGCCACTGCCGATCAGGAAGAAGATCCTAATGGAAAAGAGGGCAACTCCAGCGCATGGTTATATGGTGTCATAGTGATGGCAGCCCTATTGATTATGGCATTGTTAATTTTTAGATTTAGTAAATGAGTAATCCTGTAATTTCTGTCAAAGACCTGAGTGTATCCTATGATCGCAAAAGGGCACTTACCAATATTTTTCTAGAGATCGAAGAAGGTCATCTTTGTGGAGTAATTGGCCCTAACGGGGCAGGTAAGTCTACACTGTTTAAATCAATTTTGGGCCTCATTGATATCAATACCGGATCCATCCGTGTCGAAGGAAAACCCATTGAAGATTGTCGACAAGAATTAGTATACGTTCCTCAAAAGGACGAAGTGGACTGGCAGTTTCCGGCTACGGTGATGGATATTGTATTACAGGGAAGATATCCCCATAAGAAAGTCTACCAAAGGCTCAATAAAATCGATCATGAAATAGCACAGAATGCTCTAAAAGACCTGGGTATTCCTCACCTGGCCAAGAGTCAAATCGGAGAACTTTCAGGTGGGCAACAGCAGCGAGTATTTCTGGCACGCGCCTTATGCCAACAGGCTGATATTTTCCTGCTCGATGAACCCTTTGTAGGTGTAGACGTGACAACGGAAGAACGTATCCTCGAAATCTTACAGCAACTGGCAAAGAACGGTAAGACATTACTGGTAATTCACCATGACCTATCCTCGGTTGAGTCACATTTTGATCAGGTCATTATGCTCAATCAACGACTTATCGTACATGGTGCAGTCGATCTAGTATTTACCAAAGAGAACATCGAAAAAACCTTTAGGGCCCAGATGCCTATCTTACACAAGACTGGATTAATTGGTTGACCAATGAACGTTTACGCCAGCAGCCAGACTAAACCTATTGGAAACCAGGGGGTTTACGCCATTTAATATATTTCCGAGGACCAAAAACCCAGAGAAGAAATTTCCTTCATACGAAGTATGTAATCCCACATGAGGTTTCCCATATCGATGTGAGAAAGTCACACCTATCGACCAGGGGTCCAAAAGATTCAAACCCAGTTGAACTCCAACAGCAAGCGGATCCGGGAGATTCTCCTGGTACCGAGCCATCAGGGCCAGGTACCAAAGATCTGTCGGTCTGTAGTGGACAGATCCGCTAAATGCCCGGGGCAGCACGTACCGAACCGGATTGCTATCTTCAGTCACGTTAAATAGAACTCGCAATGAATCTAATACTCCATCAATATCAATCTTCTCTGTACCTACCAGGTCTAGAATTTCTGCCCCCGAGTATTCAGTATCCCTCCTACTTTCATATCTCTTGACATCTGCTGACCAATCGATACTGCCCCAGTCAGCTATGGAAAAACCTATAGTAAGATTCTCTGATGGTTTAAGCCTGATACCCAGATCTACTGCCCATCCATTATTGGGACTAAAGAGCTTCCACCTTCCAAAATCACGCACTTGATAGTTTAACAAATTGGCATCTTCGAATTCCAGGACACCTGCATTTTGAAGGACATAATCAGTAGTGAGCCTGACCTCATAAAAATCGGGATCTGTATAGAGTAAAGCCTCAGTTTGTGGTGTCTGAAGGAAGTAGTTGCCCGAAAGATATTTAGGTCGTACACCCAGTGCAATTTTCTCCGTACGATATGAAAATAGCCATTCATAAGTATTATATCCAGAGGAGGTCACATCTGGGCCCAGTTGTACTTCCTGGCCAATCCACTGCTGATTTCCATCTACATACAGCTGAATGAGAGCATCCGGATACCATATAGCCGCCTGAACAGACATCCGATGTTCAAATCCCATACTCCAATGTTCACCATCGTACCTCAATTTAAAAGTCTGAAGCTCACCTTTTGTAAATAGCTTATTGTCTCCACTAAGTCCATCAAATAATGCCTGGACTTTGAGCTGTGGAATATCCCCCTCCGTATCAAGAATATCTTTAAATCCTTGGCCTGTGTGATGGGCATTGTACCAGACGGAGGGTAGTCCAATAGACCAACCAGACCTTCCATCCAGTATGGCAGGATTATATCGATCACCCTGTAAGATCTGATCTAGACCCATCGTAGCCAATTCAACCTGAGCGAAAAGAGGACACGCCGACAAAAAACAAGAGAAAATGATAATGTACCGCATCATTTCAAACCTGCTTCTGCTCCCACACCCATAAATACCTTCTGATTTGGTCTTAACATCGTAGCTTCGCTTCCTTCTCCTGGAGAGTCGAAATGCAAAATCGCTGTGAGTATATCGAAGTTTGCCAACTGACCCAGTTCTTGCGCTGTGATCGTGAAATACAATTCAGAAATGGTGGAGTACACCAAATTTCCATCGGCACCGAGAGTAGCAGCTTCAATGGTCTCAAGATTATCTGCTATGAGTGTCCAAGTGTCTGCTGAGTTAGCACTTCCAAATTGTAATTCAGGCCTCACAGATAATGGAATCTCATTTTCCACATACATTTTTAGCCGAAGAAAATCGAGAGTATCCAATCCATCGAGTGATACATCCAGTTCTTTTTCTACTTTGAGATCTTTGACCGTAGCATCAAAACTCAAATCCACTAATGCATCAATTTGAGCCTTACTGGAATCGGTGACAAAGAAAACCTCGTCCTCCGTATTTGGATTTAAAATGATATCAATGTCATAAAACAAATCCTTAATATCCGTGCTTGCGACTTCCAATACATTCGAATTCGTGCGGTCGAGTGTGATTCTTTGCACCACGGTTGTTCCAATTTCATCAAATGAAGGCGATGAAATAAGGACTAGATCATCAAATAAAGCACTTGTAATTTCCGCTGATTCATCTGCATGATTGACCAGATATACGCGATTTACCTTTAGACCTACTGGTACACCGAAGCTGTTGCTAATATCAAAGTGAATTCTTGGGTTTTGAAATTGAATATCTCCATCCAGTGTTGTATCGCGAATATCAATATCAATCTCCTGGAGACCGGTGTTCAATCTTGTTTGACTTAGTTTTCCTTCCAAATATGAAAAATCGAATGCATCTACCACCACAAATGAAAGCGGGAGAATAATTTTGTCACCGGCACTATTGATTGCCTGATACTTCAACGAGAGATTACCTGTTGAAAAATCTACCTCGTATCCGTTCAGGTTGATGGGGTTTGTTGTCAGAGTTCCAGGAAGAATAGTAGCTGCAGGAACCGTATACTCCCCCAGGAAAGGCTCATTGCCTTTTGAAAGTTGGGGTATCTGAATAGAAACATCCACGACAGATAGCTCTGTTGAATTAAGGATGAAAGACATTTGATCACCTTTTAGAACACCTGAGCTAATTTGAAAACCATCAAAGGAAGGCACCGGTAATGAAACTACCGAGTCAAGTATCGGGATTGGCAGGCCGAGGTTAAGTTTTGGAAAAAGTACGTCTGCGTCTTCCACATAGGGAACTGCCTGAAACTGCATAGCAAAAAGTCCCTCATCATTCAGTATGATGGTGATCGACGTGTCGATGGCTTCCACTAATTCATCAGAGGTTATTGTGGCTTCTACCAGGGGAAAAGCAAGCGTAGGTGCACTATCTTCCAACTCTATTTCACTAAAGTCAGATGGTTTGACACAGGCTGCTACCATTAACAAGACGAGTAGCAAGATCTGAAAAAATGTAATTCTCGTAGTCTGCATGGTCAATAATCGCCAATTCACTTGCGATGATGTCATTCACAATGAGTATAACGACAATAATGCTGCCGAATGTTTGCAAGGGAAGGTTAGAAAATTTGTCGTTGCACCGTTTACAGTTGAAATTCTTGCGCTAACTTGGGAATCTGCACATCCACTTTATGCTCGGATTGGATGAGAGCCCGGAAGGCAATCTGAGTCTCATATTCACCATGCACCAAAAACATCTTTTGCATGCGTTTTTGATTTCTGATAAAATCCATCATTTCATTGCGATCGCCATGGGCTGAGAATGAATCCATGCGTTCGATCCTGGCTCGCACAATTTTCCGTTCGCCATACAGCTTTATAGCCTCAATGCCATTGAGCAACATACCTCCCGGTGTATCAGGAGCACAATATCCTACGATCAGGAAAGTATTTCGAGGATGATCAATATTATGAAACAAATGATGACGCACACGCCCCGCATTCATCATGCCTGAGGAGGAAATAATAATACAGGGTTCTGTAGAAAAGTTGAGCTGCTTTGAAAGTTCTACATCTCGTACATAGGTGAGGTTGTTAAACCCGAAAGGATTTTCGTCCACTAACATATATTCATTGAGCTCATTGTCATAACATTCGGGATGAGTACCAAATATCTGAGTGGCATTTACCGCCAGGGGACTATCGACATACACGGGTATATGAGGTAACATGCCGGCATGTTCTAACTGATCGAGGATGTATACAATCTCCTGAGTTCTGCCCACACTAAATGCCGGTATGATCAGCTTGCCTTGGTTTTCCACACAAGTTTCTTTTATGAGACGCAGTACATGATCGGTCTCCTCAGGCTTGCTTTCGTGTTCACGATCACCATATGTTGACTCGCAAATGAGATAATCGACCTCTGGCATAAGTTGTGGATCCCTCAGAATCGGACGGTCGGGTCTTCCTATGTCCCCTGTAAATCCGAGCATTTTGGTTTGGCCATTTTCTGTAATCCTGAGCGTCACACTGGCGCTTCCCAGAATATGGCCAGCGTCCCGATACTGAACCTCTACACCCTCCGTAATCTGAAACCAGATATCATAGGGCATTCCACAAAATCGAGACATTGTTTCCGCCACATCTTCCGTCGTGTATAGGGGTTTCCGGGTTTTCTTCTTCCCTCTTTTTCGTTGCCTCTTATTATAGTATTCAGCATCACGCTCCTGAATTCGGGCACTGTCTAAGAGCATAATCGAACAAAGGCTACGGGTGGCGTGTGTGGAATAGATTTCTCCCTGATACCCGTCTCTTACCAATTTTGGCAATCTGCCCGTGTGATCTATATGGGCATGGGAAAGTACAACACAGTCAATCAATTTTGGATCAAAGAACCACTGCGAGTTGAATTGCTCCATCTTTTTGGAACTCCCCTGATAAAGACCGCAATCCAACAAGATGGTATATCCACTTTCCAGTGTGATAAGATGGGCGCTTCCGGTCACTTCGCGTGCTGCCCCACAAAACTTTATCCGCATGCTATTCTCTTAAGGTTGGTTGTGGGTCAAAAGATACTGAATTGTCGCGGATTGTCTGTGAGGCGATATTTCAGGGAAAAACGTAGGCGTTCAATTCATACACAGTGGGTCAACGCAATTTTATACTGCCGTAGCTGGCTGAAATTCTGACCATGCCCCTGGCATTGGCATTACCTCTGTATCCTGTGACCTCCTGCTCATTATTGTCTTTAATATCTTTCTGCACGGTAAAGTCATCGGGTACAGAGATGCCAGTATATCGCCCATCGGCTTCCAAACGGTATGAAGAAACATCGTCAAGATTGAGTTTTATGGCTGTATATCTACCCTCCACGTCTATCAAATCAAAGGAGCTACCTACATTTTCCACATTGACTCCGCCGTAAGATAGATCGGCTTCCAACTCCCCTTTCAGCATTCCTATCTTTATGTGTGTGTATTTAGACTCCACATCTATCTCACCTACCTCGCCTACTTCGATTTTATCATACTTACCTTCGTTGTCGAGACTATTTGTCGTACCAATCAGATAAGTATCATAGGAAGATGTAGATTTAATATCTACCGCTGATTCAATGGTCAAGGTCGAGTACTTGGAGTTGACGGTCACGTCTTCTGCTGATCCCACTCGGAGCTTGAAATATGAAATATCACTTTCAAGATCACCGCCTACATCACCGATACCTGCATTACCGTAGCCACCATCAAAGACAAGATCACCACCAATGTTCTCCGCTTCTAAGTTGCCATACTTAATAATCAATTGGGCATCTCCTTCCAGTGCATCAATGTTGACATTACCGTATCGATTTTCCAATTTCAAATAGGCCGCTGCAGGCATACTGATATTGTAATCAATTTGCAGATCATTGCTATTGCTGTTGCCTCCCAACCAATCCTTAAAAACCGACCATGTTGACTTTTTATCATCGATTACTGTTCTTGCAGACACAAAATCGTTGCTATCTGAAAAATCAATATCGATACGATTAAAAACTTCCTGTGCATTGCTTTCACTATTGGTATTGACGGTGATGGTGACTTTAATCTCCACTTGATTACGATCCCACGTCTGTACAAGTACGTCACCATGACGATTTTCGATCTGTAGTGTTCCCTTCTCGGATAGACTAAACGATTCTTCGATTGTCTTTTCATACTCCCGTTTGGCCTGCAGACTTCCCACAGCTAAGCAGAGCATGAAGAAAATGATCGATATTTTATATTTCGGTGTCATAATTTTTGATTGTCTCTTTTATTTCAATTGCTTTTTCCAATAAATCCACTTTTGCCATATAGGATGTGATAATGGCTGTCAATATTTCTTCTCTACTGGACCTGGGGGCGTCTATCAAATCCTCTTTCAATTGTTCGATATTTGCATCTATCATTTTCAGCTCCGGATTAATATCTTCAAGACTTCGATCCCCACTAAGTTCCTCAAATCGCATACTTACTTCCCTAGCATAATACTGCTCCATGGCCTGCAATTCTGTATTGGCTGATATTGACTGCATCGACTGATATTCATGCCACTGCGGATATACCAGTATACCGAGTCCAAGCCCTAAGACAAGTGCTATAGAGGCTGCGATTCCCAGAAACCAATACTTTTTGAAAGATTGCTTCTTCTGATCCTTATCCAGTGATCTCTCAATGTCTGCCCATACTTTAAAAGAGGGCCGATCTACATCGAAATCCTCTCGATGATCGTGTATAAATTTTTCTAAATGATCCTTTTCCATGTTTTAACCCGCTTTACTTTGATCCTGCAGAATCATGTTAATTTTCTTTTTTGCCCGGCTGTATTGTGATTTAGAGGCTCCTTCTGATATCCCCAAAATTTGGCTTATCTCCCGGTGATCATATCCTTCCATCAGGTATAGATTGAAAACCACTCTATATCCGTCAGGGAGTTGATTCATCGCTTCTTTGATCTTTCGAATCCTGACTTTATCGGATTCGTATTCTGTTATAATCGAGTTTTCAGCAACTAAATCGGCACCCAGATTTTCTTGCATCTCTACCCACTCAATCTTACGTCGCTTTAGTTCATTGATGCAGCTATTTATTACAATTCTCTTTATCCAGGCACCCAAAGAGGATTCAAAACGAAATGAATTGATCTTTCGGAAAATGTCGACAAAAGCATTTTGTAACACATCTTCAGCCTCTTCTCTCCGTCCCATCATACGCAAGCAGATATTAAACATCGCCCGGGAGTACTGATTGTACAGCTCGAATTGTGCTCTTCGATCGCCATCCATGCACTTTCGTGCGAGTTCAAAATGCTGTTGATAGTCCGGCAAAGGTTTCTTTTTAAATATCACATGTGTTTCAAAAGCCTCCATCTATTTCATCATACTCGACAATGGAATAGACAGCGCTACAAACCAGTGGTTGCACCGAATTTCAAAAAAATAACGAAATGAAAAATTTAGGCCTTCTTCTGGATAGGTAACTCTGAAAGTTAGCTCCAGAACTTACTCTTCTTCTGAGAATAGATCATCACGATCCACCAGCTTCTTATCAACTACATTCTCATCCAGAAATGCATTGATCTTATCTACTTGAATGGTGGACACAATTTCACCAAATTCATTGATACGAATATCAAATCCTCCCAGATCTTCATGGGCTTCTGGTTTACCCTTTTTTGGAATTTTCTTAGGCATCTATCTATGTTTCTTAGTATACATAACGAAGATATCCCAGAGTGAAGTTCCTGGGAGATAATCTAATCTCCGATGATACGATCAAACACCTCAATCGCACCATTAAGTCGCTGGACCGTGATGCTTTTGCCCATGATCTCCATTATAGCAAAAAGATCCGGACCTTTTGTATCACCTGACAATCCAATACGTAGCAGCGGTAAAACATCGCCAAATTTTAATCCCTGGCTGTCGACAAATCCGCTCACGACGTCCTTGATCCCTGCTGCCTCAAAACTGGTAAGCGCTGCGATTTCATGTAGAAGCTTCTGATATTTTGTCTTGATATCGCCCTTCCATTTTTTTTGAATGATCTTTTCATTATAGGTTTCTACCTCACTAAAGAAGTAAGCAGCCGCTTCAGGAAACTCCGTATAAGTTTGAATTCTGGGCTTTAGTAGTCCGGCTATGGAGGCTAACTTTGATTCTATCTTTTTATGGTCCTCTTCTGAGAAGAATGGACTTACATTTTGAGCTAGCTGCTCATCAGTTTGAGCCATTATATACTGGCTGTTATACCACTTCGCCTTATCATAATCGAATCGGGCACCCGATTTACTGATCTGGTCTAACGAGAATGTATCTGTCAATTCTGAAAGAGAAAAAATCTCCTGTTCGGTGCCTGGGTTCCAGCCTAAAAATGCCAGAAAATTTATCACTGCTGCAGGATCAAATCCATAGGATTTAAATCCTTGAAATGAATCACCCTCAGCACCATTCCACGCAAGCGGAAAGACGGGAAAGCCAAACTTTTGCCCATCGCGTTTGCTGAGTTTTCCTTTTCCGGTGGGTTTCAAAATGAGTGGTAAATGCGCAAACTCGGGCATGTGCTCACTCCACCCAAAGGATTGATAGAGCAAAACATGGTGCGCGGTACTGGACAACCACTCTTCACCGCGAATGACATGCGAGATTTTCATGAGAAAGTCATCAACAACATTCGCCAGATGATAGGTAGGAAGTCCGTCCGTCTTGAGAATCACTTTGTCATCCAGCTCCTCTACATCAAACTGCACTTGCCCTCGTATACGATCCTCGAATCTGATAACTCCTTCCTCAGGGACCCAGAGTCTTACGGTGTAGGGTACACCTGCTGCCACTAGTTCTTTTGCCTTCGTATCCCCGAGTGTAATAGTATTTCGCATTTCCTTGCGAATACGCTGATCATATTTAGGACCCTGATTACCTTTTGCATTTTCCCGGGCACGCATGGCTTCGATCTCATCAGGTGTATCAAAGGCATAGTACGCTTTACCGGCATCAATCAGATCCTGCACATATTTTGTATAGATATCTCTACGTTCCGATTGTCTGTATGGGCCAAAACTCCCCCCCTGATCAGGACCCTCATCAGCCGTCAATCCTAACCACTCTAACGACTCTTTAATGTATGCTTCTGCCCCTTCAACATATCTGGCTTGATCTGTGTCCTCGATCCGTAAAATAAAGGTGCCGTTATTTTGTTTGGCAAATAGGTAATTGTACAATGCGGTGCGTACTCCACCGATATGGAGAGGTCCTGTAGGACTGGGAGCAAATCTAACACGTGGTCTATCTATCATACTAAATATTATGATCTGATTTTGTCAATCTATTGGCCGGCAAAAATACAAGAAGCCTGGCACAATGAGCAGCATATCATTTTAAAGAAAATTATAATGTTTAATAATTTCAAAACGAAGCAGCTTACAACATTTATTATTCGTTCTTGTTAGAACTGAAATCAGTCAAATTTAATCCTATTCCGAGCATCCAAACTTAATAACCAATGTATCTTGTAAAGACCCCAAACCTAATCCAGAACTTATTTCCAAATTTTATTTGGAGAATACCGCAAGGTGACCAAAAGATCTTTCTCACTTTTGACGATGGACCAATTCCTGAAGTGACACCGTGGGTATTAGATCAGCTTTCAAAATACAATGCAAAGGCTACTTTTTTCTGTGTTGGGGACAATGTGCGCAAGCATCCAGAGGTGTATCGGCAGGTAAAAGATGAAAATCATTCCATTGGAAGCCACACATTTAATCATCTTTCCGGCTGGGGTACAGAAAATGTTCCCTACTTTCTGAATGTCCGACAAGGTGCGAAATCAGTAAAGTCAGAATTTTTCAGACCTCCCTATGGTCGTATAAAGCCCAGTCAGGTGCCCTTTCTGATGCGTCACTACAAGATTATCATGTGGGATGTTTTGAGTGGAGATTTTGATCCCAAAATATCGGCACAGCAATGCCTGAACAACGTATTAACCCATACTAAAGCAGGTTCCATCGTTGTATTCCATGACAGTGTGAAATCCTTTGA
This sequence comes from Saprospiraceae bacterium, assembly GCA_050298535.1. Taxonomy (GTDB): domain Bacteria; phylum Bacteroidota; class Bacteroidia; order Chitinophagales; family Saprospiraceae; genus JABDMH01. Next base: position 49,952 of record JBNKUI010000105.1, read on the forward strand.
GAAATTAAAATATGTTCTGCCTCGTGTACTGGAGCACTTTCACACCTTGGGCTATTCATTCTGTGGAATCGATGAATTAAGTTTCAATGATTCAGCACCTTTAGCAAAAACAGCATAATCATACCGGGGAACCTTTAGGATCTGTATCTTTGTTGGAATAGGTATAGATTTTGAAATGAATCGGTACATGAAAAGACCAACCGATATACTTAAGGTGATAAAGGACTGGATCGATCGTCAGGATTTTCTTACGAAGATTTGTGGTTTTGTACACCGTGCAGGTGTTCAGATTACCTATTCTGCACTTTTGCTGTTTTTGGCCTATAAGCGGAAGGAGACGCCCAAATGGGCCAAAAGGATCGTCCTTGGGGCATTAGCGTATTTGCTGGCTCCTGTCGATGCAATTCCCGATCTCTCTCCCTTTTTGGGATTCACCGATGATCTGGGGGTTTTACTTTTCGGTCTTGTCAGCATTGCTGGATATGTAAATCAGGACGTTCGTGAAAGGGCTCGTGAGATTCTTGGACAATGGATACCTGATCTGGACCAGGAAGACCTTGCAGAGGTTGATCAAAAATTGGGATATTAGACACTCTACTAGATCCCGGCTCTACATACTATATGGCATGGAACACTATCCAGGTGCAAAGTCACCAGGTAGTGATATCGTTTCCTTATTTTACATGCTCAAGTATAAATGACGTATGCGTTTTCAAAAGATTGACTCGAATCTCTTTATTCAAAACCGGCAACGATTTGCCCGTCAGATGCGGTCGGACTCACTGGCTATCTTTCAGACAAACGATAAGATGCCTAGAAATGGTGATCAATATTTTCCTTATCGCCAAAACTCTGATTTTTTTTATCTCACCGGGATTGATCAACCAGAGTCTGTTCTCCTATTATATCCAGACGCTTCCAAAGAAGAACACAAGGAAATTCTTTTTATAAAAAAAGGAGATGCCCTAAGTCGTATCTGGGAGGGTGAGCGATATACAAAGAACGAAGCCCGGGAAATTAGTGGTATTCAAAAAGTCATGTGGCTGCAACAACTTCCATCCTTTCAGCAAAACCTCATCCACCAGGCCAAGCGTATCTATGTCAATGAAAATGAAAACTTAAGCGTACAGGCAGAAATTCAGACCAGGGATATTCGGATTGCTAAAGAAATCAGAGAACGATATCCATTTCATAAGTATCATCGCTCCCAACCCATATTGAGATACCTTCGGATGATTAAATCTCATCCTGAAATCGAACTAATAAATCATGCAGCCGGCATCACCGCAAAAGCATTTCAACGTGTTTTAAAAAGTGTGAGACCGGGGAAAAAGGAATATGAGATAGAAGCTGAGATCATCCATACCTTTATTGCTAATGGAAGCTCAGGTCACGCATACGATCCAATTGTTGCTAGTGGAGACTCCAGTTGTGTTCTTCACTACATTAAGAATGACCAGATTTGTAAATCCGGAGACATGCTGCTCATGGACTTTGGAGCTGAGTATGGTCACTATGCCGCCGACCTATCACGAACTATTCCTGTCAATGGAAAATTTACTGACCGACAACGGGATGTGTATGAAGCAGTACTTAGGGTATTGAGGGACACTATTGATTTGATGGTGCCCGGTATGACTCTGGACGACCTAAATAAGGAAGCAGGTCAGATGATCGGCCATGAATTAGTATCACTGGGTCTACTGGATCGTGATGAATTGAAAGGAAAGGGAGAGCATGCCCCCTATCGCCAGTATTTTATGCATGGGGTAGCACATCATCTGGGTCTTGATGTACATGACCTGAGTGATCGAAATAGTCCCTTTCAGGCCGGTATGATTCTGACCTGTGAACCAGGTATATACATTGCTGAGGAATCTTTAGGCATCCGTCTGGAAAACAATATTCTCATTACTGACAACGGTCCGGTGGATCTCATGGCGGAGATACCGATCGAAGTAGATCATATTGAATCATTGATGCAGGAAATGGTCCTTAATTGATTCGGGCAATAGCTACGATCTGATCTTCCTCGGGGTAATTAACATCATCATGTGCTGCATCGATTGATAGTCTGAATTCCAGCATTTTCAGATCGTAAGGAAGGTCCATCCAATAGTCATTCCTAGCGGGAAACCTCCCCACATGAAGTATCTGTCCTGATGTATCATTGCACCAAATATGATATTGTAGGTCATCCGATAATGGAGGTAAGTGCATAATGTTTAACATCGCTTTGTTGAGCGGTTCATTCCAGATGACTGTAGCAAACCCATGCAGATCCATGGTGCGTGTATCAAATGAAATATATTTCGTACTATCATCATCCAGCAGAAGTGTCACTGCCGGACTGTTCTCGGATAAGCCTGTATCAGTGCTCTGAATCGTATCAGCACTTAGGGATTCTCGTAGGGCTGACTTTTCACGCATTTGGACTATGGCAAAAACTAAAGCAATACCTGCCAAAATTGCCACGAGAGGACCTGCTGTATTCCAAAATGTTTTATACTTTAATGTATGTGCCAGCTTGAGATGTTCCCCATTGCCAGGTGCCTTCCGCATCACGCGATGCTTAGCCTGGTGTTTTCCCAACCGCTTACTGCAACAGTGCGAAACGGTACCTTTCATTTCCTGCAAGAGGATTTTTATTTCTTTATCCTCAGCTGCCATCCGCTGTACGAGTTCCTCTTCCTCTCTAGTACACAAGCCAAGTACATACTGTTCTAAAATACCTGACTCTACCAATTCATTCTTCGTCATCTTTTCCATCACGGTTTAGCCAATATCTCAAACAAAGCAAGAATCTAGCTGCTAATGGGTACTTACCTCTAGCAAGTTTGAGTAAATAGATCTCCATTTACTAAATGGCAAAGCCTTAAAAAAGTTTAATCCTGAGTTAACATCACGTCGGATTTAACGCATAGAGAACTAAAGCGTATAGGGACATCTCCTATGAGATAGGAAATGAGAAATCATTACGAATTTTGGGACCGAACAGAGATTTCTGGACAAATGTGGTAATACCGGTATGAGAGAGGATCTTACTCCTCAACCCCTTGCACCAGCAATGAAACTTCATTACTCAGCACTTCGATGAATCCCTTATTAATCTTAAAGGTAAGGTCCTCACCGGAAGTCTTACGTATGCGTACAGATCCCTCGGTAAGAGCAGAGACAATCGGAGCGTGATTTTGAAGAACTTCAAATTGACCGGTAACACCGGGGACTTTCACCGATTGAATTTCCCCGGTAAAAATTTCTTTATCTGGTGATAGAACGCTTATGACCATATATACTCTTAGTTACCTTCTGCTTCTGCAATCAGTTTCTTACCCTTGGCAATCGCATCATCAATAGTTCCCACCAGGTTAAATGCGGCTTCTGGATATTGATCCACCTCACCATCCATGATCATGTTAAATCCACGAATCGTTTCTTCGATAGGCACTAATACCCCGGCAAGACCTGTAAATGCTTCTGCAACGTGGAAAGGCTGTGATAAAAACCGCTGCACACGACGAGCTCTGTGCACCACCAGTTTGTCATCATCTGACAATTCTTCCATACCGAGAATTGCAATGATATCCTGCAGTTCCTTATAGCGCTGTAGAATTCCGATCACTCTTTGAGCCGTCTCATAGTGATCATCACCTAACGTAGACCGCTCCATGATTCTGGAAGAGCTACTCAAAGGATCAATCGCAGGATAGATACCCAGTGCAGCGAGCTTCCTGTCTAGCACCGTAGTGGCATCCAGGTGGGCAAAAGTCGTGGCAGGTGCTGGATCCGTCAAGTCATCCGCAGGTACGTATACCGCCTGTACAGATGTAATAGATCCTCTCTTGGTAGAGGTAATACGCTCTTGCATTACACCCATCTCAGTAGCAAGCGTAGGCTGATATCCCACCGCTGAAGGCATCCGACCCAGAAGGGCTGACACCTCTGAACCTGCTTGAGTAAATCGGAATATATTATCAATAAAGAAAAGAATATCACGTCCGCCGTTTGGATCACTTAGATCACCATCACGGTAATATTCGGCAATAGTCAATCCGGAAAGGGCCACTCTTGATCGTGCACCCGGAGGTTCATTCATCTGTCCGAATACGAAGGTAGCTTTTGAATTTTCAAGTTCTTTAAGATCCACTTTACTCAGGTCCCATCCACCTTCCTCCATCGACTCCATAAACCCTTTGCCATAGGTAATGATACCCGCTTCTAGCATCTCTCTCAGAAGGTCATTTCCTTCGCGAGTTCGCTCTCCCACACCTGCAAAAACGGATATACCATCATAACCCTTGGCGATGTTATTGATCAACTCCTGGATCAATACGGTCTTTCCTACTCCGGCACCACCAAATAATCCAATCTTTCCCCCTTTTTGGTATGGTTCAATGAGATCAATCACCTTAATACCGGTGAAGAGCACTTCTGTCTCAGTAGAAAGGTCCTCGTAGGCTGGTGGATTTCTGTGGATACTGTAGCTGGAATCGTCCTTTGTAATGCTCCCGATACCATCGATAGTTTCTCCCACCACATTAAACAGTCTACCTCTTATCTGTACACCCACTGGCATGGCAATTGGACGTCCCGTATCTTTTACTATAGCACCGCGAGTCAAACCATCTGTTGCATCCATAGCAATGGTTCGCACACTGTCTTCTCCGAGATGCTGCTGGCATTCTAGAACCAATATTTCACCATTTCCACGATCTATTTCGAGTGCGCTCAAAATCTCAGGTAATATAGCACCTTCGTCAGCAAAACTGACATCAACAACAGGACCAATCACCTGCTTAACTCTACCAATATTCGACATAGAAATCTACTTGACTTTTTTGATGGATCTTGAAAATCGCTGCAAAGATAATCGTTTTGGTAAATAAACAAACCACGCCGCACTAAATCTAAATCCACGGTACTCAATAGCGAGTCATGGGTCTTTCGACATTCATGTGGCGCAGGTAAAAAATTCCACATATTTGGGACCCTGCATATCTTTGTCCAATGCTTGACCGCGAGATTCTCCTGCAGCTTTACGGATTGGCACTTTCTGGTACGGGAGGTAAAGTCCCACCTTCTGATGTCGACCACTGGCTGACAGAGGATGATATTCCAATTGCAGAAAGTGACTCTGTCGAGACTCGTCTTTGGAAGGCTCTATCGACAGCGGTTCAGATCGAACGTTCTGCAGCCAAAATCAAAGTTGACCAGACAACTGAATTCACACCGGCTGATCCCGACAGACTCCCATACTGTGCTTATGAAGCAGGCCAGGCGCTCATAAAACTCATTGAAATTAAAGACTGGAAATCGATACATGAGGCATTGCTTATCCTGAAAGCACAAAAAAAATACCTGCATCCAGTGGTACTGCCCGGCATGCTACATCATTTTAATGAAAAACCTACCTACTGGCTACTATTGAAGGATATAATGGGACAACGCGCCTTATGGTTGAGTCAACTAAGACGTGAATGGACCTGGTGGCACCGACTGCAATCCTGCGATGAGACATGGATGCTTTCATCCCAACCTGCTGACAAACTGGCCTATTGGCTGAGGATGATAGACCCTGAGTACTGTGAGGACCTCGCGAAAAATCTCAACAATACACAACGAAAGAAATATCTCTCCGCGATTAGCGACAACCCCCGTAGCACAGATCTCAGTTTAGTTCGATCACTTAGCCGTACCAGTAAGGGTAAGGAATATGAATTGTGCCAAAACATATTGATTCAAATTGATCCGGAATACCAAAAGCTTCTCAATGCACTTGCCACAGATTATAGCTCCCGGGCCTTTACAGAACGTAACGGTAAACTCTTTTTCACTTCCTTACAGGACGTCATCCGTGACCGGCATTTATTTCATCTGGATGACATTGAAATCCATGCAAACCACATAAGCAATCCTTATCTCAGAGCCCTTTCACTGACTCCCATAAAGGATATCTTCGGACATCTTGCCATACCTCCTGCATCTTTATGCGAGCAACTTATGCTGGATCCAGATCTGGATCGAATTTGCCAGGTGATCAGCTTAAGTGCCGCTTATCATCATACGAAATCATGGCAGGAAGCGCTGGTACGCCGATGGATTAGTCATTACCCGGAAGGTAACACCGTGTCTGTAGACTTTACACCTCTATTTCAGAGTCTGGGAAGAAACAGCTTATTTGATCTTATCAATGATTTGCTTTCCGATCATACCTCCTGGACCTTAGAGCAGTTGGACAAGCTAATAGGCAGTACCCGGCATTTTTTAAATATGGAAGTATCCACACTGCTTATCAAACGCGTACTTTTATCTCTGGCTAAACGAATGTCACGTACGGATAAGCAACATCTTAAATCTTTGACAAAGCTACTGGGTGGCAGAATGGATCCTCGGGTACATTCCATTCTTGTAAAGGATTGGCCTGAAGAAAGTATCTATTTTTCAGGGCTGGGAAAGGATCTGTGGTCTATGCGAAAGAAATTAAAACAACGCATCGATATCTTTAATTATGTAGTAATGTGAGTATGGAAGTAATACGACTGCACGCCGAAGAGCTATATGCAGAGGAAATCAAGATACTGATAAAGGAAGATAAAGAAGAGAAGCCAGCCAGCTGGCAGATGTCTCCTCAGCAGGTATTGACATATATCATGGGAGGCAAGACAAAGAAAGGTGTCGCAATTGAGCCAAAATACTTTGGCCAGCGACGATTAGTAGAGCTCGCCATAGCTACCTTACTGACTGATCGAGCTCTTCTCTTGATCGGTGTCCCAGGCACTGCAAAATCATGGCTTTCTGAGCATCTGGCCGCTGCTATAATGGGCGATTCATCATTGATGATTCAAGGCACTTCTGGCACTTCTGAAGATGCCATACGCTATGGCTGGAACTATGCAAAACTACTGCAAGAGGGCCCAAGTCAGGAAGCTCTGGTGGCCAGTCCTGTCATTCGTGCTATGAATGCAGGTAAACTGGTGCGCATTGAAGAGCTGACAAGAATTCCTTCAGATATACAGGATGCCCTAATCACTGTCCTATCCGAAAAAAGTCTTCCTGTACCCGAGCTGAACCTGGAAATCAGGGCAAAGAGCGGATTTAACGTCATCGCAACGGCCAATGATCGAGACAAAGGTGTGCACGACCTATCCAGTGCCCTCCAGCGACGTTTCAATATTGTACGCCTTCCACTCCCAGTCAACCTCGAAGAAGAATTAAAAATCGTGAACTACCGGGTAAAAGAACTACAGGGATTCACATCTACTCCCAAAAAAGTCATTAAAGAAGCAGATATTAAGAAACTGATTACCGTCTTTCGAGAGCTTCGTAGCGGGCACTCTGAGGAAGGTGATATAAAAATTAAGTCCCCGACTGCCACGCTGAGTACGGCCGAAGTCATCTCGGCCGTCAATAGTAGTCAGACGATGGCTCATTATTTTGGACATGACGATGCTAATAAACCCATCGCTGAAAGTATCGTTAGTGCTGTCGTCAAGGATGCCAGTAAAGATCAGATGATCCTGGAAGAATATCTGGAAACGGTTATGAAATCCCGAAAAGGATGGACCAGTCTGTACAAAGCTTGTAAGGAGGTACTAGATGGCAAAGGATGAGGAGGTCAGAATATTCGGCATCAGGCATCATGGGGCAGGATCAAGTCGTAATCTGCTCAATGCGTTAGATACTCAGCAGCCGGATCTGATTTTGATCGAATGCCCCGTGGATGCACAGATGCTTACGCCTTTTGTAAAAGAAGATCTGCTAATCCCTCCCGTAGCCATCATGATCTGGGACAAAAATGACCTGACCCAATACGCTTACTATCCCTTCACTTCATTTTCTCCTGAATGGCAGGCTATGCAATTTGCCAAAAAGAATGATGTGCATGTACGGTTCTTTGATCTGCCGCAGGGGATTTCATTTGTACTTCCTGAAGGAGCTATAAAGACGGGAAAGATGCAAGCGCTTACCAATGATCCCTTCTCTTATATGGCCTCACTGGCAGGCTATGATGATCCTGAGCGTTGGTGGGACAGCTATATAGAACAGGACCATGACGGATTCACAATTTTTGACACCATTCTTGAAATGATGACTGAGATGCGGGCTGCCACCTCGTATGAGAAATCATCAAATGCCGTCCGTGAAGCTTTCATGAGAAATGAAATCAGATCGGCTATTCGCGAGGGATATCAAAAGATTGCCGTAGTCTGTGGTGCATGGCATGGACCTGCGCTGGTATCCTGGCAACAGTACAAGGTAGCAGAGGACAAAGCGCTGGTCAAGGGGCACAAAAAAGTCCAAACCGCATGTACCTGGGTTCCCTGGTCATATAATCGCATTGCCCGTCATACCGGATATGGTTCCGGGGTGATTTCTCCCTACTGGTACGAAGCCTTGTTCGAAGATCCTGATACGGCTCTTTCCAGATGGATGAGCAGGGCCTCTCAAATCCTGCAGTCACTGGGACATGCCGTCTCTCCGGCCCATACCATCGATGCGACAAAACTTGCGCTGGAACTTACTCGCATCAGAAGCAGGAACCGTCCGGGGATCAACGAATTGTTTGATGCCATGTCTACCACCTTCTGTCAGGGAAACGAAAGCCTTATTGAAAGTATGCGTATCAAGATACTAGAAGGCGAAAATATCGGAAAGGTATCCGATCAAATCCCGATGGTACCCTTGTATAAGGATCTGGAAGAAGCTATCAAGAAAGCCAGACTGCAGAAAGACTGGAAAAATCAATCACTGATTGAAAAACATCTGGATCTTCGCAAGCCTACACAACTCCTGGCCAGTCGGCTATTACATCGTATGTTTTTACTGGAAATTCCCTGGGGCGTAGAACTCGAACCTGATCACAATCCGCTGGGAAATTTCCATGAATACTGGGAATTGCAATGGGTCCCCGATTTCGAAATTAAGATCATCGAAGCCAGTATATGGGGTAATACCATACTTGAGGCATGTTTTAAATACACGATGGACAAGATTAATGAAGAATCCCATTTTAATCAGTTAGGACAAGTGCTTTATACCGTTTTGCACGCGGACCTTCCGGACTTGATCGGTCCGGTAAGTGATCGCATACGGGATCTTGGCAATGTGTCAGAAGATGTCCTGTTGCTCATGCAGATCTCACCCCCCCTGATCTGGTCACTTCGATATGGGGATACCGCTCAGCTGAATACATCGTCAGTGGAGGAGCTGCTGGATCAATTGCTACCCCGTATTTGTATCCTGCTGCCAGTGGCTGTGATCCAGGTGGCTGATGATCAATCCAAGCATTATTTCACAGCCATCTCTCAATTGCACCATGCCATACAACTTATGGATCGTGATGACATCCTGAATCGCTGGATGGAGTGTCTTCAAAAAATTGCCTTCCAAAATCCCTGTAATGCCATCGTGAAAGGTATGGCCCTGCGTTTTCTTCTGGTCAAAGAGATAGTGGAGGTAGATCAAATCTACTTAGAGATCGAATATCACCTTTCAACGATTTCAGACCCATTTTACCCAGCGCTACTGCTGGAGGGGTTTCTCTACGGAGGAGGCTGGCTCCTCATTCATCGGCCTACTCTTCGGGACATTGTCGACCAATGGATGAGTTCACTTGACGATGATGCATTCATGAATTTCCTCCCGATTCTCCGTCGTACTTTTTCCACTTTCACGTCTAGTGAAAAGGAAGTCATATACGACTTGCTATTTGGTCGTGAGAAGCATATCAAGACGACTTTTTCAGTCGATACCGAACGGCAGGAAATTGCACGAAAAGGATTGAACCGATTGTTGTAATTTATTCTTCTTCTCCAGATTGATCATCAGAAGATTCTACCTCATCAGGCACGGTAAGCCAAAAGTGATTGACACCTTCCCCTTGCACCAGCTCAATTTTCTGTTGACTAAGCAAATCAAGCATGGCCAGAAAGGTCACGATAGCATGGATTCTATTCTCCAGCGCCAGGAAGATATCTTCAAACGCTGTCTTTCTACCCCTTCTGACCTTGGATTTCAGATAGCTCTGCTGATCCTGAATGGTATATTCATAACGGGCAATTGTATGAGCTACCACCTTGCGCTCACTGAGTTGCTCCATCACCTGTTCGAAAGCCTTGAGCAGCTTGAAGAGAGTAATGGACTCCAGTTCAAGGTCGACAAGTGCCGTTTCAGCTATCTTCTTAAGTTCTTTATTGGTTCCTCCTCTTCCAAACTTACTGGCTCGTTCGTCCTCCTTTTCCCGAAATTGCGACAAGGTTTCTTTATATCGCTTATACTCCAGCAACTTTTGTACTAACTCCTCGCGCGGATCTATCTCATTGCCTTCTTCATCCACCACCTTGCGCGGAAGGATCATGCGGGCCTTGATACGCATTAATGTGGCTGCTACAACAATGAATTCGCTGGCAAGATCGATATTGAGCGCTTCCATGTGACGGATATAATCCAGGAAGTCATCTGTAATCTTAGCAATGGGAATATTATTGATATCCAGCTCGTCCCGTTCTATGAAAAATAGCAACAGATCAAAAGGTCCCTCAAACTGAGGAATCTTAATGGTGTATGTGGTAAAATTTTGATCTGCCATGATACCGGATCTGAGGCCAAAGCTACAAATTAACCATAAGTAATTTTTACAAACTACATTTACTGAATCATCCAGGATTTAAATTGTTTTTAATGGTCACTAATAAGACAGGAACCCTGTACCTCATCCCCACACCACTTGGTCCTGACGCTGTACATCCAATACCCAGCTATGTCATTGATCATGTGAAAGACTGTACTTACTTCATCGTTGAAACATTGAAAACTGCCCGTCGACACATTAAAGCCATGGTGCGCGATAAGGATATTGATGCATGCATTTTCAATGAAATGAACAAACACACTCCGCCCGAGGAATATGGGTTTTTTCTGGAGCCAGCAAAATCAGGTGAAGACATTTGCTTACTTTCAGATGCTGGCAGTCCTACCATCGCGGATCCTGGAGCTCCGATAGTTGCCCTGGCGCATCGTTTAGGCATACCGGTAGTACCCATGGCAGGACCTTCAGCTATTATGCTGGCCCTCATGGGATCGGGATTTAGTGGTCAGCAGTTCACATTTCATGGCTACTTATCTCCCAAAAAAGACCGCATTAAATCAGAGTTGAAAAATCTGGAGCAGCAAGCGCTACGGGGAGAGACGCAAATCTTTATGGAGACTCCCTATCGAAATATGAAACTCCTGGAGATGTTAACCGAAATACTGCACCCAAAGACGCAACTTTGCATAGCATGTGATATCACTACGAGCACAGAATTCATCATGACCCGACCTATAGAATCCTGGAAAAAACAACTTCCCGACCTCCATAAGAGACCTTGCATATTCCTATTAGGAACCTAGGTTGTCATTATCCTAGCCATTTATCCAGCCATTCGAAGGCTTCCTTTTGCATCTGCTTATTAAACTTGTGAGGGCCATCGTAAAATCGACAATCATATCGATCCCCGGCTCCAGCTTTTTCAAATACCTCACCGAGTATGGCGTCTGCTCGTTGCATTTCCGTGAGTGTAAATAGGGTATCATGGTTATTGTTTAATACCATCGTGGGCAGAGGAGCTCGTAATCCATAGATTTCAGGAAAACTAAGATATCGAGCAATCAGCGGGATGTAAACCATCCAGGTGTGCGTAAAGCATTTATGAAGTATCAGGTCTGCCCAGGTAGTCATCCATCCAGCACATACGGATGCCTTGATTCGTGCATCTAAACCTCCCAGATAAGCTGTACGTAATCCACCTCCCGAAAGTCCGGCACATCCGACACGCTCAGTGTCCACATCCTCCCGGCTGCACAAAATGTCCAATGCGACCTGATCTTCCGCCACAAAGACTCCCGGCCAACAAAGCCCTGCACTAAAGAGCGACTTCGCCATAATATGTTCGTGCTGTGCAGCCCAGGTATTATACGCCTTGACATTTTCGGGATCTTCTGGGTTTTCATCGGTCCGGTCTGTCAATAAAGGTCCCCATTCAAACCCATCCACATCCTGGTACATTACCCTTCGGCTACCAAAAGTAAAAACATCATGCACGAGGACTATGTATCCCCGTCTGGCCAGTTCGTTGGCCCAGGGCTGTCCTTCATAGAGTAACTCTTGAATCTCTTCCTGGAAAACAGGCAAATTATCCTGTGTCTTTACAATCTTGCGTTTACCCTGATATTTATCACCACCATGATCGTGCATCCCCAGTACGGCCGGAAGCTTTCCCTGCGCATCTTTAGACTTTAATACCACGGCTTCTGTGGGCCTGCCAAATGGTAGCTGCCAGCTGATTTCCTCTACAATCAGGCCGTCATATTCGTACTGACGATGAAGTGTGACCTCAGGGGTAGCAGGTACCATGGGTGGCACCATACATTCCATCACTTTCTGTGAAGCCATGGATCGCCATCCATCCAAATCTGAAAATTCGTCACGGCGGAAGGAAAGCGGCGGAGGATCATCCATCTGCTCAACTGCCCATGGGCCATACTGACCTATTAAACTCTTATTGTTGTCTGCAGGAATTGTATTCATTTGCTTAAATGTAGCATGTTTTTTGTCAGAGAATGCTTCGGCAGTCGAAAGTAAAGGCAGACCTGCCATGGCAGTAATCGAGTGTTGCAAAAATGTTCGCCTAGGAAAAGGTCCTGATGGAGAAGGTTTATTCATGATTGGTAGATTTTAGACTCTTAATACCAGGGGTATTTGTCTGGCTTACTAAAATAGGCTAGTTAATTGACACTGGGTATATCGATCTTTTATGGTATAAAACGCATATTTCCTTGACTATGCTTGAGATCATTATAACTATACCAAATGATGATAACTCGGGCAAAAAAGACTGACACTACAACACTGATTTATGACAAATTTATACTCTCGTATACATCTGCAAATTTTATACGGATACATGTAAACCATCACCCTCTTCCGTATAATTTATCCACTTTCTCCTTGGAAGGGTAGGGTGCCCGGGTAAGTGGTCGTGGAGAAACATTTGAACCATCCGGAAGTTTCACCCTTGCCCGCTGGTCTTCATACCGAGGATCATCCACCATGGGTAGCCTGTCCACTTTTAATACTTCTATGGATGGAAAACCAAACTCCACCATTACTTTGCCTTCTATTAGATAGCAGCCCGGACCTTTAAAAGGCCATTTGATCAGGATGTCCGGAAAATGTGTGGTATCAAAAAATGCACCCTCCACATCAATCCAGGTGCCAAAATTCATATGCCCCCTTCCTGTCGGTACATCTTTACGAGCCACGAGATATCCCACGATTCGAATTATGGTATTTTCTTTGCTGACCAACTCCCGCACCCGGGTATCTCCCCGATATTTTGTTTTTAGCATTTCAAAAGGGTTGTGCGAGACAGGAAACCGTAATAGTTCTATCTCATCAAAAGCATCTTCAAAAGTATCACGATCCAGGATTGGGAATTCCCATGACTTAGGAGGTTCAATAAATAGTTTTTGAGGTCGGTGTTCATTTTTCTTTTTGTCCTTACTAAGGTACATGCGCGCCTCCAGAATCAATTCATTCTTAGGCTTATTCGTAAATCGAATGGCACCGGAAAAAATTAATAATTCCAGATGTTCGATACCAATCGGCACCCGCTCTATAAAATCATATAGAGAAGTAAATTTCCCAGAATTTAAACGCACCTCTACAATCGCTTCGGCCACCGATAAATTAAATCCATCAATAGTACTAAATCCAATATATATTTCCTTACCGATCAAACAAGCCAGTACTTCACTATGATTTATACAGGGTTGCCGAATAGTGCCTCCTGCCATCTTAGCTTCATGAAAATAGACCTCTTTACGATAAAATCCTCCGAAGTTATTTATGGCAGACACCATAAACTCCAATGGATAGTGAATTTTTAAATACAAGGCTAAATACGACTCCACGGCATAACTTGCCGAATGCGATTTACAAAATGAAAAACCGGCAAATGACTCTATCTGTCGATATACTTCATTCGTCAACTCATCAGGATACCCCTTCTTTTTACAATTTTCAAAAAAACGGGATTTTACTTTCTGCAGTTCCTTTGTCGACCGGGTCTTTCCTGACATGCCCCTTCTCAATATATCAGCATCTGACATATCCAACCCACCAAAATAGTGCGCTATTTTAATGACATCTTCCTGATATACCATGACCCCATATGTCTCTCCCAGATGCTCTTCAAATACCGGATGAAAATATTCAAAGTCATCGGGATTGTTGTGTCTGCGTTGAAACTCTCGCAACATCCCCGACTTGGCCACCCCAGGCCGGATGACACTGGATGCTGCCACAAGAATATTATAGTTGTTGGCCCGAAGCCTTCTGAGCAACCCCCGCATCGCCGGCGACTCGACATAGAAACATCCAATCGTGCGACCTTTTGACAGCATTTCATTGCACTTCCAGTGATTGACATACAGACTGGTGTCATTAAAATCCACTTCCTCTCCCCTCGTTTCTTTGACCAACTCAATCGTAGAATGAATCGTACCCAACCCGCGTTGACTGAGTATATCAAACTTTTCAAATCCTATATCTTCCGCTATATACATATCGATCTGTGCCGTCTTAAAACCCTTCGGCGGAAAATTCAGGGCCGTATAATAAGTCAGTGGCTTTTCACTAATCAGCACGCCGCAGGCATGCATAGACAATTGATTGGGATATTTATACATCATATCCGCATACTTGTGTATCAATCGTACCTCTTTACTTTTCTCGTGCAGATTTTTAGGGTTGGCGCTAAGCTGATCAATTTCCGCTTTTGGCAACCCCAACACTTTTCCTAACTCCCGATGAATCGATCGATGTTTAAAAGAACCTACTGTACCGCAAAATGCGGTACATGCCGGATCGAATCTTTTAAAAATATAATCCAGTATTTGGTCTCTGTCTTTCCAGCTCCAGTCAATATCAAAATCCGGCGGCACTTTACGCGCAGGATTCAAAAAACGCTCGAAATATAAATTCAATTCCATGGGACATACATTGGTGATTTTTAAAATGTAGGCCACAATAGAATTAGCACCACTTCCCCGGCCCACATGATAAAACCCTCTGGAGAGACTATACCGTACAATATCCCAGGTACATAAAAAATACCCTCCAAATCCCAGTTGATCAATAATTTCCAGTTCTTTTTTTACACGTTGACGGGCTGCTGAATTATTTTTATCATATCGATATTCAAATCCATCATCAATTAATTTTGTCAGCAATTCCTTATCGCCGTATCGAGTTCCCGTATAAGTTTCTTTATTTTTCAATGTCTTGAAATCAAAATCAAACTGACAGTCGGCAAGCATTTCTTCCGATTGATGAATTATCTGCGGAAGAGGTTCCATCAAATCACAAATTTCGTCCGGCGACAGCATCACTTCATCCTGCACAGCATGATCTTCTACTTGCAACATGGACAAAATGATATTTTGATCAATACACCGAAACAGTCGATGCAAATTATACTCAGTTTTATTTCTAAAGGTCACCGGCTGCAACAGCACGATTTTATTTTTCTTTCTATACAGGTCAGAATAAATAATTCGAAACCGGTCGGCCAAACGCATTCCGACATATTCATTCTCCCGAAGGACCAGGGGAGCATTGTGAATTGGATAAATAATATATGCATTGAGAAACTCAGGCGCTCTTTCTGGCAATACCGTTTTATACACATTTGACTGCGTCAGGAAATGATTTAATTCATGAAACCCTTCATTATTTCTGGCTAATCCAACATATAGCAACTTTCCATTTTCTCTAAATTCCAATCCCACTACGGGGTGGATATGATACTGCCGGCAGGCTTTTATAAAATCAAATACGCCCGTAGTCACATTTATATCCGTCAGCGCCATGGATTGCACGCCCATCTCTGCAGCCTGCGCTACTAGCTCCTCTACCGGGATCGTACCATATCGCAATGAATAATATGAGTGGCAATTGAGATACATTTCAGGTCAATTTTTTTGATTTTCAATCAACGGTCATCTTCAAAATTGCGCGACAGGGCACCGACAGAAGAAGCACGCTGCACCGCATATTTGCCGAACCGATTTTTTATTCGGTCCATCGCCTGGTACAAATTGATCACCGTGACGTCATCAAACAGGTTGATTTGGTAGTTTCCTTCTACGAGCCCCGACAATTTTACTCCCACGAGTCGTATCATCATACGTCGCTCGTATACTTTGTCAAACAGCTCCATCGCATTGCGTATAAGCACATGATCGCAGGAGGTATAGGGGATCTTATGCTGCTGTGTATGAGTATCAAAATTGGCATAACGAATTTTGACCGTAATGACTGAGGCCACTTTCCCTTCACTGCGTAGCTGATAGCATAAGTTTTCCACCATTTGTACCAGCAGTGCTTTCAGTCGTATGATGTCCATGCTATCGCGTACGAAGGTTCGCTCGCTGGATATTGATTTGCGCTCGCTATGCTGCACCACCGGCGTAGGATCAATGCCATTAGCCTTGCGGTACAGGGCAGAACCATTTTTCCCTAGCAGACGCAACAGCACTTCCTCTGGAATATTTGCCAGAGTTTTGATCGTACGAATACCTACTCTTGAAAGTGTCTTATAGGTAGCGGCACCAATCATCGGTATCTTTCGGACCGAAAGCGGGTCTAAAAACGGCCGCACCTCATCAAATCTGATCTGTAGCTGCCCCTGTGGCTTTGCTTCACCGGTAGCAATTTTACTGACGGTCTTGGTGGGTGACAGGCCAAATGAAATAGGCAACCCCGTTTCTTTAATGATTTTAGTGCGCAGGCTGCTGCTCCATTTAAAGCATCCGAAGAAGCGATCCATACCACTGATATCCATATAAAATTCATCGATACTCGCTTTCTCATAGACGGGAGCCTCCTCGGCTATAATCTGGGTCACCTCCGCAGACTTGCGGGTGTAGAGGTCCATATCTCCTTTCACAACGATAGCCTGGGGACAGATACGTAACGCATGCTTCATCGGCATGGCAGAGTGCACTCCATAATAACGCGCCTCATAACTACATGAAGCTACCACGCCACGAGCTGAAGTACCCCCTACAATGACTGGTTTGTTTTCCAGGCTGGAATCTATAAGTCGCTGGCACGAAACAAAAAATGTGTCCAGGTCAAGATGTACAATATGCCGGTTTCTAAAGTCCATTCAGTTCTAATCAAAGGCAGACTGACCGGACCTCCGGCAAAAATGGTGTGGGTGTCCCAAACCCTCTGATAACAACGTCTCAAGGATATCAGCAATCGTTACAATTACCTTGACACGCATACCCGTGTCGGGACACCCACACCATACAGTCTTCTTTACCAATCTACTACAGATGACCACTTTCTCTGATCCGTCACATACCCGGACCAGGCGTGATCTGTCCAAAGTCAATGAAAATGTGGTACATTTTAACTAACTTTGAATCTATTTATAATAGACAAATGTATATTTAAAATACATTTAGTACAACATAATTATATTTAAAATGGATTTTCTGGCAAAAAATCTCCGCTTCCTACGGAAAAAGGCCGCTGCTACACAGGATGAGATGGCCCGTAGTCTGGACCTCAAGAAGTCGACTTATGCAAGCTATGAAAGCGATGAGGGCAATACACCCCCCGCTAAAACCCTCTATGCCATCGCCAAACGATTTGAGGTATCGATGGACAGCCTCTTTGAGGTAAATTATGCAGCACTGCAGCAGCATGAGATGCTAAGAATCGCTGATCGCGAAGTATACTTTCCCGTCAGTGTGGACCTGGAAGGTACGGAGCTGATCGATGTCGTACCGGGTGATCACAGGGCACAGGCAGGTTACCTCAGCGATTATTCTGACCCCAGCTATATTCAGTCACTTCCAAAGATCAACTGGGATCTGGGTATTTATGAAAGCGGTACCAAGCGGATTTTCCAAATCACCGGAGATAGTATGCTACCTATTCCTTCTCAGTCTTACATCCTGGGTGTGCGTCAATCGTATGAAGACCTCACTAACCATCAGGCATATATCATCATCACCAATCATGATATACTATTCAAGCGTATCCGCAAGGAAGGGCCCTTTTTGCACCTCATTTCAGACAACCCCATCTATCCTCCCCAAAAAATCAAAAGTGACGAAGTGCGTCAGTACTGGAAGGCCTTAAAGGTCATCATGGATTTGCCGGCTTCAGAAGCAGTCACTCTGTCCCATCTCAATGATAGTCTCTCAGAGACCAGAGATAAGGTAGATCAGGTACTGGAGGCCCTCCAGCTCAAAAATCAGTAGTGTAAATAAATGGTTTTACCGATGCCCAGGTAGCATCCCAGTTGCAATAAAACACGACATGACCGCACATAGGTATTACTGATAAAAATGAAGTCGGAAGATAGTCATGGGCTCGCATCAGGGACTGCATGTTGGAATATTCATCAAACTCCCCTGCTAATAGTAGCACAGGGGCCTCAATTTTCTCAAATGTTTCCTCGCTCATAAAATGGGTGTTGTATAGGGTATTTAACATACTGAGACTTTCACCCCAGCGGTCCGGCTCTGGCATGGCTTCTACTCTTCCCTTAAAATAGGCGCCTGCATTTTCCATCAATCCTTCCTCGGAATAATTGGTCGGTGTTACTTCGCCTTTGATACGATCAGCCGCACCTATCACCACCATTTTCTGCACATACTCAGGATAATTGGCAGCCAATTTAAATGCTCCATATCCTCCATCACTAAACCCAATTACGATGGTCTTTTTAAGATCTAGATGGTCCAGCAATTTAACCGCATCTTCTGCACGTTGATCAAATGAAAATGGCTCATGACCTATATCGGACTTGACATGCCCCCGGGTACCCAGACAAATAACCTGGTGTGTTTTTGACAGTGCATCAATAAAAAATTCAAATTCATTGATATATCCGTAGACTCCTCCATGAAGTAAAAGTATCGGATCACCCTCTGCGTATATCTCGTAATATAAGCGAGTATTCTCACTAACTTCAAAATATTGTCCGACCTCATCATTAAATCCATAATTATTTTCTGAAGATTGGGAAAACAAAGGAGTTAAAAAACAAGTGAACAGTACGGCCAAAAATAAAGGCTTCATAGCAATAATATTTTTTAAAAAGGGGAAATTAATTTAGTAGCGATTATTGCAACCTGTGTTTCTCTATTTCAGAAATTATTTTTTCCACTGTTTCATTTAACCTGCGATGGATGTCGGGGCCAGAAACGTTTGAGACTATAAATACCGCAATCCCTTCCTCTGGAATCAATGTCACCCAACTTGAGGTGCCAAATGCGCCACCGTTTTGAAAAATTCTATCCGGATTTTCTCCATTCTTGTTTATTTGCCAGAATAATCCTGATTCAAAATCTCCAAACTTACCATCCCACAAATGCTGATGGGATATCGAAACAGTTTCGATCGTTTCATCCAGATGAAATTCGAGATATTTTAACATATCTTTTGTGGATGAAATAATGCCTCCATCTGCGTTCATAGCTTTGTCTGCACGAATTGGCATCTTTATTTTATCTGAATTTTGACCAAGGGCCAATTTATTTACGTCAAGAGCTGATCTAGATATTATAGTACTTGACATCTTAAGTGGATAGCATACTTTTTCTTTTAGTAGCTCCACAAAGGGTTGATTGTATACCTCTTCCAATATATACCCCAAGAGGTTGGCTCCGGCATTTGAGTACGAAAAATGCAAACCTGGTACTGTATCCAATTTGACACCTGAAAGCTCCCTAAAAAAATCTTCCCGGGAAAAGTTTTCCTGCAACGCATTAATCTGAAAGGGTAATTCATTCCAACTAGGGTCATCAAATAACCCGATTTTATTCGGAAACATATTTGGCAGCCCACTCTGGTGAGTGGCTAAATGTCTAAATGTAATTGGTTGGTTTTTATATTCTAAGTTTGGGAAACTATCGGACAAGTACTTTCGAATATCATCATCAATCTTCACTCGGCCTTCTTCAATTGCGTGTGCCAATAAGGTTCCGGTGAATGTCTTTGTAAGTGAGGCTATTTCATAAAGCGTCTCATCAGAAGGTGTTTTTCCATTTAATAATTTTCCTTTATGAAATGTGATTTTTGACTCTTTGTCAATCACACCGACCGAGAGCGCTTCAAAATCTGGACCTCCTAATAGACTATCAAGCAGGATATCAATGTCATGGATAAGCGTGCTAGTCTCTTTCGAACTTTGGCAATTCGCATTTTGTAATGCAACGGTCATCAGAATAAACAGACTTACTACTTTCATGGTCCTATTGTATTGACTCAACAATACACTATATTGCCAATGCCGTGCTATACTTATAATGTATTAATAATCAAAGTATTACATTTCAATATTGGATACTAAAGTGTTCAGATCCGCACAAAAGTGTTCACTTCCGGACAGGCAAATCATATAAGATCTCTAGAATCAGAATTGATGACTAATTGTCTTAGAGTACACAAGCCGCTACAGCTTGCTCTTGACAAAGTAAAATATATAGATCCATACCAGGCCTTTAATTAGGAAGAATAGTAAACCCACGACTCCAAGCTTTTTGAGATACGATTTCAATTTTGTAAATCGGTCTGACTTATTGAGTTCCTCTGACATAGTGGACTTACTGCATTATAGATAGGAACATAGAATATATGTCAGAGTTCTATTCCACTGCAATAAATTAGAATAGGGTACGAGTCTTATTCGCAACCGATATCACGCTTGGATGAAGCATCCGCATTAGGATAGCAGTTACCTGAAGGTAATGCTGCAGGCATATACTTTTCAACTGTCGGATCTTGAAGGCCGAATTTTAGGAATGCCACCAGATCTGCTTTCTCTTCCTCCGTCATATTGAGCGGTCTAAACTCAGAGGCAATAGCATCTGCGGGTACATCTGGGTTTTCAGGTATTGCTACATCAAAGTAATCCACTACCTCCTCAAGAGATCGCTTGCTACTACCATGAAAGTAAAAGGAAGTCCCTTGCAAATTGTAGAGGTGAGGCACCTTAAATTTAAACATGTCTTCATCTCTGCCAGTGAAACTTGCTCTACCCAAATTTTTCTTACGAGTCTCTTCATCTTCTTTAAAGGATATTTGATCATCTAGATCATTTACCCCCAAAGCAAAGAATCGCGTAGCACTAAATGCAGGGCTAGAATGGCAAGAATAGCAATTGGCTTTGCTAAAAAATAACAATGCCCCTCTTTTCTCACTATTGGACATCGCTCCCATATCACCTTTTAGCCATTTCTGAAAAGGAGCTTCGGTAGTGACCAGCGTGCGTAGATAAGCCGAAATTGCCAGACTGGTGGTTAAATTACTATATCGCTCATCTCCTGTGAATTCAGGAAAAGCTTCATCAAAATATGATGTATAACCCAAATCTTCTGCCAGTTCAGGAGTCATGAGTAATCGATGAATATTAAGACCCTCTATATTCTGAGTCTCCAGACCCTGATAGCCAAGATGATTTATTTCAGTTGCTTTATCATGTACACCAAAAACATCTTCCAGGCCTTCATTAGCACCCGCCGATCCAAATGATCCATTCCATAGCGTGTTTTCGGCCGAAAAAGCAACATTCAATACACTAAGAGGGCGTATACCCTGCACATCCATCTGAGACTCTTGATACTCACTGTGCTTGACCCGTCTTTCCCCTTTAAATCCAAAGCCAAAGCCACCTTCTCCAATACCCTGTTTTCTCCCGGGTTTGAAATCAGCCGCTGGCACATGACAGCTCGAACAAGAGTATGATTGCATACCGGCTTCATTCTCTGGGACGATACCCATACCCGTTTCAAAGAAAAGGAATGCACCTAACTCAACTTTAGAAGGGGTCAAAGGGTTTCTAGGATCCTGGGGCAATTTACTCAGATCTGTACTCTCAGGCAAGATGTAATAAGTAAGATCATTGGAGGGCGATGTGTTTTGCACTGCAACCATCAAATCGAGATCCAGTTGATCTCTTTCGAATGTGTCTGACACACATCCACTTAAGCCTAATAATATTCCTGTGGCAAGAATGTAAAGTTTTCTCATGTGTTCAAGGGTCACTCATTGGGAATCCGAAAATATGAAAATTTCAAATGTCATAAAAATCGGTACAAATATTGCTTTAACAGATATAAAGATAGAATCATATGGTAAGCTGTCATACTTTGCTCCCGTCTTTCACATGTTAAAAAGAGTAAAAAGCGTCCAATTTCCATAAATGATTCTTAACAAGAATCGTTCCTTTGCAGTTTCAAGTTCAAGTTAAATGTCCATTTCTAATTACATTTTAACCTCCCTTCTATTGATACTCCTGGCTCTTGCCGCGTGTACCAGAGATCAGGTGGCTCAGCCCGAGCCTTGTGACATTGTAAAGTCATATGATGCCGGCGTACGTGAAATTATCCGACCCAACTGTAATACCAGTGGCTGTCATGATGGGTCCAGTGGGGTTGGAAATTACAATACATACCAGGGTATGAAGCGAATCATTGAAAATGGCCAATTCAGACAGTTGGTTATCGTAGAAAAGACGATGCCCAAGGGCAGTGATCTGACACCTGCAGATTTTGAAGTATTGAAGTGTTGGGCAGAAAACAGCTACCCCGAAAACTAAATGAAACTCTAACATGAAAAAAATCACAACAAATTATCCCGTAGACAGTAGGAGGGGAGATTACCTTCAGGCAGTTATACATATCAGTCAACCCACATGCTTTGCCTTGAGGACTGCACTGTTGCTCGTCCTTTTTATGTTTGTGAATATGGGATACAGCCAGCGACCGACACCCATATTCAAAGACAGAAAGATTATTAATGCGCATTCTACGGAGACACTGCCTGCCCGTATGCTTGACTTTCGCATAGGTCACCGGTTTGGTGATATGTTTGGTGATGAGGGAGGTTGGACTAGTTTCTATGGTCTCGAGTCGGCCCGTGATATATTAATTGGTTTCGACTATGGTGTAACCGATGACCTCATGATTGGGATCAACCGGACCAAGGGTGCAGGTCCACTCAGGATGTTGGTGACTTCATATTTGAAATACAAAATAGCAGGGCAGCAAAGCACGTTAGAAAACCCAATTGCTGTATCTATTGTAGCTATGAATACGATCTCCACCATGCCGAAGAGTGATGAGATCTCGGCCATCAATAACTTTCCCAAATTTGCGCACAGGATGACCTACCATTTCCAGATGATTGCTGCAAAGCGATTTAGCAACAAAGTATCTTTGCAGATGAATATTGGATATACACATCGAAATTTTGTGGATCTCGATGATGTAAATTATGTCGTGCATGCTGGGGTAGCGGGTCGGTTTCAATTTACTAAGCGATTGGCTCTCATTGCTGACTTAAGTATACCGACTCGCTTCCGAGAAATCGGCTTCGATCCTACTTTACCACTGGGATTTGGTCTGGAATGGGATACAGGCGGTGGACACGTATTCCAAATAAACCTGACGAACTCCAGTGGACTGACAGAACCAGATTATCTGGCCTATACACGATCAAAATGGTCGGAAGGTCAATTCAGACTTGGATTTACAATTGCCCGACAATTCAGAATATGAGTTATACACGATTAATATACTTTATAGGTTTTATCATCTTTGGTCTGTACGCTTTTAATGGAGGATCACCTCCCTTATCGCCCAATCAGTCGGTGGCAAAGCTTCTGGAGACCTTCGGAGACGAAGCACTTCCTCATAAGGTGAAAACCGGCGAAAATGTAAGTGCCGAACGGGGAAAGGATATCGTACTCAATGGTTTTAGTGATCATAATGGTCGGAAATCAAAGCGCCAGAGCAAGCATTTTACCTGTATTGCCTGCCATAATATCGAACGTGAAGACCCAAACCTTGCCAACCCCACACCAGAAGCACGGCTGGAATATGTGACAGAGAATGGTCTACCCTTTTTGCAGGGCTCACCCCTTTATGGTATCGTCAATCGAACGCAGTTTTATAACGGAGACTACTACAAGAAGTATGGAGATCTGGTAAACCCTGCCCAGGACAATATTCGCGAAGCCATACAGCTTTGCGCCGTAGAGTGTTCTCAGGGCAGGGCCTTAAAATCATTTGAAATCGAATCGATTTTGGCCTATTTATGGACGATCGACCTTAAACTGTCTGATCTGTTGCTAGCTCCTGAAGAAATGGAACTGGTGCAGCGTGCCTTCGATACGGGACGTGAAAAAGAGGCCGCTATCAAAGTGCTAAAATCAAAATATCTTGATCATTCTCCAGCCACATTCATGGAACCTCCAAAAGATCGAAACACAGGAGACGGTCTAGTAGGAAATCAGGAAAATGGAGAATTGCTGTACAGAGCTAGCTGCCAATATTGTCATTATGAGAAACCATTTGCCTTCCTCACCCTGGATGATGACAAGATGACATTTGACCACCTGCTTCGAAAGGCAGGAACGTATCAACCACACTCTATCTATCAGGTTATACGATATGGTACGTCACCAAAGGGAGGAAAAGAGACCTATATGCCACAGTATACTAAAGAAAAGATGACCGATCAGCAAATGGCTGACCTCCGGGCATATATAGAGAAAATGGCTAACAGCTAATTCTTTCTTCTCACAAGGAAACCGGCGCGGGTACATCCCATTCAGTAAACACCGATGATGGTACCGAACGTAACACCTGAACAGATCTTGGACCACTATCATCTGACCGATCACCCGAGAGAAGAATCTCCCCATACTGCTTATAATTATCCCAGGGTCGGATATAGTTGGGCTCGTCCTGATCGTTCTTAGCAAAATATGCCCATTGCTTGATGAGGTAATCGGATTTATCTACCCACACTTCGTACTTATTGTCAGGCGTATTGCCGACATTATCAAAAGTAAGTTGAAGCACATGCGCATCCGCTCCTGCCTTGGTTGCTTCATCACGGAGATATTTCAATGTCACACCACTATCTTTCAGTTTGAATGGCATCACTAACCAGTATGCGTCGTTGATCCACATACCCTGTCCTCGATTCAGGTATTTTCCCAATGAATCCTGCATAGTCAGTTCATGTTCTCCCACCTTAACTTTACCTGTCTTATCCAATATATTGATCAGATACGTGGCGGATTCACGGGGAGCATCGATCCTTACATCTCCTGTCTCTTTATTCCAAATCAGGTGTCGATTACCAAAAAAATTCCAGGTAATGATTTTCGTATTATTCCAGGCCTGACGACCGCCCATTGCTTCCATCACCTTGTCTGCAATCTCAATAGCTTTAGGATCTGAATCCTCTAGATTAAATCCTTGAGCAGGAGGATTAACCTCTCCGGAGGGTTGACACGAAAAAAAGATGAATAATGCGGCGGTAAGAAATCCAAGAGAACGTAACATCTGAGGGAAGTTTGATGATGTGAAAATGGGTGCCCGAAACAGGAGTCGAACCTGCACGCCCATACGGACACATGGCCCTCAACCATGCCTGTCTACCAATTCCAGCACTCGGGCAGAAATTTCTGGGAGTGCAAAAATACGCTTTAGTTTGACTTTTCAAGTGCTAAACCCGCTTTTTTCGGCGTTCTTCCCTTACGTAGGCTACTGGATGGCCAGAATCCATTGTAGATGGCACTTTAAAGCGGGTT
The DNA here is from genome assembly GCA_050298535.1 of Saprospiraceae bacterium. GTDB lineage: Bacteria > Bacteroidota > Bacteroidia > Chitinophagales > Saprospiraceae > JABDMH01. The sequence goes on from JBNKUI010000105.1 coordinate 75,622, forward strand.
AAGTGCAATGGAAACATTCAATTAAATATTAGTTTTTATTTTAATGCGAAAAATTGCATTTTTACATCGGCTAAGGTCCACATGAATGGCCACGAGAGGAAAACAAAAACGAAAGAAACCCAAAGGTAAATCTGTAACCAATCCAGTACAGGACCGCAGGATTCCCAAAGTGATGGGGATCATGGTTGCTCTCCTTTCCGTATATCTGTGGCTGGCATTCCTATCCTATCTCACCACATGGAAGGCTGATCAGGACAAAGTTTTCAATTTTGAATGGGGTCAATTCTTTGATCAGACTCTGGAATTTGATAACTGGCTCAATCGCTTTGGAGCCATCACTTCCAATGCTTTTTTCTATTGGGGCATCGGTATTTCATCCTTTATTGTTGTCTTCGTACTCTTGAAGCTGGCCTACATTCTATTCACCGAAAAATCACTAAAAGAACTCTGGTCACCACTACAGTACGCCATCACTTTTGTGCTTTATTGTAGCCCATTAGCAGCCTTTGTGTTCGAAAGTTCTGATTTCCCCTGGGGGGGATCTTTCGGAGGCTATGTGTCCACGTGGCTAGTAGAATTTGTGGGAAAGCTGGGTACGGCATTGCTCTTCGTGTTTGTAGGTTTTGCCTTTTTAATGTGGAATTTTCATCACATCTTCCAGCGTAATACCTTTTCATTTTCCTGGCCCAAAATTCCCTTCTCTACCCTATTCTCCCGGTCTGGGGCAAAGAAAAGCACGGCTACCAAGAAGAAGGAGGATCCTATTGATGATGGATGGGATCTTCCAAAGCCCATGTCTGACGACAGTGAATCGGTCGAGGAAGATGAAAAGCCCGAACCTGTACAACCCGCATCACTCGAGTTCGATCTACCACACAATGGTTCATCGGTCCGCAAATCAAGGGAAAAATCTGAAACCGAGCTGGAGATCAATGAACCCATCCTTCCCAAAGCACCACCCATGCCCGTTGAGGATACATCGCATATCCCGGTTGCCAAGGAAAGAGAAAAACCGGAACTGATCGTCGAGGAGGAAAATGTGCGACACCTCGAACCCTACGATCCCACGCAGGATCTTTCGCGATACGAACGGCCCCGATTAAGTATGCTCAAGGACTACGAACAGGATAACGTTCAAATCGATCGAAAAGAACTGGAGCAGAACAAGGACCAGATCATCGAAACCCTACGAAATTATAAGATCGAAATCGAACGGATACGGGCTACCATAGGACCCACCGTGACTCTTTATGAGATTGTTCCTGCTCCGGGTGTACGTATTTCCAAGATTAAAAACCTGGAAGATGACATTGCACTAAGCCTGGCGGCACTGGGTATTCGGATCATTGCTCCAATCCCGGGAAAAGGTACCATTGGTATCGAAGTACCCAACAAAAATAAGCAGGTCGTAGGTCTGAAAGAGGTCCTGAATGCCGACAAATTCCGACATGCGAAAATGGATCTGCCCATTGCCCTGGGTAAAACCATTGCCAATGAAGTATTTATAGCAGATTTGGCAAAAATGCCTCACCTCCTCATTGCCGGTGCCACCGGACAGGGTAAGTCAGTGGGTATTAATACTATTTTGATGTCCTTACTGTACAAGAAGCACCCGTCACAGGTAAAGCTAGTATTAATTGACCCCAAGAAAGTCGAACTCTTTCCCTACTCAAAGCTGGCCAATCACTTCCTCGCGTTCTTACCCAATCAGGATGAACCCATCATCACAGAGACTAAACGGGTGGTTTATACCCTCAACTCCCTGTGCATTGAAATGGATCAGCGGTACGATTTGCTAAAGAAGGCACATGCGCGAAATATCAGTGAATACAACAAGAAATTTATCAGCCGCAGACTAAATCCTATTAAGGGGCATCGCTTTATGCCATTCATCGTACTGGTGATTGACGAGTTTGCGGATCTGATCATGACGGCTGGAAAGGAAGTCGAACTCCCCATTGCTCGTCTGGCGCAGCTGGCACGTGCAGTAGGTATTCACCTGATCATTGCTACACAGCGACCCAGTGTCAATATCATCACCGGAGTGATCAAGGCCAACTTCCCGGCACGACTGGCCTTCCGGGTTACCTCAAAGGTAGACTCACGTACTATCCTCGATGCCGGAGGAGCCGATCAGCTGATCGGTCGTGGGGACATGCTGCTGACAGTGGGTGGTGATATGATCCGATTGCAGTGTGCATTTGTAGATACGCCAGAGGTGGAGGATGTGATCAATAGCATTGGTGATCAGCAGGGATTTGCCGTACCCTTCTTCCTGCCAGAATATGCCGGTGACGATGAGGATGCCTCTGAAGTGGGTGGCGTAAAATTCTCAGATCTCGATGATATGTTTGAAGAAGCCGCCATGCTTGTAGTACAAAATCAGCATGGCTCGACGTCTATGATACAGCGGCGTCTCAAGCTGGGATATAATCGTGCCGGACGAATCATGGATCAGCTGGAAGCCTTCGGAATTGTAGGTCCTAATGAAGGGAGTAAGGCCCGACAGGTACTGATGGATACTGAGTCAGAGCTGCATAGCCATTTAGATATGTTACGAGAAAATAGCTAGTGTTGCATTCCTAAAGAATTGTTAAATCGTTCCTCGGCATAGAACTTGTACTTTTGTCATCGTCTTACAATAAAGACATTCAATCATATGCGAATACTCTTTCTATTTCTGGCTTTATTGAGCACACAATTGGTGATAGCTCAGGGAGATCGTAACCCGGATCCCGAGGCAGAAAAGATTCTCAAAGCACTGGCGTCAACCATTGATAGCTATGAAAATGTATCCTATGACTTCACCCTAACGGTGGAGTATCCTGAGATGGAACCCCAGATACAAGAAGGATCCTTTACACAGGCTGGGATCAAATATAGATTGACCTTGCCAGAATTTATCCTTGTAACGGATGGCGTAAGTCAATGGGTGGTAGATAAGGGAGCACAGGAGGTACAGGTCCTGGACTATGAAAGTCCCGATCCAAACGACATCACGACACCGCAAGGCCTTTTGACGATCTATCAAAATCCTAACTTTGACTATATCCTTTCCGGCGAATCCGGACAGACGCAGCAGATTGAGTTTAAACCCCTGGATCGCAACAGTGAATACTCAAAGGCCCGGATCAGTGTCGATAAGAGCAAAGATGCCCTGAAAATGATTGAGGTTTTTAACAAGGATGGTAGTCGATTCTATCTCAACATTCTGGACATCAGGTATAATGCAGGCAGCCTACCGTCTTTCCAGGTTAAGAAGGAAGACTTTTCAGGATATCACTTTGAAGACCTGAGAATCAATTAGTTAAATCCTTTCATTATATTGATTCTCACCCTATAATTACATAGTATTGTGATAACTTATCCTGGACACCATGAAACACATCTTTGCATTTCTGTGCCTGCTTCTTTCTATTTCCGTTGCTACCAGTCAAGAACTTATCAAGGAATTCAGACTTCAGGATCGTCCGCAACATTTGGATGTGAAGGATATTATCCCGACGGATGATGGCTATTACGTGATTGCTGATCGAAGTTCGTATGAGATTGGTATTGGTGGTGCATTACGAAATGATTTAAGCCTACTTTCACTAAATGATGAAGGCGCTATAAGAGCTCAAAAAGATTTTAGTCTCCTAAGATCATCAGATACTGATTATAGCGGAAGATTTCAAGATAAAGTAAGTTATCAACTAAGTGACAAGGTACTTTATGTGACATCATTAAGTGGTTTGCCGGTTGGCGAAAACGGCATAATAGTCGGTTATTCCAGGCAGCTCACATTGAATGTCTATGATTTACAGACCGGAGGCCTTGGGTACTGGCAACTTCCAGAACCCTCTCAATATGATGAGCGAATAAAGGTGCTCCATGTAGATGTGATCCATCGAGACTCAATACATGTCTACCTGGCTCCCTTTTCAGATGAACCCAGAAACTTCTTTGATGAGTATAGGATACATCTGGGAACCAGCTCATATGAGGTGATTCATCATGACTATAGCAATTTCTATGTTCAGGATTTTAGTAAGGAAGAAACAGGGTCGTTACAAATCATGGATAGTGTAAGTAGTGACTGGAAAATCGTCAGCACTATCATAAAATTTGAAAGTTCAACTGGCGTGGTTTCACAGTACACAATACCGAATCGTATTGGTAAGCTGAAGACACGCTATATACAGGGAGCGTATTATGTGCTAATAGACAAAAGAATTCTTTATGTATCGGAGTCAGGCGACTTTAGTTTCATCACCGATAGCATCCCAATGGAATACATTTCTGACTTTAACTTTGATGTAGAAGAGCAAACATTCTATGCTACATCTACAGGGGGTGGTTTTTCCGCAGATACCATAAGACCACAAATAGGATCATGGAAAACAACTGACAAGCAGTGGGTTATTAATAATATTCCGGGAGAAGCGTTATTTCTTCCCAGCACCTTAGAGATCATCGAAGATAAACTAGTAGTGGGTGGTACCGGTTTTCATTTTTATAATTATTGGCTAGACACTCAATCCGAATACTCTGATTCTTCTCACGTGGGCAATGGCATCATCCGCTTCCTTGACTTCCAGGTTACGACCCCCACGGTTGATGTCAGGAATAATGACTTTGAGGTTTCTATCTTTCCTAATCCGGCTACTAAGCACGTGACGGTGCGATCACCTGAAAAAATGTCCCGTATCCAATTGTTTGACTATTCCGGAAGACTGGTCGAAGACATTCAAAATCTAGAAATAGAGGTATATCAACTGCCTGTCGCAGACCTTTCTCCCGGTACTTATCAGATTCAGATTGGTACTCGTGATGGCAAGATCTCTTCGGCACCTTTACTTGTGCTGTAGTATTTAGTTCACTGACCAGGGTCTGGACTTCAGTTTTTCTATTTTTACAGACACAATCAATCGTATCATACCAATATGGGTCTGAAGTCCATGCTGATCAAGCCTTTCGCTAAAAAGATCATTCGTGATGTACGAAAATGGTCTGCTACACCCCTCGTGTGTCAGCAGCAAATATTGGAGCATTTGTTAAAGCAGGGAGCAAAAACAAAGTTCGGAAAGGATCACGGCTTTGATCAGATCCGATCGTATACAGACTTTCAAAAGCAGGTACCCATTCGAAATTATGAAGATCTTCGATCGTACATCGATGATATTCGAGCGGGACAAAAGGATGTGCTATGGCCGGGTATGCCCAACTTCTTTGCCAAAACCAGTGGTACCACTTCAGGGGTTAAGTACATCCCGATGACCAAGGAGTCCACCCCTTTTCATGTAAATACCGCCAGAAATGCTCTTTTCAATCACTTCATCGAAACCGGAAATGGATCCTATTTCGATGGAAAAATGATCTATCTGTCAGGTAGCCCCGTCTTGCAGAAAGTCAACGGCATTAATACCGGTCGGCTGTCGGGTATTGTCAATCATCAGATTCCCTCCTGGGCTCAGGGCAACAAACTACCCTCCCATGAAGTCAACTGCATCGAGGATTGGGAAGCAAAAGTGGAGGCCATCGTACGCGAGTCCGCCCATGAGGATGTGCGCCTGATAGGTGGAATCCCACCCTGGGTGCAGATGTACTACGAATCATTGCTACGGTTCACCGGGAAATCAACCGTCAGGGAAGTTTTTCCCAATCTCTCGCTGTTTGTCTATGGGGGTGTCAACTTTGAACCCTACCGGTCCAAACTCGAAGAACTGGTGGGGGCTCGTATTGATAGCCTAGAAACCTTTCCCGCCAGTGAAGGTTTCTTCGCTTATCAGGATAAGTATCCGCATGCAGGTCTGCTGCTCAATGTCAATGCGGGCATGTATTTTGAATTTATTCCCGTGAGCGAATATGGCAAACCCGATGCACCGCGACTCAATCTGAGTCAGGTCGAAAAAGGGGTCAATTATGCGCTGATCATCAACAGCAATGCGGGACTTTGGGGATATGACATTGGTGATACCGTCGAATTTGTTTCTCTGGAGCCCTATCGTTGTATCGTGTCGGGTCGTATCAAGCATTTTATTTCTGCTTTTGGTGAGCATGTAATCGCCAAGGAAGTAGAAGAGGCGATGTTGAAGGCGATCAGTGCATTAGATCTCAAGATCGTAGAGTTTACCGTAGCACCGCAGGTCAATCCAGAAGATGGGTCCCTGCCTTATCACGAGTGGCTAATCGAATTCGCCAGCCCTCCGGACGACCTAAGCAAGGTGCAACAGATTATTGATGAGAGCGTACAGGAGCAAAATATCTATTACCTGGATCTGATTCAGGGTAATATTTTGCAGCCAGCTAAAATCACCAGTTTGCCTCCTCAGGCCTTTCGCAAATACATGGAATCTCAGGGAAAACTGGGTGGCCAGAACAAGGTGCCCCGGCTCAGCAATGATCGAAAGATCGCAGATTTCCTGAGAGGTCTTAAGCAGTAGACTACCTTTCATCAAAAATACCCTTGTACTGACTGCAGTACTCTGATGCAGCAATGATTTGACAGGCATACCACATTATGGTATATTTGAGTATAAAGTTGTGAATTCATGGCAAAAAACACGTCTATCTGGCTGGGTGAGCATTTCGAAACATTTATAAAAGACAAAGTGGGTTCGGGACGCTATTCAAATGCCAGTGAAGTCATTAGAGCAGGTCTGCGTATGCTGGAAGAAGAGGAGCGCAATATCGAGCTGTTGCGTGAAGCACTAGACGCGGGAGAGCAAAGCGGATTTGCTACACCGTTTGACAGTGAGCAGTTTTTGAAAGAGATGAAGGCCAAAATACATTGATGCCAGGTCTTAAGATTTACCTGACACCTCTGGCGCGTCTTGATTTAGAAGTAATCTGGGCTTATACCTTTTATACCTTGTCCGAAAAGCAAGTAAACAAATACCTGAGTGAACTCGATGCAGGCTTTAAAGAAATTGCATCAGACTATCAGAGCGGGAAAAGCGTAGATAGGATCAAGTCGGGATATTGGCGCTATAAGATCAATCATCACTTTGTATTTTATATGATTGAAAGTGATAGCTTAAAAATCATCCGTGTGCTACATGAGAAAATGAATATTGTGAAACACTTACATTAGAACATGGCAGATAGATCAGAATTATTGCTAATTTATAGTGGTAAACAAATTTGCTTAAGAAACCAAAGGCCGGATTATCTCAAGGATTTCGTTCGAGATTCAAGGGCCTGCCTCATGATCTGTCGCGAGTCCACTATGGATCAACAAGAGATCTGGATCAATCCGGGTTTTAAAAATGTCAGATTATGAATTCAATCATTGGACTTGGAAAGTACATTTTCGCCATCCCTTTTGTGGTGTTTGGCATCTTTCATTTTATGAATGCGGAAGCCATGGCCGGAATGGCACCTGGTGGTACGCTAATGGTCTACATTAGTGGAGTAGCATTGATTCTGGCTGCGATCAGCATTTTCATTGGAAAATATGACAAGCTGGCTTCCGTTCTTCTGGCCTTGCTCCTTCTACTCTTTATCATACTGATCCATGCTCCCGGGTTAGCTGACGAGGTTACTCAACAGACTTCGATGCCCAACCTGCTAAAAGACCTGGGATTACTCGGTGGAGCGCTCATGGCAGCCTCACAGGCAAAAGACAATTCTGTGATTGGATAAGGGGGTTACCTTCAGAGAGAAGATGGTAGGCAGATTAGAAAAATAAGTCGTGTAAATCTGTGATCGTCCACCAAATTTGGGTTGCTTTGAACCCGGATTTTGCTTTAGAATCCGGGTTTAGCTTATAATGCGGTACTTTTTACACTTGGCATATCATGGAAAGCCCTTTGTGGGATGGCAACGACAACCCAATGGTCTGTCTGTACAACAATGTCTGGAGGACTGCTGTAGTACTCTTTTACAATGCCCCATTCAGATAGTGGGTTGCGGACGCACAGATACGGGCGTGCACGCCACAGATTTCTATGCACATTTCGATCTGGAAGCTCCACCACCGAAAAATTTTATGTCTCGCCTCAACAAGATGCTGCCCGAGGCGATAGGGATCTATGATATCATCCCCGTGCAGCCCGATCAGCATGCGCGATTTGATGCTACTGCCCGGACCTATCATTATTGGGTGGGGGGTCGCAAAGATCCTATGCTCTCAGATCGGTCATACTTTTACTACTATTATGATCGGATCGATTTTGATCTCCTGCAGGAGGCCGCAGAAGCTTTAAAGTCCTATCATGACTTCTTTACTTTCAGCAAGAGCCGCACTGATGTAAAAACCTATGAGTGCGAAATTCTTCACTCTCAGTGGTGTAGGTATGGTCAGGACCAGTTACGATTTGAGATTAGCGCCAATCGATTTCTCCGGGGGATGGTACGATTGGTCGTGGGCATGTGCCTGCATGTCAGTATTGGCAAACTGGACTTAGATATAGTGAAGGAAGCTTTACGGACCCAATCTATCTATCCAAACCGTTGGTCTGCTCCAGCGCATGGATTGACTCTCACACAGGTTGAGTATCCCTTTTTGCCCTAGGCATACAGGGGAAAATCCTCCATATAAGCATTGATCTTTCCCTTTATTTCTTTTTGGCGGCCCTCATTTTCCGGATCCTGAAGGATGTAATCGATCCATTCTACCACATTGACACAATCTGCTTCTTTAAAGCCACGTGTAGTGATCGCTGCTGTACCCACCCGTATACCCGAAGTGACGAAAGGACTCTGCGTATCAAAGGGTACCATGTTCTTGTTGACAGTGATATCGGCAGTCACCAATGCATTTTCCGCCACCTTACCGGTCAGACCTTTTGAGCGAAGATCGATTAGCATCAGATGGTTGTCTGTACCTCCTGAAATCAGATCATAACCTTTGTCTACAAAGGTTTGAGCCATTGCCTGACTATTGCGAATAATTTGCTTCCCATATTCTTTAAAGGAAGGTTGCAGCGCTTCACCAAATGCAATGGCCTTGGCAGCGATGACATGCTCCAACGGCCCTCCCTGCATACCCGGAAATACTCCACTATTGAGAATAGCTGACATTTTGATAGGATTGCCTTTTCGTGTGGTTCTACCCCAGGGATTATCGAAGTTCTTACCCATCATGATGAGACCACCCCGCGGACCCCTAAGTGTCTTGTGGGTAGTAGATGTCACTATATGGCAATGTGGCATCGGATCTTCCAGCAATCCCGCAGCAATCAATCCTGCCGGGTGGGCGATGTCTGCCAGTAATAGCGCTCCCACCTCATCAGCAATCTCTCGAAATCTGGCATAGTCCCAGTCCCGGGCGTATGCTGATGCACCACAGATGATTAGTTTCGGCTGCTTTTCGCGGGCTATCTCAGCCACCTTATCCATATTGATGGTGCCTGTTTCTTTTTCTACGCCGTAAAAAACTGCGTTGTACACCTTACCTGAGTAATTGACAGGGCTACCGTGTGACAAATGACCCCCATGCGATAAATCAAACCCCAGGACTGTATCTCCAGCCGTCAGCGTAGCCAGAAAAACTGCCGCGTTGGCCTGGGCACCGGCATGAGGTTGAACATTTCCATATTCTGCACCAAATAACTCCTTCAGACGGTCGATAGCCAGTTGCTCGATTTGATCCACCACCTCACAGCCTCCATAATAGCGCTTGCCGGGATAACCCTCGGCGTACTTATTGGTAAGGCAAGTACCCATAGCATCGATAACGGCCTGGCTTGTGAAATTTTCTGATGCGATCAGCTCGACGCCTTCTCGTTGTCTCTTCAGTTCCTGTTGGATGAGATCAAATACCACCTGGTCTGACATACGGTGTAATTTGTGATTTTATAGAAAAGTGCAAATGTACATTTTAAGGACATCATATATGCAATCTCACCCGGATGTGTTATCCACAGCTGTTAGTGTTCACTTAATAGGGTTTAGGGTAGCAAATATAATGTCGAGTGATCCGCTGTGCCGAGAACACACTTTCGATTCCTGATAAGCCAACTATCGCATCATTTTTCAATAGGATTCTTATTTCCTCCTGATCACTGGCGTACATTTCGGTAACTTCGCAGCCCTCAGAAATCAGAGCTGAAGCCACACCTGGCGACAGGGAAAGGTTGTGAGCCACCGCATCCACGACCTGCTGGCGATAGGTATCAGATATTTCCGACTCAGATAGCTCTACACGAAAAAGTCGTCTCTGAATAAGCCCGGTGGCTAAGTATCTTAGGACTGTATCCTCATGGTCCTGAGACTGCTTTAGAAACATGATAATGTCATGATCGTCCAGCCGAATGAAAGCCAGCATCATAGGCAGTTGATCGTGCTTATTATGCCAGGACCTTGAGAATACCTCCCTCATGGGCCCACTTGTCAACTCCAGCTTACCTTGAGCGTATAACTCCCTGGCTCTGGTGATCGCATGTACCAGCATCCGTTCGGCTGCCAGGACTGTTTTGTGTAGGTACACTTGCCAGTACATGATCTTACGTGCTACCAGATAGTTTTCGATAGAATAGATACCCTTTTCTTCGACCACTAGCTGATCTCGATGGATTTTGAGCATCTTGATGATACGATCATAACCAATCTTGCCTTCCATCACTCCAGAGTAGAAGCTGTCACGATTTAAATAATCCAGGCGATCGACATCGAGTTGGCTTGAAATTAGCTCATGCAGCCATTTCTTGTGATATTCCCCCTTGAAGATGTCGATGGCCAGACTGAGTGCTCCATCAAATTCTTCATTGAGCTTCTGCATGAGCATCAGAGAAAGATCCTCATGATGAGCATCCAGCAATAACCCTTCCAGCGCATGGGAGAAAGGTCCATGCCCAATGTCATGCAGCAGGATGGCAATACATGCGGCCTCTGCCTCTGCCTCACTAATCTGCTCACCTTTACTTTTTAGTACATCAATAGAAAGAGTCATAAGGTGCATCGCTCCCAGAGCATGCTGAAACCGAGTGTGCAGTGCCCCCGGATAGGTGAGGTGTGTGAGACCCAGCTGAGTGATCCTGCGTAGGCGTTGAACATAGGGGTGTTGGATCAGGTCATATATGATTTCATAGGGAATGGTCACAAAACCATAGACCGGATCATTGAAAATCTTTCGCTTATTCATAACGATGGGTAATATCTGAATAATTCGCTTCGTTTTGTTCACGGCAAAAATGTCAAGAACAAAGCTATCTTTTGTTTGGTTATCCTTTCAGCCATCTTATTTAGTCATTCAGTTGAAAAAAAATTCTCTTAATATTCTCTCTATGGAACAAATCAAAATATTGTGGGCAGACGATGAAATCGATCTCCTAAAACCACAGCTACTTTTTCTTAAGAAAAAAGGCTACGAGGTCGTCACCGTGTCCAATGGATATGATGCTGTAGAGGAATATGAAAATCAGAAAGATATTGATATCATATTTCTGGATGAATCCATGCCGGGTATGACCGGACTGGAAACGCTGGCAAAACTAAAAACCCAGGATTCCAATGTGCCGGTCGTGATGATCACCAAGAATGAGGCTGAAACGGTCATGGAAGAAGCCATTGGATCTCAAATCGATGACTATTTAATCAAGCCGGTCAATCCCAATCAGATACTGCTCACCCTGAAAAAAATCGTCGACAACAAGCGATTGGTACGAGAGAAAACTGCTTCCGATTATCAGCAGGATTTTCGACAAATCTTTATGGATATAAACAGTGGCCTGGATTACAAGGACTGGACTAATGTATATCGGAAAATCATCAACTGGGAGATTAAGCTTGATGATTCGCATACAGAGGAAATGGCGGAGATTCTCAACATGCAGAAGACCGAGGCAAACTCCGAGTTTTGCAAGTATGTATCACGAAATTACGAGGACTGGATTCATGGTGATGAGGGACCGCTCCTATCTCATCAGCTCATTCGTACCAAAGTACTTCCCAAATTGCAGGAGAAGAAACCCATCTTTCTCTTAGTGCTGGACAATCTTCGATTTGATCAGTGGAAAGTGTTGGAACGTACTTTTGTATCTCAGTTCAGGGTACAGGAAGAAGATTTCTTTTTCAGTATTCTGCCGACTTCCACACAATATAGCCGGAATGCCATTTTTGCGGGGATGCTACCCGCCGACATAGAGAAACACTATCCCAAATACTGGAGAAATGATACGGATGATGGGGGAAAGAACCTGTTTGAGAAGGAACTTCTTGAGGCCCAGATCAATCGGCTTGTACGGGACGACATAAAAGTGGATTATCACAAAATCACTAATGTAGCACAGGGACAGCAGCTGGATGATCATGTCCTCAACTTCCTGCACAACGACCTGACCGTGATCGTGTACAATTTCATTGATATGCTATCACACGCCCGTACAGAGATGGAAGTATTGAAAGAGTTGGCAGGAGATGAACGCGCCTATCGATCACTGACCAATTCATGGTTTCAGCACAGTCCTCTATGGACAGCACTGCAGAAAGTGGCGGATAAGGATATTACGTTGATTGTCACTACAGATCATGGCACCATCCGAGTAAAACAGCCCAGCAAAGTAGTCGGAGACCGTGACACCACCACTAATCTGCGATATAAACTGGGTCGTAATCTGAAGTACGATTCGAAGGATGTGTATGAAGCACGTGACCCACACAAGATTGGATTGCCTAGTCCTAATGTGAGTTCTTCCTATATTTTTGCCAAGGATGATCGATATTTCTTGTACCCAAACAATTACAATCACTACAATAAGTACTTCAAAAATACTTTCCAGCATGGGGGTATGTCTATGGAAGAAATGATCTGCCCGATTATTACGCTTTCAAGAAAATAAGGATTGCAGTGAGATAATCAATCTGCCAGCTCGATGAGTTGAGCAGCGATCTCGGGTTTGGATTTGATAAAGTCTTCAAACTTTTGACGGCTTTCAATAAAGACGATCTTCTTGCCAAAGTAGCCTGGCTCTTTAAATATGACACGGGCAGTATAGAAGAGTAGAAAATTACTCTCTTTGATTTTCTCGATGTTGTGAAACGGGTATCGATAGGTTTTGAAGAAATTGGTAACGTAGAGGAATTCGTCATCGTACTCCACTCGCTTCAACTGTAAAAGTGTAAAATAGAGTATCGCCAACCCCAGCAAAAAGAAACCCAAGAATCCGATCTTGAATACGAGATTTCCAACCAGCGGTGACCTGCCTGGACCAGTGAATACGACAAAGCCAGTCATCAACCCAAAGAATACGATCCAAAAGGTTGGAAGAAATATTTTCAGTAGTAACGTCGCGGATGTGGACAATCTACGCATCAGCTGCCTCTTCCTTTGCCTGCTGAGCTACGACCCTCTTTGAAATCACAATACTGACCTCATATAGGAGATACAACGGCACACCTATCAGAAATTGGGTAGTAACATCTGGTGGAGTAATTACAGCCGCTAAAATGAGGATGACCACGACAGCCATGCGACGATACTTCTTCATGAAGTCGGGAGTAATCAGCCCAACCTTTGTCAGGAAGTAGACGACTATTGGAAGCTCAAATATAATACCTGTTGGAACGGTATACATAGCCATGTTATTCACATACGATGTCAGGGTAGGTGATGAGATCGTATCGGCTACCTCATATCCTGTCAAGAATTTCAGGGCGAATGGAGCTATGATATAGTATCCAAAGAGAACCCCGATGAGAAATAACATACTACAAACAAAAACAACACCACGGGCAGCCCTCCGCTCATTTGGATAGAGACCGGGCTTGATAAATTGCCACATCTCCCAAATTACATAGGGAAATGCAACCACGACACCCAGAATGATCGACACTTTCAGATGGGTAAGAAACTTTTCCTCCACCGTCACGGTCTGCACCGTAAACTCCGGTGGTATACACATGGATGACATAAACTGGCAAAAGACCTTAAATGTGGGGAAGTCCGGAAATTTTGGCCCAAAGATGATGTAATCAAAGACAAACTCTTTGCTCAAGAACATTACTATAGCAAATAGAGCAATAGAAGCAATAGAACGGATCAAATGCCATCGCAATGCTTCCAGGTGCTCGAGGAAAGTCATCTCGCCGTGTTCCTCTTCTTTCTTCACTACCACCGCTGTATTCGCCATCTTACAAATGTACTATTACCAACCATTAAATGCCTACTACCAGACTCTAAATTATTTTATGTCCCTCGGTCTCATAAGTAGCTGATCTGCATATTTCCTGAGCCTGAATATACATACCAATCCGCATTTTGGTAGAGTTTCTCCGACCGCTAAACTGTTTTTTTGTGCCCACATAATATTTGCCCTTTATCTTTGATGTACGCCCGGTAACTGTTGACCTTATTGTGACATACACCATCCATTGAGCAGCAGACCAGTGAATTATTATCCGTACTTTGGCGCCCGCTTTTGATCAGAAGTTTATGAGTCTGGACATCCTATATAGTTTCTTGTTGCTAGCTGGCAGTCTCTTCATGCTTGTGAAGGGTTCTGATTGGTTTGTCGACTCTGCCGAACGCATCGGACTTTCACTGGGTGTATCTCCATTTATCATCGGTGTCACGATTGTGGCATTTGGTACTTCACTGCCCGAGCTAGCCTCTTCAGTAGCCGCAGTATTGGAAGGTGAGTCCGAACTGGTGACGGGTGTAGTCGTTGGATCCAATATTACCAATATCTTACTGGTACTGGGACTTGTAGCTACAGTGGGGCGTGTGATTAAGATGGATTATGATATCATGGACATTGATATGCCCCTACTCGTGGGATCTGCCATCCTACTTTGGTTTGTCGTTAGTGATGAAGTGGTCAGCGTCTTTGAAGCTATTCTCCTACTGATCGGATTGGCGATCTTCCTTTTCAACTCATTGGGAGGAAATATCCCCAGCGATATTGAGCGTCAAAAGCCCAAAGGGCGAGACTACCTACTATTGATACTAGGAGGTGTCTTTGTCAAGTATGGGGCTGATTTTACGGTAGATGCCATCGACAACCTCAGTGAAGCGTTTCAACTGAACTCTTCCTTACTGGCGCAAACCATCGTTGCCCTGGGTACATCACTTCCTGAGGTAGCTGTCAGTATTACGGCGGCTCGCAAAGGCAAACCAGGTATCGCTGTGGGAAATGTACTAGGCTCCAATATCTTCAATACGTATGCAGTGATGGCCATTGCTTCCTTCTTTGGAGAATTAGTGATACCGGAAGGTGCGTTGACCTTTACCATTCCTTTCATGTTTGCATGTACCCTCATGTTTGCTTTGATATCAATCGGAGGTCGCATTACAAAATGGGAAGGATACATGCTCCTGGTGATGTATTTATTCTTCTTCAACGAGTCCTTCGGATTTATCTGATCCAGACTCTGACGAAGTTTCCGAAGTGGAATGATAAATGTATAACAACAATTGATTTATTGAACTCGTTAAAAAATCCAGCACGATACATATGTTTGATAAGCTATTTGGAAATATGCAGGGCAAGCAGGAAGAAATGAAAAAGCGGCTTGCCACCGAAATCGTCGAAGCCGAGATAGAGAACGGTGCGATTCACATCAAAGCGAATGCCAACAGAGAGATTCTTGACATCTCCATTGATCCGGCAAAGATTAGCCCCGAAAGTCAGGAAGAACTGGAAGATCTCTTGGTTATCGCCGTTAATCAGGTGCTAGAAATAGCTGCCGAACGAGAGGCTGCCGAAGCACAGAAAATGATCGAGGATATGATGCCTCCAGGATTGGGGGGACTCTTCGGCATGAAATAAGCCAATAACAAGATTTATGTGGACTCTTATACGTTGCCTGCCATTTTTATTACTTGGATCTATATGCTCTGCACAGAATGGACTCGTGGCCTATTACCCATTTGAAGACTGTACCGCCAAGGATGTGAGTCTAAACAACTCTGATGGATTTGTATTCGGAGAGCCATCCTGTCAATGTGGTGTAGAGGGCAATGCCATCTACCTGGATGGAACGGATGATCATATTACTTTGGCCGGTAATGTGGAAACCTATTTTTCTGCCAGAGCCTTCACCATTAGTTTCTACTTCCGCATCGATGATGCCGATGGTACATTTGAGGTCTTGAGCAAACGGAACGATTGTGACTTCAACAATGCCTTTGGCATTCGCTACACACCTTCTTCAAGAAGGCTGAGTGTGGATATTGCCGAGTCCCCAACCGAAGCTTCTACGTTCTTCCAACAAATCGATCCCGGTATTTGCTGGGTTCACCTGGCGGTCGCTGTAGGTGAGACGGAGCAAAGGATCTATGTAAATGGACGGTTTCTGGCAGCTGCACAATCCGATGCATTCAGAGACATCTCCAACAATGCTCCCATCAGCATTGGTAATGGTGCCTGCTCAATGACCACTGACAAACGGTTCAAAGGGTTGATTGATGAGATCCGGGTCTATAATCGAGCTCTAGATGCAATCGAAGTGGCAGATCTGTACCTGGGCCCAGATCGTATTGCTACCCGTGATACGACCATCTACGGGGGTAGTAGCGCTCGGCTGGTAGCAGGTCCTACCTGCGCTAACAATTACGCATGGAGTCCGGCTGGTACAATCGACAACCCTACGGCCAGCACGGTGCTTGCGACCCCTACCAGTACAGAGACATATACAATGTCGCTGGACTATGGTTCTTGCATAGCCACCGATACAGTGCGTGTGGAGGTGATCAATCCTGAAGATATTGAATGCGGTAACGTACCTCTTCCCAATGCTTTCACTCCCAATAATGATGGAAGGAATGATGCATTTTTCATCAGCAATCCCTTTGCCCTGGAAGTACTGGATGCCTTCGAGATCTTCGATCGATGGGGCAATCGTGTCTTTGCTGCAGAAAATGTGCGTGATAGCTGGGATGGCACCTACAATGGTGTGGAAGTAAATCCCGGACTATATCTTTATAAGATCAAATACAAGTGCCAGGGTGAGGATCTTACTAAGTCTGGCAGTATAATGCTTATCCGATGATGAAACCACTATCAATACTCCTCTTTTTCGCAATAGCCATGTGGCAATGCCAATCCTCTGATCAGTCAGCGGCTGACTCATCTACATCCCAGGAAACCGTGACCGAGCGACCTGGTCAACCTACCACTACTGCACTGGCGGAAAACAGTGACGGTCCGCGCATCACGTTTGACAAAGTGCGACATCACTTCGGCTCTATCTGGCATGCCGAGAAAGTCACTTATGCCTACACCTTCAAAAACAGTGGCACAGAGCCCCTTATCATCAAAGAAGTAAAAACCTCATGTGGATGTACCAAACCCACGTATCCAAAAGAACCGATCGCTCCCGGCGAAACCGGTGAAGTAGAGGTAACCTACAACAGCGTGGGAAAGCAAGGTGGTCAGCGAGCTACTATACGCGTCTTTACCAATGATGCCATTCAACCGGAAACTGTACTTAAATTACTGGGGACGGTAAAGGTCAAGCCCCGCGAAGAATACGAAAAAGAGAAAGCAGAGAAATCTGACTCCTAAGTAGTTGATAAATGGCAATCTGTAACGGCTGCCCGATAGGATATCTCCAGTATTTGATCTTCAGTTGTAAGTTAGATTCGATTTTCTCAATCCTTTCTTATTTCTGATATAGTCACAGAGAGAATTTTGCTGGTTCGCAACCCCCGGCCCCTGTTTTCTCACTATGTTTCGAAAACCGGGGTGTCCACCCATAAAATGACGTGTGTATCCTCCGCCTATCAGGGGGTGTCCCTAAACTTCACCCCAGACTTCGGCAGTTTCAATTGGGCGGGCAAAAGGCAAAAGAGCATGATATTGCAAAAGAAACCATTTTATATAGCTACTCTGAATCTGATGTCCCAATTAAGAAATAGCGGGTTTTCGCAACTTGCAAGCAGCCTTGGTAGTGTAAGTCTACAAGAATGGCAGGGCGGAAGAAACTAACAATTAAAAAAGCAGCCGCAGAAAGACCCCTTTTGAAGGGGTCAAAGTTTTGATGCTAAGCGAGAAACTTTGGGGGATGATAACGGATGTCATTTTCTTAGTTAAACACACTTTAATGTTCCTGCTGGATGCTCATGGTTCATGTCTTTTTATCTATAGTCTGTCTTTGGATCTTAGCTTATGGTCCACTGCGTGGGGCCTTCTTTTTCATTGCCAAAAAGAAGCAAAAGTCTAGTCGAATTCAAGGTGGCGATTTCTCAATTGTTCCAGGGTTATGGACTCAGTGCCTCGTCGTTTCGTCCTGAGTTTGAAAGCTGGTACAATCGCTGTATTTTCTTATTGAAACTGTTATCTACCGTAAATGTGGTTGCAATGAAAGGATTCAACATTCGCTAAATACCTCAGTAAGAAAATAAGGCTCTCAGCACGTGTCCCTTTCGCCATTGTTGCGTAGAAAAGCTCGTCTGCAATTTTAATATTGCCTTTAGACAAATGCCATCTTTCTTCTGGGGCCCCTTTGAATCCGACGTCGTTTTTTTATGCTAGAAATTTGTGTTAACCCAATTTATGATATGATGTTTTTTTAAGTCTAAATTCCAGCCTTTTAGCATTGGGCGAGCGTCACACAAGTGACCTGAAGCGGCCATACAAAATACTGTATGAGCAGATGGAAGTAGGAAGACAGCAAGAACCACCGTGCTACCGAGAAAGACAGATTTTACCCAGGAATATCCAGCGAGTTTATTTTGTATAGCAGAAGATCGCTTAGAGTGACCGACCAAGGGTAATGGCTGGCAGTTTTGCCCCGCTTTTGCTGCCAAAAGCGGGCCGCCGGAGGCATCTGGAAATAAAAATTCATTGCCGTAGGCAGTTTAGTAAAGCTGCGGTCCCCGGAGAGGCCGGTTAACCTAAGCTAGAGCTTTGGTTACTGAAGGTAGCGGGAAAGCAAAAGATTCTAATGATTTTCCAAAATTCGCAGGACAATCAGTAATATCATTTTAATGGTCCTGCTGGATGCTCATGGTTCAGGTATTTTTATCTATAGTCTGTCTTG
This sequence comes from Saprospiraceae bacterium, assembly GCA_050298535.1. Classification (GTDB taxonomy): domain Bacteria; phylum Bacteroidota; class Bacteroidia; order Chitinophagales; family Saprospiraceae; genus JABDMH01. The sequence continues at coordinate 94,528 of JBNKUI010000105.1, forward strand.
GATCTTAGCTTAAGGTCCACTGCGTGGGTCATACAAAAGTCCCGGCACCTGGCACCTTTTCTGTCAATCCGACGTCCTATCTATTTGATTGCGGGCTGACTCCCGTTTTTGCAGCTTGCAAAGATCCTCACTGACGCTAAGGCACCAGGGTCACATCGCCCCGATAGGTCAGCACTCTTCCGTCGATAAACTCAATCTCTGCCAGATAGGTATAAACGCCTGGATTCATCATATCGGCTCCAAACCGTCCATCCCAACCCGGTGAACTACCCGCTGCGCCGGGCCCTAAACTCTCCGAATCGGATGCATAGACCAGGTTGCCCCAGCGGTCAAACAACTGGATGCCATTGATAGCCAGTACGCCTGCACCCGTATAAATTCGCCAGATATCATTGACGCCATCACCATTGGGTGTAAAGCCGTTAGGAATATAGACATTTCGAGATTTGTCCACTCTGACCAAAACCTGATCCATGGCCTCGCAACCATCCGCATCGATTACGACTACATCGATGACTATATCGTCGATGGCTCGGACAAAAGGATCGGCACAATCCATGCAGGAAAGAGCACCTTGAGGGGTCCAGATATAAGTGTCAGGTGCGGCCGTGCTGGTCAGATCGGCAGTGATCTGCACACTGTCACCCAGATCCACAGATACGTCATCACCCAGTGACACTGCGATAGCAGCCGGCTCGGATATGACAAACATCGTATCCAATCGACAGCCCATCTCATCGAAGACGGACACCAAATGCGAACCGGCAAAGGCAGGCAACGCCGCTCCAATCATCTGTGAGGGCCCATTGTCCACACTAAAGGTATAGCTGTTGCCCGTACCTCCACTCGCACTATTGACCGTTATGCTGGTCTGCTGCCCATTACACACGGGCTCAGTCGGCATGGGTATATCAGCAAATAATTCGCCGGGTTCTGTCAAAGTCACCGAAATCATATCGGTACATCCGCGTGAGTCAATCAACTCAACATCATACGTGCCCGGCCCTAAACCCGTGGCCGTCAGGGATCCGGTCAAACCACCCGCAGACCAATTGACCGTCGGTGCCATATCTCGATTTCCCCCTTCCCAGATGATACTGATCTGACCATTCCCTTCACCAAAGCAACGTACATCCTGTGTCGTTGCCGAGTCCACCGAGAGTGTCAATACATCCGGCTCTCGTACTTCAAAGTCAAAATCGACCATACAGGTAGAATCGGCGGCTTCTGTCAGGGTGAGTGAATAGGTGCCCGGTGCTAAATTGTCCAGTCGACTGCTGGCTACCGGTACCGGTGAGCTGAGCCCGTTGGACCAATCAAAGTCAAAGAGACCACCCCTACCTGTGGCCAACACCTCTATCGAACCATCCGTGTCACCATTACAGCTGACATTCGTCGTATCGACTTCCACCATAATCTGCTCCGGAAATTGAGCGGTAATCACACTATCGTAAAGTGCGCAACCCGTTACGGGATCAAAAACGGTAAAGAAATAGTCGGCACTGGAGTCAATGACAATAAAGGGATTGCTCGTAATCGAGTCATTCAGCGTATGCCAAATTACGTCCTGGGGTCCACTATAGGCCAGTTGTAAATTGAAGAGGATTCCACTGTCCGGTTCATTACATCGTGATCGGGGTACGAATTGCATCGGCCTAATCACCCGCACTCCCAGGTCAGGATCCATCACAGTGAATGTATCTACGACAGCACATGTACTGGTATCCATCACTTCCGTCACTGTCACCTGATATAGCCCTGCTGAGAGGTTAGTGATCGTCTCATCCATGGATCCGGTGGACCACTCAATAGTATTTCCTGCTAATTCTCCAATCACCATCAGCGAAGCAATGCTGTCACCGGGGCAATCCAGCTGCATATCCTGAACAATTTCAATGGCGGGACCAGATCGGAGGGTAATCACGGTAGAATCCTGACATCCATTAAAATCCGTGACCGTTAGTCCATAGTCTCCGGCAGGCAAGTTAGTAACACTTGTATTTGTACTGCCGTTAAACCACTCAAATCGATATTCCAACCCTGTAGGATAACGCGTTCCACCATGGTTACCAAGAAATCCATCAATGACACCGTCCGATCCGTCCGGACAAGTGGGTGTTAGAACAAAAGGCATCGCCACTAAAGTATCTGGCTCCTCGATGGTGAAAGACGTGTCAATGGTACAGCCTGAATCGTCTGTAACCGTCAGATCATAAGTTCCAGGAGGTAATTCAGATGCAGTAGTCACCGTATCATCCATAGTAAGTACCATATGTGAATATGTATTGGGAGACCAGGAGAAATCATAAGGAAGTGCCATGTTTCGATCTACACTTACCTCCAATCCAATATATCCATTATCCTCACCTGTGCATCGTACATTGCTGAACGAATCCATTACGAAACTCATTCTCTTCAATGGGAACAAAGGCACTGTATCCAGGAAAGTACACCCTCCCATCATATTGGTGAGCGAAAGGTAATACGTGCCGGGCTCTACATCGTTTATGGATACAGGTGTAGCACTGGTCACGGGACTACGCACATTGGCACCACTCTCATCCGTCCAGCGCCATTCATACGTGCTTCCTCCTCCACCAGGTAGAATGGGAGTAATGTCGCCGGTCATACCGGAGCACAGCGGTGCTACCAATGCATAATTAACCTCTAAGCTATCGACGACCAGCTCAAAATCCAGCATGGTACTACAACCATTGGCATCGCGTACTTCCAGCTGATACATGCCATCCAGCAGATTAGTAATACTATCAACCCCATAGCGGGTAAAACCAGGCCCTCGCCACGTCATGCTGTAGGGAGCCACACCCCCATTTATATCATTGACGACAATCCGCCCATCAGCGACTCCCATACAGGAGGGGTTGAAACTTGCTGTATCGATTGTAATTGGATTAGCGTCAAAAACAACATTCAATAGATCAAATGCCCCTGTAGCGTCAGTAACCAATATCTGATAGTTGTCAGGATCAATGGAAATACTGATAGGCACAAATGATGAGTCAATCATACCTGACTGAACCGTGGCACCAGAGCCATCCATTACATCATAGGTATAAGGTTCGGTTCCGCCAAAAGCTGTCAAATCGAAATTAATTACACTTCCATCACCACAAGCCTCAATTGTTGCCCGTACATTACCAGAAGGAATAATCGTGACACTTCCCTGCTTAAGATCCACCGGTAATTCATTTACATCATCGGTGATAGATATGGGTGTCAAATCGTTAGTAAACCGGAGAGGAGAATTGTCTCCGGGTGTTGCATTTGCGTTTACATTAAAGCAAAGAGAAAAGAGTGTATCTCCGTCCGGGAGTGAATTGAGATTAAGGAGATTATCGAACCATAATAATGGTATCTGTCCTTCATCCGCTCTGGACATATCAAAGCTTGCACCCGCTAAAATCGGATTTTGATCCATGATGCCATTAAACTCAATCACATTCGGATCCCAACTAATCGTAAATGCAATGGACACCACATCCATAAAATTGGATACCGTCACCGGCATACAAAAATTAGAACCATAGGGCTGAGCGGTTGTACCCAGGCAAAGGTTGACGGGTGTACTGGTCGGTACACTAACGATGAACTCTTGTGAACAACCCGTTCCATCCGTAATAGTCACCGTATAGAGACCGGGCTCCGGTACACTGAAGGTTGTCGATCCCCCATGTTGCACGGCGGCATCAATCGTACCTGTCACACCCGGATTGTCCGACTTGACCATGGTGATGGTATAGTTGCTGAAATCTATTTCTGACAGCCCTCCACTGACACCAAATGAACCGGTCAGGGACATGGGATCATCGGTCGTAAAATTATCCAGGGTGATTTGATTCAGGTAAGTGACTTCAAAGGCCTGATCCACACTCACATTTACACAGGAACCGTCATCAAATGAAAGACTATCAAAATCGGTGACAGTGATGGGAGCAAACCAGACTGTACCTGCGTCACCATCAAAAAACTGCTCCTGTACCTGACCGAGATTGCTGAAAGTAACATCTCCTGAAGCCTCCCCTCGGGCAACCCATAGGCCCATATTAGGCGGCAGCGGATCGATGATAGGACAATCAAATGCGGTTATCATATCAATCGTCTCTCCAATCACGGTGGGTTCACAACTGTAGAAGGCATACCCAATACCCGGTGTTGTCATTGGTTCAGGGTCTGCACTAAAATCAAAATTTCCGGCATGATCGATAAACAGCTGATCGCCATAACAGAGGATATAGGGAGAGCCAGACGTGTTAATACTTTGTGTCCCCAGGGGCCGTATGCTGATATCCCCGGCTACCATGTTGCCCCCTATGCAAGCACTACGCCTAAAATCAACGGGTATCAACAATTCCTCGGCGATCTGACCATAGGCCGTATAAAAGCATAGAGACAGTGCTACAGCAACGATACATTTCATGGGTTTGATCATGTTCGGACTCACCTTTTCTAAAGGCCGCAAATATATCATTTATCAATCCGCAACCTCCGGGTTTTTTCAAAACAATAAATTCAACGATCCGGGGGGTGTGATATTGCGCCTTAACAATTGTCTGACCTGCTTTGATTTTAAGAAAATCAGGCGGATATTGCGAATTGTCAACCGCGATCAATGATTAATAAGCTGATCGAAGAATCCCTGCAAAAATGATTAAAAAAAACGCCAAAAACCTATAATCTAGCTACCTATATATGTTAAATGCAAATAATGCAATACAGGTAGTACTGGCATGTGCTTGAGTGGTCGCAACTATGACAGAACGTCGATTGGGTGCCTTATGGTACATTTTTCATACCTTGCGGGCCAATTTTTCGAGAAGTTAAATGGCACTAAATAAAGCAAGTATTACTGGAGTACATGGTTATGCTCCCGAATACGTACTGACCAACGAGGAACTGGAGAAAATGGTGGAAACGTCTGACGAGTGGATCAGTTCTCGAACAGGCATCAAAGAACGCCGTATTTTGAAGGAGCCGGGCAAGGCCACATCCGACATGGCGGTAGAAGCCATCAAGGGTCTCCTGAAGAAAACCAATACCCGGCCTGAAGAAATCGAATTGACGATTTGCGGTACGGTCACACCTGACACTACATTCCCGGATACAGCCAATACGATCAATCAAAAGATTGGTGCTACCAATGCCTGGGGATTTGATCTCAGTGCTGCCTGTTCGGGATTTTTATTTGCGCTTAGCACCGGAGCCCGCTTCATTGAGTCAGGTCGATATAAGAAAGTCCTGGTTGTGGGTGCAGACATGATGTCCTCCATTGTAAACTATGAAGATCGCACCACCTGCATCTTATTTGGAGATGGCGCCGGTGCTGTGATGCTGGAACCTTCTAAAGACGAAACGGGTATACAGGATGAGATCCTGAAGGGCGATGGTGTGGGACGTCAGTATTTGATACTAAAAGCTGGAGGATCCCTACACCCAACATCGGCCGAGACGGTCGCCAATAAAGAGCACTATGTGTTTCAGGATGGTCGCCCGGTATTTAAGGCCGCTGTCAAAGGCATGACCCATACCGTGCAGGAGGTGATGAAACGCAACAACCTGACCGCTGATGATGTCACCTGGTTGGTGCCGCATCAAGCCAATCGCCGGATCTTGTCGGCGGTAGCAGATTCTCTGGGATTTCCCCTGGAGAAAGTTATGGTCAATATTCACAAGTACGGCAATACAACGGCCGCAACCATCCCGCTTTGTTTGTGGGAGTGGGAAGATAAACTGAAGAAGGGAGACAACCTGATCCTGACGGCTTTTGGCGGGGGATTTACCTGGGGTGCCACCTATCTCACCTGGTCGTATGACGGCAGTAAGATGCCCAAATAAGTCTGGGAACTTTAAAGTAGAATCTTATTTTTATAACAGTCTAATAGGTTCATTAATATTTATGGCAAACACATCAGACATCCGAAACGGACTATGTATCAACTGGAATAATGATATATACTCTGTCGTTGAGTTTCAACATGTGAAGCCGGGAAAGGGAAATGCCTTCGTACGAACTAAGCTAAAAAGCGTCACTACCGGAAAAAATGTAGACTATACCTTTCCTGCCGGTCATAAAATCGACACGGTGCGCGTAGAGCGACGGATCTTTCAGTTTCTCTACAAGGATGACAGTGGATTCCACTTTATGAACAACGAGACCTACGAGCAAGTGACCATCCAGCCCGAGATGATGGAAAATGCCCAGTATCTCAAAGAGGGGAGCAATGTGGAAATCCTCTATCATGCTGCCGAGGAGATACCGCTCACTATCGAGCTTCCTCAGACCATGGAATTAGAAATAACATATACAGAGCCTGGCCTCAAGGGCGATACAGCAACTAATGCGTTAAAGCCGGCAACCGTAGAGACGGGTGCAGAGATCCGCGTCCCTTTGTTTATCAATGAAGGAGACGTAGTCAAAATCGATACGAATACGGGAAATTATCTCGAACGAGTAAAAAAATAATTATGGATTTCAAAGAAATCTCGGATCTGATAAAGTTGGTCAACAAAAGTAACCTCATCGAGCTAAAGCTTCGTCAAGGTGATTTTGAGATCACCTTATTGTCCGACAAGCATGGCAAGTCAAAGGCCAAAGCAGAGCAAGCCGGAATCTCCCCATCTACCCCATCTACACCGGTACAACCTGCCTATGTGCCACCAGTGGCACCTCCACCAGAACCAGCGGTGTCTGCAAAAGCACCCGCTGAAGAAAAACCCACAACAGAGGCTACAGAAGCCCCATCGGATCTATTGGAAATCCGATCTCCGATGGTGGGAACATTTTATCGATCTGCATCTCCAGACAAACCTCCTTATATCAAGGTTGGAGATACTATCGAACCCGGTTCTGTGGTATGCATCATTGAAGCAATGAAGCTTTTCAATGAGATCGAATCTGAGATCAGCGGCAAAGTGGTGAAAGTATTGGTAGAAGATGCTACCCCTGTCGAGTATGATCAAGTATTATTCCTGGTAGAGCCCTAGGCCTATTTAATAACACCGATCATTATGCTTAAGAAAATCCTGATTGCCAATCGAGGAGAAATAGCTTTACGCGTCATTAGGACCTGCAAAGAGATGGGTATCGAAACGGTCGCCGTATATTCGACAGCGGATCGTGAGAGTCTGCATGTTCGGTTTGCTGACGAAGCCGTTTGTATTGGTCCTCCTTCATCGCTGGAGTCGTATCTGAGTATTCCGAAGATCATGGCCGCAGTCGAAATTACTAATGCCGATGCCATTCACCCGGGATATGGGTTCTTGGCCGAAAATGCCGATTTCGCAGAAGTGTGCGCTGAATATGGCACCAAGTTTATCGGACCCACCCCGGAGATGATTCGTGCGATGGGTGATAAAATCACGGCAAAAGAAACGATGATTAAGGCAGAGGTGCCGGTAGTACCCGGTTCTGATGGCCTCATCGAAAGTGTCGAGCACGGACTCGAACTGGCCGAGGGTATTGGGTACCCTGTGATTCTCAAAGCTACAGCAGGTGGTGGAGGCAAAGGAATGCGTGTAGTAAGTGATCCCGATCAATTTGAAGAAGCCTGGAGTATGGCAAAACAGGAAGCCGCTGCCTCCTTTTCCAACGACGGGATCTACGTGGAAAAATTTATTGAAGAACCCCGTCACATCGAATTTCAAATCATTGGTGATCAACATGGTAACGTAGCACATTTGTCAGAACGTGACTGTAGTATCCAGCGACGTCACCAGAAACTAGTAGAAGAATCTCCTTCTCCCTTTATGACGCCCGAGCTACGCAAAGCCATGGGTGAAGCTGCCATCCGGGCCGCAAAAGCAATCAATTATGAGGGAGTCGGCACAATAGAGTTCTTAGTGGACAAGCATCGCAACTTCTATTTCATGGAGATGAATACTCGCATTCAGGTGGAGCACCCTGTGACAGAGGAAGTGATCGATCGCGACCTCATCAAAGAACAGATAAAGGTGGCAGCAGGAATACCGATCTCCGGTGAAAACTTTGAGCCCCAGCTGCATGCGATCGAATGTCGAATCAATGCTGAGGATCCCTTTAACAACTTCAGACCCAGTCCGGGCTTGATCACGTCTTTCCATAGTGCAAAGGGACATGGTGTACGGGTGGATACGCATGTGTATGCCGGCTATAGTGTGCCTCCTTACTATGATTCTATGATTGCCAAACTTATCTGCAAAGCACAGACCCGTGAAGAGTGTATCACCAAGATGCAACGGGCACTGGATGAGTTTATCATTGAGGGTATCAAGACGACAATACCTTTCCATCAACAATTAATGCGCAATGAAGCGTTTAGAAAGGGTAATTTTGATACAAGCTTTATGCAATCATTTAAACTGGAAAAGGATTGATCGACTTCCTAACATCACAAATCTTGTGATAATGGATACAATCTTTCTCCATGGCTTTTTTGAAAGAATCACCGTGTGAAGACTTTCTGGAAACTATTTGGGAGAATTGGAAAATACCGTGGGAAGGTAATAGGTAATATCTTCTGCAACATTCTGGTGGCCCTCTTTACGGTGGTCAGTATTCCGGCTATCATCCCCTTCTTTGAAATTCTTTTTGAGCAGGTAGAGGTGATGACAGAAGCTGTGGAATTCGAGTTTTCGGCCGATACGATCGGTCAATGGGCACAATATCAATACAGCCAGCTTATCGTCAACTATGGCAATCAAACTGCCTTGTTGTACATCTGTGGATTTATTGTCCTGGTATTCTTCCTGAAGAATCTCTTCCGCTATCTTTCCCTGGCATTTCTGGTACCCGTGAGAAACGGCATTGTGTGTGACATCCGGCAGGACCTCTATCAGAAAGTCCTATCATTGCCCATGGCCTACTATTCTAATGAACGAAAAGGAGATCTGATCGCTCGGTTTTCAACGGATGTACAGGAGGTAGAGCACAGCATTCTTAATGTGATTGAGGTTATGGTAAAATCTCCCCTGATCATCATCGGCTGTATCACTTTCATGTTATATGTCAGTCCGGTGCTTACATTATTTGTGTTTGTACTCATCCTTTTTACCGCCTTGATCATAGGAGGTATATCCCGCACCCTAAAGCGCAACTCCTCGAAAGCACAGCAAACCCTGGGGCGAATAATCTCGAGCGTGGACGAAACCATTTCGGGACTAAAGATTATCAAAGGCTTTGGAGCAGAGAAATACTTCACCAGCCACTTCAACCAGCAAAACAAATACTTCAAAGATCTCCTCAATAAGATCCTTTGGCGAAGGGATCTTTCCAGCCCGCTGTCTGAATTTCTAGGCATCTTGACCGTATCGGTCTTGCTGTGGTACGGTTCTAACCAGGTATTTAATGACGCTATGGAGCCCAGTACTTTCTTTGCCTTCATCTTCGCTTTTTTTAGTGTGATCGAGCCCGCCAAGTCTTTCTCCAAGGCATACTATGATATTCAAAAAGGGTTGGCGGCAGCGGATCGGATTAATGACGTACTACAAGAGCCCAATACCATTGAGGAGGATCCTCATGCCGTTGAGATCAAGGGACTGGAACAAGGTATATTTTTTGACAATGTATCCTTTCGTTATGCTCCTCACGAACCAGAGGTGCTGAAAAATATCAATATTGCGATTCCGATTGGGAAAGTGGTAGCCCTTGTGGGTGCATCGGGATCAGGTAAGACCACCATTATCGATTTACTCAACCGGTTTTATGATACCATGGATGGTGTGATACGATTTGATGACACTCCTGTCACAAAAATGCGACTGGAGGATTTAAGAAGTCTGTCTTCGATTGTCTCACAAGAGCCAGTGGTGTTCAATGATTCGATCTACAATAATATTGTGTTCGGTCTTACCAATGTGACACCAGACCAGGTGGAAGAGGCTGCACGTATCGCTTATGCGCATGAGTTTATAGCAGCCACGGAACATGGATATCAGACCATCGTAGGTGACCAGGGAGTGAAGCTGAGTGGGGGCCAGCGACAGCGACTTACCCTAGCAAGAGCCATCCTTAAAAATGCACCCATTTTAATTCTAGATGAAGCCACGAGTGCATTAGATAGTGAATCAGAAAAGATGGTTCAGAAGGCACTCGACAACATAGTTAAAAACCGAACCGTTATCATCATTGCACACAGACTTTCAACCATCCAACATGCAGACATTATATTTGTGCTCAAACATGGCAGGATCATTGAACATGGACAACATGATGAGCTCATGCATCAGGGAGGTGAGTATAAAAAGTTTGTCGAACTACAAGCGTTTTAATATCGAGTGACCCGATTGCTACTTTATATTATACTATTGTTATCTCCATGGTCCGGGCTAGCACAGCCGACCATCACGAGAGATGTATTTCCTGAGATCCAGGATACACTCTTCTATTTCACAGACCACCTGCCTTTACACATTGACTATAAAAAGACCGGTCAAAATCAGCGATGGAGTATGACTGGGCTCAAAGCGCCCTATATCGAATACAAAAAAGTATTGGCTGCCTCCTCTGGAAGAAGATATGACCAAATCAATAAAGGAGATCTGGTGATCATTGACGATGAAGGAGGAGAAACCTACTATAGCTATGTACAGAACCGGCTGGACGTCATGGGCGGGACCTCCTGGACTAATGGCGCGGAATCCATTAAGAGTATCTGGACATTAGAAAATGGGCTTGCTTATCAGGTCACCGGACTTAAATATGGACAAGCAATTGATCAAGAAGATCAAATTTACATCACCTTCAACGCGAAAGATCTGGGAAACCTGGCGGATGTCCTCCCACGAGATGTCACAGAAGTGAAAATCTCAGGAAACGTAGATCGAAGAATTGAAGTAAATGGCTTTGGGCAGCTACAGTTACCCACCGGATATTATGACGTCCTACGCCTGGATATAATGGATGATTTTCACCTCAATATCGACTTTCGACAGGGGGATGAATGGATCCGGGGCGACGAGGAAATCGCATACCGACTGATCGGAGGAAAGCACCGGGAGCAAATAGAATTTGTAAACAGCGAGGTAAAGCATCCGGTGGTACGTATCCATATGGGAGATGATGGTGAAGCTAGTCGGGTCGAATATGTTGCGCGCGCCGGACAAGCTCACTTTTATGAAAGGCCTAAATCGGGGCAGTGGTTGTATGCATATCCCAATCCAGCATTTTCTGTCGTACGATTTAAGTTTGTCGATCGCCCCAAAGGAGAGCACTACACCATTCGATTTTATAACATCCTGGGTGAAGTTCTCTTCGAAAGGCCTTATACGATTGGTCAGGAACGTACCGTCGAAATTAATATCGGGCAGCTTGCCAAAGGGACCTATCTGTATAGTATACTGGACCGAAATGATAAAAAAATCGTTACCAAACGACTGATTGTACTGAAACCCTAGGTTTTTGTTGAAACCACAAGCTCGTGTGATCTTGCCGCTGAAATCCAGTGATGATCTGAAATTTAGACCGATAAACCGGCCGAGCTGACCTGGTGAAAAATGGCCATGAAATGTACCAGGGCTGCCAGCAATACAAAGACATGCCAGATGGTGTGAAACCATTTATTGATGTCGCGACTGTAGAAGTACGCACCAATCGTGTATAGGATTCCCCCTGTCACAATAAGCATGAATGTCAGTGGCCTGACCGCATCGAAAATCAGGTACACTGTGACAACACCCAGCCATCCCATCAGCAGGTAAAATATCAGCGAAATCCAATCCGGTACTTTCACAAATCCCAGCTTGAGATATAGTCCAATGAACACCAATAACCACATTCCCGCCAGAAAAAACCATCCGGATGATCCCTGGGTATACTCCAGTAGATAAGGTGTATTACTACCGGCAATGAAGAAATAGATCGCAATATGATCGGCTTTCCGCCACTGTTTTTTTCGATCCAGATCCATCTCCCGATGGTATAGGCTAGAGGCTACAAATACACCGAGGAATGTAATGCTATATACGACCAGGCCAGACAAGAGTGAACTACTATGCCAACCCTTAAATATCAGAATCGGACCAAAGACCAATACGAATAGTACGCCCAACAGATGGGTCCAGAAGTGCATACGCTCTTCCTCCGGGCTGAACGATATGGTATTTGGATCCATAATGATATTATTGCAGAGATAATGCTGATAAACACCTACCTCAATATGATGAACGTGCTGTGGTCCGATAAGTTGCCAACCCCATTGGAGAAGTTGTCTTCTTATTTCCTGGACCGTCACGAAATATGCCTGTATCTGAAGCGGGATGATCTGATGGGTGGCCCCGCTCAAGGCAACAAATTTCGAAAACTAAAATACCACCTGAACCAGGGAAGAACATCCAACGTGGATCAATTTATCAGCTTCGGAGGAGCCTTCTCAAATCATCTCTTTGCATTGGCGGCAGTGGGTCATGAACTGCAAGTAAAGACCCTGGCCTTCATACGAGGTGAAATTGATCCTCTAAGTCCAACCATCAAACAGATCTGTAACTGGGGTATGCATCTTATACCTCTGGACCGATCGACGTATCGCAGTCGATTTGACAAAGATTTCCTCGACTTGATCGCAGCAGAGTATCCTAATGCATATCTCATACCGGAAGGAGGGCACCACAGCCTGGCCGCAAAAGGCATCAAAGAACTCACGGATGAAGTACATCATCAGATCGACGGGTCGATACAGTATTGGGTATGTCCTGTGGGTACCGGGAGCACGGCAACGGGTATCTATCAGGGACTGCAAGGAGACGAAAAATTGCTTGCCGTCTCTGTACTTAAGGGTCAGAACGATCAAAACATCTGGGTAGAAGGAACCGATCCAGCCCCTGAGCGAGTAGCGGATCCAAGATGGCAATTTCACTGCGGAAGCCTGGGAAGGTTTGCCAGCCGATCTGTGGATGTAGAAGACTTCATAAGACAATTTTATGGAGAACATGGTATCCTACTGGACCCTATCTACAATGGTCGTGTGATGTACTACCTCTACCAATTGATCGAAGCTGGATACTTTAAGAAAGGGGACACCCTCTGTATGGTGCATACCGGGGGGCTACAGGGTCTGGCGGGATATAATTATCGATACGGGACGGATTTGCCGGAGTACTGTTTTTAAAATGACTTAGAAGCTACCTGCTTACGTATTACGTCTTCCACTACGAGTGGGAAATACTTATGCTCCAGGGTAAGGACTTTTTCGCGAATCACTTCCGGGCTATCTACCGGATCAATATTACAGGAAGCCTGAAAGATCACAGCTCCTTCATCAAAACGCTCATTGACAAAGTGAATAGAAATACCACTTTCCCTTTCATTATTAGCCTTCACGGCTCGATGTACGTGCATACCATACATTCCCTTTCCACCGTACTTGGGCAACAATGCCGGATGAATATTGACAATCTTTCGCGGAAATGCCTTAATCAGGTAAGATGGGACCAGCCAAAGGAAACCGGCCAGCACAATGAAATCAACACTTCTTTGCTTTAGCTCAAATACCAGCTGATTAGAATCGTAAAAAAAAGAGCGATCAATAATCATGGAAGGTACTCCAGCCTGCTCTGCTATAGTAAGTACCCCGGCCTTCGGGCTATTGCTGACAATGAGTGATACCTCAATGTCTTCAATTCCCTGAAAATGGGAAATGATTTTCGCTGCATTGGAGCCTGTTCCTGATGCAAAAATCGCTAACCTTCTCATGCTGTAACTCTTAACGTCTAATGGGTGTGTACTTGTTCCGATTGGAGGGATCTATTGTTGTCATGATCCGGTATACCTCATTTTTTTCGGTTCGGTCAGCTACGGCAAATACTTCAGTCACTTCCTGAGCTTTTGCATTGGCAAACATCTGAATGATCATCGAATTGGGATAGCTTTTACTCACTCCCTCCATCTCCTTGAGTGCTTCGACCATAGATGCCTTACCTGCCGTTGGGTCCTGATGCATCATGTCCAGACCCATACGATGGTAGGTGTACATAGCCTTTCTAAAAGGTCGGGTCCGCGGACTGAGGATGTTTTCAATCATAAAGTACCGATTTCGGCCATTGGCCTGACTGCTCCATCCTGATTTTGAATCTGTAGCAAACTCAGGTGGCAGGATATTGATGATTTCATTGGCTAATTGAAAAAATCGATCTCCGCCGTACAACGAAAAAGAATCATGATCCAACCCAAGAATGTAGTAGGCATAAAAAGCCAATACAGAGGTAAGATTGCTGGTGTACAGATTGTCACTATACTCGACCGGTGTACTCTGATCAAACTGAAAGGTAAATTCTTTGTCTACATGATTTAGAAGACTCGTCTCGTAATTGCTACCAAAGACAGGACGAATCGCCTGTATAGTAAGGTCAGCTGAGAACGCACTACTGGATAGCTCACTACTGATAGTAAGAATCAGATTGCATTTGATCCGTTCGTGCTCTTCATATATTTCATTGGTCCAGCGTCGATTGTTGAGAAAATCATTGAGTGTAGATTCCAGATCATCGAATAGTCGAGGATCCGTAGTTTGTAACGTTGGTGCATTTACCTCTACATCAAAGATAAACTCCTGCGCCTTGCCAGGTGCAAAACACAGTAGCACCAACAAGGTGGAAAGGATGGTTATTTGTCTCATTTTCGTTACGTGACTCACTTTTTACTACTGACCAATTGGGCTATTTGATTAACGATGTCATTTGCGACTTCAGTCTTTTGCTTCAATTCAAATTGCTTTTTAAAGCCATGCTTTCCAAATAAAGTGACTTTGTTGGTATCATGGGCAAATCCGGCTCCCTGATCATTTAGCGAATTCAAGACAATGAGGTCAAAGTTCTTTCGACTCAATTTTTCCTGTGCGTTCACCTCTTCATCTTCGGTCTCCAGAGCAAATCCCACTGAGATCTGATGCGCTTGTTTTCTGGCGCCTATTGTGGCAGCAATATCCGCTGTCCGGCCCAGCTCTAGCGAAAGTGGTCCCTCCTTTTTCTTAATCTTCTCCTTTGCCACCATGGCTGGTGTATAGTCAGCAACTGCAGCCGCCATGACTCCAATATCGACTGAATCCCAGACCCTTTCTACTGCTTTCAGCATCTCAGCGGCACTACGAACATGTGCGACCCTTATCTTTTTATGACTGGCAACACTGATTTGCGTGGGTCCCAGTACCAGATGCACTTCGGCACCTCTCGCTGCCAACGATTCTGCAATGGCTACACCCATTTTACCGCTGGATCGGTTGCCAATATATCGGACAGGGTCTATGTCTTCATAGGTAGGTCCTGCAGTCACTACTGCCTTGTAGCCAACAAGATCCTGCTTCTCCCCAAAGAAGGAATGGCATGTAGATAATATATCTTCAGGCTCTGCCATGCGTCCTGGTCCCACCAGTCCACTAGCCAATTCTCCTGAACCCACAGGTATGACCCGCACCCCATCTCCCTGTAACTGGGAAAGATTGCGTTGAGTAGATGGGTGCTTCCACATATCCTCATCCATTGCCGGTGCCACATACACGGGAGCTCTACTGGAAAGGTAGCAGGCCAACAGCATATTGTCGCACATTCCACTGGCCATCTTCGATAAGGTATTAGCACTACAAGGTGCAATCAAAAACAGATCAGCCCAGAGCCCAAGTTCTACATGATTGTTCCAGCCATGCTCATCACTAATGGATGTAAGTACTTCAGACTTGGAAAGGGTGGATAATGTAAGTGGTGTAATAAAATGCGTAGAGGCCTCGGTCATAATCACTCTGACTTCAGCCCCTTCTTTCACCAATAATCGAACAAGAAAAGCGGATTTGTAGGCAGCTATGCTACCAGTGATTCCGATTAAGATTTTCTTGCCCTTCAACATTTCATTGACACCGGATTCGATGTGCTAGAATTTGTCGTAATCCTCGTTATCGTTGCGGTATTGCTCCTTGTAACGATAGTTTATTTCTCCATCTAAAAACTCTTCCGTTGCGATCAAAGCCGCGTTAGGAAGTCTCTCATAAAATTTGGAGATCTCTATCTGCTCTTTGTTCTCGTGTACCTCTTCAATGGTGTCCGAAGCAATGGCAAACTCGTCCAATTTTTCCGAAAGCTCATGCTTAATCTCCACATTGAGTTGATTAGCTCGCTTGCTGATGATTGCCAGGGCTTCATAGATGTTACCGGTCTTTTCTACCAGTTCACCAATATCTCTGGCCTGAGCAAAAGGGTTATATCCCTGAACTTTAGATTTGATATCTGTCATGTTGAGAAAGATTTAAGTTTGGCCTCACTCATACGAAGCATATCTCTTGCTTCATTGATATATTTGCTGGCCGGAAATTTTCGATGAAAGTCGTTATATTTTTCGACGGCTAATTCATACCGTTCTTTTTGCAATTCGTAGAAACTGTTTTCTGCATACAGGAAGGCTGACTGCAAGATTAGGAAACGTATTTCTTCTGCATCACCCGTCTCGGGAAAATCCTTCAGCAGGTTTTCAAATGTATGCACAGCTGCACTGTAGTCCTTCAAATTGAAGTATAGCTTGCCTTGTTCAAATTCCTTCTTTTCTAACTTCTTGCGGCATTCATCAATGAGCTCATTGGCTGATGCCACCCGATCACTATTACGATATGAGTTGATAAACAACTGAAACTGCTCTATTGCCTTAATCGTATAGGTCTGATCCAATCTATAATTAGGAGACAACAGATAGTTAGAATAGGCTTTGAGGTAGTCTGCTTCCTCTCGTTTATCACTTGAGGTGTATGTGTTAGAAAAGTTTTCGAAGTAGTGAGATGCCAGGAGGTAGCTATTCAGATAGTAATGAGTATATGCATACTTAAATGCCAGTTCTTCTGCCTTGGCAGAGCCTCTAAAGCTATTGACTATTACTTCAAATAGGGTCTGTGCACGCAGATATTCCCCATTATCAAAGTACTCCATGCCTTTCTCGTAAATCACTTCAGGGTCTGTGCTAGTCCGCACCCGTTCAAATTCTGTGCGGCAAGACATTGACACTAAAGCAATTAGAACAAAAAACAGACCTGATTTTAGGTACCTTCTAATCATAGGGATGCAAAATTACACTTTTTCCGTAAGATGTTCAACTCCAGTAGGTTTGCTCGCATTTCTTCAAAAGAACGTATGCGTGGAAAATGCGATCACTTCCAGGTGTACAATTAAGTGTTCTTTAACCTAAATCAGGAAGCTACTTTCAGCTTGGATAGCTTGGATTTGCTTAGTTTTTCCTTTACATACCGAAGGTCTACCTCGAATAGCTTCACATCTTTCTTTGAGGGAAGTTCATACATGGCATCAGTGATCACTGCTTCACAAATGGATCTTAATCCTCTGGCCCCCAGCTTATACTCAAGGGCTTTCTCAGCTATATAGGAGAGTGCTCCCTCGGTGATCTTAAATTCTATGCCCTCCAGCAGAAATAACTTCTTGTATTGCTTTATCAGTGCATTTTTGGGATCCGTAAGAATCGTCTGCAATGCATCTTTGTCCAATGGATTCAGATAAGTCAACACAGGTAGTCTTCCCAGGAGCTCGGGTATCAATCCATAGTGTCGAAGATCGAGGTGATTCACATATTGAAGGAGGTTGTCGCGATCGATCATCTGTTTCTCCTTTGAGTTGTATCCAATCACCTGGGTATTGAGTCGCTTGGCAATCAACTTCTCCACTCCGTCAAAAGCACCACCGCATATAAACAGGATATTCTCGGTATTCACCTTGATCAATTTTTGCTCAGGATGTTTACGCCCACCCTGCGGGGGTACATTGACATCGGTACCCTCCAGCATCTTGAGGAGGGCTTGCTGTACTCCCTCACCAGAAACATCTCTGGTGATCGAAGGATTATCACTTTTACGTGCGATCTTATCGATTTCGTCGATATATACGATTCCCTTTTCTGCTGCCTGCACATTGTAATCACACACCTGAAGCAGTCGACTCAGAATGCTTTCCACATCTTCACCCACATATCCGGCTTCTGTAAATACCGTGGCATCCACAATAGCAAATGGCACATTGAGCAGTTTAGCAATTGATTTAGCCAGTAGTGTTTTTCCTGTACCGGTACGACCCACGAAAAGAATGTTGGATTTTTCGATTTCCACATCATCTTTGAAATCAATACCTATCCTTTTGTAGTGATTATACACCGCCACCGACATATACCTTTTGGCATCGTCCTGCCCTATCACATATTCATCAAGATATTCCTTGATCTTTTGAGGCGTAAGATTGGAGGGTAAGAGAAATTTGCTCTTATCCTTGTCTTTATTGGAGAATAGCTCCTCCTTGACAATATCTGTAGCCTGCTCTACACATACCTCACAAATGTGTCCATCAATTCCTGCAATCAGGATCAGTGCTTCCCCCTTATCTCTCCCACAAAATGAACACCTTACTGCTTTATCTTCCATATATTCTGATGTGTATCTGCAAATGTATGCAAATATGCGTGATGACGTTTCGCATTAATTAGACAAATACCCTGAAAATGGGAAATATTAACTTTCTTCTTTCTCGGCTTTATCCGCGCGGGCCAGTACTTCATCCACGAGACCATATTCCTTGGCCTCAGTAGAGGTCATCCAATTGTCTCTATCACAATCTCTTTCTATGACATCATAGTCCTGACCGGTATGTGAAGCCAGGATGTCGTAGAGCTCCTTCTTCATAGACTTGGTCAGATTGTACGTGATTTCCATATCTGTAAACTGACCCTGCATACCTCCTGAAGGCTGGTGAATCATCACCCGGGCATGAGGCAGAGCGGTTCGCTTACTCTTGGTACCCGCCGATAGCAGGACTGCACCCATTGAAGCCGCCAGGCCAGTACAGATCGTGGCAATATCAGGAGCTACATACTGCATGGTGTCGTAAATACCCAGACCTGCTATGACAGATCCTCCCGGGCTATTGATGAACATCTGCACATCTCGCTTCGGATCGGTGGACTCCAGGAACAGCAACTGTGCCTGAATCACATTGGCTACATAGTCGGTCACTGGAACACCCATGAAGATGATGCGATCCATCATCAGTCTTGAGAACACATCCATTCCGACTACATTCATCTGTCTTTCTTCAATGACATGTGGTGTAAATCCATGAATATTGGGAACCGAAGTCTCCATAAATTTATCGAGGGTGGCTCCCCCCATTCCGAGATGCTTTACAGCATACTTTCTAAATTCATCTTGATGAAACATATCGTTTGTGTATTTGTAGGAATATCTATGATTTAACTGAAAATCAAACTATATAAATCGATTTATCCCTAAAATGTTTTCAAAAGTCATTCCTCTTCCGCAGAAGTGTCCGGCTGACTGGCGGCTCTGGCCTCTTGCAACTTTGCTTCAAACACATCCAAGGGTAGAAATTTTTCCTCGATTGTGACTGCCTCTTTCAGTGCTTCGAAGATCTTGTCAGATCGCTTTTCCTGAAAAACTTTTTCTACCTGCTCCTGATTTTGCATCATTCGGTCCACATAACCATCCAGCATAGAGTCTTCTACTGCATATCCTCCCATATATTGCTTAAGCTGATCCCTCATTGCCTGTCGGACATCCTCTACACCCACTTCAACTTCAAACTTCTCTCCGACCTTACGCTCAATCAAAGACCAAAGCAGGCCTTTTTCAAAATCGGGATACTGCTTATCGAGATCCTCATCAGTGACCGTTTCCTGACCACTCTTCAACCAACGCTTCAGAAATCCATCTGGTAGCGACGGAGAATTCAATTCCAGGAGGCGTTCTTGAAATGATCTATATAAAAGTGCCTCTGACTGCCCCTTGTACATATTAGCAATATGGTCTTTGATCTTGGTTCTCGCCTCCTCTTCACTAGTCACTTCCCCTTCACCGAAAGCTTTATTGAAGAATTCTTCGTTCAGCTCAGCAGGAATAAGCCGATCCACCTGCTCGATCGTGGCCTCGAAATTACGGCCCACCTCTCGATCCATTTCCTCTTCATCCAGCTGTAGAAGGTATTTGCGGACATATTCATCTGTCTTATCTTTCTCCAGCTCGAAAATATCGAAGCGAACGGCGTCTCCCACTTTGGATTCAAGCACCTTTTTCCGAAGTTCATCGTTCTGAATATCCGATATCAGCACCTTGAATGATGTTTCAAAACCTTTGTTTTTCAACGTATCTCCCTCCAGTTCTTTGGCATTGAAGGTGATACTGTCGGTTTCTTCAAAATCAGATTCCTGATTTTCCATGTTACCAGCACGCTTCTGAGTAGCCTGCAGTTCATCATCAATCATTTCATCCGTGACTTCCACCTTAAGCTGCTCATATGCTTCTCCCTCGATACCTGCCACTTCAAAATCAGGTGCCAGTCCTACATCAAAACGGAATTCAAAATCGACCAGATTGTTGATCTCAAAATCGTAAGTCTCCTGACTCTCAGAAGGTATTGGCTGTCCCAGGATATCTAATTTTTCATCCGTGATATATCCTGAAAGTTCTTTCTGCAACATTTCATTGATGAGGTCGGCCAGAATCCCCCTTCCATACATCTTCTTGATGACGCTGACAGGTACCTTTCCCTTTCTGAAACCCTTCATATTTGCCTTCTGTCTGTACTTCTGAAGTTCAGATTTTAGCCGGGGTTCATAATCAGAGACGGGAAGTTGCAGTACGAGTTCGACTTCATTGGCCGATTTTTCATTTCTCGTGATACTCATTCTTAAAATAGTTTACAGGCCATAGGGCCATTGATCGTGGCATAAAAGATTACTGACTATACTTCTTATTTGGAAATTAGGTTCCTCTTTTACCACTTGAAGGAAAAATGTGCGGGTGAAGGGACTCGAACCCCCACGCCTCGCGGCACTAGATCCTAAGTCTAGCGTGTCTACCAATTCCACCACACCCGCATCTTTTGTGGTCTGTCAAACTGACTTTGAAACCACGTATTTAAAAAAGCGATGCAAAGATATAATCTTTTTGATTTACACCTAACCTACCGGCTACTAGTTTATGAATAAGAATGATGAACTAAAAAATCTATTAGATTTGTCTGGAAACCAACTTACTATATCATTCGTTGATAATAGTGTTAGATCAAAAAAGTGTATGCCTGACACAGTAACAAATACGACGGAAGAGAGAAGGTTGATCCAATCAGCCTATCGGAAGCTGCTCAAGTCCATCAAATCACGCATGGATGATGTAGACCGTCGTAATATTCGTCAGGCCTATGAGATCGCTGTGGATGCACACAGCAAGCAACGGAGAAAATCTGGGGAACCGTACATCCTGCATCCTATTGAAGTAGCCCGGATTTGCTCGGAGGAGATTGGCCTGGGCCCAACGGCCATTGTAGCGGCTCTTTTGCATGATGTGGTAGAAGATACGAATGTCACCCTAGAAGACATCCGCAATCAGTTTGGTGACAAGATCGCCAACATTGTCGATGGGCTCACTAAATTGAAAAGTGACTTCAATCCCACGACTGCTCAGGCTGAAAACTTCAAGAAAGTACTCAGTACACTGATATACGATGTGCGAGTAGTACTGATCAAAATGGCGGATCGCATGCATAACATGCGGACCCTAGGTGCTATGCCAAAGCACAAGCAACTAAGGATTGCCTCAGAGACCAGCTACATTTATGCACCTCTGGCACATCGTCTGGGATTATATAATATTAAAACTGAGTTTCAGGATCTTTGTATGAAGATCATTGAGCGAGATAGGTACAATGAAATTGCCCGAAAGCTACAGGAAACCAAACGTCAGCGAAATCTCTATGTGAAGCGATTTATAGAGCCGCTGAAAACAAAACTCGATGAGCTGGACGTAAAATATCGGATACTGGGTAGGCCCAAGTCGATTTCTTCCATATATAATAAGATCAAGAAGAAGGGAGTCCCTTTTGAAGAAATTTATGACCTGTTTGCCGTAAGAATTATTGTAGACGTGCCGTCACACAAGGAGAAACCTGTTTGCTGGCAAGTGTATTCGATCGTTACTGATGTACACACACCCATTCCTGAGAGACTAAAGGATTGGATCACAACTCCCAAGTCGAATGGTTACGAATCACTGCACACCACCGTGATAGGCCCCAAGGGTCGGTATGTAGAGGTACAGATCCGCAGTGAACGCATGGATGAGATTGCAGAGCGAGGTTTTGCGGCCCACTGGAAGTATAAGGAAGTCACTAATCAACAAGACATTTATGAAAGCTGGCTAGACAACATTCGGGACATGATGGATGATGGGGACAAAGATGCCCTGGAATTTGTATCGGACTTCAAAAGTAATCTATTCAGTGAGGAGATTTTTGTATACACACCTCAGGGTGATATGAAAGTACTACCCAAGGGGGCAACCGCTTTGGATTTCGCCTTTAGCATTCACACAGATATCGGATACCATGCCAACGCCATTAAAGTAAACAATCGCCTGGTACCGATGGGGCATGAGCTTAAAAACGGAGATCAGGTACAAGTAAATACCAGCAAGCTTCAGAAACCTAATGAAGACTGGCTCAAGCTGGTAGTGACCGGCCGCGCCAAATCCAAAATAAAGTCGGCACTTAAGGAGAATCTCAAAAAAGTGGGTGCCCTCGGTAAGGAGATACTTGAGCGGAAGCTTAAACATATGAAACTCGATCTGGAGGTCAATGCTGATGCTATCGCAAAACATTATGGGTTTAAGAATCGGCTCAATCTGTATGCTGCCATCTATAACTCGCACGTGAATCTTTCGGATCTTAAGCATTACCGGGCAGTACATGGAAGACTCGTCTTTGAGACCCCTAAAGTCAAACCATCGGCACAGCCCATACTACCTCGGAAAACCACCAAAAGCAACGGTACTAAACCCTTGCTACTGATTAATGGTGAACCCGGAGATCACTATGATTATGATCTGTCAAACTGTTGTCACCCAGTGCTGGGGGATGATATTTTTGGATTTGTCACATCGGGAGCAGGCATCAAGATTCATAGAACAGCCTGTCCCAATGCTGAACATCTCATGACCAACTTTGGATATCGGATGTTAAAAGCAGAATGGGTAAACGATATTGCCAAAGAATTTGTTGCTAACTTGGTAATCACTGGCGTTGATGATGGTCCTGGTGTTATTGAAAAGGTGACTGGTGCCATATCCAGCAAATTGGGTATGAACATTCGCTCCTTCTCGATCGAGGGAAATGAAGGATATTTTGAGGGGAAGGTAAGCTTGATCGTAAGCAACACAAACCAACTAAATCAGGTAATAGTCACCTTGAAAGCCTTGGATGGCATCTCAACCGTAACCAGAATCGAGTAATTTCAATTAGCAAGATGGCAGATCAAATAACAAAACCAGATGTAGTTGAGGAGGTAAAGCGAATTTTCGCAGGGCATCTTGAGAAGCAGGGGTTGCGAAAGACCCCTGAGCGATTTGCCATCCTAGAGGAAATCTATGGTCGTACTGATCATTTTGATGCAGAGGCGCTATACATTCATATGAAAAATCAGAACTATCGGGTGAGTAGGGCCACAGTTTACAATACGCTGGAACTCCTCGTCACTTGTGACTTGATAAAAAAGCATCAGTTTGGCCGGAATTTGGCGCAATATGAAAAGTCGCACGGATACAAGCAGCACGATCATCTGATATGTAATAATTGCGGTAGAGTGGTGGAGTTCTGTGATCCACGCATTCAGCAGATTAAGGATACGATGGGAGATATTCTGCAATTCACGGTCACTGACCATGCCCTAAATCTCTACGGCGACTGTGTTGGTGCCTGTGACAACCCACCTACAAAACCTTGAGCTCTCCCCTATCTCAAAATCTATCAGTAGGGTATACTGGGGGATAGATCTTTACTATATTTGCTGTTTACCAGATACGTTTAATTCAATCAATGGCTGTAGATGTAATACTTGGCCTTCAATGGGGAGATGAAGGCAAAGGTAAGATTGTGGATTTCCTTGCCCCTAAATATGATATAATTTGTCGATTTCAGGGAGGCCCCAATGCTGGGCACACTTTAAAGTTTGGTGGGAAGAAGCATGTACTTCACACGATTCCCTCAGGTATTTTCAGAGACAACCTCATTAATGTCATTGGCAATGGTGTCGTGATCGACCCAATCACTCTGGCGAGAGAAATTGATGATGTACTCGGTGCAGGTGTTACACTGAATTCTAATCTTCTGGTAGCTCGTAAAGCACACCTCATACTACCTACACACCGGATGCTCGATGCAGCATCGGAAGCTTATAAGGGTGCGAAAAAGATAGGATCTACCCTGCGCGGTATCGGTCCTACCTACATGGATAAGACCGGTAGAAATGGATTGCGAGTAGGTGATCTCGATACAGCGGATTTTGAAGCAAAATATGAAGCTCTAAAGGATAAACATCTGGGTCTACTAAAGATATATCCGAAAATTGATTTTGATCTGGCTGCAGAAGAAGAAAAGTGGTTTGAGAAAATAGAAGTACTGAAGAGTCTGCCCCGGATTGATGGTGAATACTACGTGAACGAAGCCCTGAATGCTGGAAAAAAAGTGCTGGCGGAAGGAGCCCAGGGTAGTATGCTCGATATTGATTTTGGCACCTACCCTTATGTGACCTCTTCCAACACCGTAACGGCGGGTGCTTGCACGGGTCTGGGAATTTCTCCGTCAAGAATTGGAGAAGTGATTGGTATTACAAAAGCCTATTGTACACGCGTTGGAGCTGGTCCGTTCCCCACAGAGTTATTTGACGCCACCGGTGAAAAACTAGGCCAACTGGGTATGGAGTTTGGAGCCACTACCGGCCGACCCCGTAGATGTGGATGGCTGGATATCCCCCAACTGCGATATACTACCATGATCAATGGAGTCACTCAACTTGTCATGACCAAGATCGACGTTCTTGACTCATTCGAAGAAATCAGTGTCTCAACCGCTTATCAAACGGAAGAAGGTATTATCGACAAACTACCTTTTGAGGTTAGTGATGAATTGAAACCTGTATGGTCTACCTATGAGGGATGGAACTCCAGCCTGGCCGACGTCAAGAAAATTGAGGACTTGCCAAAGAAAGCTGTCGAATATATTGATGGCCTTGAAAAAGAAATTGGCATTGGGTTCTCTATGATCTCCACTGGACCCGAACGAGAAAAACTACTGCTGAGAAATTAATAATTCTTACAGCTGAACCGTGATAATGTATTGGTAGTCGAGGGTCTGATCATCCGTTGATATGCGATCATAGCCAGCCTGTTGCAGTTCGTGTTCCACCTGATGCATGGCTATTTTCTCCTCTGGGGGTGGACCATTGGGAATAGTTTTCATTTTAAATTCAATGATGACTATTTTTCCATTTTCCCGAATCTTGGGCTTCAAGGCTTTGAAGTAAGCAATGCGATTTTCGATATAGGCGTAGGTGTTCACTAAGAGTACTGCATCCACCTCGTTATCATCCAACATAGGATCATCCGGACTTGCAAGGCGTACCTCAAACTTTTCCTGCTGATTCTGCGACAGAAGAGCTTTTTTATTCTCTAGAAAGGCTACGAAGTCCGGATCAATGTCTACTGCAATGACTTTCTCCGCCTCTGGAACACATCGGAAGGCAAAATATCCACTTCCTGCACCAATATCTACTACAGTTTTTCCTTCCAGAGGTCCCATCAGATCAATGACACGCTCAGGCTTTTGCCAGATATCCCGATCATCGTCCTCGTAAGTAGATACCTTCTCTTCGAAGTCTCCTTCCTCACTCCAATTAGCCTCTTCACCAATAAGACCTTCATCAGAAGTACTGTGATCAGACCCTGTAGGTGCATTATAACAAGCAAAAACACTGAATGACAGTATAAGTAGGAACATACCCCTTGGCAGATGTAACATGCAGCTTGTTTTACTATGTCGAAAGATACACGGTCTCCATTAATTGTGCTAATTTCTTTCGGATAACATATCCTCCGCAGGATGGATTTTGTGTAAGCACCGAAAAAGCGATCCAATGTCCGTCCTGTCTCCGGATGTATCCTGCATACGATCTGACACCGGATATTAAACCGCTCTTTGCATATATGTTCCCTTGGGCTGGAGAGTTTTTGAGGAGACTACTTAACGTTCCGGATTTTCCGACAACCGCCAGCGTTGATTTAAAAGCGTCAAATCTCGTGGGATCACTGTGTATTAACGAAAGAATCTGCACCATGGACTTTGAGGTAACGGCATTATCCGGAGACAAACCGGCAAAATCGCTTGTCCTCACGCCCGTCATGTCAATTCCCTGATTTTCCCAATAGAGAGATAGGTCATGAAAGTCACTTTGTTGTGCTGCCGTTATTCCCAGGGACTGCGCAAAAAGATTTACACTTCGCTGATTTGTCACTCTCGCAATATCTTGCAACGGAGGAGATTGCCATTCATCCAGCAGATGACCATCTTGCAAAGGAACTGGCTCTACTGCAGATATGGGTCCTCCCTGGCAAGTGATCGAACCGTCCTGTAAACGGTGCACTAGATGATACGCCAGAAATTTACCAGGATCAGGCAATGAGCCCTTAATACGAAAAGTACCACTACCAGGAGGAATAGTACCCTGCACATAACGCTTCTCTTGATAAGGGCCACCCATAATATATGCCTGATCTCCACTGCCGGAAGGACCCGTTCGTACCAGGCTTCTAATTTCCAAATCCGGCACTTCTGGATAGATGGCATCGATAGGCACCCTCTGATTTTCACGGTAATTTTGCCCGAAGCGAAGGTAAAACTGATTGTCATGGACATTCAATCCAGAATGATAAGCTCCATAGTAATTGCCCAGATCCTGATAAGGCCAGGTCGGTGCTATCAAATCCGGAGAGACAAGCGAAGCATCTGCGATCACCGAGCCCGTCACATGATGTATGCCAGTCTGCTGAATTTTACTCACCCACCGTTCCAATAGCTGATCCAGACTTTGGTCAAAATATTGTGATGCCAACGAAGGATCTCCTCCACCGACGATGACGATATCACCGAAGAGCGTATCCTGACGGATTGTCCCTGATACCTTCAATTCGGTCTTAAATCGAAATTCCGAACCCAAAACATCCAATGCCATAGCAGTCGTCCAAATCTTCAAGGTAGAAGCAGGTGGCAATGCCCTCTGCGCGTCAAAATCATAAAGGCTTTGGCCCGTAGAAAGATCCCATACACTAACACCCACACTTGCAGATGAAAAACAGGGATCCTGAAGAATACTCTCGATTTTGGCACGAAGGCCACTCTGCCACGAGTGGACAGATATTGATATCAGAATTGTGACAATCAACCATTTCATCATAGCTTCATGATTTCTGACTCGTATCCCACATTAAACAATGCATCTCCCTGATGAACCACAGGAGTATTATTGTGTCCTAAGATATATCCGTCTCTGGAAGCGACAACAGGCACACGTGTGCTACCTGAAGGGTCATAGATACTGCCCAGAATCTCTCCTTTTACTATTTGGGTTCCGGATTTCTTAGACCATATGAAAATACCCGCCTGACGCGCTCTGATCCACGATGTTTTTTTAAAATGAATGAGATGTTCTGGCCGCGGATTGTTTACCTCATGGAGCATATCTTGCCTGGCAAACATCCTACTTATACCTTTCATAGCCGTTTCGATGACAAAACCATCTAGTCGCAAGGCCTCTCCCCCCTCGAACACTAACATTGGTATTTTCTGCTCCTTGGCCATTTTACGCAGAGATTTAGGTATCACTCCCTTTTCGATCACGAAAGGCGTGGCGAAATCACGGGCTAGCGCCAGAGAAGCTGAATCATTTCGAGTATAACGTATCTGTGGATAATTAAACCGATTGTCTCCTCCTGTATGGAGATCCAATGCCATGTCAATGATCGGCAGCACTTTCTTGGTGAGTATACGAGCGACTCTTGATGCCAAGGAACCTGTCATACTTCCTGGAAAACTTCGATTTACATCCTTACCATCCGGTACTTCGCGGGAGAAGTTGATAAAGCCATAGATATTTAGGATAGGGATGACCAAAACGTTTCCTTTACGAAGATTTCTAAACATGTCATTAGACAAGCATCGTCGCAGAATTTCAATGCCATTTATTTCATCACCATGCAATCCAGCCAGCAGCAGAACGGTAGGTCCTGGATTTGAGCCACAAAAAACGTGTGTCTTAATGGTGATCCTGGCTCCGGAGGGGAGCTTGCCGACGTGTAGGCTCACAATGTCTGACGATCCTGGAGGCACATGCGTACCATTTATCGTAAGCCCCAAACTCATAACCTAGCTTTGCGTGCCAATTTTTTCAGTTTTCTAACTTTTCGTTCCACAAATTTAATGATGTCTCCTGCAACGTCATAGCCGGTGACCGTTTCGATCCCTTCCAGTCCGGGTGAAGAGTTCACTTCCAGGATGAGCGGCCCAGATCTGGATCTAAGAATGTCCACACCTGCGATGTCGAGTTCTAATAACTCACAGACTTTTCGTGAGAGGAGGACTTCCTGCTCTGTCAACCGAACAACAGTTGCTGTGGCTCCACGATGAAGATTAGACCGAAATTCGCCCTGCATCGCTTGCCGACGCATAGAAGCTACCACTTGACCATCTACCACTAGCACACGTATATCGACTCCACTGGATTCTTTTACAAATTGCTGTAGCATGGCTTTCTCTTTGAGTCGGTAGAAAGCCTCAATCGTACTGATAGCATTGTTATGAGTCTCCGAAAGAATAACCCCCAATCCATGTGTACTTTCTAGCAACTTCACTACCAAAGGTGTATCAAATCCTGACTTTATGAGAGATTCGTTTAGCTCCATGAAATTGGGCAGAAGAGACTTCGGGATAGGAATGCTATGAGCTGCCAACAACTGATAACATCTCCATTTATTACGTGCCTTGAGTATTGAATCGGACCGAGTAGCGGTAAAAACATTCTTTAACTCAAACTGCCGAATAACATTTGTCCCCATTGCAGTCACTGAGCTACCTATACGTGGAATTACTGCGTCAAAGCCATCGAGAATTTCACCTCGGTAGTATATGTTTAACGTATCCTGAGCCACCTCAAGATCGCACATCATATGATCCACAACTCTAATCTGATGGCCTCTCCGGTAGGAGGCTCTTACCAGGCTTTGAGTAGAATATAATGCAGGATTACGCGATAGAATCAGTATTCGCATTAGTCAGGGATATGTGACTATCGTATAAAAACCAGCTTTGGCTCCGGTACAATATAGCACATATATTCGGATAAATACTATCTTGATCGGATGCACCAAACAGGTACTTCTGCAACAGCACTCAACGACCGGAAGACCATCAATGGATGGGCTCTTTTCGACTGGGCTAACTCTTCATATGCACTTGTGATATCAGTGGCTGTATTTCCCAATTACTATATCCGTGTCACAGATGATTACCTCAATTTTTTGGGTATGCAAATCAGTAATAGTTCACTCTATGCTTACTCCATCTCATTTGCATATCTGTTGATTGCACTTATGCTACCCACCCTGTCTGGCATCGCTGATTCCAGTGGCCGACGCAAGTCTTTTATGAAGCTTTTCACCTTAGTAGGGTCTCTGGCCTGCATTGGCCTCTTTGTCTTCCAGGGAATGGCTGAGGTATTTTTTGCCCTAGTATTCTTCATGCTAGCCACGATTGGCTTTGATGGTGGGAAGGTTTTTTATAACTCCTATCTGCCCATTATCACTACCCCTGACAAATATGATGTAGTGAGTGCAAAAGGGTTTGCCTATGGATATATCGGAAGTGTTCTATTGCTGATTGTAAATCTTCTGATGATTATGAATCCGCAATGGTTTGGGCTGGGCAGCGACACGCTTGCCATCAGGATATCATTTGTCATGGTAGGCCTTTGGTGGCTAGGTTTTGCTCAAATCTCTTTCAGGCGATTGCCCCGTGATCAAAGTAAAAAGGGTATGACTACCCGGGATCTACAAAAGGGTATCGATGAAATCAAACAAGTGTGGAAAGATCTTAAGCCCCAAAAGAATCTAAAGCGCTTTCTCATCTCCTTCTTTTGCTATAGTGCAGGGGTACAAACGGTGCTGTACCTGGCAGCAACATTTGCGGAAAAAGAACTACAGTTTGGCACTTCTGAACTCATAATAGTCATACTGATTCTGCAGATCGTAGCCATTGCCGGTGCCTACCTATTCGCATTTATTTCTAAAATAAGGGGCAGTAAGATATCACTCATGGCAATGCTCTCTATTTGGGTTATCATCTGCGTGCTGGCCTACTATGTGCAGAGTAAAGGATCTTTTTATCTGATTGCCGCTTCAGTAGGTTTGGTCATGGGAGGAATTCAATCGATGTCTAGATCCACCTACTCCAAATTGATCCAGGATCATACACAGGAGGCTACCTCCTATTTTAGTTTTTATGAAGTGTTGGAAAAGCTGGGGATTGTGTTTGGCACTTTTAGTTTTGGTCTTATTGATCAGCTAAGTGGTGGCATGCGCAACAGTATCCTGGTACTAGCCCTGTACTTTGTAATAGGAATGCTGATTCTTTCCAGGGTGCAAATCGGAACGGCAAGGCCCAAATGGGTCTAGCGTCTAGAGTAGTCAAAAGAGCTAGTCCAGGATGCATTCATAACATCCAATATCTGGCTTCTGCGAATCCCTGTCATTACCTTCTAAATCCCTACGTATAGTGATGAGAGGTGTGGCCATTTCCTTCGCAATCGATAGGCTGTCAAGGTGAAAATCATAATTGTCCACATCCTGAAAAAGGACAGTACTATTATCTCCATTGAGACAGGGATCACAATGATCGAAGAAATCAGGAACTCCCCCCTCATCAAGTAGTTCATCTACGCGCACAATACAATTTTCCATTTTATACCGGAAAAACGTAGGGTCTTGATCTCCCACGGCATCCACAAGTGAAATCTCATCTCGTGTTGATCCATATATAATGGAGTTTTTAAAGTTTAGCGATAGACGGGCAGCTACGGGATCCGTACAAAGTGGTGTGCCATCAAGGCAGGTGAAGTTTGTGGCCCGAAGTGCCTCAGTGGGCGAGAAGTAATTAGCCAGAGTGCAATAGCTGAAATTATAGGATCCTCCCAGCACTAGCGACACACAGTTACTGCCATAACTGGTGTGAAAGAGACAATTTTCTGCAGTAATTGTAGCACTATATCCAGCAAGGTTACTTGAGGATGTGTTGAATATCTGCGAGTTTTTGATTGTCAACTCAGCCAGTGAATCCACCAATACTCCAATGATCGCATTCTTTATGACAGCATGATTAATGCTATTTCCCCGACTACGTGGTCCAAACTGAATGCGGCCCCACTGTCCGGGTTCTTCATCAAATTCAACTTCAAGCCGGTCCCCCTGGATGACAACAGGATCCTCCGCTGTACCTTCAATCCTCAGCTTGCCGTTTCTGAAAAAATACAGTACACCGTCATTATATAATCCTCCATTGTCTGTTCGTCCAAACCCACCATGTACATAGACCTGCGTACCCGGTGGCATCACAAGAGTGCAACTGTCTACTATCAATGCCCCGAATATGACATACGGCTTGGAGTCGTCCCATGTCCATTCATTCATCTGGCATGTAAAAAGACTTTGACTACCAGAAGCAAAACGGTTGGGTACATAATTGGCATTCTGTCCCCAGGCCTCCAATGTGACTTGCTGTTGGTTGCCATTGGTTGATATTTGCATCTGATCACTAATGACAAAGGGGCTCACAGATAGGGGTTGATCCGGATCGACTGTCACCTCTAGAAAAACATAGATACTATCTTCTGGAGGTATTTCCACATCACTAATTGAATTCCCCGGGATCCCATCCACATTCATCCGAAAGGCGCTCTCTGACCCTCCTGCAATTGAAATGCTATTGATCCTTATAAACTTGTCATGGCGATTATAAATCTTAAAGGATCTTGTAGCACTTCCTCTTGCAGTAAATACGGTATCAAAAGTAATCGTGTCCCTTGAAAGCTCTATATCCGCATCTGTATCAGTAATAAATTCTTCTTTGGTACAGGAAGCGTAGAATATGCCCAGTAACAATGAAAACAAAGTGACCTTTGAAAGAAATTTTAATCCGGAATTCACTGAAGATTTGTGATTTTGCTGCAAAAGTACACTTTTAATAGAGTGTATAGTTTCAAAAACAGGGTTTATCCCCCTACCCACTCGCGGCTGGCGAGGTCCAAAAGAAAAGAACGTTTTCATACCGGCTATATTATACCTCATAAGTCATTGGACCAACTCCATCCATAAAAGGAAAAAGTGTCTTGTAACACACGATGAGTGTCTATTAATTGAGTTACTTTTACCTTAAGTAGTATAAGTTCCAATGCCCGAAATAATTGATGTCGTTATACCGGCATACAATGAGGAAGCTTCGATATCTCTGGTTTTGAACGACATTCCGGATACCCTGGTGAGGGAGGTGATAGTATGCAATAATGCCAGTACTGACCGGACCCGGGAAGTGGCCTTACAAAGTGGCGCTACTGTGCTTGATCAACCAAGGAAAGGATATGGAAGTGCCTGTCTCAAGGGGTTGGAATATATTGCCCAGAAGGAGGTCAAACCCGACATTATAGTATTTCTTGACGCGGACTATTCGGATCATCCAGAGGAAATGTCAGAAGTAGTACGACCCATTGTGGAAGAAAATCAAGATATGGTCATTGGGAGCCGTGCTTTAGGCCACATGGAAGAAGGTGCTATGATGCCGCAACAGATTTTCGGTAACTGGCTAGCCACAAATCTTATCAAGCTCATTTATAAGTATCATTTCACAGATTTGGGACCATTTCGGGCCATTAGATACGATCGGCTCTGTGATCTTGAGATGAAGGATCCTGATTTTGGATGGACCGTGGAGATGCAAGTCAAAGCAGCAAAAAAAGGCCTTCGCTGTACCGAAGTTCCCGTGAGCTATCGTAAACGAATCGGCGTATCGAAAGTTTCAGGAACGATTAGAGGAACCGTCCTCGCTGGTCATAAAATATTATGGACCATTTTCAAATTACTGTAGATTAGAAGGCCACATGCAGATTATCAATTATATTATCATTGTTCTATACACAGTCACCTTGATGTATATTACAATATATTGTCTGCTACAGTTTCAATTGCTTTATTTCTATAATCGTTACCACAGTAGGCCTTCTTCGGACCGTCCTTCACTTGATCCGGAGAACCTGCCTTTTGTCACCATTCAACTACCAATCTATAATGAGCAATATGTGGTTGAGAGATTGATTGACAACATCTGTGCCCTAGACTATCCCAAAGACCGATTTGAGATACAGGTACTGGATGACTCGACAGATGAAACTGTCGCCCTGGTACATGCCAAGGTAGAACATTACAGATCAAAAGGCTTTCAAATAGAGCAGATAAAACGAACTAACCGCAAGGGGTTTAAAGCAGGTGCATTAAAGGAAGCAACTGTAAAAGCTAAGGGAGATTTTATAGCAATCTTCGATGCGGACTTTTTACCAAGACCTAACTTTCTACGCCGTACCCTGCCTTA
Source organism: Saprospiraceae bacterium (assembly GCA_050298535.1). Classification (GTDB taxonomy): domain Bacteria; phylum Bacteroidota; class Bacteroidia; order Chitinophagales; family Saprospiraceae; genus JABDMH01. The sequence continues at coordinate 128,014 of JBNKUI010000105.1, forward strand.
TTTCAAAAATCCAGATGTTGGCGTGGTACAAACTCGATGGGAGCACATCAATAAAAACTACTCCCTCCTCACAACCCTTCAGGCCCTGCAGCTCAATGTCCATTTTACGGTCGAGCAGTTAGGACGACTGGCAGGTAATCATATGCTCCAATTTAATGGTACGGCTGGGATATGGCGTAGACTTACGATTGATGAAGCGGGTGGGTGGTCAGATGATACGCTCACTGAAGACCTTGACCTAAGTATCCGTGCGCAGCTAAAAGGTTGGAAAATAAGATATCTGGAAGAGGTCGGTTCACCGGCCGAGCTGCCTGCCGAGATGAGTAGCTTCAAGTCGCAACAGTATCGCTGGATGAAGGGCGGAGCCGAGACAGCCAAGAAAATGCTCCCGAAGGTCTGGCGGTCTTCCATCCCATTTTCAAGTAAGATTCATACGACGTTTCATCTTTTGGGAAGTACCTTATTTATTTTTGTTTTCATGCTGGGTATACTAAGTGTTCCCTTACTCTTTGCTTTGAGGCAGGTGCATATCAATTCGGGCGTTTTCTCCATTTTTATCATTGGCACACTATCTATTATCGCCATTTACTTTGTGGCAAATGTAACCAACCAGTACACCAATCCTGATAAGAAGATTGTCAAAGATGTATTAAAATTTGTGTTCCTCTTTCCCGTATTCCTGGCGATGTCTATGGGCTTATCATTGCACAACTCCATTGCAGTCCTACAGGGATATATTGGCAAGAAAACGGCATTTGTACGAACCCCTAAGTTTAATATTCGTAGTCTCAAAGACACGTTCAAGAAAGGACAATATCGGTCCGGGAAGTTGGAACTTACGACCATTTTAGAGGGGCTGCTTTGTCTCTATTTCATCTTTGCCATTGGGCTTGGTTTTCATTTGGGTGATCGTTCCATGGTATTATTTCATGCCATGTTAGCTCTGGGCTATGGGGGTATTTTTATATATTCTATCAAACACTTGAAGATAGGATAGCTTTGAAATATCTACTCCTGAGTCTTTGGTTACTATTCATTTCTCTTCTGGGTTATGTACCAAACCAGGATGACATTCTCATCATTCTTGGCCTATATGCTCCACTGTTTGGATTATACATCCTTACCTATCGGATGTACAAGAGCCATGAGGATGTGTTGTTCTTTATTTTCGGTGCGGTACTTTGTAGAGCTATGCTTCTATTCGCATTTCCCAATCTCTCGGATGATATTTATCGATTTCTTTGGGATGGCCATCTGATCACTGATGGTGTAAGCCCTTTTTTACATACACCTTCGCAATTTCTCAATAGCCTGGGAGATGATCCGGGTAAGTATGGTCTACTATTTGACCACCTGAACTCACCCGATTACTATTCGATATATCCGCCGGTATGCCAGATGGTGTTTAGTGCCTCCGCCTGGATCTTTAAGAATAACCTTTTCTGGTCGGCAGTATTTATCAAGTCCATCTTTCTGATATCCGAAACCGTTACTATTTATTTCCTGCTCAAGCTGACGCAATTGCTAAGACTACCTCAAAGGCGGGTCCTACTGTATGCACTAAATCCTTTGATCATTATTGAGCTTTGTGGCAATTTGCACTTTGAAGCCATCATGGTGCTGTTTCTTGTCTTAGCGCTATGGACATTTGTACGTAGACGGTACAAACTTTTTGGCTTTTTTATGGCCTTATCTGTCGGAGCCAAGCTCCTGCCTTTGCTATTTCTGCCATTCTTTCTCAAGAGGATGCGTGTGCGGGATCTGGCTGCGGCAGGAATCACTTTCTGTGTCACGCTACTCCTGCTATTTCTCCCCTTTATTGACCAGGAACTGATTCAGCATCTATTCGCCAGTATCAATCTATATTTTCAAAAATTTGAGTTCAATGCCAGTATATACTACTTGGTACGATGGGTGGGTTTTCAGATCAAAGGCTATAATGTCATTCAAACGGCAGGTCCATTGCTCAGTATGGTCACCTTGTTCATCATTCTCTATATGTCCTACAGGGAGCGGACGAGAGGATTTAAGACTCTGCTGGAGCTCATGCTCCTTGCCTTTAGTTGTTATCTATTTTTTGCCACGACGGTACATCCCTGGTATTTGACCATACCGATCTTATTGTCTGTTTTCACCTTCTACAGATATCCCATGTTTTGGAGTGGTCTAATCTGTCTCACTTATGTCAACTATGCCTACGATCCATATCATGAAAATCTATGGGTGGTGGCCCTTGAGTACGTGATTATCTATTTGATCTTTCTAATGGAGGTATTTAAGTTTCCATTGGTACCGATCCTCTTTACAATCACTAATTGGATCTTAAAACGATTGGGATTCAGACCTTTAATACAGAGGGATAAAAAAAATGTGCTACCAAATGAATGATAGCACATTTCTTTTTAAGATTTTAAGATGAGCTAAATTAATAGCTCCACAGATCATGCTCGAAGTTAAATATCGACGCCTTGATCTTTTCTGATTCTAACAACCTTTGAATACCACTGGCCAGGTCATCACCTCCCAGCGATGGATAATCTTCCAATCTGTAGTCATTCACGTTAGACTCTTTGTAGATATAGCTTGAGAAAGGCCGCATCTCAAAGAAGTCTTCCCATGACAGAGGATTCGCATCGTTTCCAGGGATAAATACCTTATGCCGAGCAAGATATTCTCTTGCGTCAGGATAGTATATCCAAAACATTGGCTGTTCGAATAGAAATTCTCCTGTGTTCTCATCATTTACATTACGAACCGGAGCGATTCCAAGGATCCGAACTTTCATAGTGGAACTTTCCTCATCAAAAAACCAGATTTCTTTTATCCTGAATCGTTTGATGTCTTCGAAATTAATCTCGTTTTGTACGATAGTCATTTCGTCTTCATAGGTATCAGGATTGGTCACAAATGTAGTGTCAATACTAAACAGCATCCCATTGAGATCCTCTTGTTCCAGAGGAGTCTTGAAAGTCTCTTCGGCATATGGTGTTAAATCACCATTTTCTACACCATCCACCATGAGAGCAAAGAATGGAGCCTCAGGATAAGAAAATGGACTGTTCATTTTCTCTCTGATATCCAGTACTCTCCAGATACGCTTTTCCCAAAATAAATCTGCTTCTCTGACTGGCTCATAGGGCAAGACAAAACGCTCATTGAGAATTCGCTTCTCTACAATATCATCGAGTGGTGTGATGATTACTTCTTCCAATTCCTCCGGAGCTGAAGATTCTGTTACAATTTCTTCAGCGATCTGACCCATCATCAATTGTGATGTGCCTAGTCCGAGAAGAAGAAGAAATAGTTTTACCGCTTTCATACTACAATGGTTGTTATGTTATTGTATCTTATAAACTGATGATGGAAGCTTTCTATTGGCTGCATCACCAGGACATTTACATTGAATGTTGTCAAATACGTAGATATCACCAGGTTTTGCCATATTGATCAGCTCTTTAGATCTTCCATCGAACTTTCCACCTTTATTGGTATTCATTACTGGATCCTCACGTTTTGCAGATCGAATCAATTGAAATCCTACGACACTACATCTTGCATCAAAATCAAAATTATCGAGTGTTGGTATAAGTGCTTGCTGCGCTCGCATTTCTCCATTTCCTATAGATCCACCTGCCTTACCACTGAGCGTCGGAACTGGGTCAGGAATTCGTTTTACACGAAAATCCTTAGCCACAGTGATACCAGGAGCAGAAACATTGACCTTGGCAAACTGGCCCGCAGGTGTCTGCTGAGTTACATTCACCACAAATCCTCCATCAGCACGCTTTATGGAGCCTCCACCAGCACCGCTCATGCTCACTTTTAGATCGTTGGAAGATACTCCGGCCGCAGAAATCTCGATAGGATTATCCACACCAATGTAGAATACGTTCATCTTGGTTGCTGAAACAGAAACCGAACGCTCACCTACCTCGAATTCAAATGACCGAGTGTATGTGTTGGTCTCTCCAGTCACAGGGTTTGTTACCGTGATATCCGCACTATAAGTCTTTACCCCTACACTATTAGCAGGCGCAGACCATTTCGCCACACCGTTTTCGTCGGCACGTACAGGTGATCCATTTACCCGGATACTTACCCCTGTGTTAGATGCCTGAGAAGCAGATGCACTCAAGAATACTTCAGTCTCATACGTCTCACCTTTGATCACATAGGATCGTTTTGGTGCAGAGACTACTGTAAACTTGTCAAGTACAATATCCTCACCTCCTACTTTACCCATCAGATAGTTAAGAACCGCAGATTCTGTTGATTTTGCGTCATTCTTAAATTTACTGAAAATGGGTAACGTTGCGGCAAGAGGCATCTGACGGAAGTTGAAAGACTCCCAGGATGCATTCTTCTTACCTTTTCCGTGTCTCCAAGTCTCGTCATCGATCACCAGTGCCATCTCTTGCTCAAACGAAGCTCTATCTTCCTCATCAATAAGTTCGAGGAACTTACTACGAAACTCTTCGATCTTTGACTTAAGCTCTGCACCTCTTCCTTCTTCAACGAGAAGACGTGTAGTTACATCTTTATTCTTCTTACCTCGTAGTTCACGAACACCTTGTACTTCCACGTAATCACCTTCATCGTGTGATCCACTCTTATCACCTGCCTCATCAACCATGGTGTTCACCATACCATCTATGTAATCAGAGAGTTCTTTACTGAGCTGTCGGGCGGGTGCCACTCGCTCAGCATAGACTTCTAACTCCTTTTTCTTCTTTGCACGCTCTTTGATGATATCCGGTAGTTTGCTGTTAGAGTCATCCAATGATTTATTGGATGCAGTCAAACCCTTGTCAACTACTTTGAATGCGTTAAATATTTCAGCAGAAACATTCAAGGCAAGCAAAGCAGTCAGCACCAGATACATAATGTTGATCATCAACTGACGTGGCTCCTTAGGAATTGCCATATCTTATGCTTTTTTTGTTTTTTAACTAAATGATTCTTGCTGAATTTATGCTTGTCTTGAAACTGGATTCATGGCATGCAGCATATTACCATATACTGTATTCAGAGATCCGAGGTTTCGGTTCAATGCAGTCATGTGCTCACGATACTCTTTAGTATCATCCACAGTATCATTCAATTCGGCCATAGCCTCATTTAGTTTAGTGTAGAAGTTGTTCATTGTTTTCACCTGCTGTGCAGTGTGAGAGAAATCAACTTCTTGTAGGGATTTTAGGGATCCTAAGCTCTTTGACATAGATCTCAACTCATCCAGCATACCGGACAATTGAGTTTCTACTTTCTCACCGTCTAATTGTTTTGTTGCTACAGCACCGTTAGTTGCTTTTCCACCAATGGGGGCAAGATTCGCAGCGTAGTCTCCAAGACCTGGGTACAATTTATCCCAGTAGTAGTCTTTTTCTGGGGGAAGAAGACCTAACATTAGGAATAGAATTGCCTCAGTGACCAGACCAATTGTGATAGCCGGACCACCCCAGGGCTCACTGTTAATTTTACCTAAGGCACCAATCATTACTAAAGATGCACCGACACCGATAATGAGGTTCTTCAGGTATTTAAACCAATTACTCTTATAGAAAGCCATCGTAAAAACCGTTTTTAAAAATTAATGAATAAAAGAAAACCAATATCTATTACGTAAATAGTATTAAACTTAGTGTGTAATAATCGGGAAGGTTTTCTTGTGAGAAGGATATTCCAAGGGTACCGATGCGATGGGACACGAAGCATTACATTAATGTCCACTTAATAACTCCTGCATCCCAGGGATTCACTCTGAATATCTACTATCTTCTATTACTTGAAGTCGTTGATGGATCGACCCTGGAAGGGAAGAACACATCTGAAACCTATGTAAGACTTTGTGGTATCTTGAAACTCCCAGTGTCGAGTACTTACCTGTAAGAAGTAAGCAATGTCTTTCCATGATCCACCACGGATGACCTTACGTTTATAAGCATCAGGATCATCTTCGAGAGCTTCATACTGAATATCAGGATTCATGTCGTGCATGAAAGAGTAAGCATTTTCCACAAATGCACTGCTAGTCCATTCTGACACATTTCCTGCCATGTTATACAAACCGTAGTCATTAGGATAATAAGCATCTGCTTTTACAGTGTATTGCCCACCATCCTCGGGGTAGTTGCCGCGACCTGGTTTGAAGTTGGCCAATAGGCATCCTTTTGCATTTCGTACGTAGGGATCTCCCCATGGATACATAGCATGCTCATGACCCCCTCTTGCTGCATATTCCCACTCTGTTTCTGTAGGTAATCTAAACTCATCTCCAAATGAATTCTCTTTCGCACCATTCCAGATCAAGCTTCTCCAGTTGCAGAAAGCTTTGGCCTGAGTCCAGTCGATACCCACTACAGGATAATCATCATAGGCAGGGTGTGAAAAGTAATTTTTAGCAATAGGGTCATTATATGAGTAAGCAAAATCTCTGATCCAGCATAATGTATCAGGATAGATTTTTGTCTTCTCGGTTCTGATGAAGGAATTTCTTGGGGATCGACCACGATCACTGGCTGCAGCTTTCATGTCTATCCACTGATAATTATACACCATTTGACCAGCATTAAGCTCTTTCTTACCAGAGAGCATATCATCGCCCTGATAGTAAAGGTCCTCGAGTGTTTCATCAGCCCAGTCAAGCTCAAGCTCCCAGTCTATTTTCTCATTTCCATAGTCATCTGTGATAAAATCACCCATGATCGTATGTGCGATGGAGTCTCGTACCCAATAGACGAACTGACGATACTCGTTGTTAGTGATCTCCGTCTCATCCATATAAAAACCATTGATTGAAATGGTCTTTGGTCTTCGGATGTAATATCGACTCACGTCTTCATCACCACTTCCAAGCTGAAAGGTTCCGGACTTGATATACACCATGCCATAGGGAACATCTGCTTTCCATTTGGGGCGATCCTGAACTCCGATGAGGTCTCCTCCCACATTGTTACTCCCACAAGACGGTAAGAAGACTGAGAGTACCAATAAACTAAAAAAACATACAGCTAATCTTTCCATTACTTTTTTACCTGTTTGCAGCTACCTTTGAGAATTTGTAAAGATAATTTGATTCGTATAATATTCAAATCAATCGGAATGTGACTTCCAACTGTGGGCCTCATACTCCAACCCTAACGTCAAGAACCTTGCCAATATTTTTCAAAAAATAGAATTTAAAGGCAAGTTTTTTTGCGTCTTAAAACCGAGGATTATAAATGATTCTCTCCGGTCTTCCAACGCCGATCGGTTTAGCAAGATTGTACTGCACCAGTATTTCGTGTGTGCCCTCACTATAGGTCCGCAATGCCGATAAAGTAATATCGTATGCATAGCTTACCCTAAGGTGATTGCTTAAGGTAGCTCCCACGAATAAGGCCAGTGCATCAATCGTCTTTGCACTATAGCCGCGGAATATTAAGCCACCAAAGTAAATATCCTGATAGTCCACTTTTGCCCCAATATCTAATTGGGTCTGAACTCCATCGGATTTTGCAAAGACGGCTGGATAAACCACGATGTCGTCATTGATGGGATAAACAGTCTCAACAAAAGCATTGTATGTACGTTTCAGGCTGAAAGAAGTCTCCTCCTGATTGTTGAGCGTGATGGTATTTCCTAGAGCCTGATCTACTGCTAAACCAGCTTCTATATAGTCATTAGCAAAATAGATGCCGATTGTTGAAGTTGGTCCAATTCCGGTACCAATTGTACTAGATAAAATGGGATCATTATGCACAATAGTTTGACCTTCATAGACCCCATCAGGTGTCCTTAATAAACTCCCATCGATCTTCTTTTGCACGATGCCTGCTGCAAGTCCAAAAGAAAATAGCCCAAGATTAGTCTCCATGACATAATTGTAAGATGCCTGAAATCCTAACGATTCTTCAGGTCCTATACCATCATGATAAAATTGTACTCCCACCCCTCCATTGGCGATATAAAGCGGCATATGTGCAGTCACGTTCTGAAACCTAGGAGCCCCAGGAAAACTTTCCCACTGTGATTTGATGGCTCCTGTGATATTTAGCGAAGCATCCATACCGCCGTATGCGGGATTATACCGGTACTTATCCAGCATGGTCATTGTAAATTGGGGGACTTGCTGTGCGATCACATCCAAAGATAGAACCATCATCATGATGATGAGCAATGTAAGGTTTGAGACCTGACCAAGACCTGGGACGAGTGATCGCTTCATTTACTTTTCAATGATCGGCATTTCCTGCCGCAAAATCAACTAATTAACAGAGTATAACACCTAAAGTTTAATGGATAGACCATCATAAGCCAGCTGAATGCCGGATGGTAATTTAGGTGCAATCTCTTCATAGAGGCCCATATCATGGCTCACATGAGTCAGATATGTCAACTCTGCCCCCAGCAACTTTGCCATTTCGATCGCCTCTTCCAGATTAAAATGTGAATGGTGCGATCTATGATGCAGCGCATTTAAGATTAGTACTTTTGATCCCCTAATGCGTTTTATTGTCTCGTCGGGAATATGCTTCGCGTCCGTGATATAAGTAAGATCATTAATTCGAAATCCTAATACTTCCAAATCGCCATGATAGACAGAGAGCGGTAGGATCGAAAATCCCTTTATAGTGATTGGATCGTAGGGTTCTATAATTTCAATATCAATACGGGGTGCCCCGGGATATGGGCTCTTTGAAAAAACATATGAAAATCTGTGCTGGATGTCAGCTGCTACTCGAGATAATGTATACAATTTCATCTCTTGACGCTGCCGGAAGTTGAATGGACGGACATCATCCAGACCGGCAATATGGTCATTGTGTTCATGGGTGATTAGAACTGCATCTAAGGACAGAGCTCCTACAGCCAGCATCTGCTGCCGAAAATCTGGTCCGGTATCAATAGCCACATGAAGATCTTCCGCCTCAATATATGCTGCCGTCCTTAGTCGGCGGTCTCGAGGGTCAGAAGACTTGCATACTTCACATTGGCATCCTATGACAGGAACACCCTGCGAAGTACCCGTACCTGTCAATATAAATTTCACTCTTTATCGGATTGCTAACTGGAAGTCTTGGCAATGAGTTTATTGAGAAATTTCTTCATATCGTCCTCCAATGCATCCTCGTTTAGATCCATTTGACTTAGAATCTCCAGCATGGTATGTACACGACCTTCGATATCAAAAAATTTGTTGATTACGGCTATCTTTCGATCCTCTACAATGCAATATCCCGATTGGAAATTTCCCTTTTCGTACCGCACTTTGTACTCAAGCTGCTGAAAAATATCCTCCAGTTTGTTGAGGGTGGTTTTTGTATACTTCGTCATCGCCTCTAATAATCAATCTTTTCCATAGATGAATCTATCAACAAAGAACTATATTCCGCTTCCAAAGGTAGAAAGTATCCTTAAGGAATCTGCTATACATATGACGAAAAAAAATATACTCTTCCTTTCCTTTCTTTTTACTCTCGGAATATGTCATGCCCAGGGCTTTAAGGCCGGTGTAGTAGTGGGAGGAAATATGTCTCAAATCAATGGAGATCTGATAGCGGGCTTTAACAAGTTGGGCGCGCAGGGAGGACTTAAAGTGATGCGTGATGTGAGTGAACGTATGACGTGGAGCCTCGAACTACTCTATACTGAAAAAGGCAGTCGCTCCACTTCAAGGGACTTGGATCCGCTGAAAATCAAGATCAACTATGTAGAATTTCCACTGACAATATCTTGGAAAGACTGGCTCGCCGATGATTATTACAAGTTATGGTTTGAAGGGGGTGTCAGCGTAGGATCACTTATCAGTAGCAAAATCGAAGATGTGGGTGGTCTGGTACCTGTGGATGAATTCCGAAAGACTGATATCTCATGGTTAGTAGGTGCCACTTTTTTCAGTATGGAAAAACTGGCTTTTTCGCTACGTTATGCTCAGTCGATAAATCTTCTCGTCAATCTAGATGAAAATCCCACACATCCTAAATTACGGGGCTTTTTGTTATCATTTCGAGCTCTATACATCCTTTAAATTTCCTTGATGAAGAAAGCGGTAATCGATCTTGGTACAAATACCTTTCACCTTCTGATAGCGGATGTGATTGATGAAAAGATTGTGGAAACAATCTACAGAGAACGAGTATTTGTGAAGTTGGGAGCGGATGGAGTCGAAACCCTGGGACCAAAACCTTTGCAGCGAGGTTTTGAGGCCTTACGTAAGTTTAGACAAACACTTGATCAATTTGAAGTGACTGAAGTTCATGCGGTCGGGACCGCTGCTTTGCGTACGGCATCTAATGGTCACGACTTTCTTGCCAAAATTAAGAGGCAACTCAGCATTAGCATTGATCTGATAGATGGACACACAGAAGCTGAGCTGATATACCGGGGTGTCAGGCAAGTATGGGATATTACCTTAAATGCTCCCGGCATGATTATGGACATTGGCGGTGGAAGTGTGGAATTTATCATCGCAGATGATGATGAAATATACTGGATGGATAGCTATCCGATTGGAGTATCGGTTCTACACAGAAAGTTTCATCATACTGATCCTATTTCTGAAGAGGAAGAGCAACAATTATCGACCTATTTAGAAAATTTCATGCATCCTCTTGCCAAGGCAATTCAAGAATACCAACCCCATAAACTAGTCGGTGCATCGGGTACATTCGATGTGCTAGCCATGCTACTATGTCCGGATAAACCCGCAGTCTACGAGATCGTGCAGCGCCAAGATGTCGATAAAATCATACAGGAGGTCATCATGTCAAACGAAAGAGAGAGATATGAGAATCCAGGCATTCCGGACTCCCGGGTAGACCTCATAGTAGTTGCACTCCTGTTACTTCAAGAGGTGTTGAAACTCCGCAAATGGCAAACGATCGGTATCTCGCAATATGCATTAAAGGAAGGTTTGCTCGTTTCTAAAATTTAGTCTTAACTAAAAATTATTTGTACCTTATCTAAAAGATAGATAGTTTTACAGCATAATGGCACTGATCGATATATTTCAGGAAGTATGGGCAATTAGAGCTCTATTGGCATCCATGATGGTAGGGATTATGTGTGGTATCCTTGGCTGCTTTATTGTCCTAAGAAATATGGCATTAATTGGTGATGCCCTTTCACATGCAATTTTGCCTGGTATTGTGGTCTCTTTTATTCTTTTTGGATACTCTACCATTGGTTTCTTTGCAGGATCAGTGGTAGCTGGCTTGTTGACTGCTATTGGTATCACCTGGATTCAGCAGCATGTGCACACAAAAAATGATGCTGCCATAGGCATTGTATTTACTGCGATGTTTTCATTAGGAGTGATTGGTATCTCCTGGATTAGTAAGGAACAAGGAGTCCATTTGGATTTGAAGGACTTCTTATTTGGAAATGTACTAGGCGTAAGTAATGAGGACCTCTATCTGACCCTTGGTATCACGATCTATGTGATAGCTAGCGTCATCATTTTTTATCGGTACTTGTTTATCAGTACTTTTCAGCCCGTGATTGCCCAGACGATGGGTATTTCGATCAAGCTCATCCACTACTTCATTATGCTACTCTTATCTTTTGCAGTGGTAGCTTCACTTCGCACCGTGGGCGTTATACTGGTGGTAGCCATGCTTATTACTCCGGCATCTACAGCCCTATTACTTACCGACAGACTTAAGCGTGTTATAATTATTGCCGCATTTGTCGGATTATTATCCGCCATCATAGGTCTCCTGGCAGCTATACTTCTAAATACAACCCCCGGCCCGGCAATGGCGGTAGTTGCCACCATCATCTATCTATTAGCTGCTCTGTTTTCACCTAAGAAAGGTCTGATTTTTCGATTTTTCAGAAGGAGACGGTTGCAGAGAAAGATAAGGCTTGAAGATGTCCTAAAACAGTCCCTTAGGCTCCATCAGAAAGATCGCCTTAGTATCTCAAAATTGTTGGAGCGACTCGAAATGGACAGATCCAAACTTTTACAATATCTCAAGATACTCGCTGACCAGAACTTGATGGAAATGTCTGGAGAGCAAATCGCATTAACGGCAAAGGGAAGGGAAGAAGCGAATCGTCTTGTGAGAGCACACCGTCTATGGGAAACCTTCCTCGTAGATCAGATTGGCCTGAGCGAAGAACAGATCCATGAAGAAGCAGAAAAATACGAGCATTTATTGACCGATGAAATACTGGATGAGGTGGATAAGCAATTGGGATTCCCCAAGACAGATCCACATGGATCACCCATCCCGGCTAAGACGGGATCCATCACCGAACCTTTATGGGAAGCTTCTCCCGAAGATCTTATCATCATATCATCAGATCAGCCAAACCAGACTGTGGCCGCCGAATTGTGGATGATTGGACTGCTACCGGGAAGCAAGGTGCACATCGTCCATAAAGATGAAAGCGGTATGGACGTTCAATTCCAGGATAAACAAATTCACGTAGGTAAAGCTTTCGCCCTAAAAATCAATATAGGAGTCGAAATTACTCGCTCTCCTGATCAAGTTGATCGAAAAGCGCATTAAGTCTGTACATCTCGTCAAGTGTGTCATCCAGATACAATCGAAACTCTGGAATCCTCCGCACCTGCTTTCTCAGACGATGGCTATAGACTTGCTTCAGACGATGATGCTGTTCTTCCAATTTTAACAAGACCGCTTGCTTATTGTCGGTGTTGTAGACACTCAAATAGATTTTTGCTAAGCTCAGATCAGGAGCGACAACCACATTGGTGACAGTAACTAAGGCGTCTTCATAAATGTATGCCCCCTCCTGCTGTAATACAGCACTAAAGTTTCTTTTCAACAATTCTGCTACCTGTAGTTGGCGTTTGGAAGACATGACTATATTTTTATCCGGTTAATTTCAAAGATACAATATTGGTTAGGTGAAGTTCTCTCTTCCCCACTCTCTTTGTAGTTTTGTTAATTAAAGGCTTTAGTTTGTTTATACCCATTTTAGATCGAGATGTCACATTTGTAAAGGGCGTTGGACCTAATAAAAGTTCACTATTGAATGATGAACTGGGTATTTATACAGTACGAGATCTGCTGACGGACTTTCCCAATCGCTATGAGGACCGAACCCAGTTTCGAAAAATAACCGATATCAAAGCCAATGGTGAGGTTGTCCAGATCAAAGGTACACTCAAGAGCTTGGCATCAGTGGGTTCTGCCCGAAAAAAACGATTGGTGGGACAATTCGAAGATGACTTTGGAGGCAAGATCGAATTGGTATGGTTCAGAAGCACAAAGTGGATAAAGGATAATCTACCGCCGGGGGCCCAATATGTGGTGTATGGCAGAGTAAACCGCTTTGGTAGGAGGCTAAATATTGCTCATCCAGAAATTGAGCGACTCAGTCAACATCAGGCAAAACAGACTTCCACTTTCGTGCCGGTGTATCGGAGTACAGAACGCCTCAATGCCTCTGGCTTGGATAGCAAGGGTCGAAGAAAAGCGGTATTGAATGTACTTAAGATGCTAAAGGGCGATGATGTACCTGAACATCTTCCTGCATATTTAATGGAAAAACTTCATTTGATGCCCTATCATGAAGCATTAAGATGCATTCATTTCCCAAGAAATAATGAAGAACTGCTGGAGGCTGAAAAACGACTGCGATTTGACGAGCTATTTACACTGCAGCTATCTATCGTGAGACAATACAAAGCCAACAAGGCAGCACATAAAGGGCACGTTTTTCCAAACATAGGTGAGTATTTTAACTCTTTCTACCATGACAAACTACCCTTTGAATTAACTAATGCCCAAAAGCGAGTGATCAAAGAAATACGTCAGGATCTAAGGTCCGGTACTCAGATGAATCGCTTGCTGCAAGGTGACGTAGGAAGTGGGAAAACCATGGTGGCTCTCATGACCATGCTGATTGCCATAGACAATGGATTTCAAACCTGCCTCATGGCACCAACGGAGATCCTGGCACAGCAGCACTACGAGTCAATCAGTCAGTTGATCAAAGGCTTGGGTCTACGGGTCACAATATTGACCGGATCGATCAAAGGTAAGGTACGCCATGAATTACTGAAACTATTACGCCTGGGTGAAATTCACATTCTTATCGGCACTCATGCACTCATTGAAGCACCGGTCCAATATAAGAACCTTGGACTGGCTATCATCGATGAACAACATCGCTTTGGTGTCGCTCAGCGAGCACGACTCTGGGAAAAAGGGAAGACTTTTTACCCCCACATATTGGTGATGACAGCCACTCCCATCCCGCGAACCTTGCATATGACGATCTATGGAGACCTGGATGTATCCGTAATCGACGAGCTACCTCCCGGACGAAAGCCAGTCGTGACCCGGCACAAGACCGAATATCATCGACCTCAGGTAATAGAGTTCATGCGCAAAGAGATTGCTGCAGGACACCAGGTATATGTAGTATATCCTCTTATCGATGAGTCAGAGAAATTGCAATTGGAAGATCTCAATAATGGGTACGAAAGGTTATTGCAGGACTTCCCAAAACCTGATTACCAAATCAGCGTTGTACATGGACGAATGTCCCAGGACGAGAAAGACTTTGAAATGAATCGCTTTGTTGAGGGGACAACACACATTATGGTAGCCACGACGGTCATCGAAGTGGGCGTCAATATCCCTAATGCATCCGTCATGGTGATTGAGAATAGTGAACGATTTGGACTATCTCAGCTGCATCAGTTAAGAGGTCGGGTAGGACGGGGAGCCAAACAATCGTATTGTATCCTCATGACCAGCTTTCGACTGACTGAGGAAGGAAAGGAACGAATCCAAACTATGGTCGATACGACAGATGGATTTGAAATTGCAGAAGTGGACCTGAGATTGCGAGGTCCTGGTAGCATCCAGGGTACTCAGCAAAGTGGAATACCTACCCTCAAGATTGCAAATCTAGTGAGAGATCATCAAATCATGCGGACCGCACGGGAAATTGCCATGAGAATCTTAGATAAAGATCCTAGATTATTGTCACCTCATCATGAAAAATTACGTCACTATATGGAAAAGTACGTTGATACTCCGGAAGACTGGTCAAAGATCAGTTGATCGGATCATATTAGACTTTGGTAGAATCGATTGAACTATCATAACACATTAAGACCTAGCAATATAAAGATAACAGTCTCATGAAGGGAAAATATAAAACTACAGGATGCGCAAAATTTATTCTTATGTTGGTCATCCTTACTCCATTGGCCTATCTGGGTGCTTCTTATTTCAATGGACAAGATGGACTACAAAATATTAAAGACCTATTTGGGGGCAAGGGAGATCAAACGGAGATAGTAGAAAGTGCTACTGATGATTTGACAGATCAAATCAAAGATTTACAACAAGAACTCGACGCTTTGGAAAAAGAAAACGATCGTCTGAAATCCGATTTGGAAGACTGTCAATCGGCGGGATCTGAGTAATTCATTCCCTATTTCAGTTGCTACACTTTTCATTTCTACTTAATTGGAATAGATCAGGTTTTTTCGTTGAAAATTATGTTCCTTTGCGGCAAGATTTCAAGACTTAATTATGATTCGTATTCTAGCAAATGACGGTATCAGTGCCGACGGAAAATTATTATTAGAAGACGCCGGCTATGAGGTTGTCACAGACAAAATACCGCAGGATGAACTTCCTGAGAAATTACCCGCTTTTGACGTAGTAATTGTCAGAAGCGCCACCAAAATCAGAAAAGAACTCATTGATAAGTGCCCTAATCTCAAAGTGATCGCCAGAGGTGGAGTAGGAATGGACAATATCGATGTAGAGTACGCAAGATCGAAAGGAATACTGGTAGCTAACACTCCAGCGGCTTCCTCCCGTTCTGTAGCTGAACTTGCTTTTACACATATTCTTTCCATTTCGCGTTCGGTTCACCTGGCTAACCGGGAGATGCCTGTAAAAGGCTCTACGGAATTCAAGGCTCTCAAGAAGGCATATGCTGGGGGAATGGAATTGAAAGGAAAAACCCTGGGTATTCTGGGATTTGGACGTATTGGTCAGGAAACAGCTCATGTTGCACTGGCTATGGGCATGAAAGTATTACCTGTTGACCTCTATGTTTCCCATGCCACCATTGAGATTGAGTTGTATGAAATGGATCAAGCTTCGCTGTCCGTAAAGCTGTCAACCGTTGATATGGATACGATGTTGGCAAATAGTGATGTGATCACCGCTCACGTACCTTTTAGTGGGGACAAGGCTCTGCTTGGTGCTGAGGAAATTGATAAGATGAAAGATGGCGTGATCATCGTAAACACGGCAAGAGGTGGTATTGTAGACGAAGATGCCTTACTTAAGGCCCTTGACAGTGGAAAGGTAAGAGGAGCAGCACTGGATGTATTCAATAATGAACCTACTCCCAACACCAGCCTGTTAAATCATCCAAAGATTTCCGTCAGCCCGCATATTGGTGCAGCAACCAATGAAGCACAGGCAAATATTGGTTTAGAACTGGCAGATCAGATCATAGCCCATTTTGACAAATAAGAAGATATCTAAACAAGAAAGGGGTTGAATTATTTCAGTCCCTTTTTTCTTCTACTATTTTCAGCAATTCTATTTCGAATAGTAAGTGTTCGTTAGGACCCACCAGTCTTCCAAATCCCTCCGAACCGTATGCCAAATGAGCAGGAATCAGGAAAACACCTCTGCCTCCTGGCTTCAAATGGTATAGCGACAGATTCCAGCCGCGAACCACATTCCCTACATAGAACGTAAAGGGTTCATCTCTATCATACGTACTATCGAACTTCCTCCCATCCAGCGCATAACCGTGATAATGTACCTGGACTCTGCTGCCCCACTCAGGTATGACTCCCGAACCTGGCTCAATGACATGGTAGAAAATCCCTGCCGGGTCATGCTCCATTTGCCATCCCTTCTCAACTAAGAATTCGATCAGTTCGTTTTGCTCGATCGCGGCGGTATCCTGCGGATTTGCCGTCATGTGTGTTGCATAATGCATCAGCAACCCATCTTCGTCACCTTGGGGGACCTCCCAGCTCACCTCCACCTCCGTTGGTTTGTCTGATGATCCACAGCACAAAAAAGTCATTGAAAGAAAAACATATCCCACAACCCTCAACCGATGAAGTGCATACATCACTTAGCGGCTCTAATCGTGGTATTTTCCTGAATCCAGCATCCCACTCGAAAAGTCTGACCTTCCTGCAGAGTACGTTGGAAAATATCTTCCTTGTTGGGCATATACTGGGCATAAGTCCCGATCCATTTGTTGGCTTCAGCTGCAGCTTCAGGATCAATTCTCTTTGCGTAGTTCCATTTGTCTATGGCAGGCCACACCACAATCTGACTGTCCCAACCACGACCCGGTCCACAGAGAGGACCACTGGACGCATAGAGTCTGCCGATTAAAAGATAAGGTTCGCCCCAATTAGCTTTGAAGTTGGCCGCTTCCAGGGCAAATTTCCTTGCCTGAGGGAAGTTCTTCAGGTGGCTGTAATATATCTTCGAGATGAGTAGCAAGTAATTTGCCTTCTTCTCACTGTCATCCGCTTTATCTGAGGCTTCCTGAAATTTGTTGATCGCTTCCTCGTACTCACCATTTCTCAGTGCTTCATAAGCCAGTCGGGCATCAGAAGGGGGCGCTGCTACAATGCAATTATTTCTCCTGGCCTTTGCCAAAGTGATAAGATTTTCATCCGTATCAGGACATCCACCCCATTTCAGACGACCAAAGACTTCGTCTATTACCTCACAGTTCCCTGTATCACTTTCGAAAAGAGGAAGGTACTTCTCTGTATAGTAGGCACAATTATAAAACCCTTTCACTCCCTCAAATGCCTCCAATCTCTTGGGTACATATTCGTTGATGATCTGCCATTGTGCCTGATTCTCACCACTTTCAAGTCCCTTTTGTAGGCGTGAAGCTATCTTTTGCTCATACTTCTGAGCCTCATCCATGGGAATGTCACCTGCCTGAAATCGTCTGACCAAGATATCTGTGAAAGGATTCAAAATGAAGAATTGAGCATCCTCACCATCTGTGTCTATTGACTTCTTAAAAAGCTCATAAATTTCCTCTTGAGATGCTCGTCCTTTATACTTATAATACAAATCAAAGGCTTTACGACCCGCCACATAACCTTCTTCACTATAACATTCACTTATTTGATCATAAAATTTGAAAATTTGATCTATCTGCTCCTCTTTTTTAGCAGGATCAGTTTCTTTTGCATAGAAATACTCATACAATCGAATCCCGTCCGCATAATGCGTATTTCTCTTCCCATCGGCCGCCGGAGCTAATTTGTAGGCAGTCTCCCAGTAGGGAAATGCTTCCTCATAATGACCCTGACGGAGAAAATCGCGATAGATCACATGTGCATTTTCTGCCTCATCTTTGCGAGGTGTATCAGTAAAGGTACCGCAAGGTCCAACGGTTGCTGCCAGAGAATCTACAGAGGGTACCTGAGGTGCGTCCGAAATATTATCTGATACTTTGGGAGTACATGCATATACCCATATGAGCAACATCCATAGTTTTCCTTTCATAAGTCATGATGATTTCAACGCTTCGAAAATAAGAACTTGTGTAAAAACAAAGGCCCCGTAAGTAATTTACGAGGCCTTTTTTAATCTTTCAACCTGGATTGTTATCAACAATCCACTGATTATTGTACTCTCAATGTAGTTCTTTCACCAATCCAGCATCCTGTGCTCAGTACATCTCCTTCCTTATGTCCACGCATGAATGCCTCATCTTTGCTGGGCTTGTGACCATTGTAGGCTCCGATCTTTCGATTTGCTTCTGTCGCAGCTTCATCGTCTATCGCCTTGGCATGCTGGTACTTGTCTAACGCTGCAAGCACAACTACACGTTGTCCCCAGGCATCGCCACCACATGACTTGGCTGCATCTGCATACATATCTCCGATCAGAATGAAAGGTTGACCCCATGCTTCTCGTAATTCAGCTGCTTTTAGAGCATTAGCCCTTGCACTTTGCAGCTTTCCAAGTTTACGGAATTCAATGGATGCAATACTGAAGTAATGTTGAGCTCGCTTTTCGTCATCCTCTTCCTTCTCAATAGCATCACTATATTTTTCTATGGCACCTTCAAAATCACCTTCCCGATAGAGTCGGTTTGCAACTACGGCTGGATTGTTCGCTTCAAACTCCGCTTGCATTTTTGCATTTTCCTCGGCCGCATATGCTTCATATTCTCCCTGAAGTTGAGCCAGAAAGGGATCATTTTTATCACATCCTTCCTGCAGCAATTTATTATAGACGTACTTCACGACCTCCGGATCATCAGGCTTCTCATTATACATCGGTTCCAATTTTGATCTGAAGTATTCACAGTCGAAAATATCACTTTCGATCTCTGCAAACTTAGCCAACATACGAGCTTTTGAAGATTCGTAGTAGGCCTTATATTGATCATTATTTTCAATACCATGGTCAGCGGCTTCTACCAGTTTCTGATGCAATTCCCTCACTTTTTCCGCCTCGACCTTATCATTCTGATATTGATATACTAATATATTAGCCACGGGTTCGAAAACGATATACTCCTGTATCTCACCTCCCTTTTCTAATGCTTGCTCAAACACTTCGAGATTTTCTTCGTACGGGGCATTGAACTCATAAAACATGTCATATGCCTTTCTTCCCAACACCTGGCCAGCCTTTTGTAACTGACACGCTTCGTCACAATCTCTTAGTTTAATCGATCCGGATTCGTAACATTGAGCCGCCTGATCATAAAGATCCTTGACAATGTTAATCATCTCTGTCTTCTTTGCTGCATCAGCTTCACTTTTGATCTTCTCCTTATAGATCTTGATACCATCCATATAGTGAAAATCTCTCAAACCATCTGCCGCTGGAGCAATCTCATATGCCTTTTGCCACTCCGTAAACGCCAACTCCATATCCTGCATCTTCAAAGCAGAACGATAGTTAGTGTGTGCATTCTCCGCTTCCTCTTGCTGTGCTGAACCTACCCAAGTCTCACATTGAGCTATGAGCTGATAACTAAATCCAGATACCATCAGGAGCAGACAGACAAGTATGTGTTTCTTATTAGCCATAGTTAGTCATATTTTCTTTTATAAAACCATAGATTATTATTGAGTGTAAATCCCACATTAAATCGAAATACTCCTTCCTTTATGGGAATATTGCCACCATTATTTCCGTATTCAACCCCTAAGTTAATAAATGATAATTGTCTTGACAGTACGACGGGCAGACCAATTCCAGTATGAAGTCTCCATGTCTTGATTGCCTCGTCACCAATCATCCTAGGATCTTTGCCAAAGGTAAATCCTGCTCTGTACATCATTCTACGATGATAATATCGATAAGAGGTTGCATCAGGCACCCATTGACCTCCGATGCCAAACTCATAGGCATTTGCCATGTTAAGATCATCACCCTGGCTTTCATTTCGATAATTTGACCAGGCTCCCATTCTAAAGTTGACGCCTGCCACCCACTTTGTTCCCCTCCGGTATGTCATACCCAGAGATAATTCACCAGGATATTTGCCGGACTGCTTCAAAGCCTCCGTCACCGACACAGTATCCGTTTCTTCATCTGCAAAGTCATCACTTAGGCCTGCATAGTTCGAACTTTTAATAGCATCAAAAGCATAAGATACCGTGGTAAAATTCCATTTATTGTTATATGTCAAACCAAATCGAAGACTCTTAATAGAACGTGGGTCTTCTGCCCCCTTTCCATCAGATAGATCTAGTTCGTATTGTGCTCCCAGTTTCCAGAAGAATCCACGATAAGCTGATTCCTGCAAAGAGTAATTGGCAGATGTTGTTACATCTTCATATAAAACGGCTCGCTCATCTTTAATGGAGCCAAACATATACCCCAAATTCAAACCAAAGTACCAGTTCTTATACTTAGCTCCATTGCCAATCATCACTCGATTGGTACCTCCTGAGCCAGCATACTCACGAGTAATGTTACCCACGCCCTCAATAAACTCATCGTTAGAGTTGTAATGACTTACCCTGCTATTTGGCAGTAGCGAAATACTCATACCCCAATTGAAGTCACTGCTACGTCGATCGAGCAAACGATTCACTGAATTGATTAAGGGGAAGGCAAGCGAAAAATAATTTAAGTTTCCGCCCCAAAAAGGCTCCTTCTCACCTCCAACTTGTAATGATTTTCGAATGGCATCAAAACCTACTTCAAAAGAAGTAGCGGTGAGAGCACCCAACGATGCCGGATTGTCCACATTTGTAAAGTATGCATCAGCATAGCCGGCAGAGATGCCACCCATCATCGTAACGGGAGCAAAATTCATCGTACTGAGATCTCCTAGTCCATAACGTGAATAGGGCGAGTTTAAACTACTTTGAGCGAATAGCATACCACTCAAACTGAGCATAGTGGCGAAGACCAAAAGCTTCTTATATGGATTGTACATTATGCTGCAGTATTTTGTTAAGACCCTCCAAAACCAAATTAGGGCTGGCAAATATCTTAGATTTCAATCTATTAACAAAAAAATGACTGTCGCCGCCGGTTAAGAGAATGTTAAGTTTGCCAAATTTTTTCCTATAATATTTTATAAATCCTTCTATTTCCTTAAGAGACCCTAAAGCCGCACCCACTTGTAGAGCAGTTGCGGTGGTAGTACCCCACTCAGGTATTTGCTCTGTATGTTGTACTTGTGGCAGTTTGCGAGTCATGGCATGCATTGCATTCAGACGCATCTGTATTCCGGGTGAAATATTCCCTCCCAGGTAACGACCATCCTCCAGGACGATATCATAAGTTATACAAGTACCTGCATCGATCACTAGACTACCTTGTTGTGGAAAATGCGACCAGGCACCTACTGTTGCTGCTATTCGATCCTTACCCAAGGTTTCTGGTGTTTCATAGAGTACCTGTATGGGAAGTGCCAGCGAATTGTCCAGAAAATATACCTTATCATGTCCCGCAATCTGATCCGTAATCTTATCAGTAAGATGCCTCACAGAGGATATAATGATGTATGCTCCTGGAAATTCTTTTTCAAGTTTTTTCAAGGAAGTGCTACTAAAAAGCTTTTGCCGGGATATACTTACCAGGAGCCCATCGCTGAAGTGGGCTATTTTCACCAGGGTGGTTCCGATATCAACTGCAATCGCTTCCAACCACTAGTGCTTGAAATGGCGGGTGCCTGTCATCACCATTGCGATACCATTTGCATCACAGTAGTCAATGCTTGCCTGATCCTTTATGGAACCTCCTGGTTGGACCACAGCCTTTATGCCCGCGCCATCTGCTATCTCTACACAGTCAGGAAAGGGGAAGAATGCATCTGAAGCCATAACACTTCCCTCTAAATCAAATCCGAAATGATTGGCTTTGAGGATCGCCTGCTTTAAAGCATCCACGCGTGAAGTTTGACCACATCCCATGCCAAGTAACTGTCGGTTTTTCACCAAGGCAATTGTATTGGATTTTAAATGCTTGGCACAGATATTGGCGAATACCAGGTCATCTATCTGAGCGGGGGTGGGGGTTACCTTAGTAACCGTTTTAAACTCCGATGGCTTTTCTGTTTTTAGGTCAGCATCCTGGGCAATGATGCCATTGAGTAAGCTTTTAAATTGGCGTGTTTGAATGGAGTAATCTTTGATGCGTAGCAAAATGCGTTTCTTCTTTTTCTTCAGATGATTCAGCGCGTCTTGATCAAAGTCCGGAGCAATCAATACTTCATAAAAGATAGTGTCAATTGACTCAGCGGTCGCTAAATCAATAGTTGAATTACTTATTAAGATTCCTCCGAAAGCTGAGATATTGTCTCCTGCAAGTGCATCTTTCCAGGCCTGTAAGACTGTATCTCTTGTTGCTACTCCACATGCATTTGTGTGTTTGAGCACAGCAAATGTCGGAGAGGCATCTTTAAACTCACGCATCAGAGAAACCGCTGCATCGACGTCTACCAAATTGTTGTAAGAAAGGGCTTTACCGTTCAAAATGTCAAACATGTCTTCAAGTGCCCCATAGAAAATCCCCTGCTGGTGCGGATTTTCTCCATACCTAAGCTCATGCCCCTGATGATAACTCTGCTTGAATACCAAGTCATCGGAAGATTCATTAAAATAGTTGAATATCGCTACATCATAGTGCGAAGAGACCTTAAATGCCCTGCGAGCAAACTCTCGTCGATCAGCATGAGTGCTGAAACCTACCTTTTCTGACAAAAGGTCGGCTAAGAGCTGATACTCATTTTTGGATGCTACTACAATCACATCCTGGTAATTCTTTGCGGCAGCACGGATCAGAGAAATCCCGCCAATATCAATCTTCTCAATAATTTCAGACTCTACGTCGGAATTGGCTACAGTATCTTCAAAGGGGTAGAGATCTACAATCACCAGGTCAATTTCAGGAATCTCGTACGTATCCAACTGACTAAGATGGTCATCTTCTCTCCTGGCCAGAATACCTCCAAATACTTTTGGATGTAAGGTCTTCACTCTTCCACTTAGTATGGAGGGATATGAGGTTAAACCCTCTACTGTTTCTACCGGAACTCCCTGCTCTTCTATATATTTTTGAGTCCCACCGGTGGAATAGATTACAACGCCCAGCTGGTGCAGCGTCTTAATAATTGTATCCAATCCATCTTTGTGAAAAACCGAGATCAGTGCGGTTTTGATCTTTTTATCCTTCATGTCAGTTGTAGTGTATGTAAAACGATGCGCAAAGGTAGCAATTGACGTGCAAATGAATGATACCCCAATCACAGTCTATCGAATTTTAAATTGGGCATGCTACTTGTCCATCGACAGTTGATCACCTGCCGAAACTGAAGGTCCTTGACGAGGTTTCCGCAAATCAAGAATATTGCCCATCGCATAGCATACTCTACATCGGGGCTCATACTTGTCCTTTTCGCCCAAAACCACCTGATCACCTTCATTGGAAAGTCGATAAGAGTGCGTCGCCAGATTTCCACAATGTGTACAAATAGCATGCACTTTTGTGATATATTCAGCCACTGCCAGCAGATCAGGCATCGGTCCAAAAGGTTGACCCTTAAAATCCATATCTAGTCCTGCAGCTATCACACGGATCCCCTTGAGTGCCAGCTCCTGACAAATGTCAGGTAATTCCTCGTCAAAAAATTGGGCTTCGTCAATACCCACCACCTCCACTCCTTCTGCCAATGAGAGCAATTCGGTTGCTCTGTTTACTGCGATGGAGGTGATGTAGTTTTCATCATGAGACACTACACGATCTTGGCCAAATCTAATATCTCGTGAAGGTTTGTATACTACCACCTCCTGATTGGCAATACGGGCCCGTCGAAGTCTTCTTATGAGTTCCTCGGTCTTACCAGAAAACATCGATCCGCAGATCACTTCGATCCATCCACTTCGCTGACCTTTAAAATGTGGCTCCAGAAACATGAACTATTAATATTCAATTTTCATTAAATGGGTAAGGAGGAGTTAACGAGTGACGAAAATGTTAAAATTCTGATCTAAATATAGCATAAGGCCAAGAATAAAGACGTTAACAACAAAACGATGCTAATGAATCAACAAAAGATCGAATCTCTACTCAGAAAGATACAGATGATACTGACTGATCCGACTGAGCTTTCGAAATTGGAAAAAGACCTGGTAAAGGACTATTTGAGAACTTTATATGACATGGTAGATGGCAGCGGACCTGTGGAGCAAATACCATCGTCACCTAAACAGTCAAGTATCAACCCCATAGCAGGTAACCTTCCCAGCCTGAGTCAGGTGGAGCAGCGAGTTTCCTCGAAAAACGTTGAAGTACCGGGAGAGAAAGTACCCTCATCGGAAGCCAGATCTGAAAAAGTCAAGCCGTCCCAGCCTATCAAACCTGCAATTCCACCCAGAGTGGAACTACCCGTTGAAGATAAACCAGAATCTGTAAAGTCCACAACAGGAATGGAGGAAGGGCAGGAAAAGCCCGCAGCAGAAAAACCTCCCACTGTCCCTGTATCCGAGCAAGAAAAAACCTGGGAGGACGCCCAAATGGCCAGTGTCAAAGATCAATCTGTGTCTGAATACACTCCCGCAAGAACACCTCTCGATCTGAAATCGAATGGATCATCTGAATCTAGAGAAACCAGTGAAACTGTCGCTCGTGTGGAACGAGAAGTACCCGAAGTATTTCGTATGGAAGAGCGCATTAGCTCAAAGTATGATCCATTGTTCCAAAAGCAGCAAAGTAATGACCTCTCTGATCGACTTAGTCGATCACCTATAGAGAATTTACAAAGAGCACTCAGTATAAACGACAGGCTATTAACAGTAAATCAGCTATTTAATGGCCATCACGAAGCCTTCAATGAAACTATCGATATCCTTAATAGTAAGTACAGTTTTGCAGAAGCGAAGTCTTATCTAGTTCGATATGTAATCGATAAGTATGAGTGGTTGGACGAAGAAAAGGTGGATCAGGCACGTGACTTTATTAAATTGGTAGAAAGAAGGTTTCTGTAAATGGGTTCGGTCCAGTCCAATAAGTTTTATACGAGTTTAAAATTTCCAGTACTTGTCTTGGCCATATTGTGGGCCATCCAGGTGGTGCAAATGTTGGGATTCCGCATGGCGGCTCTGGGTGTATATCCACGACATCCCGCCGGGATAAAAGGAATTTTCTTATCTCCCTTCATCCATAGCCAGGACGTGATGCACCTAATTAATAACTCGGTGCCTCTTTTCGTGAGCATGGCCGTGATTCTCTTCTTCTTCAGAAGGGTGGCATTCAAAGCCTTCTTTGTGATCTGGATTCTAACGGGTGCCGGCGTTTGGCTCTTTGGTCGACCCGTGCTACACATTGGTGCAAGCGGTGTAGTTTATGGATTCGTAGCCTTCATTTTTTGGAATGGCATCTTTAGGCGAAACATGAAGTCTATTGTACTGGCCTTAATCATTATGATGCTCTACAGTGGAATGCTGCTGGGCATTCTGCCGAATCAACCGGGTATCTCATGGGAGAGCCATTTGATCGGAGGTGTCGCAGGTATCATTACTTCTTATCTCTTTAGACATCAAATAGAACAGGATGAAGTACAACCCGAAGTGCTCTATGATGATGAAGAGTCAGACTTTTTCCTTGAACGGGACACTTTTGAAAAAACAAAAGTTGAACGAAGAGCTTCAGATAGTGGAAGTTGGTTTTCAGACAGTACGTTTTAGGCTACCTCACTTTTAGCGATTCCGCTGCTTCTCGCACACTTCCCTTAGCTAGCAGCAATTTATTGGCTTCTTCATAATTTATGTCAAATTGATGCATTAGCATTCTGGTGCCCCTGTCTACAAGCTTTGCATTAGAAAGAGCCATATCCACCATACGGTTATCCTCAACTCTTCCCAATCTGATCATGAGACTGGTACTAATCATGTTAAGAATAAGCTTCTGAGCAGTCCCTGACTTCATGCGGGTACTCCCTGTGACAAACTCTGGCCCAACCACTACCACAATCGGATAGTCGGCTACCTCGATTACCGGAGCACCGGGATTACAGGTCAGACATCCCGTGGCTATGCCCTGGTCCTGGCATTGCCTCAAACCATACACGACATAAGGCGTCGTCCCTGACGATGCAATACCCAAAACAATGTCACCTTTATGTATATCATATGCATCGAGGTCTATTTTTGCTTGGTTGATATCGTCCTCTGCATCTTCCACGCTCACCCTCAGGGCTCGGTCACCACCGGCAATAAGCCCAATGACCCAGTCAGGCGGCACCCCGTAGGTTGGCGGACATTCCGAAGCGTCCAATACCCCCAATCTACCGCTAGTACCTGCTCCTATATAAAATAATCGGCCACCATTCCGAACTTTCTCAACAGTGGCTTCGACAAATGCTTCAATTTGCGGGATAGCAGCCTCTACTGCCATGGGTACTGTCTGATCTTCCCTATTGATGGCCGTCAGAATTTCGCGTACGGTCATCTTTTCGAGATGTCGATGATTTGAAGGAGATTCAGTTATTTTCTTGAAAGTCATCTCAGTCTTTTAATGCATGGCGAGAAAGTAAATCTGGACTAATAGTATCTCTTCTGGAGAATATCCACATGCCCAGGAAGGTTATTAAGCCATTCAGTATCAATATTTCAAAACCAAATGTATAACCCCACAATAGCTTCTCGGAATTTACATCAATGATGTAAGAGATCACGGGCGAAAGTATACAAACTATGGGTATCCACTGATCCTTTACTGATCGACTTATAAAAAAGCCAAAGGAATACAATCCAAGTAAGGGACCATACGTATACCCGGCCATGGTAAAAAGGGCTGAAATTACAGATTGATCGTTGATGTACCAGAAAATCATGATTAGGACAAAGAGGAGCGCGGACACCGCTAAGTGTACCATCAGGCGGATTTTTTTCTTTTCCGATTCGGATTTATGAGACTTTTCAAATCCCAGAAAATCGATACAAACTGATGTGGTGAGTGCGGTCAGTGCTGAATCTGCACTGGAGTAGGCTGCCGCAATAAGCCCAATAAAAAATATGATACCGATGGCAGGTGAAAGGTGTCCAATGGCAATAGTAGGGTAGAGCAAATCACTAGCGGGTTTTTCAACCCCTCCAGCAAGACGTGTGGGCATATCTATACCATTTGCACTGGCGTACAAAAACAACAGCCCTCCCAAAGTGAGAAATAGAAGGTTGGCAAAGACGAGGACACCACTCAACGTCATCATATTCTTTTGAGCATCCCCAATGTTTCGACAGCTAAGGTTTTTCTGCATCATATCCTGATCCAGTCCCGTCATGACGATAGTAATGAAAATGCCACTAAGAAACTGCTTGAAGAAGTTTTTAGAGTCACCCCATCCCCCATCAAAAAACCATGTCTTGGTGTATCCGGCTGTTTGAATCTCTGACCAGGCACTGCTCAAAGAAAGACCCATATCATTCGTGATATAGAAAATCGTAGCAATCACGGCCACCAGCATTGAAGCAGTCTGCAGTGTGTCTGTCCAGACAATGGTCTTAATACCTCCCTGATAGGTATAAATCCAAATCAAGACGATCGTAATTATGATAGTCAGAGAAAAGGGTAATCCCAAGGGATCCATTAAGAACTGTTGCAGCACAATCGCCACAAGAAATAGCCTGAAAGAGGCACCTATTGATCTCGAAAGTAAAAAGAACGCTGCGCCTGTTTTGTATGAATACGAACCAAACCTTTTCTCAAGATAGGAGTAGATAGATGTGAGCTTCAAACGATAGTACATGGGCATGAGCACATAGGCAATGACCGCATAACCAAAGATATATCCAAGAACCACCTGCATGTATGAAAACTGGCTGTCCCCTACCCATCCAGGTACAGAGATAAAGGTCACACCCGATAGTGAGGCACCGATCATACCAAAGGCCACCACATACCAGGGAGACTGACGTCCACCCACAAAAAAGTCTTCGCTGGTCGACTTTCGAGAAGTCACCTTTGCAATGATCATGAGTAAGGCAAAATAGATGACCAAGATGATCAATATGGAAGAGGTGGTCAAACCCGTCATTTAATCTTGCAGTTTAGCACCATACAGGAGATCTCCCGCATCACCGAGTCCAGGAACGATATAGGATTTGGCTGTGAGCTCTTCATCCACCGCTCCAAGCCAGAAATTAATCGAGCTATACTTTCTATTTACGTAATTGAGCCCATTGGTGGAGGCAATAATAGAAACAAAATGTACAGTCTTCGGTTTGCCATATTCCAGTAACACCTTATAGGCAGCATCAAAGGAAGACCCGGTTGCCAACATGGGGTCGCAAATAATCAATGTGGCATTATTTAGGTCCGGGCACGTGACGTATTCCAGATTGATTTCGAAGGTTCCATCTTTGTGATGCATCCGATATGCAGAGATAAAGGCATTGTCGGCCTCATCAAAATAACTAAGTATACCATTGTGAAGAGGTAAGCCCGCTCGAAGTATGCTGGCCACTACGATTCTTTCCCGAGGCACCTTCACGTGAGCTACACCCAAGGGAGTCTCACATTCCTGATCTTTGTATTGCATTGTTTTACTGATCTCGTAGGCAAATATCTGACCGAGGCGTTCGACATTTCTACGAAATCGCATGCGGTCCTTCTGCACATGTACATCCCTCAGCTCGGCAATAAACTGATTGGCAATACTATTATTATCACTTAAGTTGAACAACATATCGAAATCTAGGTTAGGTAAATATAATCTAAATGTGCTTGAAACTTATTTCAAACTCATTGGGATTCACAATTTGATTATTTCTTCAGTTTCACCCCAATACGAAATTTGGTTTCGAAATTGCATATAATCACCAATAGCATTATCTTATCCGTGATGAATGGTTTTCGACTGAATCGAGTTTTACTCATACTGTCTTCAATGCTACTTGTCATCTGCCTGGCGGATGCTCAGCGGACGATTCTTCCCAAGCCAATTGGGGAGGAATCACTCGTTTATGAAAAGGAGCATGTCGGTGAGATTCGTTTACATTCAAATGGGTTTTCTCTAGGTTATAGTGTGGGTGATATCGAAACCTGGTATCGTACTCGATACTACTATTTCGATTTTGGCACATTGAAGCATCCCAAAGAGTACGCACAAAATTTCAAATTTTTCAATACTGGTTTCTTTCAAGAATCATCCAAGCCTTTTGTTTATGGAAAGCGAAATCGTCTTTATGCACTGAGAGCAGGTATCGGTAAGAAGCGATACTTCTCTGAAAAGGCAAGAAAGAAATCCGTCGTAGTTGGCATGAATTACGAATATGGATTTACCATTGGAATTCTCAAACCCTATTATCTCAAACTAAGAAATTTTGAGGATGGGGCTGTTGAATCAGATATTATGGAAGAAAAATACTCTGAAGAAAATCATGACCGTTTTCTAGATGAAACCGCCATTTTTGGAGGCGCTGAATTCAGATATGGATTGGGTGAACTAAAACTAAAGCCAGGCTTTCATGGCAAGATTGGCGCCCACTTTTCGTGGGGTAATCAGGATAATCTTATCAAGGCTTTGGAAGTTGGGATCATGGGTGATTTGTTCTTGAGCAAAGTGCCCATCATGGTGACCGAGATAAACAAACCCTACTTCCTCAATGTTTACTTAACTTTGCAGATCGGAAAGCGAAGTTGATCTCCTGCTCAATGAAATCATTGTGATGGATAGATGCAGCTTCTGCATGCTTATAATCTATTGCTAAATGATAGAACTTCCCATTGTTGATAAGAAAAGACCACGTAGGCCGGATTGGCTCCGGGTGAAATTACCTATTGGTGAAAAGTATAAGCATGTACGTCGTCTAGTGGATGAGTACAATCTTCATACTATCTGTCAAAGCGGTAACTGCCCGAATATGGGAGAATGCTGGGGGGCTGGAACTGCCACCTTCATGATTCTAGGCAATACATGCACCAGATCCTGTTCTTTTTGTGCTGTGAAAACGGGCAGGCCTCCTGAGTATGATGAGGATGAGCCACGCCGAGTGGCTGAGGCTATCAAACTAATGGAAGTTAAGCATGCGGTAATTACATCCGTAAACCGTGACGAACTTAAAGATCGGGGTGCTGAAATCTGGTATCAGACGGTGAGGGCCGTTAAGGAGATGAGCCCTGCAACAACCATTGAGACATTGATACCGGATGTGAAATCAAACTGGGAAGCGCTGGACCGGATGATCAGTGGAGGACAGGAAGTAGTTTCACATAATATGGAAACTGTAGAGCGACTGTACAGGAAGGTCAGACCCCAGGCTAAGTATCAGCGAAGTCTCGAACAGATACAGCGGACCAAAGAAGCCGGGAAACGCACGAAATCTGGCATCATGGTAGGTTTGGGAGAAACTCCAGAAGAAATGTATAAAGCTATGGATGATCTGGTATCTCACGGTTGTGATGTGTTGACCATTGGCCAATATCTGCAACCTACCCGAATGCACCTGGCTGTTGATGCTTTTGTGCATCCTGACCAATTTGCCGCTTATAAGGAGGCTGGATTATCTCGGGGATTCGATTTTGTGGAAAGTGGTCCTTTAGTGCGATCTTCATACCACGCCGAACGTCATCTGTAGACCCTAAGAAGCTTTTTAGACAGCTTCCTAGATCAAAGTATACATCTTACCAGGAAGTGCCTTTACAATGCCTTTGAACTCCAACTCCAGAAGGACACCAGCCATTTCACTGGCCGTATAGGTCGTCGACTTGTACAACCGATCGATACTTACCATCGAGTTTCCTTCCAGAATACCACAGATTTCTTTTTCTCTCGGAGTCAAGTCCTGAAACATCCGCTGCTGAAGACCCTCAACCCTATCTTTTTCTTTCCATTGCATGATTTCACAAAGTTCTTCACCTGATTCCAGCAACTGTGCCCTATTCGATTTTATCAAATCGTTACAACCCTCACTTTGAGGATCTCCCACTCTTCCCGGAATGGCAAATACATCCTTGTGATAATCATTGGCAAGGATAGCACTTATCATCGATCCACCCCGCTTGCCCGACTCTACCACCAATAAGGCATCGCAAAGACCTGCAATTATCCTGTTTCTCATAGGAAAATGTTCCCTATCAGGACCAGTGCCGGAAGGAAATTCACTGAGAATTCCTCCATTCCTACAGATCATTTCATCGGCAATCTTTCGATGTGTGGAGGGATAAATTCTATCCAAACCACTCCCAAGCACTCCCACGGTTGGCAGATCCAGTTGAAGCGCCTTTCGGTGCGCCGTGATGTCAACTCCATATGCCAGACCACTTACTACGAGGATATCATGACCGTTGAGTCCTTCTAGTATCTTCTCACATTGAATTTTGCCATACAGGCTAGGTTTTCGGGTTCCCACAATGGCAAGAGACTGAGTAGCATTTAAGTCTGCATTGCCCTGATAATATAGCATCACGGGTGCGTCTCTGAGTCGCTTGAGGCGCACCGGATAGGATTTATCAAGGAAAAACAGTGGTTTAATCTCGTGTTTTTGAATAAATGAGATCTCCTTATCAACCCGAGGCATGATGTTATCATCAACGATAGAAGAAGCTGTAGTTTCCCCCACTCCCGGGATCTTAAGTAAGTGTGACTTTTTTGCATGAAAGACAGCACGGGCACTCCCGCAATAGCTAATCAATGTCTTTGCGATTACCGATCCTACATTTGACACATACGTGAGTGCCAACTTATAACGAAGATCTTCGAGCGATGTATCCATGGGGTGACGATGATCTGGTCAACAAAATAAGAGCATCCAGTTCCTGCTCCAGTGCTGGATGTCAGAACTCAATGAACATCCATAAGGTTTAAATATATAGAATAGGATCATTGATCCATATATTTGAACTATGGCAAAACAGAAAAAATATTATGTGGTTTGGAATGGCGTGCAACCCGGCATTTACGATTCATGGGATGAATGCAAGTTGCAAATCACTGGATATCCGGATGCCCGTTACAAAGCATTTAAGTCCAAAATTGAAGCAAAAGAGGCATATCATGGTGGACCTGGCTCTATTTCCCCCAAAGAAAATAAAGCACAAGTCGCTTCTACGAAGGATGCAAACATACACTGGAAAAGTATATCTGTGGATGCTGCTTGTAGCGGAAATCCTGGAGATCTGGAATATCGGGGCGTACACACGAAAACCGGAGAGGAGATTTTTCGGCAGGGTCCTTTCAAAGAGGGGACCAATAATATTGGGGAATTTCTAGCCCTTGTCCATGCTTTAGCACTATTACAAAAGAAGGGGGAAACTACACTGCCCATTTACAGTGACTCTCGTACAGCCATGGCCTGGGTCCGCAATAAAAAAGTGAATAGCAATCTTAAGAAAACACCCAGGAATCAAAAGCTTTTTGATCTGGTCGATCGAGCCCTTAACTGGCTCAAAAGCAACACTTACAAGAACCCTATTGAAAAATGGGAGACTCGGGATTGGGGAGAGATTCCTGCAGACTTTGGTAGAAAATAGTTAGGAAAAGCGAAGTGGATAATCTGCTTTTGCCTCCCCTTTCCTCATATTTTCCAGCTTTCTCCTCACCCTCCGTTTCTTTACAGGTTTCAGTAATTCTGTGAAAAGAATGCCCTCCAAATGATCAAATTCGTGCTGAATAACCCGAGCTTCAATATCATCATACGTCTCCGTATGCTTAGAAAACTTTTCGTCAAAATATGAGATGGTCACTTTGGGTGGCCGATCGACATCGCCTCTTATTTCAGGAATACTGAGACAACCTTCCTCGTAAGTCCACTCTTCTCCTTCTCGCTCAAGAATAAAGGGGTTAATAAAGACCTTTTTTACTCCATGACCTTCTTCATCATGAACTTGCGTGGTATCCATGATGAAAATCCTGATTGACTTTCCAATTTGAGGGGCAGCAAGTCCCACGCCATTAGCATTGTACATGGTCTCCCACATATTCTCCAACAATTGGTCAAGATTTGGATAATCTTTATGTATTTCTTCTGCTATCTTCTTCAGCACCTTAGTACCGTAGACATAAATTGGTAAAATCATAA
Source organism: Saprospiraceae bacterium (assembly GCA_050298535.1). Classification (GTDB taxonomy): domain Bacteria; phylum Bacteroidota; class Bacteroidia; order Chitinophagales; family Saprospiraceae; genus JABDMH01. The sequence goes on from JBNKUI010000105.1 coordinate 161,492, forward strand.
TTTTTAAATATGCTGTAGGTATGACTGCAGGATCAGTACGGCACTGATCTTGTCTACCTGTGTCTTATCACGTCGTTTTTTTTTATTTGCGCCGCTCTTTAAAAGTATCTCTTTCGCCTGCTTTGATGTAAATGATTCATCCTGGAAATCAATTTCGATATTTGGAAATTTATTTTTGACCTTTTTGGCAAATTTCTCCACGATCGGAGTCACATAGGTTGGATTTCCATCAGCATGTTTTGGCAAGCCAAAAACAATTTTATCCACCTCCTCGTTAGCCAGATAGTTCGTTAGGAAATCCTCTAATTTGTCTGTCTGCACAGTTTCCAAACCATTTACAATGATTTGTAGCGGATCAGTGACTGAAACACCTGTTTTTCGGGTTCCAAAATCTATACCCATAATTCTTCCCATCTTGCAAAGATATCACTACCATAGGACTAACCACCTAAAGTACAGGCAGAGTTCCTTCCACAATTATTGCTAAAACGAAATATCCTCCTGGCGAATACCAGGAGGATCCAATTTCCCAAAAGCAATATTGTGTGATATCAATCTTCTATTCAATCAAAATCATTCGTTTGGTAGATTTTCCAAACTGAGACTGTAACTCATAATAAAGGATTCCTGGAGTAAGGGCACTCCGATCTACTATCACTTCATTATAACCTCTTGTATAATCCCCGGAAATACTTGATAAGACCTTACCAGTACTATCCAATATTCTTAAAGTAGCATGGGCTGATTCTGGAAGTTCGAATCCAATGATTGTTTGCATTCTGAAGGGATTCGGACGATTTTGAAACAAGACGTGATTCGATAAAACCTCATTTGTCACCAATCTGGTTGATCGTACTTCGCTTTCCTGATCACTGTCCAGCTGAATCTTTACGGGATTTGTCTGAGCTTCCTGGGGATAATCAACAAAAGAAGCTTTACTGCCCACCTTAATATTTTGGCTTTCACCTCCACAATAGTTATGGTTATCAAAAAGTCTTATGTAAACGTTTATGTAATCAGCACTATTACTGACGGTATCCAGTACCCAAAATTGCAAGGGTACCATAGTGGGATTGTTAGTAAAATCATTACAGGTCAATTTGACTGACATTTGACTCTGTCCTGGAGGTAAAGACATCGGATTCGCATGACCTTTCTCGATCAAGAAAATAATATCCTCCATCGAGCCTCCGCAAGCCGGAGCACTACTGGAGTTGAATTCTTTAGCCCAGATCACAATTTGACCCATATCCACTATGCCATTAAGATTAGTATCCAAGGGAGTCAGTATAGCGGTCAATGAATTATGCGCAATTACACTAGGTGATTCGTTTGCACTTATAGTAAATTGTTGAACCAGTTCATCCCGATTTCCACACTGGTCGACTGCTCTCCAAAGTAGGATATAATCGCCTGGTGGTAATAGATCAGCAGGCATTGCTTTAGTCCCAATTCCTGTTGCAATGAGTTGACCATTTCCGTTCTTAAGAATCCAATTTACGGAAGGATCCACTGCACAGTTATCGGTAGCATCAACTTCTGCTTCTAGTAAACCTAGACATCCATCTTCCACCAAATCGACAGATATATTGACTTCTGAAAGTTCAGGATCAAGTGTATCCTTGACCAGGATGTATTGTACAAAGGTCAAGGTCGAGGGATCTTTAGACATATCAATCCAACCTCCCCTATTATCTACTTGACACCAATCTGCAATGCACCATGTTCTTGCCACCTTATAACAACCTTCACCTGAGAGGACTTGAAATACTTTGTCGTAGTATCCTATCCCATAGTGACCGCATATAATTGCACTTTCAAGTAGTTCTGGACCATTTGTTTGAAAACTTGTATTACCATCGGATTCATAACTTATGCCGCAGTTATAAAAAGTCGTATCAAGGTTTGGGAAAATAACTTGCGATGCACTGAGTGGACATTTTTCTACGTATATCTTCTGAGTAGCATAAACATATTCTACAGGCATCTCATCTATTGTAAGCACGGCTATGAATTCTCTAATAATTGGATCATTCCAACAGCCATCACCTGGTACTGTATAACGTTCCCTAAATAGTCCACCACAATTATCCACCAGTAGTCCATCTTCATAATCTATCTCAAACTCTACATCAGGATTTTCACAGGTAGAAGACAGTACTGAAAAAACTTGTTGATCCACCGGATTTTGGACATATTCCCCAAAATGCGCTCTAATTGACTGAGTATCGGCATCAATAAAATACGAAGCGTAATTAGTCGCAAATACATTGCAATTTACATGGATATCAGCTAGGGGATCAAGTACCTCGGGAGCCGTCTTATCTTCCACATAGACCATTCCCCAACACTTACTTACATTACAATTTTGATCAATTACTAGTAATTCAACCTTTATGGTTTGGCCCACATCATCACAGCAAAATGGTATCTCACTTGTAAAACCGTATTCAACAACATCCTGGCACAATCCACCATCATTTTCTAACCACATTTGAAACTGATCGTAGAAATCTTTGATTGGACTTTCTGAATTAGGATCAAACCCACATGCAGTTTCCCAGTCAACTCTTCTGGCTAAAATCGAGTAGACATAGCAGTTATCATCACTCTGAGCGTTTAGACTGTATGAATTTAAAAAGGTAAAGAGATCATTTTCTTGCAATGTAAGATTAACTAAGCCATGGCATGCAGCCGTCGGTGGAGTCTGATCTTCTATTACTAGGATGACCGTGTCCCTCAAAACATTTGAACAGGGGTCGGTCACCTCATATATAACAATCTCCTTTTCATTTGTTAATCCCCAAAAGTTGATGATTTGTGGATTTCCTCCAGTGAAATTGCCGAGATGTCCTAAGGAAGCAGAGAGAACCATGATATGTAAATCGTCCTGACTGGAACAGCTGTCACTGACCATGACAGAAGGCAATCTGCCGTGGGCCTCACATTCGCTACCTGACATGGCAACAGTATCAGTATGGTAGAGTCCATTGATAATTTCACCATTGGGTCCAAGAAAATCATGGAACTCCAGATTTAGATCACCGAACTCCAGATATGGAGGTGTAGTATCAATGATCGCAATCGTATCATTGCAAGTAATGACATCATCGCAATAATGAAGTGTCCAAGTTCGAATGATGGTTCTTGTATTGCCACAATAAGGCCAATCACTATCTTCAGCTGCCACCTGCACTCCGCACAAGCCACCTAGGTCTCCAGTTAAATCAATGGTGTCTCCCGGCTCGATTACATAGCGAGGTGATCTCGAATCTAAAAGACTATCAACATCTAAGTCCAGACTGCATGAGAATGAATCCAATGCCCCTTCGCAAATTAAATTGTTACTGGTGAGATCAATACTGAGGACATATGTCGTATCCTCACATGTCCCGATAGTCATACCTTCCTCGGTGAGTGCCCAGGTACGAAGAATCATTGTACTGAATTCACTAGTACACGGATCCATGTCGAAGACTTCCTGGCTTACAAATTCAACTATAGTGTCCAATCCACATTCGCCCACGGAAGCCGGGAGGTACAATGGAGGAATTTCTAATGAAGCCCTAGGACTTAGGCAGGAAACTGTATCATTCGTGCAGTCGATCATACATTCTTCACCTCTGTCACCACATCCGAATCTTGCCTTAAAATTGAAGTTAAAATCACTGCTACCATCGGTAGCCCATACCGCTAAATAATAGTTAGTCGGCAAATTGAAATTTGGAGTTTGATATGGTGTAGCTGCCCATCCAGTGAAATTAGAGCCACAAGTATCATAGGTAAGGGACATGCAGTCACCCGTGAGATAGCTTGGAGCAGGGCCATATGTTTTACCCGGCGTATTGGAATAGAACAAAGCCCATCCAATATTATCGTTACTAATTACTTGAAAGTCATGTCCAATCGCAAAATCTCTTACATCATATTGAAACCACGTTAAGGCCTGACCTGGTGCAGGACCTTGCAGGAAAATCTGCTCACCGGTCGAAGGATCCACACATGGCATGGCATCTGGAATCATGAAAACAGATGGGTCATAGGTGGAATTTGCCTGTATGTTTGAATGGGTTTCTGCGGAAGTAGCGCACCGCACAATGCCACCTGGATCAGGTGAATTTGGTCGGTCATCTATGCTTCCATCATCGTTCCAATGCGAACCATCCTCCCACTTAATCGCATCGCAAGGACCATTACTCTGTCCAGATGCATCAATACCCATCAGCATGAAAAGCAGAATCAATGGGAGAGTGAAAAGACCTGTGGACTTTAAAGGGAAAGTCCCATCCGGAGAAATCTTTCTGTATCTCATGAACCTAACAATTTTGAGCTATTACAATGAAGCTGACCACTCCGACTGATGATTAGGGGATCAAATCAGAATTATTGATCAACAATTATTAGGTGTACAGGAAATTAAACGCTCAACAGGCCAACAACATATGTGTTGTAAAAATCTAATAGTAAGGTATATACATATTATATAAAATCATAATGTTATGAATAGAAAATTGTATCCCAGCATTACATTTTTAATTTTAGATATATAATATTCAGTGATATTGGTACATGTATATTTCAAGCCTTAATATATGATAGAATAAAATTTAAGTTTTTCTTCAAGGGACATTATTTAAGCCAAATGAAAGATCCCCCTGGCGAATACCAGGAGGATCCAATTTCCCAAAAGCAATATTGTATGATATCTTCTATTCAATCAAAATCATTCGTTTGGTAGACTTTCCAAACTGAGACTGTAACTCATAGTAGAGGATTCCTGGAGTAAGGGCACTCCGATCTACTATTACTTCATTATAACCTCTTGTATAATCACCCTTAATTTCTCTTAGAATCCGACCTGATGGGTCAAAAATTCTGATAGTTGCGGACGTAGCTTCTGGTACTTCAAATCCAATCACCGTAGTTGATCTGAACGGATTAGGTCTGTTTTGCAGTAATACCTGTTCCTGGCCCTGAGTGAAAGTCAATTTGAGGCCATGCTTTTGGTCTTCCAGATAAAATTCTGGCGCAAGTTCCTGTCCGGCAAGTGAAAGTACATCTGAGAGCTTTCCACTCTTCTTTGCAGTAAATGTCATCGCAAAGAGATGCTGTCTGGCAGAACCCGACAAACTTGGATCAATCCATGAAATCTTAAGAGAGTTTCCTGAAGTTGAAATTTCATCTCTTGAGATCTCTGATTCAATGGCAGTCAAATGCTTAAACTGCACAACCTCACTATCAAACTTCCATGCCAATTGCATACCATCCATCGACGTAAGCTGCTGAAGACTAATTGGCACCTCAATAGTTTGACCCTCGGTAAAATATAAGTCCTGGATACTAATCAGCTCAGCATCAGTCGCACTCCTTGCTGATCTGGAAGTGACCACATTACCGTCAAGGTCTCCAATCTTGATTCCAATGAAGTCCTTACGACCTGATGGTGCTCCATTTGTCTTGATAAACTCAGGATAGATTTCACTCAGGGCTCTATCATGGCTTTCAAATCGATAATCAGCATCTACAAACCTCCACGAAGTGTTGTTTGGAAATGCATCAATTTTGCCCAGGATTAGTTTTCTGATCAATATCAGATCTATCGGATTGATCTCTAAATCGTTATTGACGTCAGCTGCAATCATCTTATAAGGTGAATTGAGCGGTTTGACACCAAGAATATGCTTCTGAAGTTTAAGGAGATCTACTGTAGATACTCCATTAGCATGTTCGATATTCTTCTCGGGCTTGATGATCGCTTCGTTCTCTAGCTGAATCTCCAGGCTATAATGGCCGGTGATTGAAGTAACGACTGCTGCCTCACCATCTGCATCTGATGCTTTGACCTTCACATTTGCCACATTTTCCTGCGTCTCGGTCGTAATACTACCCTGTACACCCACTTGAGTCGTCTGACTGCTACCTCCGGCGCAAACATTATGATTGTCGAAGAGTCGTACTTCCAGGTTAGCATAGTCAGCTTTATCATTGACAGTATCCACCACCCAAAATTGTACAGGTACAATGGTAGGATTTGTGCTAAAATCACTGCAATCAAATGTGATAGCCGTAGCATCGTAAGATGGTATGGGAGATAAATCATTCGCCTCACCCAGAGCTACCAAGAAGATCAGATCATCCATCGATCCACCACAAGCGGGAGCACTACTACTGTTGAATTCCTTCGCCCATACTTGTGCCTGTCCCATATCTATGATTCCATTGCTATTTGTATCCATGGGTGTAAGAATCGCCGTAAGCGAACTATACGTAATCACACTGGGTACCGCATCTGCACTGATAGAGAATTGCTGCACAAGTTCATCGATATTTCCGCACTGGTCAGTAGCTCGCCACAGCAGGGCATAAGAGCCTGGATCCAATTGTGCATCAGGAGCCGCAGTTTCACCAGTTCCCTGCGCTACAATTACACCATTATCATTTCTTAGGTACCACTTTACATCAGGTTCCACACCACAGTTGTCAGTGGCGTCAATCTGTGCTGAAAATATACCTGTGCAACCAGGACTCACTAATTGAGCAGAAATATCCAGCTCCGTAATGACCGGATCCAATGTATCCTTAACCTTGATATATTGAACAAACGTGAAAGTAGTGGGATCTTTAGCCATATCAACCCAGTCTCCCACAAAATCTACCTGACACCAATCGGCAATACACCAGGTACGCGCTACTTTAAAACAACCCGTTCCTGTAATCACTTCAAATACTTTATCATAGTAACCTATACCATATTGTCCACAAGCCAGTAACTCTTCACTGATAGTAGGTCCTGGAGTTTCAAAGGTTGTATTTCCATCCATACCATAAGCGATACCACAATTGAAGAATGTAGTATCCTTTACAGGCAAGGTAATGTTAGCCATACCCAATGGACAGGTCTCAACGAAGATGCGTTGGGTCGCATATACATGTTCCACGACACCATCTTTAGTAGAAAGCATGGCAATAAATTCTCGGATAATCGGATCATTTACACATCCTAGCTCAGGAACCGTATATCGTTCACGGAAAAGCCCACCACAATTGTCTATCACCAATCCGTCCTGATATGTAACTGCATATTCTTCCGTCAAATCATCACAATCTGCTGTGATAACATCAAACTCTTCCCGATCTAAACTACTCAGGACATACTTTCCAAATGCTTCTCTGATATTTTGAGTATCCCTCTCTTGGATATAGGATGCATAGTACTTGTTGTAGGTGTTACAATTGAGGTAAATGTCTTCGAGGGGATCTGAAACTCTAGGAGCAATTTTATCTTCCACATAGACCATACCCCAGCACTTGCTGACATTACAGTTATAATCGATGACTAATAATTCAACCTTGATTGCTTTTCCAACATCTTCACAACAGAATGGTACTTCTCGGGTAAAACCATATTCGTAAGACTCAGGACAGATACCTCCATCAATATCCACCCACATAGCAAATTGGTCATAATAATCTTTTATCGCACTATCACCCGCAGTGTCGTAACCACATGCTGTCTCATAATCCACTCTTCTTGCTAGTATCTCGTAGATATAGCAATTGTCTTCACTTTCCGAATCCATACTAGCTGCATTCAAAAATGAGAACTCATCGACATTGGTAAGATTTAGATTGACGGCTCCATGGCAAGCTGCGGTTGCCGGAGTTTCATCACTTACCACTAATACCACAGTGTCAAGTGTGGTTTCTCCGCAAGCATCCCTTATGTCATAATAAAGGACATCATATTCACCGGGAATATTAAATCCATAGAGGGGTTTAGGATCATCAGCAGTATAGTTGAGAGAGACAGCATTACTAGCTGAGGTAATGTGAACAATCACACCGGAAAGATTACCACAGTTATCAGTAACATCTGGAGTGGGTAATATACCACTACCGGAGCAAGATGCTGATGAGGTACTAATAGTGTCAGTTTTAAAGATACCATCAATTTCGGCCCCATCTACTGCTGTAAAGTCAAACTCAGCTTCAGGTAATGCAGGATCAAATACTACTTCGGGGGGTGTAGTATCCAGCATAAATATGGTATCAAGACATTCTCTATGAGTACCACATGAATGGATTGACCATATTCGGGTAATCATTTTTTCATTAGGACAAGGCAGATCCCATTCCTTTGTTTCCAGCGCTACCGAGAAGTTACAGTAGCTACCTACTACTCCAGGAACTAATGCAATGGTATCAACACCGGGAACCTCAAATGTGGGTGCATTGAGTGTCAAATCCAATAATGGATTGTCTTCATCCCCACAATAGAAAGTATCCATAGGGGTAGGGCACTGGAATGAATTGCTTTCAATGTCAAATCGTATTACAAAAGTTGTATCAACGCAAAGTTCTTCATTGGTAATAGGATGTCTCCAGGTCCGAAGTATGCGATGACTATATGTACCACTACATTCATCCAAATTGTCTACCCAGGCTACGGACGTTAAATCCAGATCACAACCATTGAGCGACTCGGGGGAGTAGCCCGGATCTCCAACAGCCTGTGCTGATGGGTCCGTGCAAAGTACGTAGCGTACTTCACTACAATCTAAGACAGGAACACAAAACTGGGCAAGAGCCAAAGAGGAAATAAAGACCTGAAAGATTCCCAAAAGCAGGAATTTTCGTAAGGTGCTTAGTGGGGGGACACAGCGGTGCCGTGTCAAACGAGATGTACACGTTTTCATGAGACCTTGATTTTAAATCTTGAATAGTTCAATTACGTGAGGAGCATCATACAGATGGGGTCAACACGCCATACTTATCATGGTGTAAAATTCTGGGTTACCAAATCGGATGATCTCTGATCTCAATTATCAAAAAATCAGATTTCATTTGGACTACCAGCCAGTAAAGCTGTAGTATCAAGACAAATATATATTATATTTTTCTATAATATGAAACTAAAAGCAATGGTTTGGTTACATTAAGTATCTCATAATATGTAACCTACTTGACTCAATACACTTTACACATTGTAGATTCAGATATTTGAATGAAAATTTAACGAATCTCAAGATTTTCATAGTAAGAGAGTTTCAACCAATCAAAGATGGATCTTTTGACAGTATTTTATTAAGGAGGACCCTTACGTTTGATCGAGGACAGGCGATCTTATCTTCCATATTGATGAATTTGGAAGTTCCCACAACTCAAATGACGGGTGAATACAAATGGCCCACACAACCGGTCCCAAAAAAAAACCAGCACCCTTTGCTCGGCAACAACTGATTGAAGAAGGCACAATGAGCTCGATTCGAGAATCAGGGATTGGACGTTTCAGAAAATTGAGACATGATTGGCCTTTTACTCCACATGATTCAAACAGGAAATTCTATTACCCGGTATCTCATGGTGGCGTAGAATGGCGTGAAACGGTTGTAGATCTACTGAGTGCACATCAAAAACCCAGATGTGACTGCGATAGCATCAAGATGGCAACATACACCATACTCTGGTGATAGCAGGTTTCTGAAAACTTTACCTTAGCTTCTGGTTATAAAACCAGAGGAGCTACTCCCGAACTACCAGGTTTGAATGTATACTTCTACATAAAAACCAACCCTCTACCCCAGCATCTATCAGAGAAATATCTGGAGCCAATGGACTTTAGAGGTAAAAAAAAGTGACCAAATAATTTTGGAGCTCGATTTTAGCTATTTGATCAACCTCTTGAAGTAATCAATCCTATATTTCCAGGCATCCTTCAATGTAGGTGTGGTATTATATGTGGCTAACTCATCAGGATTTTCTATATAATCCTTCTCCCCCTCCTCCAAGCGCTCTAGTGCCTCAAGCATTGCGACTGGTGCAATTTGATAATTTTTCTTGACCAATGAACGGAAGGTCTCGCTCTTGGAAACCGGAAATCTCTTCTGGACAATAATTTCCCCTGAATCAATTCCCTCTTCAACGAAATGAATCGATACCCCTGTTTCAGACTCACCCCTGTAAAGTACCCAAAAAGGGGTCAATCTGCCACGATTTCGGGGAAGTAAAGCATTGTGTCTATTGATCACACCAATCGTTGGAATTTCCAATAGTTGCTTTTTTATAATGCTTTGACTCTGGTTAATAATCACATCGGGCTGGAGTCTCCTTAATTCCCTCTGAAATGATTTCGAATTGGGTGTTTTGATCTCATATATAGCAATGCCCAGATCTTGTGCGTAAGCTAAAATAGAAGGATTACTACCTAAACCATTAGTTGCCAAATATTTCCGACATTTAAACCATAAAGTCCTGGTCACATTGGAGAGAAAATAAATTGGTCCCATAATCAGAAAAAGTGAAACAAGATATTCTGCTTTGCTTTTCCCTTTCGACAATTTTAGCCTATCTCCACGACTAACTGCTAGCCCAATGATATCTTCTTTACGTTCTTCGATAATCCTTTGTATAAACCCATTTGTCTCAATGGGTTCATCCATCATAATGATAAAAATCTTCACAACTTTAATCCACTTGAGGACAAATATTCCTTCATTGAGACGAAATCATAATTGCGATCAATGAAGTATTTAATTTCCCTGGCATACAATTTCATAGCATTTTTCCCCAAATTCTTTTGCTTTAATTTGGAGCGTAAATAGTCCTTTATGAAGTAACTAATCATATTACCGCTTCTATTGGTGATCTTCCTTGCCTCATTTGATTCATCAACTAACTCATTGGGGTGAAAGTCAAATACTACCGGTTTACCGTTCATTTGATTTTCCCAATGCACAAGAGTATGTTGTAACTTGGTCAAACCAGGAAATATTCTCATAGTCGTACCCAGATAAGGGAAAATATAGGCAGATAATGGTATTTCTACAATTTGCCCATTTCCCTTTCTAAATAAGCTGTTCTGATCAGTTCTGTACGGTAATCTGGGTGCGGTCAACCATTTCAATTTTTTTGTACCCCCAAAAGAGAAGAAAAAATCAAAGCGTTGTGAAGCTATGCTACTATCGAGTTGGTAGCCTGTTTCAGCCAAAGCCAAAGCCGTATAATTATTTACACGCAAGGCCGGGGCTCTAAATGAGACCACTTCTTCTCCGGTTATTTCTTCCAAAATATCCTTTGAGATTCTAAGGTGTTCCTTTTGTGTAGCTAAATCAGTTAAGTCATGCCCATTTTCTCTGTTATGATATAGACTATGACTTCCGATTTCAAAACCATTTTCATGCAACTGCTTGACAGCAGCTGGAAATTTCTGAGCGAAATATCCAGTTATAAAAAAAGTGGTTGAAATGTCTAATTCCCGAAATAGATCAATTAGTATAGGTATCGCTTCATTTGCTACAGTATTCCCTGTAGCATCGCGTAACGTGTTGTGCCAAATTGAGGTCGTTTCCACGTCTAAAGCAAATAAACACAACTTTCTTTTTAGGCTTTTCAATCATTTTCATTTTCTGGGTGAAAATTCAAATTTCCCTAAACCGGCCTCATTATTGGAAGATTCCTACTTACAAAATGGAAGGGTGAAATGACCGGAAATATGGACAATTTCCAGACTTCATATCAGCTGCCTCTTTTTAGCAATGTTCTTTACGATCCGTATCAGGAGCGGAAGAATAAGGAATAGCCACAAGTTCATAGTGCTTGGTTGGATTTATCATATTAGATACAATTACCATACCAAAAATGCAGCGTATGCTATGGAGCCTGCAATCCTGATCACTAGGTATGGCCTAGGACTCCAATGTGGTGCACTCAAATAAACTCAGCATTAGATTTGGAAATTGAAAAAGCCCCCCTCCAACGAGTGGAGAGAGGCCATCCCAAAAACCGATTTTTATTTACCTCTAAAACTCGGTTCGACTTACACAATCGTTACTCATGATCCAGACTGATTACTCAATCACGATCATCTTCTTAGTAGCAGTGAATGCTTCGGTATCCAACTGATAGTATAGTACTCCAGTAGCTTTCAGGTCAGCACGCTTGAATGTTACTTCATTATAACCTTTACTATAATCACCTTCTACCACTTTGACTACTTTACCAGTTACATCGTATACAGTTACTGTCGCACTCATTGATTCAGGTAAGTTGAATCCTACTTGCGTAGTTTCTTTGAATGGGTTAGGCTCGTTTTGATATAGAGCGAAACCAACTTCAACTGCCTTACCTTCTTCGAAGTTCAGACTTACGTCATGAATTTGATCAGCACTGTTATAAGCTTCTGCTGATGTTACTCTGCTGCTTACAGTCATCACATCGCTCAAGTTAGCACCGTTCTTAGCTTCAACTATCAAGCTAAATACGACCTCGTTTTGATCAATGCTCATGCCTTCACCAGTGTTCCAGCTAGTAGTTACAATACCTTTGTTCACTTGATTTAGACCGAAGTTGTCACCAGTTACTTCAAGAGCACCAGACTCAACGTTCAATACATTCAATGCATTTTGGTCGAAGTTCAATGTGAACTGATATCCTGTGATATCGTCAAAGTTGCTAGCTCTGAAGTCTACTCTGTACTGATTTCCAGCAATCATCTGAGCATCGCTCACATTGAATACCAGAGATTTTCCAGTTCGGCTAGCGCTTCTACTTGGATCCATGCTGTTGTCAACATCTCCAATCTTAACACCAGTCCAGTCAACCTGCATAACACCATTGATGCCATCGATTACATAACTTTCTTGGTTGTTCAATTCAGAGAAGAATCTCCAGCTATCCACGTTAGCGAAACGATCTGTCTTACCAAGGATCAGTTTTCTGATCTCTAATAAGTCAAGTGCACTAATCTTTCCATCGTTGTTTGCATCAGCTGCAACCTCTCTCAATGGAGTTTCCAATAGAGATTTGCGCAGGATGTGCTTCTGGATCTTAACAAGGTCAAGTGTACTTACACCATTGTCAGCTCCAATATCTTTCTTAGGAGTAACAGTTACTCTTGCTCCCAGTGCAGTAGCAAATGTATATGCACCAGTAGCTGTTGTAATTCCATTAACTACCTGTCCGTTATCAAGTGTTGCAGTAACTTGTACTTGCTCCACTTTATCGTCTAGTTCAGTTGTGATAACACCTGTCACAGCTGCTTGATTACCACTGATATCGCCACATCCGTCCATGTTGTTTTGTACAACAAGTAGGACATCACAGTAATCAGCTGCACCGCTTTCACTAATTACCCACATACGTACCATCTGAGTAGATCCAGCGTGCTCACATCCAACAGTAATACTGTCAGCAAGAACTTCCATATCAACTGTATCTGCATCACCAACTCCGTCACCGAGAATCTCTGCGTAGAATACGAGATCATCATCGTCTTCACCACATGGAGCTGCACTACTACTGTTGAACTCATAAGCCCAAACTACTGCTACTGCAGTATCAATAGTACCGTCGCCATTAGTATCCCATGGATTCAGCTCAGCTGTCAAGCTGGTTACACATACTGGAGCAGGCTTCTTACCAGTAACAACATCAAAGTTGTACTCGCAGTAGCTTTCGTTCTGACATTCGTCAGTCACCGTTACTACCAACTTGTAAGTACCAGTTGCCAGTCCTTCTACAGATATATCAACATTATCTGCTGTCTCACTATTGAGGTCTCCGTATCCGTCAGCGACAACATCAGCGTCAGAACCTTTAATTTCCTTCAGCTGCCAGCTGTACTCAATTACACCACATGCATCCGTGATATTCACACTTGCATTGAAAGTGTAATCACAACCACCTGCTTCAATGGTACCACCTTCATCCACTGGACCTGTGATCGTACATACCGGAGGTATAGTATCCACTACAAGAATCTTCTGCACGCAGTAATCAGTATAGCCCTTATCCTTCTTCCACCATTTTTTCTCAACTGGCTTTCCTTCACACCAATCGGCGAAGTACCAAGTTCGTATGATTTTGTAACAACCTTCGTCACCACCGACGATCTTAAAGACCTTATCTTCATAGGCAATACCCACGATTCGGCAGTCATCATCGAATTTATACACTGGGAAACCAGTTAAATCTGGATGTGCAACACCTGCTACATTTCCGCTTCCATCTTCGTCGTACTCGATTCCACAGCTATATACTGTTTGATCGTATGGCACATCGAACATGTACTTACTAAGATTACAGTTATTACCTACCCAAATTCGCTGATGTCTGTAGATCGTATCAGGTATGTGGCTAGATCCATATCCTTCCTGTGGAGGACATCCTTGCCAGATCTTGAACTTACGGAAGATGTAGCCCTGACCACAGTGGTCAAATTCACACCAGACATCCTGCTCGCAGTATACATTTTCCTCACAGTTTACAACTACGATTCCTTTGTATAGATCCTGATGAATACTGTCATAATAACACTTGGTGTAAACTGAATCTTTCCAGATATATCCAAGGTGTTCATCATACACTCTAAATTGAGTATCAATTTTCTCACAATAACATTTCTTATCGTAGAAGTCGATATCACAATCGATTTCATATCCATCGATATCTACGTAGTTACCATATGGATCTCTCCATGCTTTGCAGTATCCACCCAAGATGGCGTCAAGAGAATCATATGCGATCTCATCACCTTCTTTAGCAGCATTTACTAGATACTCAAGGCTCACCTTGTGTATTTCGTCACCGTAACCATATCGTGCTTCTTTATATGTAGCACAAGTGATCTCTAGCTCTTCTACTACATCTTTTCCAACAGTCACTGGAGTCTTATCCTCAACCCAAACATCTGTCCAGGCCTTAGACCAGTTACACCAGTAATCCATTACCAAGATCTCAACGGTTACAGGACCACAAGCATCTTCACAATCGAAAGGAACTTGCTTGCTCCATCCTCCACCAATCTGCTCGTACTGATCAATTAAGGCCAATTCAGCAGGAAGTAGTTCGTGTCCGCCAGATACAGCAGCTGCTCCGTTCATAGTCATAAATCCATTATCTCCTAAGTGACCATCACAGCCAAATGAAGTATAGGGATAGATATTCTTGAATTTCTCGATACAGTATACAACTGCCTCAGATGGATCACAATCGTAGTAATCACCATAATGAGTATCACCAGTATAGAACTGCTCAAATAGGTGTCTGAAATACTTATTGTCAACCTCATATGGATGATCTACACAATGCAAAGTAGCATACTTCATAAGGTCGTATAACCATGCATTGTATACTAAGTCCCCACATGGAACACCATCGTAACATAACCATTCTAAAGTCTTGGCATAGTGTGCCTCCACTTCATCTATATGCTTGTCCTCTTCTAGATGTGGGAAATACAAAGTATCACCATGCTCACCACTCCAGCATTTTGTATATGCTTTGTCCTCTCCATTATAACATAGATCGATGCATGCCTCATACCAGTCACTTCTACGTGCCAGGATAAAGTTTACACCACAGTTGTCCCAGCTACCTTCATCAAATGTGTAGGCATCAACCCAAACTTTCTTGTCAGATAGACTTACTGTTACTCCTTTATCAGCTACTGCTACAGGCTTAGTTCTATCCTTAACCAGGATATAAGCATACACTGTATCAATGTTGTGACAGTAATCATAGATCTCATAGAGAACCTGATATGGTGCTTCTGACTTAGGAAGTTTAACGGTCTGATGTGATTCATAGCAGTAACCAGTTACATCCTCATCAGTGTACTTATCATATGGATAATTTTCCTCATCCAGATGATCACATTCATCATCCGTTTTATCGAGAACCCATGCACCAATGCCTGCAATTCTTGCCTTTACTTGCTTCACACCACTCCAATCATCATATACACACAATGGTGGAATGTATGTGTGTGCAGCACAATCATGTGTACTGGCAGGTACTATCACAACGGGTGCGTAGTTCATGTTATCAGGGCACTGATACAGTCCTGGGTAACAGTGGTAAGGCACTATGCCTCCCTCATCAACATGTTCATAATCATCTCCAACATAGCCTTGATACCATGCCACATTTTGTGGTTGTAATTTGTCATACTTCACCTCTGCAATCGGAGGTACGGTGTCATAATCGATCACCCAGTAAGTACAACTCCAGTAACCAGGAGCTACTTCCTCAAATGCATTTGGTGTGCCAGGTCCATCTGCAGCTGGCGTTACTGTACACGCATCCGGAGCACCGTAGCAATCTTGCTTTAAATCCAAAGTCACCTTCCACTGAGGGCTGCAGTGATCTTCAAATTTCCATGCTTTCACATGTAAAGAAATACCACACTTAGGATCAAATTCCGTCGGAACAATAGTAAGTTCACCATCAACCAACGCTGTAGTAACGAGACTGATAGTATCACAGCCCAACGCCATACCTGTCCGAGGATCTAAGCTATCTACTACAATGAAAGGACCATATCCGGCACTTACACCACAGTAAAGTGTATCCTTTTCAGAACAATAAATATTATCAACAGTAATTTGTGGCAATCTATAAACGTAAATGGTGTCAAAAGTCGAACCTCGATTTCCATTTTTGTCGAAAGCTTCAAATTCGCGGTAGATGATTTTAGCAGTATCCTCATTTAACACACATGGGAAAGGATCTACCCAGTCTGCTACGAAGTGAGCATCCACATCATCAAAGCATGGGATAGATGCTTGAGGGTACTCCCCCAGTTCATGTGTGCCATTGCTATCGCCATAGAATCGATCTAAGTAAAGATCAATATCATTGACGATAGGGTCAAGGCAATACAAATAGTAAGTATTACCCGTCAGCAATGGTCCATTGCTTTGCTTAAATGTTAAAGCGCTCCAACACGATCCATCGCTGTTGGAAACACTAATTTTGTACGTCTGTCCGATCGCACTACATGCATAGAATGAAACGACATCACCACATACCGCGCCTGGATAATCAGCTACCAGACCGCCATATTGATTGTATACCGTCACATCAACGGGCATAACGCCGTCACAATTGGTCACAAACTCCTCGACATCCACATATACATAGCCATCGGCTTGTACAGCTGCATTGATATCGGTACAGTTCGGACCTTGCGCCATACTGACATTTACTCCGAAGAGTAAAAGCAGACTGGTAAGCACCCACTGCATGTACTGTCCCCCTCTCGACGTAATCCAACTCGAAGGCTGAATAGAAGTAACATTCGTCATTTTCATGAGTTCTAGTTTTGGTTATTAAATAATTCGGTTTTTAATAAAAAATATAATTCAAAGAAATACTATCCTTAGTTAGTAATACACGAATACCTCAACCACGACACCTTATGTTGTGATCAAGTATTCTCTTAAGAGCAAATAATTGTAGATAGGAATAACCCGTCTTGAGTAAAGACTGAGTGACTGTTTGAACGAGAAAGTGTTCTAAAGTAATGGTGCTTCATCCAAATGAGTTAAGTTCCTTAATACAATTGTTCTTTGTTCTTCTTATCGGGTCTCAGCTGTCCTTGATGTATTTCCTTGAGTTCCTTGACGGACAGACGAAACCTACACAAATATAAACGAATGACTCAAACATTGTATACCAACGCAGCGGTAATTTTTACATTACAACTATCCGCTATGTTTATCTGTATGTCTGTCAAACGCTTCATATTCAATACCCTCTGGAAAATTTTTATATATTTTTTTTCACATGTATCCATCTTCCAGAGGCTTCAAATATACAAATCTCACGTATATGTTATCATCTAATTTGATCTAAAACACGAGAATCTGCAGTTCTTTTTACTGATGGGACCACTTTGGGCGGAAATCGCCACTTGATCTATAACAACAATAGCGCCAATTTGACGCTATTCCCCAATTCCTTTTGCAAGCTGAAAGCAAAACACACGGATCTATACGGTATAAAAAAAGGCTATCCTGGTGGGATAGCCTATAAAGTGGAGAATATCGGATTCGAACCGATGACCTCTTGGTTGCAAACCAAGCGCTCTAGCCAACTGAGCTAATCCCCCAAAGAAGAGTAGTCCCAGGCAGACTTGAACTGCCGACCTCTACATTATCAGTGTAGCGCTCTAACCAGCTGAGCTATGGGACTAATTCAAGTGCCAATAATGACGTTGACAAATCGCCTTCTTCAAAAGCGGTCGCAAATATAAATACATTTCGCGTTTTCTTGAAACATCAAAACGACTTTTTTCCAGAGTTTCTACGCATATCAATTCAATGGATGTGTGAAGACAAGCTTGAATTGCTTGGAAATTAGAGAGAACTCGCTAACTTCACAGGCCTTGAATGCAAGTTGACAAGATATTATTGTAACGAAATGCGTTTGAAATGATGTAAACTGACTTTATAGTGCAGTAAACATGCTAGATCCTGCTGCAAGTTAATTCTAGCACGTAGATTACAGAAATCTTCAGGCGTAATATAAAAGAGGCAATAACCGTTAACTTGCTATCGCCTCCCGTGAAAAAGCTCTATGCATCAAAGATACTGAGTACTAGTCTTGTATCCAGCACTTTGATATACTCACACGTTAGAATGAAGTAAGCTCAATGCCTCTTGCTGTAAAAAGCAATTTTTTTGATGGCAATGGTCAGGGTTTTGCCCTTTGCAAAGCACTGCCCCAACAAGACATTATGGAAACCTTACATAACATTCCTGCACAAACTGCAGAACCGCTTACTTTCGATCAACAGATTGATTCCCCGATTGTAGGAAATTATCTTGATGACCAAACTGAATTGCTGGAACACAATAGATTTCGTTCTAACCAAACCAAACTGACCATCATAATTATAGGACTTTGGACAATCGTCCAGGGAATCACGTTGATAAAGAACTTCTTTATCTACAATCTACTCAATGAACCTATCAACTATACAAATTCAATCACAAAGCGAGCCATACCCTGGCTGACAGCTATAGTCTTCATATTTATAATAAACTATACATCGCGCTTTTTCATTCAAACAGGCATCAAGCTTGTCAAGCTGCCGCTCATACATTTCATACTGGCACTGATCATCTCCGTCTTCATGTATATGCTGGGTTTCTACGGTGTCAGTGTGCTGGGACTTTCGACATTTGAAAATAGCAGCATCCTCAAGTATTTTATGATTGAAATAGATCGACTATTTCTGATCTATCTGTTGATTAGTATTACAACCACCGCTCACTACTATTTCCATGAGATCCGTACCAAAGAACTCGTTCTACATCGGATGGAGAATGCTTATAGACAATCGAAAATTATATCCCTTAATAATGAGGTTAATCCTCATATGATCTTCAACACCCTAAACAATATTTATACACTAATCAATGAGGATTTTGAAAGCGCCAAGAAGATGATAGTTGATTTTGCCAGCCTTCTGAGGCAAAATCTAAAAACAAAGGATCGTATCTATACGACTCTTCAACACGACCACGCATTCCTTGAAAAATATGTACAGCTACAAAATGTAAATGACGAAAAACCCATCATCCTTCAATTTGACTATAGCGACGATCTGATAGATGCTGTGCTTCCTAAAATGATCTTGCAACCATTGGTCGAAAACGCCATTAAGCATACTAAATCGAATCAGATTTGGCCTTTGATCATCTATGTGTCTGCACAAAAAATAAATCAAAATCTACACATAATCGTAAGCAACCAAACGAACGAATTGCCACACACTTTTGGTGATACGGTAAAAATTGGACTTGGCACCGAAAACATTATTAAAAGATTGCGAGTCCTCTATCAAAACAATTTCAAATTTAATGTCCAAAAGACATTGACAAATTATACCTGCAATATCTCCATACCCTATACTTCGTAAAAAACAACCAACTTAAACTTAGTTTCTATAATGAAGCTTGAAAACACCAGCATTGATACCGTGATAGTAGATGACGAATCTTTAGCAAGAACCCGAATAAGAAATCTAATATCTGAACACCAATCCTTTAATTTAGTAGGAGAAGCTGAAAATGGTACAGACGCGCTTCTTTTGATTAAAAAAACAAAACCTGACTTAATTTTTCTTGATATCTCACTGCCAGGTATAGATGGATTTAATATTCTCGAACAAGCCAAGTCGGATCATAATCCCATCATTATTGTGGTAAGTGGATCAGAAGAACATGCACTGAAAGCTTTTGACTACTACGCATTTGATTATCTCTTAAAACCCTATCGAGAAGCCAGGTTTTTTAAAGCCCTTGAAAATGTACTCCACCACTTCAAAATGTATCAAAACAATGCAGCAGAAGACAACATAGTTTCCATACCAATAAACGAAACTACGGCTGCAAAAAATGATTTTATCCCCATTAAAAATGCAGGAAAAATTCAATTTATTGCAACAGATCAAATTGAGTACATTGAGGCTTCAGGATATTATATAGAAATAAATACTAAAGAAAAAAAACACCTCCTACGTCAATCAATGAGTCGGATTCTCAATAAATTGGATAACAGTCGTTTTATTAGAATTCACCGCTCGATTATTATCAATCTTCATTACATGCAGGAAATCACCAGATCCACTAATAAAGACTATCAGGTAAGGATGAAAAACGGAAAGCTATTTAAAGTCAGTAAATCCTACAAAAAACAATTATTCACGAAATTAAATCTGTAAGCACCTATTTATTCCGCTGATTCTAATAATAACTGAGCCAGACTTTTGGCTTGCTTCAATCCTTCTACCTTTGATCTGTAACCCGAGACCTTGATTGGTATCCATAGCAAAAAGTTAAGACGGAACTTATAGATACTGTCAATGATGACCCCACCTAATATTCTGAAGCTTTGTACCTTCGTGCTCATCAATTACAGTGTACATGAAGAAGCTATCTATCGCCAGCTACCTACTATGTAGTCTACCATATATCTTGCTAGCTCAAGAACATGCTATCCCCCTGGGCTTCGATGAGCTTCGGGATTGGAAAAAGATCGAAGCTCCACAACTGAGTTCTGATGGAAATTATTCATCCTACGAATTGAATCCAAATTATGGAGATGGCAGCCTTATCGTGTATAATAATGTAAAGGGCACGCAAGTCCGGTGCCCCCGGGGCAAAAAAGGTTCATTTGATCCAAAAAACAGATTTGTAGCATTTCTATCATCTCCAGCCAAATCTGAAATCGACTCCTTGATGAGAATCAAGACACCAGAAGAAGACCTTCCAAAAGACACTCTGAAAATGTTTAATCTGGAGACAGAAAAGATAACTATTAGACCAGGAGTAGAAGATTATGAGATCCCTTCATGGGGAGATTGGATATTTTATTTTGCACCCGAGGACAGCTATCAAATAGACTCTGTCAAACAGAAAAACAAGAGTGGAAAATTACTAACACTTGAGTCATTTCGGACCTCGCGAATTGATAGCTTTTTAAACGTATTGCAATATCATATGGCAGATGACTCGTCCATAATATTTATTAATCAACTATCGACCGATTCTTCCAAGTCATCTCATATCCTCCGACTAGATCTCGACACAAGACTAATGGACACAATATATTTGAGTGAGCAGGAAATAATAAATCTAGTTTCTGACAAAACCGGAGAGAATCTTGCCTTTCTTTCTAAAAGGGATTCCACTCAGGAAAATGTGCTTCTATTATGGCGACAACAAACAGATACATCTATAATAGTTGGCAATGGGCAGAGTTCATTTCTCCCGGCTAATTGGAAAATTTCAGAACATTTTGATATTTATTTCGCTAAGGATAGCAGTCGTCTATTTTTTGGAATTTCTCCCGAACCCCTGGTCCAGGACAGTAGCCTCCTCACTGAGGAAATAGTTCCTGTGGAGGTGTGGCACTATTTGGATGACTATCTCTATACCCGCAAGGAAATCCAGCGAGATGAGGATCAAAAGAAAAGCTACTTTATCGCTTTTGACTACGTGGAAGAAAAAATAATTAATCTAGGCTCATCAGACATACCAGAGGTCCTTGTTTCGAATGATGGTGATGGTAAGTATGCCCTGGGAATTGACAATAAACCCTACCGTATTGTACAGAGTTGGGAAGGACTTGAATACAAGGATATCTATGGTATGGATATGAAGACAAATGAAGTCT
This sequence comes from Saprospiraceae bacterium, assembly GCA_050298535.1. GTDB lineage: Bacteria > Bacteroidota > Bacteroidia > Chitinophagales > Saprospiraceae > JABDMH01. The sequence goes on from JBNKUI010000105.1 coordinate 183,455, forward strand.
TCACGATAGCGAAAAAAATATCCGGGAATCCATCGATGTCCGCGACTGGAAAGTTTTGTACCTGGTTTGAATTGACGGACACTTCCTGGCATGCATATGACTTTGAAAGAAGAAAAGAGATTAATCTTACTCAAGGAAACAAAACATTCGCCAATGAGCTAAACGACCGACCCACGTACCCAAGTCCTTACGGCATCATAGGTTGGGCAAAGAATGATGCCGCCCTCTTGCTATATGATCGATATGATATTTGGAAAATCTATAGCGCGGATTGGACCCGTAAGATCAAGTTGACATCAGGACGAGACGCTAAGAACAGATTTCGATACATTCCTTTGGCCCCATCGTCAAAACATATTCCGGAGATTATCCGATTGCATGTATTTAATGAAGATTCGAAATCAGATGCATACTATCAGTTAAATATAGAAGATGGTGAATTAACTCCATTGCTTCGATCATCCAGTAAGTTGAGTCGAAAAATAATTAAGGCAAAAGAGAGTGCTGCTATTCTGTTTACTGAAGAATCATTTAGCCGGTTCCCAGACCTAATGTTATCTGATACGACCTGTCTAGATCAACAGAAGATCTCAGACGCAAATCCCCAACAACAAACCTTTGCGTGGGGTAGCATTGAGCAAGTGAAATGGAAATCAGGGCAAGGTCGGGACCTGGAAGGGTTATTGGTTAAACCTGCAGATTTCGATCCAGCGAAGAACTATCCAATGATCGTAAACTTTTATGAAAGAAGCTCTGAAGAACTACATGCGCACCGAGCACCAGCACCTCACCGATCAACCATCAATTATAGCTTCTACGCATCAAATGGATATGTAATCTTCAATCCAGACGTTCATTACACAACGGGATATCCAGGCGCCAGCGCTGAGGAAGCTGTGATTTCGGGAACAAAATATGTACTCAGTTTAGGTTTTGTGGACAGTACCCGTATGGCACTTCAAGGCCATAGCTGGGGAGGGTACCAAATCGCCCATATTCTGACTAAAACGAATATGTTCAGATGTGCCGAAGCAGGGGCACCGGTAGTCAACATGACAAGTGCCTACGGAGGCATTCGATGGGAAAGTGGTCGGAGTCGTATGTTTCAGTATGAACGGACACAAAGCCGCATCGGAGCCACCCTTTGGGAAAACCCAGAATTGTATCTGGAGAATTCTCCTCTATTCCATCTGGACAAAATGAATACTCCTGTATTGATCTTACATAATGATCAGGATGGTGCAGTACCATGGTATCAAGGTATCGAATATTTTGTTGCTCTTCGAAGATTGGGAAAACCCGCCTGGCTACTCAACTACAATGGAGAACCACACTGGCCTTTGAAATGGCATTATCGCATGGATTTCAATCGTCGTATGTTCCAGTTCTTCGAGTACTATCTGAAAGACCAGCCCCTACCATCATGGATGGAGAGAGGCGTGCCTCCCCTAGAAAAAGGAATACTACAGGGATTTGAATACAGTGAAAAATAAACAGTACTAACGTAGTACGCCTACCGGCATCTTATCGTCAAATCTTCCGGCAAGTATTGGCGTTTGGGCCATCTTGGTATAATCTCGCACATGATGGTACACGAAATTGTACAGCTCCGATACCGTGACTATTTTGTCTCCATCCTTATCTGCGTTTCCTTTCAGGCCTTCAATGAGAAAATGACTGAATATCCCTTGCCTTAAGCCCTGTGATTCCAGCGAATATTCCTCCTTTTTACTGGAGAGCAGGAATGCAGTACCACCCGTGGTTTCATTCAGCTTATCATACAGCATATCTATACTTTGCGTCAATGCCGTACGTGAGGCTAAAAGACTTCCTGAATGACAAGCATCGGCAACATACAATTTTTGCTTTGCCTTACAGGCTTTGAGTTTATCCTTTACCTCTTCATAGCCTAATTTATCTCGATAGCCATCTGAGTCAATAGGAAGGAATGAACCATTGATTCCATGGCCCGAAAAAAAGCAAAATACAGCATCGTTCTCATCAGCCCGGGCTACCAGATCATCCAGCGCCTGCATAATGTTTTCCTTGGTAGCGGATTCATCAATGAGAATATTAATTTGATCATCAGGAATAGCACCTCCTTCCGGACTCTTAAGAAATGCGTATACACGGTATGCATCATCGTCCGTATACTTCAATGACTCAAACTTTTCATATCTCGAGACCCCTACCAGCAGTGCATAGATCTTGTTTTCGCCAGCGGCTTCCTTACTCTTAAGTAATTTTTTTCCCCGAGTAAATTGACCATTTATCCAGGTTCCCTCCAGCACATCTCCAGAAGCATATGTCATCTTGCCAGAGCCATTGGGCTTGTGCCGATACCATTCACCCACATATCGATCACCATTATCATAGACGGTGATACCCTCACCATGAGGAAGACCATTTAGAAACTCACCCTCGAAAATGCTACCATTGCCATAGGTAAAGCGCCCCAGACCACTGGCACAATGATTCACATTGCAGTCTGGAAGATCCTCGTATGTCACTTTTTCTGAAGCCGCCAACTTAGGCTCTGCACGTTCTCCTTCCTGGTTTTGTAGTTTACCATCAGACCACACCCCTACTACAGTCTCTTCATCTGGCTTGTACAGAGAACCTTCGCCATGAGGCTTGCCCTCTTTCCAATAACCCTCATATCGATTTCCATTTTTAAATTGATATATGCCATACCCCTGAAATCGGTTGGCTACAAACTGACCAGAATATGTTTCACCGGATGTGAAAATCATTTTGCCCTCTCCTTCCTTGAGATTCTGCTTCCATTCACCCACATACTTATTGCCATTAGCAAAAATAAGTGTCCCAATACCGTGAGGCTTTTCCTTTGAAAATTGGCCAGAATATACGGCCCCGTTCTGATATCGGTAGACTCCCTTCCCAGAGTTACAATTTCCTTTGATGCACTGAGCGGATACGAAGAATGGTGCTAACGAGAGTGATACAAACAACCAAAATTTCATTGATGCCTTTATTAAGTTGTGTATCTGTGTCTGCGATAGAGTTTTTGTTTGTCTGAAAAATTAAACTTTCGGATAGTGATTTATATTGCAGAAATGGAACGAGGTAATTCATATTTTTGTATCCATAATAAATAAAGTACCATGACAAGAGGCTCTTATATCATTTCGTGTTTACTAATTTTTTTGGCTCTCCATGCGCAGGGACAATCTGACAAGGCATATGATAGCTTTGGTGAAGAAATATCTGTCGACGGCACCATCACCTACAACGACATGCTGGATCAGCTGGAGGCAAGTGATACTATCCAAACAAAAGTGCGAGCTCAGGTGAACTCGGTTTGTCAGATGGCGGGTTGCTGGATGAATGTTTCTGATACTGATCTGGCGGCTGCAGAATCAACTTTTGTGCGATTTAAAGACTACGGTTTCTTTGTACCCAAAGATATTTCCGGAAGGGAGGTCATTATGGAAGGGAAGGCATTCCGAAGTTTTACTTCGGTAGAAGACCTGAAACACTATGCGGAAGATGAGGGTAAATCAGCGGAAGAGATTGCCAAGATCACTGAACCCAAAGAGGAGCTTGTATTTATGGCGACGGGTGTTCTGGTGAAAAAATAAAAGCCTACACAGGGCAGCATTCCCGAATTTGGAACCGTTTAGCATAGACAAAAAGCAGCCCCGTTAAAACTCTACTGCTATCGTCTAAACTATTAAAGGGAATATTAAAGTATGAAATGAGGGGCTGCTGCTTTTCTTTGTGGTGAGGTCCTCTGCCTCATCGTCTAATTTAGAACTTCTTGAGCAGGTTTTTATTATCCTAAGGTGAAGTTATTTGTAATCCTTTGATAATATGATCCAAATTTACGTTGCTCTCAATCAACTCAATGGCCCTTTTAATCTTCCAAGGGGTATTCAGATTGATCTTCACTTCGAGTTTACTTATCTTAATGACAGATCCATATGTATCAAGATTGGTGCGAATCAATGGAATTCTGTGCCGATTGATATAGGTCATACTGTCCTCATTAATTTCCCCCTCTCCGGTAGCCACAATCCCCGCCAGGGGCGAAGACTCTATATTGTTTACCTGACTCAGAATATCTATTTTATGTATAGCACTATTGACACGATCAGTTCCTACGACCAAAAGGATATTCTTTGAATCCTTAATCCGGTTCAGATCAATCAGAGACCCTGCCATGATATCTTCCACAAACCGTTCCGACTCAGCTGTATTCTCGACAATGGAACCATTGATCGCTTCGCTGATGGTACTTATAATTGGATAGGCTAATACCTCATCATAGGGCAAAACTCCCAGAAGAGGTAGATTCATTTCCTTTAGTTTCTTTCCAACATAATATTCAATCTTGTCAATCTTATCAGGCCGAACCTTATTGACAATCACGCCTAAAATTGGAACTCCCTTCTCTCGGAACATCGCCATACTCATATTGAGTCGATCGATAGTGCTTCCTATACCGCCTTCTACGATCATGATGACCGCAGCGCTCACCATTTTTGCTACATCAGCATTCGATAGATTTACAACACTTCCTACCCCGGGATGTCCGGTACCTTCAAAAATTACAAATTCATGCAGGTTCATTAGGTAGTCAGCGGCGTGCTGAACGCGATCCTTGTAGTCAAATATGGCCGGATCGTCCAAATAAGCCGTCGTAGCCCCCTTACCGAGGATCACTGGAGAGTGCAGCTCAGGTACGATGTCAAAACCCAGGAGATCTGCAAACAGCAGCGTATCCTTATCAACGCGAATGTTTTCCAAATCGAGAAAGCGCTGACCGACAGGCTTGCAATACCCAATCTTTATACCCCGCTGTCGAAGTACGGACACCAATCCCAGCGTACTGGTGGTTTTTCCAACATGCTGATTAGTAGCTGCTACGTAGATAGATCGCGCGTTCATCTACCCAAAATATAAAACTACTGAGATGAAAAGAGAGGAGATAATAAAAAAAGGCCTCTAATTTGCATTAGAAGGCCCCAAGCTCTATGCGCTGTGATTCTTGGGAACCTGGCTAAAACTTCGAATCCGTAAGCTTAGGAATTAATTTTTGGCTCTCTTATCTCCTTGGCTATAACTGGATTGGATTGCTCCCTGTTTCACAGTATTGTCAACAAAAACACATCCATAGTGTCATTAGGATGTGTATCAAAGATAATATCTATATGATTTTTATGAAAAAATTATAACGAAAGGACCGAAAGAATTTAAATATTGTACTTTTTTAGTCATTATATTGCGGTATTTGCATAAAAGGAACAACCTACACTGCATTAATTAGCATATTTTCAACACACAAAACAAAGTCTATTTTGCCCTAAGGTGTTTTTGCCAAATTTTAATGGCTATTTATTTAGACAACAACATCTTGTATGCATCATCACCATAAATCCTATCGGTAATACATCTACAATGGAAGTTTATACAATGGTCAGTTCTTACCAGAAGAGGCTGACTACAATCCATACAGAAAACCACACAATCGCCTTTGTGCCCACAATGGGAGCACTACATAGCGGCCATCTCGAGCTAATGCATACCGCGAAAAGACAGGCTGACCTTGTCGTAGCCAGCATTTTTGTAAACCCCACGCAGTTTAACGAAAAAAGTGACCTCCTCAATTACCCCAAACCTTTGGATCAGGACATACATTTGCTCGAAAATAATGAGGTTGACATCCTATTTCTACCCACTACAGCCCAGGTTTATCCACCGGGCTTGGATCTGGGACTGGATGTAGAATTTGGAAATTTGACTCAGGTTATGGAGGGTAAGTATCGACCCGGTCATTTCGATGGTGTCGTGATGGTGGTGCATCGGTTGTTAGATATTATCCGACCTGACTTCCTGATCATGGGTCAGAAGGACCTTCAGCAGATGACCATTATTCAAAGCATGATCCAGCAGGTAGATCTTCCCGTTAAATTGATCGCACATCCCATTGTAAGGGAAGCAAGTGGTTTAGCACTTAGCTCCCGAAATGTGCGCATCCCAGATGAGCTAAAACCCAATGCTGTCACTCTTTTCAAAACACTAGAGTGGGCGTATGAGCAAAAAAATGCCTTTTCACCACAAGAGATCACTAATGCAGCTATTGCACGTATCAAAGCTGCTGGATTCAAGCCCGAATACTTTACAGTAGTCGATGGTGACACACTGACCGCTATAGAAGACTGGAGTGAAACCGACAAACCCGTAGCCTGTGTTGCAGCCTGGCTGGGAGGCGTACGTTTGATTGATAATATGCGTTTGTATGAGGCAGGAGATGACGCTTGAACTATTTATGCAAGACACCCGTTACAAGATAGGACCTCAAAATGATGCCAGTCTCTCATTAATACTCCAAATTTCAAGTCCTCGCTTTCGCACTTCGGAAGTGAGTTAATGATAAAATACTATTTTTGCGCGGCTATGTTTCTACAAATCTTTAAATCAAAAATTCACAGGGTAACCGTTACCGAAGCCAACCTAAATTATGTGGGTTCGATCACGATTGATGAAGACCTTATGGATGCTGCTAACTTGATGGAGGGAGAACGCGTACAGATTGTGAACAACAATAATGGCGAGCGTATAGAAACATATGTTATCAAAGGAAAACGGGGATCCGGAACAATCTGTCTGAATGGTGCAGCAGCCCGAAAAGCGGAGGTCGGTGATATTGTCATCATCATCTCATATGCTTACATGACACCTGAAGAAGCGGCGGAATTTAAACCGACCTCCATTTTCCCGGACGAGAATAATCAACTGAGCAACTAGGCATTTAGATTGAGAAATACGATCATTACTCTGCTCAAGATTCTGATATTTCTTAGTATCGGGTTAGGTATTCTTTATCTTCTCTACAATTCATTGAACAAGAAATTTCTGGAGGACTGTGATAACCGGGGTATACCGCTTGAGGACTGTAATCTCATCGAAAAAGTCTGGATCGATATTAAATCTGCCAATCCTTTCTGGCTGTTGGTAATCGTCTTTTGCTTCTTTATTAGTAATGTGAGTCGGGCACTTCGATGGCAACAACTTACAGATTCGATTGGATATAAGACCCGTTTACTCAATAATTTTCATACGATCATGCTGGGATACTTTGCCAATCTTGGATTTCCACGCATTGGTGAAGTAGTCAGAGCCGGTTCGTTCTCGAAGTATGAGAATGTTCCCTTTGAAAAGACGATGGGTACGGTAGTTATGGACCGAACTCTTGATATGATTTGTCTACTCAGTGTGATCGGATTAGCTTTCATAGTGGAATTTGATGTCCTTTATGATTATTTAAGGGAAAATGCCTCACTTGACATCATCCAGGTGCTAAAACAACCCTGGTTTGTAGCCATGGTGATTCTGGGCCTGATCGGACTGGTTGTAGCCTATACCCAATGGAATCAATTGAAAGAAATTGCGTTTGTGCGTAAAATCCAGCAGATGGTCATTGGATTCGCTGAAGGTTTCATATCGGTGACTCGTGTAAGAAACAAACCTTTGCTTATTCTATATACCGTGACGATATGGTTGATGTACTACCTTATGACCTATTTATGCTTTGATGCCTTTGATCCCACCTCGGCGTTAGGAGCCCAAGCTGGACTCATGATTTTTGTTTTTGGCAGTATTGGCATGGTAATTCCCTCTCCGGGTGGTCTGGGTAGCTATCATGGTATGGTGATTATAGGACTCGTTTTATATGGAATTGCCGAGGCGGATGCTTTTTCATTTGCCATGATTATCTTCTTTACCATTAATATCTTTGGTAATATTCTCTTTGGACTCATAGCACTACTCCTTTTACCCGGGTATAACAAAAACTATGTGCCCTCCAGGACATGAAAATTGACGAAATAAAGCGCAAGATTGTTCAACTAGCTGAAGCCAAGGCAACCGTTCGGATATGGAAGGATTCGGGTGAAAAAATTGTCTGGACAAATGGGTGTTTTGACATTCTCCACTTCGGCCACATAGCCTATCTGGCTGCCGCGTCTGATTTAGGCACAAAATTGGTGATTGGGATCAACTCAGATGAATCGGTAAGCAGACTGAAGGGACCCAGCAGACCTATTATAGATGAGCAAACACGACTCCTGAAAATTGCAGCCCTGGAGATGGTAGATCTGGTCATCTGCTATATGGAGGAGACGCCCCTGCGCTGCATTGAGCAGATCAAACCCGATGTTCTAGTGAAAGGAGGAGATTATCGCGTAGAAGATATTGTGGGATATAGTGTGGTCAAAGCATCGGGTGGGCAAGTGTGTACTATCCCCTTTGAAATAGGACATTCCACCAGTAAGATTATTCAGAGAATCAAAGAGGAGAAATGAAGGTAAGTGATATAATAGGCTTTCTAGAAGACATAGCACCTTTACATCTGCAGGAAAACTATGACAATGCCGGCCTGCTCACAGGTCGTGAGGAATGGGAAGTAACCGGAGCCGTGATCTGTCTGGATGCGACAGTGGAAGTAATCGAAGAAGCCGAAGCTTTGGGATATAATATGGTAATTGCACATCACCCCATTATATTCGGAGGGCTTAAAAGGCTAACGGGTAAGCACTATGTAGAAAGGGCGGTGATCCAGGCAATCAAGAAAGACATTGCCATTTATGCTATCCATACCAATCTGGATAATGTGCTGGATCGCGGAGTAAATGAGGTGATTGCCCAAAAGTTAAAACTGCGGGAGGTATCCATTCTCCTACCAAAAGCTGATAATCCTGACATTGGTAGTGGTGCTCTAGGTTATTTACATCATGCTCTACCCTTTGATCGGTTTATCCAACATCTCAAGGAACAAATGGAGCTATCGGTAGTAAAACACACAAAAATGATACGACCCATGGTCGAAAAAGTAGCTCTTTGTGGAGGATCAGGACGTTTCCTGCTGGAAGCTGCTATCCGAGAGGAAGCCGATGTGTTTATTTCCTCAGATTTCAAATACCACGAATACTTCGAGGCAAATGATCAAATAACCATATTTGATATTGGGCACTATGAAAGTGAAAAGTACACCATCAAACACCTTCATCAACTTTTAACAGGGAATTTTAGTAAATTTGCGGCCTGTTGCACAAAAGTGCACACCAATCCAATAAAATATAGCTAATATATGGCCACTAAGGAGAAGACTGTACCAGAGAGACTTTCAGACCTATATAAACTGCAAGAGATTGATTCTCAGCTTGATCAAATCACTATTCTCAAGGGCGAATTGCCGATTGAGGTAAGTGATTTAGAAGATGAAATCGAAGGCCTCCAGACTCGTATCAACAAATTAGAGGATTCCAAAAAGGAATTAGAGGATACCATTGCAGGCCATCAAAATAAGATCAAAGAATCTGAAGCGCTGATCTCTAAATATGGTCGTCAGTTGGACGAGGTGAAAAATAATCGAGAATACGAAGCACTAACGAAGGAAATCGAACTTCAACGACTCGATATCCAACTCTCGGAGAAACGTATTGGTGAAACACAAAGCAGTATTACTGCGAAGGAAGAAACACTTACCGCGGCAAAGGAACGACTGGCTGAGAAGCAGAGTAACCTTGAGACCAAAAAAGTCGAGTTAGAAAAGATCATTGCCAAGACTGAGAAGGAGGAAACAAAGCTGCAGAAACAAAGTGTCAGCCAGCGAAAGCTGATCGATGATCGTCTACTGAAAGGATATGATCGTGTGAGAGGTTCCTATCGAAATGGTTTGGCCGTTGTAACCGTCGAGCGAAATGCTTGCGGTGGTTGTTTTAATAAAGTGCCACCTCAATTGCAGCTGGAGATCAGCCTACAGAAGAAAATCATCGTTTGTGAACACTGTGGTCGCATCCTGGTCGACGAAACATTGACAGGAAAGCCAGTAGAATCAGAAAGCTAGTTTTCTCCGGAAATTCCACATTCGTAAGTAATAACTACCTTCAGGGCAGCGTAGTTAAACAAAAAGTCTTGCTCAGACTCCTCATATTTATAACATGCTGCTTTCTTCCGGGGATCACTTCGGCTCTTAAATACTATGAGTATAGTGACAAGGCTCGTCAAGCCTATCAATTGATCTTTGAGTTGCGGTTTGATGAAGCTCGAGATGCTCTATTTCAGCTACAGCATGGTGAGCCCGATAATCTCGTACTCCATAGCCTAAACAATTATATGGATTGCCTGGGTATCTTCATCGGAGAGCAAACCAAAACCTATGAAACGCTTCAGAAGAATAAAGAAATTCGACTCGAAGCCCTGCGCCAGGGAGACCCTGATTCACCCTATTATCTCTATGCGATCGCCGACATATATCTGCAGTGGGCTATCACCCGGGTGAAATTTGAAGACTACTTTCAGGCTGTAATGGAGATAAAAAGAGGTTTCAATCTTCTGGAAAGGAATGACCGAAAGTATCCGGATTTCATGCCTAATAAGAAAAACCTGGGCTTACTCCATGCATTAGTAGGGACTGTGCCCGATCAATATCGCTGGGGCCTCAAACTGCTGGGAATGTCTGGTACGATTGCACAGGGTAAGGCAGAAATAGAAGAAGTGATAGATTATGCTGCTCTCCATGACTTTGTATTTAAGGACGAAGTACAAGTGATGTATGCCTATTTACTTCTACACCTGGAAAATCAGGGTGAAGACGCCTGGAAAATCATCCAGAATGCCGGTATTAATCCACAATCAAATCCACTGGCCTGTTTTGTGATGGCAAATGTGGCCATGCAAACCGGCCGTAACGATCAGGCGCTGCAAATACTGGAATCTAAACCTGACGGTCCATCCTTTTTTCCTTTTCCCTATCTGACTTTTATGGAAGGAGTGGCTTATCTTAACAAGCTGGATACTTCTGCAGCTACCTACCTGAGAAGGTTCCTTCGTGAGACCACAGGTCAACATTATATCAAGGAAGCATACCAGAAGCTTGCCTGGCATTACGTTGTCCATGGGCAGCCAGAAGAGTATGTGACCCAAATGAATGCCTGCAAGCAATTTGGCAGTGACGTGATCGATGAGGATAAGACAGCTCTGCATGAGGCACGATTGATGATCATTCCCGACCGAAATCTCCTTACCGCAAGAATACTATTTGATGGAGGATATTTTAAGCGGGCAGAGACGACCTTGCTTGCAGCCGACCCCGAAAATCTAGAAACGAAACAACATCAGTTGGAATATTCCTATCGATTGGGACGAATCCATCACGCCTTAGGACAACATCAAGATGCTATACAGTCATATCAAAAGACCATTAAAGAAGGGCAGTACGAGAGTTTTTACTATGCGTGTAATGCCGCATTAATGATCGGCCGTATTTTAGAATCGCAGGGTCAGCTCGAAGAAGCCCGGCAACATTATGAGTTGGCACTATCTATAAAACCCGATGAATACCGATCCAGCTTGCACCAAAAAGCCAAGGCAGGTCTTAATCGGCTCCAGGTGCAATCACAGTAGACAACTCTTCCCCGAAATTATCATCCACATACTCCGATCTGCTTAAAAATCTTGTTTATATTTGCGCACCATTTTAAGAAATGGTTATATCCACTTGGCGTGGTAGCTCAGCTGGTTAGAGCGCCGCGAAGCCCCGTCTGGGCAAGGGAGGTCGGGAGTTCAAGCACATTCGGTCCTTCTTCTAACCTTCATTCTCATTAGCCAAATCCCCTCTCACCTTCCCTTTTCATTTGAAAAAATGATTTATATTTGCGCACCATTTCCTATAATGGTACTTGCATTTTGATCTAAATGGCGTGGTAGCTCAGCTGGTTAGAGCGTTGGATTCATAATCCAGAGGTCGGGAGTTCAAGTCTCCCCCACGCTACAAGAAGCATCCTCCGGGATGCTTTTTCATTTTCGTGATCTTCGATATTGAGACCCGAATAAGATCTGGTCCAGGTGTATATTACAATCACCTGACCTCCGAAATATTATGGAGGAGGTCGGGATGCTTTTTTGTTTCATCTAAACTACACCTCAATGTATTATTTCTATGTCCTGTATAGCCTCAAGGATAACAGACTTTATAAAGGCTATTCCTACAATGTTTCGGAACGTTTTATTAAACATCTCGCAGGTGGTGTCCCATCCACAAAACATCGAAGACCACTTATCTTAATCTACATAGAGGCTTTTGATACAAAATCAGAGGCTATGTACCGGGAACGATGGTCTAAATCGCTGGAAGGAAGTATACTATTAAAGCAAATTCTTGTTCGAAAAGGAATTCTCAAAGCAGATGCATCCCTCAATATTAGCTCAGCTGGTTAGAGCGCCGGCAATAGCCCCGTATGGGTACGGGAAGTCGGGAGTTCAAGCTCATGAGACTCCAAATCTTAGATTTGGCCAGTCGAATACGTCCCGATCGTACTCAAAAAGTACCGTCGGGATCTCCCCCATCGCTACAAAATGCCTCGATTTGCGAAAAGTGGCAAACAATAGTAGCAAACAATGGCGAACTTACTCTGATTTTTTCAGAATCACAAAAGGGGTGTCGATCCAGGATCAGCACTCCCTTCTTAGAACATGATAGAACAGAAAAATAGGTGGTTTTGGATGACCTCTATACGGTTAGCCATATCGGTAAGATCACTGACGAGGGAGAAGCGCTATATCCTCCAGCAGTTGAATGGGATCATCCGGACCTACACTTCCCGCCTGGAGGAGACGGAACTTTTAGGGGACCAGAAGTTGGTGGCTTCCCGGCGGAAAAGTTTACGGAATTGGGAATTTAAAAGAAGGGAACTACAAAATAAGGTTACCCACTGACCAGATTTATTCCAAAAATTTTATATTTTTTAACCCAGGTAAAATCTTGGCTATCAACAATGTAAACTGTTAATGATGAATTTCCGTCATCCTCCACTAAGTGAACAAAATGAAGTTGCTTATAAAAGTGAGCAATTGATTTTGCCTGAAATCGTTGAGTATAAGTCATTATTGCAGCAAGATCGGACTCAGCCTTTTATATGTAGACCCCAAAATCTTAAATGGCCTGCTTTTGAAAAATGGACTCCTCAATTTTTCTCTGAAGCCTTTTGTTCCCTTCCAGTTTTAGCAAATATAGATTTATCTGACTCAACAAATCCCTATACTCTTGATGCTGTAAAACACACCAAGAAAATTAAAATGTGGGAGTTTATTCATATGATGGAAAAAGGTCAATCTTGTTATCTTACCCAAATGGACATAAGAAATTTTTACAGATTAAATTATGATATAGATTTTCGCCAACTAGTTGCAAAGGGGCATTGCTCTACCAATCTTTGGATTGGAAATAATACTCGTTCAGGGCTACACTATGATTTTGCAGATAATTTCTTTATTCAAGTGTATGGCGAAAAATCTGTTATCCTTATTTCACCTGATGATACAAGAAAAGTTTATCCCTTTAGTGATAATATTACCAAAAGTCAATTGGACCCAGATTACCCGGACCTGAAACGTTATCCCAGATTTGGAAAAGTAAAATCTTGGGCAACAAATTTATCCAAGGGAGACATACTTTTTATTCCTAAAGGATGGTGGCACTTCATTAAATCGCCTGGAATTTCCATATCTGTTAATTGTTGGCACGGCAAAAATCTACCAAACTCTTATCAAATACGCACCATTTTTAAGGCTGGTTTAGGAGTTTCTACTCAAGTTTTTAGGGATTTTTTTTGGTATGGAATGTTAAATAAGCCATACCAAAGCAGATTGTTTAGCCCTCCACCAACTGGACTTGAATTATGGCAATCTTTTATTTCTTTTTTTAAATAGTAATTAACAAAAATTCTATTAACATGGAAAAATATAACGAAAATAGAAATTTTGAAAAATATGAACCTGAAGACAAATACCAAGATGATTTTTTAGATGTTGGTTTAACTGAACGATTATTAGAAGAAGAATTTCTTTCTAGGTCTCAAAGAAAAGCTCGTCCAGAAATAATTGAAATCCATGACATTCCTGAGTATGACATCCCATCATTCCGAGAAGGAACTATTTCAGTTTTTGTAGGGATTCCAGGCTCTGAAAAATTGAAAAAAATAAAGGAAGCATTATTTGAATCCGATTTCAAAAGTCTATCTATCCTTTCAAATTCACTCGCTCATGACTTAGGTAGAAGTTTTTTACCACAATATTCACATTCCAACATAGCTACTCTTTCAGATTTACCATCTATTTTAGATATCAAATACAAATCAAAATCACTAATAAGAGGAATTGCAACATTGCCTTCATTAGAAGTGGCGGAATCTGCCTCACTTTGGAATGGAGGAAAGCTTGATTATGAAGGCTTTGAGTATATTGAATATTTGAAAGATGATAAATTGCCTCAATCCGAGGTGATAATTGTTCTTATTCATCCACGCCTTTCAGATTTGGAGAAAACTTTGCTAAAACAAGTTCCTCCAGAATTGGATGAAGTCCATATGACAACCCCATCACTTGCATGGCCTGCTGTTGTAACCAGAATTACAGCAACAACAAGAACAGCAACGAGAGCAACTCCTGTAGCAAGGCAGGTCTTGCGATGGGTTAATGATAAAATCACAAATAGAACGACCTATACCACACTTACAACCCTTGTTAACCGACAACAACAAAATCAACAAGGTCAGCAGCAACAGGGACGATTTCAGCAAATACAACAACAGCAGCAACAACAAGGACAAGGACAACAACAACAACAACAACAAAATCAGCAACAGCAAAACCAACAACAGCAAGGACAACAGCAACAGCAGCAACAGCAGCAACAGCAAGGTCAACAGCAACAGCAGCAACAGCAGCAACGACAACAGCAACAAGGTCCGATGCCAATACCTGAATGGGAGCCATGGAAAGGACTTGACAATTTTTATAAAACTGCGGAGGGACCAATTGTTTTTGATCGCCCACGATATTTAGATAAACTACAAGAGACAGATTTCGAATCACTTGATGCTTCTCTTGCTGCGCGAACACTCTTGAGGATTAGACAGGATTTATTGGAACAAGGAATGCCATGAGTCAATTCAAAGTGAAGGACTTTTATTTACTCTATTAACCAACTTATTGCTAAAGGAGATGACTACTATTGTTGTAATAATTTTAATAACATGGCTGATCCTTACTGTTTTTAACCAGATAAATCCTTTAAGGAAGTCATTAAGTTTTATTTTTGGATACGATGTACTAGGAATGATCCCCCTTTGGACTTTTTTTGCTCCCAACCCTGGTGACACAGATACCCATGTTTTGTATCGGGATAGGAATGTCGCTGGAAATGTGGGAGCATGGAAGGAAATTGACCCCATAATAAGAGAAAACATATTTGACTGCTGGAATCCAAAGAGGCGACTGTCAAAAGCAGTAGTTGACATAATTCCAGATTTACTACAATCTCACTATAGTAATACAAATAATGAAGAGGTGATAAAGAAAACTGTGAATAAAAGAATCGCTCTCAGTTTTCCTTATCTGCTAATTCTTAATTATGTCTGCATGCAGCCAAGAGACCCTTTTGCTGAAACCAGGCAGTTTGCTATTGCACGGACTGAGGGTTTTCAAGGAAGAAAGGAACCTTTTGTCTTATTGCTTTCATCATTTCATAAGTTCGATGAAAGTGAATAATTAGTTTAGGCAGTCTTTTTAGCTCCATCATATCTTAACAATACTACAATTCAATGAGTACCCTATAATTTTTCATAATGCAGTATCTTCCACAAATATCCTCGGACACAGCTATTCATTTATGTTCAATTATTGCGACAATAGGAATAATCTGGGATACTATGGAAATTTATGTTGCTCGAAAAAGTATTTTAAATTTTTTTGACTGGAGCATAGTTAGGAGTCGGTATTATTTACTTCTAGGTAGACCAAGATTGGCTAGAATTTTTGATTTTGTTTGTGATGATAAAAAGTTTAAAGCGATTGTTATAGCCCATGCGCTAGCATCTGTTGTTTTCATATTATCTTTTCCATATTTGGGTAGACTATCAGCAATATTTGCCTTAATCGTTCTATTTGGACATTTATCAATTCACTTACGATTTCTTGTTGGAATGGATGGAGCTGACCAGATGCAAACTGTCGTTTGGGCTGGAATTTTTTTTTATTCTCTTGATATTAGTAATTACGCAAATGATGTAGCAATTATTTTCGTGGTTGTGCAATTACTCCTTTCTTATTTCGTAGCAGGTATTGCAAAAATTAGTTCTCAAACCTGGCGCTCAGGAAATGCCATAAAGAGAATTATGAGAACAAGTTCATATGCTACTCCCCAAGTGGCTCAGTTTACCAGTAATAATAAGGTTTCATTTCTTGCATCTTGGGCGACAATTCTATTTGAAATTCTTTGTCCTTTCCTGATTTTATTTGGACAACAAGGAAGTGTATTGTTAATTTCATTAGGAGTTCTTTTCCATATTTCTGTTTCTTTAAGTATGGGACTTAGTACTTTTTTGTGGGCATTTGGAGCAACTATGCCACTTGTTTATTACGTAGGCGGAATAATTTAATTTTCTCTTAAACAGATTAATTATTTTTTATAAAAGGTCTATATTTAGTTATGCTGAGGTCTATATTTTCGGTAAGAGAGAATGTACGCATTCAACTAAATACTAATTCCGTATCTAGCATAATAGATACTTCTTATGGGTTTTCACCAACAAGCCGATCAATAATTCCAATATCGACAAATCATTATTGCGACAAAAATGGCATTTGGACCTTTTCAGGCAATCATACTACAGGTGGTCAAGGGCATGTAACAATTCGCTTAAATAAATTTTTAAATTGTTTGCCAGAGATGGAAGGAGTAAAAGTCCAATTGGGGCCAAGGGGTATTGAAGGAACTGCTTTATTAAATTTTATTAGTTCTTTATCAAGTTTTACAGCGACACCAATTTCTTTACGCCCTATTTTTCTGACAACAATTATAGAAATCCTTCCTATTCCTAATCAGAGGTACTCAACTTCATATTTTCATCCCTCTCCGGTAGATGTAAAAATCCATGTCACAAGTTTGGAGTCACTTTGGATACATAGTACCTTTTAATAATTTCGGGTGGAATGCAACTGCAAACTTAGCCACGAATTATATCCCAGGGATGTAAAACCCTCTTTTATTTATAGGTATTAAGATGTTGATGCATTTACCATGCTAGTTTCCCCAAATAGGATGTACTGCAGGCTATCATCCATTTTCCATAAAAAAAGTCAATACGATAAAATGCAGTTACAAACAACTTATCCTAAAGTAATTTAATGGAAACCTTTTGGAGTTCTTAACCCAATTGTCATCCTCACTAAGCCATCCTCATCAATCTCATAAATGCCTTCTTTTGCACCAAACTTCGAATAAAAAGAGACTAAATCAACTCCAGATTGAGATATTCTGGGACAGTGAAATATTGCTTTAGTGTAAGGTCCCCAGGATGCTAAAGCTAACTGTAGCTTAAAGATGCTCGCTCCCAATCCCTTTTTTCTATAGTCAGGCTTTATGGCCATAGAATCAAAATAAATCGTATGAAAAGGAAGATCTGGAAAGTTATTAATCAATACGTACCCTATATATTCCTCTTCACTTTGGAATAATAAACAATATGCATCTCTTGCCATCATCTTTTGGCGTAATTGTTCATATGAATGTCGGCTAGATGAGTCAAAAGACTGTTCTTGAATATTCCTTATTACTTTTAATTGGTCTCTACTGAGTTCAGTGTAAAGTTTAGCTTTGATAGTTGGCAATATTGATTGCATTTTTTCAAGAGCATCGTTAAGTATTGTAGTAACTCTTTCAAAATTTGCGCCACCACATAAATCGATCAGTTTTCCATATAACCATCCCATTCCATACCACGGACCCGAAACTTCAAACCCACAAGTTCTAAAGAACTTTGTTGCAATCTCATCGGAAGGCACAACAAATAACTGTGAGAACCCATCTATGAAAGCCAACTGCTCTATTGCTTTCATCAAAGACTTACCTATGCTCCTATTCTGAAATTTTTTATCAACAGCAAAAACATCTATGTAAATTGAATCATTAGATAAATCTTTATGAACATATTCTAATGCGAAAGAAACTAGGTTACCTTTGTCTCTGATTAAAAATGTTTTTCCCTGTAGATGGGACAAACGTTCCCTAAATTCTTTTGAGTTATACTGAAGATATTGTGGGAATACGTTACTCTCTAAAGCTATTAATTCATTAATCTCCTCCTGGCTAAGATTCCATTTTATTTCTACGGATGGCTCATCCAAGGACTTTTGAAGATTTGTCTTCAATTCATTAATTACAATATTTTTACGGCTCTGAATCTCTGAATTATGTCCCTCGATAGGAGTAAAAAGTTTAGTATCAGAAACAGTATGCCTTTCTTCTTTTTGACCTTCTTTATCTGAATTGCTTTCATCTTCACAATCGCAAAAGTGTGTTAATGATCTATCCTTCAGGTATTTACAAATATCTATCTCAAATACTCCTTTTCTGCCAGGAGGAGGCCATGGCTTCCCTGGTTTTCCACCTTTTCCGCCTTTTCCGCCTTTTCCGCCTTTTCCACCTTTTCCGCCTTTTCCACCTTTTCCACCTTTTCCACCTTTTCCAATTGGTCCACCTTTGCCAGCACCAATACTGAGGTCAAAGTCTATTTCTCCAGCAGGTATACCAGTTCCAAAAGCAAGGGTATAGTGATAATCTCCAGTAAGAGAACCAGATACTGCGGCACTATTTATCCTAACTGCCTCGAAATAATAACTTTCTCTATAATTAATAAAATTAGTTTTGCTCTCTAAATCAGCTACAAATTTTGCAAAAGCTATTGGTTTTCCATATGGTTCTGCAAATACAATTACTTTTTCTCCTCCGCCTTTGCAGGCTTCAATTACTATTGCATCTAGCGCAAAAGACATTGCCGGTTTATAGCCAATAGAATCGATAAGCCTGTCATCAAATTCAAAAGTATCTAAGAGAATTATTCTTTCTTCTTTTCGGTTTAGCCCCAAATAAAGTGGAGCAATTCCTATAGGCTCATCAAGATTCCTGTGCCAAAACTCAATTAGTGGTGTAGTAGGATCAAGTAGTAATCTTGAAATTTCCCAGTGTACTTCTCCAAAGGGCTTGAAAATACAACACCCAAATCGCTGATTATCAAATAGAAGTTCAGGGAAATATTTTTCACTTTTAACAGCAAATAGTTCATCTCTCCAAGGTTCATTACCATTACTTTCTTCAGAAATGAACATTTTAAAAGAGCCTAGCAAACGAAGTAATAGTTCTACATCTTTCTTTTGGTAACCTTCTTTTGGTCCAGCATTTTGAAGAGAATTTTCAAGTTTCTCAGCAACCCTAATAGCCGCGCCTCGATCTGCTTTTTCATTTACAAGTTCTAAATCCTTTCTTATCTTTTTATACACTACTCCTCTAGATTCTTGTAGGTCTGCCCATCCAGGGCTTTCTTTTGATCCAATTATTGCGTTAACAAGTTTTTTAAAAAAATCTAACCAGTCATCTATCTCATTGAAATAACCTGGAAGGTTGGAAAATATTTTGCCAGATTGAAATATTAATGATTCAACATTAAATCCTGCTTCGGCTAATGCTAAAATTGGAATTTTTACCGAATCATCTTTCGCATAATATTCTCGTAATGAACCATATTTTGCCAAAATCGATAAAATAACAATGAGGTTTGGATCTGAATTAACCATTGAATGGTATCGCTCTAAGAAATATATTAATGACCTAAGTGGGTAAGGACCAGAACGTTCAATTGGAAATTCTTGAATTAGATTTTGTTGTGCAAAGGCATATTGGTATAGCTTTTCATTTAATTGGTAGTTTTCCAAAATTTGGTCTTCATTGTATTCCCAGTCATCTTTACCAAGTGCTTTTTGAAAAAGCTGTGTTATTGCAATTTGATCACTCCCTTCAAATTGAGAAAGAAGATGGATGTGAAATAATAATGGCTCAATCTCAAGAGAGGATCTTTTTATTGTGGAATATAGATACTTTGCCAAAATAATTGCCTGCTCTTTTGGCATCTCTCTTAAGGCTTGTATGACATAGCCTGAATAAATTCCAAAATAATTTAGATGCGATCCAATGATGTTGAGTTCTTTTTCCATACCTTAGCAAATTTTTGTAAATTCTTACTTTGCAAATTAAGAATTATTGGAGATTTTGGGGTAATGCTAGAGAAAAAAGCCATTCTTCGGTAAATTCGACACAAGAACGGGTCTGGCCATTCTGCAGAAACTTCTGGCTCACCTCTGCACAGAAGTCGAGGACCGTCATTTGCTCCAGTGGCTTCTGAGTGAAGAGGGTGACAAATTTTTTGTAGTTGAAGGGCTTTCCGTCAAAGTGTTCCTGGTAGATCTTTAGGGCCTTCTTTTCGGCTTCTTCCAGTTTCTCATTTTTCTCCCGTCTTCCGTGGACGCCTTTCTTGTATTCATGGTTTTCAAAATCCCACTGATGAAGGGTAGCGGACATGCCCAAACGCTTATGTCTGACTTTCCTGTCGAAGGTAATTTGGAGTACGAAAGGGTACTTGTTTTCGGCCAATTGAGCCGATTTGTCGAGCCTGATGGCAAAAGAAGTGGCAAACAACATGGTGAATCGAATTAATGTGTTAAAAAATAACATTCATAACTCGTTCGTTACCATATGCTTGCATTTTCAAAAATCAAGGGGAATTGATTCATAATCCTGAGGTCGGGAGTTCAAGTCTCCCCCACGCTACAATAAGCATCCTTTCGGGATGCTTTTTTGTTCATCTAAACTACACCTCATGTTCTATTTCTATGTCTTGTATAGCCTCAAGGATGACGGCCTTTACAAAGGGTATTCCCACAATGTATCGGAACGTTTCATTAAACATCTTGCGGGTGGTGTCAACTCTACCAAACATCGAAGACCTCTTGTTTTGATCCATTTGGAGGCTTTTGACACAAAATCAGAGGCCATGTACCGAGAACGATGGTCTAAATCTCTGGAAGGAGGTACACTCTTAAAGCAAATTCTAGTTCGAAAAGGAATGCTTAAAGCTGATGCATCTCTCAATATTAGCTCTGCTGGTTAGAGCGCCGCGAAGCCCCGTCTGGGCAAGGGAGGTCGGGAGTTCAAGCACATGAGAGTCCGAAGCTCAGATTTGGATAGTCGAATGTGTCCCGATCGTACTGAAAGTACCGTCGGGGTCTCCCCTCTCCCTTCTCCGAAATGAAATGAAGGAGAAACGCTACATAAGCATCCTCCGGGATGCTTTTTTGTTTTTAGTGGACTGTTTGCTTCAACGTTTTTGAGAGAATGGCCTCCTAATTTTATAGCTTACCACAATATCTCTGGAATAATCATAGACTCCAGATGATTTTAATAGCATGTCGACTGGACAACTGACTCTGGTAAATTACAGTATTCAGTTATCTATCGGACTCCAACCACAGCCTCTCTCAATTTCTTTTGCCAAATCATTGGGGTCTTCTAAAATCTCAAATGATTTAGTTAAATATTTAATTACATCGGTCCGAGAACGGTCACTCAAATAAGTGAAGTTATCGACTAAGTCAAGAATCTCAGATTTTTTACTCGATAACCTATTAATTACTTCGTCATATTGACCTGATACTCCGCAATCACCGATAAAGAATCGATCACGAACTGAAGCAATGGGCATTTTTTCATTGGGCACTGCGTAGGGCGCATTAACCATCCCAGCAAAATCAAAATCGTAAGCTATCGGAATGATACCCGGCGGATCTTCCGTGCGAATAAACTTGAGATTATGTTTATTGAGTACAAACCAATCCGTATTACCTATGAGATACTGAAAAATAGACAGCATACCATAAGCTTCTTGATGTAGTGCTCTGCGTGAGACGCTTCCGGGATCATAAATTTTTCCTCCCAGACGTGCTGCCATTTCGTCCTCATCTTCGATTACAAAGGCTAAGACTTCCCTTGGCTTCTGCTTTCCTTCAGAATCTTCCATATGCAGGGACACAAGCTGGACACGAAAACCATAGTCGTCTATTATATTCCTAATCTTGTAAGCGAGATATTCGCGCAAGACCATTTGTTGATAATCCTCTCCAGGCTTGCAGGTAGCTACTAGTTTCAATTTGCTATAGTGCTTAAGTCCTTCACTTTCGATATCTGCGTCGGATACTTTCATCCGAATAGGAGGGTAATAGCAGGTTTTTAGCCGCATATTACCCCTAGGTTTTACTTCAATCTCCAGCTCCACCAGATTTCCTGCTAAATCTTGATAGGTGAGCGTAGCAGGTTGGTATTCCTCCTTCTTCTTTTCTCGGATTAGTTTTTTCTGATCAGTTTTTATGGTCATTTTCAAAGGTCCTGTACGAGCCATCGATTCAAAGAGACTCAGAGAACCCTGAGCTTGTAGGGCGGAGGCACCAAATACCATCAGCAGGCCCAAGACGGTTGATAAGAGGGCGGCAATATCTTTTTTGATCATAATCTTAGGTTCAGGTGAGTTAGATAATATGGAATTTAGTGCAAATTCTATGCTTTTACAAGGATGATCAACGTCTTCCATAACAAGTGTGGAGGTACGTCGTATTTTTACTTCATCGTATCCAGCACCTCAATTACGGTAAATCACATGGGCTTTGGCTAGTAGTTACCTATGCTTAGCGGAGCCTAATGGTCAGCCGCCCCTTTTGCGGTTTCTTGAGTGGAGGCACCCAAACTTATGCTACTAGTCTTTGCATAGGATTTTGGTAGTGAACATACTTACTCGTGCACGGGAAAATACAAACTAAATGTACAGCCTTCGCCTTCCTTGCTCTGCACATTTATATCTCCCCCATGGGCCTTCACAATATCATAACTCAGACTTAATCCCAATCCCGTACCTTGACCCGTTGCTTTCGTAGTAAAAAATGGCTGAAATATCTTGTCTTTTATCTCCTCCGGTATGCCATGCCCGTTATCAGCTATGGTGACTTCGATCTTGTCCTTTAGTGTCCGAGTAGAAATGGATACCTTGCCATTTTCTACACCAGAAACTGCTTGAAACGCATTATTTATCAGATTTAATAATACACGGCCAATATCCTGTGGGACAACTTTTATTTTGGGAAGTTCTGGGTCCAGGTCAAGTTCATAGTTGGCGCTAAATCCCTTTTCTCTTGCCTTTATTCCATGGTAGGCCAGTCGCAAATATTCATCACAGAGGGCATTGATATCTGTTAATTCTTTTTCTCCTGCACCAGATCTGGAGTGAAGCAGCATTCCCTTCACAATTCCGTCGGCTCTAACCCCATGATGATTTATTTTCTCTAGATTCTGTCTCAGGTGCATTAATAACTCCTGCGCCTCATCAGTCTTACCACCACTAAGATCTTCTTCAATTTCGTCAATTAATTCGTTGCTCACTTCTGAAAAATTATTTACAAAATTCAACGGGTTTTGAATTTCATGCGCGATTCCCGCCGTGAGTTCTCCCAGGGAGGCCATTTTTTCGGCATGGATGAGTTGGGTCTGAGTGGATTTTAATTCCTGATAGGCTTTTTCAATTTCCCGTGCTTGTTCCAGTTCCTTTTTCTGGGCTTTCATTCGTTCCTTCCGTATAACTCTTTTCCTTTGATATGTATGTACCCGCCAAACTCCAAAAATGAATAATAAACCATAAAAAATATAAGCCGTTGTACTGAACCACCAGGGTGGCCTAATCGAAAAGGAGTAACTCAATTCATCACTCCAATACCCGTCACTATTTACTGCTTTCACCTTGAAAGTATAGTGGCCATGAGGAAGATTGTTATAGGAAGCTTCGGAAGCTTCATTTACAGTGCTCCATTGTCTATCCAGACCTTCTAAAAAATATTGGTATTTGACCTTGTCACTATTTTTGGGGGTGATGCCAATAAATTGAAAAGTCAGGTAATTGTTTCTTGGTGAAAGCTCCAGTGCCAAAGGGACAGAATACCACCGAGATAAATCAGAAAAATTAAAATCTTTAAATACCACCCCATTTGCCAGGAGCACTGAGGTGTCTGGTTGTTGCTTCAAGCTCAACCAATCCATGGATTCGTTAAAAATCAACACATTTCGGAGCTGGATGGATGGCGAAATCGTATCAGTTACATCAGCCTCAGGATTGAAAGCGGTAACCCGGTCATAAGTACCGATCCAAATGACCCCCTGGGTATCTTGAGAAATCGAATGGAGAAAACTTCCGACACCCAGGAAACCATCGGAATGGAGATATTCCTTAATAGAGACCAGGCTTGCTATTGAATGTTGATTTGGTGAGATGGAGACTCGATTCAATCCATGATCATTGACAGTTAAAATCTCTCCGTTTTCGGCCAGGATGGCACTAAAAATTGAACTGGTCGACAATCCCTGTTCATCCGTATACTGATAAAAATAATCAACATCGTAGTATACCAAACCACCATCATTACTTGCTAGCCAGATATTCCCCTGATGATCTTCCAGCACCTTAACCACCCAAAAAATTCCCAGATCCTGCGACATTTCATAGTGGTTGACATGATTATC
This sequence comes from Saprospiraceae bacterium, assembly GCA_050298535.1. GTDB lineage: Bacteria > Bacteroidota > Bacteroidia > Chitinophagales > Saprospiraceae > JABDMH01. The sequence goes on from JBNKUI010000105.1 coordinate 207,927, forward strand.
GTCCAGCATCATCAGGCCAGTACCTTGAGCGATCCATATCCTTTGTTGACTGTCTTCAAAAATATCCCAGATTCCATCCATTCCACCTAGAGTATTTTTAAAATTCGTGAAAGTTGTGCCATCGAATTTACTGATCCCATTGGTCGTTCCGATCCAGATATTGCCTTCATGGTCCTCAGTGATACAAACAATATAATTGCTGATTAAGCCATTCGTGGTTGTATAGGTGGCGAGGGTATTCCCATCCAGATAATCAATACCGGCTCCCCAGGTCCCGATCCACAGGGAACCATCCCTCGCAGAATAGACGATTTGATTGTAATTTGCACTGAGGCCCTGTGCTATGGTATATTGGTTAGTTTCCTGTTCATCTAATCGGTAAACACCATCCCCATAAGTAGCTACCCACACCTGGTTGGATTGAGCCAGAGTTAAGCCCCTCACTTTAGTGATCTCCCTATGTTGGAAGATCGAACCCTGGTATTTATTCACACCCCGGCTATTGGTACCAAACCAATAATTGCCCCGGTTATCCTGGATCCCACAGGTAATGTTATTATCATTTAATCCATCTGCCATATCAAAGTGGGTGATCATTTTTTTCTCTCCTGCTTCAGTATGGGCGTATTGATAAATCCCATCATTAATGGTGCAAATCCATAGGTTGTCCTGATCATCTGCGAAAAGATCACTAATAGAATTTTGAGGAAGACCAGAGTTTGCATAGTCCCAGAATGACTCACCGTCAAACATCAGCAATCCTCTTGTGGTACTTATCCAGATCTGACCCTGCTGGTCAGTAATCATATCACTGTTAAAGCTAATATCCTTGAAAGTCGGATGATTGCTGTAGGTATAAAAATGGGATCCATCAAACTTGCAAAGGGCACCTGGCATGCCAAACCATAAGTGACCATCTTTATCTATTGTAGAAGTATATACAGTATTATTAAAGAATCCTTGCTCTACAGTGAAGTTTGTAAATTGTTTTCCATCGAATTTGCTGATCCCGGCGTTCGTGCAAATCCAAAGATTATCTCCCGGATCCACCATCAGATCATTGACCACATTATTGACAAGTCCATTATTATCAGTGAAGGTGCTAAAATGAAAGCCATCATAGCGTATAAAACCATCGGTTAGAGGTGAATTGAGCCAAAGGGTGCCATCTTTGCTTTCACAGATATGTGTAATCGCAGCGGGCAATCCTTCCGCTTCCGAATAAGTAGTCATGTACTTTCCATCGTATTTCGTCACACCACCACTATAGGTACCTATCCAGATATTCCCCAGTCGGTCCTGGTGCAGAGCAAAAACCAGGTTGCTCCTCAATCCGTGCAATGCGTTATAAGAACCAAAACCAGCCGGATTTTCATCTCTCAATTGTGGATCACCTGCCAGTTTGGATGGAGAGAGTTTCCCGATATACGGACTATCGATTGCTGCTACGACCTCCGCTTCCTTGTACTGGCCTTCACCCGGAGTAGTTACAATCGGTGTTATAGGTGGAAGCCGAACTGGTTCGCTTGCTACCTTTTTATTTGAGGGACTAGGGGTCTTTATAGGATTGGACAGCGATCTGGAGTGAACCGATCCCACGGGTACCACTTCAATGTCATAAACCTGGTCGAGAGTGCTTTGCTTAAACCTGGCCTTAAACCTCTCGGGTCCACGAGGAGCGACTGTGCTTTCCTCAGCGGAGTTTTTACAGGCTGACAAAAGGAGGACTAGCAACAAAATGCTGAATAACTGGAATATTCGTATGCAGGACGCCGGGCGCTCATTCATGATGATTTCAATTGATGGGGAGTCTGATAATATTTTTATCGCTACGACTCAATTTATGGATAATTGGATAGAAAACTCAGACCCCACCCCTACTTTGCTCTTGACGTACAGCTTTCCATTATGCCCCTTGGTCACTATATCATAGCTCAGGCTCAGCCCCAATCCAGTACCTTGACCCGTTGCTTTCGTAGTAAAAAATGGCTGAAATATCTTGTCTTTTATCTCCTCCGGTATGCCATGCCCGTTATCAACTATGGTGACTTCGATCTTGTCCTTTAGTGTCCGAGTAGAAATGTATACCTTGCCATTTTCTACACCAGAAACTGCTTGAAACGCATTATTTATCAGATTTAATAACACACGGCCAATATCCTGCGGGACTACTTTTATTTTGGGTAGGTCCGGTCCCAGGTCGAGTTCATAGTTGGCATTAAATCCCTTTTCTCTTGCCTTGATTCCATGGTAGGCAAGTCGCAAATATTCATCACAGAGGGCATTGATATCTGTTAATTCTTTTTCTCCGCTGCCCGATCTGGAATGTTGGAGCATGCCTTTCACAATAGCATCTGCACGTCGACCATGATGCGTGATTCTATTTAAATTTTCAATCAGATCCTTCAATACTTCCTGGGTTCCTTCAATGTCCCCGCTCAATAATTCCTTTTCAGCCTCCTCTATTAGTTCGGCACTGACTTCAGAGAAATTATTGACAAAGTTTAAGGGATTTTGGATTTCATGGGCGATACCTGCGGTGAGCTCTCCGAGTGAGGCCATTTTTTCAGCATGCACCAGTTGTGACTGGGCTGCTTCCAAATGCGAAAAGGCCTCTTCAATTTTCTGCTTAGCCTCTTCCAGCTTTTTGAAATCTTCATAACGGGCGTAGGCAATAGAAAATGCTCTAGCCAGCGATTCCGCCAACTGTATTGCATCATTAGTGAGTGGCTCTGTATTTCCCACATACAACATTCCCTGTTTAAAGGGCACAAAATGCAGGTCTAAAGACTCAGGTGGTTTCGCCGCACCCATGTATGACAATTTATCCTTGATCAAACCCAGGTTTATGAGGTTTTCTGTAAATTTTGCAAATTGGTTTTTATTCCAGCGATCCCGATAAATAGTGCCTTCTCTCCAGTGCTTGTACGCTTCGGGAGCAAAGCCTTTGGATTCGAAGGGTAAGTCGAAAACGCCTAATGAATGCCCATCAGGGGCTGATAGGAATGATTGGATTACCTCTTTATCTTCATCCATGATCATGACACCGCATCGTATAAACGGAACCTGAAGTGCTGTCAATTCCTTCCAGATCAATGGTGTTATCCGCTTAAGGTCTTCTTTTGTGCGCATGCTGGCAATCTCTCCACGGACTCGATCAAGGGATGCTTGCCTGACAGCTTCCACAGCACGTGCCTCGGCTTGCTGAAGATCCTCAATTCTCTTGTAGGTCAGATCAACTACCTTGGCAAATCGCTGAAGTATTTCTGCCTTTTCATCAGAAAGCTGTTCAGGTCCGTCGACCTCCAACACACCATGACTCATAAATGCTTCATTGCATATAACTCCTTCATATGACCGCATCCAATTCTGCGTCTCCAGAGGTATTTTTTTCAAGTCGGATTGCTCAAAAATATAATTATCCCAGCTCCGTTTTACTTCGCCTTCCAGTTTGTAGACTTTATAGGATATTCCTTTCTTAATAGCCTCTCTATAATGCCTGATCAATGGATGGTCTTTTATTGTATCCCGTATAGGGATTTTATAACTTTCTGGCAGGTTATCAACATTAAAGCCAGTACTCCACCATTCAATTTCCTCAGACTTCCAGTCGAAATTCATGATAATACATATGGTATTCTCAAGGGAGATGTTCAGTTCCTCAGAAACCAGGCCAACCACTTCACATAACTCGTCACTTTTTTGCATGGCCATAGCTCTTGCACGTATTTTTTCAAGTGAGGCTTCTATCTGAGACTCCCGTGCTTGTTCTTCGGCCCTTTGTACATCCAGGAACCGGGTGTAGGCCTGCTCGAAAGTGCTTGCAAATCGCTTTAGTACAGGATAAACCATTTCGGAGAAAGGCTCCAGGTCTATAAAGGCGACTAAACCCTGCTTTGTCTTTGCATAAGCGAAGAAGACCTCATTTGTGCTTCTGATGGCTTCTTTGACTTCTGCAGGTAGGTCTTTCATTCCTGTGTGCTCAAACATGTAGTTTATCCAATCCGCATTTGTGTCATCCTTGAGATGAATAGTCATGAACTCATCCTCATTTCCCCAAAATTCCCACCACTTCCTTACTACTTCATGATTTAGGTTGTTGAAATTATAAGGTCGTGGGTGTTGGTTATTCAAATTTTCGGAAAACCACATTTGGATGTTTTGAAGTTCATCATCAAAGATCATCAGTGCACTTCCCCAACTTGCTATCTCCAGTTTTTCGACTTCACGGTACATAACTCCAACGACCTCACTCAACTCTTCACTTTTTTGCATGGCCATCGATCTTGCCCGTATTCTTTCCAATGCCAATTGAATCTCTGCTTCTCTCGCCTGTGCTTCGGCTCTTTGAACGTCCAGAAATCGGGTATAATTTTGGTCAAAACTGCGGGCAAAACGTGTTAAGATGTCGATCTGCTCCTCCGTCAAAAACTCCAAGCTGGCAACAGAAAGAGCTCCGAAATCATTAAATGAGGCAGTGAGATAAACTCTGGTCGGAGCTTTCATACCTTCTATTACAAGATCAGGTAGGCTTGTCAGTTCAGTTTGGGAAAATAGTACCTGATCCCATTTAATTTTCTCCTCACCTTCGAGAATGTACTGCCATCTTGAATGGCGTTCCTTCCACGCTTTGATATATGCGAGATAAGGTTTTTCTTCATGATACTTGATAAAGTAACCAGAAGGATGGGAAGGATCTTCAGAATTTGCCATCCACCACATGGATCCCATCGTTTCCGGATTGTAAATCATGATGATACATCGCGTGAGAACTAAATCAAGCTTGGTCAGCTCGAAAAAAACGGTCGCGATCAAATCCCTCAGTTCCTTTGAGTTCTGCATAGCCATGCCTCTGGCACGTACTCTTTCCAGACCAAGTTGAATTTCTGCCTCCCGGGCCTGGGCTTCGGACTTCTGGAGATCAACTACCCGGGTGTAAGTGTGGTCAATGACTTTGGTGAATCGCTGTAGCAGATTGATTTGATCGTTAGTCAGGGGGTTATCAGTTACAATTTCCAACATGCCACAATTCATGGAGATGTAAGAAGCTTTTATTTGATCCGGTGACATTTTCTGCAAAGAAAGCTTTACTTCTTCCGGAAGGTTCTTCCAGTCCGTTTCCTCAAACGACAACCGATCAAGTTCTTCTTTTTCCTTCCCATATATTTCAATATAATGGTAAGGCTTCTTTTTATGCCAGGCTTCATATACTTCTTTAAACCACCGACTTTCGAAATAAGGGAAGTGATAGGATCCCGGAAGTTCTTTTCCTTCTACATACGACCACCAATCTGCACCTTTGCTTTCCTTTTCATAGATACCGATCGAACATAGCGACGCCTCAAATCCCATCTTATTCAATTCATCGAAGATGACTGCTACCACTTCATTGAGTTCTTCCGTCCGGTGCATAGCCATGGTTCGGGCTCTTATGCGTTCGAGTGACAATTGAATCTCTGCTTCACGGGTCTGCTCTTCCGCTTTTTGGAGGTCGAGGAAGCGGGTATAAGCTTGCTCAAAGACTTTAGCGAAACGTTGCAAAATCAGAAACTCGGCTTCACTTAGAGGATACTCTCCACTATACGAAATCAAAGATCCATATTTCATCGCAGCGAAGGAGGAATAAGCCTTGGGCAGAGCTTTTATAGCCTTCTTAAGATCGCCAGGTAGATTTTTGAGCCCGGTTTTTGACATCGCGTACTCGTCGTATCTAGCTTTATCCACCCCCTTCAATTCAATATATTGGTTTTGTTTCTGGCTGTTCCAGATATCCCAATTTTGCTTTATTACTGGATGATTCTGTCCTTCAATCCTGAAGCTCTGAGCAGAGATTCGTTGAGTGTCGGTTGATAGCCAGATATCAAAATAATTTTCCTCTTCATTGAAAATATTCAATGAACTGCCCCATTCGCCTACATGCAATTCTTGTAGTTGTTCATAGAGAACAGCGATCACCTCGTTCAACTCGTCACTTTTATGCATAGCTAAGGAGCGGGAACGGACTCTCTCAAGGGCAGCCTCAATCTGAGCTTCCTTGGCCTGTTCTTCGGCTTTTTGCAGGTCAAGGAAGCGGGTATAGGCCAGGCCGAACACGCTTGCAGCCCGTTTCTGCAGTTCAATGGATTCTGCGGAAGGCTCGTTTTCAGACACCATAGCCAATGAACCTCCTTTAAAATCAGAAAACTGATAATACTGTTTGTCGGGCAGCTCTCTAAATGCTTTCTGCATTCCTGGCACGAGGGTATTTCGCAATTGCTGCCACTCTTTCATTTCATGACCTTCCGAAATGATTTGGTATTCCGTTTCATTGGAATGATACCCCTTTATCCATTTGGCAATCAGTTTTGCCTCATTAACCGGAACCTGAACGGTTCCCGAAACCAGCTCTCCTTCACTATTTTCAAAGGCGTACCATGACTCAAAAGAACTGGTATTATCCGTGTAAATGTGAATAACACAACTCTGCAAACCCGGTTGATCCAGCTCACCCATTTGTTGGCGGAGAACATTCACTACGTCCTTGATTTCAGTCGAGCTATGCATCGCCATAGACCGTGATCTGATACGTTCAAGTGCTGCCTCAATCTGTGCCTCCCGAGCTTGTTCTTCTGCTTTTTGTATATCGAGATACCGTACATAGGCTTGTTCAAATACATTGGCAAAACGCCTTAGTATATCCACTTCCTGGGAAGAAAGGGCCTTTTCAAAATGATTGTGTATACCGAGTGCAAAATGCTCCCTGAAAATAAAGGCCTGGCTGAGATATTCCTGATCTAAAATCCATTGCTTTCTGTCCTTGGGTATCAGATGTAGATCAGTGCTCTCAAACGCAAATTCAAACCACTGGTTCTTCCGATCACGGGAATAAGTTTTAATTAGCAATTCATTTCCGGATTGCTTTGTATCCCACATATCCTTGATCGGCGGTGAATCATGGTATGGTAATCTGAAGCACATAGGATATGCCTTATCAACATCAGCAAGCCAAAAGTCTGTATCATCTGTTCCAGGCACGGGTATACCAAGGATTACCGCTCCATCCAATCCAAAATGCAATTCCTGCAACTGAGTAAACATCACCCCAACTATCTCGGCTAACTCATCACTCTTATGCATTCCCATCGACCGTGATCGGACTCTCTCAAGTGCCGCTTCAATCTGTGCCTCCCTGGCCTGAGCCTCGGCTTTTTGCAGGTCAAGGAAACGGGTGTAGGTTTGTTCGAAAACTTTGGCAAAGCGTTGAAGAATGGGCACAACCTCTTCATGGGGCTCCAGATAATTGATTCCCAGAAAGCCATGCCTAAAATTTATGATGTGCAGGGCAAGTCGTTCCGGTTGAGGTTCTCCGGATGCTTTCAGCATTTCACCTACGGGCATGTTTTGGGCAATAAACTGCAGGTGATGTTCAAGCGGTTTTCCTTTCAGATCTACGATAATATACTCATCACCCCTCTTCCACGAATTGAAGATTCTGTCCTGAGCAGGTTCTCCATGATAAGGGAGGACAAAAGAATCAGGGATGACCGTACCATCGGCAGAAATATATACTTCTCCGGTTTTTTTGTCTTTATCCACGATAATGAAAGAGCAGGCAACCGGCTTCAGGCCCAATGAAATGATCTGTTGAAAAAGTACCGAAGCAGCGTCAGCCAGTTCCTCACTTTTGTGCATGCCCATTGTCCGTGAACGAACTCTCTCCAATGCCGCTTCAATCTGAGCTTCCCTGGCTTGGGCTTCGGCTTTTTGGAGGTCAAGAAAGCGGGTATATGCCTGCTCAAATACCTTTACGAATCTCGGTATCAGTAGGACTTGATCCTCTAGCAGATTGTCGCTGGCTAAGATCAGCAGATACCCTTTAGAAAAATTCCCGAAATAGAAATACGTGGGATCCTGCGTGTATTTAGCAATAGTTGATCCAAAATGGTGTGATACAAATTTTATGTGATCTTCAAGAGACTGACCTCCCACAGTCTGGGAGAAGACAAGATCCTGATTTTTCCAGCTTTCATACCGGGCTTCAAGTATCTTATTGCCAATCAACGGTATTTTATAAGGTCTGATATAAGTTCCGTGGTGACTGGTCATATACAGGGTCTGCAGCTTATTTTTCTCATCAATGATGGCATACCCACTTCTGACGAAAGTTAGACCTAGGCTCTGCATTTGTTTATAAAGAATCTCTGCTGCGTCTCCAAGTTCAGAACTGGAATGCATTGCCATTGCTCTAGCTCTAACCCTTTCCAAAGATGCTTCAATCCTGGCTTCCCGCACTTGTTCTTCAGCTTTCTTCAGGTCTAGAAAACGCGTATAGGTTTGCTCGAATACTTTCGCAAAACGTTCAAGAACAAGCGCCTTATCATCAGGCAGCGACCAGGGGCCAACTACCTCAAGAACACTGTTTGGCATCACTACCATCGAACAAATTACGTGATCCTGTGCCTGCATCATCCTTTTGATATCATCGGGAAGTGTTCTCCAGTTCGTTTGGTAAAATAGTCGACTGTCGTAGTCTTGCTTTTCAGTACCCTCAAACTCAATAACCTGATGTGAAAATGCCTGGTCCCAGGCATTCAGAAATCTCTGCTGTACCGGATCATCAAAAACCGGAACTTCATAGGGTGTGGGGAACACCTCCTGATCAGAGACGGAAAGCCACATATTCCATCCAGTCCCGACCTCCTTGCGTGTCACAAGTGCACATCCCCATCCGTCAAAGCCTAACACCTGAAATTGCTCATACATGGTGGCGATGACTTCCTTCAATTCATCACTCTTCTGCATGGCCATTGTGTGCGCTCGTACCCTTTCAAGGCAAAGTTGTATTTCAGCCTCGTGTGCACGGTTTTCAGCATTTTGAACATCCAAAAATCGTGTATACGTTTGCTCAAAGACACTGGCAAAACGCATTAATATTGCTGAATTTTCTTCATCTAGAGCAGAAGGTCCAGCAACTTCCAATATCCCATATCGGCAACATGCATCACAAAGCACGATCTTATCTAATTCCCTCATACCTTCCTGTATAGGAATTGGTAATTGCCTTAACTCAGTCTTCTCCAGCAGATATTGATCCCAGCTTTTTTTATCCTCTCCCTCTAATTCAAATACCTGATACGATATATTATTCTCGATAATACTCTTCAGGTTTTTTGCTCTGGGATGATTTATAATTTCGTCTGAAATAGGGATGTGGTAACTATTTGGTAATCCCTCGTCACCAAATTCTGTACCCCACCATTGCAGACTTCCATCCTCATTATGGATGAAGATTACAAACATTTGAATCTGTATTCCTAAATCTTGAACCTGTCGGAAAAATTCTGATACGACTTCGCGAAGTTCACTACTCTCCCTCATCGCCATGGTACGCTCTCTGATTTTTTCCAGAGCGTGAAGAATGTCAACTTCCCTTTGAAGTTGCTCTACGTCAGATTGGCTTCCAGATGTCTTGTTTGATGGTTCAACTTCCATAGCATAATTACGCCAGACTTTAACAAATGCGGGAAGGCCAGATCTACCATGAGTGCTTCATACATAAAGACCGGCGGTCCATCTACTTAAGATAGTCAATTGATATGTAAGCAACGTTGTCAAACTTTGAATTAGACTACGTGGAACTCCCTAGACCATCTGAATACCAAGAAGCAACTGGAAGATTTCAAGATGGAAAGAGAGTCCAATCTTACATTTTGTCTAACTATTTTTATTTAAAGTTAAACATTTGATGAGTAGTAGCGTTAGAGGACTATTGAAAACATCTAATAACGTTAATTATGAAATACTTAAAGTTCTCATTCATATTTGCCCTATCACTCTTCTTGTTGTCCTCTTGTGACAATGATGATGATCCTATCGTAGAATCTAACACTATAGTTGACATAGCAGCCGGAGACGCTCAATTCTCCACACTTGTTTCAGCACTGCAAAGGACTGGACTGGATGCAATTTTGAATTCACCCGGAAACTTTACCGTTTTCGCCCCGACGAATGACGCCTTTGATCAGCTGGGCGTGGATCTGAGTACACTATCAAACGACGAGCTCTCTGATATCCTACTATATCATGTGCTTGGAGCTTCCGTACGATCAACTGATCTGCAGGATGGACAAACCTATGCCAGTACAGCATCGGCATCAGGTCCAAATGATGAGCAGCTCACCCTTCTAATCGATAAAGATGGTGGTGCGGTCACAATTAATGGATCGGTCAATGTTTCTTCTGTCGATATTTCAGCTGAAAATGGTGTCATCCATATTGTAGATGATGTGATCATGCCCCTCAATGTAGTGGGACATGCCGTTGCCAATTCAAGTTTTTCAACACTTGTGGAGCAATTGGGATCTGCGCCAGGTGATTTAGTTTCCACCCTGTCAGCATCGGGTCCATTTACTGTCTTTGCTCCCACAAATGATGCATTCGAGCAGATCAGCGATGTCGTATCCACCCTTACACCAGAGCAGATAGCCGATGTACTGACTTACCATGTGATTGCCGGATCAAATGTACGATCCACCGATTTAACGGATGGTGCTGAGGTCATGATGGTCAATGGACAGACGGTCACTATCGATCTTAGCTCTGGGGCTCAACTAGTTGATGCCAGTGGCAATGTATCGAATATCGTGTTGACGGACGTACAAGCTACCAATGGAGTCATCCATGTGATAGAGAATGTGATTATACCTTCACTCTAAATTTTTAATAGACGCTTATCATAAAGCAGCTTCATCTGAGGCTGCTTTTTTTTCAGAATCATCTGGACTTTCATCACCTTTGTATCACCACCCCTGATTGAAGAATCGGGAAGCAAACACTAAATGATCCAACGTAAGAACTATCCACCAACCGATGCCCTGAAGGAGTATATTGATTCGTATGGAGTTGTAGAAGTATCGGAAGGCCAAACAGAGCCCTATTTCTCTCCGCCACTGGCTATGAGTGGGATGATCATCCAAACTATACATACGAATGATCCTATCGACATAAAGTTAAATGGCAAGGATTTCTTTACGGATCGAGCCGTTGTCACCGGTCAGGTTACAGCATCCATCTCTGGTCACCTGATGGGTCATTCCAAATCCCTGTTGATCTTCTTTCAGCCACTTGGCCTGTACCAACTATTTGGCACCGACATGCGCACATTGACTAATGGTGCTGCCCGACTGGAAGACTTCTTAGGCCAAGAGAAATGTGATAAACTACTAAATGCACTAAAAGAAAGTCAAAAGGATGAAGATCAAATACAGGTGTTGGATAAATTCTTCCTACAGTATATAAGTCCACCACCTCATGTCGATGAATTGAGCGATGTCTTGGATTTCATCCATATCCAGAAAGGCAAAGTAAGTGTTGCGGAAATTGAAGAGAGGTTTGACATCAGACGAAAAACACTCGAAAGAAACTTTCAGAAAAAGGTGGGCCTTCCTCCAAAGGAATACACTAAAATCTATCGCTTTAAGTGCTTTATAACCCTTCTCATGGAAAATCCTGAAATTACCTGGACGGAATTGTCACATCGAGCAGGTTTCTACGATCAATCACACATGACTCGCTATGTAAAAGAATACCTAAAGGTGTCTCCCAGCAATATCGTGCAGTTGGATATGGAGCTGATCAATTATTTCCTGAGGAATTAGAGCGCGACACCCGACTACAAGTTGAAATCCAACTCAACTGTCGCATCCGTACAAGACATTGATCGTTTTGCTTTCTAATTTGTGCGGTTAGAAATTTGATTCTCTTTTAAGGGTCATTTTATGATTCTTTTTGAGTCGCCTTGACACACTTACAACACGTAATCCATGAAAAAGCCGATCTATGCCATAGCAATGCTATGTCTGCTATCCTCATACTCCATTCAAGCTCAGACCGGAACGATTACTACTTCCGGAGATACCATTACCTATATCGCGAATCCAGGACATAGTTCTGCTCAAATCACCGGGCTACCAACGCCTACAGGTTGTAGTCTAACAGATGGAATGAGAAGGGAATTTATTTACCAGGGCGATGACGGCCTTGGGACTTCTGCCGCCGCCATTCGGGCCTGTGCAGATCCTAACCGTTTACATCATCTCCTGGAGAAAGGATTTACCTATAAAGTCCGGTTAAGAGATATAGATGGCGGCATTCCTGGCTTCAGTTATAAATTATTTAACAATGCTGCCGCCGTGTCTGGTAATTTTGTCTCTAACGTAGATGGTTGGCAAAGTGCAGGCTTCGTAAATGGTCAATTCGAATTTCCGATTCTCCCCACGACTACGAGTGGAGACGGAGCCGCTTGCTTGGCCATCCGTCAGACTAACAGCAATTGGACATTTTTCATTCCCCTTTATATTTTAGGTGCCGCTGATGGTCAGGAAGAAGTTGAAGTTTTGGGCCAACTCGAAAGTCCCGTGATTCCTTACATGATTTTACATGATCCTCCCGGTGATTTTAGCTCATCAACATTTTCAGCCAATGAACAGTACTGCACAAGTATCGATATCTCGCAGGGCTCCGGCACACAAACCAGTGGCAATAAGGCATGGAAAGTGGGTGTGAAAGGATCAGTCAACATATTTTATGTTTCTGTCGATTTTGAAGCATATTACAAGGAGATTAATGGGTTTTCACAGGGAATAAGTGAAACCGTTACCACCAGCCAGGAGGTTTGTATTTCTTATGCCCAATCGATTTCTACCGCCGATGGTATCGAGGATGACGTACCCATTCCACCCGGCGATGACTTGTACATCGGGAGCAGTGTAGACATGGTATATGGAGTTTTTCAGGGATGGTACTTTGAAGACTGTAAACTAAAATATGGAAAACGGCTGGGTGTGGCCCCTGATGGCGACCCTGAAGAAGTACGATATTTTGAAAGTGATATACATAAGAGAATCGAGGAGCTCAAGGCAGTGCTCAGTTCAAACGGAAGTGATTACGAGAAAAAGCTGGCCCAAAAACAAATAGATATTTGGGAGCAAACCCTGGCAATTAATGCCGAAAATAAAATGATGGCTACGGAAGTCATCGATCCCAAAAAATCACTTGCCGGCACCTCTGTGCATTCAGCAAGTAAAACAACACAAGTGTCATCCAGTCGTACACTTAATGTTGATTATGTTTTCGAAAATATTAAGGGAGTGGAATGGTTGGCCGAAGCGGGGGGTAGTGGTGGATCCGGTGCCGATGAATATCGCACCACTCAGACCTTTAGTAAAAGCGTCACTAACGCGAGTACCAGTACTCAGGAAATCAGTTATACAATCCGAGATGGCGAGGCCGGAGATGTACACACCTTTGAGGTATATAATGATCCGGTATATGGGACGCCATTATTTAAGTTTTATGAGGATGAATCAAAAACGAGCTGTCCCTATGAAGGGGGTGCCCAAAGAGACATACCCCGACTGGAACATGGGGATGAAACCTGCACGAATCCCTCTAATGTCATCAACATTGTGAATGTACCTCCCGGAACTTCCGGCGCACCCGGAGTAGTGGAAATACCATTGGATATCTGCAACGACAGTGAAGAGACTCGTACCTACTTTGTCAAACTCGGAGACAATTTTGATAATGCCATAGTTAAGTTGAAAGGGATTGAAATAAATAGTGATAACACGGGTGTAGAATATGCAGATATCCCTCCGGGGGAGTGTGCAGTGAGCCCTAGTGGCAGCAAACCCAAACTGGAGATAATCCAAAATTTATCGCTTGCTACCAGCTATCGGGATATCCAGGTCTATCTTTTCCCACAATGTCAGGAAGATTTACAGTCAGAGATTACCATCAATGTGACATTTGGCAGCGGTGTCACTGATTATTGCTTTGCAGATGTCGATGGTGATAATATCACCGATGCACAGGACAATTGTCCAACTACTTTTAATTTAAACCAGGCAGACTCCGATGGCGATGGTATCGGTGATGTCTGTGATAATTGTCAAAGTATTGCCAATGCAAATCAGGCTAACATGGACGGTGACGCCTTTGGTGATGACTGTGATAATTGCCCGGGTGTGGTCAATGACGATCAGATGGATACGGATGGTGATGGTATCGGTGATGTCTGCGATGACTGTGCTGATATAGCCACAAATCCCACGACTGATGAAGATGGTGATGGACTGATTTGTGAAAATTGCCCAGACCAGATAAATCCCGGACTCCATTTTGATGGTATGGATGACGTGATTGAATATCGGGGTCGATACACGGACCTCCTCGAAAATGTGGATAGCAGTTTTACCTATGAATTCTGGGTGAAGCCCGAGGGTATGATACCCCTGGGTGAATTAGAGAAAAATTCGGGTGTTGGTGCTTTTGTCGATGTAAACAAGTCGATACCCTTTGTCATTTTTCCTGCCAATGGGAGTCAATACTATGCAGATCCCATGGGTCTGGAAGAATACGCCACGTTAGGTGTGGCTGTTGGTAACAATGGGGTGATGGTGGTGGAGCACGGTCCCTTTCATGCACCCTCAACGTTGGTGTATTATACTCCGATCAATGACTGGACCCATATTGCTGTGGTTTACGACTGCAACTTCCCCCGAATATATATTAATGGAATCCAAAGGATTGCAGGATGGATGACCTCTCAGGCTAATATATTTTCCGGAATTGAGCGTGTTGTGAAACCCAGCTTTATGTTTGGAGCAGAGGGACCTAGTGGAGGTAACTACTATCCACAACATAAGTTCAAAGGTGCTGTGGATGATGTCCGAATTTGGAATGGGGCTCGGACTCACGCTCAGATCCAGCAATTTATGAACACTGAGCAATCCAGTCAGGGTGGTGACCTGATGATTTATTTCAATTTTAACGAGGGTGTGCCCTATGGATATAATACACAAGCGATACCATTCCCTATTGCAGGAGGGTCATTAAATCCGACGATCAGTGGATTTGCCATGTCAGGAGGCACCTCAAACTATGTAACGGGGGCTCCCATCAATATGTATGATTATGATGTGAATGGGACTGCTGACTTCTGTGAAAATCCGGAAGCCGCGCGTGACAATGATAATGACGGTATAAGGAACAATATCGACGACTGTGATGACGAGCCAACTACCGGGTTAGATTTTGATGGTGACAATGATTTTGTGGAGATCCCAAATAATGCAGCATTGGCACCTACGACTAGTAATGCTGTAACCTTTGAAGCCTGGGTGAAGCCACAAGATACAGGTAGTGATCCCAACTACATTGCCAGTATGTACAAGAATTTTGATTCTGGGGCATCTAACTTCTTCATTCGTAGAAATCCAGATGGAACTATCACTGTGAGTGGAAATGGAACCAATGTGTTAACATCCCAGGGTACGATCCCCCTAAATACCTGGTCTCATGTTTCGGTGTCTCTGCAGGATCCCTATTCCGTTATCTATATCAATGGTGTTGTGAGTGAAAGTGGAAGTTTGAATTTCAATAGCAATAATGGTGGAGAGCCCCTGCTCCTAGGTCATTTGCGTGGGGGAGGATTATCATCTTATTTCAAAGGATCCCTGGATGAGGTACATATCTGGCAAGGTAGTCGTTCACCACAGAACATCGATAAAATTCTGAAGGGTGATGAAGCCGGACTGCTAGCGTACTACAACTTTAGTGAAGGGACTCCTGGTGCTGATAATAGTGCAGTGACAATGGTGACAGATCAAAGTATGGGTGGCAACCATGGGACGTTGAATAACCTTGCTCAGGGGGGAGTTTCATTCGATGGGATCAATGATCGGATAGATATCCAGCATAATGCGGCTATTGATTTCGCACAAAACCAGAATTTCACCATTGAACTTCGCATCAAGGTACCCACCACCCCTCAACCCGATATGGGCGCTATAGACAACTCCATAATAGAGAAATGGAACGCGAAAGGTTATCCTTACACTATCCGTTATGATAATAATAGTAAGAAAATTGTTGCAGGTCGGTTTGATGGTAGCAACAATCCATTTATTGTGTCTACCTCCACCGTCAATGATGATGAGTGGCATCACATTGCATATGTCAAAGATGGAGCTACTTTGCGCTTGTATGTGGACGGGCAGGAAGAGGGAACCGCCACCGATAATACTTCTGGACCTGTGACCTCAGGAGAAGGGACTATGTATCTAGGATGTCGATTCGGTGATAGAACCTTTTTCAAAGGCTCAATGGATGAGTTGCGCTTCTGGAATGTTACAAGAACCCCGACACAGATTGATGATTACAAAGATCTTCGGGTGGCAGGATCAGAAACAAACCTGGTGGGATACTATCCACTAAACCAGGCGATTTCGTATCCCATAAACTCTCCCGCAGGTTTGGTTGAAGATAAAAGTGTGACTGGCAACAATGGTATGGCTCATTACTTTCAATCTTCGGGTATTGTCTCGAACTGGACCATCGGTGCACCCGTGACCGGTGTGGAGGATTCGGATGGTGATGGTAGTGGAGACCGATGTGATCTTTGTGAAGGGGATGATACGACTGGAGATTTGGATATGGACGGTATCTGCAATGATATAGATCCGGACTATGTGGTACCCTGTGATGGGACGAATATTATCATACCTAATATTCAATATGTGGATATGACCTCCGTCCGTGCCGCTCAAACCATATCAACTGGTAGTAATAGTGTCGTCGTTTTAAACGGAGCTGATGTCACCTATGTCGCACAGCAATCGATCCTGTTGGAATCAGGTTTCCAGACTGATCAAGGCGGAGTATTTACTGCCTACATTGATGCCTGCGCCCAGTTAGCAAAAAACATCGCACTGCTGAGGTCGGGGCAGGAATTATCGGGAGAAGATCTCCTTGTCTACGCTGATCCTTCCTCAGACAAAACATTTGTGTCTTACGATTTGCCGCAGACCAGCATGGTATCTCTCAAGCTTTTTGATGCCAATGGTGAACAGATCGGATTGCCACTGCACGCTGCTGAACAACAAGCCGGTAAACATACCGTCATGCTGGACTCATCGCATCTTCCAAACGGAGTGTTGGTTGCCCTTCTACAGACGAACCAGGGTGTACGGTACCAGCGCTTTTCCAATACAGTACATAAAGAGACTGTCGAAAAGTAGAAGGTATTAACATAGGAAATCAAAAGGTCAACTTCCCTACAGAAGCTGACCTTTCTTGTTTTGGAGTTGGTTCACATTAGTAACCAAAAAACATGTAAGCCAAAAGGGCGAAAAAACCTAATAATACCACGGTTGCAATTACTGCAATGATTCGTGCATCATGCTTTTTTCGTTGCTCCAAATAATCGTTATAGGGTTGCTGTGTAGAGGTATTTTCCATAGACATATATTTAATAATTAACAAATATGGATTAAGCCTCTCATGTGTCCTTCTTGTATTTAAGACTTTTCTACCTAATAATCAAGGGGTTGCAGCATATATTTCTAAATTGAAAGCACTTTTTTAACTGCAGAGGTGCGATTTTTCACGCCCAACTTGGAGTAGAGATTCTGAAGATGCCATTTTACGGTACTCATGGAAATATGTTGTTTGGCTGCAATCTGAGCGTTTGTGAGTCCCTGTACGATATCCTCAAGTATCTCAAATTCACGATCTGACAAGGGAGATAGTGCCCAGGAATTAAGCTCTAATAAAGTAAACACCTTCTCCTCTTTCTTACTTTGATAATTAAACAGTCCAATCGTCATGGTGGTGTAGAGATCGCTAGCCTTGTAAGGCTTCACGATGTATCCACAAGGATTGGTCACCTTAGCCCGCTCCAACGTATTGACATCGGAATATGCCGTTAGGAAGATAAAGGGGATATCATATTTATCGTTGATAATGGTCGCAACCTCGATACCATCTCTTGTGCCATCAATATTAATGTCCAGCAAAACCATATCGGGCTTCTTATTGTGAATAGCATCTAATGCTCGCTCACTATTGTGCACCACGTCCAGCACCACATGACCGGCATCCAACAAGTCCTGTTCGATTTTCATGCTGATCACAGCATCATCTTCGACTACCACAACCTTTAGAGACATCAGATCTGCAAAATGTGTAGCTTAAGATATAGATTATCGGTGGAACCGAGGGACCGAAAAAATACAAATAAAAAAGACCCTCCGTGGGGCCCTATCCTGTGCATGATCGACATACTCTTTCTCTTGTCGATCACCCTGACGTAAAGATAAGATCAGTATATAAAATACCTGTTAAGGCACTATGAAGTAATTAAAAAGAGAGAGATGCGGGAATTACAGCGGCATCAAGTTCTAATTGAAGTAACCACTATACTTTTTCGGTTAGCTCCCTTAGGATTTATCGAGGTTCCGCGTGCACCGGATTCTACATTTTTATTTTGCTCATTAATTCCTTTTTCCTGGATCGGGAAACAGTTAGGGACGCCCCATTCAACATTTCGAATACCCTCCATCTCCACGATAGTATTTTTTCACGTGGTTGAGGTTGATCAGGAAAGACTGATGGATGCGACAAAACCCATTGGAAGCGAGGAGTTCATCAAAATCCTTTAGAATCTTGGCGGAATATAGTTTTCTGTTTTCAGTAAGATGTACGAAGGTATAATTACTGTCTGCTTCACAATATAGAATATCCTGGATCATAACGAAATCAATGCCCAACCGGGTAGGTATTCCTATACGATGCAAAAGAGAGTGGGATCCATATTTTCCTTAAGATGCCCCAATTGCTCAATTTTTTCTGAGAACCGAAACCGACTCTTAAAAACTTCCAGGAAGTTGGTACTTTTAACCGGAAGGAACAAAACTTGAGATGGAAAACCAATGCTGACATTTTTTCGACGAATACGACAGAGATTATGGGTTGAGGGCAACTTGAGAAAATACTCCATGTATGCCATCGGCGAAATTCTCCTGGTCATGATAGGAATCCTTTTAGCGCTTCAGGTGAATAATTGGAATGAAAACCACAAGAACCTCCAAAAAGAACAATTGATCCTTAAAAATCTTCAGAAAAGTTTTGAGTTTAATCTCGAAGAGCTGAATCAGACGCTACAATCTACCAGACTGGGATATCATGCCACAGTACAATTATTAGCATTGATAAAACCCGAATTTTCAAATAACACAACGTACGAAGTCGATAGTTTGCTTGCGATAATACAGGGATATTTTACGTATGATCCGGCTACCGGTGCAATTGACGAAATAATCAATTCCGGACAGTTAAGTTTAGTACGAAATGAAGAGCTAAGAAATCAAGTTTCAAATTGGTCAAGAATCCTGAGTGATGCAGGTAAAAATCTCAAGATAGCTGATGATCATTTATATAATGTCCTGATAAATCATCTGATGGAACATGCCAATTTCCGCAATGTCCCAAGGCAGGTTCATCTCTTCAACAAAACCGATTTACCCAAAATACCACCTTCTAATTTCACATCGGATTATAAAGCTATGATGACATCACTACAATTTGAAAATCTGGTAAATCAGCACGCCTGGAATTTAATGTGGATAATAAATGAATACATGAATATCCGATACTATCTGGAGACCACGATTAGTCTATTGGAAAATGAAATGCCATAAATGAATTTCCTATGAAATCAATCCTGCTTGTCATTACTATCATTTGGAAATGTAATTGGTCATTAACAAGTTAAAAAAGCTAAATAGTGGACATAGTTCGCATCAAGGGAATAATTTGGAATACTTCGTTAAAATGTCATTGAAACACTTTAATAATCAATTAAAACAATAGCTAGCCACATCAACGAAGCATGAATGGATCCCAACCCTCAAAGGAACTTTAGGATCTAGCTGAAATTCAAGTTAAATATTAACAGCACAAGTGACAACCTCCAGTGCAGATGGAAAGATACTCAGTGTACCGTCACCAAAGTATTGAATGATCTCACCATTATGTAGTGTATGATACTTGTTAAGAACTTCCCGGTGACGAATCCTTAGTTGATGGGCTAATACCTCATCTTTTGCCATTAAGGCAGTATATCCAGCCATATCAGTGAATAGAATCGCTGCAAGCTGGCGTCGTGCCATATGAAGTTCATTTAGATAAATGATCCAAAAGTAGGAAGTTAGTAAAAAACCTAGTGCCGGATTTAAAGCAGATGAGACCCATTCTGGACAATTATCAAAAATGGATTCTGAATGAAGTATCAAAGCATGAGATGCAATATTTTAACTGCAGTCAACTATTGTATATCTTTTCATAGGTAAAGAATCAAAACTGTGACAAAAACAATCAGACAAAGCGATTTAGAGGTTAAAACGCTCGGATCATGTAAAATTATGTCGCCATCATTTCGATCGGCTGAGCACAATGTTCCGTACTTGCATTTTGTGGAAGATTCAGAACGCGTTTTATTCAATGTGGTCTATGATGTGGAGCAAGATGGTTTGAAGGACAATCCACTAAATATGGAAAGAGGAGGACCGCGAAAGAAAATCTATTTTGACCCATCAAAGACAACAGCAGCCATAGTAACCTGTGGTGGACTATGTCCTGGAATCAATGTGGTCATCCGAAGTTTAGTTTTGGCATTAAATTATCGATATGGCGTCAAGAAGATTCTCGGCGTTAAATACGGATATGAAGGCTTCATTCCAGAATATGGGCATCCATTTGTAGATCTGGATCCAGATGTCGTGGCAAACATCCATCAATTTGGGGGAACAATTTTAGGCTCCTCGCGTGGCAAACAAAGTGTAGAAGAAATTGTAGACTGTCTGGAACGTAACAATATCAATATCTTATTTGCCATTGGCGGGGATGGTACTTTAAAAGGAGCCTACGCCATACACGAGGAGATTGAAAAACGAGGATTGAAAATGGCTGTGGCAGGTATTCCAAAAACAATAGACAATGACATCAACCATATCGAAAAGAGTTTTGGATTTGAAACGTCGGTGACCATCTCGAGTCCGATTATCCGGGATGCTCACAATGAGGCCAAAGGTGCCTTTAATGGTGTTGCTATCATCAAATTAATGGGACGAGACTCCGGTTTCATTGCTGCAAGTGCAGTGATGGCCATGCCTGAGGTTAATGTCGTATTGGTACCCGAGGTAGAGTTTGATCTTGAGGGTGAAAAGGGATTGTTTCAATTCATCAAAAAAAGACTGTTGGCAAAGCATCACTGTGTCATCGTCGTTGCAGAAGGTGCAGGTCAAAATCTTTTTGATCGTAAAAAGCATGTATTAACGGATGCTTCGGGTAACATCCTACATGAAGATATAGGTGTTCACCTAAAATTAAAGATCAAGGAGTACTTGCTGGAAAACAAGATCAAGGCTTCGATCAAATATATCGATCCAAGCTATATTATACGCAGTGCACCGGCAAATCCCGTTGATTGCATTTTTTGTAATCAATTGGCACTGGCAGCTGTGCATGGAGCAATGGCAGGTAAAACAGGTTTTGTAGTGGGACAACGATCAGATAAAATTGTCTATTTGCCAATCCCTCTGGTTACCGCTGAGCGTAAAAAAATTAATGTGGAAGGCGATCTGTGGCTGAACGTTCTGGAATCTACAGGACAACCCATATCAATGAAGAATGTCGCTCCGGAAGGAGCCTCGTTAGCTGCCCGTTAATTTCCTCCTGGAGTAATCCTTTTATAATAACTCTCATATAATGGCTCCAATCTACCCCTATCTTGGCAAGCCTGAGTGAAGGTGATTGTAGACCCACATTAAAGCGTCAAGGTTCTTTAACATACAAAAACGTATGACTAAATCAGGACTTTTGCGACACGCTTACGTAGTCAATTTGTGGATGAAATTGCTGACTCCTCTGCACGAAAGACAACATATGCCTGGATTGCCCTGACCTGCTCCGAGGTAAGAACATCGCTGAATGAGGGCATTCCAAGTACTTCACGCGCACCTTCGAGAACAATGGCTTCAAATTGCTCGTGAACGGAGGCCGAAGCGTACCGTAAATCAGGGAGTGCACCCGCTACAGCTGCATAGCCATGACACCCAAAACAAAGACCACTATACAGTTTACGCCCTTCATTAATTGTCTCTTTGGATGCTTCAATATGGATGGAAGGAACGGGCGGTTCCAGATGACCAAACATGGGAACCTGCAGACTGGCTTTTCCACCCAGGGCAAAGGTTAGAATTCGACCATAACCTGGTTTTACCGGGCCCTCTCCTGGTGGATTAATGAGTCCCATGTCTCCTCCCCAACCTACCATTAAAGTCAGATACTGCATGCCATCGATCAGGTAGGTTACAGCCGGTGCCATTATACCTGTACCGGCATCGAACTCCCATAATTTGGCTCCATCAGTTGCTCTATATGCCGCGAAGAGTCCATCCGAACGTCCTTGAAATACAAGGTTTCCTGCGGTAGTCAGAATGCCTCCTCCTTGCACTACTGGGTGATTGACCCTCCATCTCGCTTTCTGTTGCACCGGATCCCAGGCTACCAGCCGACCGGTAGCCGCGGGTGCAGCCCGCAAGTCGTCAAGTAATGCACCCTCGTATCCCCAATTGACACCATCGTTGCGCCTTGAATCGTCGGGTTTCCACATAGAATCCGGGCGATGCAAAAAAGTCGTTTCGTCCCTTACCGGTATGTATACGAGTTCCGTAATCGGATTGAAAGCCATGGGATGCCAGCTATGAGCACCTGAGGGGCCAGGCGAAACGAGTACGGGATCCATGCCCGCGTATGAACTGGTCGATTCAATGGGGCGCCCACTCTTTGGATCAACACCAGTTGCCCATGTGATATTAGAAAAGGCCTCTGCCGAAATAAATTCACCGCTCTCCCGATCCAGTACATAGAAAAAACCATTTTTCGGTGCTTGCATAATGACCTTTCGCTCCTTTCCCGCAATTTCAAGCTCCGCAAGCATGAGGGGTTGGGTAGCTGTAAAATCCCAGTGATCTCCAGGCGTGGTCTGGAAATACCATTCTAATTCACCGTCGTCAGCACGAAGCGCCAAGATGGAGGATAGGTATAAATTGTCTCCTCCTCCCGGACTTCTTAGGTCGCGATACCAGGGCGAGCCATTTCCCGTCCCGACAAATACAAGCTCCAGTTCCGGATCATATATAATGGCATCCCAGGCAGTACCTCCACCGCCACCTTCCCACCATTGGCCACTCCATGTTTTTGCTGCTTCCTCCATGGCTTCTGATTCAAATCCAAGGGAGGGATCCCCAGGCACCGTGTAAGTCCGCCATATCATTTCTCCACTTGCTGCGTCATAAGCAGAAACGTAACCCCGAACACCCATTTCTGCACCCCCGTTTCCTATGAGCACCATCCCCTTTACTATCCTGGGAGCACCGGTAATTGAATATCCCCTCGATGGATCGATTGTGACAGCCTCCCACTCCAATATTCCAGTAGCAGCGTTGATAGCGATCAAGCGACCATCCAGCGTCCCCACGTAGACCTTGCCGCGATAGAAGGCCGGTCCACGGTTAATAGCATCACAACAAAGAACACGGGCACGGGATCGAGGAACCTGAGGATCATAAGTCCACAGAAATTCCCCGGTTTTGGCCTCAATAGCATACACCATATTCCAGGAGCCGGTAGTGTATATCACGCCATCGATCACCAGGGGCGTTGCTTCAAGACCCCGGGTGGTACCAAGCTCTTCACTCCAAACCAACCCAAGGCGCTGAACGCTCTCTTCATTTATTTGTTGAAGGGGACTAAATCTCTGTTCTTTATAGGTTCGTCCGTACATTAACCAGTTGCCTGTATCGCGATTAGCTTCCAGGAGATATTTGTCATCAATCGCATTATCCCGACCGTCTCGATGACAGCTATTCATAGAAAGTTGAAGACTAACTAAGGCCAAAAATTGAGATAATAGTAGGATTGAGTGATAACGCATAATGGATATGGTACTTATTCTAAAGTTAATACAAACACACCACAGGTTAAACATAAAACGTGTTTTAAGTTTTGGGGTGTTTGCCTGGTATCGCAACCTGAGCCACAACAATTCTTATACCCCCCGGGACTTAGGGTGAACATTGTTCCCGACTGGACTCCTAGCCTCGAGTCTTTCGGCACCGCCGAACGTTTGAGAAATAACTTAAACACATCATTTCAATGCGTATTTCCCGGTGGCGGGTAAGTGGTCGGCTATCCATTCATCCCGGGTACCAAACCACCCGGGGATCCTCCTCAGCACGCTGATAGCTCCAGGCGCTCTCCACCATTTTTTTTAAATCATAAACCGGGCGCCAACCAAGCAGAAATTTGGCTTTGGCATTATCCAGCCAGGTAGAATGGAAATCCGTTTTGATGCCGATGGACGGTAATCCGCGACTTTCCTGTAAGTAAGCGGCCAATTCGCCGTAATCCACCGGTTCGTCCATGCAGATATTAAAGGTCTGTTGTCGGGCCCGCGGGTGATCCAGCGCCAGCAGGATTGCCGATACCAGGTCATCCACATGCACAAAATTCCGCTTGACCGGCACCCCGTCCGGATCCAGCATGACGGGAATAGCACCCGTATCCCGGTATTGGGCGGCCCGCTCCGGACCGACCAGTTGGTGCCAGACCGGTCCGCCGAAGACATCTTCCCCGAACGACAGCTGGTATTTAAAATCGTCTTTCTCCATGATCCAGGGGACCCGCAGGCAGGTGCCGCAGAGATCGTACTGAATGTAATACTGTTCCAGCATCACTTCTTCCAGTACCTTCGACAGGGCATAGCAACCCGGATAAGCGCTATGCCGCTGCAATTCGTGTATCGGTGCCGGATGGGGATAGAAAAAATGACCTAAGGCAGCATCGCCGCCGATGAGCAGAAACTGCCGAAAATCCGGACTTTCCCGGCAAGCTTCCAGTAACCAGAACATGCCTTTGACGGCTACGTCCATGATCGTGTCCGCCGATTCCTTGGTAGTGGCCAGGTGTAGTACGTGCGATACGCTCTCCATAGCCCGGATCACAACCTGGCGATCGGATAGTGAACCTTTGAACATTTCGAGCCGATCACCAGGTTCTATTTCTCGTCGGTGGCAGAGAGCCCGGACGGTGAAGGTGTCGAATGCAGGATCGACCAACAAAGCCTTGATGAAGGCCTGACCTACCTTTCCGGTGGCACCGGTGACGAGTATGCGTTGCATGGATGCATGTTGAGTTAATTAGATAGCCCATTGCCGTACGCTGCCTTTAGATAGGTATCTGGAATGTGGCAGAATCCTAAAGATAGGGATTCACCTGCTGGTAGCAGGTTAAGAATGACAGGTTCTCTAACACTGCTATTAGTAGCGTTTTAATCTCCCGAGTAATTAAAAGAAATCCAGTCCAAACAAGGAGATGCAGTTATTACCAATTTGGCAACACCTGGTACAATGCATGCTATTTCTAATACTATATGGGATTATCTACACTTTGGAATCTGGATTTACAGAAATGAACTGAAAATTGTCGACAGCTAAATACTTGGGAGTTATATTTTATTATCTCACTATCTGAAAGATCCATCTGGCGTTCTAAAAAGGGAACGTTAATAGTTTAAAAAATCTTCCACTAGGAGACTGGGACAAATCGAGGTTGATGCTGCAGGCGCAACGAGCACGGCTAGCCTTTGTAGTAAACTAGATTCAATATAGATTAATCAGTGCAAGCTGGGTTTGTACACACTCCTTAACTTACCGAGGCTACGCTCGGCTCCGGCTTCTCGTCCTGATGGGAGGACGCTCCCCAAAGCAAAAAAAGATCTGACAGAATGAACTATCAGATCTCTATTATTTCTCGTAGACCCACTAGGACTAATAGATTGATATGCTTATGCTTTCTATTTGCCTCTAATTGCCTCCAATTCTCTGTGTCTCAAACAAGTTGGCTGAAGTTAGCAACATTGAATGTCAATTCAAGTTCCTCCATGTTGTACGCATATTGTACTAATCAAAAAGACTTTAATTATGATCACAACCAAATTCATTCAAAGAGAAGACCAAATTGACTCTAATGGCGAATGTCCCATCTACCTACGCATAACTTGTAAGAGGAAGGCTGTACTAATCCATACCGGAATACGGGTGTTACCGAGTCAATGGGAAGGAAGGATTAAGAGAGATAACAAAAAGCTCGCTCTCCAACAGAATCAGAAACTATCTCGAATCTTGGAAAAGGTGCAAAGTATTACACTTGAGATGGAGAATCAGGGGCAAATGCTTTCTGCGAAAGCGATCAAGGACAAATATCTTAATCCACAAAAGGACGAAATCATAGATTTCGCTACAAATGTTGTCAAAAAGGAGTACGAAGATGGAAAGATAAGTGTTGGAACGTATCAAAAGTATATGCCAATCATCAAGAAGTTTAATGGATTCATTGAGAAAAATCATGGGTCTTATCAAATCACCCTCCAAGAATTGAATTTGGAATTAATAGAAGGATTTGAAACCTACTTGAAAAGTAAACATTCAAATCGTCAAAGTACTATCAATGCAAACCTCAGATTTCTGAGAAAACTATGTAATGAAGCAATCAGACAAGATAAGATGAAATCTGATAGAAATCCATTCATCAGATACAAGTTCAAAACTGTTAAGACTGAAATAGAGCATTGTACGGAAGAGGAGATTTGTATGATTCAAAATCATGAATTTGAGCCCAATTCAAGAGAAGAACTAGTACATGACATATTACTTTTTGGTCTTGAGACAGGTTTAAGAATTGGAGATATTCTTTGTCTAACAAAAGATAGAATTGCTAATAAGCATGTCCTTATACGACAACAAAAAGGTAAGGATTTCTTCAGGCTAATGCTTACTTCACGAGCTCAAGAATTAGTGTCAAAGTACATGAGTCAGGATAATTTGATTTCATCAGAATACCTATTTCCACTTGTGCGAATACCTCAAAATCATCCTGATAAGGTCAAACTCTATAATGAGGTGAAAAATGCAACAGCCAAAGTCAATGGAACTTTGAAAAAAATTGCAAAAACCGTTGGCATTAACAAGAATTTACGTACTCATATTGCTCGTCATTCCGTTGCCGTTAGATGCTTGACAAACAAGCTCTCTAAAGAGCAGGTTCAAGCAATGTTAAACCATCAAAGCATGAGTACAACAGAACATTATGCTAAGTTTACATCTGAATTCAGAGACAACGCAGTATTAGAGTATGGAGAAATATCTAAGAGAAATAGAGATAAAATACATTGACCATGAATCCTATGCCACGCTCCAAGAGCAATTAGGTTTTCAAGACCAAATTGCCTTCGACAAGAAGTATCCCTGCGAATTTCGGATCTATGAAGCCCTTTCGGAGGGTCAAAGCTTGAATAGGCTAACGAATGAGTTGGAAGATTACTTATCCGTGCCGATGATTCAATTTGAAAACAAGGAGGAGGAAGAGTTCTGGAAGGATTTCCACATTGACCTACTTGAACGTCTTGATACAGTTTTATCCATGACGCAACAGTTTGAAGAAAACTTTGTCATTAACGAATTCAGAAGTATTGTTGCAGGCATCTATTGGCATTATAGATCTAAAGATCCAATGGAACCCACTCAAATAGATATCAAAATAGAGGAGGTATCGCTAGTTGAGAATGATGTAACTGGAGATCCAGTATTGGTTTGGTCGCAAATGAATGAATCTGTTATGACTCCTCCTCGTGACCAAGCTGAGGTCCCACTTGCACCACAGGGAATCATGTTATACTATTTGAGTAAACATGGTTTCTTTAGGAAGCTCTCTTACAGTCAAAGAAAGGAGCTTTGGTATGCTCTAACTGGTTATAGTTCATTAAACAATACTTCAGTTGAAGTATCCAGCAAAAACATCAAAGAGGGAGCTATATTCAAAAAATCTAAAATCAAAGAGGTACATTTTGACGCTATCGTGGACTTCTGCCAAGAGGTCATTAATGATATAAATAGTCATTTTAAGAAGCAAAAAACCTCTCTTTAGGTACCAGTACCCATCAATACCCTTCTTGCTTCCATATTTCTTGATTTCTGAGTTCTTTCTCTTTTCCTTGCAGCTATTATAAATAATATCAAATGGATTTAATGATAGCGAATAGGAAGGATTTTGAGGCCATTAAAGCCTCCTTAGAAAAACTAGCAGAGGACGTATCACAAAGGTCATCAAACCCAGACCATGAAATACTGTCAAATGATGAGTTTTGCTCAAGACTTAACATTTCAAAGAAGACTGCTCAGAAATGGAGAGACAATGGAGTTATAAAATACTCTCAGATTGATAGGTGCATTTTCTATAGACTCTCTTGGGTCCTGGAGATGCTAGACGATTTCAGTTCAAAAAACGTAATGGACGTCTGAAATGATTGATTTCATTAAAATAGACATCTCTCATGTAAGTGAATCGAACTTGCTCTGGAATCCATTACTTAAAGATGGATGGTCGAGTTCAGTCCACCGTGCAACTGGAAACGTTCGTTATCCATATGAGTGCAATTATCAGGGTTTGAAGTTTACTTTCTTAAGTAATGAATACAGAGAACTTAGCGGGTCTCTTCACAAGTATTACAATCTTGTAGATAGTGATAAAAATCACAACTTCAATCAATTTGGACTGGAAAACATCAGATGGGTGATTGCAGAGCTCGAAAGACAGTTTGAATTGTCTGCTGAACTTTGCAGAATCAAAAACATAGAGTTTGGAGTGAATCTCCTAGTAGATAGCCATCCAAAAGAGTTGATTCAAAGGAATGTTATAGCTTATAAAAACCATCATATTACTGAGCTTAAGACTTACGGCACTAAGGGTCTTTATACTGAACATGAAAGCACTGAGTATTATATAAAGGTCTATGACAAAACAAGTCAATATCGATTGGATAAGAACATACTTAGATTTGAAGTCAAGACCAAGAAGAGTAGACATGTAGCTGATTGCCAAATCAGAACTCTAGCTGATATTTGCGACAGAGAGAAGTTGCTTCTGCTATCTGATAAATTGAGAAAAGCCTTGAATCATATGAAGATAGTTGATGAAAGTGACTTGGAAGTATTCAGTTCCGGCAAAGAGAGGCTAGACTATCAGAACTTTATAAATCCTAAATATTGGGAGAAGGTAGCAACTTTGGATAAAGATGAAGCGTATCGAGCTAATAAAAGGTTTAAAGGTCTTTTAAAGAAGTATAAGCTACTGAGAGTAAAAGACTCCTTGCTAACACAGTTTGATAGAACTGTTTACTACTTACTTAAAGAAGATTGTCCTTTTAGGGGACAATCAAACACTCTTTCTCCTACAAGTGTATTGATAAACAATGACTAATACATGACTAATTCACACTATATATAAAGGTGATTTAGTCGTAGTTTCTTTGCTATGGTATGTTTTCATGCATAAAAGTCATTTCACAAATTCAATTGTAATAGCATAGTTTGGGACCTGACGGATAGCTTTCCTCCTACCATTACATTTTAACATTAGGTTATGCAATTATCGGGATGTATGGTCGATAGGTCTCATGTTATTATTTTAGGATTGAAAATAAGTGTCTGGGAGGTTTGTAATATCAACTATATTGGAGGTAATAATCTTCACTCTGATGTTCTCCAAAGAACCTTATCATATATTCAAAATCTCTAGACTAACACATTCTGACCAAGAAATTCCAGCAGGAAGAAGATATACTAAGAATGGCATCGTTTGTCAGAAAAAAAGTATTACAAAGATTAGTGTTATACCCGAGTCAGTCAAGAAATCCCAACTTCTTACATTGGGTTTAAACTTTGTATTTGTAGGAGAGTTACTTGAAGTGATTTTAAAATCCATTTTGTATTGTTCAAAATTGGCTCTGATAATTTTAACATCCCTTCTTGTCCTGTTATTTCTATTTGGAGCTGATAGAGATGAAGCACGTTCAATTCTGATTGTAGCACTTTGGATAATTGCTATTATTTATATAATTGGTTTGATTAATTCCATCTATTCTCTTATCAAAAGTATCCAATCTGGATGTTATCTATCAACAGATAGGTATCTTAATGTAAGTTCTGCAGCAGACCCGAAAAAGGCCTTTAGAAGTTCCCGCTATAAGAAATTATGTTGTTTAGACTATGAAGTACTAAGAAGTCAGGGGGAAATGGAACTTCACGAAAGAAAGCTGAGAGTGCACTTGGTTTTAGAAGATAACACGTTTATACATACGTCATTCTACGAAGAGACCATACGGGGGCTGTGGATATGCAGAAATTGTCGGACTCACCTTGACGATAGCATTAAGATTGGTAACTATTGCCCAGGATGTGATAGAAAAATCAATGATAGAATTTACAGCATACATTGAAAAGCTTCAGCGAATTAGTAAACACGACAAGAGTCATTAAAGTTAGGTGGTAAGATTGATATGTGAGACCATAGCCGTGGTAAAAATTTAACAAACGTTCACCTAAAGTTCCAAAGAGGCACAGAGATTACCATGGGAATTTGTCCTAAAAATAGATAGTTGGCTTTCCTATTATCTATGTTAATATAGACATTATCTTGGTAATCTAATCCTTAGACATCATGTCTATTCTTTAAAATCTTATCAATTCACCTTCCTAATCTAAGTACTTGATATTGTAGACCAAACATATATAAATTAATTGCCAAATAAAGATGATTAGAGACCCCTAGAGGGCATTTATCACATATTTGGACCCAAGCTAAGCACGGACCAAAATAGGCTCTCTAACAAGCTATATTGAGATATCTACACATTCTACGTATATTTATTGTTGAAAAACATCTCAATGATTCAGAAAATTCTAATCCTCACCTTACTCCTATTCGTTCTATCTGCATGCTGTGAAGAATATAGCTGTCCTAAAGATGACCCAAATCGGGTAGGAGCAATTTGTAATGATGGAACCACCAGTGATTCTGTGGGTTCAGGAACCTGCTCAAATCATGGCGGTGTCAAGGAATGGCGATGCTGTGAGAAGTAGGTCGGTTCTATCTAATTAGCACTCCAGAGAATAGATTTGTTTCTCTTTGAATGTTCTCAAGGAGAGCGTTCATAGCGCTTTGATACGATGGAAACAGTTTCGGCATTCCTAGATACATGGGAAATCCATAAAAATATGGTTCCCAATATTTCCTTCCATACCATGTTTTTCTTTGAAGTTCAACTATATAGTACTTGTCCTTTTTGACAATTCTGAACCTTACTCGACCATCATATACAAATGCCACTTTGTAAATGCTAAGCCAAAGTCATAATCAAGCTCCGGACTTCCCTTTCAGCCATCGTCCTTATCGCATAGACCATATAATTTTCAATCACTCCACCTTTAATTCGAAAGGACTTATTTGCTGAATCAATCAACTTTGCCTGAACAAGTAATAAGTCTTGTCGAGAAGTAGATTCATCAACAATCTTCCACTTGCTAAAAATACCATTTCGATACATAATGGCACTTAGGTCTTCATTGTCATCCACTGAAAGCATCAATCCTGGATTGAGCCATATCTTTATGTTGCCTTTCTCTGTTTTGACACTCTTCATGCAAAGTCTTTTTCCTAAGATACAAAATAGAGCCTAAAGGCTCTGGTTTAGCTGTACGTATCAGGCTTTATTCGTCTCTGTGAGTATAGAGCGTGATAGTGATTTTCTAAAGGCTTTTGGAGCAAATCTGAGAGCAATTCGAAAGAATAAGGGACTCTCACAAGAGAGTTTAGCCTATCAATGTGATGTTTCGCCTAGTCAAATAGGAAGGATAGAACGGGGAGAAAGAAACCCTACTATATTGACTATCAAAACTTTGTCTTCAGTTTTAGAAGTAAATGTTTGTGAGTTATTCGAGTTTGATTCTGATTTCTATGAAAACCTAAATACCATATAGGTCTTCTGACAAGTCCCCACAAATGCGAACGGGTGGGTAATGTCCGAATTTCTGAACATCCCCGGGTCCGTCAATCTTACCGTGATGGGACCCAAAACCTCCAAATAAGCATGCTTTCTTATATTTTCTAACTCAATGGAATTAAGAGGTACCCTCATTTAAGCACATGAGGGCTAAAGCAAGAGCTTAAATCGAAAATGTTTAGATAACCTATCTAATTGGGTGGACTTCTTGCAAAATTGTAATTTTTCGCTAAAACCTCATATTCAGACTATAAAACATTAAATTAAATTACTACATAGTCGATTCTGAGTGACTTTCTCATTATAGTTGACCAGACTACCACTCTATGTATTTTAGGGCCGAAAAAGGGCCTGGAATTAGCGTCTAGTCTTCTGTGATAATCTTAGGATGAGAATCTTGTCGATATTTCTCGTTCTTAGATGCCAAGAGGAGGAACTATAGATTTTGCACAAGGCATTTTCCATACCTTGCTGTTTTTGAACAAGATAGAGTCCCTCAAATCTCTTATAACGAAGCAGTACTCTTTGGCCAATATGACAGCTTTACCTGAAGATCTTTAAGTACGAATGGTTAACTTTCTTGAGAAGCTAACAGACACACCAAAAAAACGACCCACGGAATGAAAGAGGGCCTGGGTATGAATGGTGACTAGTAAGAGTATGTATTTTTAGGGTCTATAGCAACTAAATCTAACACTTTTTTATTAACTTAATGGTAGTGCAAACGATTTATTATTGATCTCAAAGATGCTAAATGCCTAATTATATGATAAAGCAGTCACGGCTGTGGTACTGCATTATAGCTATGTTACTTCCTTGGGCCATGTCCTTTTCACAGAAGGATGCAAAGCGTTTTGAAAAAATCAAGACAAGAGATGACCATGAAGCATTCATCATCAAGTTTAATGATAGTCCATACGCAAAAAAGGCCTATTCAAATTTAGACAAAATTATATATTCAGAATATGAGTTAGAATCCTATACTAAATTTATCGAAAGCAGTCAGACAAGATTTGGTATTACTCCTAGTGAGGAGCAGTACAGACGCATTGCTGAATTAGAGGAGGTTGAACGTGGAAATATAGTCAATTCTAAAGACTTGAGTCGCAAATTTAGTTTGAACGACGAGGGTCTATATATGGCCATTTATAGAGATAGTTATTATCCTGAGGGAATGGATTACACAAAATCTGAAAGGGTATGGTTTTACATGTTCCATGACAAGAGTAGAGATGATTCTGGTTACAAGAGATTCAGTCTAGGAACCACCGATGGATCGATTGGTCGAATTGTAATCCCTCCCAAAGACTATTTGCCAATAATTTCTAAGAATCAAGATCTCACCACGATAGAGTACTTAATGCTTTTTATTGGATATCGCGACGGTCCCGTTAGTTATCTTCATGACGCCATGGCCGGTACTCACGATCTCATTGACCAACTTCCAAATCTCAGAGAGATAACTATCTGTTTCGAGAACTATGCAACCAAAGAAGATATGGACATGCGGGACAAATTTTTAGGAGCGCTCGTACTGGGGAGGGATATTACTTTATTTATCAATCAAGGCCCTCTCACCAAATACAGCCTTCTCAAGGACTGCCGTAAAATCTTTGTAGATAGGGAGTATAGATTATTAAAGACAATGCCAGAGGGGTCCAATTGATCGAATTTAAATTCACCAAGGATGGGGATATAATTTGGACAGCTCTCATTTCGTATGCAAACGGTGTTTTAGCCCCCTGAAAAGTCGGACATGATTACAAAAGAAAATTTGTAATTTTCAGCATGGCAAGAAAGTACACAAAATGACAGGGAGAAGGAAGACCTCTCTGATTGACTTAATAAGGTTATTTTATAGATTACATTAGTTTAGAATGAGTTTCCATGTTCAAGTATCACCAAAGACTACCTATCCCAGAGGAATAGGTTCACCTGTTTTATCTGTGTATGCTGTTGAAATTCAGATTTGCAGATAGAATAGGTCTGTGGATTCAATTCCTGTCCCAGAAGACGCATACGGATGTTAGGATTGATATTTTCCTTGATATACTCCTTACCGATAGTAAGCATCCCTCCACTTCCGCAACAACAGTCAAATAATGACCGCACGATCCCAGTACCCTGTAGTTTCTCTCGATGTTCTTCAAACAGCAGTGCAACAAGGAGTCGAACGATATCACGTGGTGTATAGTGGTCTCCACTCGTTTCATTAGACATTTCTGAGAATCTACGGAGTAGTTCCTCATATACCTGACCCATCAAACGGTTATCTACCTTGTCAGGGTGGAGATCAACTTCAGTAAACTTGTCGATAAGTTGGTACAGCCGATTGTTCTTTTGCAGCTTCTCGACTGGCTTGTCAAGTTGGAAGTTATTGATGATGTCATGGACGTTTTGACTGTACCCATTGATGTAGTTCATAAAGTTCAGCCGTACGTTCTTCGCATCACCTTTCAGACGGCTCAGATCGTATTTTGACGTGTTGTAGAAGGGTGTACCCAGCTGCCCCTTGATAATTGGCGAAGGATCATCAATTTGATCCTTATATTGCTCATATAGTTGGTATGCTTTGTCCTTATTTGGTTCTAACACACAATCCAATCTACGCAGTACTAAGAAGGGCATAATAACATCTCCATACTCATGGTTTTTGAACAAACCACGAAGGACATCGTCTGCAATTGTCCAAATGAAGTTTGATAATTCTTGATACGTCATTTAACTTAAGTTGTTCAGAGAACGCAGTATAATGAAAAACGAGTAAATCGTAGATTTTTGTCTTTGAGTACCTACCAATAATGAGTCAGTAATACTAATGAACCTCTTTTCCATCTGCTTAAGGAATTTGAGATAGATTAAGGCTCGACTGCAACAATTTTGGCCCTCAAGCATGCGAACTCGAGGTAATGCGTTGAATGTTTTTTATAGTTCGGCTATATGGAAGGATATCCATTGAACTGCCATTGGTTAAATGGTTTCAACAAACTTGCATCTGTTCCTTAAATCAACGAAATTTAGAATCATACTATTCTGAAATAGAAAAGATGAGGTTGCTATTGCTTGAATGCTGCTTTGGGATTTGTTGTATTTACTGCACCTGTACCTATCTAATGGATACGGAATCATTAGTAAGAGCAATATTTACTGGAGGCTTCCTTTTTGTTTTTGGACAAATGCCATTACTGGGATTCTGGAATTTTTTTCACGGCAGAGGTATTGATGATGAAAGCTTGTCAGGGATGGGGTATTTTCTTCATTTGCTCCTAATCATGGGACTTCTCTCATTTCTTGGTTACGAAATATCTATAGAGGCGACATTTGGTGAAGTTCTTACACAGTTGATTTTAGTTGGTGCCGCTAGTTATATTATCATTATTGGCCCGTATATTAGATATAAAGATGGTGATGGATACTGGGAAGGACCTACGTTAGACTGAGACGTGAAAATTCCAATTCATTTCAAACAATAATCTATGTATGAGGATAAAATTGACCCCAATGTTTTACTCATGTTGGCCTAGAGAAAAGAAAAACCCTTACATCTCAATAGATATAAGGGTTCTTTTGAATTGTAGTAGACCCACTAGGACTCGAACCTAGAACGACAGGACCAAAACCTGCTGTGTTGCCAATTACACCATGGGTCTATCCCAGCCTTCTTTCAAAGGCGTGGCAAATTTATAACAAATTTGGATTCTTTTGGATCTTGTAGAAGTTTTTTTGCGACAATGCCACTAGGACTCCAATTGATAGATGGCATCCAGATTTCGGGCCTTGCCATCCAAATCCAAACCATAGCCTATGACGAATGCATCTGGAATTTCAAATCCTACATAGGGGCTATCAAATTGCATCTCTACGCAGTCAGGCTTCAAGAGTAGGGTGGCTACACTAATCGAAGCGGGTCTATGACGCTCCAGGTCTTCCATCATTTTTTGGATCGTACGTCCAGTGTCCACTATATCTTCTACGATTATCACATTTCGGCCTTCTATGACATCGGGCAGCCCGATAATTTGTTTTACGGTACCTGTAGAGGAGGTGCCTTCATATGAAGATAGCTTGACAAACTGTAGCTCACACTCATAGGCAAAGGCACGTACCAGATCAGCAGCGAACATGAAAGCACCGTTCAAAACAATCACAAACAATGGGAATTTATCCTTGTAATCCGTAGCGATTTCGCGACCCAACTCCTGAATACGCGATTTGATCACCTCTTTAGACAAATACTTTACAAATTGATGCTTTCCAATCGTTACAGTCTGAAGTTTACTTTCCATAGATGAAAAGATATGATTTTAGTATATTTGAAGCCTCAAGTTATCTGAAATCCCCGGACGCAAGTCTCTAAGATAACCATAACTCGCCAAAGAAAATCTTTCTACAATTAGCACTCGAACATATGTTCCCGATATTGGAATTGGGTTCTTTATACTATTACATTATAACAAATTGATATTTATGAAACGATTACTTACTCTCCTATTTCTGTCTTTCACTACACTGGTAGTAGTAGCCCAGGAAATAGATCAGGCGCAACTGATTGATTCATTGAAATCGCTCAAAGCTGAAAAAGAAGCGGCTGTCAAGGAACTCCAAGGTGAAATTTCCAGCATTAAAGGGCAAATAGATGCACTTCCAGGTTGGGACGTGGGTTCTTTTGGAACACTAGGATTTAATCTGTCCAACTTCAACAACTGGCAGAAAGGGGCAAACCCTAACGCTGTTTCCTCTGCAATTCGCGCATCGGTCAATGCATTTGCTAACTATGACGAACCCAAACTCTTTTGGAGAAATAGTGGCGGTATAAACCTGGGCTGGCTCAAATTGGATACAGATGTTGACGATAATGAAGATGCCGATTTTGAGCAGGTGGCTGATGTGCTTAAGCTGACAAGTTTGTTTGGCTACAAAATCACTGAAAAAATAGCCATATCCTCTCTAGCGGAATACAATACATCTATACTTAGTAATTTTAATAATCCCGGCATCCTGGATTTTGGGGTGGGATTTACCTGGACGCCCATTCAGAATATGGTGGTAGTTGTCCATCCCATAAACTATCATTGGGTATTCGGAGACAATCCCCAATTTGATAGTGGTCTGGGTACTAAGATCGTGGCTGATTATACACGTGAACTAGTACCGGGATTGACGTGGAAGACTAATTTCACCACTTTTCTAGCATATAAAAGTACCGATCCCAGTCTGAGTGAATGGACCTGGACCAATAGTTTTGGGTTCAACGTTTGGAAAGGTATCGGAGTAGGCCTGGAATTCGGCCTGAGAAATGCCGAAGTAGAGTCACCTGATGGACAAAGCTATTGGGTGCTCGGAATTTCATACGGATTCTAAAAAACAAGACGAAACCCTCAAATCAGAATTTGGGGGTTTCGCCAATTTCCCCTTTCCTACACCCACGTGCACCTCAATTCATTTACTTAAATTGGCCATCCAAATTTCAAAGGATGTCCGACAAGAAACTCTTCCTACTCGATGGAAATGCATTAGTGTATCGAGCCCATTTTGCTTTCATCAGCCGACCGCTCATCAACTCCAAGGGTGTAAATACCTCCGCTATCACTGGCTTTGTGCGATCCCTGTGGGATATTTTAGTGCATCAGAAGCCCTCACACATTGCCGTTTCATTTGACATTTCGGGAGACACTTTTCGCCACGAATGGTATCCTGAATACAAGGCCAACCGGGAAGCGCAGCCCGAAGACATTACGATCGCCATGCCATACATCCGTTCGATTATCGAAGGATTCAACATCCCGATTATCACAAAGGAAGGCTACGAGGCAGACGATATCATCGGTACACTGTCCAAGCAAGCTGAAAAAGAAGGGTTTACCGTTTACATGGTTACACCTGACAAGGATTTTGGTCAGTTGGTTTCAGAAAACATTTTCCTCTATAAGCCCTCCCGACAAGGTAATGGTGTAGATATCATGGGCGAAAAGGAAATTCTTGCCAACTGGAATATCGAACGTATTGATCAAGTGATCGATATGCTGGGTCTACAGGGCGATAGTGTAGATAACATACCAGGTATTCCAGGAATTGGTCCGAAGACGGCGTCCAAACTACTTGAGAAGTATGATACTATTGAAGGACTGATAGCACATGCTGAAGAGCTCAAAGGCAAGCAAAAGGAACGGGTGATAGAATTTGCAGATCAGGCGCTCTTGTCTAAGAAACTTGCCACCATAGATACTGATAGTCCTGTGGAGTTTCATGAAGAGGATTTCCGACTCAGTCCGCTCAATCGAGAAAAACTAGGCGAGTTATTTAAAGATCTGGAATTCAGAACCTTGTCACAGAGCATATTGGGAGAACAAGCACAAACCGGAGGTCAGCAGGATCTCTTTGGGGGGGCTACCGGTAACACCAAAGCTAAGAAGGAGGCTCCTCGTAAGGCACCTGCCATGGCGGATAAAAACATCAAGAATACAACGCATGAATATCGATTGATCGAATCGGACGAAGATCTCGAAGACCTGGCAGAATTACTAAATCATCAGACAATTATCTGCTTTGATACTGAAACAACCGGATTGGATGCAAATGAAGCAGAGCTGATGGGTATCTCTTTTTCTATTGAGAAAGGAAAAGGATATTGGGTACCTGTACCCTATGAAGAAGAAGGCATTCGGAGGATTCTTAACCGATTCAAGACCGTCTTTGAAAATGAAAATATTATTAAGATTGGACAAAATATCAAATATGATGCACTGATATTAAAGTGGTACGACATCGAGTTGAAAGGTACTTATCATGATACCATGATATGCCACTATCTGCTAGAACCCGAGATGAAGCACTCTATGGACTATCTGTCAGAAACATATCTCAACTACGAACCGGTAAAGATCCAGACACTTATTGGGAAGAAGGGCATTAGTCAACTTACCATGCGTCAGGCTGATCCAGAAAAAGTACGCGACTACGCAGCAGAAGATGCTGATATCACACTCCAGCTTCATGAATACTTGTTTCAGGAGCTACGCAATGAAAAACTGGAGAAGTTGTACCTGGATATTGAAGAACCACTCATTAAAGTTTTAGTGGATGTAGAATTTGCAGGTGTAAACCTGGACAAGCAATATCTCAAAGACTATTCTCAAGAATTGCAGGAGCTGATCCTGGAGCAAGAGAGTAAAATCTATAAAATCGCCGGCACCCATTTTAATATTGCTTCACCTAAGCAAGTGGGCGAGATTTTATTTGATAGGTTGAAGATTCCCTATCGATGGCGACGGACACGTACCGGCCAATACTCTACCGACGAGGATAAGATGAATGAGCTAGCAAAAGAACATGAAATTGTGGCGGACATCATGCAACACAGGATGTATTCTAAGTTGAAATCCACCTACGTTGATGCCCTTCCTCTGATGGTAAATCCCAAGACAGGACGGATTCATAGCTCGTTTAATCAAGCGCTGGCAGCCACTGGGAGGCTGAGTTCTAATAATCCCAACCTACAAAATATACCTATTAGAACGCCAGAAGGTCGCAGAATCCGAAAAGCGTTTGTACCTCGCGATGCTGATCATGTATTGCTATCAGCGGATTACTCGCAAATAGAGCTACGACTCATCGCCGAAATCAGTGGAGACGAAGCCATGCTTGAAGCATTTCAAAAAGGACAGGACATTCACCGGGCCACAGCAGCTCGCGTCTATGACGTCCCATACGAAGATGTAACTGATGACCAGCGAAGAAATGCAAAAACTGTGAATTTTAGCATAACCTATGGCGCTGGCTCTACCAACCTGTCAAGGCAATTGGGCATTAAACGGACTGAAGCGAAAGTGCTTATAGAACAGTACTTTAAGCAGTATGCCGGCCTGAAATCCTACATGGATTCTACGGTCGATTTCGCCCGAAAAAATGGCTACGTAGAAACCATGTTGGGCCGTAGGCGTAAGCTCCGGGACATTAATTCAAGGAATGGAATGCTGCGAAGTGGGGCCGAACGCATAGCCATCAACACACCCATCCAGGGTACCGCTGCAGATATGATCAAACTGGCTATGATCAAAGTCTTTGATACTATGCAAGCCCATCAACTCAGATCAAAAATGATATTGCAGGTACATGATGAATTAGTCTTTGATGTACATAAATCTGAATTAGATACTCTCAAGGAGATCGTGGAAGATCAAATGAAAAATGCTATCCCCGATCTAAAAGTCCCAATCATAGTGGGCATGGGAGTAGGCAACGATTGGCTGGAAGCACATTAGGGCAAAAAACAAGTTGGGTATAAAACGAAGAAAGGCGATCTTGCATCAAGACCGCCTTTCTTCTGTTTCTTTTCGGATTCAATTCATCTACATGACCTCAGTCATGTAATAGTTTATCAGTTGATGCACGGGTACATCTTCTTTTAACTCGGGTAATATTTCAAAAATGATGGGTGCCAATTTGATGTCATCTATCAAAGCAAGACGCAAGGTTTCCATTCCATCCTTCTTGTTGCCCATAGAGAGTTGGCAAGCTGCCTTGCAGTATGATAACTCAGGCCCCACTGCATTATATTCTCCCTCTTCTACCACTTCTAAAGCCTTTTCGGGCTCTCCAAGTTTAAGCAAGAATGTTGCATGATCCTTCCAGATTTCAGACTGCTCGGGTCCAATCTCTGTAGCCTTCAAATAATAGTAGTGGGCTTTGGCAAATTCTCCAACTTTTGAAAACGCCAGTGCAAGGTGGCTAAAGTACTCTTCTCGTCTGTCCTCTATTTCAATCGCTTTAAAGTAAGCGTTGATAGCACTGAGCCAACGATCTTCCCGTGCATGACAGGTACCGAGATAGAAGTATACCTCATCGTTATAAGGATCCAGCTTCGAAGCCTTATTGAAGTAGTCCTTCGCATTGGTGAAGTCATCCATCTTCAAATAGCACTCTCCGATATCTGCCAACAAATCAGAGTCCGGACCAAATAGTTCTAAGGCCTCCTTATAGAAAGCAAGTGCCTTATGATAGTTG
This sequence comes from Saprospiraceae bacterium, assembly GCA_050298535.1. Lineage (GTDB taxonomy): Bacteria > Bacteroidota > Bacteroidia > Chitinophagales > Saprospiraceae > JABDMH01. The sequence continues at coordinate 248,710 of JBNKUI010000105.1, forward strand.
GTCGTTTGGAAACAGAGATCTGCACAATCACGATAACCCAACTCAAATTCCTCGTTGATGATAAATGAGTACTCGTAAGACTCAATTGCTTCTTCGTATTTTCTGGTACATGAGTAAGCATGTCCCAGATTGTACCAGGCGAGATAAGAATAAGGTTGCTTGTTGATTATCTCTTTGTGGAAAAGTATACTCTCCTTATACTTCTTCGTCAATTCAGTACAAACCCAAACTCGCTCCAGAGCTTCTTCATTGTTTGGATTATGATGTAGTGATTCTTTCAGGCTCTCAAACATGTTGTCGTACTCTTTCAAGCACTCAAACACTTGAGCCTCGCATAGGTAAATGTCACTGAGCTCTTCACTACTTGCCTTGCCTTTAATTCTTCCTATTAACTGCAACGCTTTCGTATACTGACCCAAAGAACTTAAGATCTTTGCCCTGAGTAGATGGATATCCAGTTCGGCAGGTGCAAATACTTCTGCCTGGTCTAAAATAGACATTGCTTTTTCAGAGTTTCTAGTAGCAAGAAAGAGTTGTGCCTTCTTGATGTGAAAGTCCGCTGAAAAGCTATACTGGCTCAAAGCGTGATCAGCTACTTCAATGGCCTTCTCAAACAAGAATTCCTTCTCGTAGTAGTTGATCAGTTTTAAAAAATCTTGTTCCTCTAAAAAGCTGACATTTCCTTCCTGTGACATTGTCTCAAATTCATTCACCAATAGAATCAGCGAATGGTCTTGATCGGAATTATATTTCATGTTACCAAGGGGGATTTAGCTTTACGCCATAAAATAAGCAAATTATCACCACTGCACGTATACAATCCTCCCTCTTTTTTCGTCTGAAAAGGGCTTATTTTTCTTGAATTAGGATTAATTCTAATAAGAGTAATCTACAGTCTTACAACAACTTAAATATTATAACTTCTTTAAATTGTAAGACTTAGTGTCTTTAACCTATTCTAACACATGAAGAAATATATGACACCTAATCATCACACCTAATTGTGTTAAATTTTGACTTGTTTGCGTGGTATTAAATTCAACTACTATGTGTATCTCACTGGCAAAGCAATAATAATAGTTTTACGTGCCCTTGCCCCATCCTCACATTTTTGTGAATCTCCACCAAAATGATGTAAAAATGATTACATCCACAATATGTGTGCATATGTTATAGTAATATATTTACTATAATTCTTTACTATCTACTTGAGTATCAACGATGCTAATCTGTAGAAAGGTCCCGGTAGATAATCCTATCTTGAATGCACTCTTACAAAGTCGATCTTAGGTTTCTTTTCAGTTCCTGTTTTCAGTATTTCTTCGTTGATTCATGATACGCAGCAATCGCTCTTTGAATTGCCGCTCAGCAGCATACAGTTTTAGAATTTTTCTGGGTGACAACACACGCTTCAACTGATTGGTATAGTCAATTTTTGCCGTTAAGACCTGCTGCTCTATATCTAAAATCTTGTCCAAATGGTCTGCAGCCTCCTGGTCATTCATTAATGCCATGCCTCTTGTAGGAATCTTCTCCTTATTAAGTGCGATTTCTTTGTCTCTATATTCATTGTACACAGGCCAAAACTGTTGCGCTTCTTCTGGTGTCAATTGGAGCTGTTCAGTAATGAATGCTATTCTTTGAGCCTCTATTCTATCCTGAAGTCGGCCATCTTGCGCCATGGAAAATGCCGCCATACCCATGAATGTGAAGGCAATTATATATCGTTTCATCAGATTGAATTTTTGATGTGTTGAAATTTTAGTCATAACATATTCTCTATCGTTTCCATGTCGATATCATCCAATATCTCTGGCATTAGGGATTCGAGCTCCCCTTCTTCAAATGATCCTTCCAGAAGATCGGTCTCCAGGTCGAGATCTTCATTCAGAAAGTCGCCTTCTTCAAATTCATACAGGTTTTCCAGCACATAAGACTCTATTTCATCCAGAGAAACTTCGCTTACCCAATCTGTATTGGGGGGTTCAGGTAGTTGTCTATCCTGTAAAAGAAAAAAGGTCACAATCAAAGTCAATGCTATGGCAGCTGCATAACTCAGGGGCTTTCTCCATGGCCTATTCAGTCGCCTGATCTCACCCTCAGCCGGAAGTGCATCTTTCTCTTTATCCACCTGGTCTAATATGGCGTCTGCCAGAGTGTCAAAGTATCCCTCCGGCACTTCAAATGGATTCTTATTCCCAATTTTTTTGAGAATGGATGGTCCCTTCCCTGTATGTTGTTCTTCTTGCATACCTACCTATTTAGACTTCTACATCTTTCACAAATTGCTCGATCTTTTTGACAGCATGATGATAAGAGGCCTTCAATGCTCCTACTGAAGTCTCCAAAATTTCTGATATCTCTTTATAAGGCATATTGTCAAAATACTTCATATTGAAAACCAACCTTTGCTTGTCGGGAAGTTGAGCCAATGCCTTCTGTAAGATGATTTGTGCTGCATCACCATCAAAAAAAGGATCGGCCTGCAATCTTTCACCCACATTCTCTACCTGTTCATCCATACTGATGATATCATACTTGTGTTTCTGCTTCATAAAAGTGATCGCTTCATTTGTGGCGATTCGGTAAATCCAAGTATATAGTCTTGATTCCTTTCTAAATTTTCCAATGCTCTTGTACACTTTAATGAAAGTATTCTGCACCACATCATTTGTATCCTCATGATAAAGGACAAACTTGCGCACATGCCAGTAAATCCTTTCCTGAAAATGAGATAAAAGCAATCGAAACCCCTCCTGAAAGGTGGCTTCACTTTCCACTTTAGCTAAGATTTGGCTTTCGATTGATTGATCCACTTTATTCCATTTATCCGGGTCAGATCACTTCTATGACTTCTAGAATCGTGACAGGTTTAATTTACCCCTTGAATATTCTTTGAAAAATATCAAAAATGCGCTGAAGGAAGCTCTATCTATCACTATCTTCGACATCATGTGATACACAAGTAGATGAGCCGTCAGTTCAGTAGAACGATATTAAAATGGTGGGGATTCAAGATCGTGGGCGATCCAGGAAACCACCTTAAGAAACGCCTGTTCGTAGTGATTCCTCATACCTCAAATTGGGATTTCCCTCTTGGGCTCCTGTTGCGAAGTGCTTGTAATATTAGGGTGGAATTTGTGGCAAAAGACAGCTTGTTTAGGCCCCCCTTTGGATGGATCTTCAAGAGGCTGGGAGGTCATCCTGTGGATCGATCCAAGCGAAACAACTTTGTGGAAGCGGTTGTCGAAATATTTCATAACCAGGAGCGATTGGCTATTGCGATGTCTCCGGAAGGTACGCGCAGTCGCGTACACAAACTGAAAACCGGATTTTATCATATTGCACGTCTGGCTGAGATACCCATGATCCTGACAAAATTTGATTTTGGTAAGAAAGAAGTGGTGTTCTCAGCACCTGTATATACTACTGATGACCAGAACAAGGACTTTAAACTGATCTACGATTTTTTTAAGGGTGTGAAAGGAAAAAATCCTGAGAATAGCTTTGTGGCACCCAGTGAAAACGATTAAGTAATCGGCATGTATACTCCCGAAGAAGAAAGAATATTATTTGAGGATACCAAGAGGATGCTCCATTCAGAGGTGACGGACCTGGCAGATCCTGCCGAGGCCATTGAATCACTCAGAGTCCTGATCATCTACCATGAGTGGAAGTACTATGTCCGGAACAATCCAGTCCTTAGTGACTATGAGTATGATCAGCTCTATAAGATGCTGGAAAGTCTCGAAGAAATGCATCCGGATCTCATAGCGCCGGATTCACCAACGCAGCGGGTATCATCCGATCTCACAGAAGACTTCAAATCGGTGGAGCACTTGAGCCCCATGCTTTCATTGGCAAACTCATATAATGCGGAAGACCTGAAGGATTTTGACAAATCGGTCCGAAAGCTACTTGGCAAAGAGGCCGATGAACCTATTGCCTATACCGTGGAGCCTAAATTTGATGGAGGGAGCATTGCCCTGGTCTATGAGGGAGATCACCTACTGAGAGGGGCCACCCGGGGTGATGGGAGACTGGGTGACGATATGACACCAAATGCCCGTACGATCCGATCGGTACCTTTAAGGGCCGATTTTAGTGCTCATAATATATCACGTATTGAGCTACGAGGTGAAGCGATCATACGTAAGGACAACTTTGGTAAGATCAATGAAATAAGAGAAAAGGAGGGCTTGCCACTCTTTGCCAACCCCCGCAATGCGGCGACAGGAGGTCTGAGAATGAAAGACCCCAGCGATACTGCCAAGCGTGGCATTGAGGCATTTATTTATCAGATCTCCTATGTAGAGGGAGGATTGGGAAATGAGACTTCGCGATATTTTGAAACTCAATGGGATGGGATGGAGTTTCTTCAGGGATTAGGTTTTAAAGTGCCCACAAAAGAGCGTAAACAATGCCGAGATATTTCAGAAGTTATTGAGTTTTGCACTGCCTGGGAGGAGCGAAGAGACAGCTATCCCTACGAGATTGATGGGATGGTAGTCAAAGTAGACCGCCTGAGCTATCAGCAGGAAGTAGGATCTACCAGTCACCATCCGCGATGGGCCATTGCTTACAAGTTCAAGGCAAAACAGGCCACATCGAGACTCGTAAAGGTCGAATATCAGGTGGGTAAGATCGGATCCATCACCCCCGTAGCCAAGTTAGACCCGGTGCAACTGGCAGGAGTCACTGTATCCAGTGTCTCACTCCACAACGAAGACTTTATAACCAGTAAGGACCTCCGCATCAATGATTATGTGATCGTAGAGCGTGCAGGTGATGTGATTCCATACATCGTGAAAGCTTTGGAGGAATTGAGAACGGGCGGAGAAATCCCCATCAAGTTTCCACGATATTGCCCCATTAACGATGTGGAGCAAATTCCACTGGTACGGGTACCCTCTGAGTCTGCCTGGCGATGTCCTAATTGCACCTGTGGAGCTCAGGACCTCCAACGAATTATATTTCATGTTTCGAAAAGTGCCATGAATATTGATGGATTTGGTAAGTCCATTGTGGAGCGATTTTCTGATGAAGGCTGGATTCGATCCATAGCAGATATCTACCGTCTCGATTATGAAAAAGTGGCACAACTGGAAGGATTTGGTGTCAAATCAGCCACCAAATTGAAATCATCTATAGACAAGGCCAAAAACAACCCAATTCACCGCCTGTTGCACAGCCTGAGTATTCATCATCTGGGCCAAAGAGCTTCAAAAATCCTTGCAGAACATATCGACCATGTGCTGGATCTACGTCACTGGACTATAGAGCAATTGACGGATATCAAGGATATTGGTCCTGTACTTGCTGAAAATGTAGTCGATTACTTTGCGGATGAACGAAACATTGCCATGCTGGAAGATATGGAGGCACTGGGCGTCAATATGGTGCAGACGGCAGAGGATAAACCGGTGGAGGTGGCCGAAGATGCTCCATTCGCAGGTAAGACCATTCTCTTTACCGGCACCCTTCAAAAGCTCAAACGAAAGGAAGCACAAGAGCTCGCAGAAAAGCAAGGTGCCAAAAACATAAGCGCGGTGAGCTCCAACCTAAATATTTTGGTTGTCGGGGAGAAGGCAGGATCTAAATTGAAAAAGGCGGAAGCATTGGGAACAGTACAGATTATGACCGAGGATCAGTTTCTAGAAGAATTACAGTCATGAAACCATGGGTAGGTTTAATTTTCTGTCTCTATTGGCTGGGCTGTCGACCAGGTCCTGCCAGCACACGTACTGAGGTATCCGATACCACTCAGATTGTTCAGGAAAACAAACCTGAAATCATAAATGAGAAAGTGGATCCTTTGCCCGAAGACTGGATTGATATAAGTGTATTCATACCGGATGTAGAAATCGACATCCGCTATGCCACCACTGATAATTTTGTAGGCGAAGTCATGTATGAATGTGGTCGTTGCTTATTGCAGGCAGATGCGGCAAGAGCCCTATTGACCGTTCAAAACAAACTGCTGAAGAAGGGTCTTCATCTTAAATTATTCGACTGCTACAGACCCTTACCAGTACAGCGAAGATTGTGGGAAAAAGTACCCGATATCAACTATGTAGCGCCTCCCGACAAGGGGAGTATGCACAACAGGGGAATAGCCGTGGATCTTACGATCGTAGATGAAGGGGGAACTGACTTAGAGATGGGTACTGCCTATGATTTTTTTGGCCCTGAAGCACATCACACATACACAGATCTATCTGACGAAGTACTGGAAAATCGCCAGTTTTTAAAGGGAATCATGGAATCAAATGGTTTTCAGGGAATACGAACAGAATGGTGGCATTACTCACTTAAGGGCAGCCTGCCGGCGTTATCTGAATATGAGTGGCCTTGTCCCTGATTTATCACAAGCACGATACCACGCAAAACAATTGGACGTTATCACCGTTTGGTTATTGTATTTTTATAATTTTAACTAATCATTTAACAATCAATACCCTAGTCACAGAAATCATATGTCAACAGTTGAGTCGTCTTACAAGACAGATGTAGAAGCGGTAGATGCCCTAGCAAAGGCTTACCTGGATTTAAGGAGTGAAATTGGAAAAGTCATCGTAGGACAACACGATGTCGTAAAGTCCGTATTAATTTCTCTATTTAGTAATGGACACAGTCTACTGGTGGGTGTGCCCGGTCTGGCAAAAACACTGCTGGTCAGCACGATAGCCGAAGTGTTGGATCTGGAGTTCAAACGTATTCAGTTTACACCTGACTTGATGCCTTCGGATATTACAGGCTCTGAAATTCTGGACGAAGATCGTCATTTCAAATTCAACAAAGGGCCTCTGTTTTCTAACATCGTTTTGGCAGATGAGATCAACAGAACGCCTCCGAAGACACAAGCAGCACTGCTGGAAGCGATGCAGGAGCGCTCGGTAACCGTATCGGGCCTTCGACATGATTTGCCTAAGCCGTTTTTTGTACTTGCCACACAAAACCCTATTGAGCAGGAAGGAACATATCCCTTGCCCGAGGCACAGTTGGATCGATTCATGTTTAATATACCATTGACCTATCCAACCTACGAAGATGAGATACGAGTAGTCAAGGAGACTACTTCAAATTATAAGGCTGAGCTGGGGAATATACTTACTGCTGAACAGATACAGTTCTTCCAGCATTTAGTTAGAAAAATTCCGATCTCTGATAAAGTCCTGGAATATGCTGTTGAGTTAGTCAATAAGACACGGCCTGTTTCGAAAATGGCGCCGGAAGTGGTACAAAAATACATCACCTGGGGTGCCGGACCTAGAGCCTCTCAATACCTGGTTCTGGGTGCCAAATGTCATGCTGCGATCAATGGCAAGTATTCACCCGACATTGAAGACATTCAGCAGATAGCGAAGTATGTCTTGCGGCATCGTGTGGTAAGAAACTATAAGGCAGAGGCAGAAGGTATCTCAGAAGATCAGATTATCGAGAAACTATTCTAAGTTTTACAAGGTTTCCTTCTTAGAGCTATACACCATACGGGTGATGGGGGTTATTGCTATATTTAATGGGTAGAGTGTCAATCTATCCATACACATATCATCTATACACCAAAGGCATGAACTTCAACATCTTACGAGGTAAGTGAATAATTATGAAGAAAAACATTTTTTATATACTGGTAGCCTTCGCAGCTATCTTCCAGATGACTAGCTGCACGGAAGAAGCAAGGCAACGACTAGAACCTACACCTTATGCGGTAGGCTCGCTCAACCAGGTGACTGTGATTACAGATAATGATCTTTGGGAAGGAGAAATAGGAGACAGCCTTAGCTTTTACTATGGATCTGCATTTCCCATTCTGCCTCAACCAGAGCCGCTTTTTGATTTGAAACATTTTACCCCCGAACAACTAGCAGGAGAACCCACACGAAAAGAACTAAAAGCGTACCTAATCATCGCTGATATTTCAGACCCCACTTCAGCCACTACCCAAATGATGATGGAGGATCTGGGAGAAGAGCGAATGCGAAAAGCCCGTGAAGATGCCAGTTTCACCACAAGCATGGGGCATGATCGATGGGCAACCAATCAGGTCATCGTATACCTCTTTGCCAATGGGATGGAAAAGCTAAGGAAAGAAGTAGTGGATAAGTTCCCTACCGTAGCGAAGGTGATTCACAACCATTATAAAGATCAAATTGAGTCGTCAGTCTACCTGGCTGGTGAAAACAATGAAGCCATCAACGCCTTGCAAAGACTGGGGTGTTATATCAAAGTACCCGGTGATTACCAGCTTGTAATCGAGGAGGAAGAATCTCTATGGTTGATAAGGGAAAACGAGTTGACTACTTCCAATATTTTAGTGCATAAATTGCCTTATACAAGTCAGGACCAGTTTAGTAAGGAGCATATCATTGCGCTCCAGGACACACTGGGCAAACGATATATCAGTACCACCATCGAAGGATCATATATGCGCACTAATAGCAGTGACTTGCCGGTGTTTACACAATCCAGCAAGATTGGCAATACGTATGCTATGGAAGCCCGGGGTATTTGGGAAATGCACAAGGATTTTCTGGGTGGACCCTTTCTGGCATATTTAATACTTGATGAAAAAAACAGCCAACTCTATTTTGTGGATGGATTTGTACTGGCACCGGGTGAAAAGAAGCGAAATCAAATGCTCTACTTAGAGCACATAATCCAGTCTTTTCAAGCAAATCCGAGTGTTAACTGACAAAAAATAGTCCTGCCGGGTTTCCCAACAGGACCTTAAGTGTAGTTAGATATGTCTTAGCTTACAAAAGAGAGACTTCTATTGATGAAAGCGGTCAACTCACTACCACTCAACATCTGCTGATTTAAGCGGGCAAGATCATATAGATACTTGATAAAATCCGCCTTCTTGTCCTCACTTCGCATCTTTAGAAGCTTGTCGACGATCAGTGGGTGATTGGTATTAACGACCAAATTATGCATATCAGGCATTCCCATGCTACCCATACCACCCTGCAATCGCTGCATATCCTGCATTCTTCGCATAAACTCAGGTTTAGTAATCATCACTGGATGATCGTCCTGGCTCAATGGCTTAAGCTGGATACTGGACTTGCTTTCTTTCAATACTTCCTCAAATAGCGCCTTGACTTTTTCCTGTTCTTTTTCAGATAGCACGGACTCTACCGTTTCATCTGTCTGGATCAGATTGTCTGTGGTGTCACTATCTACTCTGACAAATAATGTATTATCAACCTTTTGCTCCAGATGCTGAATGAAGTGATTGTCCAGTACATGGTCCAAAAGTAAGACATCATATCCACGATTTTTGGCAGCACTGACAAAGGTGTCTTGCTGATCTTTTTGATTAGCATATATCATCACCACCTTGTCATGTTTGTCTGTCTGGTTAGGTTTTATTTTATCGATGTACTCATCGATCGTGAAGTAAGTCCCATCTGTATTTTTTAGCAACGCAAATTTTCGAGCTCTCTCAAAAAATTTCTCATCGGTGATCATGCCATACTTTACGATCGGAGCCACTTCATCCCACTTAGATTCAAAAGATTCACGATCCTTCTTAAAGAGTGACTGAAGTTTCTCTGCCACCTTCTTGGTGATGTACGATGTGATCTTTTTTACGTTGTGATCACTTTGCAGATATGACCTGGATACATTGAGCGGAATATCCGGAGAGTCAATCACGCCGTGCATCAGTGTCAGAAACTCAGGTACGATATCCTTAACATCGTCTGTCACATACACTTGATTGCTATAAAGCTGAATTTTGTTCTTCTGAATTTCAAAGTTTTGACTCAGCTTGGGGAAGTACAGGATTCCAGTCAGATTAAAGGGAAAGTCAATATTGAGATGAATCCAAAATAGAGGTGCCTGACTAAAAGGATAAAGCTCTTCATAGAAGGACTTGTAATCTTCATCTTTAAGACTGCGGGGAGATTTCTTCCAGGCGGGTTCGGGATTATTGATGATATTGTCTACCTCGGTCTTGACTTCCTTAGCATCTTCCCCCTCTCCTTCATAGGTAGTCTCGGTCTTCGTACCAAACTTGATAGGTATAGGTAAGAATCGACAATACTTATCAAGGAGGGACTGGATCCTACTTTCTTCCAGAAACTCGGCACTCTCCTCATTGATATGTAAGATTACATCGGTACCGCGACTCTTCTTGTCGGCATATTCGATACTGTACTCAGGCTCACCATCACATCGCCAGTGCACAGATTTTTCATTCCGTCGATAAGACTTGGAAATTACCTCCACTTCATCGCTCACCATAAAGGCAGAGTAAAAGCCCAGTCCGAAGTGACCTATTATAGTATTGTCTGCTTTATACTTTTCAACAAATTCCTCAGCGCTAGAAAATGCTACCTGATTGAGATACTTCTTCACTTCTTCTTCTGACATTCCAATACCACGATCGCTGATGGTCAATGTCTTTGCCTCCCTGTCTAATACTATATCGATCTGTAAGTCACCGATCTCTGATTTCACTACTCCTTTATTAGCAAGAGTTTTGATTTTTTGAGAGGCATCCACGGCGTTTGAGATAAGTTCCCTCAGAAAGATATCGTGATCAGCATAGAGAAACTTCTTTATAATAGGAAAGATGTTCTGTGTTTGAACTGAAATAGATCCTTTTTCCATTATCTATAGATTTTCGATTGAGAATTAACTGCATTACCCTATGGTCAAAGGACATGCCACCCGCCCGAATCCTGACAAATTGTCGGTTTTGCTGCATTTATCCTGACAATCTAAGTAGCCTTCTGTAGTCCCCAAATATGGGTATTTAACTATTGTGAAAATTTTTTCATGTGAATACTTGGATTGTAAGAAAAAAGACCATACATTTGATATGTAAAATAATTATAATAGATAATATATTGTAAATCAATAATTTAAGGATAGAAAATAAAATTTATTTAAAAATTTCTTTATAAAATGAGAGTTTGGCATTAAATGTGCAATAATTGTTCTCGAAAGCTTTAAATGAATATTAATAGTCAAAGTACTATTACGATTTAAAGAAGCACACGTCAATTATCTCATGGTCTGGACCGGTTCTTACATAGGGGGAAAAAAGAGCCGGTCTTTTTTTTGCCCCTAATCGATTTATTGACCTTTTTTGCCGTTTTATACGGTCTCTAACACGTCCTTTCCTTTCTCAGTCAATCGATCTTGTCTAGAGTCAGTTTCCACTTAGGAAATCAACACCTATGTTTTCTATTGGACAACCTTGAGAATTATACTTTCAGGATCCCTATCTTTGCCATCCTTTTTGTTTGACAACAAGCGCGATTTCAAAACTGGATAACAGTATAAACCATTGGTTTAAGATGACGTATCGGACATTTAAGCAACTCGATCTACCACAGATCGACCAGGAGATCAACAAATTTTGGACAGATCAATCCATCTTTGAAAAGAGTATTGAAGATCCTTCACGAAAGGAGTCTTTTGTCTTTTATGAGGGTCCACCTTCTGCCAATGGCAAGCCTGGAATTCATCATGTAATGGCAAGAACTGTCAAGGATCTCTTTTGCCGATTTCATACTATGCTTGGGAAGAAAGTGTTGCGAAAAGGTGGCTGGGACACACATGGTCTTCCCATCGAGCTTGCCGTCGAAAAGGAGCTGGGCATTACTAAGGAGGACATTGGAAAAAAGATTTCAGTCGATGAATACAATGCGCAGTGTCGAAAGACCGTGATGCGCTATAAGGATCTTTGGGATGATCTAACCCGCAAAATGGGTTATTGGGTGGATCTGGAAAATCCTTATATCACCTTTGAGAATGAATATATTGAATCGGTTTGGTATCTTCTAAAGCGTCTCTATGATAAAGACCTCCTTTATAAAGGTTATACGATTCAACCTTATTCACCTGCCGCAGGTACGGGATTAAGCTCACACGAATTAAATATGCCAGGTGCTTACCGGGATGTAAAGGATATATCGGCGGTGGCACAATTTCAGATTGTATCCAATCCAGAAAGTGCTTTTATATATGATAACATAGAAGGTGACGCCTATTTCCTGGCCTGGACGACAACACCCTGGACATTGCCATCGAATACTGCACTTGCCGTAGGGAAACGCGTTGAATATGTGCTAATAAGAACCTTCAATCCCTACACAAAGCTTCCCGTCAATCTTATCCTCGCAAAAGACCTGCTAAATTATTGGTTTAAGCCGGAACAATCAGAAATATCTATCGATGCATATAATCCAGACGATAAATTGATACCCTATGAGGTGATTGGCCACTTTACGGGCAGCGATCTTGAGGGTTTACGATATCATCAGCTGCTGCCATTTGCCCAGCCCAAGGATGGGGATGCATTCAGGGTATTGCTGGGTGATTTTGTCACCACTGAGGAAGGCACGGGGATTGTACACATTGCTCCCTCTTTTGGTGCCGATGATATGCGTGTTGCGCAGCAAAACGGAATCGGATCGCTTACTCTGGTAGATGCTCAAGGGAAATTCACGGAGGATGCCGGAGAATTTGCCGGGCGCTATGTAAAGGACTATACCGATGATCCGGACTACCAAAACGTAGACATCGATATTACCATAAAATTAAAGAAGGAAAACAAGGCCTTCAATGTCCAAAAATATAGTCACAACTATCCACACTGCTGGCGTACAGACAAGCCCATACTGTACTATCCTCTAGATAGTTGGTTCATAAAATCGACTGCAGCTAAGGCCAAGATGGTCGAACTCAATAAATCGATAAACTGGAAACCGAAACATACCGGAGAGAAGCGATTTGGACATTGGCTGGAAAATCTTCAGGACTGGAACTTATCCCGATCACGATTCTGGGGTATTCCTCTGCCCATCTGGCGCACTGAAGATGGCAAAGAAGAAAAATGCATCGGATCTGTAAGCGCACTTCGAAATGAAATCGAAACGGCGAATGCAGCTTTGAACCTGTCTCAGTCAGTACCTGATGATCTACATCGCCCTTATATTGATGACATCATCCTGGTGTCCGCAGATGGTAACCCCATGAAGCGTGAAACGGATTTGATCGATGTCTGGTTTGACAGTGGATCCATGCCCTATGCCCAATGGCACTATCCATTTGAAAATGAAACAAAGTTCAAGGAAAACTTCCCGGCTGACTTCATCGCGGAGGGGGTAGATCAAACCCGGGGCTGGTTCTTTACTTTGCATGCGATTGCCGTAATGGCCTATGATACCATCGCATTTAAGAATGTAGTGTCCAATGGACTTGTGCAGGACAAAGAAGGAAGGAAGATGTCAAAGCGCCTGGGCAATGCTGTTGAGCCCTTTGAAACCATCGCCCAATACGGAGCAGATGCCACTCGATGGTACATGATTTCGAATGCTCAACCCTGGGACAATCTGAAGTTTGATGAAGCAGGTATACAGGAAGTCCAGCGAAAGTTCTTCGGGACACTATATAACACATATGCTTTCTTTGCGCTGTATGCCAATATTGACGGATTCACCTATAGTGAGGATCAAATTCCTCTTTCGAAAAGACCAGAAATCGATCGTTGGATTATTTCTTTATTGCACACCCTGGTGAAAGAAGTACAGGCAGAGTATGCCGACTATGAGCCCACCAATGCTGCCAGAAAGATACAGGACTTTGTAAATGATCATCTTAGCAACTGGTATGTGCGACTCTGCCGGCGCAGATTTTGGAAAGGCGATTATACAGAGGATAAAATTGCTGCCTATCAGACATTATATACTTGTCTGGAAGTGGTAAGTCAGCTATCCGCTCCGATTGCTCCTTTCTTTTCTGACTGGTTGTACAAAAATCTGAATGACAATACGCGCAAGAAAATTGAAGCTTCGGTGCATCTCACTTTATTCCCTACCAGTGATGAGGAAAGCATCGATATCGCGCTGGAAGAACGTATGGAATATGCTCAAAAAATCTCATCCTTGATCCTCTCTTTACGAAAGAAGGAAAAGATTCGGGTACGCCAACCTCTGAAACGCGTGTTGCTCCCGGTGCTGGATGCTCAATTTAAGGATCAGGTAGAAGGTGTCAAGGATCTGATACTATCTGAAGTAAATGTGAAGGAGATCGAATATATCACCGACACCAGTGGGCTCATTAAAAAACGAATTAAACCCAACTTCAAGACCTTGGGCCGAAGATTGGGCAAGCATATGAAGGAGGCCAATCAAATGATCAGTGGATTTACACAGGCGGATATCGAAGCTCTTGAAAAATCAGGCTCCTACGAGATGACGATTGATGGAAATCCCTATACACTGGTTATGGAAGACTTTGTGATCAGCTCAGAGGATATACCCGGCTGGCAAGTGGCTAGCGATGGAAAAGTCACTGTCGCACTGGACATTTCGCTCAATGATGATCTCCTGGCCGAAGGTGTAGCCCGTGAACTCGTGAATCGTATACAGAATCTTCGGAAACAAAAGGATTTCAATGTGACGGATCGTATCATTCTTTCTATAGAATCCAACGACGCCATATTGCCGGCTATCCAGTCATATGGAGACTACATCAAGGAGGAAGTACTTGCAGATCAGATCGAGTTGGTGACTTCTGCCGTGGGTACTGAAGTAGAACTCGCGGAGGATGTGACTGTGGCGATTGATTTAAAAGTATTGGGTTCTAATTAATCCTGGATTGAGAGATACTCAGTTCCCCACGAGTTTAAAGCCGAGATAAAAGCCAAATAGGCATATGGCCAGGCTTAGCAGGATATTACCCATGCCGTAAAGCCACTGACCTTGCTCGAAGAATAGAAACGTCTCCGCAGTAAAGGTGGAAAAGGTGGAAAAGCCACCACAGAACCCCACCATCCAAAGTATACGCCAGGTACTCTGCATATTACTCCTCAATGCCATGGACATAAGTATCCCCAAAATAGTACTGGCTAACAAATTGGCAATGATGGTTGCCCAGGGAAATTTAAGTGCATAGGGTTCCAGGATCCTTGCCACTCCATATCGGCACAGACTTCCTAGCCCTCCTCCTACGAATACAGCCAACCAATTCATTGCGAGAGTTTCCTTTTCATTCTAACCTGGATCATGCGTTAGGGTTTCGTCATGAGAGCAAAAGATACAATAAAGACGGGTGCTCCAAGTGCTTTTTGACTCGCAAACATAGTCACCATTATGGTGAGAATCAAAAAGTGCTTATGTGCCCGTATTTGCAGTAGCTTTGGCTCGCAATAGAAAGTCTAATGCATTATCCGGGTTTAATGCGACGATTCCTCCAGTTTATCAGCAATACTGTAAAGAAGGTGGCCATTGAAATGATGATCAGTAGAAGATTAAACGTGCCCAGATGTTGCAATTGAAATACGACAATGATAAACAATACATTCACTCCAAACAGTATGGAGGTCGCCTGCATATGGGTCAATCCACAATCGATCAAAAGATGATGAATGTGATTTCGGTCTGCAGTCAGGGGAGACCGACCCTGCAAGATCCGAGTCATGAATACTCTGAAGGTATCAAACAAGGGAAGAATCAGAATACCTATCGCCACGGCCGGTACCGCTTTGAAAGCATAGGGCGAATCTCCCAGTTCCCTGTGCAATTCAATAAACTGCAAGGCAAGAATAGCGCAAATCATACCGACTAGCAGGGAGCCGGTATCTCCCATAAATATTTTGGCCGGCGTGACATTATATTTGAGAAATGCGATCGTGGAACCTGCAAGAGCAAAGGCCACGATGGCGTACTCAACATGACCCGTCAAATAAAACCACGATCCCAGTACTAAAGCAATCAGCGTGCTGATGCTTCCTGACAGTCCATTGATACCGTCAATAAGATTGAATGCATTGATGATCACCAGAATCGTAAATATTGAGAATGGATAATATATGATTGCTGGCAGATCATAGACCGCAAATATCCCGTAAAGACTCGTCAGCTTTACATTAGACATAAACACGAGAATCGATGCGGCAAAGAGCTCACCTACTACTTTCTTCCAGGGTGCCATGGGAAGGATGTCGTCCTTTGCCCCGATCAGAAAAACAATAATGAATGCGCACAATACGTACTGGAGGTCTCCAAATACATGAAAAGGAGTCCACATCACAATAGAAAAAATCACCCCAACAAATATCCCAATGCCCCCCAGGGAAGGTGTCGGGTTTACATGTGATTTGCGATCGTCAGGAATGTCTACTAATCCCTTTTTATCGGCAATGTTGATAATAGACGGGATGGCAAAATAAGTCAGCGTAAAGGCTGTAATAAAACTTAAAATGACATCATACATTGCACCTGTTATTCTTCAAATATCTCCTTGAATTTTGCGGCCCAATCTTCGATATCTTTTCCAATTTCCTCAAAGAGTGCTTCGAGTTCATCCGCATTTTTATCTATGAAGTCCTCTAGCTCTTTCCCCGTTGCTTCCATCACCTCCTCTATATTCTCCTTCACACGCTCACTGGTGATATCATTGTCTCGAGATAACATATGGATCATGCCTTCACCGTATCGGGCTGCATAGTATTTGAGGGAATTCATCCAGAATTTTCGACGCTCACCAGCAGACATTTCAGACTCGTGATACTCATAGCAGTCTTCGATATAGTTTCTAAAGGTTTCATCCAGCTTTTTCCACTGGCTATCATCAAGATCCAGGTCCTTGTCTTCCACTTTAGCTATGAAAGCTTCATATTTCTCAATGAAGCTATCTTTGGTAGGTCCACATTGCACTACCTGACATGCTGGCAAAGCACATAGTACAAAACTAAGTATCACAATTACACCTGAGAGCTTCATAATAGTAAAGTTAAAACTTAAAATTTGATCACCGTACTTCAATATTTCTGGAAAACGACTTTGCATGGCTATTTACTTTTTCAGGTAATGTAGAAGCAAACAGGTCCAAAGTCAAAAAATGTCGACCAGCCTGCCTGTGGAAACGAGTAACGATGGATTAGGTAATCGATATTGTGCTACCCAGTGCCCTTATGATAAGGTTGATTTGCTCCATAAATCTTTTGTAACTTTGTCCCCTTATTTTTCCAACCATCAGGATCGTGGAACGCAAAGCAAATATTGACCTGGATCGGCTACCTAAGCACATCGCCATCATCATGGATGGGAATGGACGTTGGGCAAAGCAACAAAACCAACCTCGGGTATTCGGTCATAAAAATGGGGTTCGCGCTGTAAGGGAGGTCTCTGAAGCAGCCGCAGAACTTGGTGTCAACTATCTGACGTTGTATGCTTTTTCGACTGAAAACTGGAATCGACCCGCTCTGGAAGTTAGTGCACTCATGGGTCTTCTGGTAGAGACCGTCCGAAAGGAAGTTTCTACCCTCATGGAAAACAACATTCGCTTAAATGCGATCGGTGATCTTTCAAAACTACCCAAACGCACATATGCAGCCCTACGGGAGGGGATGAAGATCACACATGATAACGACCGAATGACACTCACCCTGGCTCTGAACTATAGCTCTCGATGGGAGATCACAAGGGCAGCGCAATTGATAGCAACAGATGTACAGCAGGGAAAACTGGCACCCGAAGATATCACTGACCAATCCTTCAGCCGGTATCTCGCCACCAGTGATATGCCAGACCCTGAACTACTAATACGTACGAGTGGTGAGCTAAGAATTAGTAATTACCTACTATGGCAAATAGCTTACTCAGAATTGTATTTTACCGAGAAATTCTGGCCTGACTTTCGCAAGCCAGACTTGTATGACGCCATAGTAGATTATCAAAATAGAGAGCGAAGATTTGGCAAAATCAGCGAGCAGCTCGCTTAATTCAATTGTCAGAACTATCAGATTAAGAAAAAGTTAACGAGGAAAAACGCAAGCAACAGTTACATTTGCCATTCGTTTGTACGATACATCAGAATTTAGTTATGATTCATCGATTTACTGCTTTCATTTTTTTACTACTCTTGACCGGAGGGTCAATCCTGGCTCAAGATTCTATCCCCCCGCTTCCTGAGAGTAGTCTAGACTATGGTGAACCCAAAGAGTATGAGATCGGTGAAGTCACTGTGGTAGGTGCCGAGTTTAGTGATGACAATGCCATCCGCATTGTTTCAGGACTCAAGAAGGGTGAAAAAATAAAGATTCCCGGTGATGACATATCAAAGGCCATTCGGTCACTGTGGCGTCAGCGTCTCTTTACTGACATTCAAATCATCCAGGATAAAGTAATTGGTGATGTGGTCTTCCTCGAAATCAGACTGGAAGAACGACCCAGGCTATCGCGATATACGTACAGTGGTACCAAGAAAACCTACGAAGAAGATCTCAATGACTTACTAAAACCCTTCCTACTACGAGGTGGTATTGTTACCGAGGCTACTAAAGTGAACGCTAAAACAGCAGTTGAAAAATACTTTATCAAAAAAGGATACCTGGATGCTTCCGTAGAAGTGGTAGAGGAAAAAGATACTAAGGCCACCAACGCCATCCTACTGGATTTTCAAATTGATCGCGGTGAACGCATCAAGATTGATAACATTGTGATCAATGGCAACGAAGCTGCTTCCGACAAGAAGCTGCGAAAGCAGATGAAAAACACCAAGTGGAGAAAGCGATTCCTCGCATCATCCAAATTTATAGAAAGTGACTTTGAAGAAGATAAGCGTGCTATCATAAATTTCTACAATACGATTGGATTTAGAGATGCCCGTATCTTAAGTGACTCGCTCTGGAGAGATGAGGATGGAGGATTGTATCTGGCCCTAAATCTCAATGAAGGGAATCAGTATTACTTCAGAAATATCGAGTTTAAAGGTAACTCCATCTACGATGATCAAATGCTGGAAGATCGCCTGAGTATTAAACCGGGTGATGTCTATAATCAGGAACTACTGGAAACGAGACTTAGCTTTAGTCAGGACGGAAGCGATGTCAGCTCCCTCTACATGGACAATGGATATCTCTTCTTCAGACCGGATCCGATTGAAGTAGCTATCGACAATGACAGCATCGATCTGGAGATCAGAATCTATGAAGGTCCTCAAGCGACCATTGACAAGGTGACGATCGCCGGTAACGATCGTACGCATGAGCACGTGATCCGTCGGGAAATCCGTACAAGACCTGGTGATAAATTCAGTCGCGCGGAGTTGATCCGGTCACAGCGACAAATCATCAATCTGGGATACTTCAATCCCGAGACTTTGGATATGCAGACCCCGGTCAATGCAAGCCGGGGTACGGTTGATATCGAATATACGCTGGAGGAACAGTCATCAGATCAGCTAGAGCTATCTGCCGGCTATCAACCTGGGAACAGCTTTTACAATACGCGTGGCGGATTGATTGGTACATTGGGAGTCACATTCAACAACTTCTCCCTGAGAAACCTATTTGAGGGAAAAGCCTGGAAACCATTGCCACAAGGTGATGGCCAAAAAGTTAGCCTTCGGGCTCAGACCAATGGTAAGTATTACCAATCCTACAACTTCTCATTTACAGAACCTTGGTTGGGTGGAAACAAGCCAAACTCATTTACGTTGGCTGGTTTTTTCACGCAAAATGCACGGTTCTTTGCCATCAACCAGACATTTTCGATTGCACAGGCATCCATTGGACTGGGATCTAGACTAAACTGGCCAGATGACAACTTCGTATCCAATACCACGATCAATCTACAACGGATAGCCCTAAATGATTTTGCCAATATATTCCGGTTACAAGATGGAACCTCTATCAGTACCGGTAAATTTAATAACTGGTACTTGCAACAGACTATTGGTAGAAGTACCGTGGCTGAGCCAATCTTTCCCAAAGATGGATCGTCATTCACACTTACGATGCAGCTGACACCTCCTTATAGCTTGTTCAATAAGAATAAAGACTATGAGGATATGGCTCCACAAGACAAATACCGTTGGGTGGAATACCATAAATGGAAGTTTAATGCAGAATGGTATAAAACTGTTTGGAATAATTTAGTGCTGAAAGTGGGTGCTAAAATGGCCATGCTAGGATACTACAATCAGGATATTGGGGATTCTCCCTTCGAGCGATTTGAATTTGCTGCCAAGCCATTGGCAACTCAGTATACGATCACCGGCAAAGATCAGATCACATTCCGAGGATATGAAAACACTGATTTTCCAGCCCAGCTTTCACAGGTGAACGGTGTAACAATCGTGGGTGGTGCCGGAATTTATAACAAATTTACCGCTGAGTTACGATATCCTGTCTCTCTAAATCCGAGCTCCACCATCTATGTGCTGGCCTTTGCCGAGGCCGGAAATGCGTGGAACCGATTTAATGAGTATGATCCATTTGATCTGAAACGTTCTGCAGGATTAGGTCTCCGAGTGTTCTTACCTATGTTTGGTACGCTAGGATTCGATTATGGTATTGGGTTTGATAAACCTTCAGTAATCAATAACCCGGGTGGATACAAATGGTCAGATCTAGGCGTATTCCAGGTAATACTCGGTTTCGAGCCTGAGTAATCAACCGGTCTTTTTCTCGTATCGTTTCAGCTTAATCAGGCGGCATCTCTGCAAGAAGTGCTCCACACTTACCTGCACTACACCTAGTCCATAGCGAATACTGCGGCGCAGGTTTATGCTGGAGGCCTCTGGAAAATAACGGGCCGGACAGCTAATTTCTCCAATAGAAAATGAGGCATATATGATCTGTGACAAGACCTGATTGTCAAAAACAAAATCATCCGAATTTTCACTGTAAGAAATCGTATCCAATACCCGACGATGATATGCGCGATATCCGGTGTGATATTCGGAAAGCTTTTGTCCCAACATAATGTTTTGAAAGAAAGTGAGGGCTCGGTTTGCCACATATTTATACAGAGGCATACCTCCTTTGAGGGCCCCCTTCCCCAGTATCCTGGATCCCAGCACGACATCAAAACTTCCATCAGCTATCATACCTGCGATTGGTGTGATGAGCCTGGGATCATATTGATAGTCGGGATGCAGCATGATGATGATGTCAGCCCCTTCCCTGAGGGCTCGATCATACAATGACTTTTGGTTTGCGCCGTAGCCCTTATTGGTCGAGTGCTGAATGATATGAGATATATTCAATTCTCTAGCGAGCTCCACCGTCTCATCGGTAGAGAAGTCATCACACAAGATGACCTGATCTACAATATCAAATGGGATCTCGTTGTAGGTCTTTTTGAGGGTCCGGTACGCATTGTAGGCTGGCAGAACAACGAAGACCTGGAGCTGATTGTACATGCCGGTTTGCTATCAGTGATTATTCTTCCTCGTCTGTAAATTGTTCGAAGAGATTACGATCGTTCAAGAAATTGTACCATTTGATAATCTTCTTGATGTCTTTGGGAAATACCCGATATTCATCATGCTCTGGTAGTACCTCCCGGAAATAACCCCGAAGCTCATCATTTGACGACTTATGGGAGACTGGAGGAGTTTCCTCGCGAAGTGCATGGATCTTCTGCAGCACCTCTGTCAAAGCCACCGAATCAGTCATAGTGAATACGGCAATGGTTTCGAGTGGTGAGAACTGGTGCTTACGCATCGATACGAACTTACGCTTGCCTGTATCCAGATCCTCCACGATCAATCCATTGGCACGACTTGCTGCCATTTTATACAGTCCGGGCAATCCGCTCACTGCTATTAGTTCTTGTATTTTCATATGTTTTTAATAGTTGATTAGCTTTTTTATTGTCTCCGCTAATCTTTCCCGGGGCAAAAATAAGTCCTCCAGCGACTTAGCAAAAGGAATTGGTGTATCTAAACTGGCACATCGCATCACGGGGGCATCCAGGTACTCAAATAAATGCTCTGAAATATAGGCTACGATCTCTGCTCCTACCCCACCAGTGAGGCTGGCCTCATGTAAGACTAGCACTCTACTTACTCTTTGCACCGACATTCGGATACTTTCATAATCCAGTGGCTTGAGGGTCCTCAGATCAAGTATAGACATGTGGTATTGCTCACGTTCAATCACTTCTTTGGCCCATTGCACTCCCAGGCCATAGGTGATGATCAGTGCATCCTTGCCCTGATCGATGAGCGCTGCCTTGCCCAGCGGTATCTCGTATTGAGAAGCCGGCACCATACCTTTATCGGAGCGGTAGAGGTATTTATGTTCAAAAAACAAGGTAGGATTAGGATCCCGCAAACAAGTAGTCAGTAGGCCCTTAGCATCATAGGCAGTCGATGGATATACAATCTTAAGTCCAGGGGTATGGAAAAACCAGGACTCCATAGTCTGAGAATGAAAAGGGCCGGCTCCAACCTGGCCACCACAGGGCAGCCGTAGCGTGATGTTTACAGGATGGCGCCATCGATAGTATGTCTTTGCCAGATTATTAACTACCTGATTAAATCCACAGCTCACAAAGTCTGCAAACTGCATCTCCACCATCGATCGATACCCGGAAAACGTCAATCCCATGCCCGCACCTATCACGGCACTTTCACATAAAGGTGTGTTTCTTACCCTCTCTGATCCATACTTTTCCAATAAACCCTCTGTCACCTTAAAAACACCCCCATATTCTGCGATATCCTGTCCCATTAGTATCAGGTGGTCATCTTTTTCCATTTCCTGATCCAGAGCTTCATGGATGGCATCCACAAAACGGATCTCGCGAAAATCTTCAGGATATGTGACCTGGGGCTGGTAAGGTGCGTAGACCTGCGATTCCTCCTGATCGGAAGTGGATTCTGGGTGATCTGCGCTGAGTGCATTGGCCACCACATCCGCTATAGTCTCACTGTATTCCGCCTTCAAAGCATCAATATCATCCTGATCAACTTGATCAGTTTTTAGCAAGTATTGTTCATAATAAACGATCGGATCTCGACCGGCCCACTTTTCCATGATATCGGCAGGCACGTATTTGGTGCCAGAGGCTTCTTCATGACCTCGCATACGGAATGTCTCACACTCGATCAATATCGGCCTCGCTTGATCTCGCAATTTCTCCGACCACTTTTTGAGGGTGCGGTATACTTCCAATACATTATTTCCATTGATACGCAGGCTCTTGATGCCGTAACCTTTCCCTTTTTGTGATATATGCTTGCAGGCAAATTGTTCATCAATAGGAGTGCTTAGGGCATAGCCGTTGTTTTCTACCAGGAATATCACAGGCAATTGCCAGACAGCCGCCAGGTTCAGGGCTTCATGAAAGTCCCCTTCACTGGTACCCCCTTCCCCGCTAAACGCAAGACAAATCCTGCCACTTCCTTCTAGTTTTTCAGCCAGGGCGGCACCCGCAGCCAAGGGCAACTGAGCGCCCAAATGAGATATCATGCCCACCAGATGATGGTCTAGGGTACCAAAATGAAAGGACCGATCTCTTCCTTGCGTATATCCGGATGGCATTCCCTGCCATTGCCCTACAAGACGATGCAGCGGCAGTTGTCTCGTAGTGAATACGCCCAGATTTCGATGCAATGGAAAGATCCAATCATCTTCATCCAGTGCCATGGCTGCCCCTACGGCTATTGCTTCCTGGCCAATTCCGGAAAACCACTTGCTGACTTTTCCTTGCCGTAGTGCGATTAGCATCCGCTCTTCGATAGTCCGGGCATAGAGCATCTGTTGGTACAGTGCCACTTGCACCTCAGAGCTTACATCACCCGGTTTGAATTTGATTTTTTTAGCCATCGATTTACAAACGAATGCCTCAGCAATTCTTAAATGAAGATATAGATAAAGTGGAAAGGCGGCAGATCAAATTGTTGTGCTATTAGAAACTATCTAGCTAAATGTCTAGGCACACCATCCTTCTCTTAGAGCCATTTGGAATTCGAGGTTATGTTAAAAAAAGAAGATTTCTGTCTCCAAAAAAACAGAGAAGTCTTTCAAAGCCTATTCTGCTTGCTACCGGCTTGTTCTGTTTCTTTTGGTGATAGAAAAGACAGGGCCGACCTACTGAGCAAGTTATCCTAAATTTGATAAGACGATTAAAAGATGGAGTACACCGATTTAGGCAATTAAAGTTTATTCCAAATGCCTCCGGCGGCCCGCTTTTGGCAGGAAAAGCGGGGCAAAACTGCCAGCCGTTACCCTTGGTCGGTCAGAATCCATGACAGACTCTAAATAAAAAGACCCCAACCATGAGCATCAAGCAGCACCAACAAAATGTGTTCAACTAAAAAATTGACACCATAATCATCTCCCAAAGTTTTTCGCTCCGCTTTAAAACTTATAGTGTCTGCAAGGGTTGAGCTAAACATGTACAAGGACTTTTGGATGCAAGTAAAAGTGTCAAGGTCTCGAATATAATTTAACATACCGATCAACCTTATTTAGGCATGGACACCCCGGACACCGGACACCGGTACTATCCAAAGACCTCCGCCAGCACTTTATGCGTCTGTACATCTGCCATCCGGTCCAGGTGCAGTTTGTAGAAAGCAAGCAGGTCTTCAATAATCGCCTGCCGGTGCTGACGATCAATCGCTAAAGACTGGGACGCATTCATGTCACAACCAATGATCTGAGAGAGTATTTGGCTATTGTCTGGTTCAAGAGTATACGCTGGATGGGGAAGTGGGACAAATGTACCCTTCATCAGATCGAAATAGGGCTGATCTTCTGACCATTGATCATCCGGATGAAATCCCAAATAGCGGCTTAACTGTACGAGAAAAACCAAATGCAGGTTATTGACCTTGAGTTCGCTACGGTCTAGCAATGTAAATGACTCTTTGAGAAAAGCGAAAAGATCCGGATTCGATTCGTGCTCCTTAACCGATTTCTGAAATACCTCCGTCATAAATAAACCGATGCTACGCCTCTGAATATCAAAGGGTATATGATGGTAATGATAGAAGGGACGGGCTTCCTTGATGCGACAAAGTGTAGTAGTGTCCTTGACATAAGCCACTACTTCCAGCCAATTCATAAGTTGAAATAAAGAAGCTGGCATGCGGGCTCGCGGTTTGCGTACACCACTTACGATAAAACTTGCCAGGCCATACTTATCGGTATAAAGGTCCAGTATTAAACTGCTTTCGCTATACTTCAAAACCTTAATGACTATACCCTGGAGCTTAGTGAGCATAAGATTATGATGTGTTAAAAATCCATCCAATCAGACAATGGCTCCTGACGGTATTTCCTCTTCGTCTCCATTCGGGCCTTTTGCCGGTCAATGATCAGTCTGGCAAGGGCCACATTGGATGGCTCAGGGTTGGCCGGATCCATAGCTCTTCGCACTTTACGCTCAGAAATATCCAGGCGGTACAGCATACTCAGAAATGACTCCATCTCAAACGCCATCAGGTAGTTGATACGCTCGCAGAGTTGCTCAAAGAGCTCCTGTTCGGGTCTAAACTCAACCCCAAAATCCTCTGTTAATAAAGTTCTTATTTCGTCGGCCATTATGCGGTGACTTGGTTGTCAAGCATCGAAAGAATGCTATCCATATGCTTACGATGATTAGCAAGACGGGGTACCTTTATTTGTGATCCCACTTTTCCCCTGCTTTTTAACCAACGCTCAAAAGTAGATGGAGGTGCCTCAACAATCTGCAATTCTTCCAGTGCCATACTTTGGAAACGCTTGGCCTCATAATCTGAATTGATGGATTGCAGGTACTTATCCAAAGTAGTTGCAAATTTTTGGACGTTTTCAGGAGCTTCTTCAAATTCAATAAGCCACTGATGTCCTCCCTTGCCTTCCTCCCCAAAATAAATAGGTGCCACCATATACTCACGGATCTTCACATCATGTGCCTCAGCAGCCAGACTTATGGCCTTATCTGTATTAGATACCATCACCTCCTCTCCAAAAGCATTAATAAAATGCTTCGTCCGTCCCGTAATGACAATCTTATATGGATCTGTAGACGTGAACATGACAGTATCCCCGACGAGGTAGCGCCACAGACCCGCATTCGTACTGATGACTAAAGCATAGTTTACATCAGTTTCCACCTCATTAAGCGGGATAGCCCTCGGTGACGAGCTTTCCAGCTCTTCCAGGGGTACAAACTCAAAGAAAATACCACAATCCGGCATCAGGAGAAGGTCATTGGACGAGTAGTCATTTTGACAAGCAAAGTAACCTTCAGAGGCATTGTAAGTCTCCTGGTAGATAAAGTCTTCCTTGGGGATAAGCGCTTCAAATTGTGCACGATAGGGTTCAAAATTAACACCTCCATGCAGGTAAACCTCCAGATTTGGCCATACTTCCAATAGATTTGATTTACCTGTGATTTCAAGTATCCTTCTGAAAAGGACAATATTCCAGGTAGGTACTCCAGCAATCGATCCAATGTCCCGATCCCGGCTGGCAAGCTGAGCTGTCCTTTCTATTTTTTCATCCCATTTTTTCATGAAGGCTGTCTCAAAGTCAGGTGAATAAAATGGCCTTCCTACCAACGGCATTTCGTGTATGAGAATAGCAGACACATCTCCATAGCGAGTTTCCGGAAACGCTTCGAATTCATACAGTGTCCCACCAACCACCAGATTATTGTACTCGAAAATCTTGGCTTCGGGATAGTTTTTATAAAGTATAGCAAGATTATCCCAAAAACCCTTTACGTGGCAATGTTTTAGGCACTGTTTGCTGACTGGTATAAACTTGCTTTTATCGCTGGTAGTGCCTGATGATTTTGCATACCATTTTACCTGGCCTGGCCACAATACGTCCCGTTCACCGTGCATCATCCTGGAGATGTCTGCCTTGACGTCATCATAAGTGCACAAGGGAACCTGATCTCGGAAGTCTTCATATTTCATAATACTTCCAAACTTATAGCGCTTGCCAAATTCAGTATCCTCCGCCAGATATAACAGATTTTCGAGGACATCGGATTGTGTCACATGCGCATGTTGGACGCTATACTCAATTTTGTTATACCTGGTTTTCAGGTAGAGTTTCAAAGTACTATTGACGATACCTCTCATTAATAACCCCGATCAGCAGATTTGTGAGAAAAAAGATAGGAAATTCCTATTGTCGGTAAAACAGAATCGGCAATTGTCCTAAATCTTTAGGCCAGTTATGCTTGAAAAATATATACATCAACGGTAGTCCCAGCAATCCAATCATATATATCAGCATGGTTGTTCTAAATTCTTCGAAGGTGTACGATCCATCCTCTCGAACCCATGTATCAATTCCAACAGCAAGTGCATTATTGATCACATGCACGAACACAGGCACCCAAAGATTCTTGGTATGATAAAACAACAGACACATAAATACCCCAAAAACTCCAGCCCCCAGAAAAGACTCAAAGTGCAAGAGACCAAATACTAAAGAGGACGTCACGATCGCAGTGGTCAAGCCATACCGGATCGAAAGGCGCTGGAATATCAATCCTCTAAAAACAATTTCTTCCATCATGGGAGCTAAGATCACAGCCAGAAGTATTGTAAGTATATTGAGACCCGGAGAACCCTCCTCGCTTAAGATAGCTTGTTCTGTCACCCTTTCGATATAAGAGGGCTGAACCCAGGTGAGTACATAGCCTACCAACCCTTCAAAACCTACCGATACGGCGAATGTTAGTAATGCCACCCATAGGTATTGTTTTGGAGTAAACGGTTGGGTCCGATGATTAAAAAAATGCTTGAAATCAAGCTGCCTACTAAAGACCATGCCCATAAACCACAGAATCGGCAAAAGCGCAAAAAGCTGCAAGATCAACGTACCGGTTTCAGATTCAACTTCCCGGAGGTCACCACTGATCAAATAAAAGACACCCAGACATAGGACTAGCAAACCCAACATCCAGAGTGAAAAATAGCGAAGTACCGGCTGGTGAAACTTGGTAGACATATTGTAAATATCAACCCTTTCTGACACAAATCATGATCCCGGTAGACCAATCCAATTTGGAGATGGACAAATCTTCTCTCGCATCTAATGTCGCCTCCAATGCCAACGCCTTTTCAAGATGCCCTTCCGGCCAATTTGGCTGAGGCTTCATGTCATCAATGACATAAAAGCCACCGGGCCGTAACAATGAGAGCGTAATATCCAGATGCGTATACTTACCGGGCCATGTATCAGCAAAAATCAAATCATAGAAAGATTCAATACCTTTTTGCTCTTCAAGCCATACTGCTCCATCTTCCACACGTATTTCTACTCGAGGATCATCCGCAAAGCATTGTTGTGCGATGAGTGGTAATTCGGGATCCAATTCTATCGAGATCACATGACCATCATCATCTATACCATCCGCCAGCCAGCAAAGCGAAAGCCCTGTACCGGTGCCCAGATCCAATATTCGGGGTGATGATTTCGATGTAGCCAGCGTACGTAGCAACGAGCCGACCTCCATGTCAGAAGGCATACTAAACCCCATCTCCCGGGTATATTCCAGTATTTCTGCATAAAATTTTGGCTCCGTATACATATTTAGATCATTTCTTTTTGCCCTTATGCAGCGCGAGTTCCTTCTTAAGAAAGTCACCCGTCAAACTACCACGGCTCCGTGCGACTTTTTCAGGTGTACCCTTGGCTACTACTGTTCCCCCTCTTCTGCCGCCCTCTGGACCTATATCTATGATATGATCTGCCACTTTGATCACGTCCATATTATGTTCTATGACGACGATGGTGTTGCCCTTATCTACCAGCCGAGTCAGTACCTGGAGGAGCTGACGAATATCCTCAAAGTGCAGACCTGTCGTAGGTTCATCCAGTATATATAGTGTGGATCCCGTGTCACGCTTCGATAGTTCTTCAGCCAATTTGACCCGCTGAGCTTCCCCTCCACTTAGGGTAGTAGCTTGCTGGCCCAGAGTTATATATCCCAGGCCCACGTCGTTGATCGTTTTTAGCTTTCGGTAGATCTTTGGAATATTTTTAAAAAACTCGGCGGCTTCTCTCACACTCATCTCCAGCACTTCACTGATAGATTTTCCTTTATAGATTATCTCCAACGTCTCACGGTTATATCGCTTACCCACACAGGTTTCGCAATCTACCAGAACATTGGGAAGGAAATTCATCTCAATGACTCTCATACCACCGCCCTGACAAGTCTCGCAACGTCCTCCTTTCACGTTAAAGGAAAATCTGCCAGGCTTGTACCCCCTGATTTTTGCTTCGGGCACATCAGAGAAAAGCTTGCGTATATCAGTAAATACACCGGTATAAGTAGCTGGGTTGGATCGGGGTGTACGGCCGATGGGAGACTGATCAATCTCTATAACCTTATCCAGATGTTTAATGCCTTCAATCCGCTTAAAAGGTAATGGATCCTGGAGAGACCTGTAGAAATGCTTGCGAAGAATGGGGTACAAGGTCTCATTGACAAGAGAAGATTTACCACTACCAGAGACACCCGTCACGCATGTGAGTGTACCCAGGGGAATTTCTAAATCAACATTCTTCAGGTTATGGCCAGTCGCACCTATCAACTTGAGGACGTTTCCGTTTCCTTTTCGTCTTTCATCTGGCAGGGGCACTTGAGTCCGGTTTGACAGATATTTGGAAGTCAGGGTCTCCGTCTTCATGAGCTCATCGGGGATGCCTTCAGCCACCAGGTCACCGCCCTGCTCACCTGCTCCCGGACCCAGGTCTATGAGGTAATCAGATGCCAGCATAATGTCCTTATCATGTTCGACAACCAGGACGGTGTTGCCAATTTCTGTAAGTGCCTTCAGAGATTCAATCAGGCGGTGATTATCCCTTTGATGAAGGCCTATACTGGGCTCATCCAGAATATAGGTGATACCAGTCAGCTGTGATCCAATCTGATTGGCTAATCGAGTCCTTTGAGATTCACCGCCCGACAAAGTACGAGCGGGTCGATCAAGACTCAGATAATCCAAACCTACATGGAGCAAAAATTTGAGTCGAAGTCTAATCTCCTTCAGCACATCCTTGCCGATCGCCTTTTGCTTTTCGTCCAGATGATCTTCCACAGTTTGAAAGAAGTCAAAGAGCTCCTGCAAGTCCATCTGGGCCAGGTCGGCAATATTTTGATCTGCAATCTTAAAATGAAGAGAAGCTTTCTTAAGTCGCTGACCCTGGCAGGTCTGACAAACTGCCACCGACATAAACTCCTCAGCCCACTTCCTCACTTTCTCTGATGAGGTATCTTCATACCAGCGATTGAGCATATTAAAAAGCCCTTCCTGCGGCAAATTATAGGTGAAATCATGCTTACTGTAGGGCATTTTAATATGAAAAGAATCATTACCTCCCTTCAGGATTGTATCCAGCGCTTCATCTGGTATATCTTTTATTGGTGTGGCAAATGAGAACTTATATCGCTTGGCAATGGCTCTCAACTGCTTGAAGGTGAAGTTATCTCGCACCTCTCCAAGTGGCACAATGCCACCCACATTGATTGACTTTGAGTGATCAGGAATTACTTTATCGGGATCCACCTTTGCCAGTTTACCCAGTCCCCCACAGTCGGGACATGCGCCATACGGTGAATTGAATGAAAATGCATTCGGTGAGGGCTCTTCATAGGAGATTCCAGATTCGGCGTCCATCAATTGTTTACTGTAGGGTCTGATCTCCTCTGATTCGTGATCCAGTATCATGATAAATCCGTCGCCCAGCTTTAGTGCCGCTGCTAGTGAAGCTGCCAGTCTGTCCCTTTTTTGCGCATCAATTTTCAGTCGATCGACGACAATCTCAATATCATGCGTCTTAAAACGCTCCACTTGCAGTCCTGGCTCCAGGTTTAGGAGTTTTCCATCTACACGTACTTTAGCATAACCCTGCTTTCTCACCTGCTCAAACAACTCCCGATAATGTCCCTTACGGGCTCTGACCACTGGTGCCAACACCACGACCTTTCGGTTTTGGTAGTGCTTGAGGATATGTTGAATGATCTCCTCTTCAGAAAATTTGATCATGCGCTTGCCCGTCTCATATGAATAGGCTTCACCTATACGCGCATATAACAAACGAAGGAAATCGTAAATCTCAGTGATGGTACCTACCGTCGATCGCGGATTCCATCCTGTGGTCTTCTGTTCGATAGAAATGACAGGACTGAGACCATGAATGTGCTCCACATCTGGTCGATCCATCTTACCAATAAACTGCCGGGCGTAAGCACCGAAAGTTTCCATATACCTGCGCTGCCCTTCTGCATAAATTGTGTCAAAGGCGAGTGATGACTTACCACTACCACTAATCCCTGTGATCACCACCAACTTATTCTTGGGTATCTGTACGGAAATATCTTTGAGGTTGTGTTCCCGGGCACCAACAACATCTATTACATCTTTCATACTAACCTGAGATTAAACCCGAATAAGGCGTTAGACTTTTATTGCGAGCCGAAGCTCTTATGACGAAACCCTAACGCATTATTGGGTTAAAAAAAGAATGATCAAGCCTGACTCTCTGATCCAGGCACTAATCAAGCGTGCAAAGATACGCTATTGAAGTACGTCAGAACAAAAAGCCTCCAATAAAATCCCCAGCGCTGTTGATGCTTTTTTGGCCTCAGCAATCACATCTTCCACCTGGGTTTTTCCAATTTGGTCAGTGGGGTAGCAAAGATTTGAAACAACTGACAAGGCAATGAGTTTTCGATCCATGTGTCGAATGGCAATCGCTTCCGGAACCGTGGACATGCCCACCAGATCTGCACCCAGATCATGAATCAGTTGATACTCCGCCTTTGTTTCCAGACTGGGACCACTCAAGCCCAGGTAAACACCCTGCATAAATGGTATAGCATGCCGGGAAGCACACTGCGACATGCCTTCAAGATACTTACGATCATAGGCTTCACTCATATCCGGGAAGCGGGTCCCCAGTTCTTCGAGATTTTCACCTATCAGCGGATTATCAAACATCCAGTTTATATGATCTGTCAATCCCACGATCTGACCAGGCTTCATCTCGGGATTAACGCTACCTGATACATTGGTTAAAATGAAATCAGGAATACCCAATTTTGCCAGGGACCGCACAGGATGTACGATTTCCTGCATAGAGTATCCTTCGTAGTAATGCCATCGCCCTGACAAGACCGCTACCCGCTTTCCGCCTAGCTCTCCTAGCACTAACTTGCCGGCATGTCCGGGAGCCGTGGAGATCGGAAAGCCCGGAATATCATCATAGGGTATCACCTGCGTTTCCTTCATCCGTCCAGACAAGGGATCCAGTCCGGTACCCGTCACAATCGCCAGCGAAGGAATGACGGGTATTCTCTTTACAAGAAAGGTGACAGATTGTACGATACGTTGATAAAGATGCATCGGCTAATCAACAATCATTGTCTTGTGGTCCAATGACTGTTGGACCATATGAGACGGAAGGTCGCGATATTCGTACTGTTGATTTCGGAGCTGAGGTTCAAAACCGGCTTCACTAATGGCTTTTTGTATACCATCTGCGGTAAACCGAAAAGCAGCTCCTGCTGCCGAGACAACATTTTCCTCAATCATGATGCTACCAAAATCATTGGCTCCAGCATGCAAGCAAAGTTGACCTACCGCTTTACCCACGGTCAGCCATGATGCCTGGATATTCGTGATATTAGGAAGCATGATTCGACTCATGGCGATCATCCGAACATATTCATCGGCTGTGCAGGTATTTCGTGCTCGTTTCAGGCGTTTAAGAATAGTTGATTCGTCTTGGAAGGGCCAGGGAATAAAGGCGATAAATCCCTTCGCATGTTCTGGCTTCTCTGATTGTACCTGCCTAAGATCAACCAAATGTCGCATACGTTCTTCGTTTGTTTCGATATGACCAAACATCATCGTGGCCGAAGTCGTAAGGTGGAGCTGGTGAGCAGCGCGCATTATGTCCAGCCATTCCTTGCTGCCACACTTGCCTTTTGATATTAATCTTCGTACCCTGTCACTGAGTATTTCTGCACCGGCACCGGGAAGAGAGTCCAGTCCAGCCTCCTTCAGTGCAGCCAGCACTTCAGTATGGGTGCTCTTTTCCAACTTGGTGATGTGGGCGACTTCCGGAGGACCCAGTGCATGCAATTTAAGCTGGGGATATAATGATTTTAGCGTACTGAACAACTCACAGTAATAGTCCAATCCCAGATCAGGATGATGGCCTCCCTGAAGCAATAGCTGCTCACCACCGTATTTGAAGGTCTCATCGATCTTCTGCTTGTACTCCTCTATGGAGGTGATGTATGACTCATCATGACCCGGACGACGATAGAAATTACAGAATTTACAATTGGCGATGCAAACATTGGTCGTGTTCGAATTGCGATCGATTATCCAGGTGACTTTATTTCCTGGTACATGCTTCTGTCGAAGAGCATTGGCGACAAATACCAGATCGGAAGTATGGGCATTTTCAAAAAGATCCACACCTTCTTCGACCGAAAGGTGCTCAAGATTTAGGGCTCTATGTAAGAGGTCAGTATGATTCATCAACTTTTACTTCTAGATATAGTCTAACAAATATACAAAGGCAAGGTTGGTAAAATCTGTAAGACTACTATCAATTTAGTAGTCTGATATCTAATCTGGTAGGTTTCCTGCTCCGTAACAATTAGTGGTTTGATACAATAATATTTACTATATTTGCAGTCGTTTTATAGGGGAGGGAACAGAATCTGTTCCCTCTTTTCATTAAAAGGGTGTTTCACTTGGAGAAGGGTCAGATAAGGGAATGGATTACAAATGTATTTGAGGGATTCAGTTTAGAGCATATATTTTTAATTGACATCGATTGGAACCCTTCTTCTAAAAAACTGGTCATCTATCTAGACGGAGATAAAGATCTTACACTTTCAAGATGTCAGGAAATCAGCAGGATGTTTGAAGCAAAGCTTGATGAATCCTTGCTGATTGGTGAAAAATATGCTCTAGAAGTTTCATCCCCGGGACTGGACAGGCCTCTCAAGATCCGACGTCAATACATAAAAAATGTGGGCAGAGTTCTGAGATTTCATTTCGCTGATGGAAGGACTGTCATCGGTAAACTGGTATCGATAGAAGGCGATCATTTGAAAGTGCTCCCTGAGAAAAGGGTGGGAAAGAAAAACCAGGTGAAATACGGGGCTGAAATTGTCATTGAATTTGAAGAAATTGATAAAGCTTTTGTTGAAGTAAGATTTTAAAAAATATGTCATGAATCTTGTAGATACTTTTTCGGAGTTTAAGACGGGAAAAAATATAGATCGTCCAACGATGGTCCGCGTACTCGAAGATGTGTTTCGCACATTGATTCGCAAGAAGTATGGTGATGACGAAAACTTTGATGTGATCGTAAACACCACCAAAGGGGACCTTGAATTATGGAGGGTTCGTGAGATCGTACCGGATGGTGAGGTAGCAGACGAAAGCAGTCAGATTTCCATATCGGAGGCACTCGCCATCGATGAGGATTACGAAGTAGGCGAAGAATGCTACGAGCAGCTATTTCTGGAGGATTTTGGGCGAAGGGCAATCATGGCTGCCCGGCAAACCTTGATTTCCCGAATCATGGAACTCGAAAAAGATGAAATCTTCAAGCGCTACAATGAGCGCGTTGGGGATGTGGTGATCGGTGAGGTACATCAAATCCTGAAACGAGAAATACTGGTCATCGACGATGCCACAGGCAGTGAACTGGTATTGCCTCGTAACGAGATGATCCGTGGAGACTTCTTTAGAAAGGGTGACATGGTGAAAGCAGTGATCAAGCGTGTGGAAATGAAAAACAACACACCGGTGGTCATCATATCACGGACGGAAAGTATCTTCCTCGAGAAATTGATGGAGCAGGAAGTACCTGAAATTGAAGATGGCCTTATCACAATCCGCAAGATTGTACGGATCCCTGGTGAGCGAGCTAAAGTGGCTGTGGAATCCTATGATGACCGCATCGATCCGGTAGGGGCATGTGTAGGCATGAAGGGATCCAGGATCCATGGTATTGTACGAGAATTAAGAAATGAAAACATTGATATTGTAAATTTCACAAACAATATCGTCCTATTTATACAGCGGGCACTGACACCCGCCAAAGTCACGAATATCGAGCTTGACCTTGACACGAAGCGGGCATCCGTTTTCCTCAAGCCAGATCAGGTTTCTTTGGCTATCGGGAAAGGGGGATCCAATATCAAACTTGCCAGTCGTTTGACAGAGTTTGAAATTGATGTCTATCGTGATTCTGATGAAGTCGAAGTAGATGATGTCGAACTTGATGAGTTTGCTGATGAAATCGAAAGCTGGATCATTGACGAATTGAAGAATATCGGATGTGATACTGCACGCTCTGTTTTAAAGCTGAGTCCGGAAGAACTATTGCGAAGAACAGACCTAGAGGAAGAGACTATTTCTGACGTCCTCAAAATTTTAGCAGCAGAATTTGATGATGAATAGCCGTATAAAATGGATTAACTAACTTTGTATAAGGATATTATATCTGCGAATGGCAATACGTCTGGTAAAAATAGCGAAAGAATTAAATGTGGGAACGACCACCATCGTTGATCATCTCTTGCAGAATGGTTTTGAAATAGAAAACAAACCTACTGCCAAGATCACAGATGAGATGTACGACGTGCTCGTAAAAGAATTCCAAAATTCGATGGTCGTGAAGGAACAAGCGGACCAACTCGTTATTGGTACCCGACCTGCAAAAGCAGAAGAAAAAGCCCCTCCCATTGTGAAGCCTCCAGCTAAAGAAGAAGCTTCCAGGCCTGAACCTGTATCCGACAAAAAAGTAGAAGAAGCTAAACCACCAAAAGAAGAGAAGAAAGTGGATACAATCGAAGAGGAAGTCGTAGAGACGGCCAAGGCTGACGATAATAAGCCAAAAATTAAGGTGGTAGGAAAGATTGAGCTGGAGAGCAAGAAGCCAAAACCGCAGAAGACCAAAGAGGAAGAAAAGAAAGAAGAGGTTGCCACCGAGGAGAAAGTGGAAGACAAAAAAGAGAAGGAGGAGATAAAGGAAGTTGCCGCCGAAAAAGCACCAGAGAAGGAAAAGGAAGAGATACCAGAAG
Organism: Saprospiraceae bacterium; assembly: GCA_050298535.1. Classification (GTDB taxonomy): domain Bacteria; phylum Bacteroidota; class Bacteroidia; order Chitinophagales; family Saprospiraceae; genus JABDMH01. Next base: position 284,541 of record JBNKUI010000105.1, read on the forward strand.
AAGAAACTCCGGAAGAAGAGGCTGGAGAAGAAATGGTGCGCGCCAAAACACCTCAGCTGAAAGGCCTTAAAATTCTTGGTAAAATTGATACCAAGAAATTTGACAAGCCAAAAAAGAAAAAAGAGGAACCTGTTGCCAAAGAGAAGAAACCTGAGGACGACGGTCAGAAGAAGCGTCGTCGAAGAAGGACTAAGGTTCGTCCTAATCAGCTCAAACAAGGGGATCGCAACCGCGGAAAAAAATCTTCAAACAAAGAAGAGGTCAAAGAAGTATCTCAAAAAGAGATCGATGATAAAATCCGCGCCACCATGGCCCGCTTATCCGGCAAGGGTTCTAAAAAACGCCAGAAAATACGTCGTGATAAACGCGATGTGATGCGTGAGAAGCAGGAAATGGAACAGCTGGAAAAAGAAGCTAAGGCAATCCAGCTTACAGAGTTTGTCACCGCTCAGGAGCTGGCAAACTTGATGGATATCTCCATTACGGATATTATCACGACCTGTATGAATCTGGGCGTGATTGTATCTATCAATCAACGTCTGGACGCTGAAATCATCGAATTACTTGCCGACGAATTTGGACACGAAGTAGAATTTATCTCCGCAGAAGAGGGCACAGATACTGAAGAAGAAGAGGAAGATGATCCCGAAGATCTCCGTCCACGTGCACCCATCGTCACGGTGATGGGACACGTAGACCACGGTAAGACTTCATTGCTTGACTATATCCGATCTGCTAGCGTAGCCGAAGGAGAAGCCGGGGGTATCACCCAGCACATTGGTGCGTATGAAGTGGAAGTGGGTGAAGACAAACGCAAAGTGACATTCCTAGATACCCCGGGTCACGAAGCATTTACTGCTATGCGGGCCAGGGGTGCAAAAGTAACCGATATTGCGGTCATTATTATTGCCGCTGATGACAATATAATGCCCCAAACCAAAGAGGCAATTAGTCATGCTGAAGCAGCTGGCGTACCTATGATATTTGCCATCAACAAGATTGATAAGGAAGGTGCCGATCCTGAGCGGATCAAGCAGCAACTTGCCTCTATGAACTACCTCGTAGAATCATGGGGTGGTAAGTATCAATCACAGGATATTTCAGCCAAATCCGGTCAAAATATTGATCTGTTACTCGAGAAGATTATTCTCGAAGCAGACCTGCTGGAATTGCAAGCTAATCCTTCAAGACCTGCGCTCGGTACGGTCATCGAAGCATCTCTAGATAAGGGTCGTGGATATGTTTGTAAACTACTCGTGACTAACGGCTCTTTGCAGATTGGAGATCCAATTCTCTCTGGCCAATATTCAGGTCGAGTGAAGGCCATGTACAATGAGAAGGGTAAGCGCGTGAAGAAGGTTGGACCCTCTTCGGCGGTACTCATCCTCGGACTAAGTGGTGCACCGCAAGCTGGCGAAAAATTTAAAGTCACTGAATCTGAGCAGGAAGCTCGTCAACTGGCAACCAAGCGTGCGCAGATCACTCGAGAACAATCTAACCGGGCCAGCAAGCGTATCAGTCTGGATGAAATCGGTCGTCGATTGGCACTGGGTACCTTTAAGGAACTCAACCTGATCGTGAAAGGTGATGTGGATGGTAGTATCGAAGCACTTTCCGACTCGCTGATCAAGCTATCCCAGAAGACAGTTCAGGTGAATGTAATACACAAAGCAGTCGGTCAGATTATCGAATCGGATGTACTGCTAGCTTCAGCTTCTGATGCGATCATCATTGGTTTCCAGGTGAGACCCTCCATGGGAGCTCGCAAACTTGCGGAACAAGAAGGTGTAGAAATTAAACTGTACTCTATCATCTACGAAGCAATCGAAGAGATCACTGCGGCAATCGAGGGTATGCTAGAACCTACCAAGGAAGAGAAGATCGTTGGGCAAATGGTGGTACGTGAAACCTATAAGATCAGTAAGGTAGGGACAGTAGCGGGATGTTTTGTAGAGGATGGTAAGTTTACTCGTGACACTAATATCCGGGTAATTCGGGATGGAATCGTGGTGTATCCAACGAAAGAAGGTGTGACGGGAGAAATCAGCTCACTTAAACGCTTTAAGGACGATGTTAAAGAGGTACGCAGTGGACTGGAATGTGGTATCACCGTGAAAAACTACAACGATATCAAGGTCGGCGATGTGATCGAAGGATATCAAATAGTGGAGATCAAACAGGTGCTAAAAACCTAATCACTCTCATAAGTAATTTTCGTATTCATGAGGACTTCTGATCTGCAGCAGATGCTGGACCATTATGTTGAAAAATATAATGTGCCTGACTTCATTGCTGATGATCCGATTTCCATTCCGCATCAGTTTTCCAAAAAGCAAGATAAAGAGATCTCCGCATTTTTTGCGGCTACCTTCGCTTGGGGTCAGCGGAAGACCATCATCAATAAGACACGCGAACTGATGCATTTAATGGATGATGCGCCACATGACTTTGTGGTAAACTTCCAACCTAAAGATCTCAAGCGTTTTGAAAACTTTGTACACCGAACTTTTCAATATATTGATACGCTGTACTTCCTGACCTTTCTTCAGCACCACTACAAAAAAGCTGATTCTTTGGAGACACTATTCATGGAAGAAGGGGGGAGTTTGAGATCTTATGGGGAAAAACTTATACGTTTCCAGCAGTCCTTTTTCCAGCTTCCTGACGCACCTAGAAGAACGCAAAAGCACGTAGCTACTCCCGCAAGAAATTCTACATGTAAGCGTATCAATATGTTCTTACGATGGATGGTCCGTAAGGATTCAAAAGGCGTTGATTTTGGCATCTGGTCTCAGATGTCTCCTGCCGATTTACACATTCCTCTTGATGTGCATGTCGATAAGGTAGCAAGACGTCTGGGACTTCTCAAACGGAAACAAAATGACTGGAAGTCTGTTGAAGAACTTACAGGTCATCTCAGGCAATTTGATCCGGAAGATCCGGCTCGATATGATTTTGCCTTGTTTGGCCTGGGTATCCTGGAGCCCAAACTCCTGGAAAAGGAAATTAAAATACGATCGTAGCATCAAGTGACATACTTGAAAATGTCAGATGTTACATATGCTTTACCTTGTTGAGTGATGGTGAACTGTCCAAAATTAGTAGCTTTACAGGCTTACGAAATCGCATGGAAAAGAATCAGAAAAAAGCAGCTCTCCTCATCCTCGATGGATGGGGCCTAGGTCCAAATATTAGTTCAGACGCTATTGCTCAGGCATCTACGCCATACGTTGATGGATTGCTTGAGAAGTATCCAAGTAGTACCCTGGTCACCCATGGTATGCAAGTCGGCTTGCCGGAAGGTCAGATGGGAAATTCTGAAGTGGGTCACTTGAATATCGGGGCGGGACGTATCGTCTATCAGCAATTTGCGAGAATTAATAAAGCCATAGAAACAGGGGAGCTTGCCAAAAATACGACGCTGATATCCAGTGTCGAGGATGCGATCGAAAAAAATCGGACCATTCATTTGTTTGGGCTCCTGAGTGATGGTGGGGTACACTCGCATATTTCGCACCTGAAAGCTATGGTGGATATCATTGAGGACCTGGGTGCAAAAAAGGTATTTATTCATGCATTTTTGGATGGTCGCGATACGGCACCGACGGGGGGTACATTGTATCTCAAAGATTTGGAAAATCACCTCCAGGGCAAATCTACTCGTCTGGCATCGGTGATCGGTCGGTATTACGCCATGGATCGGGATAAACGATGGGAAAGAGTCAAAATGGCTTATGATCTACTGGTACACGGCAAGGGAACACTCACCAGTGACATCATCCAGTCTGTGCAGCAGTCTTATGATGAAGGGACTACAGATGAATTTGTAAAACCTCTAGCCATAGACAATGGTTCGGGAAAGCCACTTGCTACCATACAAGACGGTGATTTGGCCATTTGCTTTAACTTTCGGACGGATCGACCTCGAGAAATCAGTGAGGTACTGACCCAAAATGACATGCCAGAATTCGATATGAAGAAGTTGAATCTGGAGTATGTGACCATGACCCGATACGATGAGACTTTCAAAAATATCAAGGTACTCTTTGACAACGTTGATCTCACAAACACCCTGGGTGAAGTATTGTCAGCCCACAAGAAGACTCAGGTGCGTATCGCCGAGACCGAAAAATACCCGCACGTTACATTCTTCTTTTCCGGTGGTCGTGAGGAAGAATTCGAAGGAGAAAGTCGGATCATGTGCCCCTCTCCAAAAGTGGCCACTTACGATCTGCAGCCTGAGATGAGTGCAAGAGATGTCACGGACTCCATCATGAATGCAGTAAAGTCAGACGAACCTGATTTTATTTGCCTGAATTACGCCAATGCCGACATGGTAGGTCACACCGGAGATTTTGAGGCTGGTAAGAAGGCAGCGGAGACCGTAGACCACTGCCTCTCAGAATTGGTACCCTTACTGCTTGATCATCAATATGAAATCATCATCATCGCCGATCATGGGAATGCGGATTATATGATCAATGACGATGGCAGTGCCAATACAGCACACACCAAGAACCCGGTTCCGTTTATCTATGTAGGATCCTCTCAGAAGAAAGTACGTGATGGTAAATTGGCAGATGTTGCTCCCACCCTTCTAACCTTAATGGGCGTGGATATTCCAGAAGAAATGGAAGGAGAGATACTGATATCCTAATGGGGAGGATATTCTGCATATTATCGCTGCTAGCTATTGCATGTAGTTCCGGAACGGAAGAACTAACCGATCTTAAAAGTCCCTTTTTTGATCTTAAGGGATTTATACAGGAAGTCACGCAAGACAGCACGGGCATTTCTGTGTACAAGTCAATTACCGTCAATGGTAAGAAGGAGGAAAAAGAGCTCACAGAATATGCACTCTGGTATGACTTGCAGCAATTCGAGAATTACGACATTAATCGGCCGGCGCTATTCGACAAATATGATACCGATACCATTCCCTCAGAAGATGGATCCATCATACGGCACCAGGCCATGGACAGCTCACTGCATGTCCAACTATTGGAAACTTTCAGGAGTGCTGATCAATCCATTGACTCAATCCATATAGATTTAAGTTCCAAGAGCTTTCTGGAAGACATGACGGTCGATATTTCCTGGAGTGTTAAAGACAATAGCTACCAAATGCGACGGGTGACCAAAATGATCGGTAGCGATCCGGATACACATGTGGTCAGTGTGCGGAAGATGTGATATGCCCTAACCTACCATTACTCCACCATCACCTTTCCTCCTGCCATTATATGATCTCCAAAATGGATGGCCACATGATACATACCTGCAGCCAGATCTCCCACGTTATACGTATTGTGATGATTGTACGTCAGTCGCTTCAAATGTTTACCTGTAGGATCGCTGATAATAATATGTGTAGGCTTTTGCCCTTTGAAAGACTCCGCCAATTCAATGGATAATTGACCACTGGTAGGGTTAGGGAAAAGTCGTAGCCCCTGTCCCCGTCCATTCAGGTCATTCACCGGTGTGGTAGTAGGTGACATTTCCAGGTATATATACATCGCTGATTCAGGTAGCTCAATGATGGCATTGTCTCCGTCCTGTGAGGTGGTCAGTTGAGTTTCCTTGTATCCGGCTGCATTTAGCTGCCAGGCTTCTTCGATCTGCATATTTTTAAGGGTGATGGTGGTCTCAATATTCGATCCTTTCCAGGGCATCCGTCCCAGGTCTTCGATACGAAATCCCTCCAGGGTGTTACCATTGCCATTAGGATCGAAGGTAGTGGGTACTTCCTCCCATCCAGTCGGCTGGTACACCGTCCCGATCTGGATAAAAATCTTTTCAGAAGCAGGCAAAGGACTATCATCCATAGATACGACCTGTGCTACCAAGTAATCATTGGTAGTACTAATGATGACATCCGACAGATCGTAGGCACCGGATTCCGGAAATCCACAGATACCCTGCACCTTGGGGGCATCCAGCGTGCAAATACCCTGATCATAATCCCAATACAATTCACCCGTATTACTGGTCAGCTCCATAGCCTGGATATCTACCAGATCATCTACTTCTCCCTGATTGTATTCGGCACGATCCTCTACCGCATCGTAAGTGACCGTGACCGGGCCCGCCAGATAGGTAAGCGGTGAAAGCTCAGTATCTCCGGCATTTTCATCAGGGGTATAGGTATCTCGATTAGGATCAAAGCTCTTCTCCTCAGTGATCACAGGAAGTTCTCGATTTGCCATAGCCTGCAAAGTGCGTTCCTCATGCACCAGCGATTCACCTTGTTTAATGTATCCCAACCGGAAGGCCAGTGCGTTAGCCGGGAACATTCCGATCTGACCCGGTGTACTATTAGTCCATCGGAACATGGGTTCTTGCCCATTGATCAGCCCAAAGTAGGGCCAGTAGGGATCATCCTCAAAACTTATGGAGGAAGGACTAAACCAATAAAAACCATCCACCCCGGTCAATGACTGATAGGCAGCAATCAGGAAAGGTCCTTCGGCTTGATATTTATGTGGGAGGTTCCAACCACTTTCTGTGACCAGAAAGGGTCGGTCACTCACTTGCTTTATATTAATAGGGAGTCTGTGTGGATTATGCAGAGCAGAATGTCCCTGATAGTGATGCAGACGCTCAATCCGCCACCCACTATTGGGTCCAAAATGACCGGGGTCATAGTATCGATTGAGTGCCATGACTTCTCCGGGTAGATTGCTCCATCTTTCCAGATCCAACAGTCTTGAAGCACTGGCCGTTCTCCAGTTGCTGGCATTGATCAATTGTTTGCATCCGATTGATCGATAGTGATCATACAGCTCCTGATAGGTGGCTCTTTGTGTTTCGGCAAAAAACATCATTTGATCCGACAACCGTTTCTTGAATCCATTGAACTGCGGAGGTACATTTGGATCGTCCGTAGCATGCCAGATCTGAATGATTTCGAATAGCTGCTCCGACGTATTATCACTGTCCAGTGTGCTCTGCTCCCATGCATTGTACGTGTCGTCCACAGATCCGTATTTTGAAACAGCCCAATCATAAAACTGAGCTTGCATCATACGATTTAAGGAAGGTTGTACGCCGCCAATTGTCCAAAAAAAGACCCCGTCTTCGTTTAGAATTTGGATAAGGCCTACCGCTGGGTCGTCCTTAAGAGGAATCCCAGTATAGGGATTTTCTGCGGTGTAAAGCTCTGTGATCCAGGACTTGTAGGCGTCTCTAAAGTGCTGATCAAAATACAGCAAGCCCCAGGGATCTAATCCACCCACGTAATCGCCCAGGCCCCAGCTGGCGGGAATGTTGTCCATATGCGCCGGCCAAAAAGGGCTAATCGTAGTGTAAATGCCTGCGTCCTTCATTGCGGCAACTACCTGCCAGATATCATCTTGTTCTTGTCGGTTTGGAGTATTTATATCCGATCCTGTAGAAAACATTTCTCCGTGATATCGAAGCATATTCACTCCCATCTTAGATAGAAAGCGGGCATACTTAGATAAATCACTTTGTGTCAGGTTGGGGTCGTGATTTCGTATAAGTTCACCACCATTCATGGCCCAAAATCGGATAGGCCCCGTATCATTTCTAAATGAAGCTCCGTCTTCTGACAACTGGATAAATCCATTTTCTCCAGCTACGCTTTCGTTTAAATAACGAAGATCCAGCACAGCATCACCCGAGAAATTATCACCAGGATAAGTAAAGTCCCAACCCAGCTGGGGATCCTGTCCAGGCAGTGCAATATAAGAGATCGTCAACAGCAGAAAGATGGGTAAGCGCATACCTTAGTTTTCACTAATGATCGGATTTTTCTCAGATAAGAGTGTACCGCAGTATGTTCGAGATAAATGCAAAAGAGGCAGTCTTGCAATAAGACAGCCTCTTCAAAGGACTTTTTGAAACTAAGTACACTTACTATGAAGTGTTTATTGGGTATTAGTCTTCTTCCTCAGATCGGTTATTGCCAAGTGCAAAGCCTATACTGACCTCATGTCCTCCCGAATGATACTGCTGGGATTGTTGAAATGAAGTGGTATAACTATAATGTATATGGAAATTGGTCAATTGTGTGCCTAATAAAATGGAGAATCGATCTCCTCCACCCAGCGTATATGAAAGTCCACCAATCAACTGATCATCCAAGAGAATCATCTTCGCATTGACATCCAACATGAAAGGACTATTGATCAATTTTCTAGCCATTAAAGAAGGTTCGATCGCAAAGTTGTTTTCTTCTACCTCCCATCGATATCCGGCATAAGCGATAAAGTACTCCAAAAATCCCGACACAAGCTCATTGTCTACGTTTGGATCACTATTTACCCTCGCTCTAATGAGATTAGGTGATGCCACACCAAAATACAAGTCCTCTGTTTTTCCATGAACTCCAAAAGAAGCATCAAACACCTTTGAACCAGCCGCCGCATCAATAAGGACAGGATCCGTGATATCAACTCTAGGATCTAAAAGTGCCGTACTCTTCAGGCGAAATCTTTCGAATGATGTACCTAATCCCAGTGACAAATCCAAACCTTCCAACTCAAATTTGAATGCATAAGAAAGCTGTGTGCGGTTTCTTCCATATGACGCTTCACTATCATTGACGATCATTAGACCCAAACCAATTTGATCACTGACAGGTCCGTTATAGCTAGCCGTGGCTAGTTGAGGAACGCCCGTTTCTGTAATATTGGCTAACTGGTTATTATAATTGAAGAGAAGATTATGTTGATCTTCAAATCCTGTATAGGCCGGATTGACCAGGATAGGACTTACCAAATAGTGACGGTAATATCCCTCGAGCTGACCGTAGGCCTGTATCAGGGCTCCGGTCATTATGATTGCTAAAAGTATAAGTCTTTTCATGGGTATCTATGTCTTTCGAAATTCAGTGATTGGGATATTGCGCTGCATCTTAGTTTAATGTTCGTAGTAACGTCACGTGTCCTTTATATTGCTCCATGCCATTGCCGGTACGTACTCGGATCACCCAGAAGTAAGCACCATCAGGTAGCGGTTCACCACTGCGGTCCACACCCAGCCATGTATTGACATAATTATTTTCCTGATACACCAACTCTCCATGCCGGTTATATACTTCCAGTTCATTTTCCATGGAGGAAACACAAGAGATATCGAGGGCATCATTGCGACCATCATCATTGGGCGTCATCACCAGACGTCCGGTATAGCATTCTACGGGTGTCTCGGTCACAACGCCTGTACCCTGGGCCTGGCAGCCATTGACATCAGTTACAATAACTGTATAACTACCTACTGGTAGCATATTAATAAGTCGGGTTCTGGAAGGTGGTGTTTGATCATTCCAGCTATAGTTGTAGGGTTCTGTCCCTCCATTAACTTCTGCCAGGGCAGTTCCTTCTACGCCCGTTGGAGATGGAGATGTGGTAACACCGACTTGGAGCTGATCAGGTTCAGTAACTGTGCCTGAGGCTGTCGCCGAAGCACCTGTTGCATCTGTAACGGTAACAGAATAATCACCTGGTCCAAGATCTGTGATCGTAGCTCCATCACCTGAAACACTCCAGTTGTATGTGTATGGAGTAGCTCCTCCACTTACCAAAGCCGTGATTTCACCATCATCTTCGCCATTGCAACTGATCCCTGATCCATTGTAATCTGAGATATCCAGAGAGATGCTCAGATCACCACCACCTACACTAAAGGATTGCTCTAGAACACATCCATTCGCATCCGTGATTGTCACTGTATATGCACCACTACTTAAGCCGGCAATGTCTCTGGTCGTTCCACCATTACTCCAGTTAAATCGAAGGGGTGTGGCGCCTCCTGTGATCGTTAGCGCAATGGCACCATCTGACATGCCTTCACTGGCATCCGTGATATTTGAACTAATTATTTCCACACCATCCGGATCATCGACGATGACCTCAATAGACTCTGTTTGTCCTCCAGCGTCCGTGGCTTGGAGCACATAGGTACCTGCGCCTATATTATTTAGATCTTCTGCGGCGCCCACAGTTTGACCACCTGATGTCCATTCGTAAGTGTAGGGACTCGTACCAAAATTGGTACTCACGCTAATTGAGCCGTTCATTTCTCCAGGGCAAGATGGACTATTTGTAGTATAGCTCAGAGCCTGGCCAGTGCCACCTAGGTCTACCGATCCATCGCACTGACCAAATTCAGCGGCTTCACTGTCCACTCCATATTCTCTATCCACCAGATTATCAGTGAAGGAAATCGATGTATTACCTTCTGACCCAATCACATCAAAGCAAATCTGAAAGATCGTCGTGCCATCTGCTAAAGTGACGCCATCGGTACTGGGATCAAACCATATAAATGCTATTCGGCCATTAGCTCCTTCATCCAGATTGAAGAGACTTTCACTAAGCCCATCAAGATTAATATTTTGAATCTGGGGATTGGCAATAATGCTTGGATCCCATTCGATAGTAGCTCCTAGGGATGTGGCGAGATTGAAATCCTTTACAGAGATGTCTACACATACATTGTTTCCGGAAGGTGATTCATTGGAAGCCACCAGAGCAAACCCTTCTACATCACAATCTGATCCCCCGCCGCCTCCGCTGACAGTTACCGAACCATCTTTCTTGGTAAAGTTCACCCGTTCATCATTCCCATCTACAATCTCGATAGCTACGGGATCGTTGGTAAACTGCACTGCACGATTACCATTGGAACCAATGATATCAAAGCAGATCTCAAATATTTTGGTGCCATTTGCCAGTGTAATGCCATTTGCGGCCGGGTCTGACCACTGCAGTCCAGCCTTACCATTGGCCACATCATCCAGGTTGAACGTACCTTCATTAAATCCAGAGAGATTAAAGTCACCAACGCCTGTGTACGTCAGAAAGGAAGGATCCCAATTTATACTCAACTGCATCCCCGCAATGTTATCAAATCCTTGTACCGTCACTTCCACGCATACATTGCTGCCGGTGGTGCCGGTTTCATCTGAACCTATAAAGCGCAAACTTGTGCCACCCCCCATACCTGTGGCTGTAAAAGAACCTGCGTCAATCGTGGGTGTCAGTATATTTTCGTCTACATCTATGATTTCAATATCACGCGGATCACCTGTAATACTTATGGAGGTAGATGAACCACCTCCTCCTACTACATCAAAATCAACGGTAAACATGATAGTCCCGTCGGGTACAGTCACGCCTTCAGCATCCAGATCAAACCATTGCACGACCATATTGCCGTCATCGGTAAAGTTAGCATCGGTATTAAAGGCCCCGGCATCAAAATATCGGATAGCATCTGTGATGTTACTGACAGACTTAAATGCTAATACATTGGGATCCCAGTTTACTGAAAACTGCATACCAATGAGTTCAGAAAAATCAGATACCTTAAAATTAATACTGACGACACTTCCGGGATCACCGGTGGCATCGTCTATTTCAATGGTGGGCTGAGCCTGCAAAAGGCCCAGAAAGCCAACCAGAAGTAGCGATAGTAGATAAAGTTTCTTCATAGCACGCATTTATGGGTTTTGTGCCCCTTTAATATTTTGATCAGTTGTCCAGTTGATACTTTAGATCATTTGCAGCTTTCACCAGGCTTACTGTGTTGCTTACACCCAGCTTGCGCATAATATTCTTTCTATGTACGCTGACCGTTTGATCACTTATAAATAATTTCTCTGCAATTTCCTTATTGCTAAAAGCTTCTGTTATCAGGTGAAGAATTTCATGTTCCCTTTTTGTCAGATGATTCTTGAGAGCAAAGGAATCCATGTATCTCTGACCCTTCTTACGGTCACGACGTTTCCGATCGTGACTTCTTGCTGTCACCTGAACGCCTCTACCCATGAAAGTATTATCTTCCATAACGGTTTCAATGCCTTCAATGAGTTCTGATAATGGAGAGCCTTTTAACATGTAGCCATCTGTTCCATTGATAAAAGCCTGCTTCACAAACTTCTGATCATCATATCCTGACACCACCATAATTCTTGTATCCGGAGAAGCTTCCTTCACAGGTGCGATGAGATCCAGGCCGTTGATATCACCTAAATTTAGGTCCAAAAATACTAAGTGTATTCTTCGTTTTTCTACAATTCGCTCCACATCTTTTCCATCATGAGAAATATGAACCACTTTGATATCCATTCCGGGTACTTCGCCAAGTAAAGCAGCAAGTCCTTCTGTGAAAATCACATGATCATCCACTATCACCACATTTAACCTCATACCATTTCTTTTACCTCTCAAATTCTAAAAAGCTTTACTTAACACATGATAACTTACAGCAATTTGAATGCCATAAATGGTACTTATGGAAAAATACCTTAATATTTAACAGTGTATCAATCACTTAGAAGTATAAACTTTCTTCAGTTGGCCTTGAAAAAAGACGCAAGTGTACACTTTTCGTACATTTTTTCGATTGATTTGGCCATAATTTATCCATTCCAGGTGCGAACTGGTCCTGATATAAAGGATCATCCGGATAAATCAAATCGGAGTTATCCGATTGCCCGTACTTTCTTCGTTCTTTGATTCAGGAATACAATGTCCCGGTACTTAAGTACATATAGTATTTGTTTAATGCTCTGTCTCGTAAGAGGTGTAACAGAGGTATCTGCACAGCAGACTACCTTAAGTAATGTCCGCAGCTTGGAAATTCACAATCAAGAGGATACTTTCTATCTCACCTCCTTTACCATTGCACCAGAAACCGTTCGTCTGACCGACAAAGAAACCGGAACAGCGATACAACCCGATCAATTCCACATCGAAAATCATCTGTTCATATGGGATCCGCAGTTTCGAAATTCTATCTCAGATTCGATCGTTTATGTAATTAGTTTCAGGGTGCTACCATTTGACCTGGCTGCCCGTCACAGTCGATTTGACTCCTTATTATACCTGGATCCGGATGAACGTGTCATGGAGTCCATTACCCTGGATGGAAGGAGTTCTCAATCGCCCATTCTGCCACGATCCGGTCTTGAGTATGATGGTACATTTTCCAGAGGCCTCTCGGCCGGAAATCGACAGGATCTCGTGCTAAATTCAAATTTTGATTTGAGACTCGCTGGAAATGTGGGTGAAGGGATTGAAATCCTGGCTGCACTTTCGGACAATAGTATTCCCCTCCAACCCGATGGAAACACGCAGCAATTGCAGGAGTTTGACCGGATCTTTGTCCAACTCAAAAAGGGCCGTCAATCTCTGATCGGAGGTGATTTTATTCTGGATCGGCCTGAAAGTTACTTTATCAACTATTATAAGAGAACGCAAGGGGTAAGAATCGATAGTGAATCTTTGCTAAAGTATGGAAACCGGCTGATCAATAGCGTGAGTGTAGCTGGCTCGACTGGAAAATTTGCCCGTATCAATATTAATGCACAAGAAGGTAATCAAGGTCCTTACCGACTGCCTGGTAATGAAGGGGAGCGTTTTGTAATAATCCTTGCCGGATCAGAAAGAATCTATGTGGACGGAATTCTGATGCAGCGTGGTTTGGAGAAAGATTATGTGATTGACTATAATGCCGGCGAACTCACGTTCACCCCTAATCAGCTCATGACCAAAGACAAACGGATCATTGCCGAGTATGAATATTCAGATCAAAATTACAATCGCTCTATCATAACCGCCGGCAGCGGATTCCGCAGTGAAAAGCTCGATTTGCAATTCAACGCCTACAGTGAGCAAGATGGAAAGCTTTCATCAGGATTGAATGATTTGTCTACGGAAGACAAACGGTTTCTCTCGGAGCTGGGTGATAGTACCCAAAATAAACTCTCGTCTTCGATCCGCAAACGGCCAGAGGGATTCGATCCTAATCTTGTGATGTATAAGCTGGTGGATAGCTTGGGTTTTACAGACATTCTGGTCCGGAGTACTAATCCGGATAGCGCCCTCTACACCGCAAGATTTACCTTGTTGGGACCTGGCCTGGGCGATTATATCCCCATCGCATCGGAGACAAATGGTACTGTATACCAGTGGGTGGCACCAGACCCTGCTACCGGCGAACGAAAAGGTACGCATCAACCCGAGGTACAACTCATAGCTCCCAAACAGCAGCAGATGTTTTCACTAGGTGGCACCTATCGATTATCCGATCACAGCTCACTACAATCAGAAGTCTCTCTTTCGAATAATGATCTAAATCGCTTCTCTGAAAAGGATAGCGGGGATGACATGGGATATGCTGTATCCAATACACTAAGACATCAGATGGATTTTGGTCAGGATACCAGTGAAAGAAGATGGATCCTTGACACGGAGGTAAAACATGAATTTCTCAGCCATCATTTTCAAATTCTGAAACCTTACCGTAATGCGGAATTCAGCAGGGACTGGAACATACAGGATGTACCAAAAGCTTCAGAAAATCTACTGGACATTGCTGCGACGCTCTCGCAATCGGATCAAATATCCCTGGGCTACCGAAGATCAAGCTTTGATCGCAAGTCCTTCTACAATGGTGCAAGGAATATACTCGAGGGCAGATATCAGAAGAACGGCTGGCTCATAGACGGCATTACAGACAGACTCAAGTCGGATGGTCGGGATATCCGCTCTAACTTTTGGCGCCCAAAGCTGGAGATTGCCAAATCTCTGGGCAAAACCAAGAACTGGACCGTAGGCTACTATTATGAGCAGGAACAAAATGTACAGCGAGATGCCCTATCCGACACACTCAAGAATACCAGCTTCAACTATGCCGTGCAAAGGATCTATGTGCGAAAGGCCGGCAATCGCAATCTGAACATGGGGATTCACTACCAGCAACGCATTGATGATCTATTTGGGGGTAGTAACACCCTACTGCGGGCTTCGAAAGCGCACGAAGTAGCCATACAGGGCCGGTGGGCTGCCTCCTCCAAGTCAATTCTGGATGGAACATTTACTGTCCGAGATCTTCAAATTGCGGAGCAAGATCTGATTCAGCAGCAAGGCGGACTAAATTATCTGGGAAAAATCAATCATCAGTTCAATCTATGGGAAGGTGCTTTTCGCAGTACTACTGCTTATCAAATCAGCTCAGGTCAAGAGCCCCGGCGTACCTTCCAGTTTATCAAAGTAGATCCCGGACAGGGTGTATATACACACATAGATCTGAATGATGACGGTATTCAGCAGATCAACGAATTTGAAGTAGCACCCTTTTCGGAGCAGGCAGAATTCATCCGTGTGACCGTACTGACCAATGATTTTATCGCCACTAATAATGTACTGTACCATCAGAGCTATTCGATCGATCCCCGGCGGGCCATGAAAGAAAAAAAGGGACTCCTGTCAAAGCTATCTAACCAGGGTACGATAAGAATCCAGCGCAAGAATCTTCAGAATACCAATGTCTCACTTTGGAACCCATTTACTATCAATATTGCTGACAGTAGTCTGGTATCGGTGAGCGCACAGATCCGCAATGTTTTCTATTTCAACCGTAGTAATCCCCGATACGATATCCAGTACGAGTTTAATGATTTTCGAAATCGATTTGTGCTGACTACCGGCTATGAGCAAAAGTCAACAGCTAAGCACATCTTGCGTTCAAGGATCAATTTTAATAGAACATGGAGTGGTCTCCTGGCCATCGAGAGCAATCAAAACATCCAGGACAGCGAACGATTTGACAATAAGGATTACCGTATTGAAGGGTGGGAATTTCGACCAGAATTGACCATTCAGCCTTCGTCTAATTTCCGGTTTACAGGCAAATATCGTATGTCAGATCGAAAAAATGTGCAGGGTGGTGAGGACGAAAAAGCTAATATTCACGATTTAAATATTGAAAGTACCTGGAGTAAGGCCAGCACTTCTTCCTTAAGAAGTCGTTTGTCTCTGGTACTAATAGATTATACGGGTCCCAGAAACGGTGCGCTCGAGTTTGCGATGTTGGAAGGGCTAAAAGATGGTACTAACTGGATATGGGGCCTGACCTACGATCGTAAAGTCATTGACAATATCCGGCTAAATATTTCATATGATGGTAGAAAAAGCGAAGGCTCGAAGGTCGTACATATAGCACGGGCACAAGTAAGTGCCTTTTTCTAATTACACGCAAGGCATGTGACATGGCCGTAGAAAGTTATACATTCGTTTTTATGAAAAGGATCGTTTTTTACATTTTGTTTGTAATGGGTTTTGCTGTTCAAAGTCAAGCCCAGATTTGGAGCAGTTTGAATCATCAAGATCTGCAGCGCTCAATTGAACGGAAAGTTTTTCCCGATCAATATCATCTAGCTGGCCTGGAGGAGGACTTGGACTGGAATAGAAGCCCACAAGCAATCAATCTTCCCCTTCCCGATGGGACACTAATGGAATTTCATCTATTTTCTGTTTCTAACTTCCATCCGAGACTGGAAGCACGCTATCCGGAGATTCGCACCTATAAGCTGGTCAGCAAAAACGATGCTCAGATTAACGGTAGACTGGACAAATCCATACATGGAATGCATGCTGTCATTCGGCACCCCAAGGGTGAAATCTACATGGATGCCCTCGACAATGGAAAGGTCTATATCATATATCATACTAAGTACGATCGGATCAGTCCCGACCTAAAAGAAATCTACACGAACCATCAACATGATTTTCAGGTGGATCATGAGCAACGATTCCTGGACCGGAAGCCAGTAAGTAGCCCCTTTGGAAGAAGCGCAAACGATCCTGTAAGTCTTAGCAAATATCGATTAGCTCTGGCGGCTACTGCTGAATACACACAAAAACACAACGGCACGGTGGAAGGTGTCTTGGCAGCAATGAACACCGCCCTCAATCGCATCAATTTTGTGCTGGAGACAGAGTTAGCTATCCAACTGGAGCTCATTGAGAACAATGACAGTCTTATCTTCTTTGATGCTGCCACGGATCCATATAGCAACGGAAACGCTTCCACCATGGCCTCCGAAAACAATAACTACCTGATTGCCAGCTTGGGCACTTCCACTTATGATGTAGGACACGTCTTTGGTACAGGCTGTAACAATGTAGTAGGGACATCGGGTGGTGTAGGTACCGTCTGTGGTAGCTTTAAGGGATTTGGGTCCTCCTGTGAGTTGTCTACTAATGATCGATTTTATATTGGCGTGGTATGCCATGAGTTGGGACATCAGTTTGGGGCTCAACATACCTGGAACAACTGTCCGAATTCTCCCGATGGACAATTTAATGGCGCCACAGCCTTTGAGCCGGGCAGCGGTTCGACAATTATGTCTTACGCCGGTGCGTGCGGAGATCAAAACATTACATCGACGGAAGATCCTTACTACCATGTAAATTCACTGGAGGCCATTATTCAGTACACAAAAGTAGGAGGCGGAACAGGCTGTGGTGAAGTGTCGGCGACTAACAATCGGACTCCGGTCATCAGTACTACTTATCAAAATGGCTTTTTCATCCCAATATCTACTCCTTTCAAACTGACGGCTCAGGCGGCAGATTTGGATGGAGATACACTCACTTATACCTGGGAACAATACGATCCTGGGATCGCGGAGTCAAGTCTTAATCCTAATGGGGCACCACGGGGAGATGCCCCTATATTCAGATCGGTACCTCCGACCCTTTCGCCTACCCGGATTTTTCCGTCACTAAATAAGATACTCGCCAACAGTCCTGATGACACCGAAGTACTTCCCACCTATGATCGAAAGCTAACTTTTCGAGCAACGGTTCGGGACAACAATATAGGTGGAGGTGGTGTGGATTGGACAGAAATTGCTTTTCGGGCGGATGAAAATGCGGGTCCTTTCCAAATTGATGAAGATGTGATTCCCGATACAGTGTTTGCTGGAGATTACATCAACATTTCCTGGGATGTGGCTAATACAAATCAGAGCCCGGTAAACTGCCGATCCGTCAATATTCTACTGTCATTGGATGGTGGACAGACGATCACAGACACGCTGGTGGCCACTACGGATAATGATGGCCAGGAGTTTGTCCTGATCCCTAACGTACTTTCTGCCGGGTCACGGATCTATATCGAAGCTGCTGACAATATCTTCTTCGATGTAAATGATGAAAATATAGTGATCTTGCAACGTACTGATGTCGGTTATGCCCTGGACCTGGAGCCTCACGCACAGACCGTCTGCCTGCCAGGTCAGGCCACCATATCGACCACCTCTTTCCCCATCGGAAGTTTTACTAGTCCTATTCAACTCACAGCCCTCGAAGTACCCGCAGGCATTAGTGTTGGTCCAATTGAACCGTTTGAACCTGGTATTGAGGCCGAGATATCAATTGGTCTGGAAGGGATATTTGACAATGGAAGCTACCCGATCGTTTTCCAGGCGGTATCAGAAGGAGATACGCTCATACGCACTATTACCGTCTCTGCCATATCCAATGATTTCTCAGAATTGGCCACCATAGCTCCCGCACAAGGTGCTTCTGGCCTTTCGACCAGACCTACCTTCATGTGGGATCAAAGCCCAAATGCACTATCCTATGATGTGCAGCTCAGTGCCAGTCCGGCCTTTGATGACCCTTCGACCCTTACACGAGAAGGCCTGGTCAATAATTCTGTTCAATTTGATTCATTATTGCAAGAAAACACTCTGTATTACTGGAGAGTACGTCCTTCCAATGATTGTGGAGATGGATCCTTTTCCAAAACACAGGTATTTCAGACGGTGAGTCTGGCATGTGAGACTTTCGAAGCTGAAGACCTTCCCCTCACCTTATCCCAAAGCACCATCAATAGCATTGAGTCCACAATCCCCGTTTCTAATCAAGGAATCGTGAGTGATGTGAACATCCAACGTATTGATGGATTTCATGAATCATTTGGAGACCTGACCTTTTCACTTCGAGCTCCGTCTGGTACAAAAGTATTGCTTGTAAAGGACCAATGCGGATTTTCGAACCGGGAGTTTACATTAGGCTTCGACGATGAGTCGACGGATGATTTCACTTGTACGGTAAGTTTCAATGGTCAGCAATTTATACCTGCCGAGCCTTTGTCCATACTTCAGGACGAATCTATCGAGGGTGACTGGACCCTGGTTGTAGCGGACTCCATGGTAGGAGGTCCAGGACGAATTGACCGGTGGCAGCTCGAACTCTGCGGCAGTATTTCACCAGTGGCACCTGATATCAGTTTTGATACACTCATTGCCTTGTTTGATGGGGAAAGCATCATCGATGACACCTATTTGTCCGCTGTGGATGATGAAGTGGGACCTGGTGCACTGGTATATACGCTGACAGACCTTCCAGGCAGCGGTACTTTGTTTCTGGATGGTGATCCTCTGGAGAACGGAGATCAGTTTACTCAGGAGGAGGTAACGTTTGGTGCGCTGACCTATTTGCACAATGGGATCGACACACTGGGAGATCAGTTTGAATTCACCCTGATCGATGGTACAGGTGGATGGATCGGACCGGTAGTACTCCCCATTGAAATTTCGAAAGAAATCGTCTCCACTTTTGATCTGAAAGCCCAATACGGTATGCGACTATTCCCGAATCCTGCAACCGAACAAGTGAATATCACATCAAGAATTGCGTTGAATGGGATCGTGAGAGTGACGAACCTACAGGGACAACTAGTCGGTATGGAGATGTTCCAGGGCACAGATCACATACTATCTGTCTCGGACCTTCATACCGGAATGTACGTGATCAGTATAACTTCTGAAGAGGGAATCGCTAGTTTTAAGCTATTGGTCAAATAAACCTAGAGTTCCAGTTCTATCGTATCCCCTGCCTGATAGCTATCGTCGTCATTGGATTCTTTTGATCCAGCATGTAAGACCTTCACGCCCTTTACTACTTTTTCACTGAGTCGGTTGCCTATGGCTTTCCAACCTTTGACATCGATAAATTCATCTAACTCGAGGGTCCAGTATTCCTTTTTCCCCTTAGACATTATGTAATACTGTATTTCGACGTCCGGTTTAGTGGTTGCGAAGATAAGTTTTGACTTTGGATGGTCTTTAATGAAGAAAACGGCTTCATCCAGAGTGCTGGTTTCAATGACAAATCTCTTGACCATGGTCCACTCTTTTTCACCATCATAGTGGATGGCGCTGATGATCGCGTCCTCTGTCAATTTATCCAGAAGAATCAATTTGTTCATATTGATTTTAAGAATCGGATCAGGATTGTGCAGTACATAGGTACCATCCTCATACATGGCTATGATCAGATCACCGGTATCAAAGGCACCCAGATAGGATCCCCGTTCTTCATTATTCACTCGCCCGCTCACATCATCCACCCAGAGCTCCATTGCTCCCAGCGAGGATTGTCCCACTTCTAACTGTTCGATCTTGCGGATAGGGTAGCGAGTGACAATATTACCTTTAGACCTTCTTCCTTTGATATCGAGATGATCGAAATCAAATTCAAATACTTTTTTCTTGGCCTTGCAGCTCTGAGACAGCTGAATCCGTACGATTTCGGATTCTCCATTGGGATTTGCGGTGAAGTAAAGCACCTTGGACCCTTTAGCTCCTGTAGTCAGATCATTGTCCTTGTCCCTGGTTATGGCCGCTACATGAAATCGTTTTGCCATGGCACGTCCCGTTTCCCCATCCAGATAAATCATGTTGTATGTAGTTCGATCATCCCCTTTCTTCCAGACATCTACATGCAACATGTGAGGACCCATAAAAACCTTTTCATCAATCCTGGAAACTCTGAATGTTCCATCTTTTTTGAAAGCTATGATGTCATCCAAGTCAGAGCACTCTCTGATTTCCTCATCTTTCCTTAGACCCCATCCAATGAATCCTTCTTTAAAGTTTGCGTACAGTTTAACATTGTTAGCTGCTACCTGTACTACATCAATTTGATCAAATGACGTGATCTCCGTTAGTCGTGGACTATTACTGCCATATTTTTCATAGAGCTCCTCAAAATAGTTGATGGCAAACTCGGTAAGATGTTCCAGGTTGTATCGAGTCTCGGCTATTTGCTTTTCGAGGTCCTGGATGTACTCATCAGCTTTGAAAGCATTAAACTTAGAAATCCGCTTAATCTTGATCTCAGTGAGACGGATAATATCCTCGTGCACGAAAGGCCGGCTGAGATGAAGTCTGGGGTCATTCTTTTTAGGAGTCTCAGTGGTATCTACAATATATCTCCTCATTTCCCGGTCGATCGTTTCGAGTACCGCCTCCCACGTTTCACATTCTTCGATTTCACGATAGACCCGATTTTCGATAAAGATTTTCTCAAGGGAAGCATAGTGCCATTTGCTTTGCAGGTCCTCCAGCTTGATTTCCAACTCCTGGCGTAGTAGATCCCGGGTGTAATCAGTGGACAATCGAAGTATTTCATTGACTGACAGAAACTCTGGCTTATTATCTACAATGACACAGGCATTGGGCGAAATGGATACAGAACAACTGGTAAAAGCGTAGAGCGCATCGATGGTAAGATCCGGTGAGACACCAGACGCCAGATCGATGACAATCTCCACATTCTGTGCAGTATTGTCGACCACCTTTTTGATCTTGATCTTGCCCTTATCATTAGCCTTAATGATACTTTCAATCATCGATGAAGTGGTGACTCCATAGGGCAGTTCGGTGACTACCAGTGTATTTTTGTCCTGCTTTTCAATCTTAGCACGTACCTGTATCTTACCCCCTCGTTTCCCATTATTGTAATCTGAAACATCGATTTGACCTCCAGTAGAAAAGTCTGGATATATGGTAAATTTTTTATCCTCCAGGATTTTTATGGATGCCTTGATTAGCTCACCAATATTGTGGGGCATAATCTTGGTGGACAGTCCCACGGCGATTCCCTCTACTCCCTGTGCCAATAGCAGGGGAAACTTCATGGGTAGGTTGATGGGCTCGTTCTTACGACCATCATAGGACAATTGCCATTCTGTGGTGTCCTTATTGAAAGCCACATCCAGAGCAAATTTGGTCAGACGGGCTTCGATATATCGTGCCGCTGCCGCCGAATCTCCGGTTCGGGTATCACCCCAGTTTCCTTGCGTATCGATCAGCAGATCCCGCTGACCTAGTTTCACCAATGCATCGCCAATGGCAGCATCTCCATGTGGATGATACTGCATAGTTTGCCCAATGATGTTCGCTACTTTGTGATAGCGACCATCATCCATTTCCTTCATGGCATGCAGTATTCTGCGCTGCACGGGCTTAAGTCCATCCTCAATACTCGGTACAGCCCGCTCAAGGATCACGTAGGACGCATAGTCCAGAAAATAGTTTTTGTACATCCCCTTAAGGGTATGTATCTCATGATTATCAGCTGTAGTGGTATCAGATGTCAGGCCTTCACTCATTACTTATAGCGCTCATTTCTAACTAACAAATTTATAATTAGACAATAACATATAATAACTGTCACTCATAGTTTTTGAATTTAAAGCAATTGTTAGTGACTATTCTCTCATAAGTGGGTCAATGTCAATGCATCAGCCCTGTGTGTAACTTGTTAGTTAAGTGTTAAAGGCAGCAAACCAATTTTTGAATGCGTTTCTATTGAGCTAACTTGGGTAATAGACCAGTGGTATTATTTTTTGCATGGATTTTGTATTGAAGATCGATCATGATGAAAGCGACTTCATAGCCGCATGTGCCAGAGAAGAAAAATGGGCACAAAAGCAGCTATACACAGACCATTATGGCAGCATGATGGGAGTGTGTCTTCGATATGCAGGAGACCAGGATGAGGCTTTGGATATCCTTCACGAAGGATTTATCAAAGTATTTAGAAATATTTCTAAGTACAAGGCCGGAACCTCATTGAGTGCCTGGATTCGACGGATTATGATCAATACATCAATCGATTATTATCGAAAAAAATCCAGGCGAAGAACGGATGATCTCGATCAGGCATACGATTTGAGTGATAATACACCGGATGCTGTCAGTATGTGCTCCGAAAAGGAGATTCTGGAATGCATTCAAAAGCTGAGCCCCGCGTATCGTACTGTGTTTAACATGTACGTGATCGAGGGGTACTCGCACAAAGAAATTGCCGATCGACTGGATATTTCCGAGAGCACTTCCCGATCAAACCTGGTGAAAGCAAGGTTAAAATTGCAGGCACTGATTGATCGTACTAGAAAAAAGAAATAGCATTGGACAACAGATTTGATGACATAATTAGACAAAGGCTCAAAGATTATCAGGCTCCGCTTGATACGTCTTCTTGGGATTTGTTGAACGCAAGGATGGAGAGTGGAGACGCAGATCTGTCGTATATCGATGATCTTGCTAAGGGGAGTCTGTCCAACTTGGTCGTGGATTATGATGAAGCTTCATGGGCCCTCATGGAAAATAAAATGGAGCAGATCGCAGCGGAAGATGCAGCTCGTACTGACTGGATCGCTCGACGGGCATTGACACATCTATCCGTACCTTATAATCCAGAGTCCTGGCAGCTATTAAATCATAAACTGGATCACCTCAGTTTCCGGCGCAGGACGATTGCCGCTAAGGTCGCTGAAATGACTATGATCTTTCTGGCACTGGTCACTGTATTGCGCTTCCTGGCCGTGTATCCATCAGATTCTGCACCTGTACCTGTACAAAAGCAGCAATTTGCACATTCAGATACCTACAAAAGTTCTGAGCAGGTAGTAGCCATTGATGATAACACAGAAGTTTCTGGCCAAATCAGTACGGGGGCTCAGTTGAAGGCAGACGCTGCTACATCTGTAGCTGTAGTCTCGAATGAGAAAACATCTAGGGGATCCAGACGTACAACTTCCATGGCACAGATCGCATCCCGAGACGTACTTACAGGAATACAAGAAGCAAACGCACTCGAAAGTGTTCGTAGTACGGCATTGAGTCAGGGAGCGTTCCTTGGAGCCTGGAATGCCCGAAAGATGATGAATGCTCAAGCATCTCCTGTCGCATTGAGAGACCACTTTGTGCAGGTGGACAATCGGCCATTGGATTATCATCCACTTATGCAGCAGGTAGCGATCTTACCCATGGCCGAGCAGCCCGGAGTGATCATGGATGAATCCGGCATCATCCAGCAATTGATGCAGCCTATCACGGATATTGGGGTGACAAAGCTAAAGACGAAAGTGCAGGCCTATCGTCAGTTTAATCGACATATCATTGAAAACTACACAGGATATGGAAGAAATGAAATAGATGACCAGAGGTTGAGCGCCAATGCTTTTGGTATGGGAGCAGTGATAGAGTTCGGTAAGGTCAGTCTGGACCTTGGCCTTGTATATGACAATCTTACCTACGATGCTTTATTAGGTCAAAATGAAATTCATAAGGTTCAGGCTCCTATACATCTTCGTTATGCCTTTTATAAGGACGATGACTTGCAAGTGTATGTAAAAGGAGGAGCATCATACCATGGGGTGATGAGAGCTAACTACCAGGGACCTTTACTAAAGGGTCAATCATCTGGAAATAATGCTCCAAAACCTCCCAAATATAACGATGGACTACTTCAAGGAGGATTTTTGAAAGGCTACAGTGAAAACAATACCTACCTGACCTATAATGCCGGAATCGGTGTAGAATTAGCTCTATGGGATAACTTTTCACTCTTCAGCGAAGCTATGATTCAGAATTTCTTTGGGGATACAAGATTAGGTCAATCAGCCGACGAGATTTCTACCAAGTCACTGAACTTAGGTGTCTCTTACACGTTCGATAGGTAGCTACCAAATCTGAACGCCCTATGCGTCTCTATCTCTTTCTCTTTATAGCGCTCCTGCTGGGAGCTTGCAGAGTTTCCAAAAAAGCCTCAGATTCTAATCCCATCAGTCACTCCATATGGGACAGTCTTCTACAAAAACACGTCGATGAAGCAGGTTGGGTAGATTATCCCGGATTCATTGCTGACAGCAATACGCTCAATCAGTACCTTGATCTCCTCTCCAGTGCCCATCCCAATGACAAGAACTGGAGTAAAGAAGAACAGTTAGCCTACTGGATCAACGCATACAATGCGTTTACCGTAAAGCTAATCATCGACCACTATCCTGTCAAAAGTATCAAAGACATAAAGAATGGTATACCTTTCGTTAATACCGTCTGGGATATCAAATTCATCAACATCGAAGGGTACGAATACGACCTCAACAACATAGAGCATGGTATCATTCGGGCACACTTTGATGAGCCCCGGATACATTTTGCTGTCAATTGCGCTTCCGTATCCTGTCCCCCACTTCTGCATTATGCCTATACACCAGAAAAGCTGGATCAGCAGCTCACAAGCCAGGCGAAACGATTTCTAGCGGATGAAAGTCGCAACAAAGTGTCCGAAGGTAAAGTCTCTTCGATTTTTAACTGGTTTAAAGGTGACTTCAAGGACGAGGCAGGGTCCCTGGTTGCCTTTATAAACAAATATGGTCCTGTCCAGCTCGATAGTGATACCAAACTGGATTTTCTTGATTACAACTGGAATCTGAACGAGCAATCCAAATAGTCTAAAGTACTTGCCGCTTAGCCTGAAAACTCTCATCTTAGATTTATGGCTAAGTTTCAGCTAACTAAAGTGGGGAAGCGTAAGATCAAACTCACTAACCTGGAGAAAGTACTCTTTCCTGAAAGTGGAATCATTAAGGCAGAACTGGTCTCCTATTATTTAAATCTTGCCCCTACCATACTTCGCTACATCAGTCGAAGGCCGTTGTCACTTATACGTTTTCCGGATGGCATCACAGCCCATCAGTTCTTCCAGAAAGATAAGCCTGACTGGGCCCCTGAATGGATAGAAAGTGTACCTCTGGGTAAAGAGAAGAAGAAGCACTACGTCATGGCTACAGAAGAAGCAAGCATGGTTTGGCTGGCAAACCTTGCTTGCATCGAGTTACACATTCGCCAGGATAAGCATCCACATCATGACAATCCCACATTTATCATTTTTGATCTGGATCCTCCCGAGGGTCAGCCATTCAAAGAAATCATTGAAATTGCGCTGCATCTTCGAGAGTTCTTGACCTCCTTTGGATACCATCCTTTTGTGAAAACCAGTGGAGGGAAAGGCATTCACATTTTCATTCCCATTGAACCGCACTATGATTATGACACATCCTTTGCCTGTGTCAAACTTCTGGGAGAGGGCTTTGTCGCCCGATACAAAGCAGACACGACATTAAAAATACCGAAGGGAGCCCGGCAGGGAAAACTACTCGTGGACATCTATAGAAATCGGGGTTCTCAGACGATTGTAGCGCCGTACAGTGTAAGAGGGCGTGAGCCTGCTCCTGTCTCCATGCCCTTGCCATGGGCAGAACTCGTGAAAGTGGAAGATCCCCGCCAATTTCATCTAAGGAATGTCTTCGAAATGGTGCGGGATCAGGGAGATGCCTGGGAGGGCTTCGACAGCTTTTCGGTCCCATTGCATACAGATGAAACCCAGCGATCCGGAGCGGAAATAAACCTTCCCGAATCCAAATTTTACAAGACCCCGGCCCAATTAAAGGCCTATAGTGAAAAACGGGATTTCTCTAAAACCCCGGAACCAGCTCCATCTGCTATGAAGACTGATGGCAATGCATTCGTCATTCATCGGCACCATGCTTCCAGACTGCACTACGATCTGCGTCTCGAAAAAGATGGGACCTTGCTCTCCTGGGCCGTCCCCAGGGGTATGCCACACAAGCCGGGTATAAAGCGGTTGGCGGTACAAACGGAGCCTCATCCCATTGAGTATCTCCAATTTGATGGTGAGATACCTAAGGGGCAGTATGGGGGAGGAATGATGTGGATCTTCGCCCGAGGAAAATATGAGATCACAAAGGAAAAGAAGGACGGGTTTTATTTCAGGCTATCAAGTCCTCAGCTGGCAGGAGAATTCAGAATACACAATACAAAAGAAAAGGAATGGCTGCTGGAACGAGTAGATCGTGATATCATACGAATCATGGATGACCCGATTCGAGTCATGCTAGCCAATCCGCGAAAAAATCTGCCTCCACATGAAGATGAATATATCTATGAAGTGAAATGGGATGGCATCCGCGCTACTATTCATGTAGAAGAGGGGCAAATCAAAATCCGAAGCAGAAGTCAAAGAGATCTTACAGATCAATTCCCAGAATTGCAGAATGTGTCCGACTCGTTTCGGATTTCACACGGAATATTTGATTGTGAGATTGTCTGCCTTGACAAAAAGGGTCGACCTGATTTCAAAAAGGTTATCAGTCGCATGCATAGCAGCAGCCCTGCCAAAATACAGCAGGCCACTAAGCGAAATCCGGCTTATGCGTATTTGTTTGACTGCTTGTATGTAGATGGTCGATCACTCATCAACGAGCCTCTCGAGCGTCGAAGGGTTTGGTGCGAAGACAGTATCAAGAAAGGGACCAACTACCGGTTTAGTCAGGGCATGGATGATGGTGCCGCCTTATTGGAAGCGGCAAGGAGCATGAATCTGGAAGGTATCATTGCGAAGCGTAGAGGTTCGAAATATCAAGTGGGAAAGCGATCAGATGATTGGTACAAGATTAAATTTCGCACAGAAGAGGAAGTTGCCATTATCGGATTTACGGAAGGGAATAATGAAAGAAGTAGCACCTTTGGTGCCCTGCATATTGCCGAGGTGCAGGGAAGTGATCTCATTTATCGAGGAAAGGTAGGTACCGGCTTTGATAGCAAGAAAATGGCAGAGATAAGGGAGCTGATCGACAAATGCACCGAGATTGAAAAACCCATCGAAGAAAAAACAGAAGATGATAACTCATCAGTCTGGATTGAACCTTCGATCACTTGCCTGGTGCAATTTGCAAGCATTACCAACAATGGCACATATCGAGAGCCTGTATTTCAACACCTGATAGACTGGTGATTAAATATTGGTATAAAATTTGATATGTATTTGAGACAAAACACGATGAAATGAGAGCTATCTGGAAAGGACATATACGATTTTCTCTAGTCACCATACCCATTCGAATGTATAGTGCCATTGAGTCTGGCGCCAGTATAAGCTTTCGGCAACTTCATAAAGAAGATAACGGCCCTATTGGATACAAGAAGGTATGTAAGGTTTGCGAAGAAGCCGTAGGCCCCAAAGACATAGTAAAGGGCTATGAATATGAATCTGATCAGTATGTGATCATCGATAATGAGGACTTGCAGAAAATCAAGCTGAAAAGTACTAAAGTAATAGATATTGAAGCTTTTGTGGATGCTGACGAAGTCAACCCGGCGTTGTTCGACACACCCTACTTTGCAGGACCTGATGGAGAGGTGGCGGCTAAGGCATACTCATTGCTATGTGAAACCTTGAAGAATAGTAACAAGCTGGGAATCGGTAAGGTGGTCCTGCGTGACAAGGAAAATGTAGTCCTTATCGCCCCATCTGGTCCGGGCCTCATGATGTACAAACTCAGATACCCTTCAGAACTACGCAATATCGAGCAGGTACCTAATTTAGGAGCCGCCGAGACAGATGAAGCACAGTTGAAGCTGGCAGAGACGCTGGTATCTTCTATGGAGAAACCTTTTGCAGAGTTAGAGCTTGAAGATAAGTACCGTGCCGCCGTGATGGAAATAGTAGAGGCCAAAATTGAAGGTAAAGAGATCGTCATGCTTGCCGAGGAAGAAGCTCCTGTCGTAGATATCATGACGGCACTGCAAGAAAGTATCAATCAGGCAAAAGCACAGAAGAAACCCTTGAAGAAAGCCACTGGCAAGAAGTCAGCTGAGCAGGAAGAAGATAAAAAGAGTGCCTAACAGGATTATTTCTTTAAAATAATTTAGGACATTACCTCCTCAAATCATATGTATGGCTGCAAACATCAGCCTCTGTCCTGGAAATTTCTTAAATTAAGGTGCCGAAAGTCAATACTTGCTATACATTGACACTCTCCAAGACTAGAAAATTCTATATATTATAAATTCCTTACCTATTTAAAGTTTTATAAGCTATGGCCGTTTTTGATTTAAAAATCAATGGAAAAGTTCATCAGATCGATGTGGCACCTGATACTCCGATGCTGTGGGTATTGCGTGATCACGCCAACCTTGTCGGTACTAAATATGGATGTGGTATCGCCCAATGTGGTGCATGTACAATTCATGTAGATGGGGTAGCTACGCGATCCTGTATTTTACCAGTTTCCAGTGTTAGTGACAAAGAGATTACAACAATTGAAGGACTGTCAGAAGATGGTTCGCATCCTCTACAGGAAGCATGGATCGAGCATGATGTTCCACAATGTGGTTACTGTCAGGCGGGTCAAATCATGAGTGCTGCATCCTTATTAAAGGACAATCCCAGTCCTACAGATGAAGATATTGATACGGCGATGAACGGGAACATCTGTCGTTGTGGTACTTACTTGCGTATTAAGAAAGCCATCAAGACCGCAGCCGGAAATATGTAATCATTCTCTGTCAATCTCAAATTTAACTTCAAATGCAAATAATAAAGACTAGATATAAAAGAAGGTCATTTCTCAAAGCCAGTGCGGCCTCCGGTGGAGGTATGGTGCTCGGTTTTAGCTGGCTTGCCTCTTGTGCACCCACACCTGACCAGGTGAAGGCAATGCCCAGTGAGTGGTTTGATATTAACGCCTTTTTGAAAATTGGTGACAACGGTGTGGTGACGATCATGTCACCCAATCCTGAAATTGGTCAAAACGTAAAAACAGCTATGCCGATGATCGTAGCTGAAGAATTGGATGTCTCCTGGAAGGATGTCGTCGTGGAGCAAGCAGGACTTGACAAGAACAAATTTACCCGACAACTTGCCGGAGGAAGTCAATCCATCCGAGCAGGATGGCAGGGACTTCGCATGGCAGGTGCTACAGCCCGCAGAATGCTGTTGGAAGCTGCTGCAAAAGAATGGGAAGTACCTGTGGAGGAGTTGTCGACCAGTGAAGGTGTGATCTCGCACAGTTCTGGAAAATCTGCCGGTTATGGTGAAATCGCTTCAGCTGCAGCCAATGTAGAAGTACCTGAAGAAGTAGCCCTCAAAGATCCTAAGGACTTCACAATCATTGGTACTAGCCAGATGAATGTGGATGGCATGAACATTGTCACCGGCAAGCCACTTTTTGGTTTGGACGTGCAAAAACCAAACATGCTGATAGCCATGATAGAGCATCCCCCCGCGTTCGGAATGAAACTGAAGTCATTTGATGCAGATGCGGTAAAAGCCATGCCCGGTATAAAAGATGCATTTGCTATCAACTCGCTTCCTGATGGAGTAGAGAGACAGTGGTCGGATGCCAATGCATTTCCAGAGCTAATTGCCATTGTAGGAAACTCAACCTGGGAGGTCATGCAGGCAAAGAAAGCACTAAATGCAGAGTGGGAAGCTGACAGCAAGCTGGAAAGCACAGAAGATCATGAGGCTACCTTGACAGATTTAGTCTCAAAACCAACGGCAGAAGCCGCCAGAAAAGATGGTAATCCAGAAGCTGCTTTCGCCTCGGCTGCCCAAATAGTTGAAAAGACATATACAGCCCCTTTCCTGGCTCATAACACTATGGAGCCCATGAACTTCTACGCAAACGTTACTGCGGACAAGGCGGAATTAGAAGGGCCAATTCAAACGCCTGAGTTTCTAAGTAAGACAGTCGCAGCGGTGCTCAACATGCCTGAAGACAATGTCTCCATCATGATGACACGTATGGGAGGTGGTTTTGGTAGAAGATTGTATGGTCACTTCGGAGTAGAGGCAGCGGTGATTTCACAGAAGGCTGGAGCTCCTATAAAGCTCGTTTATACTCGAGAAGATGATATGACTCAAGGTACTTACCGGCCAGCTTATAAGGTGACCTATCGAGCCGCACTGGATGAAAACGGCAATATGACGGCTTTTCATGTCAGAGGAGCCGGCACACACGGTAGTCCGGTTTTTGCCAACCGATATCCGGCTGGTGCCGTGGATCATTATTTGGCTGAAAATCACCGTAAAGAGTCTAATATCTCGACCGGTGCCTGGAGAGCTCCCCGGTCAAATTTCATTGCATTTGCGGAGCAGTCATTCCTGGACGAAGTGGCAGAAGCCGCGGGTAAGGATCCTATTGATTTCCGACTTGAACTCTTCGATCGAGCCATTGCGAATCCAGTGGGTGAAAACAATGACTATGATGCCGAGCGCTATGCCGGAGTATTGAAACTTGTCAAAGAAAAGGCAAATTGGGGACAGGAAACGTCGGGAGTTCACCGAGGAGTTTCTGCATATTTCTGCCATAATAGTTATGTCGCACAGGTCGTGGACGTAGTGATGGAAAACGATCAGCCCCGGGTGAAAAAAGTTTGGTGTGCTGTAGATTGTGGAATTGTAGTGAATCCTGGCAGTGCCCTCAATCAAATAGAGGGAGGTATTGTAGATGGCATCGGGCATGCTCTTTACAGTGCTTTGACTTTCAAAGACGGAAAGGCGCAGCAGAGCAATTTTAATAACTATCGACTGATACGTCATAGCGAGGCACCCGAAGAAATCGAAACTTTCTTTGTGGACAATGGCATTGATCCAACGGGTCTTGGAGAACCTTCCCTACCTCCGGTGGCAGCGGCCCTTGCCAATGCTATAGCCAAAGCTACTGGTGAGCGTCGAAGAACACAACCTATGATGCAGGATCAAAAGATTCTGGGATAAAAAAAGGTGAATTCTAGAAATATAGACGGGGTTGCTTTTTTAAAGCGACCCCTTTTTTATTTGAGGGAAGAATGGATTACCATTTCTTGCTCAAGTGTCTTATGAACGGGGCAACGATTTGCAATCTCCAGCATTCGTTGTCGCTGCTCATCTGACAAATCACCTTTAAGCTCTATAAATCGGTGCATGCGATCTATTTTGCTTCGCTTGGTATTCTCATCCTTCATGCACTCATCACAGTCTTCCGCATAGATTTTTTCATGATCGACATGTACCAGTACCTCTTCCAATGCCCACTTCTTACGATCTGCATACATCCGAAGTGTCATCGTAGTGCATGAAACCAATGCTGCACTCAATAATTCATAGGGAGAAGGCCCCAGATCATCGCCCTGTACAGACTTCGGCTCATCTGCGATCAGGAAGTGATTTCCCGCCTGAATATGCGTTGTAAATTTAAATTCCGACCCCAGACTACCGACTACCTGATGATTGGACTCGATAGTGACCGGATCTGCATCTATGTACCGATTTGACCATGCCGCAATCACCTGTCCTGCATAATGAGCATCTCTTTTATCGCTTAAGATATGATCAGCACGATCCAGAGAAACAAAACTTTTTGGGTGAAATGCCGCTTCATACAATTTGCGGGCATGAGAAATGGCTACTTGCATATCAGAAGGTGCATGCATTATGAGAACTGATTTTCTCAGATCGTTTAGTACTTCCAGGGTATTGTGCGTATCCAGGTCCTTTAAAAATTCGCTCGTGATCGTAAAGACTCGGCCTGCAATGGTTACCTTGGCTTCTCCCTTA
Organism: Saprospiraceae bacterium; assembly: GCA_050298535.1. Classification (GTDB taxonomy): domain Bacteria; phylum Bacteroidota; class Bacteroidia; order Chitinophagales; family Saprospiraceae; genus JABDMH01. Next base: position 316,844 of record JBNKUI010000105.1, read on the forward strand.
CTGTATATTTCCTGATAGGCCTCCTTGAATAATTGCCCTACATGATCTGTTTCAGCTGGAGATCCAATCGTCACAAGACCCTTTATAGTTGGCAACTTTGCCGCAGCAAATATGGAGGCAGTACCCCCAAAGGAATGGCCGATCAAGAGAGTAGGCGCTTCATATGATCGCTTCAGAAATTCAGCAGCAGCAAGCAGATCCGTGATATTGGTGCTAAAGCTGGTAGCAGCAAATTTTCCCTCACTTTCTCCGAGGCCCGTGAAGTCAAAACGTAGTACAGCAATGCCTTCAGCTGTCAGTGCTCTCGAAATCTCCTTGGCAGCCTGTAAGTTTTTATTGCAGGTAAAGCAATGGGAAAATATGGCATAGGTCCGGGGCTGAGGAATGACGGGCAAATCCAGACGAGCAGAAAGTGTCTGTCCATTATGATTAAGGAAGCTAATATTTCTTGATCTCATGATCGGTTTTTAGATCGAACAATGATAAAATCCTGTACATCCTGCCATTCTACGGATTCCGCCACTACTCGGTCTACCCGGGCATGTGGAGGTCCTCCAGCTTCACACCAGTATTTTAATTCTTCCACTTTATCCGGAGATCCATAGGCATAGATCCGTACAGATCCATCCGACTCATTCTGAACGGACCCTGTAAGTGTTAATTCACGAGCTTTTGATTGCGTGCTGGCCCGAAACCAGACTCCTTGTACTTTGCCGTATACCCGTAATCTAATCGCTGTCTTCACCGGATGAATTCGAATCTTTTGCCTGAGCCAATCTTCTGAGGGTGATCAACTGAGCATACTGCTTCTTTGCTTCATCAGCAGGCAATCCAAAGTAAGTGACTCCACCCTTAAGATTTCGGGTCACTCCACTTTGTCCCAGTATAGTCGCATCATCTCCTATTACAAGATTATTACTAATACCGGACTGGCCATATATTTTGACACGGTTACCAATAATCGTCTTTCCACCAATCCCGACCTGCCCAGCCAGCAGACAATTTTTTCCTATTTCTACCCCATGGCCAATATGGACCTGGCAGTCTATGATGCTACCTTCACCGATAATTGTACTTCCTGACACACCTTTATTAATAGTGCAACCTGCTCCAATGTTTACATGATCTTCAATAATCACATCACCTCCGCTACACCACTGTCGATAGCTTTCTTCCTGAAACTTGAAGTAGAAAGCATCCGTACCAATAAGGGTACCCGCCTGAATTTTCACATGAGATCCTATCTTCGAATAGTCCCCAATATAACAGTGACTCTGAATATAGGTCTTTGCACCAATGGTAACATGATTGCCAATGACCACTCCAGGCTCAATGATGGCGCTAGGATGAATATCAGCCGTTTCGGAAATCCTTTTTTCAAGCGGACTAAAGGGTCGATGCTCCTTTACCATAGCATCATATACATCAAAGGGATTGTCCAAAATAATGAGTGTTTTACCCGGTGGACATGGTGCTTCCTTGTTGATAAGAATAATGGTAGCAGCGGATGAAAGACATTTGTGGTAGTATTTTTCAACATCCACAAAGGTGATATCTCCTGGTTGGACTTTATGTATTTCATTAATCCCATGAGCATACTGCTCCTGATCCCCCACCAGCCTTCCACCAAACCGTAGGGCAATCTCTTTGACCGCAACCGGATTGGGAAAACGCATTAGTAAATCTTTTTATAGTAATCGTCTGCCATTCGACCTGAATCAAAGGCAGGTGTTATTGATGAAAGGCTGTTTTTCATTATTTCAAGCCATTTCTCCTTATTGTGGTAGTAAATGGGGAGAATTTGTTGTAATAAAATTTGATACAAGTTTTTTAGATCCGTGCGATCTTGCTCTTCTTCACTCTTAGTGAGATCTGCTAAAGGAATAATAAAGGAATTATCTAAATGCTTGGCAAATTCAGGAATCCAACCATCATATGTAGAGAAATTTATAGCTCCATTCATAGCAGCGGTCATGCCGCTGGTACCTGACGCTTCGCGGGTGACTCGAGGATTATTAAGCCAAATATCAGCGCCCTGCTTTAGCAGCTTTGATAAGGCCAATTCGTAACCGTTGAGTACGGTTGCATTCTTAAAAGGAACACATAACTGTACCAGTCGATTGAAAACACTAATAGCATTATAATCTTTTGGATAGGGTTTTCCTGCCCAAATGATTTGTACTGGTTCCTCAGGATTGGAAAGTAGTTTTTCGAAAGCAACCACGTCACGAGTTAAAAGATCTGCTCGCTTATACCCAGCAAATCTCCTGGCCCAAACGATAGTGCAAATATCCGGGTCCAGGATCTTACCCGTTTGATCAGCAACGATCTTAAATAACTTCTTCTTTAATTCTTTCTTTCGTTCTTCTACTGCATTCATGTCTCCTTCTGAATGTGCCTGCTCAATCCCTTCATCCGTCCAATACTTACTGTGCTGTGCATTTGTGACATGATCAATGGGAGCAACATGATCATAGGAAGACCACATTTCACGGGCTACTTCACCATGCAACTTAGATACACCATTAGCCTTGGAAGCGATTCGCAACCCACCTAATGTGAGATTGAAATCATCAGTTGTCGTATATGTGATCTTGCGAACTTCACTCAACGAAATATCATGAAAGAAACCCATCTTTTTTAGGAAGTGAATATCATGAATCTCATTACCTGCAGGCACCGGTGTATGCGTGGTAAAGACAAACTGCTTCTTGAGCCTCTTTAGATCTTTATGCTTATAATACTCGTAAAAAGCTGCCGGTAATCCATGTGCCTCATTGAGATGTATACGATCAGGTTTATAATCTATTATTTCTAAGAGTTTTGCCCCACCTTGCCCCAACAGAATATATTGTGCAATCTTAGCGGCAGTGTCGGAATCGTACAAGTGATGACAAATGGTCTGAGCGAGATAATCATTCTCGGGCAAATCCGTAGAGAGAAAATACATGGGTGCTGTTTGAAAGACTTCGGGTGGAAGGTACCAGGCCTTCACCTTTACCGGATGTTTATCCACTGAAATGTCGAAGACAATTCCAGTGTCTTCCAAAAAGGAATAGTCTCGTTCCACATATACCACATCCATACCTCGATCACGCTTTCTCATCTGCTCATAGTAACCATACTTCCATAAGATCCCAATCCCCAGTAGATTTTGCCGGAGGTCATAAGCACTTCTCATATGAGAACCCGCTAAGAATCCCAGACCACCGGAGAAAATCTTCAAAGCCTGGTCTATGCCATATTCCATAGAGAAATAGGCAACGCGTTTCTTATAGCTGGGGTGATACGTATAAGGGTGCAAAAAGGAGGACATTTTATTCTCTTTTGGACCCGGCAAAAATAGAAAAAGCCACAGGACTGAAGAGCTTCAAGAGTCCCAGTTGAGATTTAAATTTCTATTAATTGTGAAAAGCAACAAATAGACAATAAAAATCCGCACAAAAACCAGTGTTTAAGACCCCAGAATTCAGGGTTGGAGCAATGTGAACGTTTCAGTAATCCCCTTGTCTTAGCAGAACTCTTTAACAACTTAGAGAGCCAGGGCCCGCCCTACACGATCACCATCATCACCAATGTTTGTAATGTTGAGTCAAAACATCTTAGGTTCTTGTACGGAAGTAGATTTTGGTTTCTTTTATCCATAACGTATTAGTATAATTTAATTAATTAATTACATAGATGCTCAAGTTTTTACGACCTTATATCAAACCATGCCACATTATCTAGACCATTCCATAGTCTGTACAATTTTAACATATGGGATTTTTGTTATTAGATTGGATTAGTGACAATTAATCACGAAATTTAACCGTTCTTTTTACGGATACACCTCCTATTTGTCACGACCATACTCTTCAAATTAGCTTTACCATTTTTAGCTGTCGCGAAAAATCACGCGAATACACTGAAGCATATACGACACACAAGTACGCGTCAATCTTAGAAACCAGGAAGGCTTAAATCTTAAATAATGAAGATTCGCTGTGTCTATATATGTATCTGTATACTTGCCCTTAACTTTGACGTGGACGCGCAAATTTCCCTTGAAGTATTTACTTCGGGTTTTAACAATCCTGTAGACATTGCCAATGCATCAGATCAGTCTGGCCGACTTTTTATTGTAGAGCAGCAAGGTAGCATACGTATAGTCGACAAAAGCGGCACTATTCTTCCTCAGAGCTTTCTTGATCTATCTTCAAAGGTGGGCAATGGAAGTGGTGAACGAGGTCTACTTGGATTAGCTTTTCACCCGGACTACGTGACCAATGGCTACTTTTTCGTTTATTACACCTCTACCGCAAGCAACAATTTGGTCAGTGTGGTGGAACGATATCAGGTATCCGCAGACAGCAATATCGCAGATATTAATTCGGGCGAGATCGTACTGACTTTCGAGCAACCTTTCTCCAATCACAATGGCGGTGACCTTAACTTCGGCTCTGATGGTTATCTGTATATTGCCAGCGGGGATGGCGGCAGTGGAAACGACCCACATCAAACGGGCCAGGATCTAACCTCTCACCTCGGTAAAATTCTTCGTATCGACGTAAATCAGCTTCCATACCAAGTGCCGGACGATAATCCCTTTGTTCAATCCACTGGGGACACTCTGGATATCATCTGGGCCTATGGCTTAAGAAATCCCTGGAGATTTTCGTTTGACGGTGACGACATCTGGATCGCAGATGTAGGTCAAAGTGATCGTGAAGAAATCAACTATGTCAATGCCTCCGATCATGTAGGAGGTCTTAATTACGGCTGGAGTTGTCGTGAAGGCAACATCGATTGCCCGGGCTGCAGTGAGTCCGAATGTGTAAAAACTTTCGTCGAACCCATTCACTGGTATGGTCCCGGGCCTGGACTTTCAGTGACGGGTGGTATGGTATTTCGAGGTAATAATTATGATGAGTTCAAAGGTCAATACGTTTTCGCAGACTATGTGCGTGATGAGATTAGAACATTGAGTATTGCACCAGGAAATATGATATCAGTGACCTCAACACTACCTGCTCAAAACATCTCTTCTTTTGGTGCTGATGAAGAAGGGTATGTATATGCAGCTAACATTTCCGGCACTATTTATCGCCTGGTGGAGACTGGGGTTCTTCCTGTCGAAATTTTAACTCTACAGGTAGAGCACAGAGAAAAGCAGGTGCTTCTTTCCTGGATAACCGGACTGGAAATCAACGCGTCGCATTTTGAAATCGAACGTAGCAATGGAGTAAACAGCTTTCAGCAAATTGGCATTGTCCCCACCAAAGGTAATGACTCTAAAGTCAACGCCTCTCAATATCAGTTTTCAGACTTTCTATCGAAAGGAGGGCATTACTACTATCGCCTGAAAGCCTTGGACATGGATGGTTCATTTGAGTATTCTATGGTGTTGGATGTTTATATAACTGATGAGAACCAATTTGTGATAACTCCCAACCCGGCCAGAAATCTAGTCAATGTTAAGATGCCTGCCCTTAAGGAAGAGGGCATTCTTCAGGTCACCAGCTTGCAAGGAGCTTTACTATTCAGTCAACAAATCAGCGCTGGTCAAGATAAGAACATAGAGATTGATATCAGCAATTTAGATCGAGGGTTAGTATTGGTACAGCTTTCCAGTGAAGGCTTGCAGTATATGCAAAAACTGATGTTATTACGATGAAACTCGCTGACTCGCATACATGGCAGCACCTAGCACTCCCGCATCATTTTGATACTCAGCAGGTACGACTTTGGTATCGATAGTAAATTGATCTTCGTATTTATGAAATTTCTTGCTGGCGCCACCTCCAAGTACAAATAGGTCGGGAGAAAACAGTGTCTCCAGATGTTCTAAATATCCATTAAACCGCTTGCCCCATTCTTCCCAGGTTAGGTCTTCTTTCTTGCGGGTCACATTGGAGATATAATGCTCATAAATGCTGTTTTTAAAGTACAGGTGTCCAAATTCTGTGTTGGGTACAAGGTTACCATCTAGAAACATACCTGAACCGATCCCAGTACCAATGGTCAAGACAATAACGGTACCAGCAGAATCTGCACTCCCGAACTTTACCTCAGCGAGTCCAGCTACATCTGCATCATTGGCAGCATAGAAAGGCATACCTGTCTTCTCGGTGAGCAAATGCTCAATATTGACATTTATCCATTTTTTATCAATGTTAGCAGCTGACTTAGCGACACCGTGATGGATGATAGCTGGAAATCCTACTCCCACCGGACCCTCGTAGTCAAATTTACCAAGCATTTCGCTGATTTTGCTAGCCACCGACTTGGGATCAGCAGGTTGCGGTGTAAGTTCTCTCATTTTCTCGGTCAGCAGCTGACCCGTCTCCACATTTATGATCGCCGCTTTGATACCGGTACCTCCAATATCAAATCCCATGTACACGTTGGTCTCTTCCATATTAGTCGGTCTTTTTATATTTCATTTTGATTTAACTCATTCAATTGCCACTGCCTTCATTGTTACATTCTCAACAGGACGATCTGCTCCATCCGTTTGAACTTCAGCAATTTTATCGATCACATCGAGACCTTCAATGACACGTCCAAAAACGGTATATTCCATATCAAGAAATGGGGTTCCTCCCTGTTCAGAATAGATCTTTATCTGTTCATCGGTGTATTCGAGTCCTTTCCGTCGTTCAAACATTTTTAGTTGATCCTCACTCATAGGTTGTCCCTGGACGATATAAAACTGAGAACCCGATGATTTTTTCTCGGGGTTGACTGCATCTCCCGTCCTGGCCGCTGAAAGAGCCCCCTTTATGTGCACCAGATCCTTGCTGATTTCTGCAGGTATCTGGTATCCGGGTCCACCCATGCCCAACCGTGCTCCACGCCGGGCTCCCCGTGAATCGGGATCACCACCCTGTATCATAAAACCCTGAATGACTCGATGAAACAGTAAGCTATCGTAGAATCCCTCTGATGCCAGTTTCATAAAATTATCTCGATGCTGTGGTGTCTCATCGTAGAGCTCCACCAACATATTACCATGGGAAGTTTGTAGCTCCACAAGTGCGACACCGGGAGGATCCACAACGATTGATTGTTCTGATGCTCGGGCCTTTTTTCCATTGCTGGCACTCAGCACCACAGTATAGGATCCACTTTTAAGGTATCGATGAGATGGATTCAAATCTGTGGACCGGGTACCATCACCAAAGTCCCAGTAAAAACTATCGGCTTTCTCAGACTGATTGACAAAATTGATGGTAGTCGGCGCCTTAGGTTCCTCTTGATCAAAAATAAACTGCGATATGGGTCTGTTGCATGATGCCAGCATAAGCATGGCAGATATAGCCCATGTAATGTACTTTACTTGTATCATCCCTTGAATTATGAAAAGCTCTTAAAGCAAAGTGATTTTCATCCGGATGTCTTCTATGGGTCTATCCGCCTGGCCTACCTGGACATTGGCAATCTTGTCGATTACATCCAGACCATCAATCACTTCTCCAAAGACAGTATACTGTCCGTCCAGATAGGGATATCCCCCGATTTCCCGGTAGATTTTTCTTTGTTCGGGTGTATACTCAACACCACTCTGCTGCGCCCATTGGTCCAGCTGAGCATCCTGTACTGCGGTACCCTGTACAATAAAGAATTGTGATCCTGAGGATTCCTTTTCTGGATTTACCTGATCAGCCAGGCGGGCCGCTGATAACGCCCCTTTGTAATGTATTTCGCCGATCTCTGCGGGAATGGTATATCCAGGACCACCCTGACCTAACATCTGGCCTGCTGCTGCATCTCTGGAGTCTGGATCACCTCCCTGAATCATGAAATTTTTAATCACCCGATGAAATAGGAGATCATCATAAAATCCTTCTTCAACCAGCTTGATAAAATTGTCACGATGCTTTGGTGTTTCGTCATACAGCAAAACTGTCATGTTGCCAAACTCCGTTTCGATGAGTACCTTTTGCTCACCGCTATTGTTGCACTGGGTGAATAGTATTATCACAGCCAATGCATAAAACCATTTTTTTATCGTCATAACTTTTGTTTATAAGAGACTTCCTAACTCTGAGAAAAAGATCCATACTTTGAATCATGGATTTTAAAATACTGAACAACCTTAGATTTTAATAAGAGCTCCTGAGCTTTTAAGCTTCCTCCTTCCATGTTTTTCACCTGATTATAGTGTGGCCAGCCATCCTCATCTCTGCCTACAAACTCAAAATAACCATCGCTGGACAGCAGCTCACATACGGCCACATGCATCAAATCCTGTTTTTCTTCCTTTGTGAATTTATTTCTGAACACTCCTGTTTCCTGTATTCCAATGAGAAACAGAATCGCTTGCAGGTCAGGAAGCTTATCACGCTTCATTGCATCCTTAATGTGGTGTTGAATACGTAGATATTCAAAGTCAAGTTCCCAGGAATCCATATTATTCAAATTGCGGCAAATATATGATATCTGATACGCTTTGTCTGCCTCTTTTACAAGTATTCAACCTCCAGGATCCTGGAGTTGTTTTACGTTTCCCGAATGTAACTCCCTAACCGCGAAGCGCGGTTGGCTGCCGGGATGGATGCAAGGAATCCAATAATCAAGACAGTCATGGATACAATCAAGACATCAGAGACCTTCATCAAGATAGGATAGGTATCGACCACAAATCCCGGACCGATACTGATCAATCCAAATTGCTTTTGGAGGAAATAGAGAATGACAGCAAGGAGAATTCCGATCAAGAGCCCTCCGCCTGTAAAGTACATTCCCAATCGCAAGAATACCTTTCTAACGAAACTCGTCGTGCTACCCATAGCTTTCAGAATGGCGATATCCTGCTTCTTGTCGAGCACAATCATCCAAAGGCAACCAATGAGATTGAAGGTGATGAGAAGAAGCATGAGGCTGGTAATCAAATATGCCATCCATTTTTCAATATTCATCAATTTGAGAAATTCCTCATCCTGCTCGTACAATGTCTGCACATCCAGTTTATCACCTACCCGTTCCTGTACTGCATTTTCAATAGCTGACAGATCATTGATCGTCTCATCAACCTTAATTTCAAGGCCGCTTATCTCTCCCTGTCGTCCGAGAAGAGATTGGGCCACATCCAGAGGTATTATGACATACTCGAGGTCAATATCCTGCTGAACAGAAAAAACGCCTACTGGCCTAATGATCTTGGTCCGGTAAGGTCTTGTGGAAGTAGCGCTGGCTTTTCGGTCGGGCATATGGATGCTAAGACCCTGAAACACATTTAAGACATCCACTGACAAATTGCGGGCTACCCCGGAGCCTAATACGGCATAGTCTGCTTTTTCATCTCTCAGTAGATATGGACCTTCAATCATCGTGGAGTCGATATCACTCACACTTCTAAAAGCTGCGTCTACTCCCTTCATTGTGCCTGGAGTAGGTAGTCTGTCATATTCAAAGATGGCGGTCTCTTCAATCGTACGTGAAACCTGTATAACTCCTTCGATTTGATATAAATCCTCCACTAGCAAGGTGTCGTCATCAAAGAACTTACCACTTGCTGGTATGACTTTCAAGTCAGGATTGAAGGAGTTAATCATACTCGCAATAAGCTCTTCAAACCCATTGAATACGGACAACACCAGAATCAAAGCTGCAGAACCCACCGAAAGGCCAAAAATGGTAACCCCCGAAATGATATTTATAAAGTGTGTACCCTTATGTGCAAACAAATACCTACGGGCGATGGCAGAAATGACATTCATGACTGATCTTGAACGAATGAGGGCAAGAACGACTTATATATGGCTGACTGAATTTTAGATCGGTACTCTTCCTTGTTTAGAAGATTATTGTCCATGCTTGGATAAGTCCGGTTGCTCAGAAAAATATAAATCAGGTCATAGTCGGGATCTACCCATACGCAAGTACCTGTAAAACCATAGTGGCCGAACGTGTTTTCAGAACAAAATTCCGATACATTACATGATTTTCCACTTCGAAGTTCTTTCATATCAAACCCCAAAGCTCTTCGTGTAGAACCATTTGCTCTGCGGGTAAATTTCTTGATAGTCTCCTCCTTCAGATATTGCTTTCCACCGTAGTATCCCTGATTGAGCAGCATTTGATAGATCTTAATCAAATCGCTGGTATTGCTGAACAATCCTGCATGACCGCTGACACCACAAACCATAGCAGCTCCCATGTCATGCACAAATCCCTGTAAATCACAATGCCTATAATAGTTGTCTACTTCAGTAGGTACTACCTCATCCTTCCGCACACGGTCCAATGGGTTGTATGTGGTACGAGACATGTGCAATGGATCAAAAAAGTGCTGACGAACATAATTGTCAAGTCGCATTCCACCCACGCGCTCAATGATTCTGGCAATCATATAGAATCCCAGGTCACTATATCGATAACTTCTATTCTTGCGAAGATCTGTGTCGACTATCATTTGAAAGACCGTATCCGGATAGTCTGATCTGAGGTACAGACCTTCCGAAATTCGTACATTAAATGCCTCGGAGGGTTTATCACGATAATATCTTGAATCTGGCTTTTTCTGATCATCTAGGGTGGCCCGATAAAATGGGAGCCACGGCTTAAGTCCGGCCTTATGGGTCATGATTTGCTCCAACGTCATAGAGGCCTTATTGGTCCCTTTTAATTCCGGGAGGTAAGTACTGATCGGAGCGTTTAGGTCCAGCTTCCCCTCTTCATAGAGTTTCATGACAGCAAGTGTAGCCGCCGTCACTTTAGTGACGCTTGCCAGGTCATATAGGTGATCACGTTGCACAGGCCGTACCTTCTTATAGGTGTGATATCCATACTCTTTCTGATATACTACTTTACCCTCCTTTGCCACTAGTAGCTGTGCCCCGGGCGCAGCCTTCTTCTGCATAATTTCATAGATGATGTGATCCACTTCCCGAATAGAATCCACTGACATACCCACTCGCTCAGGAACTGAATAACCGATGCGTAGGTGAGATTTAGTATCAATTCCCATCCCAAAAGTACTACGATCAGAGGCAGTGACAGGTAATCTACCTTTGAAACCCACGGCACCAAATATTGCTTGAGCTGCTATATTTTGCGTCAACCGATCGTCTTCATAGCACATCACCACATTATCGATATCATCAAAAAACTTAAGACTATAAGGATTGCCAAACACAACCAGGATGACTTTGGTACGCAGACTCAATCCCTGGATCAGTGATATGGTTGACGGATCCAGACCAAAGTCTCTACTGGCTCGCTGACTCATGTTGTGGACACTAACGATTACTGCATCCTTCGAGGCAAGTTTTGATATAGTCTCCGTCTTTTGTACATCAGAAATCTGATGGGGCAGTATGTGCCTTGGAATCTTTTCATATTCGTTGAGCATCACCTGAAAATGAGACAAGACAGGGGTTCCAATTGCAAGTGAAGCAATATCGACACTTCCTTCGATCAGTGGCAACAATGACTCTTCATTGCGTACCAAAGTCAAGGCATTTTCAATCAAACGATGCTTGAGGCTTAAAGCCCTGGAATTGTTGAGATCGAGTCTAATACCTACTTCATCGACAGGTTTAAACTCATATAATCCCAGTCGATATTTAGTCCTCAGAACGCGCTTGACGCTTTCTGTGATTCGATCCATAGGTAAGGAGCCCTCATCGAGATGCTTCTTTATCTGTCGAAATGCTTCTTCTATATCATTTGGCAAAAGCAGCATATCTGTCCCAGCCTTTAAAGCTTCCACCTCTACAATACCATTTTCAAACCTATCCGCCACAGCCCCCATCTCCAGTCCGTCAGTAAAAACCAACCCATTAAAACCCATTTTCCGGCGCAGCTGTTGGTCGATCATCTTCTCAGAGAGACTGGTTGGCCACCCTTCCCGATCGTCGACGGCTGGGATGTTTAGATGAGCAACCATAACGCTAGCAATACCATGCTTGATTAACGTCTTGAAAGGGAATAACTCTACTTCTTCCAAACGGTCCATGTCATGATTTATGACAGGCAGATCATAATGGCTATCTACATCGGTGTCACCATGCCCCGGAAAATGCTTGGCACATGCAGCTACATTATTATCCTGCATGCCTCGCATATACATATAGCTTTTGGTAGTGACGTTGTATTTATCCTCCCCGAAAGATCGATGGTTGATGACAGGATTTCGGGCATTGTTGTTTACATCCACCACGGGGGCAAAATTCATATGTACACCAATGCGACTGAGTTCCGCCCCAATCTGTTTTCCATAATCATAGACCAGACTATTGTCTTGTATCGCTCCGAGCATGATGGCATGCGGCCATTCAATCACTCCTTCTTTATAGCGCATACTGAGACCCCATTCCGCGTCCATAGCAATCATCATCGGTACTTTGTTACTAAGGACTTGATATCGATTGGTGAGGGCAGATTGCTTTTCAGCAGTGCCCTGAAAAAAGCACAAGCCTCCTACCTGATATTTCTTGATTTGCTGTATTACTTCAGATATATGCTCCGGTCCCTTGTCAGAATGTGCGCGTATCATAAAGAGTTGACCAATACGTTCATCCAGACTCATCTCATTGTATATGGAATCGACCCATTGATCTTCCAGACTTTGAGAAAACATAATGGCAGGAGAAAGAAGCAAAAGTGCCAACACTAGTGGGAACACAAAGAGCAATCTTCCCGGTACTGGATTACGCCCAGGTAAGATACCATGCCTGTATGTGTTCGCAACAGATTTCATTTTATCGGCCAATTTCAGGATTCAGAGCTTTCGCTATCGAAATATAACGATTTGCATTGACGGAATCACCAATAGCTCGATATGCTTGTCCTAAATTAAAGTTAATCCAGGCATTATTGGGCTCCTGTTCTAGTGCTTTTTCGAAATACTTGATAGCATTAGCGGGTTGTCCATTGTTGCCATAGGCCACTCCTAGTAAACGATTCGTTTCATAATCATCTTGTAAAACCTCTACAGCATTTTGCAAAAACGTCATCGCCATTGCAATATCACCCCTCGTTTCGCCCAGAAACCGTCCATAGTCTCGATACGCATATGCGCGGTTGTTGACTGCTTCTTCGTAACCTCCATCCAGCTGTAATGCCTTGTTGTAGTACGTAATGGCCGTTTCGTATCTCTCGAGGTAATAATGAGCATTACCCAGGAGTAGATAAGCATTCTTATACAGAGGATGTATCTGAATTGCCTGGTCAAGATGCCGCGTGGCCAGTCTTAGATTTTGGTTTCGCACCGTGGTATCTGACACCGTCATTGCCTGTGCAATCAAAGCTCCTCCCGCAGCATTCTGCACTTTTGCACTCTTCCATGAGGTTTCTGCATCGGTTGTAAACAGCCGATAATTGTTCTTCCAGGTTGGATTCCTTGTCACAGTGATCACTGAAAAAGCAATAATGACTATTCCAAGCAGTATGAAAGTCGGTACTTTCCTACCACTCTTGATCATCTCAGTGGCTATCCAAGCCATGCCGATACACCAGCCGAGCGATGGTACAAACAGAAACCTTTCTGATAGATTGGTGCCAATGGGAAATAAGATATTGGATGTCAGAAAAAGTCCGCCAAAGAATATGAGTAGTCCATACACAGGGATGGGTCGAGATCTCCAAAACCTGACAACAAGCAGGACTGAAATAATCAATAGAGCAAGACTGATCAACACCTGCCAATCCGCCCAGTCCACTATGTCGGGATGCCGGGGATAATAGTCATGGGTCAGAGGATAAGGAAGAAAAATCAATTTGATATACATGCCCAATCCCTGAATAATCATGGGCCACTTTTCCATCGTTGTCATGTCCATGTACTGACCATCCACCAGTTTAAGAAATGGATTATTCATTAGTTCTCGCGGGGGAGTGCTGCCTCCTACATCCAATCCCAGAACGGCTATTCGCAAGAACAGATAAGCACCAAAAGACACCATAAAAGGTAGCAACTTAGTCAGATGTGTCTTAAAAGATGCCGATCTAAGCAACAGAATGGTACAGTAAGCAATGCCGATGAAAGTAGCTGCAATTTCCTTGGCCAGGAGCGCCATAAAAAATAATAAACCTGCCAGTACCCAATCACGGGTAGAGGCTTTACTGGATTTAAACACCAGGATCATTGCACCTACTGAAAGAAGATATGAAAGCAATTCATCTGCGCTCTTCACATTGGCCACCACTTCCGTATGAATAGGATGGACAGCAAATAATAAAGCCGCGGAAAAAGATAAAAAGCGAGCATTCTCTCCCTTGACGACCTTGCTTAGCAGTGAATGTAGTAACCTGTACGTCAGAATGCTGCAAAATGCAAACAGAAGAACATTTACGAAATGAAAAACGAATGGTGTAGATCCGAATAGTTGGTAAAGGAAAGCAAATAAAATCAGGGAAAGTGGGCGATATCTCCCACCCTGGACTAATTGATCTTTGCCTTCCACCTGAAAAAAACCAAAAAAGGAGTCATGCGTCAAGAGATCTGGAATAGCAGCAACGCCCTTCTCTGTGAGAACGTTTTCTGTGATCACGATTGCGTCATCCAATACAAAGTCATGTCCCAATGTGTTGACATAGAGTAGAAAAGAAACCACTCCTAAGACAATGATTATATGCCTATTAGTAAGTGCTGTAAAGAACGAAAAGACCGACTTGCTTTTCTTTTTTCGCTTCTTAGCATTCATATTCTACTTCTGGTTATGACACTGTAGTTTTTTAGGACATCCTCTTTTAGAAAGTCTACTTGAGTATCTTGATGATAAATTTAACCAATAGTATAGATCCTGAAATATACTACCTGTTAACAGTCAGAGGTCAGTGTCACACTTATGACTTAATTTGCGTCGAAAACCAAAGTATCCTATGAGATTTTTTCTGATATCTACTTTCCTACTCCTTGCTATCATTGTATTTGGGCAAAATAATGCTCAAAGGCTTACAATGTCCACCCCACATGATGCCATGTGGGTGCACTTATACTACTTACAGAGTGAACACTATGATCCGGGGCAGTCAGCAGAAGCATTTGTAGATGCTGATAGCATCACCCGAGTCAAGTGGGCCATTCAATTGAAGCAGATATTTGATGGAGAAGGTCTGTATGTACAGATGAATCTTCTGCCCAAAGAATCGGACTATATTGACACTGTGAGTCAGCGAGCCTACTACACTCCCTTCCCCAATGAGTTACCGCAAATTTACCTGCAGAAAACAGGCAATCGATGGCACTACTCCGATGAAACAACGAGCGTCATTCCATCACTGCATAAGAGTATTTATCCCTTAGGAACAGACCTACTTATCAATTTGATTCCTGCAAGCGATCAGAAGAAATTTTTAGGGCTGGAACTTTGGCAGTATATCGGTATTCTCATTTTGTTGCTTACAGGCTTCGTCGTGTATTGGGCAGTATCCTTTTTGTTGCGATTCATCATTCGAAAGCTATCCGGTGTACAATTGACTTTGGTTGAAAACTTTACAGGATTCGTAAAGAAAATTGCGAGTATTGGCAGTATTCTCCTGGTAGTCTGGGCCATTAAAGTACTCACACCTCTACTCCAATTGCCTATAAAACTTAGTGCATTTGTACAGGTGAGCTTACGTATTGCACTTACCATACTTATTGTCCTGCTTTGTCTTCGAATCATTAATTTGATCATGGCTTATCTTAGGCGGATTTCAGATCAAACGGCCAGCCGTATGGACGATCAACTTATTCCCATACTGCACCAAATAGCAAGGATCATTGTCATTGTAGCCGGAATACTTCAGATCCTTCGCTTTCTTGAATTCAACATTACGGCGCTGATAGCCGGTGTCTCTATTGGTGGCTTGGCTTTGGCTCTAGCCGCCCAGGACACTGTGAAAAATTTTCTGGGTTCTGTGATGATATTTGCTGACAGACCTTTCCAGATTGGAGACTGGATTGAAGGGGATGGCTTTATGGGAACTGTGGTCGAAGTAGGTTTCCGGTCCACCCGTATCAAGATTCCTGACACTAGCGTGATTTCAGTACCCAATGGTAATATGGCCAATGCAAGCGTAGTCAATAAAGGAGTTAGAGAATATAGACTTTTTAATACGAGTGTAGGACTCACTTATGATACCCCCCCAGCTCTGATCGAAGCCTACATTGAAGGGGTTAAAAAGATAATAATTGAGCATCCTGAAGTCTCTAATGAGAATTACTACGTTTACTTCAATAATATGGGTGCTTCCTCGCTAGATATCTTTGTACGAGCCTATATGGTAGCCAGTACATACGATGATGAACTCCGTATCAAGCAATCACTGTATCTCTCCATCCTTCGATGGGCTGAACATTTAGGTGTACGCTTTGCGTTTCCATCTACGACCATGTATGTGGAAGAATTTCCAGGGCAGATTAGCCTGATGCCAACGTATCAACAATCTGAGGAAGATGTAAAAGCAAAGTGGGACCGCTTCTATGACGATTTCAAGAGTAGGCTTAGAAGACCCGCCGATGAAAGCTGATTATTGAAAAAACAATTGGGACAAAGGCTGAGGATACTGCAAGTACTGTTGGGGAAACATGCCTGTGGCTTTTTTAAACTCATGATATACGTGGGAAACATCATAGAATCCATGGATATCTGCCAGGGTTGAAAGACTCATTTCTTTTTCCCGTGCTTTCCTGACAAGATGCATGAGACGGATCAATCGGGCGTATTTTTTTGGACTTATGCCCGTATATCGTTTGAATACTCTGCGAAAATGACGTGGAGAGATATGGTGACCATCCAAAAGTGTGGAGACTGCTACATAGCCTTGATAGCGATCGATGGTAGTGATACTTTGATCAATGAATGGATTATCAGTAAATCGTTGAGAGGATAATCGGCCACAAAGAAATGATTGCACTTCTATCATCATATCAGATACTGAGGGACAAGAGTCCAATGATGATAATAAGCGAGCAGCATCCTTTCCAAAAACTTCTGGAAGTGGAATAATCTGTCCCTTAATTTTAGAATAGGGCAGATCTGAGAATCTGCAAAATGCGCCAATTTTGAAGACAACACCTATTTGCCGTATGGTTCCAGTAGGTTTTATGGACAAACACTTTTCAAATAACCCTGTAATAAAAGCCTGAGGACGTGTCTTCATTTCTTCACCGACAAGGGCCTGCTTGAATGGAGCCTCAAGATCGATCACTAATTCTACCGTGCCAGAGGGAATCCACAATTCTGAATGATGGGTTGGCCTCGCTAGACTTTCAAGATAATAGATCCGATGTATGAATTGACTTAATATAGGTCGTGGAAGAAAATCAGTGATAGCCCATGAGGAATCTCCAGTTTTTATATGAGGGTCGGTAATGCTCAAGTCCAAAATCCGATTAGATCCACTTGAAGATACCATAAAACACGATTAGAAAACAATGCCATTTAGATGGAGACTCATTGATAGGAGACTAACTAGATCGATTGAATTGCAATTGAGATAGAAAATTTTTGAATTACAATAATCTTTTGCTTGATTTTGAAGTTTTAATTTTACTTGAGTTGCCATGGTTGTTTTGATTAATAAACTATACCCCAAAGCTTTATTGCTGGTCATTGCACTAATGCTGTCAACTGTAACGGATAGTTTCGGTCAGGATGATCCATACCAAAAAATAGATGCGCACGCTAAAAGGTATAAACCCAAATCTTTTGATTTGGAAGAAATTTCCGAAGATCTTACCAAGAATATTGATTCCGAATTATCTCGAGTCAGATCACTATACAGCTTTGTCATAAACTATCTGGATTATGATCACGAAGCATATAAAAATGGTAATCGACGGATCAATCAGAGCAGTAACGATATTTTGGAACGAAGGCGGGCAGTCTGCTGGGGATACGCCCAACTTTTCAAAGAACTCTGTGAATATGCCGATATCGAGGCATACACAATCTCTGGGTACAGCAATTTGTTTCAAACAGACTTTTCGAAGCCCGATCATGCATGGAATGTTGTGAAAATAAAGGATGAATACCATCTGATCGACGTTACGTGGGCCAGTAATACCTTGAGGACACCCGACAAGTTCATAAAGAAGTTTGAAGTTGAGTACTTTTTGACACCTCCTGATCTATTTATCATCAATCATTATCCCATCCTATCATTCTGGCAATTACTGAGCTGTCCGGTAGACTTTCAGTCATACATCCAACAAAATAATACCTATCACGAGGGCGTCAAGGAGGATTGTGATTACAATTATATGGATAGCATAAGTCAATATCTGGCCATGGATACCAGTGATCGTATCATAAAAGAAATGGATGTGGCCTTTCGTGAGCAGCCAAGTGATCGCAATAAGTCCAGTTTGGCACATGCCTATATTGACAAAGCAATTCTGGAAAAAGAGCGTGCAGATATCAGTTTTGAAACGGGAGATTTACCAGCTTCTATACGTCTCTATCAGTCAGCGCTTCATCTATTTAAGAATGGTGAAGCCCTGGAAAACATGTATGACTGGCAAATCGAGGCCAAGGGCTTTTGTCTACTAAACCATGCACAAGCTCTTTATCGTATCCAATATGCGGAAGGTGTGGTCGATTATCCGGAAGTAGTATCTGGGTTGAAACGAGCAGAAGAGGTGTTACGTACCATCCGTGAGCCCAGCTTTGCAGTGATTCAAGCCTTGTCTCAGATAGGTCAAAATCTGGCGGCCTTCGAGTAACTACCGGACTGTATACCAATAAATCAGCAGCATAAAATGACTGCCTTTGATACATCACATATAGTCTCAACAATGGGAAGACTCAAGTCATCTATCACCTCACCGAAAATCATGCACTAGCGACCTACATGGACCAAAAGGACAGATACATCAGAAGGTGAAACACCACTGATACGACTAGCCTGCCCGATAGTACCCGGCTTAATTTTTGTCAGTTTTTCTCGAGCTTCAGCCGATAGTGAAGGAAGTGAATGATAGTCAAAACTATCGTGGAGCTTGACTGCTTCGAGACGATTCATTTTTTCCACCATTTCCTGCTCCTTTTCAATATATCCAGCATACTTCATATTGATCTCGGCCAGCTCAACAACTTCAGGATCAAACTTACTCAAGACTTTATCCACTTCAGGAAGCACCTTTCTTAAGGCATTAATACCAATGTGAGGTCTTACCAGGATGCTATGGAGCTTCACCTTCTGTTTTAAGGGTGCAGACGCAATACTTTCCAGATATCCATTGAGATCTTCAGGTGCCACACTATATTTTTCAAAGAATCGTGTGATCTGATGAGCATCATTTTCTTTCAGATACACCCGATCTAATCGCTGATCCAGACCTTTCATTCCCAAGTCTGACACCCTGGGAGTCAAGCGGATGTCTGCATTGTCCTGCCGCAATAATATACGGTACTCAGCTCTGGATGTAAACATCCTGTAAGGTTCATTCGTACCCTTATTGACCAAGTCATCAATCAATACGCCGATATAGGCTTCTGACCGTTTAAGAACGAATGGCTCCTCTTCATGGATCGCCTGATGTGCATTGATTCCTGCCATCAGTCCCTGGCTAGCTGCCTCTTCATAACCTGTAGTTCCATTAATCTGACCTGCAAAAAATAAGTTCTTAACCAACTTGGTTTCCAAACTGATTCTAAGCTGTGTAGGTGGAAAAAAATCATATTCTATGGCATACCCGGGACGAAACATTTTGGCATCTTCAAAGCCAGGAACCAATCGTAATGCTTTGAGCTGCACATCCTCGGGCAGAGAGGATGAAAATCCATTTACATAAATTTCGCAGGTATCCCAACCCTCTGGTTCTACAAAAAGCTGATGTCGGTCTCTCTGAGCAAATCGGTCAATTTTATCCTCAATCGAGGGACAATACCTCGGACCCAGGCCACGTATCCTACCATTGAACATCGGTGATTTGTCAAATCCCGTTTTTAGTACCTCATGAACCTGAGGATTTGTGTATGCGATATGACAAGGCCTTTGCTTTTCTAATCTCGGTGTATCGGAGTATGAAAATTTACCAGGTTGTTCATCGCCAGGTTGCAACTCCATGCGGTCCCAATGTAGCGATCTGCCATCGATCCGGGGTGGTGTGCCTGTCTTCATCCGTCCAGATTCAAATCCTAGTTCGAGGAGTTGCTCAGTGATCCCGGTAGCGGCTTTTTCTCCGGCCCGACCACCGCCAAATTGCTTTTCACCTATATGGATGATTCCGTTCAAAAAGGTACCATTGGTCAGTACTACAGATTTTGCAGATATTTCAAGACCAATGCCTGTACGCACACCGACTACCCTTCCATCCTTCACTACAATGCCACTTACCATTTCCTGCCAGAAGTCAATATTGGGATGTGCTTCCAACATTAGTCGCCATTTTTGAGCAAATTGCAAACGATCACTCTGTGCACGCGGGCTCCACATAGCAGGCCCTTTGGATCGGTTAAGCATTCTGAATTGAATCATAGTATGGTCCGTCACCATACCACTATAGCCACCCAGAGCATCCACTTCTCTTACGATTTGCCCTTTCGCTACTCCTCCCATCGCCGGATTGCATGACATCTGGGCAATCGTCTGCATATTCATGGTGGCTAGCATGACTTTAGAACCCATGTTAGCCGCAGCGACTGCAGCCTCACAACCGGCATGCCCGGCACCTACTACTATTACATCATACTCAGGAAACATACTTTGGGATAATGTCCGGATATCAGTTAGACTCCGAATCCTCTTCAATCATCACTGCATCGTGCAATATATACATCAATCGATTCACATCGGTAGAATTCAACTCAAGTCTTCCTCGCAAGGTAATCTGATCGGTCGAATATTCCACGGGTTCAGAAGCATATACATCCATCACTGACTCAGGACCTGCTCCACCACAGAAGAAGCACATGCTATAAGGGTATGCAGAAAAGATAAACTCCTGATGACTCTTATATCCCTCCACCGGAATAATGTATCCTTTGACATCGATGATGGTATCTTCCATGGCCAATATTTCGTCTCCGAAGACCGGTACATCCACCTTGAAGCCCATCAATTCATCGTACTGCTTCTTGTAAGTGATCTTTGAAAGCGTCTTCCAGGTATTCTCCTGAGCATAGGATTGCATGGATACCGAAAGGAGCAGGACAAAAAATGTAATATATCGCAACTGCATGTTTTTTAATTGATTAGACGACAAATTAACGTTGGATCACATCAAACGGTTTCCACTGAGTGAAATCTTGATGCAAAAATAACAGTTTTTTACTCTCAGGAACAAGATACCCATCAGGTACGAGCCAGAGTTTCTGAAATATCGGTGCGAATTGCCAGTATAGCGGGAATGATGGCGGAGATCAAACCCACCAATATACAACCACCCAATAGCCATGTTTCAGCCTGTAACCAGATCTTACCCGTCAACGAATATCGATAGGCTTCCTGCATGTAATCAGACAAGTATTCCACTGCTAGATGACTGATCAATATGCCAAATATATATCCGATCACTGCAATCATCAGACCTTCAAGAATGATCAAAACACCTAATTTCATGCGGGTAGCTCCCATCACACGCATCAAGGCTAACTCATACTGCCGGTCTCGGAGTGAATTGAGCAGTGATATGAAAATACTGAGTCCGGAAACAAATACGATTACCCAGGCAAGTACTTTCAGGGTGTCAAGTCCTACACCCATCAGACTAAATAATCTGTTGATCTCAATAGCCGGGGTAGCCGCCTGCATGTTAGTGTTTTCATTGATATTTCGCTGCATACTTAATGTCCTGAAGTTACGGGCACTAAATCGTATCAGAATAGAAGTAATCTGCTTGTCTACATAACTCTCCAGCGGTGCCTGATACACATCAGCCAGGGGATTATGTTCATGACCATCATGGTCATGGTCCTCTTCTTCATGATCATGTCCATCGTGGTCATGGTCCTCTTCTTCTCCTTCATGCATGGTGGAATCCGATTGTACCTCATGTTCATGTACAAGCCAAATGGTAGGAGTAGTAGTGACAATAAGCTGATCAATCACGGCACCCGTGGGCTCCAGGATCCCGACTACCTTAAAGGGATGATCGCTTTCGTGCTCCAACTCATCCTCATGATCAAATCCATGTGCACTAAAAAAAGTATCACCAATCTTGAGCTGAAGTGACCGGGCTACATTGGCACCTACGACCACATCGAAATGCATATCAAAAAGTTGTCCTTCTCCTATTTTGGCGTCATACAAATCCAAAAATTCAGGAGTAGTTCCCACGATTCGAAAATTCTGATAATTATCGCCAAGAGAAAGCGGCACGGCATCGGAGATCAATGGATGATCCGGTCGCAAAAAAGCGCGTGCTTCAGATATGTCGATGTTTCCTGTAGGTGCATCAATGTGATACATGTTGCAAAGAATCAGCTGCAATGGACTTCCTTTAGCTCCCAGTACCAGATCTATTCCTGCCAGGTTTTTGTCAAACTTTTCCTCCAGTTGCTGATTGAGCAGAAGCAAAAGTGAAATGAGTCCAACCCCAAGTGCAAACAAGGTAGCACTCAGTACCAGAGAAAGTGGTTTATTAATGAGGTTTTTCCAGCTTAGTTTGAAGAGATTCATATTGTGGGGTCGGTGTGATATTAGTTATCCAATACTATCTGGTGTTCAAATTCTGACTTCAGTCGATTGTCATGTGTGACAATCAAGAGTGTAACATCATCCGCTGCAGCCTGGTTTTTAATGAGTTGAATTACCTCCCTGCAATTATGATCATCCAGTGCAGACGTGGGTTCATCGGCTAAAATCAACGCGGGTCGATTGATAAGGGCTCGACAAATGGAAGCCCGTTGTCTTTCTCCCACACTGAGCTCATGGGGCTTATCCTTTGCTTTGGCCTTAATATTTAAACGGTCCAGTAGCTGGTGCACCTGATTCAAATCAGTAGACAATCCTGCCAGTTTTTGAGCCAACAAGAGATTTTCTTCTATGGTCAGTGATCTGACAAAATGTGCTTGCTGAAAGACAATACCTATATTTCTGCCTCTGAAAACGTCGAGATGCTGACCACTCAATGCTGTTATATCGGTGTCGCCAATCATTATCTGCCCTTTTTGGGGTTTGCGTAGCCCCCCCAACAGATGCAGCAATGTTGTCTTTCCACTTCCCGATTCACCGAGAATCAGCCATTGTTCGCCCCGGCCACAGAATACATCCGGGAAATTCATTTTCGTTTTTCGATTGTATTGAAATTCAAGTCCAGTGGTTGCCAGCATAGTCGTATCTATAGTAGAGCTGCCCCGAATACTCCGGCGCTATCTCCCAGTTTTGGTCTCAAAAAGGTAGTGTCCAACCTATTGTTAAATACAAATTTCTTTACCCTCTCTACGCCTTCCGTATAAAGAAGGTCTATATTTCCCATGCCACCACCTAACACAATGGCAACAGGATCCAGCACATTGATCACATTGGCAATTCCCTTCCCAAAGAAATGCAGTAATCTCTCCACGGTCTCTGTAGCAATAGGGTCCGTGCCCGCTTTGTGGCGTGCCACAATTTCATGCCCTTTTCTGAATGTCCCGCTTTTTGATTCATAGTACTTTTGGAATGCAGTACCGGACAATATCTTCTCAACGCATCCCACATTACCGCAATAGCAATCACCTCCTGAATCGTCGAGGTATGTGTGTCCCCATTCGCCACCGATACCTTGGAGTCCAGTGATCAACTGTCCATGTGCTACTATGCCTCCTCCGACACCCGTACCCATTATGACTCCGAAGACGACTTCAGGCTCTTTGAAGTGGTCTTTTACCACACCCAGCTTGGTTTCTGCAATCGCAAAGCAGTTTGCGTCATTTGCCAATTTGATAGGCATATGAAGCCTCTTCTCAATATCTTTCTTTAAGGGCTTACCATTGAGGACAACCGTGTTACAATTTTTCATGGTCTGCAACTTCGGATCAAGGACTCCAGGCGTTCCAAATCCTATAGTGTCCGGCTGCATCCCTGAATTCTCTTTTAATCTTGTAATACAAAGTTCGATTTGATCCAAAATGTGCTCATATCCCTGTTCGCTCTCAGTAGGCACTCTCAGTCGATAGAGTACCTCCGGATTCTGAGAATCTTTGAGAATAGCTCCCTCGATTTTTGTACCCCCCATATCAACTCCCCACACTGGTTTCATGTTTTTCTGGCTTTTAGTCTGAAATCTTCAGATTTTTTAGAAATTAGGGGCTCGTTAGATATACAAGCCATGCGAATTTAAGCATTCCTTTCAGATTCATTCTTTATCCTGATCCTCTTCCCGGGGGTTCACAATGGATTTTCACTTCTCATATTCTACTCTAATTCGCATGAAAAAGGCAATACAACTATTTTGGCTGGCAATAAAGGGAGATGAAAAAAACTTCACCTCTGGCAGCATCAACCGGGCTATTGTGCTTTTATCCATTCCCATGATTTTGGAAATGATTATGGAAGCACTTTTCGCTGTTGTTGATGTTTACTTTGTTTCTAAAGTCAGTGTCAATGCAGTGGCAACTGTTGGTCTTACAGAATCTGTCATCACGCTGGTGTACTCGATAGCCATTGGATTAAGTATGGCTACAACAGCCATGGTCTCACGGCGGATCGGCGAAGGAAATAAAGACAGTGCATCATCTGCAGCTTTTCAAGCCATAGTGATCACAGTAATAATATCAGTGGTGATCAGCATTCTGGGACTGATCTTCGCACCTGATATTCTGAGACTGATGGGTGGGACACCAGCACTCATCAATGAAGGTGTCAACTATACCCGCATCATATTTGGGGGCAATGTCGTGATCATGTTGTTGTTTCTCCTCAATGCAATTTTCAGGGGAGCAGGTGATGCGGCTATTGCCATGCGAGCGCTATGGATTGCCAACATTCTCAATATGGTGCTCGACCCCTGCTTCATTTTTGGATGGGGACCTTTTCCCGAAATGGGAGTGGCAGGTGCAGCCGTCGCTACTAATATTGGCCGGGGTATCGGCGTCGTGTTTCAGCTCTTCATACTATTGCGAGGTCGCCACATTATCAAGATAGGTCGGGAGCACATCAAATTGGTAAGGGTTACCATCCGAAAGTTGCTGCAGGTTTCTATTGGGGGTATGGGACAATACCTAATCGCGTCCGCGAGCTGGATATTTTTAATGAGAATCATTGCTGTATTTGGTGAACATGCAGTTGCAGGCTACACGATTTCAATCCGTATGATCATTTTCGCCATCCTTCCTGCCTGGGGTATGGCAAATGCTGCCGCTACGCTTGTAGGACAAAACCTGGGAGCAGAACAACCCGATAGAGCCGAAATATCCGTCTGGAAGTCAGCCTATTATACCATGTTGTTCCTGCTGGGGGTCTCGATTCTGTATTTTCTATTTGCTTCTCCCATGATGCATATTTTCCATGATCATCCTGAGGTGGTACAGTATGGAGTTTCCAGCCTGAAGATCATCTGTCTCGGCTACATCTTTTTCGCCTATGGGATGGTGATAGGCCAGGCATTTAACGGTGCGGGTGATACCAAAACGCCCACTTTCGTCAATTTTCTATGTTTCTGGATTTTGCAGATTCCACTGGCATACCTGATGGGCATCACACTTGGGTTTGGTCCCAACGGAGTTTTCTGGGCAGTGGCCATCAGTGAAACCGTATTGGCATTGGTACTCATAGTACTATTTAGAAAAGGGAAATGGAAAAAAATCGAAATCTAAAAAGGGTTACGATGATGCGTTGCTGAAGTTAAATACGCAAGCTAGCGATCATACGTGGTCTCATCATTGACATCCACGACGATACGCTCGTCTCGGTTTGCCAATTCCAACACTGTGTGAAAGATATGTCTGGTCACCGCGGTAAACTTATTGTAGTTAATCTTTTCCGCAGTGTCGGTAGGACGGTGATAGTCTTCATGAACCCCGCTAAAATAAAATATGGAGGGTATACCATGCTTGGCAAAGTTGTAATGGTCTGACCGGTAGTATATCCGGCTGGGATCATCCTTCGCATTGTATTTGTAGTCTAATGCCAGGTGTGTAAATGTAGCATTGGTTGCCTCGTTTATCGCATGGAGATCTGTACTAAGTCTATCGGATCCGATCACATAAATGTAATGTGGATCAGCCGTGTGATCACTATCTACCCGGCCTACCATATCTACATTCACATCTACTATCGTCTGATCAAAGGGAATAACGGGGTGTTCGGAATAGTATTGAGATCCAAGAAGTCCTTTCTCTTCACCGGTAAAGAAAACAGCCATGACCGTTCGTCTGGGACCAATCCCTTCATCCCGTGCTTCCTTCAGTGTCTCCATGATCTCCAGGACGGCTGTGGTGCCGGATCCGTTGTCATCTGCTCCGTTATAGATATCATCTCCTCGCTTGCCCAGGTGATCGTAATGTGCCGAAACTACAACCACCTCATCACTCAATTTTGGATCTATCCCAGGCAGAAGTCCGATGAGATTGCTACTATAAACAGCATTTTTTATGATGTGCTGATTAACCCGCATGTTTACGGGCAGATGAAGCGGTCTGCCAGAACCTGAGTTCATTATTTTGAGTTGATTTTTCCTGAAGTTGCTTTCCCTCTCACCTATAATCTTCTTGGCGAGATCGACCGAAATAAAAATATGATTAGGCACATCCACAGGTTTCTGCCGATCGATAGATAGGGACTGTCGCATTATTTTGCCACGATTGGCACTGATGTTTTTTCTGAGATCAGGGTCGACGATTAACACTAACCGGACCTTATGTTCTGCAGCAGCTTTTAGCTTCATGTCAATATTTCCAGTCCAGGGAGAACCTATCTTCGATCCAGTGATGTAGGAGATGCTGTCCTTGTCACGGGGTTCACCCTTATAGATCATAACGACCTTACCTTTGGCTCTTGCCTTTCGATAATCACTGTACTTTTCATCATCAATACCATATCCCAGAAATAGTACATCCTCGACCTTAAGATTTGGGAGGTTTGTATTTTGATCCTGAAAACAAAGGAAATCCCGCATATGCTCATATGCCTGATCATCTACCTGAATACTGGCATCTTCCCATCGTACTGTGCTGAAGACCATGGACTGTCGATGATTCTTGAGCGTCCCTGCATTCACCAGACCCTGTGCCTGCATCTGCTCCACAATGTATGCTGCTGCTTTCTTCTGGCCCTCCGTCCCGGTCTCCCTCCCTTCAAACTCATCCGAAGCAATGACTTCCAGCGTGCTTTGCAATTCTCCGGCAGTAATATTTTCAGCCATAAAGGACGCGGCAAAAGGATCAACCTCCAGCTCTACCTGGGCAAATGCGAGTGCAATCCACACCACAAGGCAACTCGTGCCCACTAGCCTCAACATACCGACATTTTCCCTACGCGACGAGCATGTCGTCCACCTTCAAATTCCGTCTTAAGAAAGGTGTCCACAATGCTAACCGCAAGATCTTCACTGATGAATCGGGCTGGAATGCATACAATGTTGGCGTTGTTATGTTGCCGTGCGAGAGCTGCCAGGTCTTCTTGCCAGCAAATCGCCGCCCTCACTTCCTGATGCTTATTAGCGGTGATTGCTACACCATTTCCACTCCCGCAAATCAAAACGCCCAGATCAGCATCGCCTACCTCCAGTGACTTAGCAACAGGATGCACAAAGTCCGGATAATCAACTGAATCAGTAGAATCTGTGCCTTTATCCAGCACTGTGATACCTTTCCCTTTTAGCAATGTTTTAATCGCTTCTTTGTAAGGGAAGCCTGCATGATCACATCCAATGGCAACTTTCATAACCTCTATCCTTGAAGGCCCGATACCTGATAGGCATCAAAGCGAGCTTTTAATTCATTTACATATTCAGTATCACCTTCAGAGGTAGCGAGTCGTAACAACTCCTGGACTACTTGTAAAGCTTGAGACTGATCTCCAGCAAATCCACTATTGAGATCTTCCTGACTCAGGCTGCGATAAAAGCGCAAATGCTCCTCAGTCTCTTTGGCCAAGATCTGCATATGAGGCTTTGCATCCTCATAGGCATCTGCCTGCTCATATACGCGCAATAAATTCAGTATGCGAACATCGTATGGGAAGTTCATATGTGGAAATACTTCGAAGTACTTATTTACAAGATTGACTGCTTTCTGGGGTTGTCCCTCTGCAATCAAATTATAGGCGGTGCGTTCTATCATGGTCTTATGTGCATACACACTCGGTATGAAGCTTGATGTCACAAACTGATCGTGAGTATCAAAACCACCCCACTTAAATTTATTCATGACCCGATCATAAATAGCCTCGGTATTCACTCTTCCGTTTCCATGGATCGAAAACTGCGATCGCTGATTCTGTGATTTTATCGGTATGAATTTTAGTCCCAAGCCTTGCAACTCTGTATAGTCACCAAGACCCATCAACTTACTTTCACGAGTAGTCACTGAGAAGTAAATAGGTCGGTCATACATATTACTATTGAGTACATCCAGTACAGCTAACTCATCTTTAGTAATACTTCCCTTGACAGTCACAGGTATCTGGTCTACAATATCATTTGCCTCAGAAGCATCTATCCAACCGCTTTGTATAACCCGGCTCTTGTCGATGTCAAAGTACATATTCTCAGTGGGCATATAGCTCTTCACCTGCCTTCCACTAGAGCTGGGTAATGGATGATCTTCTCCCATAAACTGGAGAGCCGCATCCATTGATCGTGCCCTGCTATCCCCATTTGGTGGGAAGTAAAGAATATTTCGATTCGCTCCACGATAGGCATCCGCGCCAATCGATAGCTTGATAGCCGGCGAATCATTGATTTTTCGGCGAAGCTGATTGATATACCAGTCAACGGCAATCAAACTCAGGTTCACGACACGGACATCTGTCCGAATGCCTTCCACTTCCTGAGCATACCAGAGTGGGTATGTGTCATTATCACCATATGTAAATATGATGGCATTGGGTTCACAGCTTTCGAGGAAGTTATTGGCGTAGTCTCTTGCACCTGTAAGATGTCTTCTTGAATGATCGTCAAAGTTTTGAAACCCCATAATAATAGGGGCCAGCAACACAAGTCCCAGTGCTACGGGAGCCATCGCTTTGTTAATGGTAAACCGTGTCAATATTCGATGCAAACCCAATACGCCCATGCCGATCCACATACAGAAAGTAAAGAACGACCCGATCAGAACGTAATCCCTTTCCCGTGGTTCGTTGGGTGGCTGGTTAGAATAAATGATTATGCCTATCCCGGTGATAAGGAACAATGCAATTAGACCTAAAGCATCATTTCTTCGTCTTTTATACTGGTAGAAAAGGCCAATCAATCCAAAAATAAATGGCAACATGAAATAGCTATTCCGGGCCTTATTATTTTTCATGGTGGTAGGAAGCTCACGCTGGTTGTAGAGTAGAATGTCATCTACCAGCGGCAATCCAGTTTGCCAATGCCCCCGCTTTAGATCCCAGGGAAAGAAGCCCTGATCTCCATTCTGTCGACCTGAGAAGTTCCACATAAAATACCTCCAGTACATCCATCCGACCTGATAACGGAAAAAGAATGACAGGTTATCCGCCATATTGGGAACACCTGAATTTTTATCAAGCCAAACCCGGTAAAGCTGTTTGCGCGCATCATCATTGTGTCCTAGTCTGGGAAATAGCATTTTATCCGCATTACGATACTGGTATGAATACTTGTAATCCACCACTTCGTACCGATCACCAACTTTACCATATTTTTCTGTTACATCCGTTCCGACTGGTTGTGCATCAAAATGTGGACCTCTGAGTAAGGGACGTTCGCCATATTGATCTCGATTTAGATAAGGTAGCAACCTATGGGCATCGGATGGTTCATTCATGTTAATTGGAGGTCCCGCATTTGCTCTTATCACCACCACTGCAATGATAGAGTAGCTGACCAGGATCAGAGAAAGACCTACCATCACCTTCTGGATTAGGGCATTCTGATTGCGATGCGCATATCGATATCCAAAGTATAAAACGCCTCCGATGATCAAAAACAGAGGTATCAGTCCACTATTGAAGGGTAGGCCTAATCCATTGACGGTAAGTAATTCCAGCTTGGCCCACAGGCTGGGGATACCGGTGATGATGAGCACCTGGATAAGTCCCAACAAGACAACACCGGCACCAAACGCAGCCGCCATCCCGAGGAATGTGTGCTCCTTATATTTCTTGAAGTAGTAGAAGAGACCAATGGCCGGAAATGTCAAAATACTAAGAAGGTGAACACCGATCGACAGGCCTGCTGCATAAAAGGCAAAAATCAACCATCGATCATGTTGGGGCTCATCGGGTAAACTGTACCACTTAGTAGTGGCCCATAGTGTCAATGCCGTAAAGAATGTTGAAAGCGCATATACTTCACCTTCTACTGCAGAAAACCAAATGGAAGTGGAAAAGGCTGTAGCCAATCCTGCCACAATTCCTGAACCGACAATCAACAGGGTATTCTGCTGAGAAGGCTCTTCATCAGATCTGCCGATAAGTGATAATTTTGAGAAGTGCATTGTAGACCACCCTACACACATGGCTGCACCTGCAGTACTGGCCCCTGAAAGCAGGTTAACAGCAAAAGCGATTTTAGAAGGATCACTAGACATTATGTCGCCTACCCATCCAAAAATTCTCCCCAATAAAAGGAAGAGTGGGGCACCCGGCGGGTGTACCACCTGCAGCTTATAAGCACCCAGGATAAACTCCCCGCAGTCCCATAAACTACCCGACCTTTCAGCAGAAAAAAAGTAGACTATAAAACTGATTAAGAAAACTAACCAGCCACCTGCCGTAGTCAGGTTGCGAAAAGAATACTTCATCGTATGTACTTTTGTGATCTAATCGACAAATTTAATAATTATCTAATCCGGGCAGTCTTAACCCATGAATATTTTCCACAATATGTTAATGCTGGAAATGACCAACACATGAGAAGTGTTAGGTTTGTTGAATTATAAACTGATCGCGACTGAAATAATTGTACAAATAGACTTGAATATCTTGTAGTACCTTAGCTTCTGTCAAGGTAGACGGCTCAATTGACAGAAATCAGATGCATAAAAATTAAATTATGTTCAAAATATTAATTCTTGTGGCTGTGGGATTCTACGTGTATCACACATTTCTTAAGCCAAAAATAAAGCAGCAACCTGCTGAACCAATTTCTCCTGAAGAAGAAGCCATTTACGTCGAATACGAGGAGATTAAAGACGAGGAATGAAGGAAGACCCTGGTCAAATAGGGCAAATGGTTTGTTATAAATCAAACCAGTTTTTAGCCTTCAATAAACCACCTGGACTTGCTGTACAGCATAAGGATCAAGTGGACCTGTATACGATGGCATGTGCCTTTGCCAAGCGTACCTTGCATATCATTCACCGAATTGATCAGCCTGTCAGTGGAGTTGTAATATTCGCCCGCAATCCGAAGGCTGCTGCCAGTATCAACAAGCAGTTTAAAGAGGGAATTATCGAAAAGACGTACTATGCAATTACTGAGCAAAAGCCGGAAGTAAGGGAGCAAACCCTGGTACAATACCTGGTAAAGAACAGCCGATCCAATAAATCCTTTGTTAGTGAAAAACCAGGTAAGGATGCAAAAGAAGTGTCACTATCCTATACATATCTAACTAGCAGCGATAGATATCATTTGCTTCAGGTACATACCCAGACCGGACGTCATCACCAGATTAGGGCACAACTTTCATCCATAGGATGTCCCATAAAGGGCGATGTCAAGTACGGTGCTCGACGTAAAAACAAGGATCGGTCAATTCACCTCCATGCTGCGACATTACAATTTGAACATCCAGTCACCCAGGAAACCATTCGAATAGAAGCCGATCCGCCAGATGAAGTTTTATGGAACTTCTTCCTAACTTATCTGAAAAAATAGCTCATGGCCAAACGATACTGCCTGGCACTAGACCTTCAGGATGACCCCAAACTTATGGAACAATATATCAAGTATCACCAGAAAATCTGGCCCGAAATAACTCAAAGCATAGTGGATTCTGGGATTGAACACATGGAGATATACCATGTGAAGGACCGACTGCTTATGGTCATGGAAGTCAATGACGATTTTAGTTTTAATCGAAAAGCTGCCATGGATCAATCCAATCCCAAAGTTCAAGAATGGGAGACTCTAATGGACCAGTTTCAAAAGCGATTACCGGGTACTCCGGAAAATGTAAAGTGGGTACTTATGGATAAAATATTCGACCTTACAGAAAATGGTTAATACATGATGAAGTTGATGAGAATAAAAGCTCGCGCTATACCTCACTTCTATACCAACTTGGATAAATAAGACCCTTCTAGGCAAAACCTCTACAGCATCACCCCAATTTTCCAGATTTTCCCTAGAATTGATCTACGGATTGATAGGCTTTCATCAGTGCCGCTTCACCTTCTTTTCCTGACTGCGCATTTCCGTGCTCCATACCTAAAATCCCATCAAAACCTTTCTCCTGGATGTGCTTGAAGATATTTAAATAGTTGATTTCACCCGTTGTCGGTTCCTTTCTACCGGGATTATCGCCAATCTGAAAGTATGCAATTTCATCCCAGGCTGCATCAATATTCGGAATGATGTTGCCCTCTGTGATTTGCTGATGATAGATATCAAAGAGAATCTTGCAGGAAGGACTACCCACACCCTTGCATAAAGCATGTGCTTGTGGCGATTCTGAAAGGAACATACCGGGGTGATTGTACCGATTGAGTGGCTCAAGTACCATGACCAGATCATGAGGTTCCAAAATGGCACTAGCTCTTTTCAATGATTCCATCACATTAGAGGTCTGAAATCCCATATCCTTTTTCAGATCCATATATCCAGGCACCACTGTCATCCAGGTGGCATTCACCCGCTTGGCTACTTCTATACTTTCCTCGATTTCCTTCAGAAATTTATCTCTCAGACTTTCATCTCCATTCGCCAGATTGGGTTCTCTCCAATAAATTTCATGTGCCACAAAAACACCCATTTCCAGACCACGATCTGACATTGTTTTTGCCATTTTCTCTTGCAAAGACGCATCACGGCCTTTCATGCCATTATCTTCAAAAGCTTTGAATCCCATATCAGCCATAAAATTTAGCTGATCGATAGGATCCTCTCCGGCATGGTGCTTAAACATGCCCAGGTGGGGAGCGTATTTCATCTGATAATCATATGGCTCCAGCATTTCTGTACCCTCAGACATCGAGGAGTGGACCCCTACGAGGGAAAAAGCACTGGCTAGTGAACTTTGCTTAAGAAAATTTCGTCTTTTCATTGTCTGGTGTTTATATCTATTGATCGTGTGGAAAGTAATAAATTTCTGTCTAATCCTGTGCGGCATAGCAAGCTCTGTGCAATCTTCTCATGCCCAGGACATGAAACTAAAAAGATATCAATTCGAAGCAGAAAAGCTCGGTACCACATTATATCTAACGTTATATACAGAGGATACATCCGTTGCTGAAAAAGTGGCCAACAGCTGCTTTGCCTATGTAGATAGTCTCAACCAGATTTTCTCTGATTATGATCCCTCAAGCGAAATACAACAATTGTGCGGGAATTATATCGTAAATGATCCCAATCCCATTAGTCCGCCTCTCCGTGATCTCATACAAAAATCTCAATGGGTATCAAGTCAAACGAATGGGGCATTCGATGTGACCATTGGTGCTCTTTCAACACTTTGGCGCGAAAAACTGTCCAAAGAAGAAATTCCCAGAAAAAAAGTCCTTCGAAAAGTGCAGAAAGCCGTTGGTTTCAATCTGATTTCACTCGACACCAGTCAGAATTTGCTGTACTTCAAACGGCCTCACATGAGTTTGGATTTTGGCGGAATCGGAAAGGGATATATTGCTGATAAAATAGGTGAAAAACTGGATAGCTATGGCATTACATCATTTCTTCTGGACATGGGTGGTGACCTCCTCTGTGGAGATCCTCCGCCTGGCAGGGATCACTGGTCTATCACCATACCCTGGATAGAAAAAACGATTCAGGTTGCGAATTGCGCTATTGCGACCTCCGGGCCAGACTATCAATTTTTCGTGCATAAAGGCGAGCGTTATTCACATATCATTGATCCTGCGACCGGATGGGGCGTTACCAATATTTTTTCGACAACTATAATTGCCGACACCGGATGGATGGCTGATGGATTTGCATCCGCCTGTGCTATCATGTCACCTGAAAGCTCTTTGCGCATTTTACAGGACAACAATATGCAGGGAATTCTCGGAATAGAGGGTCGGCTGTATGTTTCTGATAAATTTGATACGTACATTGTGAACGAATAAATGTTATTTCCAAATGAAGTATTATAAACAAATGATTCGGATAACGGGCATACTCCTATGTATGCTTTTCCTTGCTACCTCATATGCACAGACATATAAGATTGACACCAGCAATTCACAAATTATTGTAGAAGGTACCTCCAACTTAAGAGACTGGAGTGCACAAGTAGGTGACTTTAGTGGAACAATGGAAGTAGATGATGCCGGGAATCCAACAAAGGTGATGCTCACAATGGAGGTCCTGTCTATGGATGGTGGACGGGGTGCCGATATGAATGCAAAAATCTACAAAGCACTCAAATCAGAAGAATACCCACAGATTACATTTGAAAGCACTTCAATTGATGCGGCCTCTATGGTCGCTACCGGCAATCTTTCAATGGCTGGCCAATCCAAAGAAGTCAGCGTGGAAGGACAGCTGGATCTGGCGGGTGGAAAACTGACTACTTCCAAGGACCTGAAATTATCAGATTTTGAAATTGAACCTCCCTCTGCTTTATTTGGACAAATAAAATGTAAAGATGAAATCAAGGTGATGTTTGATATTGCCTTAAAAGCACAATGATGATGAATAAAACAATGAATTTATTAGTCCTTCTGCTCCTTTCTTTCTCCTTGGTAAAAGGTCAGGATAAACCGGAAGGATACGATATGCAAATACCCCAGTCTGATCAGGTAATTAAGATGGTGGGTGTCCCCGGTGGCACATTAAAATTGGGACAGGATAAAACCAAGGAAACAGACGAAATGCCACGTAAAGAAGTGATGATCAGTCCTTTTTACATGAGTGCCTATGAAATCACGCACGATATTTTCCTTGTCTACCGAGAACCTGGCATGGATCTGGATGCCGATGGGAACCCCCGGGTAGACGGAATCACCCGTCCAAGTGCTCCCTACGAAGACCCTGTCTTTGGCATGGGTAAGGAGGGTTTCCCTGCCGCTGGGATGACGCAATTTTCTGCATTACAGTTTTGTAAATGGTTATCTGAGAAAACAGGTACATTTTTCAGATTGCCTACAGAAGCCGAATGGGAGTATGCATGTAAGGCGGGATCAGATGCCAAATATTTCTTTGGAAAAAAGAAGAAGGACTTAGCAAAGTATGCATGGTACGAGAAAAATTCCGAGGGCAAGTTTCATAAAACAGGTCTATTGTCGCCTAACCCATGGGGCTTATACGACATGCTGGGTAACGTAGCCGAATGGACATTGGATCAATATCAGGCAGATGCTTATGCCACTTTTGAGGATAAAGAAAAAAATCCCTGGATCAAACCCAGTGCCTTGCATCCCCGAAGTGTACGTGGAGGATCGTTCAGAAGTGAGGCCGATGAATTGCGTAGTGCCAATCGGATTGAATCCACGTTGGATTGGAAGAAGAGAGACCCTCAGATTCCGAAAAGCTTCTGGTGGAACACAGATTCCCCCTTTGTTGGTTTCCGCATCATTCAGCCTGTGGATCAGCCTTCTGCTGAAGAGCAAGCAGCATTCTGGGCTACAGTTCTTGGTGGATAATTTTGTATATTGATTTTGATATTCCAGAAAATTTTAAAATAGAACCATTATGAAAAATAAGATGTCGATGCATCGAAGAGATTTTGTGAAGAAATCAACTATTGCAACCGGAGGTTTAATGACGGCACCCCTGGTAAGCCGGGGATATGGATTTAACAATAGTGTCGCAGATGAAATTAAAGTAGCCGTGGTAGGATGTGGTGGACGTGGATCAGGTGCCGCCACACAAGCATTAAATACCAAATCAAACGTAAAGTTGGTGGCAATGGCTGATGCTTTTAAGGATCGTCTAGAGAGCAGCCTTGAAAACATTAAGAAAGCTACGGATGCCAGCAAGGTGGATGTACCTGCTGAACGGCAGTTTGTAGGTTTCGATGGTTATAAAAAAGCGATTGAACTCTGCGATGTCATCATTCTGACGACACCTCCCGCATTTCGACCCATGCACTTTAAAGAAGCTATTAAGCAAAACAAGCATGTGTTCATGGAAAAACCAGTGGCTACAGATGCGGCAGGTATCCGAAGCGTGCTGGAGACTGCGGAGGAAGCTAAGCGAAAGCAACTAAACGTCGTGGTTGGACTTCAGAGACACTATCAGAAGAAGTACATTACGATGATGGACATGATCCATAAGGGAAAGATTGGAGACATTACTTCCGGTCAGGTCTATTGGAACAGTGCCGGTGTTTGGGTACGTCCCAGAGAAGCTTCCCAGACTGAGATGGAGTATCAGATGCGAAACTGGTATTATTTCACCTGGCTTTGTGGAGACCATATCGTTGAGCAACACATCCACAATATGGATGTAATGAACTGGGTGAAGCAGGGCTATCCTGTGAAAGCTCAGGGAATGGGAGGTCGAGAAGTGCGCAAGGGAAAGGATCACGGACAGATTTTCGATCACCACTATGTCGAATTTGTGTATGAGGATGGAAGCATCATGAATAGTCAATGCCGCCACATAAAAGATTGTTGGAATCAAGTGAATGAGACGGTGATGGGTACGAAAGGTAAAGCCGATTTTGGTGCCGGTACTCTGACTGCACACAACGGAAAGGTAATCCTACATCATGATGACAGCAACGATCGAAATCCCTATCAGGTGGAACACGATCTATTATTCGATGCTATTACAAAAGGAGAATATAAGTTTTGGGACACTGAAATGGGAGCTAAAAGTACCATGACGGCTATTATGGGTCGGATGGCAACCTATTCAGGTAAGATGCTCACATGGGATGATGCCTTAAATTCTCAGGTCAAATTGGTGCCCGATACTTTTGGTTGGGATGATATGCCTCCTGCAAAACCAGACAAAAATGGACAATATGCCGTAGCTTCGCCAGGAAGCACAACGGTCGTATAAACAATGCAGAAGAAACGAATATTATTTCTATTACTTTTTTTTGGAATATTTGCTACATCTACGGAAGGCGCTGTACGGTTGCCTTCCGTTTTAAGTGACCACATGGTCCTCCAGCGCAATAGCACCGTGCGTTTGTGGGGATGGTCCAATGCTTCAGAACATATCGAGATCACCCCAAGCTGGGATGGACACACCTATAAAACACAGGCCACTCGCGACGCAAGATGGGTCGTCACCATACCCACACCTGAAGCGGGCGGTCCCTATACCATCACCTTTAAAGCATCCAATGAAGTTATTCTTGAAGATATCCTGATCGGAGAAGTCTGGATATGCAGCGGACAAAGTAACATGGAATGGTCTGCGAACAATGGTTTTGACAATTCAGACCAGATTCTTTCGGAAGCTGACAACTCCGATATAAGACTGCTGCATATTCCACGCACAACTTCTGAGTATCCTCAAGACGACTGTGATGCTTCCTGGACGGTGAGCAGTGTAAATGCTGCCCGAGGTTTTAGTGCTGTGGGATATGTTTTTGGTCAAAAACTTCATGAAGAACTCGATGTACCGATCGGTTTGATTGAAGCGGCCTGGGGTGGTACTGCTGCCGAAGTTTGGACGCCTGCAGAGATTATTGCTGATGATCCTGAATTTTCAAAATGGGATGAAGTATTATCAAAGACCGACTGGTGGCCACGTAATCCCGGCTTTGCCTACAATGGAATGATTCATCCGATCAAGAATTATAGAGTGGCCGGAGCCATATGGTATCAGGGTGAAGCTAATACCGCTAATCCGATCGTGTACCGGGATTTGTTTCCTGCCATGATCAATAGTTGGAGAACAGCTTTCGATTATCCCATGCCTTTTTACTATGTACAGATCGCACCTTTCGACTATGGTGAAAACTTAAATGGATCGCTCGTAAGAGAGGCTCAATTGATGACCCTGTCGAAGGTACCTAATACCGGCATGGTGGTTGTCGACGATATTGGAAATGTGTACAACATTCATCCCCGGAATAAGATTGATGTAGGTCAGCGATTAGCTAATTGGGCAATGGCTCGCACTTATGGTATCCAGGACATCAAGTATTCGGGACCTATTTACAGTTCTCATGCAATAGAAAATGGAGCAATCAGGATTAGTTTTCGTTATGCGGAGGATGGATTACTATCTAAAGATGGTCCCTTGACCGGATTTGAAATTGCTGGAGAAGATCAAATCTTTTTCCCCGCCAATGCCACCATCGATGGTAGCGAAGTGCTGGTGAGTTCAGATTTAGTCCTTGCACCTGTTGCAGTTCGATATAGTTTTAGTAATACGGGCACACACAACCTTTTTAACCAACATGGTCTGCCCGCCAGTGCTTTCCGGACTGATGAATGGCCTATCCATGTGAATATGGTTGATATTGAGATCGCCTACAAGCCGGAAGCTGAAGCCTATTTGGTAACGCTTAAGGCAGAGGAAGGCACCGAAATTAAGTATAGCTCCAATGGAAGACACCCAGGATTATTTGGCCTGACTTATACCCGGCCTTTCTATATTGAGAGTGAATGTACCTTGAAGGCTCTTGCCATAAAAAATGGAAAGCCATCAGATCTCATCACCACGAAGGAAGTAAAGCTCAATAAGGCCACCTTTATGCCAATCACCTATGACGGCACCTTTCACGAAAGTCGAACAGGGGGCGGTTATCAAGCCTTGATTGATGGTATCGTCGGTTCAAACAATGCAGCCGATGGTACATGGCAGGGATATCTGGGAAAAGATATGTCGGTCACACTTGATTTTGGTCAAAGAATCGAGGTAACTACCATTAATATTCATGCACTTAAAAATCAGGATCAGCGGATCTTCTTGCCGAACAAGGTAGTGTTTGAAATCTCCAATGATGGAGAACGCTTCAATGAAGTCTATCGAAAGCCTTTATTTCATGGAAGAGACAGCGATGTCAGTATCATGGATTACGAATTTGAATTCAGGAATCCGAGGAAGACCCGATATGTACGAATCAGTGCAGAAAACATGGGGAGATGCCCATCCTGGCATGCTGAAGCGGATCAACCTGCCTGGATGATGTTTGATGAAATTACTATTGAGTAGTGTGGGTGTGGGTTTGAGTTTGGGTTTGAGTTTGTGGTGTGGGTGTGGTATCCTTCGCTGAAGCTACGGATTACTGGAGGTGTGGGTTGTATTGTGGAATACTTTCAGCAAAGATACGGATAGTATGTTTTCTACACTACCTCACTCTGCTTCTTCCTTTAGGGCACGCCGTAAGATCTTCCCCACATTAGTTTTGGGAAGTTCCTTTCTAAACTCAATGTATCGTGGACGTTTATAACCGGTGAGGTTTTCTTTACAAAATGCTTTGACTTCTTCTTCAGTAAGTGAATTGTCCTTTTTGACGATAAAAACTTTTACCACCTCGGTCGATTTCTCATCGGGGACCCCAATGGCAGCCACTTCCAGGACCTTTTCATGTGAAGCGATGACATCTTCCACTTCATTCGGAAAAACATTGAAGCCAGAGACCAGAATCATATCCTTCTTGCGATCAACGATTTTGAAAAAACCATCTTCTGACATGGTGGCAATATCCCCTGTGCACATCCACCCATCCAAGATGGATTTGGCCGTTTCTTCTGGTCGATTATAGTAACCTTTCATCACCTGCGGACCTTTCACCTGCAACTCGCCAACACCTCCTGGAGGCAAGGGATTTCCAGCCTCATCCACTACGCGCATATCGGTGGAGGGAACAGGCACACCAATACTCCCAATTTTGGCCGTCCCGTCCAATGGATTGGAACTGGCTACCGGACTGGTCTCCGTCATTCCATAACCTTCGCTCAGTTGACAACCCGTTACCTGTTTCCATTTTACCGCAACAGCCTGCTGTACCGCCATGCCACCCGCACTGGTAATTTTCAGATCACTGAAATCAATGCTACTGAAGTCTTTGTGATTGAGCAATGCATTAAACAATGTATTGACACCCGTGATCAGGGAGATCGGATACTTCTTCCATGTACTGATGACCGAATCCAAATCACGTGCATTGGTGATCAGGATATTTCTGGCTCCAATACTCATTAGGGTAAGGCAATTGACGGTGAATGCATAAATATGGTACATGGGCAGAGGACAAATAATCGTCTCTACTCCTTCCTTTAGATAGGGCATCATGATGGCCCGCACCTGCAGCATGTTTGCAATCATATTCCGATTGGTCAGCATCGCCCCTTTGGAGATTCCCGTAGTACCCCCGGTGTATTGTAGCAAGATCGTATCATCCGGATGACTTTCGAATGGCTTGATTGAAAATTTACTGCCCTGCGACAAAGCCTCTGAGAAACTTACGGCATTAGGTATATTGTACTTAGGAACCATGCGCTTGATATTGCGCACTACGAAGTTCACAACTCGCTTTTTTACAAATCCCAACATTTCTCCAATGCTGGTTGTCATAACTACTTTGATATTGGTATCTGCGAGAATTTTCTCCAGATTATGTGCAAAATTCTCAGCAATGAGGATGGCTTTAGCTCCTGAATCGGTGAATTGGTGCTTCATCTCTCTTGCAGTATACAATGGGTTGGTATTGACCACAATCAAACCCGCCCGAAGTGAACCAAATAGCGCAATGGGATATTGCAGCATATTGGGCATCATAAGCGCAATGCGATCACCTGGCTCAAGGCCTCTGGAATGGAGATAAGCAGCAAAGCGTTTAGAGTACTTATCGATTTCTTCGAAGGTCAGACTTTTGTCCATACAAACAAACGCCGCCTTCTTTTTATACTTTGCAAAGGTTTCATCAAAGAACGTAAGGAGGTTGCTGTATTCATCAGGATTAATGTTAGCTGGTACACCCGTAGCATAATGCTTCAACCATGGTCGTTCTTCCATATCTAGTCTATTTTATTATTAACCTTTGCAGCCTGCAGAAAGGTTCAAAATACGGTTTCTGACTTGCTTTCTAAAATTTGTCAAGATTAGAAGGCAGCAACAGATTAAATGAGCTGATCCAGTACTAATCGCAGTTTTTCACAAGCCCAGTCGATCTCGCGCTCCTTTATAATCAGTGGGGGAGCCAAGCGGATAGATCGGTCATTATACAGGAACCAATCAAAAAGTAATCCTGCCTCCAGACCCAATCGGACGGCCTTTTGTAGCTTTTCACTGTTTTCTAGTTCGAGCGCAAACCACAATCCAGCCTGTCGTACTTCTCTAATGGCCGGGTGATCTAATTGCTTGAGAAATCGATCTCTCTTGGCAGGCACCTGGCCGATAAGATCTGTTCCTGTTAGTATGTTGAGGGTAGCAAGTGCTGCGGCACAGTTTACAGGATGTCCACCAAATGTGGTGATGTGACCCAGCGCCGGTTTGTATGCCAACTGATCCATATGCTCTTTAGAAGCAACGAAAGCACCAATGGGCATACCTCCCCCCAGACCTTTAGCTAGTAGTACTATGTCAGGAACTACATCGTATCCCTGGAATCCAAAAAGATGGCCTGTACGACCCATTCCCGCCTGAATCTCATCCAGGATCAGTAGTGCACCTACTTCGCGACATCGACCCATTACGGCGGACAGATATTGCGGATCGGGTGTATATAGACCTCGTTCCGCCTGTACTGTTTCCATTATCACACATGCTGTCCTGGCTGTTATATTTTCCAGATGATCCAGATTATTGAAATCGATATGCCGCACATTCGGAAGTACGGGCATGAAGGGGGCCTTATAATCAGAATGACTCATCAAGCTAATGGTGGCATGGGTGCTACCATGATATGCGCTGCTGGCAGCCACAATCTCGTACCTCCCCGTCACTTTCTTGGCCAGCTTTAGGGCACCTTCTACCGCCTCAGCACCGCTATTCACAAAGTAAACAGACTCCAGGGGGTCAGGGAGATTTTGAGCCAGTGCATGCGCCAACTGGACTTGCGGGGATAAGACAAACTCGCCATACACCATGGTGTGCATATAGAGCGCAGCCTGCTGTTGCACAGCCATGACCACATCAGGATGGGTATGACCGACCGCACTCACTCCGATCCCGGAAATAAGA
This sequence comes from Saprospiraceae bacterium, assembly GCA_050298535.1. Lineage (GTDB taxonomy): Bacteria > Bacteroidota > Bacteroidia > Chitinophagales > Saprospiraceae > JABDMH01. The sequence goes on from JBNKUI010000105.1 coordinate 359,063, forward strand.
TCCATGATCCGATGTCCCTCGGCCGACTGAAGCCACATTCCATGGGCTTTTATGATCTCGGTCATCATGGGTCCGGGGCTGGTCTGTCCCACATGTCGAAGAAACAAGGAACGTAAATTCATAACATCAAAAGTATAATTTATGACCCTCCGTCCGAAGCCATTTGACATATTGTTTGTATTCCGGCATGGCTGATGCGACCAGGTTCCAGAATGATTTCGAGTGGTTATGCACCTTAATGTGTGACAGTTCGTGGATGATGACATAATCGATCACTGGCAGCGGAGCTAGCAATAGCCGGGTGCTGAATGTGAGTTTTCCAGTATGACTACAGCTTCCCCAAGTACTCTTGTTATAGCGGAGTATGACGTTACCATAGGGAAATCGAAAATGTTTCTCGTTTAGAAAAGCAATCCTGTGTAAAAAGTCTGATCTAAATCTAGCAGCCATCAACTTACTTATCAGCTTAGGGAACACCTCACCCTTTGCCTGCTGATCCCACTCACCAGGATAAGAGATTACGATACAATCATCTTCCACCTCTCCCAATGCTGCAGAACGTGGCTCAGGAACAGTCACCAACTCAATTTCACCAAAAGCAGTTCTGTAGATCTTTCCATCATTGGGCACGTGCAAAAAGAAATGATTAAACACGCCCGGATCCTGTTGATATTTCTTTTGGATCCATTTCATGCCCCACTCAATGGGATCCCCTTGGGGTGAAGAAAATGATGTGACCGGGATACGAAGATTGACGGCCTTCTGACCCACTGAAATTCGCCAATTGCGCCTCCGCTCACGATATATGACCATCTGCACAGTCCTGCCCGGAGCTAAGGGCACGGGTAGTCTGGTGACTTGGGAAGTGGATCGTCGCCGATGTAACATGGTGTGAAAGTATGGACAAATCAATAATATTCATATATATAGATGCTACAATGGCAAAGTCTCTTCCCAATTATCTATTTTCAGGGCATGCAAGACTATGGCATTTGGTCTATTTTCCCTCCCCTGGTGGCAATTGTTCTTGCCATTCGCACTAAACAAGTCTATGTATCGCTCATTTTTGGTCTGTTCCTGGGTTGGTTGATCATTAACAATGGAAACCCATTTCTTGGTTTTATGGACACATTGGGTGCACTGGTACATGTATTTTCCGATGCAGGCAATACGCGAACGATCATGTTTAGTGCCCTAATTGGTGGAATCATTGTCTTTATACAACGATCTGGGGGCGTGGAGGGATTTATTGGTTGGATCAGTAGGAAATTGGAACAAATCGAGAAAAGAGGAAGTCGGGATAAGAAGGTTTGGGTTCAACTCATGGCATGGATGACGGGTATGCTGGTCTTTGTGGAATCTTCCATATCAGTACTCACGGTAGGTTCACTATTTAGACCTGTATTTGATCGTCTTAAGATTTCTCGGGAAAAACTGGCCTACATCGCTGACTCCAGTAGTGCTCCAACCTGTATTTTGATACCTTTCAATGGATGGGGAGCTCTGATCCTGGGTCTTTTGGCAGCCCAGGGTTTTGATAATCCCTTTACCACGATGATTCAGTCGATAGCTTATAATTTTTATCCCATACTGGCTCTGATTATGGTGTTATTGGTCATCTTCTTCAACTGGGATCTACCCCTGATGCGTAAAGCGGAGGTGCGGACGCAGGAAGGAGGAGTTCTCTGGCCGAATGCACAACCCATGGTATCCGAAGATATTACAGAAGTGGAACCGAAGCCCGGCGTGCCACCCAATCTGATCAACATGATCGTGCCTTTATTAATCATGGTCGGATGTATACCTTTGATGCTAATGTATACGGGATGGTCCAGTGCCCAGGAATATCTGCCCGACGGCACATTCAGTGCTAAAGCATTATATGCATTGGGGCAAGGTTCCGGTTCAACGGCGGTGCTGGTGGGTGTCGTTGTTTCCCTACTCATTTCCATGATCATGTACAGTGCTCAGGGTATTTTTGACCTTAAGGAAAATATGCAGCTACTCATGAAGGGCATATCCGGCCTGATGCCTATTGCCCTTTTGCTACTATTTGCGTTCGCTCTGGGGACTGTATGCAAAGAACTTCAAACAGGACAATTTCTGGCAGGTGTTGCAAAGGAGTGGCTATCTCCCAAGCTGATTCCTTGCTTAATCTTCCTTATCAGCAGTGTGATTGCTTTCTCTACCGGAACGTCTTGGGGTACATTTGCCATTATGATCGCTATAGCTGTACCCATGGCAAGAGAAATGCAGGTAAATGAAATCATGGCCATTGCCGCAGCATTGGGAGGCGGTATTTTTGGAGATCACTGCTCACCTATTAGTGATACCACCATCCTTTCGAGTATGGCCGCCGCCACCGATCACATCGATCATGTAAAAACACAACTCCCTTATGCATTGATTGTGGGCTCAATTTCGGCTGCTTTGTACCTGGTGGCAGGATTCCTGTAGGTGTTCTGTCTTGTCCTGACTCCCCGTTTCAGACTACCAACTCTCCACCAACCGAAACTTTAATGCAGTCTGGCTAACCTCCAACTCAGCGTAGGCCTAACCAACTCCAGTGCTAACTGTGGACTGCCAGACCGCAGACTGGACTACCCTTCAATCAACCCTGGTATTTCCTCCAGAGAAGTCACTTCCAAATGGAATAGGTCTTGAGGCGAGTCGGTTTCTGAAGTATCCTGTCGCAACCAGCAAGTGCGAATCCCATAATTGCGACCACCATTGATATCAGAAGATTGGCTGTCGCCAATGATCATCACTCGTTCTTTAGCGGGATACTTCATTTTTTCAAAAGCATGATCAAAGAAACCCGCATGTGGTTTTTGCACGCCGATTTCCTCCGATATCACAATGTGCTCAAAGAAGCTCTGCAATTGTGACCTGGCGATTCGAGGTCTTTGTACACTGGCAAACCCATTGGTAGCCAGCACCAATTTATACTTTGAGCTGGCCCAGTGCAAGAACTGCCGGGCTCCCGTGATCTCATCTGTTTGCTCGGAAAGTCGGCTCAAATAAAATGTGTTCAACTTATCCGCATCGACCGAGACCGACAATTGCTCTACAAAGAGCTCAAATCGCCGTCTTCTTAATGTATCCACATCTAATTCACCTTTTTCAAAAGCTTCCCAACATTGATGGTTTATTGTATGATAGATCTGAATATTCGACACGCTTGGTTCGATTGCGAAAGCTTTCAGAGCAATCTTGAGTGATCGGTTGGCACCTGCTGTGAAATCCAGCAAGGTATTATCCAAATCAATTAACAACCAATCCAGCATTGAGTAGAAGTTCTTATATCTTGCCCGTAAAACTAATCGAATGTGGGATATTATTGAGATCGGACCTCCTCAAATAGATGATGTCGTACCGTTATTTGACGCTTATCGTGTTTTTTACCGCCAGCCATCTGATCCCGAAGGTGCACGGAAATTTCTCATGCAACGGGCCAAGCTGGGACAGTCCATTATTTATACAGCCTACGATTCGGAAGATAGAGCAGTGGGGTTTACCCAACTGTATCCCCTTTATTCATCTACCCGCATGGGTAAGGTATGGCTTCTGAATGATTTGTTCGTTGATCCTGATTACCGAGGCAATGGGATTTCTCTCCAACTCATCAAGCGGGCGAAAAAACTAGCTGTTGATACACGTGCCCTCGGACTACTGCTCGAGACAGAAAAAACGAATACCATTGGCAACAATCTCTATCCCAGAGCCGGCTTTCATCTTGAAACTGATACACACCATTATTTTTGGCCCAATGAGACACGAGGTGCATGATTTTTTTGAGAGAAAGATTTGGTCATGATTGTTTATGATTCTATATTTGCAGGCCGCTAAAAGATGGCGGATCATATATTCCTTTAGGGTGCTTAGCTCAGTTGGTTCAGAGCACTTGGTTTACACCCAAGGGGTCGGGGGTTCGAATCCCTCAGCGCCCACTTCAGAAGAGTCAGTATAGTGATGTACTGGCTCTTTTTTGTTTTAAGGATTCCTACTTTGGCCTCCAAGCATCGCCCTATAGGATCGAAATAGATTCATCGCAATACCTCGAATCGTGCATCCTCACCCAATCCTTCCATGAAGTCGACATCCCTGTGCAGTGATCTCGCCTCAATAAGAGGATAGCCATGCTCAAAAACAACTTTACCCCGGATAGAGTAGTACCCCTTTCCTGTGATAGGATATTGGTGGAGGACCTGCGGAAAATGCACCGTATCAAAGTAATCACCTGCCTGATCCAGCCAGGTGGCAAAACACATGTGTCCACCTCGCACTGTAGTGACAGGCTTTCGCAACACATAGTATCCCCGTATGGTAATGGTATGGCCTTCCAACTTTTGCAAATCACTGGCCCGGCAAGAGGAAATAGTCTGGGAGGTCATGAGATCAAAGGGGTCGCAGAGTGGAAATCCTAAAATTTCCAGTTGCTCCTTGGCAGTTTCGATAGCCGAGGGCTCGAGCATCGTCAATCCGATTTCGGTATCGATCTTTTCCTGAAAAAGGGTTTTCTGCCGAGAATACTTCGATCTCGCATTCCGGGTAAATAGAAAGTGCTGTATGAGCTCGGAGCGATCTCTTGCCAAATTTCTTAATGCACCCACCCGTATAAGAATTTCCCATTGTTGATAGCTTAGCTGCAATTCGGAGAAGACTTGATCCAATGTCCAATCTCTGACGACAGATCGAAAGGCAACGATGCGCTCAATGGACTGCTTCCTCAACCCTTTCACCAGATCCCACCCCAGATAGAGATCCTTGCCGATCAATCGGGTACGGTAGCTGCTCAGTTTCAGGCAAGGGGGGCGCACCCTGGCACCTAATTTTCTGGCTTCATGCACGTAAAACTCAGTAGGGTAAAAGCCTCCATGATTATTGATGACCGCCGTGATAAACTCTAATGGAAAATGAGCTTTTAGATAGAGGCTCTGCATACTTTCGGCTGCGTATGTGGCAGAATGAGCCTTGCAAAATGAGTAACCGCTGAAACTCTCGATCTGCCTCCAGACTTCACTAATCATTTCACGATCTCTTCCCATATTGGTGGCGCCATCATAAAATTGATCACGGAGTTTATCCAATACTCGTGTCGATTTTTCCTTGCCGGTCATCAGCCTTCTCAATAAATCCGCTTGATACATATCGAAGCCTGCAAAGGCATGCACAATCCACATCACATCTTCCTGAAACACCATGATCCCGAAGGTATCTGCCAGACGATGAAATACCGGGTGGATATAGTTTGCCTTCCGATGGGGTGCTGTCTTCAAATCCAGGTACCTGCGCATCATCCCACTGCGAGCTACCCCGGGTCTGATAATGGAGGTTGCCACAATCAGATCCTGATAGGAGCGGCATTGCAACTTATGAAGCAGTCCGCGCATGGCCGGTGACTCGATATAGAAGCAACCCACCCAGGAGCCTTCAGCGAGCAGCTTTAGTGTGGCCGGGTCTTGCTTAATCATTTCCATATCATGGACATCAATATCCAAACCTCGATCCTCGCGGATACGCTCCACCGCTTCCATAATATGTCCTATGCCACGTTGACTGAGCACATCATACTTGTGAAACCCCCATGCTTCAGCATGGTGCATATCTATTTGTACTGTCGGACAGCCCTTAGGCATGATGCTGCGTACCGTGTAGGCAGGTAGGGGGTGCTCGGAAATGATGATCCCGCCCGCATGTATGCTGAGATGACTGGGAAGCAGTTGTATGTGTCGTCCCCAGGAGAATATTTTCTCCGCCAGGGGATGGTGCTTGTCTCTAGCCGTAGGTTGGTTCACTATCAAATCCAGGTCTGGCTTGCTAAGACCGAGCACTTTACCCACTCCTCTGACGATCGATTTGCCCTTATAGGTCTGATACGAAGCCAGGAAAGCGACATGATCATGTCCAAAATAATCGGTCACCATAGATATCACTTCATCCCGGTCCTTCCAACTGAAGTCTAGATCAAAATCGGGAGGCTGTACACGGGAGCGATTGATGAACCTTTCAAACAATAGATTCAGTTCTACCGGATCAACATCCGTGATGTGCAGGCAGTAGGCCACCAACGAATTAGCACCGCTGCCCCTGCCCACATGGACTATGCCTGCCGCATGACAAAGGTCAACGATCTTCCATGTGGTGAGAAAGTAGGCCTGCAGGTTCAATTCGAAAATCAGGTGCAGTTCACTATCCAGCCGATCCTGCAGACTTTGATCTACGGTAAGAAAACGACGCCGGAGGCCCTCATTTGCCAGGCTGGTTAGTAACTCTTCATCCGCTATGGGGGATGTGGTGAAATGCTGTCGATTCGTGCAATTTCTGGTAGCAAAGCTTACTCGACAGCGATCCAGCAGCTGATTGGTTTGATCCACCAATTCTCGGCAGTGTGCATATCGCATGGTAAGCTCACGCATGGATAACAGAAAGTCAGACCGATTAGCAAGTAGTCCTTCATTGACCGTCGTCCATAATGTGCCCTGGTCAATACATTGCAGTAGTCGATGGACTCGATAATCGTCCTCTTCTTTGAAAACCACGGGGTGCCATGCCACAAGTTTGTCATGATGATCTTTATAAACCTGCCGAGCCCGAGACCATTCTTCATGATTGACACCTATGAATTCATTCGGTCGCAGGTCCTCTATGGCGCAAGGTGCCGTACGGTAGATCACAAAAACGTGATCCCTCACCGTGGCACGGATCGGGTAGGTCTCTCCATGCAATGTGAAGCCTTCTACAATGTGGTGCATTGCAGATAGTCCTTGATCATTAGCGGCCAATAACACATATCGAAATGCACGGCCATCACGACACTCCACACCGATCACAGGGTGCAGGCCCATGCTCCTAGCCAGATCGAAACACTCCAAACTGGCAGATACATTATTGATATCAGTCAACGCAAATCGATCATACCCTGAGTGCCTGATCGACTGCACGAGTAGCCTGGGACTCATGGTACCATATCGTATGCTGAAGTAACTGTGGCAGTTTACCAGCATAGGAAATCCATCTTTCTTTACCGCTTGACAAGATATAACACTACGACGATAATTTCGTCTTTTTATGTCGAATTAATAGACATTATAAATAAAACGATGTATCTTAGATTCGTTGATAGCCAATCTTATGATATGCTATTAACGTATTCCTAAGACTGAAAAAAAAGAATTTGTAATGGTAGAACATCGACTGACTAACATGATTTTGAAAGCCGCTTTTCGTGTACATAAGCAATTGGGCCCCGGCTTAATGAAGCAAGCTTATCAGCACTGCCTCTTGCATGAATTGAGAGGACTGGGACTAACCGTAGAATCGCACAAGGATATGCCTGTAACCTACAAAGGTCAGCAGTTAACGGTAGGATACACTTTGGATCTACTGGTAGAGAATAAAATCATTGTTCAATTGACTGCAACACCATTTACTGAGATGCATAATGCCTCGATGCAGACCTATCTGAAAATGTCGGATTGCAAAGTAGGCCTACTTATGCATTTCAATGTCAGAGCCTTGAAAGATGGGGTCCGTCGAGTATTAGCAGATGCCACAATAATGCCCACCATGAAATCCGCATCTTAAATTCATCACATAATATAGGTAGCTATGTTAGCAGAGAACTTAAAATATCTCAGAAAACAACGTAACCGCTCACAGCAGCAGGTTGCCGATGATCTTGATATTCCCCGCACCACATTGGGTGACTATGAAAGAGGACATACGGAGCCAAATATTGAGACACTGGCCAAGATGGCTTCATACTTTGAAATCTCGATCGATGAATTGCTCTTATCAAATCTCTCTGATCAGAATATAGAAATCATCCGTGCCGACAACATGAGAATCCTTGCGGTGTCGGTCGACAGCTCCAACCGTCAAAACATTGAATTCGTTTCTGCTAAGGCACGAGCGGGATATCTCGAAAGTTTTCAGGATCCCCACTACATTGAGGAACTGCCAAAAATGTATTTTCCCAGCATTCCTGAGGGGACCTATCGCGCCTTTGAAATACAAGGCGACTCAATGATACCCATGATGCCGGGCTCGGTGGTGATTTGCTCATATGTGGAGCGACTTGAGTATTTGAAAAACGATAGAACCTATGTCATCGCAACACATTTAGATGGTATTGTGTATAAAAGGATTGTGGTGAATCCCGATCGATCATCTGTCACTGCCATTTCTGACAACCCGAGCTATCCTCCGTACCGAATTGCTTTTCGAGATATTGCTGAAATCTGGCAATACTATGCCCATATCAGTTTTACCGACGCCAAGCAGACCATCAGCAGTACGATGGAGGGACAGATTAGTGACATTCAGGAAAAAGTGACCTATATCAAGCAGCAGCTAGAGCAAGCTTAACCACTAAGCATTGATGGAAATCACACTGTCCTTTTAATCATCAACCAGGGAAAGGGTCTGATTTCCTTGCCGAGCCACCTTGTGAATCTCGAGACCATAGCTTTTGGATGGTAGAGTACATTGTAGGGAATTCCCCCCAAATCATTCCAGCAATGGTGGTGGTAGTACGTCGGTAGCTCCACTCCCAGTGAAGCAAAATAGTGCTTGGATCGTTCATGTGCCCGACAGGCAGCTTCTTCATCCTGGTAAATAGGAGAGTCCAGGATATGAATCATGCCTCCTGGGGCCAAAAAAGTCAATAATTTCTTAATGAGACGATCCGGATTTTTAAAATATTGAATGGCACTCGCGATCACAATCGCATCTGGCGACACCGGTAAAATAAGACCTTTCGATTCAATATCACCGTTGACAAATACGGGTCCTTTAAAGAGTCTGGCAGCCATTTCAAGTTCGTACTGATTGATATCGACTCCAATCACATCCTCTACTGTCCTAGACAGATAGTGTGTCAACCATCCATTGCCACATCCTAATTCAAGGACCGTTTTCTTCCGGTGGTCACGGAGATGATCTCTCAGTAGTGACGCTGATCTCAAACGAATTTGCCATTCCTTAGCCTGGGCAGGATCGGGCGCAACCTCAGGCAGATTCAGTATCTGCTCATCATTTAAGAGGCGACTTTCACGACGTCTTATAGACAAGTAGCTCTCTGCAAATGTCCCTGCATGAGAAGTCATCTGAAAAACTCCATTCTTCTCCGGGTACAATGATTCAAAACGGGCTAGGACCTGATCTTTTGCCATAGCATACCCATTTTCGAATAAAAAACTTTAGAACCTAATAACAGCTTCCTTTTGTCATACCAGGGCGCACCATTCAGCTTGTGGAGATTCACTGCGGAAGTAACCCAACGAACTGCATGGTCATAGTAGGGTCTTCGATAGGTGCGTTGAAAATCGCGCTCGCGATCAGTGGACTGTTCCCAATTTCCATCCTCATTTGATAGTGTAGATTCTACTTCCTGAAAGAGCGAGGTACCCTTAATGGGGTATGCTACGGTTATCGTGAAATGGTCGGGATCTGCGGCTTTCAGATATTGCACAGTATCATAGATATCGGCTTCAGTCTCTCCAGGATATCCCAACATAATAAAAGTGCCTGCCTGGATGCCCCGTGCTTTGGATGCCTGAATCATCGATTCAACTTTAGTCACATCAACTCGACGGTCCATTCTATCGATGATTTTCTGAGACCCGCTTTCAGCGCCGATCCATACCCGAAAACACCCCATTTGCTTCAGCAAATCCAGTACTTCCTCATTCAGACGATCTGCCCTGGTAATGCACTCAAAAGAGATGGACAAATTGGCCTTTTTCAGGATCCCTGCAAACTCGTGTAACCATTTGTGACTCACCGTAAAGACATCGTCAACAAACCAGAAGTGGTCGGGTTGGTATGTTTTGATGAGGTGTTGCAACTCCTCCAGTACATGCTGAGGAGATCTTCTTCTATAGGATTGGCCATATACTGCTGTACTGCACCACTTACAGGTATACGGACAGCCTCGCTGTGTATTGATGCTGATAGAGCTACCTCTATGAAATTGCCTCCAGGTATCAAGATATTTTTCCAGATCTATCTTCTCACGAGCTGGCATGGGAAGTTGATTTAAATCTTTCATTTTACTTCGTGGAGCAGATCTTACCAGATCACCCGCTGGATCAAGAAAAGCAATACCATCCACCTCTAATAAACTGCTACCATTCTGTAGCGCACGAAGCAGCTCCAGCATACTCTGTTCACCTTCACCGATGACTACAAAATCACATCCCGTTTGGAGGTAAGCGACGACATTATAGGTAATGTCCGGGCCGCCTAACACAATTTTGGTTGCTGGCAGCACTTCCCTTGCCCACTTAATTAATCGGATCAATGGCACCTTGGTCATAAGGTTCACATACAGTGCCAACACATCAGGCTTTGCTTGCAGTACGACCTCTTTCCAGTCCCCAATCTTCATAAAAGTGGAATCCAATACACGGTTAGGGAATCCATTTTTCTCTATCCATGCAGAAACATATAGAAGACCCAGAGGGGGATAGGGACGCATGATTTTCTGCTCCTTTGGATCTTCATATAGGAAATAGCCATGTGATAGTAATACCTGCATGTCAGATCGAAAGTATTTCTTTTAAATCGCTTGTGCTAACGTCTCTTCAGTTCTCTGTTCAGACATGTGAGATTTTACAGCCGAAGGCGGAGTTAGGATCATTAAAAAGTGGAGCTTTCAAATCAACCTGCTACATTTAATATCTAAGTTTCATTTTGGTGCCTAATAAACTGAAAACATTGTTTACATCTCCTATGACCCTCACGCAAGGGCTACTAGTACTTTGTTTTTGGCTTCTCCCCTTCTCCTTTGAAATAACGGTGACCACTCACCGTCTGACCATTCCAACAGAACCGCTGCTTATACTGATTGCCACTACCTCTTTATGGTGGATTAAGACCATTGCTGCCACCGTACAGCAATATCGAAAATCACTGATACTAATCCTCTTATTCATAGGATTCATTTGGTCTCTTATTGCTACGCTCCTTTCGGCAGATTTCGTTATTTCCCTGAAATATATCACGGTCCAATTCCTTCACTTCTATTGTTTCTGCCTACTTCCCTTCGTAATTTACCGACATGATTCCCGTTTTATCTATCCGCTGTTCTCCGGGCTCTTTGTCACGGTTTCAATAGCCCTAGGATATATCTGGTGGCATCATTATTCCTATGATCTTCGTCCCGACACGGCACAAATTGCAGGACACCCTTTCTTCACCGACCATACACACTATGGTTTGTTCTGGCTACTCATGATACCTTTTGCATTAACCGTACCTGAGGAATTTTCCTTTCACAAAAGCCTGAAATGGTTTCTGCTGCCCGCATTGCTTTTGGGTGTCTTTCTTTCCTTTTCCAGGGCCATCTGGATCACGGCAGCCATACTTGGCTTCTTGTTCATCTTCTACCATTTCGCAAAGTTGAGATGGATCTTAGCGCTCGGATTGATCCTTCTTGCATCCTTCATTTTTACCTCCAATTTTGAGTCTTCCAAGCCTTCCCGAAGCGAGTCAACGATTCAATTGATAAAGTCACTGAAGAATCTTTCAGAGGATGTCAGTGTCAGGGAACGATTGAATCGATACATGGCCGCCATTCACATGGGAATCGATCGCCCGATTGCCGGATTTGGTCCCGGGACGTATCCCAAATACTTCATTCCATTTCAGGAATCAGAGCGAATGACAAGAATTAGTGTGACTACTTATGAAAGACATGAAACGGGTAGAGGGGGGAGCGCACATTCTGAATATCTTAGAACCTTGGCGGAGGAAGGTTTTCCTGGTCTTATCTTGTGGATCCTAATTATCGTATGTATCCTCTCCCTGGGGATAAGTCGGCTTAATCATGAAGACTGGCTACTTCGAGGTGCCGTGGGTGCTGTGTTGATCTTCGCCATTCATGGCCTATTTAATAATCATTTCCATGATGACAAAATAGCAGCCATTTTCTGGCTAGCTGTGGCGATCATTATTAATAAATCCGTACAGCAGCAAAGGACTATTGCTTTATCACACGCGTAGTCAAATGTTGTGTACCCACCTGCATACTTAAGAAGTACGTACCTGCTGTCAAATCCGATATGTCTATTGATCTAAGATCACCAACTTGTGTGGTCTTAACAACCTGACCTTTTAGATCATAAATCTGCACATTTCTGCCTATCTGTGCCGGATCAAAATCCGACTTAATGGCAAGTATTCCCCGGGTTGGATTTGGAAATAATGTAAATGTTCCTCCAAAATCTGTCAGCACAACAGATGTGACCAATTCGATAGTCTGTGTATCAGATCGTTCCAAACATCCATTAGCATCCAGGACCTCAAGGATATAATCACCTGCATTGGCATCTACCAAATCTTCAACCACATCCACCGTCTGAGTATCGCCCACCCACTCAAAGGTGTATGTTCCAGTACCTCCCATTACACTGACAAAGACAGCTCCTGATCCCGAACCATCATCACTTTTTGTACTGTCGATCTGGATTTGTATAGGGTCTGGTTCATTAATCACGATACTGATAGATGACGCACAACCTTCGGCATCCGTCACAGTAACCTCATAAGTGCCAGAAAGCAGATTGCTTAATGCACCGGTAAAGTCCCCACCTTCCCAATCAAATGTTAGAGGTTCTGTACCACCAGAAACCTCCAGGCTGAAGGAGCCCGTGGAATCTCCTGCGCAAAGAGGCTCAGTGACACTTTCTGTGATAGACAAAGAGCAAGAGATACTATCAATAGAAACACTAGCCATGGACATACAACCCTTGGCATCGGTAAGCGTAATGTCATAGACCCCCGGGCTCTTATCCATAATCATACTAGTAGTATCCCCTGATGACCATTCGTACATATATGGTATGGTGCCACCCGTCACTTCAACAGAAGCTGTACCATCATTCGCACCCACCATCGATTCTCCGGTTGAAAAAGTACTGATAATGATTTCATCGGGTTCGGTAACTTCTGCGGTAGCTAATTCTGTACAATTATTAGCGTCCTGGACGGATAAGGTGTAGGTGCCGGCGATTAAGTTTCCCGGATCTTCCGTTGAACCAATGCCAGTGTCCCAGAAATATGACAACATTCCTGTGCCACCACTGGCTGAAATATTGATAGATCCATCTGCCTCCCCAAAGCAGCTGACAGAAGAAATCCCATCGATCATGATCTGTATGGGTGGGGGTTCATCCACTATGACTTCACCCATGATATCACAACCCTCCGCGTCGGATGCCATAAAAGTATACGTTCCAGGTGACAGACCGGTGATACTAGCCGTGGTTGCTCCATTAGACCACAGGTATGTCAGGCTTCCGTTGGCCCCTGTTACATTAGCATCGGCGCTTCCATCATCAGCTCCCGTGCAGGTCACATCCGTTGCTTGGGCATCATGCTGCAATGCACACTCTACAGCAGCATTGATCGTAAAGCACTCCTCACAGGTCCATTCTTCTCCCTCACATCCATTGGGACCGCTCCACACCGAACCATTAAATTCACCTGTGGGAGCATCTTCGGGTATAGACAGCATTCCGGACATCGTCGTGGCATTCTGGACTTCCACATCCGAGAGATTGTATGCCTCACCCGATACAACAATACGAGCACACGTCGTAGTACCTTGTGTAAACGTAGTACCGACACCTGTAATCGTGACTGTAAAAGAAGATCCTTGTTCGCCTGAAGAAGGGGAAAAACTTATTTGTGCTATACTTATGAGAGAGAATGAAAGAAGTACAAATAACAATCCAAAACGCTGCATAATATTTCATTTATAGCAATGCGTGGATCTATTGGTGCTTCTAAATTATATTTTTTTTCGAATAGAATGCCATAGATCTTGACTAATCCTTCTTCATCTTTGTCAATTCACGGATAAATTCTTTCTTTTTAGAAGATTCAGTCGGCACCTCCTCTACTATTGTCAAAGCCTCTGTAATCTGTCCCAATTGAGATAGACAATATGCTTTGTTAAAAAGTGCGTCTTCAAACCTTGGATTGATGCGAATAGCTTCGTCAAAGAATGGAAGCGCATCTTTAAAGTGCCCGGATTCCACCCTAATGGTGCCTATATTGTTGATAGTGTGGAAGTGATAGGGGTGATCGGTATGTGCACTCAAAAAGGCATCTAATGCATTCGCCTGATCTCCCATGTTATATAGTGCAAGTCCTCTGTAAAAGTCTACGGGTACCGCTGCCGGAGTCAAATTATTGAAGACATTCTTGGCACCTATAGAAGAGGTGAGCAGTGTTGGCCAATTTCCCTTAACCTGTGCCTGCAACATTTTTACACAGCTAACCTCTGCCTGATATCGCATGATCCCAACCACCACTCCCAACAGGTTTATGAGCATCAGGAAGATAAAATACCCTTTACCTACCCTTAACAAATCCCGAGCCTTAGGATCATAGTAAAGAGAAGTCATCGACAAATAAAGACCAAACATTATCAAAAATTCGGGTCGCTCTCTGGGAAAGTCGATCATAGATAAAATGAGAATACCTATAAGTCCTCCCGTCAGGCAATGTTTGGACCACTGGGTAGCATTTGAGAGAAAGATATAAGCTAATCCCATGAAGAATATAGCCAAATAAAAGAGTAAACCTGGTACCCCCAACTCAGCGAGTACTTCCAAAAAATCATTATGAGCCCTTGTAAACACTACATCCTGATCCTGCATCCGGTACGAACCCGCTACACTATGACGAGCGAATTCTGTCTTCCAATTGCCTGCTCCCACTCCCAACCAGGGATTATCCTTAATCAACAGACCTGTCTTATACCAAACCAATCTTCGCTCACTCGCTGTTTGTGAAGAAAGATAGGTGGCAGGATTAAGTCTTTGTCTCAAGTCTTCCTGCTGAAGCAGCAAAAACATGACACTAACAGATAGTATCACGCCGGCAATAATTTGCTTCCTGTAGTTTCTTAGGCTGGCGATAGATAAGGACTTCAGAGCAAAAATCAGTAACGATCCAAAGAGAAAGAAGAGGGCCAAATAGACTGTCCTACTCTGCAACATAATGATCGTAAGAACCTGTATTATGATCAATACCACCGAAATCGGAAAGTATTTTTGTGTCCTCCTCAGGGATAAGAGATTAAAAGGAAGCAATAGGAAAAGGTATCCTGCGATCAGGGACTTATGTCCAAAAAATGTACTGAGATCATATAAGGCTTTATTCGAATAACCAGCACTATGGACTACCTCATATCCCTCGGCTATCACAAATACCAAAATAATGGCTGTTAGGATTCTGCTTAGAAAATGAATAAAATGGCTAAATTGATCCCTAACAGGACGCATCAAGTAGGTTGTCAGGGAATAGGTACTCAACAATATTGAACCTTTCAAGACCGTATAGATGGCTTCAGCTGAATTAGGTGCCCAGAAAAGCGAACAGATTGACCAGCCTGTAAATAGTAACAGGACCAGATCTATCAGTCCAAGCTTTTTTGGATGTGATGCGTTAAGTGATATGAAACCTGCGAATACTGCAAGAAAGAAAACTGCAACTGTGAAGCGACTATGATGGTATAAGTCCAGTAGTGCTGGGCTATATAACAACACTGTCAAAGGAAAAATGCAAATGATAAAACAACGCTGTAGTGGTGACATCGTTACATTAAATACGCAAAATCTAATTGGACACTCAAAATAAATCTATGTTGCTAAATTTACATTAGTATGTTGATAGACAAGAAAGCAATACCTTCCACCAATATCCGCTTGTCTACATTTTCTGAAAAGATGATTCTCAGAATACTTTATTTTGAAATCTTTTCGTATCCCTTAACGCTGAAAGAGATCATTGGCTATCTGAGCATTTCACCAGGCCAGGTTGATCAATTAAAAGGAGAGCTATCTAAACTCTGCTCAGGAGGTTTGTTGTATTTCATTGATGGACATTACACCACCAAAAATCGACCCGACTGGATTCGACTACGGAAAGAGGCCAATAAGCGTGCCCAGCAATGCACCAGAAAGGCCAGGCGCCGGGCTTTATTCATATCTAGATTTCCTTTTGTTCGCGCTGTATTTTTTAGTGGAACATTTGCCAAGGGACTGATGTATGCAGACAGTGACGTAGATTTCTTTATCGTCACAAAACCTGAAAGACTTTGGGTGTCAAGAACATTGCTGGTACTATACAAGAAACTATTTCTGCTCAATTCTCGAAAGTACTTTTGTGTTAATTACTTCGTAGATGAAGAACACCTCAGTATTTCAGAAAAAAATCTTTTTACAGCCACCGAAATAGCTACTTTGAAACCGGCAGTGGGTGACAGGCAATATGAAAACTTCTGCAATGCCAATCGCTGGGTTAAATCCTTCTACAAGAACTTTAAGTCAAAAGACGGGACTATTGGAACAGTCGATAAGTCTGTAATAAAGGATCGCATCGAATCCCTACTGGGCGGTGATGTGGGAGAAAAACTAGATGACCTATGTTATCGGTTTACATTGAGATTTTGGCGAAAGAAATTCAGTTGGATGAGTGATGAAACCTTTCAGCTGGCACTAAAATCCAAGAAATATCTTTCGAAACATCACCCTAGTAATTATCAGATCCGGGTACTAAGAAAGTATAACTATGCCATCGAAGAGTTTGAAAAGTTACATGACGTTAAGCTTAGAAGACTCACCTTGGTGGATTGATGTACGATGACTCACTATGAAAGTATTGTTGACCAATACATATTTCTATAAGCTTGATCCCAAGCAGTGGAGAGCCAGGCAACCCTATCCGCCGTATGGCACTTTGTCAGCTGCCGCAGTTCTGCAGGAACTCAACCTCAACCTGACTTTTTTTGACAATACATTAGAACCAAGTCCCGAAGCACTATTGACCACACTCAAGAAGGAGCATCCGGATGTACTGGTGATCTATGATGACGGCTTTAATTACCTCACCAAAATGTGTTTGACGGTAATGCGAGAGGCTGCCCTTTCCATGGCCAAAATGGCCCGGGCACAGGGATGTAAGGTGATTATAAGTAGCTCTGATTCCACAGACCATTTTCTTCACTACTTACAGGAGGGGGCAAATTTTGTCATTTTAGGCGAGGGTGAACAAACACTATGCGACCTGATAAAAGCTCTACAGGAAGGCCAACCCGCAGGAGACATTCCCGGTATTGCCTGCATGATAAATGAGAACGTACATCGATCTGCTTCACGTCCGGTATTGAAAGATTTGGATACTTTGCCCAGAACTGCATGGTCTTTGCTCAATCCGGAGCCCTATCGATCCATTTGGATGCAATATCATGGTTATTTTTCGATCAATATTGCGACCACCCGCGGATGTCCCTTCAAGTGTAATTGGTGTGCAAAACCGATATATGGAAACCGATATCACTCAAGATCGCCAAAGCAGGTAGTTGAGGAAATTCAATGGCTGATCCACCACTTTGAGATTGATCATATCTGGATGTGTGACGATATTTTTGGCCTAAAACCCGGGTGGGTGCAAATGTTCAATCAACTTCTGCAGGACCTTTCTATTAAAGTCCCCTACAAGATTCAAAGTAGAGTAGACTTACTGCTGAAGGAAGATAATCTGGATGCCCTGGTGTCTTCTGGAGTGGAAACGGTCTGGGTGGGTGCCGAATCAGGATCTCAGAAAGTACTTGATGCTATGGACAAGGGTACAACCATTCAGCAGATTGGTGAAGCCACCCGATTGCTGCATGAAAGGGGGGTGAAAGTAGGCTTCTTCCTCCAGTTTGGTTATTTAGGAGAAACCCGAACCGACATCAAAAAAACGATTCAAATGTTACTGACCTTGATGCCTGATGATGTCGGAATTTCGGTGTCCTATCCTCTTCCAGGCACTAAATTCTATGAAAAAGTGAAGGGTATGCTCGGTAGTAAGACCAATTGGTCTGACAGCGATGACCTTGCGATGATGTATCAGACTACTTTTAGTCCATCATATTATCGAAAACTACATCGCTATGTGCATCGTAGGTTCAGGAAAAAGCAAGCGGCTCGACGGTTGGCTCAGGGGTCCCTTTCTATCAAGATAAAAGCATTAGGAAAATGGCTAGCCTACTCTCCAATCATTTGGCTAAATAGTCTACAATTATTTTTTCTGGAACGAGTAAAGCCATGAGTAGCTTCGACAAAGTAGCATCAACTTATGATGATATCTTCTCACATAGTAGCATTGGCCAATTACAACGAGCCATCGTACATGAGTACTTGAATGATAATATTACGTGGCCCATAGAACGACTTCTGGAAATTGGCTGCGGTACAGGTGAGGATCTCTTATATTTTGAGACAAGAGCAAAGCAAATTGATGCATTTGATCTTTCAGAAGCAATGATCGAAGTTGCCTCAACTAAAATCGATTCCCCACATCTACGGATTGTCCAAAAGGACCTGAGACAATGGATTACTGAACCCGGCCACAAAAAATATGATTTGATTTTTTCCAATTTTGGAGTGTTAAACTGTCTGAATCGCGCACACTTTCAAGATTTCCATATTCAGTGTTCCAAGACGCTCAAACCTGGTGGTTCTCTGATATTGGTAATTATGCCTAGTGATTGTCTTTTGGAAAAATTATATTTTCTGCTCAAGGGAAAATGGTCTGAAATCAATCGTAGATCAAGCTCTGACCCCAACGTGGTGCTAATTGAGGGTAGTCCTCAACCCACATGGTATCACAATCCGGATTCTATCCGAAAGCATTTTCCAGATTTTCGATGTAGGAAACTGCAACCGATAGGTCTTGCTATACCTCCCTCCTACCTTCAGGGCTTTTTTGAGCAACGGCCAGTGTGGTTGAAAAATCTCACCTTTATCGACCAACGACTACGGAAATGGAGCCATCTCAGTCGATTTGCTGATCATTTTCTAATTCATTTAGTCAAAAAATAACGCCGACCCCAAGAGCAGACAAATCGAACATTAATCTATATAGCATAGTTCAATGCATGTGTAAGGTTCTGATAAAGAGCTAGCAAAGTCAAAAGTATGCGTCACTTGATAAGATGCAGAAATTAAGAGTACGTTGCCTAATCTCCAACATTAGTGGTAATGAGATTCCTCATCTTTTTGATATGATGCTTTGGAGAGCACAGTTTTGCTAATTTTTTCTTTATTTTTGAATCGCCAAATCAACTAAACAAATAATATCAGTATGAATATCAGGAGAATGTCATTGGGTATATTGGTCATTGCCCTTTCCCTAGGTTCTTGTGTAAGCAAGAAAAAATTTACAGAACTGGAAGCTGAGAAGGAAAGCCTGGCAACTTCGCTATCCAATCTTGAAGAAAAAGTTTCCATGCTGGAAGAAGATAAAAATACTTTAGCCTCTGAGAAAGATGAGCTTTCTCAAAAGGTGGCCATGGTAGAGAGTCAGCTTCAGGAAACTGAGCAGGAAGTAGCTTCTGTGAACAAATCCGTTGAGGATAAGCAATCACAGATAAACATGCTTCGGGACGAAATTCAGAACGCCTTCTCAGATGTTGAAAAAGCAGTATCTGAAAGTGGTCAGCGTATTACTGAGCTGGAAGACATGTTGTATCTCGACATGGAAAATCCAATCAACTTCTCAACAGGGTCTGCCAGATTGAACAACGAAGATCAGGAGTCACTTGAAGAGTTGGCTGCTATGCTCAAGAAAAGCCCAAACCTCAGTTTGATCATCGAAGGACATACTGATGATCGACCCATTAACACTGCACGTTATCAGGATAACTGGGACTTAAGTGTTGCACGATCAGTAGCTATCGTAAGAAAGTTGATTGATATGGGTGTTGATCCAAAGCAATTGACGGCTGCCGGTAAAGGTGAGTACCACCCAAAAGTTACCGACGATCCCACTTCATCTGAAACAAGAGCAGCTAACCGTAGATCTGAGGTAATCCTCGTTCCACATATTGGCAAGTTGTATGAAATGAATAAAAATCAAGGATCTTAAGAAGATCCACTGAGAGATTTCATCTAAAGAATACAAGGTCTGCAAGCAATTGCAGGCCTTTTTTTATTCCTCTACCATCGGTTTAATGATGAAGAAACCATCGTTACCCTTCTTTTGATAGTGTGGCATCAATACCAATCCATCACAGGCCGCCTTGATTAATCCATTACGATCACGGGCCATGACCGTACCCTTCGTCACTTCCTGAAAATTCTTAAAACCTGGCACCATGATGAAGCGATCTCCCTCCTCAATCCTGTGGACATAAAGTAACCTGGCCACTTTCGGCAATCCGACTGCATACGACTTTAATAAATCTGCATGTCGATTTACAATATGTTCAGGTGATACTGACCCGATAGTGCGCATGTAGTTTATGACCGCAGCGATGGTACGGTTGACGGAGAGCGGATCATTGTGTTGCCCTGCTTCAAAGACGATTCCGACCACCTGTTTTTCCTCATATCGTTGCACATAATGCTGCAGTAATGTACCCTCAAGGCGTTCTACCAGACCCAGAATCACCGGTGCAATCATGCTCTGAGCAATATTGAGTGTATGGGGATCTTCGGTAGGCAATGTAAAGATGCCTCCAGTCGCAGTCGTCGTATGTAAGTCCAACAGATATACCTGATCAGTAGGCCATTGACGTATCTCGCGATCGATGACTCGCTTCAATCGTCTCAGTTCCTTTTCCTCAGGTGCAAGTTCCTGATCCTTCTTATTCTCTAGGCGATAGAGTACCTCAGGTTTCCAAAGACGATTGAGATCTCGGTCGATGTAACGGATGTTTTGCGCGATGGCCGGCAAATTCCCCTGAAAGCAAATCATTTTACCTTCGAATGTAAATGAAGGATTCGTAATGGGTTCGACCTCCAGCATTTTGAAGATCAAATCCATAGCCTTGATACCCGCCTGCTCATTTCCATGTACTCCTACGATACAGATGAGTAGCGGGCCAGGTCGCCCTTGAGTGTACGATCCTAATACGCGTTTCAGTGTTGGCATAAATAGGACGCAAAGTTAAAAACGGTTTCCGTTTATTTATGTGTGCGTGTGGGTTTGGGTTTGAGTGCGAGAGCTTAAAGTGGGATGTGGGGTATGGGTGTGGGGTGTGGGGTGTGGGGTGTGGGGTGTTGGATGTCTGAAGTTTGAAGTTTGAAGTTTGAAGTTTGAAGATTTTCTCCAGAAATAAAGTAAAAGTCCCCTTCGAAGGTGAAAGTCTGGTGAGAATCTTAAATTCTGTTGCCAAAAAAGGGGGATGTTTTCAGGCAGCACTATGGCAAGTCTTCAGTTGGAGCTCGCGTTGAAAACCGGTAAACTTCATTTTAGGCATGGACAAGTGAAACTCCGGGTACCCGGTACCAGATACCTGGCACCTGAAAAAATCAGTATTTAAACTTAACGAGCTTGAGTTTCTTACCACGTACACTAGGTACGATCATCTCGTTAGAACTAAGCTGGATGGCATTTTTGATCTGTAACTTCAATTTTTGATTGTCTGTGCTCATGAGACTCCGGCGGGTAATGTCTCCTGCACCATTAAGGATGTACTCACTCACAGTGTTGTCGTTGCGTATCTCATCGTTATAGAGAATGCGCAAATAGGATGGATTTTTAAACAGAAAATAGGAAGAATAGGCCGCTTCATCATCATTAGAATACTGTCGTTTGGGAAGTAACTTCTGCCAGTGGGCAGACCCATCCGGGTGAATGGAAACCAGGACTATGTCTTCGTAATAATAGTCCACCGAAAAACGACTGGATCCATAATAATCCCTCCTTGAACCATACGATAATCGCTCATATTCTTTGTTTTCCTCGGCAATAATCAGAAGGCCACCATCTTGTCTCAGGACTAAATCACGAATGTCCAGATTATAGAGACTCTCACGTTTTGGATTGTACTTACCGTGAAAATCGGCCACAAGCTCATCATCATATTCTATGGTGGAAAGCTGATGTGTAGTGAGTCCCCCGTCGACTACCAGGTGGTATATCCCATCTGTGATACCCGTATTACGGTCCGAGTACAACCCCACTGTAGTGAGTGTTTTATTCACATTATCGTATGTGAAGTACGCATCATACGTCACAAACTCCGGTAGGGGTACTGTCATTTGCTGGAAATTATTTTCCTCTCTTCGATATCGGAATAGCTCCATGGCATGGGATTCCATCTTATACCGAAAGTTATTTTTTTCAAATATGAGGAACATTTCACCCTCATTGGTAATGATGGTTTTCCGATACTCTTCACGAAAATTAATGTTTGCAAATTCGAACTTCGATTCCCACAGTAATCGACGCTGCCGTAAATTGTAAGCGAATGCACTTACTATTCGCTCATTTTCTACCTCTGTCATGAGGAAGATATTCTCATCTTCAGATTTAACAAATCGAAATCTCGGTCTAAGTAGCCCGCGCTTGATCACGACGATGGTATCCTGATAGTCTACCTGCACCTTCGGATTGTAGGTCCTCACCTGAATACCAATGGTATCCTTCCAATCATTGGAGTAAACCACATAAAATTGATCATCATCCGGTATCACATTAATAATACGGCTTCTGCGGCTATCCAGCTTTTCGTCCTCCTTTGACCAGGTCATGTAAAGATCTTTATCATAAGCCTGGATATCAAAGTCATTGACACCATCTTTTACGACCAAAATATCCTCACCAACCTGACCAATGATATCATAAACAAATTCACTCTGCAGTGACATCTCATTGGACACAGTAATGACCTGTGCAGGTAAGACACTACAAGCGATGAACAGCAGGTAAAGAATAGACAATGATCGCATGCGCTTAAAATACTACATGTTAGTGATCAAGTCAAATGGGGTCACTGAGTTTTTGTTAACCTTAACAGGAGGTATCCTATTGGACCGTGATCAGTCTGCTTTCTTTTTCACTGCCCCGGTTGATATGCAATTCATAGGTACCTCGGGCCATGTAGTCAGGATTCAAATGAATTTCTCCATTCTTAAAAGTAATATGAAGAGGCGTGATAGATCCATCTTCCTGATGCAACTCGAAGGTTGGCATCTTGGGTTTACGTTTGAAAAAATACATTGCAATAAGGATTAAATTTGTATAACAAAGATATACAATTTAATAAACATTACAATAATTTATAATATGTAACTATTCTTGGAAGGAAACTTTAACAGTTGGCGGTAGATCATATGCTTGTGCATACTCCTTCACCAATCCCAGAAAATCCACCTCGTCAAAGATGATGTTAGGTCCATGCACCCAGGATGCCAACATACGATACTGTACTTTATGATCGATCGGCGTAGCCAGATAGTAGAAACTTGACGGGTCATCTCGATAGTGATCCAATTCGAACACGCCTGGCACTAATAAACCCATTCCCAACTGCTCACCCTCAGACGACTGAAGTCCATAGGTATAGGCAAAGTGCACCTCACCCGTCTTTCCCTGCGTAAAATCGCTGGCATCCGGATGCCTCGGCATACCGAAGGCAACCTGCAAACTTAAATTGGTAACCGTGAGTATGTCGACATGCACCTGTGCCCAGTGTTTGCCCGCTTCCAGGATCCAACGCACTTCCACATCGATCTTTTCATCCCGGACCGGTATTCCTCGGGTCGTTATCTTCACCTCTGCGCGCAATGGCCCATCAGAAAGCACTTCAATTTCCTTGCTATCAAAAGAGCTCAAAGGGATTATATCACTGTAATCGTATAAAGCAGGACTACCAAATCCAAGTGTATTTTCCTCGTTGAGCACATCTCCACCCCAATTTTGACCTGATTCCACAGATCCATTGCTGGCAGAGATAATCAGGGGATGTTGACGTTTGCCCAGAATATCGAAGGCAAAGGGTGATTGCATCAATGCACGGTAGGCAATCCAGTCGTTTTCCATCACAATACCATCAAAGGTCCAGGATTCATTTCCTGTATATGTATGAGTTATCGTCGGAGATCCATCAATCGTATTAAAGAGCTGGACACGTCGGGAAGGCTTGGAGACATTTCCACCCGAAACAGCGGCTATCTCCAACGTTGATGAGGGAGCAACATCTACCAGCGCAAAAATCTTGTCAGGGGTGCCATTATGATTGCGATCCTCTAATTGATACGGAATCTCATGGCCTTCTGAGTCAACCAATCGTACGGTCGAGTCTACATTAAAAATGTCTATATCGACTCCAAAATCGATAAAACTATCGGGCTCAACATTAGAAATGGATATAGTAAAGATATTCTTTCCGCTTCCCCCGTTCGATTGCGGAGTACCACAGGAAAAGATTAGACCGATAGCTACAAATGGCAGAATTCTCAAAAGCATGTCCTCAATAATAAGTTGATGCCGAAATTACTACTTCTCGCTGGTCTGGAGAAGATTGTTTTTTTGAAACCCCGATTGAAAACCAATAGCCTGAGGAGCATCATCATCGTAATCCTCCCACCCAATGATTTCCTTGAGAAATTCCTCCACATGCCGCAGGATAAAAGGTGGTTTAAATTCGTCTGGTCGCAATATCTCCACCATTTTGGGTTGTTTAGGCTGGCCGAGATTTTCGATGTAAGGATATACGATCGATATCATGATCTTCCCGTTAAATAGTTGCTGATAAATCAACATCCCGTTAGACTTTATAAAAGGTCTCTCAGCATCACCTACCTGTTCGCTAATGCCACTGGATTCCTGTCCCAGGCTAAGCGCCACACCCGCCATGTTGTTGAGGTCTTCTTTGGTCTCAACTTTTGCACTCAAACCGGTTTCCTTTAGTACCTCTCCAAGGGTGGTTTGTATCATGACTTTAGTTTCATCCTCCCATTGCTGACGATATCTTTTTGTGTTCTCCAGTATCTTTCGGTATTGGGTAACTTTCTGCTGAATATTTGAAAAATCCATGTAAGATCTTTTAATTGTAAAGGGGTTGTTGAACGGGTGGGGTCTGCTAAATATAATGGAAATGAAATTAGTGTATCCCAGGCAATTACCTCCCTGTCGTGGAAATAAATGTATTCACACTCAGTTTAACTTTTTATATCAATTGTCAAAACACACAAAATCTTAATTTTGAAGTGAATAGTTGTGTATGAAGGTTGTGAAAACTACCCTTTTCGTCTTGGTGTTGTCTTTCTTTACTCTAAAGTCATACACCCAAATACTGATCCATGGTGACTCACTTTTTGGCAATGAGTGGATAGACTATGATCTATCCTATCATAAGATAAAGGTGACGAAGGATGGCATCTACCGACTGACCTATGCGGCGCTGCAGGCAGCCAACATCCCCGTAGATCAAATCCCGGCATCAGACTATCAACTGTATCGATTAGGTCAGACCGAACGGATTTTCACCAGTACCGACGGTGTGCTGGGCACAGGAGACTATATCGAATTCTACGGGGTCAAAAACCGATCAGAACTGGACCGACATATGTTTGAAAATCCGGATGAAGAAATGCTCAATCCGGAGTATAGCCTGGTCTCAGATACGACGGTCTATTTTTTGACCTGGTCTGCAACAGGGGGATCTCCCAACCGATTTTCTCAAATCAGTAACGACATCCCAAGTGTTCCCACACCTCGACCCTGGTATATGCACTCAGAAAAACTGGTGCTATCCCAAAGTCATTACAAACCACCTATTAACAGTCAGATAGTTCGCTTGTCAACTTACGTAGAAGGGGAGGGTTTTTGCAGCAATCAAAATACGCAACATAACTTTTCAATGCCTGCATCACATTTGCAATCGGGGGGTCCCGAGCCCTACTTCCGATTTCGCATGGTAGGTAATCATTTAGAGCACGATGTGTCGATCCAATGGAATGGCAGCGAAAGACTTGCCATGGAAGTGCCTGGCTTTAATCCTGAACGGACCGGAGCGCCTCTCATAGACAGCACCGTGACACTCTCCCCTTCTGATGTATCAACAAGTAACATGTTTACTGCCGTAACTTCCGGAGGTACCGACCGCATTCGATTTAGCGTCATTGAGTTAGGCTATCCAAGAGCTTTCATTTTTGAAAGCTTGACCAGTATCCAATTTACCATCGATGAGGCGCGCGATGGAGCCTATCTGGAGGTGAATGCCGAGGCCATAAGTGATCCCGTAGTATACGATCTATCCAGCGGTGACCGTATAACGGGAGTAGTCGATCAGGGTACTATTAAGATCAACTTAACTCCGGGCCCCAATACGCGTCAACTAATACTTGCGGATGCCACAAATGGTGTCATCGAACCCACCCTTACAGCAGCTACTACATGGACCCGCCTGGATGCCTCCAATGCCAACTACATCATCATCTCCCATCCTCACCTCATCAATAATGGTCAAAATTCTTACGTGGCAGACTATGCCCAGTATCGGCAATCCGCCATCGGGGGCAATTACCAAACTCAGATTATCGATATCCGTCAGCTGGTGGATCAGTTTGCTTTCGGTATCCATATGCATCCCCTCAGTATCAAAAACTTTGTAAACTACATCGACCGCCACTGGTCCAATCCCCAATACCTGTTCCTCATCGGCAAAGGTCTGGAGTATGGTCAGGCCCGCCTAAATGAAGAACAATACGAATATCTACCGGTCTACGGAGTTCCCGGCTCAGACAACCTCCTCACCAGTCATGGCAACAGCAGCGTACCTCGCATACCCGTAGGTCGCCTGGCCGTCCGCACCGCGGACCAGATCAACATCTACCTGGACAAGATCAAAACCATGGAATATCAGATAGCCAATGCGCCACAGACTATTGAGGACCGGGGATGGATGAAGCGGGTGTTGCATTACAGTGCCGGAACCGGAGAAAGTGAAAAGAATCTCCTATTTCAAAAAATGCAAGATATGGCGAGTGTCATATCAACAAATGATATAAATGGTGAAGTAGTACCTTATCGAAAGCTTGCGCAAGATGAAATCAGCGGTGCAGAATCTGAAAAGCTAATCTCGCTTATTAATTCAGGGGTAATTCTAAAAACCTACTTCGGACATGGTGGTATAAATACTACTCAATCCGCCTTCAGTGAAGATCCCGAATTTTTGGACAATGTAGATAGGTACCCTATTATTTGTGCCCTTGGTTGTCATACTGGTAATCTATTTACCCGAACATTGAGTTTGGGAGAGTCCAATGTTTTAGCAGAATCCAAGGGTGGCGTAGAATATGTAGCTACTTCAGGGCTTGGATTTTTAAATGCTCTTGATGTTTTTGGTCGGGCCTGGTACAGCTCTATGGGAGAAGACCAGTATGGAGAACCTATAGGTAAATCGATCCAAATAGTCTTGCAAACTTATGATTTAAACGAAAGCATTGGAATTAAAACCCTGATGCAGCAATTGGTACTGCATGGTGATCCCGCTTATCGTATGACTATAGCAGAAGGTCCAGATTATTTGATCGATGAGAATAGTATCACCACCAATCCAGATGTTGTAAGTAAAGGCAGTAATGAATTTGAGATCAAATTTGAGATCATAAACCTGGGAAAGAATGTAGATGATTCACTAACTATTCAAATTGCTCACGAAAATTCTAATGAACCAAAACGAGAATTCCAATTTAAAATTAAGACTAAGGGATATCGCCATCTCGTAAGATACAACATCCCTATTGCTGACTTTGATGTGGGTGGAAGAAACAATTTAACAATCACAGTTGATCCTCAGAATGAAATTCTGGAATTCCCCGATGATAATGCAGAGCAAAACAATATTGTCGAGTTTGTATTTGCAGGTTTTGATGCCGATATAAAACCAATTTTTCCGAAAAATCAGTTTGTGCTCAATTGTCCAGAAGTCCGTTTAGTAACATTCTCAAGTGTTACTAGTAATCCTTCAAATTACTTTCTTGAAGTAAGTTCAGACTCGGAGTTCGAAGGAGCCAAAACACAACGCTACGAACAACTTTCAAATGGTGGCACCATTGTTTGGGAACCAAGAGAGAATAATTTCACTTCTGACAGCACCTACTATTGGCGAGTCACCAGAGATAGCCTCTTAAATAGAGGCCTACCCTGGATGGAATCTAATTTTACCTACCGTCCTAATAGCTCATATGGTTGGCAGCAGAGTACTTCCAATCAATTTCTTAGTAATGATATTGAAAACCTGGTCTATGACACAGTGCGTGGAATGTGGAATTTTCAGAAATACTTTCCTGAAGTGATTCTAGTCAACAAACTTTATAATGGAGCGAATCCTCCAGAATATATAGACCGAGGAAACCGTGTTGGTTTTGCACCCTTCTTCAATAGAAGTACAGATATACAGGTAGTGTTATATAAAGATAAACCAGTACCTGACCTGGTGTGGAATGATGGTTCCCGGCCAGGAGTAATAAATTCCGGATTTAATACGCGTAACGAAGAGCAAAGAAAAGAGCTGATAGATTTTCTAGAGGAGGTTCCAGCTGGTTACTTTGTGATCATCTATACAATGGTAAATACCGATAATCAGGATATTAAATTGTATGACTGGGCTGATGACTCGATTAGTAATGGTGGTATAAATCTTTTTAATCTTCTTGAAAAAGAAGGAGCCGAAAAAATACGATTTCTTGAGGACTCGATTACAAAACCCTATGTTTTTGCTTATCGAAAAGGAGATATACCTGTGGCAGAAAGTCTGGCTTCTTCAGTTTACGAAACCATCGAAGTAGATATACTATTATTTGGTCTTCTTGATGAGGGAAACATTACCAGTGAGATTATCGGGCCCGTGAATAATTGGAAGAGCCTTAATCTAGACATCTTAAGCGAAGTAAATGATTCATCGGTAGTCTCTATTTTTGGGCTAAACAATAATCAAAGAGTGTTCATTAAAAACGTTGACATACTCAATGATGAGATCGACATCTCCGATGTTGATGCAAATCAATTTTCACGAATACAGCTTGTATTTTTCACTAGTGACAAAGTAGATCAAACACCGTCAAATCTTAAACGTTGGACTATGTCTTTCGATGGTCTGCCGGATCCTACTTTGTTCTATCCTATGGGCATCATAGATTCGATTGATAAGGGAGAGTCTATAAATATTCAAGTGCCTGTATTTAATGCAAGTAAGTACTCCCTCGACAGCCTTCTTGTTAGATTTTCTTTAATTGATGAGCAAAATAATAGATTCGAGGAAGTCATTCGCCTTGGATCCCTGGATAGCTTCGAAAATAAAATCGTCAATCACACCATTACCACAGAGGGCTATGCTGGAAACTCTAACGTCTTGATTGAGGTAAATCCCAATGAAGATCAGCCTGAAAGTAATACCAACAATAACCTCATATCATATCCTGTTTTTATCGAATCTGATAGAACACCACCAGTCATTGACGTCACATTTGACGGTGTGCGCATCATGGATGGAGATGTGATCAGTCCTCGACCCGTGATAAGGGTTGATATAAAAGATGAGAATACTATCGATCTTATTACCGATTCATCTGTAATACAAATTTTCTTAGAAAAACCTGATCGAACTACCAGTGAAGTAGACTTTGCCAGCAATAATATTTCGTTTCAAAAGGCAATGTCAGATAACAATAGAGCCACCATAACATGGAATGCAATATTTGAAATAGATGGGGTCTACCGTTTAAAAATCAATGGAAGTGATGAGACGGGAAATAAGAGTGGAGATAATGATCTTGAAGTCTCATTTGAAGTAATTAGCGAGAAGACGATTTCGCGACTTGTTCCCTACCCCAATCCATTTTCTGATGCAACTCGCTTCGCCTACTTTCTAACAGGGGCTGAGCCAGAAGATTTTAAGCTCCAGATAATGACTGTTGATGGGACCGTAGTTCGAGAAATAGGTAAATTGGAATTTGGACAAATGAAGATAGGCAATCACTTGTCAGACTTTGTTTGGGATGGCACTGACAAGTTTGGTGATAAACTTGCCAATGGTATTTATTTGTACAGGGTGCACACCAAAGATGAAGAGGGAACTGAATACAAGAAGAGACTGGAAGGAAAACTTGGTTCTTATTTTGAAAAAGATCTAGGGAAGATTGTAATCTTACGGTAGACTCTTTAAAAGCTTTGCGATTTTGGGTGCTTGATTTTGGGTTGTATATTCCATTGCGTTAACCCGGAATTTTTTACCTCTTTCATTTCTTATGTCTACATCAACTAATAATTCATTCAGCGCATTCATTATTTGGCCAACTGACTCATAGCTAACCATTAGATCTTCATTATCCCTAAAAAGAGGCCTAAGTCCTGTAGCATCCTGAAAACAAATAAGAGGAATGCCATTGAGAGCATTTTCAATTGCGACAAGTGGAAAAGGATCTTCTCGCGAGGGGATCAGAAATATATCAAAGCCCTTCATTAATGATCTTGCTAGAATAGTTTCATCGAGTATAAGAATTCTGCTATTCCGATCTTTCTCATTGTCAAAAACTAATTGATTGAATGTTGTGTTGGGTGCACTTCCAATCCATACAAAATATACATCCTTTGTTACACCAATCATTTCTTGCGCTATCTTCAAAAAGAGGTCAAACCCCTTTCTAAATGACCCTCTACCACATCCGCCAATAATCTGAGCGCTCTCAGGAATATTCAATTTGTCTTTTATACTAACTGGTGTGGAATCTGTAGAATGATAGTCGACAAATTCATGAATAACTAACGATTTAATTCCTCCATACTCCAATAGATCCCTCTCTACCGCATCTGATGCTGATATGATGAAAGAACAATCTCCAGCCAAGTCCACCAATGCTTTCCTACCACAAAAATCCCTTAATCCATTCAACATTTCATGAACATGCAAAATTTTTCTCACCCTGCTCTTTAAAAATCGAGAATAGGTCAAAACTGAAGCAGCTGAATTAATATAATCCACGTCCCACTTTCTACCCAATTTATAGTGCAAATATCGAGACAGGTCGTAGATCTGAAGAAGTCTACGAGTTATCCAATTATTTGCTCCTGCTGAGTACTTCCATAAAAGAAAGACCTCACCATATCGCTCAAACTGATATCGCAAGGGGCCGTCTCGATATATCAGCGTTGCAATCTTAATACCTCTTTCATTCTCATGAATCCATCGGATAAAATTTAAACAAACCATAGGAGCTCCTGTCAATGAAGCGTCATGAACCAGAAACCTTATCTTCAAATTCGATTCAACTGTTTGAGAAAATTAAACATTTCCGAGGCATTTAATTTGGAGACATCTTTATAGGCAAGATCACCAAAAGATCCATTTTTATCTGAAAGTATCTTATCTATGATATTTTCATCTTTTGTTATGGATGCAAGTGAAATTATTTTCCAATTTAACCCATCGGGATTTTGACTATACGTAAATAGAATACTCCTATACATCGAAGTCCAGATAGACTTCGCATATTTCATTGTTATTCGCATCTTATGAAGATATGGATCATTCCTGCAGAAGTTTACAATACTTCTTGCGACGTCATCAGGATCTCTAAATAGGACTAAAATCAAATCACTTGACTTCATGTAGGGAAGCCATGCGGATAGTGTGTATGAGAATCTGGGATCTTTAAAGCACCATCTGGGATGTTTACTCAAGATGCTCGTAATACGATCTTTTAAAGATGTCTCGACATTAAATTTTATGATAGCGGGATCAGTCAGATTGGCAAGCCAATGTGCATTCTCCACTGGATAATGTGGATGAAATAGCCTACGATATATTTCAGGGAGTGTAGGTTGCAGTTGCTTCAGAAGTATCTGATTTATCTCATTGATTCGATTATCTTCAAAAAACCCATTTGGATTTCTATCGTCTGACTCCAGATAATCATTTCCGACCCAGAAACCCCTTTTCTTAAAAAGGCTGGTAAGATAACTCGTGCCACTCCGACCACTACCCGCAATAATTATTCTTTCAAAAGTATCACCCATGAGAAAAAAAGGATAACTTGATTTTTCCTAATGGTTCAATGAAGTTAATATCAGACATAACTATAGCGGTTCTCATAGTGAACTATCACGACGATGACAATACAATAAATTTAATTGAACAATTATTAGCTGATTCTGAAAAGGATACGATTAGACTAGATATCAAGGTCCTCGAAAACGAAAGGAAAGAAAGTGCTCTCTCCGAATGTTTTATTGGCAAAAAAAATGTAAAATTTATAACATCACTCGATAATCTGGGATATGCTGGAGGAATGAACTACCTCATACATCATTTCAAGATTCTCAGCTACCCATATGCTTTACTGTTAAACCCAGACATTCAAATCACTCGTCAGACCATTCTAATGTTACTTTCAGAACTCAGATTGGCAAAAGGCACAGGTGCAATTTCTCCCAGAATTATTTCAAGTCAGGGCACTGCATTGTTTCAACCTCAATTTCTTGATGAAAAGAAGGTCGAGTTCATTAACATACCATCTATCACTACCTCACCTTCAGGACGTTATAATGGTGCAGTCGTACTATTTGATACAAAAGTCTTTGCAAAGATTGGAGAATTTGATGAAAATATCTTTTTATACTTTGATGAGTGGGACTATAGTCTTCGTATGGCTGACTTTGGAATCAAAATAATGTACGCCGGATCTGTAGAAGTCGTTCATTTGGTAAGCAAGTCTGTTGAAGATCTTTCAACTATATCATATTATCAGACCAGAAACCTCCTTTACTTAATGAAAAAACGAAAGGTATCACTTAGCAACACATATTGGTACCTTACCCAACATATTCTCAGATACCTCATTACTTTAAAACTTAAGAGAGTGTATCACTCCATCAAAGGTATCGCCGACTTTAAGAAAGGCAAAATGGGCCTAATGACTCAGCAATAATTTTCTTGCCTTACCCAGAAATGCGGGATACCACTTCTGCAAGATAAAACGCCTTTTCATAGATGATCCAAACGACATATTGTGCTCTTGTATCCCCTGTACATCACTTCCACAAAAATCCAGTCGCTTCACCTTTTTTGAAAATTTACCAATACAGAACCAAAGTAATGATTGAAATGCACCGCGAATTCTAGTTTCTTCATTGATACCAGAACTATGAATATATAGAACCTCAGAATCCCAAAGCACAAATACTGCAGCTAAATCCCTCTTACCATCTGAAGCCAGAAATATGTCACCGAAACCCCTCCTAATTGAATTTGATGCCAGATGTTCCAGGAACACAGGATCATAAATCTCTCTGCCGGCCCTGATATTAGTGTTTCTATTGAGGGCCAAAAACCTGGCAATCTTATTCTCCTGACTTTCAAAGTCGAGTATTCTTTCGTTACGTCGTAGGTTTTTACGCAGTGAGGTCGAAAATCCTCTGAATACCTCACTTATGGGCAAATCCAAATCTAACACCTGTGTACTCACGACATCGACACTAAATGTACTTCTTTGATTCAGACCTAAACTACAATCATAAGGAAATGAAAATGTGTATAGATTAGCTCCTGACAAATCATCCAGGAAAGCGGGGTTCAAATTCTTCAATGGAAGCACAGCGTCGCTCCTTGATTCATTGTATGTTAACACTTCCGTCCAAGGACAACCCCTTGGTGTCCCATACCGTAGAAAGATTGATTTTCGTGAAATATCATACGGAATCATAACTACTTCATCACCCGTAGTAACAGTGTGCACTGACCAATTTCCTGAAATAACATCCAACCAGTCAGGATTAGCAAATAATCTTAGAGAAGAATGTTCTCGAGTTAAAGAAATATATCTTTGCTTATCAACCATTGAAACATCTTGCCGTGCCATTAGACATAGTCATAAAACATAGAATTCTCCTCATTGAACTCTCAAGGCACCATGAGGTATTGGATGCATACATTGAAATATTCCATGATCTTGGCTATGAAGTAGTGGTTTGTTCTTCTATTGTAAATCGTCAATATATTAATACTCACAAATACAGTAATTGGATTCATCCAAATAACTATAAGTCAGTAAATAAATTAGATTTCTACTTTTGTCTTATCATCACCTATAATCATTCTATTGACCTCTACTTAAAAGAACTTACATGCCCGATTGGCTTGGTCGTTCACAATGCTAACTATCTTTTTAATATAAATCCGAGTACAACCTTAAAAGGAAAGATTCATCGTATATCTGAAAAATTAACCGGGAAATCGAGACAACGGGATAATTTTCTCAAGAAAATTAATTTCGTAGTAGCTCGTAGTACATCAATGAAAATGCATGTACAAAGTTTAACCAACATACCTGTCCTTTGCATCCCAGACATCTATATTAATGTTAATGAGGCCCCCGCTAAGAGCGATCAGCAAACTATAATAACTCATATCGGAAGGATAGATAAAAATCTAAAAAACACTAAATATCTACAGAAAGCCATTCATTACATTCAAAACAACCCAGAAAAATTCAGCCTCAATATTATCGGTAATTCTCAACCCCATAATATTACACCTGGCAAATCTATCAAGGTCTATAATGATTATATTTCATCGAATCTATTTTCAAAAATAATCACCGAGAGTGACTATGTACTATTCCTGCCCAATGAAGAAATTCGAGTAAAAGGTTCTGTAGAAAAAGTAGGGTATAGTCACATACCTGGTTCTTTTCACGACGCGGCTCGACATATTAGATATATTCTCACACCATACTGGTTCCCAAAAGATGATTTAATAAAGGATTTAATTATACCCTTTGAGGACTTTAAAGATATCATACAAATAATATCCGAAAAGAACATAGAGAATAAAAAAATAAACCAAGAGTATTTCAAACAGAGAATCGATCATTCTCTAAGAAAAGCCGACAAAATCCTGTCAAACATAATTAGTGATCAATAGTTCGATCAACTGCCCTACGCTATCCTTCATTAGAACTCTAGTATCTCCGATGTCGTTTTCCATTGCCCTCAAGACACATCCCTTAATGTCTTCCTTTGAATGAGGATCAAATCTTAAACTTGCATCCACCACTTCATCAACAAAAGGTTTGTCACTGGCTAATACCTTGCAATCCATAATGGCGCCCTCCAGAAGGCCAAACCCAAAAGTCTCATTCAATGATGGAAAAATAACAAAGGAACTTCTATAAGTCTCTTCAAGAATCCTGGAATAGGGAATATATCCTGGTTCGTTTAGATTGACTACCTGTCCCCCTCTTTCATTAAGTACAGAAATTCTATTTAGTAAATACTTCGACCTGCTATTTGAGTTTGGAAGTGTCAATTTTAACACCGGTTTAATTCCTTCAGAGAGTAGCTCCTCCCAGACTTCAAGCAAAATTTCATGATTTTTATATTTTTCCGGAGAACTCACATAAATAAACGACCTATCTTTCTTCAAGCCTTCAGATCTAAATTTACGTTTATAAAAATCAATCTTTTTGTAGTCATAAAAAGGAATGACCCGACATTTTGAGCTATGAGATCCCAGAGATTCTTGAAAACTTTGACTAATGTAATTTGTGGGAAAAATAAAAACATCAGTATGGTCGATAGTTCTCTTCAGATACTTTCCTTTGAGTTGATACTTGAGCTGTTCAATAATACCGTATCCGGTGGTATCACTTTTATCGAGAAGCATAAGATTTTGAAAGGAAGCGACTACTTTAACATTGGGTAATCGAGCCGGAGCTCCGTAGTTCCCAAAACATAGAACCGTTTTTGCATTAAATTTCTTAATGTATTTCTTAAGAATGAAATTCCTTCTCAGTAAGAGAGCCTTACCTGATAGCCCTTGTGAATTTTTATTTATAGCAATTTTATTTCTAGAAGCACGATTATAAATTAGAAAGTACGGTATACTTTTTTCTTCCAGTTTACCAACGAGATAATTTAAAAGCCATATCCCACCAAAGCTTTGTACGTTTATGGCATCAATTAAGATCACCGGCAGATTATCTTAGTGACAAATACTTTTCTGCAAAACGTCTACCGATTTCCCGTTGACTTTCTCCGGTAAAATGGATGTAATCATTCTTGCAGGCTAAGCCTGCTGTATTTATGACGTACATGTTGGGATGGCGGGAAACATAGTCTCGCATCAGCGCATTGATGACATCCCAGTTGGGTTGCATGGTTTCACGATTCGCATAGTCTCCCAGTTGTCCCATGATGATCGGAAGTTGTTCATTACCCACAGATTGCCGAAAACGACTGAATAAAGTGTCTATGCCGGGTTGATATGCGGACATTCGGTTGGGATGTGCATCACTTTCGCCCTGATGCCAAATAATACCCTTGACGGTTCCTTTTTCCTTGGCAATCGAGAGCTTCTCCTCAAAATTACTGTATAAATGCACGCCCCGGTACAATGAATCTCCCAGCCACTGGTGGATTGCACTCCCTCCAATAGCACAAGGTATCATGGCAATGGTGACATCCTGCGGTACTTTATCCAGGAGGGTTCTTGCAAAGGAAACGCCACAATCCAGACCAGTCAGGACTGGCTCATAGGGATGCAGGGGCTCCTTTGCCAGCACCCATTCATTTTCTTTGTTTAACGTAATGATCCGGTCATTGGGAAGGGTGTCATCAGGCATTACCTGGCCTCTACCTGCCATATTGGACTGACCGGCCATGATGAAAACCCAGAGCTTCTCCCTGGCAGGAAATTCATCTACCGACACAGATTGCTTGGGGAAAAATCGAGTTCGCTCCGCGTCGGACTGTTGAGCAAAAGCAGTCAGAGAGACTGATAATGTGCAAAGGAGAGTAAGTAGATGTTTCATATAGTAAATGTATTTATGAGAAATACCTAGGGTTGAACTGTTGATTTGTCTAATGGTTGAACTACTTTTTTCAAAGATATCCTCTGCGAATCTGGCGAACTCTGCGTGAACCCTAATCTGTGTTTCTCGCAAAGGTCGCAAAGGCGCAAAGTCCTACTCTCTTTCATTCCAATGACTACAAGTCATTAGCGATCCTGATGATTCCATCCTTCAATAGCTCCTCGTTGAAATTGATCAAAAGGCCCAGTTTAATACCTGTAAGCCTCAAATATGTTAGCACTATTTTGGGAAAGACTTTGGTAATAACATCAACCGATTTTAATTCGATCAATACTTTTTGATTAACAATAATATCTGCTCTGAAACCGATATCCATTTTAATTTCCTCATACACCACTGGAATACCTTTCTGTCGTTCCACTTGAAAACCTAGCTTATCAAGCTCATAGAATAATATTGACTCATAAACGGACTCTAAAAGACCAGGTCTAATTCTTTATGAATTTTGATGCATATGCCAATGATTATCTTCGATATTTGATTTTCATTGAGATGGTTCATTAAGGTGATTACTTTACTCGCAAAGGCTCGGTCACTAAGTTTTATCCATCAAGCCATCCTCTGCGG
The DNA here is from genome assembly GCA_050298535.1 of Saprospiraceae bacterium. Classification (GTDB taxonomy): domain Bacteria; phylum Bacteroidota; class Bacteroidia; order Chitinophagales; family Saprospiraceae; genus JABDMH01. The sequence goes on from JBNKUI010000105.1 coordinate 396,295, forward strand.
TCTCTGCGAACTCTGCGTGAACCCTAATCTGTGTATCTCTGATGCTCTCCTCAACCCCCGACCCCTGCTTTCTCGCAGGCTGCGAAACCCCTTTAGATTAGTAAAGATCAATAAATTGATATATAGTTATTATCATCATATATATCTTTCTTTTTGCTTCTTTTTCT
>JBNKUI010000106.1:0-72595 GCA_050298535.1 Saprospiraceae bacterium
TTTCTTGCGTTTCATCGACTCACTGAAGACTCGTACATGATTCTGTGGATTACTTGACTTGTTCTGTGGATAAACCCTTTTTGACTCCATTTGTTAACCGTTTTTTACTCGTTTTTCGGTCAACATATATCGGCACCTACACATGCCTAAATAAGGTTGACCGTCCTTAAACTTGCTTTGCCATATTGTCCTAATAAAAAACACGCAACATCTCACTTTCAGCTAAAGAGAGCGAACTAATATTTGAGCGGGAGGCCTCCCCGGATTCGAAGCTCGGCGAAGAAACAGGGCCCGGGGGTAAGCGTGAGCATAAATAGAAGCACTCTCTGGCAACCTTTATTCAGTGTTAGTGGGTCCACCAACCAAAACTTTAGTGTAGGTTGGCCAGGTCCCTACAATCCTAAGGAACCGTACCGATAGGTCGATTCTCACTTCCTGTTCGATTGGTGAGTGCATCACCCAAGGTTGAACGTGCCTTTTCTGCATGCACCATGAGTGCTTCAATGACTTCGGGATGATCAGGAGCCACATTATTTGTCTCGCTGATGTCATTTTCCAAATCATATAGCTCATTGCCCATTTCATTTTGATCGTAGTCGATGGGCATACCATCATCTGTACCGATTCGGCCATTTAGGGATCGATAAACATGTGGTAGATACATTTTCCATCTGCCGTCTCCACTTAGGATGCCATGCAGTTCATTGGATTTGTAGTAAAAATAGTAGGCATCATGATGCTGTACGTATTCATTGGGATTGAGCAGGAGATCCGACATATCTGCTCCATCAATCTTGTTAGCCGGAAGAGATGCACCGGTTATGTTGGCAATGGTGGGAAGAAGATCAATCGTCATCGCCGGTACTTCTATGGTCCTTCCTTCGGATATTTTGCCAGGCCAGCGGATGACACAGGGCACTCTTACCCCTCCTTCCAGTGCAGTTCCCTTACCCTCTCTCAGAGGAAGGGCCTCTCCGGAGTGGGTACCATAACTCAACCAGGGCCCATTGTCACTCGTGAATACAACCAATGTGTTATCGTCCAGTTCATTTTCTTTCAGGGCGTTGAGAATCTGACCCACGGACCAGTCGATCTCCTCAATCACATCTCCATATAGGCCTCTTTCGGATTTCCCTTTAAAATCCTCAGACGCGAACAGGGGGACATGAGGCATACTATGCGGTACATAGAGGAAAAATGGATTGTCCTTATTTCGCTCGATAAAGGATACGGCGCGCTCGGTATACCATTTTGTGATTAGAGATTGGTCATCCAGAGTGTCGATTATATTTTCGTTTTCAAGGAGTGGTAGTTCAGGGAAATTAAAGACCGAACCTTGCCAGGGATGATGTGGCCACATGTCATTGGAATAAGGTATTCCGAAGTATTCGTCAAATCCTTGTCGTGTCGGCAGGAGTTCCGGTTCAGATCCTAGATGCCACTTACCATATATCGCTGTGGAATATCCTAGTGGCTTCAGTATTTCAGCGATCGTCATTTCATCTGGGTTTAGCCCTTTTCCTACATACGGAGAGAAAGCGCCACTGATACCAATCCGGTTTGAATAGCATCCTGTCAGTAGGGAGGCTCTGGATGCTGAACAAACGCCCTGCGATACATAGAAGTTGGTCAATTTAGCCCCCTCATTAGCCATCTGATCGATGTGGGGAGTCCTGATATCTGGTGATCCAAAACATGCCAAATCCTGATAGCCCTGATCATCGGTGAAAATGATGACAATATTAGGTGGTGTTGTTTCTGAAGATTGACTAGTGGTTGGAGTGGTGTTATCTCCACAGGCATAAGTAAGACATAGTAGTAATAAGAAAATGTATGTTCTGAAAAATGGATGCTGGATCATGTAAATCTGATTGTGAAAGTCCTGAAAATAGCTAAAATCCACATTTTCCCAACTCCGTCAGAGATCGTACCTTCGATACTTCAGCAAATGATAGCATGTCAGTTACTAAGATTTCTGTTACGATCATTACCTACAATGAAGAAGCCCATATCAGTAGGTGTTTAGATTCTGTAAGTGATGTGGCGGATGAAATCCTGGTCGTTGATTCGCATTCATCGGATCGAACCTGCAAGATTGCAGAAAGTCATGGCGCCAGAGTGATCCGACATGCGTTTAAAGGCCATATCCAGCAAAAGAATTTTGCTGTCGAAAATGCCAAATATGATTTCATTCTTTCGTTGGATGCAGATGAAGCTATATCTGTTGATTTAATTCAGTCGATCCTCAAGGTGAAAAATCAGGGTGCACAGGATGCATATCAGTGTAACCGATTGAATAATTTCTGTGGTCGATGGATAAAGCACGGTCTATGGTATCCCGATAAGAAAATCAGGTTGTTTGACAGGAAGTTGGGTAAATGGGGAGGCACGAATCCCCATGATAAGGTAATCATGAAACCCGAAGCCACGATTCAGAAACTGAAGGGTGACCTTCTTCACTACACGGTAAGTTCAGTGCGTGAATATATCGGTCAGGTGAATAAATTCAGTTCGATACAAGCATCAGAATTACTGCAGAAAAATAAACGGGTCTCATTTATTCATCTGTACATAAAACCCCTTTATAAATTTATTCTGGCTTATATTCTACGACTGGGATTTCTTGATGGCTGGAGAGGGTTTTGTATTGCGTCGGGTCAGGCCTGGGGTATTTATCTCCGTTATGTCAAGATGAAGGACCTGAAAAGATTTGAGAAGGTTGAGTGAGTAATTTTACTCTAATAGTCAAAAAAAAAAGGCCATGTAATCATGACCTTTTTATAATTTTTTCGGTGGTATGAACCACGAATTCTACATTGCAGCACTTTCAACTGTAAATGGAATGTGTGTATGATCCCATTTGATCACTACCTTCGAAGTACCTCCATCTTCTTCTAAATCGATTTTCAATTGCTCGGTGATATCTTCAGAGTTCATTACTTCTACATCTACACGTAGTACATCTTTAGATTCGTCATAATTATAGTCTCCCCATTGGTCGGCTACACTATTAAAAATCACAGTCCAGTTACCATCTTCACGAGGAATAGTGAAGAGGCTGTATTTACCTGCTGGCAAATCCTGACCTTCAATCTTCACAGCTTTGCTAACCTCAAAAGTAGTGGCTTCATTAGCTCCTGTTCTCCAGGTTTCGTCCCATGCTTCAAGATCGCCAAAGATTGTACGCCCATTGACAGAAGGAGCTCCATAGTTAATAGAAACCATTACATCTCCAACAGTTCCGGTGGTCTCCATTGGGGGACTTTTTCTTTTAGATTTGTCGTCCTGAGCATCTACGGCAGTTACCAGGAAAGCTACCATTGCTAGTAGCAATGAATACTTAAGTACATTTTTAATTGAAAACATCGCTTAACGTTTTGATTAATAATTATTTATAGGAAGAAATAATCTCTTGTGTGAGGTTTCATAGGAAAATGATGAGTGCGTATGGGCTTGTCACACAGTTTAAACCCATGATTCAATCATTTCGTTTGCAACGATGCGTTAAATTCTTCTTAATGCATCGACAAGTAGGAGTAGTAGACCCTTATCTTTCAAGTCAGTTTCCAATATGGCATCCGTAGACATGGCGCAGAAACCTGCTGATTTCAAAGTGATTTCTTACTACTTAAAGATGATGTTGCTGAGATTCTCTCGCCATATCCGAGCCTTCGGATTATCTCCTTGGGTCATATGGATTGGAATGCCCCTATGCTTTGTCTTGCTTCATCAATTCTTGTATGTGAGAGAACCTGAATTTGCTCCCTTCATATGGACTGCTATAGCACTAGTGGCGATACTTCAACTGAATGGAAGGGATCACATTTCCTTTCTCAGACAGTTTCTTGCACCCGGTGCTTTTAAAACTATTCGACTGGCTGAATCTATATTAGTTGCTCTTCCCTTCGTAGCGCTATCGCTATTAAAAGGTCAGATCATTCTTGCTGGAGCCGTCGTTGTGGTAGGAGTGGGTGCGAGCCTGGCTCCCATCACACTTAATCTGCAAATGACAATTCCTAGTCCCTTCAGCAAATACCCTTTTGAATTCACCACTGGATTTCGTCGATGGGTGCTTTTAATTCTGATGGCCTATATATTGGGGCTGGTTGCACTCACGGTGGATAATTTTAATCTGGCCTTATTCAGTCTTCTATCTCTTGGATTGATTGCACTGGGATTCTATAGTGGGACAGAGCCTATACATTATCTGTGGATACATCGATTTTCTGCCAGTGCCTTTCTCTGGTTTAAAATGCGTGTTGCGGTTCGAGACTTTTCCTTGTTGGCCATTCCTGTCATTGTCATACTCCTGTCGATGGATCTTACTCAATGGTGGCTTGTCTTGCTTACCTTGATGATCTGTCTCTTGCTTTTGCTTATGTGTCTACTAGGTAAGTATGCGTATTATCCTGCGGTAATACCCATTGTGCCTGGACTTGCCATAGGGTTTTGTGTTTTATTTCCACCTCTGGTGCTTGTTATATTACCTTTCTTTTATCGAAGAGCTCAACAAAACTGTAGTAAGATTCTTACATGATCACAATATCGAACATAGAAAAACGATATGGCAATAACGAAGTGCTGAAGGGCATTTCGATGACTATACCTGCGGGCAAAATTACAGGACTTGTGGGAGCAAACGGAGCGGGGAAAACAACCCTTTTTAATTGCATATCAGGCATGGTGTCCTTTGCAGGTGATATTAAATATGATGGAGGTGATCTCCGGGAGCATCTTGGCTTCTTGCCGACGAATCCGGTGTATTTATCCAAGCTGACAGGTTATGAGTATTTACGCCTCATTTGCTTAGGTGCAAAGCAGCCGGTTCCGGATTTAGACCCTTGCAATATTTTTAATCTGCCACTGCAACGATATGCTGCTGAATATTCCACCGGGATGAAGAAAAAGTTAGCGATCACTGGCATCCTTCTTCAGAAAAATGATGTCTTCATTTTCGATGAACCTTTCAACGGTGTAGATATTCAGAGTAACATATTGATTCAGAACCTGCTTCACAAACTCAAAGATCGCGGAAAAACGATTGTCATCTCATCCCACGTTTTTTCGACGCTCACAGACACCTGTGACGTGCTCCATCATTTAAAAGAGGGACGCATTCATCGCACAGCTCTTCCTGAGGAGTTTAAATCAATCGAGGCTGAAATGGCTAAAGGGGATCATGCCCTAAATCTCGAAGTATTTGATCTGTAGCTACCATTAATTGCTCGTCTGTCCTTCAGGAAGCTATAAAGGAACAACAGCAGTGATAAATGAACTTTAAGAGGAAATCATAACGCTGAGAAAGACACTCGGGAAGGAAAGGTAGTAGTCATACTTCTCCGGCATACCATTTTTTGAAGGCAGACACACGATCCCGACTGGTAATGAGCTCTTTATCTTGATTGGGCGTTACTTCGATTTTTAATCGACTACTTGAGTAAACGAGCACCGTTTCGATAGCGTGAAGATTAATAATGTAGCTCCTATTGATACGAAAGAAAATCGAAGGATCCAGGATCTCTTGAAGTTGCTCAAGTTTATAATCAATGATGTATTTATTCGCATCCATGGTAATAAGATACACCGTTCTCCCTTCCGCATAAAAATGTGAAACCTGATCTGTCTCAATAGAAATAATACGTTCGCCAGTCTGTACCAAAAAACGCTCTTTGTATCGCTTGCCGGATAATTTTGTCAGGATTTTTTTCACGTCGGTAGAAGCTGAGAAATGATTTTCAAGTTGCTTTACTTTTTGCAGGGCTCGACTTAAGTCTGTATAGGTAATGGGTTTTAAGAGGTAGTCAATACTGTTTACTTTAAACGCATCAAGTGTATATTGATCGTAGGAGGTGGTGAAAATGATGGGTTTTTCAATATCAATCTCATGAAAGATGTCGAAACTTAATCCGTCGTATAGTTGAATGTCCATAAAGATCAGGTCAATCTGATTCTGATGCTTTTTCAACCAACCTACTGACTCAGAAACTGAGCTTACAATAGCTAAGACGTCAATAGACCCATCATACTGATTAAGATACCGTTCTAGTTTTTCCGCGGCAAGAGCCTCATCTTCAATTATAAGTACCTGCATTATTGCATGTTTATTTTGGGGATGCCTATTTCGCAGTATTTTCCAACAGAATTTACATATAAGGGAGTGTCAGAGTAGAGAGCATAACTTGTAGAGATATCGCTCAGCGCTTTTTCACTGAGGGGCATTTCTACTTTTTGTTGATCCTCAAATGTTAGAGTGAGATATTCCAGATTGTCACGGAGTTCTATCATCAGATGCTGATCTTGTGATGGAATGGTAGAACGTATAATTTTTTCCACGATGTGTAGAAGTGTTCCCGGTATTATTTTACCCGACATTCCGCGGTCTGTTTTTAATTGAACACTCCGGTAGGGTAGGGCTGAAAACAAATCTACGAACTGCTCAAGCGGTTGTATCTCTGTATGTAGATCAACGAATTCGTCGATTTTTGGTGCGAGTATATACCGATATACATGTGCCAATCGGTCAATGAGTTGATTAGCCTTATTCTGGTCAATATGCACCAGCGTGATGAGTGCATTAAAACTATCGAACAGCAAATCGGGATTAATGCCAGATCGAAAATGCTGAAATTCTGCTTCAAGTATTTCTTTGTTTTCCTTTTCTTGTTCCAGTTTTTTCTGATGAGTCCTAATAAGATATTCATGGCTAATGAATAGAAGAATATAAATAATCGTCACAGTGCCAAAAATGGAATTAAACATGATAAGCTCTCCAGCACTGGGAGAATATCCAAGTACATACTGATAATAACTGAAGACAGATGTCGTGACCAGGAAGAATGCAAAGAGCAGTAAAATCAAGATCTCGATTATTACGGTTTTCGCTGTTGGCACGACATTCTTTAATTTGGTTTTTCTTGATAAAAGTATACGACTTCCTTCTTGAATAATATATGCAAGAAAAATGCAAAAGAAAAGTTCCTGACTTATAAAGTTGCTTTCCAGTTGCTCGACATTATTATTTATAAGTAGAATGAGCAGATAGATGAGTACCCCGCTAAAGACAGGTGCGATGAGTCGAAAATAGGGGTTGTGAAGAAATAGCTTTTTCATGCTACTACCGGGATTTTCACTGTGAATGCTCCATTGTTTTCAATGAGAATGTCCTTGGCTGCAAGAATTCTATAACGATCAGCAATATTAGAAAGTCCTATGCCATTTGATGTGACAGTCTCGGGAGTGCTCGTGAGATTATTGCTGACTGATATCCATTTTCCATCTGTCGTAATTTCGACTTTTAGGTTGTTCCGATCATCCACCACGTTGTGTTTTGCGGCATTTTCCACCAGCATTTGTAAGGTGAGTGGAGGTATTTTCGTGCTCCACAATTCCTGTGGAATATCCACGTCTAAATGCAGGTGTCTGGCAAAACGAGTGGTGAGTAGAAAGTGATAGGCATCCACCACTTGCAGCTCTTCCTCGAGCGAAACCCAGGGCTTGTCATACTTATCCAAGGTATAGCGGTATGAATTAGCAAGTCTTCTGATGAAAGTCTCCGCTTTGTCCGGGTCTTTGTACATCAGAGACGAAATCGCATTCAAACAATTGAAAAGGAAGTGAGGACTTAACTTACTTTTCAGGGCATTTAATTGCAAATCAATCTGTCTGCGTTCCTGTGAGATGAATTGTCGTTCTTGTTCCTGATAAAGTATTATTGAAGTGGCCGCGAAGGATAAAATGCCCTTAAAAAGTAGAATGATAAAAATGAGCAGCCCTGTCTTAATGCCCGCTGATTCCTGCATGGTTTCGAAAGGATAAAAGTAGCTCCTGTACATATAGATTAATATCAGGACCAATCCAATCGATATGATACTATCTAGAATTAAATTAGCCAGCATTCTCAGTCCGCTGGGGTCTTTCCAATGAATGATTTTCGCCGTCCATGTGTGCATGAAGTACAGCACCAGGGATATCACACTACCCGTCATGAGCACGACTATTGTGTCTCTCCAATGCGGCCAAGTAGTATAATTCAATTCATGAAAATTCAGAAAGAAGAAAACCAACAGACCCAACCCGGCACCTGCCAACATGTGAGATGTCTTATGTAGCATGATATATGATATTGGATCTGTCTTGTCTAGTTTCACATAATCAAAATACGGAATTCTGATCTTAGCCAGTCTGGCTAATTCAGTGCTTTAATAGTCGACCCCAGGTAGTGCTCTGAGTTAATGGTACGGGCCACATCCATGTATTTGGCTTTCGCTGGTTCGCCACTTCGATTTACCTGTGAGGCAATATTTTTTAAGGCCTCAGATTTATAGTGGTCAGAATCGATGGAACTGCATGCCTCCAGATACGTGATAAGGTCATCTGCTGATAAATCTACATGATCAACGGTCTTGAGTACTTCCAGCAAGTAGTGGCTTGATTCCACTTCTCGGGCAGCTACTGTCAGCAAGTTGCCCAGTTTTTCCCCTTCAAGTGATGAACGAGGTATAGATTTGACAACCTCTGAAAAATAGTGGTCGCTATTTATGGAAGCAATATTGACAACGATTTGGTTGAAAGCTAAATCGTCAAGTGATTTCTGCCGTAATCCTTCCTTCAGCACCTCACTCTTATAATGATCGCTACCCATATCTGCCGATAGTGATAGAACCTGGGCGAGTTGTTGATTTGTAAGTGATCTATTTCTCATCACACCTCGTAAGACTTCCGAGCGATAGTGATCACTTCCGATATCTCTAGATATATTTAAGATGGTGGATACAGTCTCCACACTAATATTCTGATTCGAAATTACTTCTTTGAGCACTTCAGTAGTGTAGTGATCACTTTCGATAGATCGACATGCTTTTATGTAGGCCGCAATGGATTGATCTGTAGCTAAAAAAGCAGCATGATGCTTCTTAAGTAGTTCAGTGGCGTAGTGATCAGACTCTATTTCAGATCCTATTTGATTGAGTATTGATGGAACATCTGCGGCCGGGGGATTCTTTTGCATGAGATAATCATAGTAGGCTTCCTTCACATAGTCACTTTCTATCGGCGATATTTCACGAAGTACTTCACTGGTGCCACCTCTGGCGTAGAATCGATCTACTCGATTTTCCAGGTTTATCGTGGTCGACTGCACCACTTCCTGGAGTATTTCAGTCAACCATTTTTGACCTTCGGGAGTCCATGGTTTTTCTGAACGACCTTCATAGTATGTTTTGACGAGTGAACCATTTGCACCGGGCTCAATGAGTATTCTTCTACGACTGCCAAACCCTTTTTTTGTTACCTCAAAGTAACCATTGCGAGATAGGCCGATAATATCTTTATCATCGTCAGATAACTCTATGTCTCCGCGGTACTCAACTTTAAAGTTGTTGGCTCCGTCGTTGATGACTGTCTTGCCATTCGAAATGTTGATGCTATATTTCTGAGCCGCTAATTGGGAAACACTCATGAGTGTAAGCCATACCAGCGCCAATATTTTGATTGATATTTTCATAATTGTACGTGCATTGAGAATTTTATGAATAATTACTCCGCTAATGTCAGCGGATCTGCACGGCTTTAAAAGAGAAATGTACTGAGTTGCAGAAAATCGGTAGTGAATGGGGATTTATGGTCGAACATCCGACCGGAACTTCGGATTTCGATTATATAAATCCTATGTAGATGAAATTCAATCAATACTTCTTAAGCACCCTTTTCATATGTCTCCTCTATCAGGTGCAAGCTAATGATATATCTGCTCCGGCAGTCTTTGATACCATTTCTTGTGGTATGACATTGGAGTCCTCAACGATCGATGTTCCGGATCAGGTTGCATCAGATACCTGCTTCACAACTTCTTCAATTACTTACACCGGTGGAGACCGTTCTTTTTACTTTGAAGTAGCAACTACCCGTGAAATTCACTTCAATTTGATTACACCTGATTCCAATGGGCTGGATTTGTTCCTGTTCCTATACAGTGAGGAAGAAACCGGGGATTCAATTCAATGTATTGAATCCCGGACATCGGATGGGGTGGAGGAATTACACTATTCCATTACTCTCCTGCCGGCAAAATATATGCTGGTGGTAGATGGTCGAGAAAGATATATTTCCTCTGAGGATACCACCATTATTGAGAGTGGAGATTTTCTTCTGACCATGGATTGCTTTGATAGCGATGATATGGTGTTGTCCTGTGGAGATACGGTTGAAAACGATACGGGATTAGAAATGGTAAGTTCTTTTGAAAGTAGTCACTATGAAGATTGCATACCGGAAGTGAATGCTTTGGACTATCGAGCGCCTGATCAATTATATAGAATCGATCTAACCGAACCGACACAAATCCAAATCAATATGGTTGAATTGGATAGTACAAATTTGGATCTATTCCTTTTCAGTGACTCCCTCAATGCTGATTCTGTGCACCGTCCAGCAGAATGTATGGCAGTGAGCGTTAATGTTATACCCAGATCGGGAGAGCTCATAGACACTTTATTACCGGCTGGAACCTATTGGATTGTTGTGGATGGTCAGATCATTGCGTCAGATCCAAATCCATTCATTCAAGTGGGTGAGTATTCACTGTGGGTAGATTGTTTTGATCTTAATAGCTCGGATCTGAATTGTGGAATGGAATTGCAGGATAACAATTCGGGAGGGTACAATAGCAGCACAGGTATAGATTACCTAAACTGTCTACCAGCCAGAAGTTATGATGGATCTGACCGCAACTATCGATTGACCCAATCTACGATGACTGATTTGACGGTATCCCTGGAGAATGCCAACGAAGATTTTGCCTTGATACTAAGAGAAGAACGGTATGACAGCCTTTTGAAGGCTAGTGTCCCGGGGCAATGTCTGGCCATCAGTGACACGGGGCAATTAAAGGAAGAAATCAGTATTGTCATTGATACAGGAAGCTACTGGATTACTGTGGATGCAGCAGCGGGAGTCGCAGATAGCTTTGCTCTGGCCATAGATTGTGAAGATCTTGCATTCCCAGTTGAGCTCATAGGTCCTTTTGGGGAGAAATTGGACGACGCCATTAAGATAACCTGGCGAACTTTAATGGAAGTGGACAATGAAGGTTTTTGGATAGAGCGAAGCCAGAATGGAATGGAATGGCAAAAGCTGAGTTTTGCACCTGGTCCCGGTTGGTCTGATACGGAGCGAGACTACTCCTTCATCGACCACAATCCGCCTCAAGGAACTAATTATTATCGCTTGATCCAGATTGATTTTGATGGGACAAAGCACCACTCTGATATTATTCAATTTACCATCGAATCCAGAGAAATATGGAATGTGGTGCCATCGATAATACAGAACATATTAAGGATCCAAGGACCTAACATTGAGGCCAACTTGGAAATCTATGATAGTTTTGGAGTTCGGATCGGTAATACCCAAAAAATTAATGGAAACAGTGAAGTTGATTTTTCTCAAATGCCCCCAGGTATCTATCATGTCCGGTTGATGGATCAGTCGGGTCAGCAGGTCTTTTCGGTGTCAAAGATGTAAGGTGCGCCGCCGATACTTGTTTGATAATCATGAGAATACGGAGGAATGGCCGCATATAGGGCTACAAATTCATTAAGCACTTTCCTCAGTTACACCCACTCATCGAAATCTCCAATGAGCTTCCCTGAGCGATTTCAAATCCCTGGTCTAAACTGATGTAATTGGGCGAGCCAAGGACCACTTGCTGGCTGCCAGGTATCTGTCCATCAGCAATGATATGATCACTGGCCTGATAAGTGCCTGTCGTGATTGCACCTTCCAGATACATGGAGGGATAGCAATCAGCCATCATGGCCGGACCATAAATGTAAGCAGCTCCTGCATCTGTGTTGACTACATCCTGATTTTCTGCTCCTGCGATGCTATAGTTTCCATCGATATCCACACTGTGACCAAACCAATCACCTGCAGCTGCATCGGAGGCCGTGTACTTGGCAAATTCACTCCAAGAAACTCCGGATTGCTCAAAAACATACATGGAGCCAGACTCGGGTCCATCATCATCGTCCAAATAGGACCCAACGGCTGCACGACCTAATGTAATACCCACCGAAGTGCCAAACTTATCATGAGGAGCCCCATCCGATGGCTCCAAAATATCTTGCTCGTACCAGTTATATCCACTGCGGACGAATATGTAAGCTTTACCGGTTTTATCATTGGCAAATGGAGCACCGGCAATCACATAATCTCCTTCGATATCGACACTGGCTCCCAGGTGGTCAAATATTTCGGCATCCGAATGCGTCAAACGTTTCACTTGACCCCAACCATAATGAGATCTATGAAAGATGTAGACCGCCCCTGATTGAAGGTATTCTACCCCCATATTTGCCGGAGCACCGACCACGGCATGATCACCTGATATGGCTACGTCACTTCCAAAGGCATCTCCCGCATCCGCATCAGACGCGTGTAACTTCACCTCTTCCACCCAGGATCCGTAATGATACTCAAAAATGTAAGCTGCACCTGACTTATCTCCATAGTCATCATCCTTTGCAGCCGCCACAATAGCGTAATTTCCCGAGATACCCACTTTGTTTCCAAATTGATCACCTTGCTGACCATCCGAAGGATATACAGTGCCTATCAGATTCCACTGGGTGCCCGAGCGAGCAAAAATATAGGCAGATCCCACCTGAGAATATCCGTAGTGCTCTGTATTACGAGCACCTACAATGGCCCGATCTCCCTCAATATCTACACTGTAGCCAAATTGATCACCTAGCGATCCACCCCAGGGAGGATACAACTTATCCTCATATACCCAGTTTGCTCCATTAAAATGAAAGATGTACGCTGCGCCGGCATTGTTGGTCCCAAAACCTGACTGCAGAGGAGCACCCACGATGGCATAGTCCCCGTCGATAGCTACGGAGTAACCAAATAGCTCTGCAAAATCTCCGTCAAAAGCGGTGATTTGAAATTCCTGTGCATTGGTGGCGATGGTTACAATACAACAAAAAAGCACAGATGCAAGATACTTCATGGTGTGTAAGCTTTTCGTCTGTCACCTCAGAGAGGTGCAAGTTGGTCTTCGAGCCAAGATAGTCATTTTCGATGCTTCTTAACAACAGTGAAGACACATTAACACATACCAAGTGTGGCTGATGTGTATTGACTTATTCTATGATTTCCAATGGTTTGATGCCTGCCTGCAGTTTGTCATTGACGGCTGATATGAAGTACTGACAGAGCCGGATCGTGTCCGATTCGTCTTGTTGGTGCATGAAAAAATAGACCTTCTCAACACCATTGCTTTTCCAATGGTCAAGACGATCAACCCAATCGTCTAATCTCTGAAAATCAGTCGGATGCAAGCCATATCCATTGAATCGAACAAACACCTGTGGTGAAGTGCGGCACATATGCAGGGCATCTCGGCGAAGAGCTACGTCGGTGATGACCAGTCCGTGCCCTTTACTTGTCAGTGAGGAGGTCACTTCATCAAAAGTCTCTGCTTCAAACCAGTCTTTATGTCGCAGTTCAATGTGTAGCGGAAACTCGGTGGGTACCAGATCAAGAAAATCATGTACACGCTGCATGTGTTTGGGGCCAAAATTGGGAGGGAGTGTCAGAAATGTGGCACCCAGGTTATCACCCAATGCATTTACCGAGTCCATGAAATATTGCGTATTCTCTTCTACTTCAGACAGGCGTTTGAAATGAGACACCCGCTGGGACCACTTCGGGCAAAATTTGAAGGAGGTCCCCTTTGCCGCCTCCGACCACTGATCAATGCTGCTGCGGCTCAGTCGATAGAAGGTGCCATTGAGTTCAATACTACCGAATCGCTCTATGTAAGCATTCAGGAAATCCTTTTGTTTGGTACCCAACGGATAAAGGGGCCCAACCCATGCTGGTATTCCCCACTTACCGCATCCTACCAGAATTTCCATATCAGTAGGATCGGCAGGCTTGACACTATTCTCGTGATCCTCTGGCAATGCAAATGTGAGACCATTGATGGCTTCTGGATCAACATGTCCAAACTTCATAACACAAATTTGAGTTAAACAAGTTAATTAATATTCAGATGTGGTTGGATCAATTAAGTAATCGATATTTGAGCCTGCATCAGTACAAAAAGTCTGATTTGATATGAAGCGTTTACGTAATTTTTTACTAACCACATTTCTTGGTGGTTTTTTCGTTCTGTTACCGTTGGCCATTTTCTATTTACTGATCAAGGCGATCATCACCCTGGTAATCAATCTTTTGTCACCCCTATCCAATCTCCTGATCAATGAACTGGATCTTCCCGTCCCCGATGAATTGATCAGTGCCATGGCGCTGGCCATTGTGATCCTGATTTGCTTCATGATTGGTCTCTTTGTCCGTACCCAGATCGGGAGAAATTCGTTTTCCTACATTGAGCGCACTTATCTTTTCAGGCTGCCACTCTATGGCATCATAAAGGAAACCGTCCAGCAGTTTACCGGTGCCAAGAAAATGCCATTTTCTGATGTGGTGCTGGTCGATGTATATGGAAATGGTACCCGGATGACGGGCTTTGTGACGGATGAGCATCCCTCAGGTAATTTTACCGTGTTTGTTCCCACCGGTCCCAATCCTACGAATGGATTCATATTTCACGTATCTGCGGACCAAATCGAACGTCTAAAGGAAGTGAAAACGGACGATGCCATGCGCACGATTATTGGTGTAGGTGTGGGGTCCTCCGGAATTATGAAGTTTTAAGCGCAGCAGATCCCAGGGCCGGCATGTTCGTGCCTTTGCTATGGTTAAGTGGGATGACAGTTTCAGGGAAGCAATCTTTCGTCAGGCGAAAACTTTGTCTTGAGCCTCTCAACACAAACCACTTTGGATGGCAAGACTCCTATTGAGATTTTCGCCAGAGAGGCAAAGTCATACAATGTGACCCTCCCCTGGCGCGCGAAAGTTCACTTGATGGAATTGTTATAATGATATGTTCCAATTCATCCAGGGGTGATGGATTCTCAATCAGATCTTCTCCGTGAATAAATGTATAGCCCCTGGCTTCAAGCGCCTTTTGTGTACGCACATTTCGATCGTACGAAATAGCCACACCTGGTTTAAGAGCTACCAGATTACATCCGTCGGTCCATTGTTCTCGCTCCTGATAGGGAGAAAGTCCCTCACCTGCAAATATGAATTCCATGTCTGCATTGATTTCAGCATGAATAAAATCTTTCATGGAATGATAGGTGGCGCGACTTCCATTCCTTCGATAGACCGTGACATACGAGCTTAGTCCGTCATAGACGAGAGGACGATAGCAGACCATATGATTGACATGTATGCGGGTAAAGATTGTGTCGATATGCATGAATGAACGATCACTAGGGATGTTCACTTGTACTACATTGTCTACCAATGCTTTTTCAAACAGGACGTCCTTTAGACTTTCGATTGCGTGGGCAGTGGTTCGTTCACTGCATCCAATGAGAAAGTGGTTTTCCGAAAACAGCATCATGTCACCTCCCTCAATAGATACCGATTCACCTCTCCTTGATCGGGGAAATAGCTCCACATTGTTCATGTCTATCAGTCGACCCGCCTTCACTAGCATTTCAAACAAAGGATGACACTGAAAAATGAATTGTGTCAAGAAATTCTCGCGATGACGGGCTTCTTTAGCAGCACGCGTAAGGATCACGTGATCTTTTACCACTACCGCAATATCCCGTGTGAATATGAAGTTGGGAATCGGGTCAAATAAGATTAAGTCCTCCTCTGGCAGGAAACCACTGATCAGTACTTCACAGAGACTTTTGTTGTCCAAATCACTTAGTGTAGCAATGTACTTGGAAGGAAGTTCTTCAAAGTCCACAATCCGTGATATGATATCCTTCTGTGCTTCAGCATCTGCCTCCAGCGCTTCATATAATAAATCACTGATGTACAGCACGCCTTCAGTACCGACTAGTGTTTTTAAAATATCCGTGAAGATGTCATGCTCATGTTGTATCTGTGGTAAGTAGACGATATCGTCAAAAAGAAACTCTTCCGAGTGCTTAGGACTTACTCGGGTGAAGCCCTTTTCAGGACGATGGACAATAACCTTTTTCAGTAGATCAATTTCTGAGCCGACAAAGATGCGTGAGCGCATAGAAGAAGCAGTTTTACGAATGTTACTAGCGATGAATTTACAAATAAAGCAAATGCACCACGATGTGCTACATTTCATGACATAACTATCACCCGGAAGGTTCACATGACTACCATAGTGTTCCCATTAATTTCATTAATTTGTATCTGCTAAAGAATGGTTTCTGAAAAAGTTTTCTCACAATAAATTTGAAGTCCTGATTAGATGAGTTTATTTAGAAAGATTAAGTCTGCCTTTATCATTGAGGGAGAAGAAGGAGCAAAGAAAGAATCCGAAGAAAAATCTGCAAAGGAAGAAGCAACTTCGCAAAAGGAAGAAATCGCCGAACCCACACCGATCGATATAGCAACATATGATACCGGGGAAGGTAAAATCAATAAAAAGTTTACCAATATTTTGCTGAAGGCTATAGAGGCTCATAACAAGGAAGGATTTGATTATATCGAGTTTAAGCGATCTCTGCAAAACCTTAAGAAGATGGATATGGATGAGCCTACCGTCTACAAGAGCGCCTTTGCTACCGCACAGACACTAGGCGCTACTCCCGACGGTTTGATCGAATCGGCTAACAGATACCTGGGAGTGTTAGAAGAAGAGGAAAGGAAGTTTCAACATGCTCTCGCTAATCAACGTGCTAAGCAAATCGATGGTCGAATGACCCAAATGCAGCAACTGGAGGAGACAATTCGCGCAAAAGAGGCCAAGATTCAGCAACTTCAGTCTGAGATTGAAGATCATAGGGCTAAACTGGAAGCATCGAAAGGGGAAATAGAAGAAGCTACCCAAAAAGTGGAAGCAACTGGGATGGATTTTATGGCCAGTTACCGAAATCTGGTCGAACAGATCCGCAAGGATGTAGACAACATACGGCAGTATTTAAACTAACAGCTAAAAAATCGGGTTGGAAAGAGCAAAGCGCTATACATTAAATCCTGTTCAATTTGGGATACAGCCAAATTTGCTGGAAATTAGCGGTTTGTATGTTCTACAAATTATTCAAGCAAATAGAGTACTCTGATGGCAGATAAGACAAGTTTTTGGAAAAGACCTGAAGGAAAAACCGGTGCCATTGTTCTGGCAGGCGTAGTGATCGGGGGTGGAATATTGCTCATCAATGCATTACCCGTTCTGGTAGCACTGGCTTCCAACACACTGTATCTGGCAGGCATGCTTCTGGTTTTGGGAGCAATCATCTACATGGTATTAGATCCTCGTATGAGAAATCTTGTATGGTATATGTACAAGAGTGTAATGCGATGGGTCACCGGGCTATTCATTCAAATTGACCCCATTGGCATTTTGAAGAGTTATGTCGATGACCTGAAGGACAACCTCCGTAAAATGAACCGGCAGATCAGTCAGTTGCGTGGCCAGATGCATAAGCTGCAGGAGATGATTCTCAACAACAAGAGAGAAATCAAGAATAATCTCAATCTGGCAAGTCAGGCCAAGCAGAAAAATAAGCAGTCAGTGATGATCCTGAAGTCAAGGAAGGCAGGGCGACTCAAGGAATCCAACATGAAACTGGAAGATCTCTACAAGAAGATGGAGATTCTTTATCGTGTATTGCGTAAGATGTATGAGAATTCAGAAATCATGCTCGAAGATATCCAGGATCAGGTGATGGTCAAAGAGCAAGAGCGTAAAGCCATCCATGCCAGTAGTTCTGCAATGAAATCAGCGATGAATGTCATCAATGGCAATGCCGACAAGCGAGCTATGTTTGATCAGGCACTGGAAGCGATAGCTGATGATGTCAGTAGTAAAGTAGGGGAGATGGAGAGATTTATGGAGATGTCAGAAAATTTTATGTCCTCTGTAGATCTGCAAAACGGGGTCTTTGAAGAAGAGGGACTGAAGATGTTGGAAAAATGGGAACAAGAGGGTGTCTCACTGTTGTTAGGAGACAAGAAAGAAGAGCTTTTGCTGGAAGCAGCCGATGATGAAAATGTTCTTGATCTGAACCAACCCATCAAAAAACCAGTAAGAGTTGGAAATCACTCAAATCAATATGATTCTTTTTTTGAATAAATCTTTTTTAAGCCTCATAATATTTAGCTAAATATCCAAGTAAAATGGCAAGACGACTGACAACTTTTTCCAAGTTTTTGATCACTATGATCATTATTCTTGGTCTATTTTTCCTTATACGCTTTATCTTAAATGAAACAGATCTCGGTTCAAAACTCAAAGAGCAGAGCCAGGAAGTAACGGGTCAGACTGATCCGGGTAATACCGCTGCAAATTCAGGATCTTCATCCGGCACTCCTATGGCTTCTGATGATGAGGACGTCCTCAACGTGCAACTGGTCACCTGGGGTGGATATGCGCCAGGACTCTATTACAACGAGGGTGCTCAACCTAACACCCGATCCAGATTTTATAAGGATTACGGACTCAAAGTAAATTTCATACTCAATGACAATCTTGAGACTGCTTTAAATGCATGGGTTGCTGACGAATACGATATACTGGTACAGACGGCTGATGCATTCCCCCTGTATACCGCACCTGAGGAAATCAATAATTATAATCCAAAGGTGATCATGCAGGTGGATTGGTCTCGGGGCGGCGATGTGATCATTGCCAAGCGGGGTATCAACTCGATCAATGACCTCAAGGGTAAGCGTGTGGCAGTGGCTGAGCCTTCACCCTCTCAGACATTGCTGATTACGGCGCTAGAAGCTGCTGGACTTAAGTACAGTGACGTGGAAATTGTTGCATCTCCTGATCCAGTAGTGGCGGCAACGACATTTAAAGGTCCGGATGTGGACGCAGCGGTAGTCTGGAGCCCCTTTCACCTTGAAGCATTGCGTGAAATTGCAGGCTCAAAGGTTTTGGTGAGCACCAAGGAGCAGTCCCACATTATCGGTGATATCATGTTTGCCAAGGAATCTTACATCCAACAAAACCGAGACAAGATCAATGCCTTTTACGAGGGTTGGAT
This sequence comes from Saprospiraceae bacterium, assembly GCA_050298535.1. Lineage (GTDB taxonomy): Bacteria > Bacteroidota > Bacteroidia > Chitinophagales > Saprospiraceae > JABDMH01. The sequence continues at coordinate 19,065 of JBNKUI010000106.1, forward strand.
GAAGGGCGTAGCCGAGTTATACAATAATGAGTCGAATCAGCAAAAGGCTGCGAAAATATTAGGAGAATTCTTCGGATTTCCTGAAGAAGATGCGATGGGAACCATGACGACTGTTCGGTGGGCTACGCATGGCGACAATATGAACTTCTTTGGCTTAAACCCATCCTATAAAGGTATGAAGGGCTCTGATTTGTATGAGAAAATGGCGCGTGAGTTTAATCGCCTGGGACAGGCAGAGCGTATTGCACCTCCCTGGCGAAACGTTATAAATACAGCTGCTATTTCAGCCGCTAATAATCGACTGGATGGACCTGGTTTTACTGCGGAAGGACAGCGTGAATTTACACCGGCTTCAGCCTCTGATAGAACGGCTCCCGCACTGGCCGTAAAACCGGTGACGATTAATTTTGCAACCGGTCAGTATCAGCTGACTGAAAATGCCAAAACACTCATCGATTTGCAAGTGGCGGAAGTTGCCAAGTCATTTGGAAATCTACGAGTACGTATCGAAGGTAATACAGACAATGTGGGGTCACGTGATATGAATGTACAGCTATCTCAGCGTCGTGCCAAGTCAGTGGCAGATTACCTGGTACAGACGTATGGCATGGATCCCAATCGATTCATTGTCGTTGGAAATGGTCCGGATAATCCGGTGCCCGGATGTGAAACGAACGCTACTGAAGACTGTAAGGCTAAGAATCGCCGGACTGAGTTTCAGCTGATTGCAGGCGCAGAAGCTCAGTAGGCTGCATGTCACTCTTCAAACTCAAAGGATCATTAACTGCTCGGCAAGGTCTGCTTCTGGGACTCGGGGGCTTTGGACTCCTACTTCTTATATGGATATTACTCACTATGGGCGAGGATCCGGTATTTCCCACCTATATCTTACCCAAGCCAGGTAAGGTTTTATCCTCCTTTAGTGAATTGTATGCTGATAATGATATTATTAGAAATACCTGTCTCAGCCTGGGGCTGAATCTCTCGGGCTATATTGAAGCTATTCTCATATCGCTTCCTCTGGGTTTTCTGATTGGTTTATTTCCTTTTTTTAAGGGACTTTCTCAACGTCAGGTAGATGCCATTCGCTACATACCATTGACCGCTGTGACTGGATTGTTCATTGTTTGGTTTGGTACTTCAACCGCTATGAAAGTGCATTTTTTGGCTTTTGGTATTCTCATTTATCTTTTACCTGTGGTGATAGTTCGGGTGAATGAAGTAGAAGATGTATATCTGAAGACGGTTTATACATTGGGTGCCACGAATTGGCAGACGATTAAGTCAGTCTATATTCCTTCTGTATTAAGTAGAATTACGGACGATATTAGAGTTTTGACCGCTATTTCGTGGACATACATCATTGTAGCGGAGGGTATAGGATCCACGGGCGGAATAGGAGCACTCATCTGGCGATCAGGGATTCGTCAGGGTAGAGTGGACAAGGTGTTTGCCATCTTGATTATAATTATGATCATCGGAATCCTGCAGGACAAACTCTTCATTTATCTCGATCGAGTTTTGTTTCCCTACAAGTATCAGGCAGACGACTCACGAAAAGGAGGTGCTGCCCACGGACAATCCAATGTCAGCCTGGTCTGGGATTATATATCGAGCATTGCCATCTGGTTGCTCGTTGCTATATATGTTATTTTGGCTGTTGATCATATTAGCCCATTGTTCGGCACCGAGGCCATATTGAATTATTTGTTTGCAGATACAGCATTGGCCATTCATTTCATCATGCTTTCAGTGCTTGTCTATCAGGGAATCCGATTTTTGAATAAACGGACTGCATCAGAGCCGGCAGTAGTAACAGAATAGTCCATGGAAGTACCAATGGTCGATACCGATCGTAAAAACATTATCGAACTGCGCGATATTGGGCAGAGCTATGATGGAGGGCAAAACTGGATCATCAAAGGTTTGGATTTTCTAATCGAAGATAAGCCTGCACAAGGTCAGTTTGCTGTGATCCTGGGTATGTCGGGAAGTGGTAAGTCTACGGTCTTGCGATATATTGCCGGTCTGCAGCAACCCACTGAGGGTCAGGTTCTTATTGGTGGTAAGAAAGCAGATGCAAAGAATCGGGTCAGTATGGTATTTCAGCAGTATTCATCACTACCTTGGATGACCGTACTGGACAATGTAGCGCTGGGCCTAAAATTTAAAGGGGTAGGTAGGGAGGAGCGGAATGCAAAAGCCATGGAGCTTATTGATCTGGTAGGGTTAAAGGGGCACGAGAAAAAATATGCACAGTATCCCACCCTTTCTGGTGGACAGCTTCAGCGTGTCGCCATTGCCAGAAGCATGCTGGCAAATCCTGAAATCCTACTGATGGATGAGCCCTTCGGAGCCTTAGATATCCGGACACGACTCCAGATGCAAGAGCTTCTTACAGACATTTGGCATCGGTTTCATAGTACCGTGGTTTTCGTGACGCATGATATCCGTGAGGCTGTCTTTCTGGGAGATGACATTTATATTTTGAAGAGCCAACCTTCTCGCTTTGTAGAGCACATTCACGTAGACCTACCTCTACAAAGGGACAACAATATCAAGCGAGATCCACGGTATGAGGAGTTGGTACGTGAGGTGGAAGATGCCATGCTTCGCGTAGCTGATATGGAGTAGCTGATCCCTTGGAGAGCTCTCATATAAGGAGTATTTTCCTTGTATGAAATCACTTTACTTCTCTTTACTGGCATTTTGTTGCCTTTCCTTATCGGCTCAAGATCTGTCAGAAGCCTTCTGGTATGACAAACCTGCCGAAGAATGGATCGAAGCGCTTCCCGTCGGAAATGGTCATTTAGGAGCCATGATCTTTGGCAAGCCCTCTTTAGAACACTTACAGCTGAATGAAGATAGCATGTGGCCTGGATCGGCAACCTGGGACAACCCCGAAGGAAGACCTGAAGATCTTAAGGAATTGCGTCAACTACTCTTGGATGGTAAGGCAGATGTGGTCGATTCTCTCATCGTTGAGCGTTTTTCCAGGAAAGGTGTGACCCGATCACATCAAACTGCCGGTGACCTTTGGTTTGACTTTGCACATGAGGATATTACAGAGTATCGTCGATCCCTGGATATTACGACAGCGGTGTCGCAGGTTAGCTTTCGATCGCAAGGGTCATCCATCACGCAGACGACATTTGCAAGTCATCCAGCTGATGCTATCATTATCCGGTGGACTTCAGAGCATCCGGACGGACTCAATGGAAAGATAAGATTGAGCCGTTCGATGGACGCAGGAGAACCTACCGCAGAGACGAAATCAAATAGGGATAAATTGATGATGACAGGACAGTGTACTCAGAGGACAGGCATGGTGGATAGCGAGCCTGTCGTTCTGGAGGACGGTGTTTCATTTATGACAATTGTGCAGGTACTCCATTCCGATGGGAGCCTGTCATCGGGCGCTGATTACCTGGAAGCTGCTGGTGTTCATGAGCTTGTCTTAGCTGTGACCATTCATACCGATTGGTATGATATGAACTACAAATCAGTAGCTATGAAACACAATATGCAATTGGAGGCTCAGGACTTTACATCGCTATTGGAGGCCCATGTGAGGGATTACCAGAGCCTCTATGATCGGCTCTCGCTTGACTTAGGACCCGCATCGATTGATCAACCCGTCGATAGACGTCTCCAGGCTGTGCAGCAAGGGAAAATAGATCTTGGTCTTGAAACTTTACTCTTTCAATACGGTCGATATCTATTGATTAGCTGTTCAAGACCGGGTACTAATCCCGCCAATCTTCAGGGTCTTTGGAATCATCATATAGCAGCACCATGGAATGCAGACTATCATTTGAATATCAATCTGCAGATGAACTACTGGCCTGCAGAAGTAACTAATCTGAGTGAATTACACGATCCGTTTTTTGATTTCATAGATCGTCTGTTGATCAGAGGACAAGAGACAGCCCGGGAGAATTTCGGATGTCGGGGGGCTTTCCTTCCCCATGCTACCGACCTATGGGGACCCACCTGGTGGAGGGCGGCCAGACCTTATTGGGGCACGTGGGTTGGAGCGGGTGGATGGTTGCTCAATCATTATTGGGACCGATTTCAATTCACTGCTGACACATCATTTCTCAAAGAGCGATTATATCCCGCATTGGAAAAGGTAGCTCTGTTCTATCATGATTGGCTCATCGAAGATCCCAGAGATGGAAAACTGGTGGCAGCACCTTCTACCTCACCAGAGAATCAGTATACTCGGGCTGATGGTAAGGCCGTTGCAATATGTATAGGCTCAGCAATGGATCAGCAAATCATAGAAGAGGTATTTGAGCATTTTCTGATCGCTTCAGAAATCCTGAATATTCATTCTGATGTGGTGACCGAGGTTTCTATTGCAAAAAGTAGATTACGATCTGGATTGCAGGTAGGGATAGATGGAAGATTACTCGAATGGGATCGACCCTATGCAGAATACGAGAAAGGCCACCGCCATATGAGTCATTTGTATGCATTCTATCCCGGCAATGAGATTTCACAATCTAAAAACAGTCACCTCATTAAAGCTGTCCAAAAATCATTGGACTACCGATTGGCGCATGGAGGTGCAGGTACAGGATGGAGTCGTGCCTGGCTCATCAATTGTGCAGCCAGATTGCATGATGGGGACATGGCACATGATCACATTCAGTTTCTGCTGGAGAGGTCTATATATCCGAATTTATTCGACGGACACCCTCCATTTCAAATCGACGGGAACTTTGGTTACACCGCCGGGGTAGCCGAGATGTTGATTCAGTCGCATGAAGACAATATTCTTCGACTGTTGCCTTCACTTCCTTCGGTGTGGAGTCAAGGAGTCGTCAAAGGCTTGAGAGCTCGTGGTGGCTTTACTGTCAGTATGGTATGGAAAGAGGGGACGCTAGCGTCTGCTGAGATCCACTCAAAAGCAGGAGGCGTTGTGCAACTGGAAGCCCATGGTCTTACTCATCAGATCAGTTTTCAGCCAGGAGAAACTAAGAAAGTGTCGTATGAAGACTGGTAGACCTAGGTTTAAGAATTTTATAACAGTCTGAAACAGATAGTATTCCTGGTTATATGTTATAAAAGTTATTTTTGTGGTCGCAAAAGCGAAGGGACTTTTGTGAATTTCTTAAAATAAAAATATGTAAAATGAAGAAAGCCTTTTTTACCTGTATTCTTGCAGCTTTGACAGTTCTGGCAATTCAAGCTCAGATTGCCACACCAGCTCCAAGTCCTTCGGCAATGCTAAAGCAAAGCGTGGGTCTAACAGAAATCACAGTAGAATATTCAAGACCTTCCATGAAGGGAAGAGAAATTTTTGGTGCGTTAGTACCGTATGATGAAGTATGGAGATTGGGTGCAAACCAGGCTACCAAGATAACTTTCAGTGAAGATGTGAAAGTAGGAGGTAAGCCCCTCGAAGCAGGTGCTTATGCTGTGATGGCAAAGCCGGGTAAGAGCAGTTGGGACATCATGTTCTATCCATATACAACAGGGAACTGGGTTGCGTATCCCGGAAGTGATGTAACTCCAACCACTGTAAGTACGGAAGCATTCATGATGGATGAAATGGCAATCGAGTCCTTCATGATTGAAATTGACCAAATTACTAACAGTGGTGCCAACATTTGGTTCCTTTGGGAGAATACAGCTGCGGCAGTACCTGTAGCAGTAAATACGGATGAGGCAGTTGAAGCCAGTATTGCACAAGTAATGGCGGGTCCAACCGCCAATGATTATTTTGCGGCTGCATCGTACTACCTGGCAGAAGGTAAGGATATATCTAAAGCTCGTGAGTGGATCACTAAAGCTGTGGATATGGGATACAACCAGTTCTGGGTCTTGAGAGCTAAGTCCCTGATCGAAGCTAAAGCGGGAGATAAAGCGGCGGCCATTGAGTCAGCTAAGAAGTCTTTGGAATTGGCTAAGGAAGCTAATAACAATGATTATATCCGCATGAACGAAGCTTCTATCAAAGAGTGGAGCATGTAGAGAAACTAAATCCTAAAAGATTTACGATGGGATCTTCCTTGTAGGTTGATCCCATTTTTTTAATCTGTACGCTCGTCTTTTAGCTGCTCTGAATTCTTAAGCGCTTTCCATTGATTTGACAGTTCGTCAAATCGCTCGTAGGCATCTCTTCCAGGTACTTGATCTGCTCTGGACAGCATAGCATATAGATACCCTGTCTGGTCAAGTAATTTAGGGGTTTGATATCGGCCTTCCTGTGTCTTCAGCTCGTACAGAAGCGATTTCAATTGCTCATTTTCATTTTCTTCCAGTTCCTTTTCCAGCTTCTTGATTGCATCCTGGATTTCGGACTGGAGATCCAATACCTTTCTACAAAATTCACTTTGCTCTTTTAGATCATTCTGCGAAATGCCATTATCCTGCAATCTAGGATCAGCTAGAATAGTGGCGTAGGTGGAGAGAGTCTTATTGCGCACCTTTAAAGTGATCCGATATTTTCCGGGTGGAACATAAGGCCCTGAAATATTTCTGCCGGTGCTGGAAGTAATGCCTGGGTATCGCAAGTTCCATTTGAATACCTGCATGCCCTCCTTCTTGATCAAATGATCAGAGGGTGCGTTATAAATGTGGCTGCTTATTGGGTCTTCTTCCTTCTCTTTTTCCTCTTCGTCATCTTCTGTTGGAATACTACTGTCAAACGAGCACACTAACTTTTCTTGTTCATCATAGATGGATAGTATAATGTCCGACTTTGGTTCGGATTCAAGGTAGTAATGGATGAGCATTCCCGATCTGGGATAGTGGGGAATTGATGATTTAGAAGTTGCCATCATGCGATGTCGGATAGTCTCGGTAGGTTGAAATAGTGCGGTGTGTTCTACAGGACTAAGCAGTTGCGGTATAAGTGGTCTATCTTCCATGATCCAAAATGAACGACCCATGGTCGCAATCACCAAGTCATTATTCTTACACTTTATATCAGTGATGGGCGTGACAGGTAGATTTTGTTGAAATGACTGCCACGTTTCGCCATCGTTTGAGGACAGAAACATGCCAAACTCGGTTCCTGCATATAACAACCCTGTCTTCAAAGGGTCTTCTCGTACCACCCTGGTAGGAAAATCTCCTGGAATTCCATTGGTCCCATCCGTGAGTAGCTTCCATGTTTGACCGTAGTCATCGGTGCGAAAAATATAAGGTTTAAAATCACCCAAAAGATATCGATAGATGGCTACATACGCTTTTGCCGGGTCATGAGGACTAGCACAAATCGACTGCACTCGTCCAAAGGGCGGAAGTTGCGGAGTGACATCTGACCAATGAGCTCCACCATCTTGGGTCAAGTGTACAGGCCCATCATTGGACCCCACCCAGATCACTCCCTGGCTTATGGGGGATTCCTCAATGGTATAAATCGTACTGAAAAATTCTTCTCCTGTAACGTCGCGTGTGATGGGACTTCCAGAGATGACCTGTGTTTCTGGTGTGAAAGCAGTTAAATCGGGTGAAATGATCTTCCAAGTTTTTCCATCATCTTGTGATTGGTGGACATATTGAGACGTGTGATAAATCACATCTGGGTCATGGGGTGAAACCAAAATAGGTGCCACTCTTTGGAATCTAAAATTCAGATCTTTAGGATTATGTCCATACATATATTGGGCACCTACACTATATTGTTGTTCTTGCCCAGTTCGCTTATTATACACCCCAAATCTGCCTTTGCAATTTGAATACACTATATCAGGATTTCCGGGCTTTGGTACGGCGGGGCCTGTTTCACAACCTCCAACAGCGATCCAAAGCTGACTGGCATCATCTGTATAGTCGTACGGGGGCAAACTCGGTACTGCTATGGTAGTATTATCCTGCTGACCGGCATATAACCAATAAGGAAATTGATCATCCGTATTGACTTGGTACAATTCAGCAGTCGCCTGATTATTGATACTACCCCAGGTCTTGCCACCATCCCTGGTGATCGAACCTCCTCCATCATTACACTGCACATATATATTAGTATCCTGTGGATTAATCCACATTCCATGATTGTCTGCATGTGGTGTGCTTTCCCGATTCCAGGAGATACCTCCATCTTTTGAATGCCAAAATCTTGTCGCATTTACATAGATAGAGGAAGGATTTTGAGGATTTACATCAATATTACAGAAGTAAAAAGGTCGATCAAGCAGATCTTCCTTGCTGGAAAGAACTTTCCATGACTCACCACGATCTGAAGAAACATATACACCTCCTGATCCTTCGGGAGCTTCTACAAGGGCCCATACCATACCCGGAGCGGCAGTACAGGTCGCCAAATCTGACTTTCCAATCAGACCCGAAGGAAGACCCTTTGTGATTTTGCTCCAGGTATTACCAGCATCAGAGCTTTTGAAGATGCCTCCGGCCTCCAGTCCGCCACTAATGATCGTCCATGGTTTCCGTCTGACATGCCACATTGAGGCATAAATGATGGATGGGTCATCGGGAGCAAATTCTAAATCGACAGCACCAACACTATCACTGTGATATAAGATCCGCTGCCAGTCTTTGCCACCATTGACAGATTTGTACACTCCACGCGTAGCATTATTCTTGAAAGGATTTCCGATAGCGGCGACATATATGGTATTTGGATCTTTTGGATGTATTAAAACAGCTCCTATTTGGCCTGCATCTTCCAAACCCATTGCAGTCCATGTAGATCCCGTGTCTTCTGATCTGTAGACTCCCTTCCCGATTATTATATTACTACGTATACCATCTGAACCCGTCCCGGCAACGAGAATGTCCGGATTAGATGGGGCAATCGCTATATCTCCAATCGAGCCGGTAGCAAAATAGCCATCGGATATACATTGCCAACTATGGCCATAATTTTGAGTTTTCCATAAGCCACCTCCAGTAGTACCCAGGTAAAATGTGCCCGGATGTGAAGGATGTCCGGTTACCGCAGTGGAGCGCCCTCCTCGAGTAGGTCCAACGTTTCGGTAAGCAAGTGACTCCATGTGTTGAGATATCGCGTCGAACGGCAGAAGTAGACAGCAAAGGGAAAGGAGGAAAATAAAGCTTGATCTCATACTTCGATTTTAGTTTACGGTCTTCGGGAGCTTCTCAAGGTAATAACAAATGATAGAAAACGGAAAACAGGCCCTCCATACATGATCCTCCCTTTCATATGTTAAAATTTAGTAATATGATATGTAAAATGTGTGTTACAATGATGTATCCATGCTTTTGGTATTATTATTGATAATAATATGTTCGTATAAATTCAGGTATTACACCATACTCACCTGCCTGAATTCGAATCCTTATTCAATTAATTAAACCATAGGAATCCATGATTCACTTATTACGCAATCTAGGTGTATTAGCTACCACCTTGCTATTCATAGGAATAGGTAGTGTCGAAGCTAAAGTCTGCCTTGGTGATACCTTATACACTCAGGCAGAAGTTGATGCGTTCGCTGCATCCGGATGTGACACGATTGACGGAAATCTGGTCATAGATGGAACAGGCATTACGGACCTCTCCGGACTTGACCATATTAAATTTGTCGATGGTCACTTAGGCATTATCAATACAGGAGTATTGGCTATTCATGAGGCATTTAGTCAACTGTATGAAGTAAGCGGAGACTTCTTCATTGAAGAAAACCTTGACCTTGGTGCGATTTCAGCACATGCCTTTCCACAACTCTCTGAAGTTGGGGGGAGATTCTCCATATATGGCAACGATGCATTATTCCGGCTGGAGGGTTTTAAGAATCTGGCATATATAGGAGGTGACGCCTATATTGCGGATAACCTTTTGCTAGCTCATATATCATATTTCAGTGCTTTGATGGAAATTGAGGGTGACCTTAAGATCAAATACAATGGCCTGTTGGGTGAACTGGATGGTTTTCCTGCTTTAAGAAATATAGATGGGGATTTAATCATTGAGGCAAATGATGTCTTAAAATCAATCTCCGGTTTCGGAAGTCTGGAATCGATCGAAACACTTTCCATAGCGTATCATCCTGCTCTGGAGCGTATCACTGGGTTTGGTGCCCTCACATCCGTTGCGGGTGACTTTAATGTATATGCTAACTACAACATGGTCAACCTGGGTGGTTTTTATTCGCTTCAGACAGTATTGGGAAATATGTATATAGGTGAAAATCCAGTACTTAAGTACCTGACAGATTTTCCGGCATTGACATCGGTCGTCTCTCTTTATTTGGAATATAATTCTTCTCTGGAGCAATTGACAGGATTCGGCGCATTAAATACGATTACCGGTAATCTGACAATTGTCAATAATGAATCTCTACTGGGCATTTCGGGATTGGGTGAGCTAACCGCTGTGTCTGGAGATGTTCAGATCATCCAAAATGAGAGCCTTCAAACTGTAGAAGGAATGGGAAAGCTAACCACTGTGGGTGGAAACTTCCTTATACAATATAATGAAGAACTTACCAGCATAACTGCATTTTCTAGCCTCGCTACTGTATCGGGTCTCATGTCATTTATTGGCAACGCTGTAGAGGACCTGGATGGATTTAATAGTCTTACCTCTCTAGGTCAGCTGGAAATAATTAGCGAACCCCATCTGAAGCAGATTACAGGATTCCAATCGCTATCTAGCATTGTCAGCAGTTTGCTTATTGCATCAAATCCGCTGTTGAAGGAAATTCATGGATTTAATGCATTGAGGACCGTGGGAACTATCGCTATACTACAGAATGAATTCTTAAAAAGGATCGATGGCTTTAATAGACTGACATCTGTGACAAACGATCTCAACATAATTGACAATGCAGTGCTAGTATATATCAAGGGATTTGAATCTCTTACAACAATCGGCAATGATCTGCTGATCTCTCTCAACCCATTGCTCGAATCCATTCATGCCTTTACTGCATTGGCTTCGGTGAACACATTGGGAGTGTTGACCAATCCTGCATTGATATACTGCTGCGGCCTTTCCAATGTGATATCAGTAGGTGGATATGCTGTTGAAGCTATAGCTGGCAACTCGCCGGGATGTAATTCAGCGGTTGAAATAGATGCCATTTGTAATGCAGTATTATCTGACTGTGTACCCAATTGTAAGGCAAATGTGAATGTAAGTCTTGATATCAACGGTGTGGGTGTACTACGTCCTTCTGACATCATCACTGACACTATGAGCTGTATGGATGGTCTCGAATTTACAGTCCGGACTAATCAGGGGTACATCTTGTTTGGGCCTCAGGTAGTGGGAATGAATGGTGCATTTCCTATCAAAGCTTGTTCTTACCTGCATCATGATGTATTTATAGAAGTGAAAAGCAATACGGGTGGATGTACATCTAATCTGACCTTTAAGGCAATCACGACACCTACTATACCTTCAGATACGATAGTGACTGTACTCTGTGATGATCCATTAGTGAATGGTCCATTGCCAGGTACTGTGAAGCCGGCCTGGATTCCATGTCAGCCTGAAATGTATGCTGATTATGTGACAGATTGGATCGTACCTTTCGAGTGCGAGCCTGGAGTAAATGATACGGTGAAAATTATTTATCGTGAGTGGGAGGCATTTGATAAAGATGGAAACAGAGGTGTTGCTTTTGATACAATAGTTGTGGTTCAGTTTCCTGAGATCACCGCTGACAATATCTATTGCGAAGAGCAAGACACCGTATTCTGTGCGGATACCACCGCCAACGTAGGACCCTATATAACATATATGGATCCAATGAATGGATGTGTGGAAGAGTACCTGATCTCCGTGAAAGATGCTGATGGTGATGGAATGCTTGAGTTTATTCCGAAGAAATTTGATCCTAAGTGTGGATTGGCTGTTTTTGTCGATTACAAGAAATTTGTGGGAGATTGTCAGAATAACTATCTCGTGACAGTCGAAATCAAGCAAAGCTGTTATGGACCAGCCAGTACGGCCTGTACCGTGCCCATTCCCGCAGGAACGTTGCCAAATCTTGCCGAACAACTCGCCCCGGGGTATTGGATTTGTGAATTTTGGGTGGCTGATTTGGATACATTGGCTCCTGAAGTAGTTTGTAAGGGGAATGAATTCTTTACAGGTCCATTCGATATCGATAATTTTGATCTCTACAATGGATTTTTTGGAGTGGGCTTATCTCCTGTTGTCACGGCACAGAAAGCATTACCGCTGGATTTTGGTAGCAACTTTGATCTCTCCGGCCTACCATATGTTCTTGAAATTGAATCCTTTAACAATCTATTAATACCAGCAAAGAGTGCCGTCGCACCCTCTGAACCTAATAACTTGTTCTTCCCAGCTACATTTGCTTCAAATGCAGTGGTTGGATATGAGGCCACTGAAGATATAGAGTTCGGATTCACCTGGGACTTTACCCTGGATTCCAACCTCACGGGCCCACTCGCACCTATGATGTCAGAGAGTCTGGTACCCGCACTTTCAAACGCGGCAGGGGTGAGCATATTTTATTCTCTAAACGGAGCATCATTCCGGCTGGTCGATGGTGTACCGCTAGAAGAGGTCTATGGTTTAGGAAATCAACCACCAAATATTCTCAAAGGGTCTGAAGTAGTAGGTAGCCCTGATGCTATAGATCCGGTGCTGGTACAGGAGAGTCAATATGGCTTTACGCGTATACCGATGCGAGCAGGCGATATGTTGTATATCGTTGCACTCTGGGATTCTCCAGTGAATGCAACCTTCCGAATCATGGGCAACAATATTGTATCGACTAGTGGATCGGATTGTGCGGCCCACACGTATATACCACCTGTATATACACATGATGATTGGAGTGGTATTAAATCTGTGAAAGCACGTGTGGGGGACCTTGGTTCATTTATTTTGGATTACGACGAAGCTGAAGAATGTTGGATCTCACACGAGCAAATTCATTTGCCACTTAGTGAGTATCCCTATAAGATTAACTATGAAGTATATGATAGCTGTCACAATATTGGATATGATAGTTGCTACATCATAGTCAAGGATCTGGTGCCTCCAGTACCAGTGGTTGATAAGGGAGTGACCGTATCTCTGGGAGACAAGAAAGTTTGGGTGAATGCTGAATCCTTTGACGAACGAACACAAGATAACTGTGCGCTCAATTTCTTGCTGGTACGTCGGAAGGACTGGTATGAAGCCTGCATGGATCTATGTGATAGTATTTACCCTGTCTGTGTAAATGAGCACTATGACACCATCTGGAAGCCATGGTTGCAACCCGATAAGCACGTCGACGAAGTGGAGGCACACTATGCTAAGACGCTGGCATGGTTGTCAAGTGAAGGAGGGGAGTGCAGTGAGTTGCTTTACAATGCATGGCAATACGATCTTATGAAGCGTGCGACTATGAATTGTATTGAGCACCCATATGATTTGTCGGACTTCTATTTTACGGACCTTGTCAACAGCTGCCGCGATTCACTTTGGGAGTGCTTTAAGGGGGTACCATTACATCCTGGACCTGAGCCATTCACTCGTAGATTGACGCCTGATCTAATTCAGACGTATGAAGCCATTGGAGGTGGATGGTCGGATCAGGTAGTGTTTAGTTGTGAAGACGCCTGTGGACCGGTAACTGTAGAAGTACTCGCCATGGATTATTGGTGTAATTATAGTATTGCCTGGACGGAAGTTTGGGTTGAAGATAAGGTGCCCGCTGAAGTTGCTAAGGATGTGGTTTCAGAGCTTGAAATTACCTGCAAGAGCTTCCGAACGGATCAGTATTACCTGCATGGAGTGGATGACCCGGTAAATCTGCAATACATCGTAGAGCAGGCTAATGTCGGAAATGCATATGCATATGAGGTGCTGGATTCTGTATTTGGTGGGTACGAAAAGGCATGGATTGATCCATACGGAAACTATGTAGATCAGTATGGTAACGAACTCGATTGTGATATTACTTTCTATGATAGTGTCTGCTACTGTACTACCGAAATGAAACAGGTACGTGTATACGATGAGCATCTTGGATACTATTGGAAAGATTCGCTCGTGACGGATTGTTACTATGAGGTGGACAGCCTCGAGTGGAATCACGGTGTCATTGCTGTCAATTGTGCTGACAATGTGCATTGTAAGCAGGAAGTTTGGAGTGAGATTGATCACTGCGGTGAGGGATATATTATCCGGAAGTTTAAAATCTGGCAGACTTGTGCCGATAGCATCTACTCGCACTACGATTTACCGGACACTATGCGACATGCGGTTGATACAATAGTCAGATCACAGAGGATCTGGGTTGGCAACCAATGCGAGCTAAGCAAGTACATGTTTGACGTACCTGGAGATACGACCATATATCATTGTGGTGTCGAGTATGATCCTGATGGTAGTGGCAAGCTGGTCGGTGTGGCCGGACCAGAGTACACTGGTTATGCAACGTATAAATTTGATGATGACTGCCGATTAGTAGGTATCGCCCACGAAGACAAAGTATTTAAAGTGGTAGGTGGCGAAGAAGCTTGCTACAAAATCATAAGAACCTGGTACTTCGCCGATTGGTGTGGTACAGGTGGAGAACCTGTAAAGGATGATTGGTGGTACGATAACGAATTGATCCTTGATTCCTGCGTTCAGAAGATATTGGTGGTCGATAGTGTACCGCCTGTGTGTACAATTTCAGGACCTGTCACTAGTGGTGGATTAATCGAAGTGGGAGCATGTACCTACACGATGGATGTCACAGTGGAGGCTGAAGACGCCTGTGGAATTACTCAATATTACTGGGAGCTGAAGAATATTGCCAATGCAAATGCTATTATTCTCCATGATAGCGGAGAAGAGACATTGAGCAATTCAGACAGTGTTGCTTCTTTCGACATCGTCTCCGAAGGCCTGTTGCCGGGTGAGTATCTTCTAAAGGTGAAAGTCCAGGATGAGTGTAATAACGAAAGTATTTGTGAATACTATTTCAACCTCGTTTCTGTGAAAAAACCAACTCCGATTTGTATTACTTCATTGACTGCTCGACTGACTCCCTGGGATAGCGATTTCGATGGGGAGGTCGACTCAGCACATGCTGTGGTTTGGGCAGAAGAATTCAATCAAAGCAGTATGATGGCTTGTGAGGATACATTATTGGAGTTCAGAATTGATCTGTTGGATGGTATCAATGACGATAGCCCTCAATTGGCAGCGGATTCCCTGAATCTTACCTGTGATGACATTGGGGGTAATATGGTCCGAATGTGGGTAGTCAGTCAGCCAAGTAATACGATAGACTACTGTGATGTCTTGCTAGTCGTGCAGTCTGATTATACCGGATGTGATCCAGACGATTCTGATTCTAGTGGCGTAGCTTTCACCACAGGCACTGAAGTCATTAATGTGAAGAAACTGGTGAAAAAGAATCCCGGACGCACACCCATAAACATCCCTTCAGATGCAGGAAAGGAAGTGGGCGAATATGAGACAGGTTTCTATCTCGAACAAAATCAGCCGAATCCTTTCCGTAGTGAAACTGCCATTGGTTTTGTATTACCAACTTCTATGTCGGCAAGTGTTGTCATCTATGATGTGACCGGTCAACAGGTGAAGGAAGTAGAGGGTGACTTTATGAGAGGGTACAACCAGATAAAAGTGAGAAAGTCAGAATTGGGAGCTTCTGGTGTTATGTATTATCGACTCACTGCGGATGGTTTCTCCGCTACGAAGAAGATGATCATCCTGGATTAATCAGGAATCAAAACATAGTAACTTATTATAGCGAAAGGGCGATCCATTTGGTCGCTCTTTTGTTGTATATAGCGACCGGGTTCCTCCAAAAGGGAAACCTTTGTTTTTGTCTTTTACCAAACTTTAAGATTAAATTTCAACCGTTTGTCTTATAGAAACTTGCAAGATTGTGTCATAGATTTGGAGCGCAATGGAATGCTGATTCGCATTCAACAGGAAGTAGATCCTTATCTTGAGATGGCGGAAATTCATCGTCGAATCTATGAACAGGGAGGTCCCGCCATACTTTTCGAAAATGTCAAAGGAAGTCCATTTAGAGCCGTCTCGAATATATATGGCACTACAGAAAGAGTAGAGTTTTTATTTCGGCATACGCTTCCGAAAGTGAGCAAAGTAATCCAGTTAAAGGCGGATCCGACTCGATTTCTTAAGGACCCATTGAAATATCTGGGTGCTCCTCTTACCGCCTTAAAAGCTTTACCAAGAAAGGTGTCTGGAGGCCGATTATTGGAAACCAGCATTTCGAAGCTTCCTCAAATTGTCTCGTGGCCAAAGGACGGTGGTGCATTTATTACCTTGCCTCAGGTTTTGACTTTACCTCCTGGGACCAGCAGCATCATGCAATCTAATCTGGGGATGTATCGGATTCAACTTTCGGGCAACGAATACCAGCCAGACAGAGAGGTAGGCATGCATTATCAGATACACAGGGGGATAGGTATCCATCATGAAGCCTACAAAAGAGTAGATCAACCATTCAAAGCATCGATATTCGTGGGAGGACCCCCATCGCATGCATTATCTGCTATTTTCCCCCTGCCTGAAGGACTTTCAGAGCTCACTTTTGCCGGTATGATGGGTGGCAAAAGATTCAGATATCACACGAGAGGAGGTCATATCATATCAAATGACGCCGATTTTGTGATCACTGGCACGGTTTCCAAATTGGACAAAAAGCCGGAAGGCCCATTTGGAGATCACCTGGGATATTATAGTCTTGAGCATGACTTTCCGGTTATGAAGGTAGATAAGGTATATCATCGGAAGGAAGCATTGTGGCATTTTACTGTAGTAGGCAGACCTCCCGCTGAGGACTCTGGCTTTGGACATATAATACATAAGTTGGTGGGTCCTCTTTTGGCAACCGAATTTCCCGGAGTGAGGAGTATAAACGCAGTCGATGAGGCTGGCGTACATCCTCTCCTGCTGGCGGTTGGTACCGAGCGATATATGCCATTCCGTGAAGAAAAACCGGAAGAAATTCTTACGCAGGCAAATCATATTCTGGGATCAGGACAAACCAGTCTTGCTAAGTTTCTAATCATTGCGGCTGGCAATGACTTTCCCGATTTAAGTACTCAAAACACGTATGATTTCTTTCAGCATTTTCTGCGCCGGGTAGATTGGAGACGAGATCTTCATTTTCAGACACAGACCACAATCGACACGCTGGACTACTCAGGAAGTGGTTGGAATGAGGGCTCCAAGGTTGTAATAGCCGCACATGGACCTGAGATACGGCAACTAAGCACTGACACTGGTGTGGTAGAGAGCTTGAATGGTATTATTGAGGTCAAAAAAACTGCATTGGTTTCACCCGGTATCATTGCTCTACAAATGGATGCTTTTGAAAACTATGATGATGCAAGTAGACAAGTCGAACACTTCTGTGAAAAGGTTAGATCTTTTGATCTGGAACAATATCCACTCCTCATCCTATGTGACAATGCTACCTTTCTGGCGGAGGATTGGTCCAACTTCTTGTGGGTCACATTTACACGATCCAATCCATCACATGACATATATGGCGTCGGAGCTTTTTCTGAATTCAAACACTGGGGTTGTACTGGGTCACTCGTAATCGATGCCCGTATAAAACCGCATCATGCCCCCCAACTGGTGGCTGATCCACAAGTGACAAAACATGTTGATACTTTGTTTTCTAAGATCCCCGCCCTTAAGAATTTGTAACCAGGTTACGTAAAGGTTGCTGGAGCAGATCATACACTGCTGATAATTATAGGACTCAGATCATACCGGATCTTGTTGAAAACTTCCCATTTAAATTTTTGAGGTCAGATTAAGAATTCTTTAATATAATTATCATTTTTGCGTCATGAAAGCATACCAGGATCTGCTTAGACACATCTTAGATTTTGGCGTTGAGAAAACAGATCGCACGGGTACGGGCACGCTGAGTGTTTTTGGATACCAAATGCGATTCGATCTTCAGGAAGGATTTCCCCTCATCACTACCAAAAAATTACATCTCAAATCGATTATTTATGAATTGCTTTGGTTCTTAAAGGGAGATACTAACGTAAAGTACCTGCAAGATCATGGCGTGCGTATCTGGAACGAATGGGCAGATGAAGAAGGTGAGCTAGGTCCTGTGTATGGAAAGCAGTGGCGTAGCTGGTCTTGTCAGGATGGTCGGACAGTAGATCAGATAAGCGAGGCTGTAGAGATGATTAAGAATACTCCCGATTCCAGAAGAATTCTGGTGAATGCCTGGAATGTTGGGGATTTAAAAGATATGGCCTTAGCACCTTGCCATTGCCTGTTCCAGTTTTATGTAGCAGATGGAAAGCTATCATGTCAGTTGTATCAAAGATCGGCTGATACTTTTTTGGGTGTACCATTCAATATCGCCAGCTATGCCTTGCTTACTATGATGATGGCCCAGGTCTGCGATCTGACTCCAGGTGACTTCGTGCACACTTTTGGAGATGTTCATCTATATACTAACCACCTCGAGCAGGCGCGGTTGCAACTCACCAGGACTCCCAGACAATTGCCCACGATCTCTATCAACCCAGAGAAAAAAACCATTTTTGATTTTGAATACGAAGACTTCAAACTATTAGATTATGATCCTTATCCACACATTAAGGCAATGGTTGCTGTTTGAGTCTGGCTTTCTATTTAGAAAGCATCTAAATAATTGTGGCTTTGCTCCAATTATGACTGATAAAAATAAACGAATTGTATTTTTGCCACACATTTACCAGACCTGTGTGATTAAACAGAAAAAGGATGATATATAAGTCGCTACTTTTCAGACTTTCATGCGTAGTTTTTCTCCTAAGTTCGACCATCTCTCTGAATGCCCAGTCTACTGCTGAAGCAGGTGAAACACTGTTTAAAAACATGTGTGCCAGCTGCCATAACCGAAATATGGTGCAAGATATGACGGGTCCGGCGCTTGCTGGAGTGGAAGAACGTTGGGCAGATTACCCGTCAGAAGATCTGTATGCATGGATTCGCAACTCAGCTGCCTTGATTGAGAGCGGACACCCACGAGCGGTGGAAGTGTACAATCAGTTTAATAAGGTTGCCATGCAAGCTTTCCCCACACTCACAGATGATGAGATTGGTTCTATTTTAATGTATGTGACCGGAGTGGCTGAGGGTACCTACGGAGCTGCCGCCGCCGCTGGAGCTGGAGCTGGAGGTACGCAGGTAGCAGAAGATAAGGGACCTTTCGGGGGATACCTTATATATTACATCATTTTCGGATTTCTGATTGCTCTGTCGCTTGTGCTTGCCAGAGTGTTGAGTCGATTGAAGTATATGGCAGATCAGGCTCAAGGCATTGAGACAGATGCTCCCAGATCTCTTTGGTCTATACTCACTTCCAAGGGTGTGATCGGAATTCTGATTTTTGCATTGATTGTACTGGGAGGCTACACGACGGTAAACAATGCCATAGGTCTTAACAGAATGCAGGAATACGAACCAGAGCAACCCATTAAGTTTTCGCATGTAACCCACGCAGGAATCAATCAAATTGATTGTCAATACTGCCATGATGGGGCGCGTAGGAGTAAGCATTCTGTAATTCCTGCCACGAATACATGTATGAATTGTCATAAAGCCATTAAGGTCGGATCCAAATATGGTACGGGTGAGTTGACCAAAATTTTTGCTTCTATCGGGTATGATCCAAGCAAGGACACCTACATAGAAGACTATGAGTCGATGACGGAAGAGGAGATAAAGACTGTTTATACAGCCTGGATTGCTAATCAGTATGTCGTAGACAATGGAAAGCTGGATCGGCGAGGTGAAAGAATTATGGAAGATCAGTGGCAAGAGATTAAGGCATCCCTCACATCTGAGACAAAACCTCAGATTCAGGGTCCGATCGAGTGGGTTAGAATTCACAATCTTCCTGATCACGTATATTTCAATCACTCACAGCACGTCTCTGTGGGAGAAGTAGAGTGTCAGACATGTCATGGTCCGGTCGAAGAAATGGAAGAGGTAAAGCAGTTTTCTCCATTATCGATGGGATGGTGTGTGAATTGTCATAGAGAAACTGAGGTGAAATTCACTAACAATCCGTATTACGATAGCTATGAGCAATATCATAAAGAGATACAGGAAGGAAAGCGATCAGGCGTGACGGTGGAAGAGATTGGAGGATTGGAGTGTCAAAAGTGTCATTATTAATAAAGAGTATTCGAATTATCGATATATAGCATGAAGCAAAACGAGCATATGTGGATCAGTGCGGAAGACCTAACCAAGGATGAAGCACTGGTAAAGGAGAGCAAGAATGAGTTCTATAGTTTGCCCATTCTGAATGACCTCTCCAATGAAGAAACGTTAGCCGAGCATTCTGCAGGTACCAAAAGGAGAGACTTTCTCAAATATCTGGGTTTTAGTCTGGGAGCTGCTACCATTGCAGCTGCTTGCGATACACCAGTAAGAAAAGCCTTGCCGTATGTACATAAACCTGATGCCATTGTGCCAGGTGTGGCTACCTATTATGCCAGCAGCTACGTACGGGGTGGTGACTACTGTCCTATTCTGGTGAAGACCCGTGAGGGACGGCCCATAAAGATTGAAGGAAATACCATGTCTACCATGACCCATGGTGGTACCAGCGCTCGTGCACAGGCTTCCGTGCTGGATCTTTATGACGTGGCCAGACTTCGAGGCCCTAAAATCTATCAGGCTGATTCAGGTAATGAAGCTGATGCCGATTGGGCATCTTTGGACGCAGATTTGATCAGTAGACTACGAGGCGCACGTAATATCCGTGTGGTGACGCATACTAATATGAGCCCTTCTTTCCAGGCAGCGCTAGATGCTTTCCTCGGTGCTTTCAATGGAGCTAAGTCTGTCGTTTATGATCCTGTTTCTTCATCCGCCATATTATTGGCAAATGAGAAGACTTTCGGGGTAAGAGCGGTTCCATCCTACATGTTTGATAAAGCGGATGTCGTTGTAAGCTTCGGTGCGGATTTCCTTGGAACATGGATATCACCGGTCGAATATGCTGCGCAATTCGCCAAACGAAGAAAAATCAAAGGTACTGAAGGTGAAGCCATGTCTCGCCTGGTACAATTTGAAAGTAACATGTCTTATACTGGCTCTAATGCCGATCATAGGGTCCTCATTAAGCCTAGTGAGCAGGGATTAGCCATTGCCAAACTACACAATGCGATTGCGTCCAAAGTAGGTCGTCCCGCGATATCGATAAATGGTACCCTTTCAAATCCAAAAGCGGAGGCAGCCATTGCGACTGTTGCAGATGACTTGATGCAAGCTCGAGGTGCTTCCCTCGTAGTTTCAAATAGTAACAATACGGCTGAGCAATCGCTGATCAATGCCATCAACGATGCTTTGGAAAACTATGGTAGCACCATTGATTTGGCACACCGAAGCAATCAAAGACAAGGAGTAGATTCTGATATGAATGCCTTCGTCGATGAGTTGAACAGTGGCAATGTGGGCGCAGTCATCTTTGTGGGAGATGCAAATCCCGTGTACGATCATCCAAGAGGGGCTCAGGTTGAAGCTGCTCTGGAAAATGTAGCAGTAAAGGTTGCTTGTACCGATATGCCGAGTGAAACACAAATCTTGTGCAATTATATCTGCCCGACACCTCACTTTCTGGAGTCTTGGGGAGATGTGAGTCCCAAGCGTGGTCATTATAGTATCGTTCAGCCAACCATCCATCCATTGTTTGATACTAGATCAGCTGTGATGTCATTGCTGATATGGGCAGGGCAGACAGTGGAAGTAGCTGATGGTGATGATGCCACCTACACATACATTAAAAATTTGTGGGAAACTCAACTCTTTCCTTCCCAATCTAAATACAGTACTTTTCAGGGATTCTGGGACGGTGCATTGTTTGATGGATTTGCTACGGTTGATCTTCCAGAAGAAACCTTGACATACGGGTTGGATGTTTCCAGCCTGGCAGGTCAAATCAATCGTCTTGCAAATAGTGAATTGGAAATCCTATTCTATGAGCCTATTGGTGTAGGTTCTGGAGTGGGTGCCAATAACCCCTGGTTGCAGGAAATGCCAGATCCAGTAACTCGTGTGGTATGGGATAACGTATTGCACATACCACTAAGCTGGAATGGTCGGGATTTTGAATATTTCAACAATCTCGATGAGGATGGCATGTTAGTAAATGTGACCATTGGCGAGTCACAAAAGCAACTTCCTGTCGTGAGACAGTTTGGACAGATGCAGGGCACAGTGGCGGTGGCACTTGGATATGGAAGGTCTGCTTCTGGAAAGGCAGGAACGGGTGTAGGAAGTAGTTTCTACGATGTACTATCTCAAGATAGTGATGGAAATATTCAATATTTCTCCACCGAGCCCAGTGTATCTGGGAAAGTGGGCGTTGACAAACGCTTTGCTTCCGTTCAGCATCACCATACTTTAGGTGTGACCGGACAAGATGACACCGCTGGAGGAGAGACGATTAATGTGGATGAAAAGACAGTAATGACTCTGGGGCACGGTACTCAGGGAGGTCTGGTTAAGAGATCCATTTTCAGATATAGTAATTTGGATGAGCTCGAGTCTTCAGTCGAGCATCTCCAGGAAGAACGTCACCACCATCAGCATCTAAATGAGCAGACGCTATATCCGGATCGAAGCGATTTTTACGGTATGGGTCATCATTGGGGATTATCAGTGGATTTGACGGCTTGTATCGGATGTGGCGCTTGTCAGGTAGCCTGCGTGGCTGAAAACAATGTGCCAATCGTGGGTAAGAAGGAGGTAAACCGACATCATGAGATGACCTGGATGAGGATAGATAGATACTACTATGGAGATGTAGAAACTCCCAATGTAGTGTATCAACCCATGATGTGTCAGCACTGTGACAACGCTCCATGTGAGAATGTATGCCCAGTAGCGGCAACTAACCATAGTTCAGAAGGTCTCAACCAGATGGCCTACAACCGATGTGTAGGTACACGATATTGTGCAAACAACTGTCCTTATAAAGTACGGAGATTCAACTGGTTAGATTATAATGCAGCAGATCTATTCCCTTCAAATGAAAATGATCCATTTGATGAGAATACACCGTATTATGCTGATAATCTCACAAGGATGGTCTTGAATCCTGATGTGACCGTGCGTGCAAGAGGTGTGATCGAGAAGTGTAGCATGTGTGTGCAACGTATCCAGGAGGGGAAACTCCTCGCCAAGCGAGAAAACCGACAACTACGTGATGGTGATATTAAATCAGCATGTCAGACTGCCTGTCCTACAGGTGCAATAGTATTTGGAGATATGAACAACCATGACGGGGATCTCCACGAGAAACTTCAGGATCCTAAAACATACATAGCACTGGAAGAAACGAATGTTCGCTCTTCGGTTGGCTATATGATGAAGGTCATGAATCAAAATGAAAAGATTAATTCAGAGGAAGCCTAAATAGGGAGACAAACTATAATTTATGAGCGCGATTGTATCACCCATTCGGGAGCCATTAATTACAGGTCATAAGGACTACCATCAAATCACTGAGGATATCTGTGCACCATCTGAACGTACACCCAGTACTGCCTGGGTTATTGCGTTTATAGTGGCTGTTTCATTTCTGGGATTGGGTATGTTTTGTATCCTGTGGACTATTTGGTTTGGTATTGGAACCTGGAATCTAAACCGGACCATTGGTTGGGGATGGGACATTACGAATTTTGTGTGGTGGATTGGAATCGGACATGCTGGAACACTGATCTCCGCCATCCTCTTATTGTTTAGACAAAAGTGGCGTACCGGGGTAAACCGAGCTGCTGAGGCCATGACGATCTTCGCAGTATTATGTGCCGCACTTTTCCCAGGTATTCACGTAGGAAGAATGTGGGTTGTATTTTACTTCTTCCCATATCCTAATACTCGCGGTCCCCTCTGGGTCAACTTTAACTCTCCGCTACTTTGGGATCTTTTTGCCATCAGTACATATTTTACGGTATCCCTGCTGTTTTGGTATACTGGACTCGTTCCTGATTTTGCTACCCTGCGTGATCGTGCATCTGGCTTACGTAAGAAATTCTACAATTTCTTGTCGTTTGGATGGACCGGAGCCGCAAAGCACTGGTCAAGATTTGAATCATTATCATTGATCCTCGCTGGACTTGCCACTCCTTTGGTACTTTCTGTGCATACTATTGTATCCTTTGACTTTGCTACATCAGTTATTCCTGGATGGCACACAACCATCTTTCCACCATACTTTGTTGCCGGAGCGATATTTTCTGGATTTGCAATGGTGTTGACGCTTATGATAATAACCAGGAAGATCCTAAAGCTTGAGGATTATATTACGATTGAGCATATTGATTCAATGAATAAAGTGATTCTTCTCACAGGGACTATTGTGGGAGTTGCTTATTTGACAGAGTTATTCATAGCATGGTATTCTGGATATATCTATGAGCAATTCGCATTCATGAATCGTGTGCAGGGGATTTACTGGTGGGCATATTTGGGGATGATGTCTTGCAACGTTTTATCGCCACAGATTTTTTGGTCCAGCAAAATGCGAAGAAGTGTCACTGTTACTTTCTTCATGTCCATTTTTGTCAATATCGGTATGTGGTTTGAAAGATTTGTAATCATACCTACCACATTGGCTAGAGATTACCTCCCTTCAAGTTGGAGTTACTATTCTCCAACCTGGGTCGAAATTGGGATCTTTCTCGGTACTCTGGGCATTTTCTTTACCCTATATCTGGCATTTACAAGAGTTGCACCGGTGGTAGCTATCGCTGAGGTGAAGCATATTTTGAAAACAGCCGGTGATCAGTATACTGGAGAGAATGCAAAGGGCGGGCATCAACATGGACATGATTCAGTGAAAGAAATGACACATTAATTTATTTGAATAGAAGATTTCATCTAACGCATGAAAAATAAAGAAGTACTTTTTGGCCTGTACAACGATGAGGAACTGCTTCTGTCAGCGGTTAAAAACGCCAATGAAAAGCACCTTGATATAATGGACGTATTCAGTCCTTTTCCAGTGCATGGATTGGATCCTCTTTTAGGACTTAGCGAGTCACGTCTACATCAGGCAGGATTCGTATATGGTGCGATTGGTACGTTGACGGCCTTTTTGTTTATGACCTGGGTATTCACTCGTGACTGGCCGATCATCTTTGGCGGAAAGCCGTACTGGTCTGTCCCAGCATTCATTCCGATCACTTTCGAATTAACGGTGTTGTTTGCAAGTATTGGTATGGTCGTAACATATTATGCAGTCAATGGTCAGGGACCAGGAGTGGTTAATCCGGTACTAGATGATCGCATCACGGATGACAAATTCTGTATCGCCTTCGAGATCAATGATGCAGATGAAGCTACAATTGAACAATATAAGAGCTTTTTGAGCGAGACAGGTGCTGAAGAAGTACGAACTAAGACTATTTAATTTCTTGGAGCAGATAAAGATGACTATCAAGATGAATAAAGTAAACCGATCGGAAGTGTTAGCCCTGGCTGTAGTGGCCATGTTTACACTTGCCGCGTGTAGTCCTGCAGGTGATGAAAGTCCGGGGCATGAGTATATGCCGGATATGTTTCATTCTACTGCCTATGAAGCCAACTTGTACGACTACTACTATTATAATACATGGGGCTCAGAAGATGAGTATAAGCGTTACGCCCTGCCTCGAACTCCTGTAAAGGGAACGATTCCTAGGGGGTATGCGGGACTTATGAATCATGAAGCAGCTGACCTGGAAGAGCACTTCGAGGCGATGCCTGTAAATGGTTATGTACCCTATTACTATGACGATACTGAGGAAGAACGAACACGGGCTTCTGAAGAGATCACCCGAAATCCTTTTCCTATCACAGCTGATGGTCTGGATAGAGGTGAAGAGCTTTATAATATCTACTGCGGCATTTGTCATGGAGAGAATGGTGACGGCGGAGGATATCTTTTGAGAAGCGATGGTGGTGTATATCCTGCTCAGCCTGCTAACTTTCTTTTACCAGATTTTGTAAGCGCCTCAGAAGGCCGTTATTACCATGCACTTATCTATGGAAAGAATGTAATGGGTGGGTATGCTGATAAGCTTTCGTATGAAGAACGTTGGCAAGTGATCCACTATATCCGGTCACTCCAGGCCAAGGAGGCGGGTCTTCAATATGACGAAATGGGAAACACTTTAAATCCCAATGCAACTACGATCGCTGCGATAGATGAAACTGAAACTGATGAAGCTATGATGGAAGAGACTCCTGAGGATCAGGAGGAGGCCCATCACTAAAAACATAATGTTAGTAATGAATCAATTTACACTGGCAGGACGGGAGAAAACATTTTTATTCAGCCTCATGGCTTTGGGGGTGGTGTGTCTCGGCATTACTTATGTAATCGATGATGAACTTCATACACGATTTTGGAGCAACTTTCTTCACAATAGTGTATTCTTCACCGGAATAGCATTCCTGGCACTCATGTTCTATTGTGCAAATTTGATGGGACTCTCCGGATGGCACGTGGTGTTTAAACGTGTATGGGAAGCGTATGCTCAATTTTTAATTGTGGGGCTAGTCCTGATGAGCATCATAGTGATCGGAGTATGGACACACATGCACCATTTATATCACTGGGCTGACGCTGAGGCAGTCGCTAGTGATGAGATACTAGAAGGTAAAAGTGCATTCCTCAATCCGGTGATGTACACCATATTTTCTATTGTGGTTGTGGGAGTATGGTATTTCTTTGCGCTTAAATTGCGTAGCCTATCGATTGAAGAGGATGGGGTAGAAAAGTATGATTTTTCCATCCACAAAAAACAAATGAAAACCTGGGCATCCTGGTTTTTGCCCATAGGTGGATTTACCAGTGCTGCTGTCGTGTGGCAATGGGTGATGTCCGTGGACGCTCATTGGTATAGCACTTTATTCGCATGGTACGCTACGATTAGCTGGTTTGTATCGATGCTTTGTATTACCGTGTTAACCTTGATTTTTCTGAAAAGTCGGGGTTATTATCCCCAAGTGACCGAAGATCATTTTCATGATCTTGGAAAGTTTGTTTTTGGCTTTAGTGTATTCTGGACTTATCTCTGGTTTTCTCAGTATATGTTGATTTGGTACGGTAATGTAGGGGAAGAGACCATATATTTTAGACAGAGATTTGATGACTATCCTGTCCTTTTTTATGGCAATTTGATCATCAACTTTGTACTTCCATTTTTTGTTCTTTTAAGAAATGATACCAAGCGTAAAATGGGCGTGATGGCAGTGATTTGTTCCATAGTACTCTTGGGCCACTGGATCGATTACTTCTTAATGCTAAAACCAGGAATACTGCATACTGCCCATGAAGTGATGGGACATGGAGGTCATGAAGTAGTGCAAGCCGCTGCAGATGCATCACATAATGCTGCTGCTCATGGCGCTGATGCAGCTGGACATGCGGACCATGGAAGTGGTGCGGTTCCGGGATTTACGATTCCTGGATTGTTGGAAATTGGGACTTTCCTGGGATTCGGAGCCTTCTTTGTTTATTTCTTTATGATGCAATTGGAAAAAGCACCTCTGGTGGCAGAGCGTGATCCATATATCGATGAGAGCTTACATCATCATGTAGTTTAAATGAGACATCAATGACTGGATTAATTATTCTGATATCATTTCTTTTGTTGGCCATTGTCGTGGTCCAGATAAGTCGTATCAACGAATTAGCCAAATCGATCCGAGGGGAGGAGTATGGCAAGCAACGTAGTATTGATCGCCAGGGACGATACCTCTTGATATTCATGGTGGTATTTCTGGTGGGTTGTGTACTATCAGCTTATTACTATAAGAATTATATGCTGGGATATGGACCCCATACAGCAGCCTCAGAGCATGGCCCCATGCTGGATCGCCTGTTCAATGTCACATTGGTAATTACAGGTATTGTCTTCTTCCTGACGCATGTAGCGCTCTTCTGGTTTGGATACAAGTATAGAGATCAGCCAGGTGTAAAGGCGGACTTTATGCCGCACGATAACAAATTAGAAGTTATTTGGACGGCCATTCCTGCATTTGCCATGTTTGCACTGGTGATTAACGGCCTCGTAGCCTGGAATAAAGTGATGGATGATGTAGATCCCGATGAAGACTATATGGAGATTGAAGCCACGGGATATCAATTTGCCTGGATCCTTCGATATCCAGGCCCCGACGGTGCCCTGGGTGCCAGAGATTTTAGAAAAATAAATGGCGTAAATCCATTGGGGCAGGACTGGACTGATGTGAAAAACCTTGATGACTTTCAGCCTTCAGAACTTGTGTTGCCAAAGGGAAAGAAAGTGCGGGTGCGTATCACAGCACGAGACGTACTACATGATTTCTACTTACCACATTTTAGAGTGAAGATGGATGCCGTTCCCGGCCTTCCCACCTATTTTGTATTTACACCGAATAAGACTACTGAGGAGTACAGAGAAGAACTTTCCAAATATCCTGAGTATCAGGTGCCGGCAGATCCGGCAGATCCGGATGGTCCACAATTATGGGAAGTATTTGAGTATGAGCTGGCTTGCGCAGAACTATGCGGATCCGGTCATTATAGTATGAAAAAGATAGTGCGGATCGTAGAGCCAGATGAGTATGAAGCCTGGCTACGTGAACAGCAGTCCTTTTATCTTTCTTCTATCAGAGGAGGTTCAGACGATCCCTATACAGAGCAGTTATTTGACTTTGAATTGGAAGCAAGAAAGGCGGAGTTTGATGATGCACTTTCTGCCGCTATAGAAGCCGAAGATCCTGCCGATAAGATCGTTCGTCTGAAGTATACATTTTTCGAGACGGGTTCCGCTGCGCTAACCGCTTTATCAAGGTATGAGCTTGAAAACGTGAAGGACGCAATGCTTGAAAACCCCAATATTGAAATTGAAGTAGGAGGACATACAGATAATACGGGAGATGCAGAAGCCAACCTGGCCCTCTCACTGGCGCGTGCTGAGGCAGTGGCCAATTTCCTGGTGGATGCTGGAGTACCTCAAGAACGATTGGTCCCCACCGGATATGGACAGTTGGAACCTGTAGATGACAACGACACTGAGGCAGGCAGAGCGAACAACCGCAGGACCGAATTAAAAATTATTAGACAATAAAAACCGAGGAAGATGGCAAATTTGGTAGAAACCGCAAAGACCAAGGAAGAAGCCCTCATCGAAGAACTGGGATATGATGATCACTTCCATGATCACCATCATGGAGATAAATATCAGTCAAGCTTCGTGTCGAAGTATATATTCTCAATGGATCACAAGATTATTGCCAAGCAATTTCTGATCACGGGAATGATCTGGGCAATCATTGGTGCGGCCATGTCTGTGATTTTTAGATTGCAGTTGGGATTTCCTGAAGAGAGTTTGGCCTGGATAAAGCCACTCCTTGGAAAGTGGATAGTCGTGGACAGCAGCGGTTTCGGTACACTCGACCCTGAGTTTTACTATGCTCTGGTGACAATGCACGGTACCATTATCGTATTCTTTGTCTTGACAGCGGGGCTTAGTGGTACATTTAGTAATCTTCTCATTCCATTGCAGGTAGGAGCTCGAGATATGGCCTCGCCATTTCTGAACATGCTTTCGTACTGGTTCTTTTTTCTTGCTAGTGTGATTATGTTTATCTCATTATTCCTCAATACCGGACCTTTTAGCGGTGGTTGGGTCGCTTATCCACCACTCAGTGCATTACCAGAGGCATCATCCGGATCTAAGGCGGGTATGACTCTTTGGACAGCTTCACTTGTGTTTTTTGTGGTATCCGTACTACTGGGAGGAGTCAATTACATTACAACGGTTCTAAACCTGCGTACGAAGGGGATGACCATGTGGCGCTTGCCGCTTACAATTTGGGCATTTTTCGTCACTGCAATTCTGGGACTGCTATCTTTTCCAGTGCTGGTTTCAGCCTTCTTCCTTCTTATGTTTGATCGAGGACTAGGTACGAGCTTTTATCTAAGCGAGATATTTATTGGAGGGCAAGCCCTGGATCATGTGGGGGGCAGCCCGATTCTTTACCAGCACTTATTCTGGTTCCTGGGGCATCCGGAGGTTTATATTATCATTCTGCCTGCCATGGGATTGGTGTCAGAGGTACTATCGGTGCAATCCAGAAAACCTATTTTTGGATACCGAGCTATGGTACTATCGATCCTCGCGATTGCATTCCTAAGTTTCATCGTATGGGCACACCATATGTTTATGTCAGGTGTGAATCCTTTTATTTCTAACATATTTGTGGTATTTACATTGATCATTGCCGTGCCCTCGGCAGTAAAGGTTTTCAACTGGATTGCCACGTTATATCGGGGTAGAGTCAGAATGAATACCCCGTCTTTATTTGCCATCGGATTTGTTTCAATGTTTATCTCGGGAGGTTTGACCGGGATATTCTTAGGAAACTCCGCAATTGATATCCAATTGCACGATACCTATTTCGTGGTTGCGCATTTTCATATTGTGATGGGAGTGGCAGCTTTCTTTGGAATGTTTGCGGGTATTTATCAGTGGTTTCCCAAGATGTACAGTCGCTTCATGAACGAGACGATGGGTAAAATACATTTCTGGGGTACAATGATTGGTGCATATGTAATCTTCTGGCCTATGCATTATCTAGGTATGATCGGAGTACCACGTAGATATTACAGCTTCGACACATTCGATGCTTTCGGTAGTTTTGACGGGCTGAATGCTTTCATTACAATCGGAGCGATTATAACTTTTGCAGTTCAATTGTTGTTTGTTGTCAATTTCTTCTACAGTATTTGGAAAGGAAAGAAATTGACTGAGAAGAATCCATGGAAGTCCAATACACTGGAATGGACTACTCCTATAGAACCAGGTCACGGGAACTGGCCGGGTAAGATCCCAACGGTACAGAGATGGGCCTATGATTATGGTAAAGACGGAAAGGAATTTATTACTCAGGTGACGCCTCTTGCAGAAGGAGAGGAACCTTCCGATCACTAAATATAAAAGTTGTTGTAACAGGGATGCGAAAAGATCCGATCATACAATCTGCTGTAGCTAGTTCGAAAGCCAATGTCTATACAAAATGGCAGGACTATAGCATGTTGATAAAGGCCCGACTTACCTTTTTAGTGGTTTTCAGTGCAATGATGGCTTATCTCATCGTGGCAAAGGATACTTTTTCCTTACTGTCATTCATGATTTTGGCGATTGGTGGTTTTTCGATCACGGGTGCTGCTAATGCTTTAAATCAGGCACTGGAGAAAGACTATGACAAGATGATGTCGAGAACCGCTAACCGACCGGTGGCGACAGGAAGAATGTCGGTAAGTGAAGCCGTGCTGATTGGAGGTCTATTGTTTGTATTGGGTATTACGCTGCTTGCATTTTTTAATCCCTTGGCTGCCGTTTTAGGAGCTACAGCGGTAGTGAGTTATGCCTTCATTTATACTCCAATGAAGCGTAGTACACCTATGTCAGTATTTGTGGGTGCTATTCCAGGCGCATTGCCCACCATGATTGCGGTAGTGGCAGCAGAGGGTAGCATTACCCCTTGGGCTATTGCACTCTTTGGGATTCAATTTTTCTGGCAATTTCCGCACTTTTGGTCGATAGGATATCTGGGTTATAATGACTATAAGCGAGCGGGTTTCAAGTTAGTACCGGAACTCAATGATGAGGTGCATCCCAATTTGGGTCTCCAATCGACGATTTTTACGGTGTTATTGATTCCTTGCATTATGGCTCCATATTTTTTGGGTCTCATGTCAATAACACCAACCGTTATTTGTTTGATATTGACAGTTGTATATGGATGGTTTGGATGGTTAATGCAGCGTGAGAAAAGTGCAAAGACAGCTAGACAGCTGATGTTTGCCTCCTTTTTCTATTTACCGTTGGTACTCATCATTTTTTATTTAGGAACATGGTAGAGTTATGGATTTAACAGTGAATAAACCAACATATAATCAGAATAAGATCTCACCACTGAAGTTTGCTTTGTGGGCCAGTCTTGCTAGCATCTCGATGATGTTCGCCGGGTTTCTCAGTGCCTATCTGGTTCGGCAGGCAGCAGGTAATTGGTTTGAATTCGTACTTCCGAATCTATTCCTTTGGAGTACGGGTATTATGCTGCTGAGCAGTGTGACTATGTATCGTGCAGTCAAGGCCTTTAGAGAGGAGGACGAACGGTTATATAAGAGCATGTTATTGGCGACATTTTGTTTGGGTATTGTGTTTATAATCACCCAATATCAAGGTTGGTTAGCCATGCAGGCAGCGGGTATAGATCTTAAAGGTAATCCTTCCGGAGCCTTTGTCTACCTTATCAGTGGTGTCCACGTAGCACACGTGGTAGGGGGGATAGCTGCTCTCTTTGTAGCATTGATTCATGGGTTTACACTACCCTTTAAAGTGACTGAAAGAAGAAAAACTAGATTAGATATAACCGCCCACTACTGGCATTATGTGGATGTCTTGTGGGTAGTGCTGTATTTATTTTTAACATTTTACCGATAAGAATTACTTATGTCAGCAGAAACAGCGCATGGACATGCCGTGATGGAAAGTGATGAGAAGCTTTGGTCTGGAGGTAAATCGCCTTTTAAATCCAGCTACGGAAAGCTTATGATGTGGTATTTCCTGCTTTCAGATGCCTTTACATTTGCAGGTTTTCTGATTGCTTATGGTACTTTGAGATTTAGTATGAACACATGGCCTGTGCCAGATTATGTGTTTTCCAGTTTTCCATTCCTCGAAGGCACACATTACCCACTCCTCTTTGTGAGCTTGATGACTTTCATTCTGCTTGCTAGCTCCTTTACTATGATCCGGGCCGTACAGGAAGGTAAGGAAGAGAATAAATCAGGTGTAGTAAAGTGGATGATTTTCACCATCATTGGAGGTGCTATGTTCCTGGGATGCCAGGCATGGGAGTGGACTACTTTGATTGCTACCGAGCATATGACGGTGTCTACAAATCCATTTGGTACTCATACTGCATCAGGTGTATATCTTGATGATGCACATGGACATGCATACGCTTCCGGAGCCGAGGCTGAGACTTTTGATGAAGGTGAGACATACCTGATTCATAAAGCAGATGGCGAATGGTTGAAAAGACGGTTTAGATATACTTCCGGCCCTAATGAGGGAATCGTGGCACAGCAAGATTTTGGGCCCAAGGCTTTTGGAGCCTTATTCTTTTTCATCACTGGATTTCACGGATTTCACGTTTTCTCGGGTGTCTTATTCCTGATCATCATTGCGGTCAATGTTGCTAGTGGTTTATATGTGAAGCGGAGAAACGGCTATGAAATGGTAGAAAAGATAGGGCTGTATTGGCATTTTGTGGACCTTGTATGGGTCTTCGTATTCTTAGTGTTTTATCTACTTTAATATTTAGTTTAGAAGTAAATCAAAAGAAAAAATATGTCTGCACATACATACGAGGAGTCGAAGGGTATTGCGAGAAAGACAATCATCATACTGGGTATCGTGACGATTATTGAGGTCTTGATTGCTTTGGTTGGTAAAGGATATTTGATACCCGGCGTTGAATTTTATGATTCATACTTAGGTAACTTTCCTATCGGTAGAACACTCATGTATCTGGCAATGATAAGCCTGAGTGTTTATAAAGCCATCCTTGTGATCTTTGAATTTATGCATATGAAGTACGAGGTCAAAGGCTTAATGAGAAGCGTGTTGGTTCCCACGGCCTTGTTGATATGGGCCATTATTGCCTTCTTCATGGAAGGGGACTATTGGAAGAATTCAAGAAATATGATTTCTGACAAGAATCAGCAGCAAGTAGAGACAAGTATAAGACCGGTAGGAGGTCCCATCAAGGTGGAAGAGCCTTCAGCGGATGACCATGGTGGACATTAGTTCTCTGGTATGTAAGGCTTTACTCAAAAAGTAGAGTTTAAAATAAACATTCAGCCGCCATTCGAATGTTTACTGATTAGTCTTTTAATAGGATAAGTATGCAAAGAAAAATAGTACAGACCCTTATACTGTTACTATTGTTGGTGGTGTTTCCTTTAGTATCGTGGATTTACCTTCGAGATGGTTTAAACTATCGATTGAATATCCTAGATGAGTTGAGACCCAAGTCCGAAATACCCGCATCTTCTGATTTTTTTGACACCCGGGCTATTCAAATATTATATAGTAATGCCAGGACCGAATACAGTGATCGACTAGCTCCTATCATGGAGCATTTTAGTGATCAGGGGTCTATGGTTCAGTTTAAGCATTTCGACTATCAGGCCCAGGGAGCTTTTAGGGATAGTCTGATGAAAGTGTGGGAAAATAAGTACCCATCTGCATCATTTGGCGAAAGTGTATTTCTTGCAGATACGAGCAATCAGATTCTTCAGTGTTATAGATTGGAAGAAGATCAAGACGTGGCGGCTTTAACAGAGCATATCGCATTTATCATTCCCCGGGATCCGGAAAAGGATTTTGACTACATACCAGAAAAGGAGAAATGAGTACAGCTAAAGATTTAGAGACTTCAAGAAATCTCACTAGGTGGGCGTGGATAGTTTCTTTAGTGGTATTCTTACTGGTAGTAAGTATGCGTCGATTTAAAATACAGACTTCAATTGACTTCACTATGCTGCCGGCTATTTACTCCGGATTGAATGTGATCACAGCACTGCTTCTGATCATAGCTTACTACTTTATCCGGGTAAAAAAGAATATGGCCAGGCATCGTGCTGCCATGCAGTTCGCCATAGTGTGCTCAACACTCTTTCTCCTATTGTACGTACTATATCACATCACGACACAAGAAACGCTATACTGCGGCGAGGGAGTCATACGGATCCTGTATTTCGTTATTCTGATCTCACACATTATTTTGGCGGCAACTATACTCCCATTTATCCTAATGACATATATAAGAGCATATACAAATCAGTTCGTGAAACATAAGCGGATGGCTAGATGGGTGTGGCCTCTTTGGCTGTACGTTGCGATTACAGGTCCTTTGGTATATGTCTTCCTATTACCCTGTCATGCATAGTATCGTGGATTTGATTAATTTTGCATAATGAGAAATAGCTTAAAAGTTCTGGTAATCTTTCTACTTGTATTCGGCTTTCTGACCGTAGGTGGTAGTGATGTATTGGCACAATGTCCTATGTGTAGAGCTACTGCTGAGTCAAATTTGCAAAATGGAGGTACGGCAGGAAAAGGTCTAAATCTGGGTATACTTTTTATTCTATCTCTTCCCTATCTATTTGTAGGGACTTTAGGTTACCTGTGGTGGAAGAATCGACATAGATTTTCTGCAGGACCTGTTGAGCAGGGTGATCCCTCATAATCGTTTCCAACAGATTATTGCACTACTATCAATCGACGTCCTTAGTATTCAATGATATAACGTATTCCAACACCAGCACTATTCAGAAATAGCTTCCCGTCCTCACCTGCAATACGTAGACGCGGTGTCCAATCTGCAGATATCTGTATTGGTATGCTTTCAAAGCTAAAATCAATTCCCAGGGCTCCCAGGGCTCCAAAAGCTGTAAAGTCAGATGCAAAATTGATGTAGGGTCCGACGCCCCAATACCATTGAAAACGACTGAGATTCATCTCGGTATGCTTCTCGATTAATACGCCCGCACCAAAGTAATCGTAGTCAAAGGATCCAACGATGACTTCTAGTGCTAAGGGTATGGATAGGAATTTCTTATAGGATACAGTTGCTCCGGTACCTCCCCGAAGACCAGCAGCCTGATCATAGAATTGAGCGTGTAGGTCACTGTTGAAACTGAACAGTATTCCTGCAGCCAGAATCAGCTGAAGCAGATATCGCATCATATGTATGATTCCAATTAGAAGATATAGCGGACACCAAGTCCTCCACCGCCACTGAGGAAGCCACCACCTCCAGCTATTGCAATGGCAGGAATCCAATCGAGAGAAATGTTTAGAGGAATGTCTTCAAATGCGTAGTCGAGGCCAATATTGCCAGCGATGCCAATGTAGGTTTGATCTCCATCAATAAGCCCCGAAAAGGATCCTCCCCAAAATCCAACGAATGCACCACCACCATAGTACCACTGCAAGCCAGAAAGTACATCGTCAAGGGGATTATGAACCTGATATAATCCTGTAATCTGCACATAGTTATAATTAAATCCCAGTGTACCATAACTACGATACCTCAAGACTCCTTCAAGAGCAGACTTTTCATTTAAGAAATGTTTGAAAGATGCACCAAAACCACCCCAGCCTCCTCTAATTCCAATTGCGTTATCATAGTTTTGTGCCGTAGTACTTCCCGTCGCGATGAGGGTTGCAAAAACCAAAATTGATAAGATGTTTTTCATTGAGTTGTTATTTTATGGAATACTAATTTAATCATTTTGGTACCTATTCATAAGTATTCTCCTATAACTTATCGAGCCCTAAGGCGTATTCCTCAATGGAGTGATGAATAACTGGCGTATAACAAGTATCCAGGAGATAATAAAAAGTGTGCCTCCCAAGGGTGTGATTGGACCTAGAATGGCGGTTGAAATATTCAAAATCGATTGAGTTGAAATGAGATACAGTGAACCTGAAAAGAAAAGTATGCCCAGACTCATGCTTATGACCGCCCACTTATAATCTTGATCCGAGGCGTGCATGCTCAACAGCCCCACAATGAGAAGTCCAAATGCATGATAAAATTGATATCTGACTCCTGTCTGAAAAGTCTCAAGCTGATCGGTATCCAACGCCTCCTCCAATCCATGTGCTGCGAAAGCACCCAACATCACGGCCAGTGCAGCGAAGATACATCCCAGAACCAGAGTGTTTCGGCTAGTACGTGACATAGATGCGAATATTAGACTTGGTCTAAGGTATGAAATCCTGGATATCTCTGGTCTCGGAACTTGTTAATTAAGACCTATTGCCCGGTCGCCTTTGTTGAGCTGCCTCCCGCAAAAGACTGAATGATAAAGCTAAAGATTATAACTCCGATACAACCGATAGGATTTAACCAAAGAAAGCTGATGTCTGCATTTATATAAGTAATGACAACCATGAGTTCAGCTAGAAGAGCGCCTATAAAGACAGCGTTGGCATGGATCCGTTTGATATAGAAGGCCACGAGAAAAATACCCAGGATGGTACCATAGAACAATGAGCCCACGATGTTCACAAACTGTATCAAATTTTCGAACAAGGTACCAAAGCAGGCGAAACCAATAGCAAATAGTCCCCACATAAAGGTGAAGGCTTTTGACATGGTCACATAGTGCTGATCAGTACCTGAAGCGAATATCGATCGTTTGTAGATATCTACGGCAGTAGTTGAGGCCAGTGCATTAAGTTCCGAGGCTGTTGAACTCATAGCTGCACTAAAGATTACAGCCAGCAGTAGCCCAACCAGACCTTTTGGTAGGTGATTGAGAATGAATGTGATAAAAACATAGTCCCGATCATTGGTCTCTATGGATTCATCGGCTTCCTCTATAATGGTTTTGACTGATTCTCTTACATTCTGTTGAGCATCCTGGTTCGATAGGATCTGCTCTCTGACACTGGTCACAGCTGCTTCGTTTCCTGATCTTTCTGCTTCCAGGTATGCCATGTTTAGCGTCCTACGTTCCTCTTCCAGCGTGGTCTTTTGTTCTTCCAGTGGCGCTAATTGAGTGCCATAATCACTTTCTGCGATGCGTTCGTAGGCGGCTTCATTAAAGAAGATGGGGGCCGAGTTGTTTTGGTAGAATACGAACACCATGATACCTATCAGGAGTATGAAAAACTGCATAGGAACCTTCAATAGACCATTAAATATGAGACCCATTCGACTTTCCCGAATTGAACTACCGGATAAATATCGTTGCACCTGACTTTGATCAGTGCCAAAATATGCCAACTGCAGGAAGAGCCCTCCTGTGATACCAGACCAAAGTGTGTATCGATTATTCCAGTCGAAAGAAAAATCCACAGTGTCGAGACGACCCGTTGCACCAGCTACTTTAAGAGAGTCCACAAAGCTCATCCCTTCCGGCAGATAGGAGATCAGTAGGAAGAATGTGATAAATAGCCCCCCAAAGATTACCATCATCTGATATTTGTGAGTAACATTCACAGCCCGAGTACCACCAGATACGGTATAAGTGATGACCAGAAGTCCTATAATCAGATTTGTGAGATTCAGATTCCATCCCATGATCGAACTCAAAATAATAGCTGGGGCGTATATAGTAATACCGGCACCCAGTCCCCGCTGAATCAGAAAGAGAAATGCGGCCAATGATCTGGTCTTGAGGTCAAAACGCCCTTCCAGAAACTCGTAAGCTGTGTAAACCTTCAGCTTGTAATATATCGGAATGAATGTGACACAGAGGATTACCATGGCGATCGGCAATCCGAAATAGAATTGAACAAATCCCATCCCATCGGCATAGGCCTGTCCGGGGGTGGAGAGAAATGTGATTGCACTGGCTTGAGTAGCCATCACAGACAGTCCAATGGTCCACCACTTTGCCTCTTGGTTGCCCAACAGATATTGATTTATATTCTTGCTTCCCCGGGTCTTCCAGACACCATAAGAAACAATCAATAGCAGTGTGCCAGCTAAAATGGTCCAATCCAGTGAACTCATGTGTTGGGTTCTAAGTGAAGTACTTGCTAAAAATGAGAAATCCTATGATGACCAGCACATGTGCGATCAACAGTACGGCATAGAGTTGATTCCAATTCAAACCAAAAGGAAGCTTATCGGGTAATTTTGTCATCCCACTAGGGTTCTTTGCGATTGCCGATTGAAATCAGGTTTGCGAATAGGCGGTAAGCACCAGGAACACCTGCTGGCAATTCACGAAACCAGGAATATCCTGTGTAAATGTACCAACCCTTTCCATAGGGTGCTACCAGCAGACCTCCATCCCGAGCTGGTTCACCAGGATCATGACTGGATAGTATTGCCGTATACTTTTCATCCCATTCGTTAGGGAAGTAAAGCCCGCGTTCCTGAACCCATCCTTCAAAATCCTGGGCAGTAATCTCATTGGGAGTATTTACAATGGGATGTTCAGGAGCCAGAATCTTTACGGGTGCTTCTTCAACAGAGACCCGATCTCTGGACAATGTAAGGGGGTAGGGTGCAAGATTTTCCATGCTTAGCCCACGGTTCGTATTATACTGCACAATCATGGTCCCTCCATTTTTCACATATTCAAGCAAGGCATCCTGATAAAATGCCAATCTGCGATTAGTATTATATGCCCTGATGCCCATGATCACGGCATCATATTGCATAAGATTCTCAAGATTGAGATCGGATTCTTCCAATACTGTCACTTCATATCCTATCTGCTCGAGGTACTCCGGTATTTTATCTCCAGCTCCCATCACGTAGCCTACTTTGTCTCCGGATTTCTTCAGATCCAATTTTACAGCCTTTACCGTGGCAGGCCGAAGGACGGTTTGAGTTGGGATGTGATCATATTCGATGAGGTCGACCGAATAGCTATATGCATGGTCTGGTCGGTCAAATATTGCCTGAAGTTCTATTTCTTCCTGTCCACTTGGTGGCACGAGACTAAAGCTTACCGTGGTTTCCTGACCTTTTGCTTCCAGGTGTACTTCCTGTCCTTCGGGTTGTACTGACCAGCCCTCTGGCACATCAAGTCGTAGTGTGCCTTCCAGCGCTTCCACTCCAGATTTCACTAGCACCTCAACGATTTTAGGAGTTTGTTCTGCAAACACATAGATGTCTTCCTGAAAGTTTGCAAAGACAGGAGGACTTACCTCAAAAGGGCGATACACCTCACCTTTCACAGGGTCGTTGCGCTTATGTACAAGATCGGTTTCTATTGCCAGGGTGATATCTCCCACATCGATACTGCAAAGTACTTTGATGGGACGATCTCCTTCAGGAAGCCCGCGGATTTCTTGATCCTCCACATAATACATTCCCATGCTGCCTTTCGAGTTTAACCAGTATGGGCTAGAGTATTTGGTGTCTTCAGGGACTATATAACTAGTCTCGTAGGTAAGGCGTGCATTGGGTTCAAGAGTTGTATTGAAAGTAGTATCCATACCTCCTGGCATCCACGCGATCTTTTTAAGCGACATCTGGGCCTCCGAGCGATTGATTACTTCCAGTTCGACATCTACTGCCTGACCTGGCGAAGCCGAAAAATCAGCCGCTACCGCTTCTACAAACAACCCGCTACACCACTGGATTAGTTGACTGATTTCTTCAAGTTTTTTAGGTACCCAGAATCCGTCGTTGGGAATACTTTGGATCTTCTTGTATACATTGATTAATGCAGGCACGGAAGCGGCAGGGTTCGCCAGATCAAAATTTCGATCAATTTCGGCCAGCATTTCACCTATGATATCACCCCCATCAATCCGCGACCAGGTGGTATTAACACCTGTCAACGGAGTCTCTTCAGAGGTCACCTTTTCTCCCTGAATCCATTCCAGGTATTCCATTTGACTTCCTCGGGAACCTGTTGCACCAAATCCCTGACTCTTGTGGAAGCTTCTGCTCAGGGCGGCAATCTCGTTGTTGGATTTTCCCTTCAATGGATAATATTCTCCAATATCTACACTTACCATATGGCTCTTGTCAGCTTTTTGGAAGTTTTCCTGACTACCGTAGAACCACCATGATGTATTAAAAAATTGCCGGGTGGGAGTCCATGGTGATACG
The DNA here is from genome assembly GCA_050298535.1 of Saprospiraceae bacterium. Taxonomy (GTDB): domain Bacteria; phylum Bacteroidota; class Bacteroidia; order Chitinophagales; family Saprospiraceae; genus JABDMH01. Next base: position 59,638 of record JBNKUI010000106.1, read on the forward strand.
TATTCAAGCTGCTCGGGATACACAGACTCTTTTCCTGCAAGATCAAATGCCTCATAAGATAACATCGCAGAGGCAGTATGGTGCCCGTGTGTAGTGCCTTTCGTACGGTGGTCAAATCTATGAATTATGATATCGGGACGGGTCTTTCGAATGGCCCAAATGACGTCAGCAAGTACCTCGTCTTTGTTCCAGATATCCAGTGTCTCGTCGGGATGCTTTGAGTATCCAAAATCATTTGCCCTGGAAAAAAGCTGATGCCCTCCATCTGTTGATCGCGCTTTCAGTAATTCCTGGGTACGGATCAAGCCCAGCAACTCCCTGATCTCAGGACCCACCAGGTTTTGACCTCCATCTCCACGCGTGAGCGAAAGATAGGTGGTATACATATGCTCTTTGTTCGCGAAATAAGAGATCATTTGGGTGTTTTCATCATCAGGATGGGCAGCTACATATAGCACTGAGCCCAGTACCTGAGCACGTTTGATGCCTGCATAAATATCAGAAGAGTTGGGTTTATATGGTGCCTGGGCTACCAGAAGACCCGAACAAATCACTGAAAGGAGAAGGAAAAAGGCTTGTTTCATATGATATTCAAAATGATATGTTTTCGAATTTAGGGAAAAAAGCAGGAAGTGCTGACTCAGCAGCACCTTTAGGAGGATTTTCAGATTTCCTTAACTTTTTTGTACTGACTTTTGACGCTCCAATTCCTGGTCAACGAATGCAGATTCATCAGAAAAGCTTTTTTAAGGTAGAATATACTCATATTTGGAAGCTGAAATTGTTAGGTGCTTTAGGCATTCATTCCTCTGGGGAATGTATTAATGAAAGGTAAATGGAGGTATTTAAGTTTGGAGGTGCATCACTGAAGGATGCTCCTGGATATCTAAGAATGCTGAATCTTGTATTGAGATATCCAGGTCAATTGGTAGTCGTTATCTCAGCGCTGGGTAAGACCACGAATGCATTGGAAGAGGTGGTTAAATCATATTTAGCACAGGATGGTAGAGCTTTTGATTTATTGACTGCAATAAAGCAACACCATTTTGATATAATACAGCAATTGGAGTTGCAGGATCAATTGCTTCTGGACTTGCTCAATGAACTCGCAGTAGAAATAGAATGGATGCTTGAGGACGAGCCCGATCAGAGTGATGCGTATATCTATGATCAAATAGTGGGAGTGGGAGAGATGTGGTCCAGTGCGATATTTGAAGCCCTTCTGAGAAAGCACAGTAAACCTTCCGTTTGGATCGATGTGAGAGATGTTATGAAAACCGATGATACGCACCGGGCCGCACAGGTTCAGTGGGATCTCACCAGAGAAAATGTTCATCAAATTATTCATCCACAACTGAACAATGATCGTGTCGTGGTAACTCAAGGATTTGTCGGTGCAACCGATGATAACTATACAACAACACTGGGTAGAGAGGGTTCTGACTATAGTGGCGCTGTGTTAGCCGCTCTCTGCAAGGCCAAGCGACTCACGGTATGGAAGGATGTGCCGGGGATTATGACAGCCGATCCTGACCTGGACGATAGAGCAACTTTGATACCTGAGATCGATTATGCTGTGGCACGAAAGATGGCATCTCTGGGTGCAAAAGTGGTACACCCGAATACAATGAAGCCCATGGCTGAGCAGGGAATTCCCATCACAGTAAGATCTTTCATCGATCTAGATAATCCAGGAACCACGATCGGTCACTTTCACGATCTGTCCTATCCTGTCATGACAATGCTTAGGAAAAATATACGGTTTATGGACTTTGACGCTAAGGCTAAATCAGCAATTGATGCAGTCCTTGAAAAATGTCTGAGCATACCATTTTACAAGGAAAGTGGTAAGAGTAAGATCTCTATAGCAATCGATAGGGATGATCGATGTGATGTTTACCTTCAACAAATAGAAGGCAAGATAGAAATGAAAGATGGTTATATGGTGACACTACTATATAGTGATGTAGCTAGCAGAGTCTCTTGGTCAGCCAGAGCACCTTTTCACATTCACAGTACCTCTGAACTGACCCAATACTTCTTTGCTGACCATCAGGATATGTAAGTTGGTACCGCCTCAAGAAAACTGTAACTCTTGTTTACATGATCCACCGAGCAACAGAAATGGTGTAGTCCATTGCTGATTAATAAATAGGGGACCTTAAGTGCCATGTTGTACCGTGCTATCTGGTCGAATACATCCTGAGAAATATCGATATCGGGAGACTTACATTCGATCAGTAACAAAGGACTTATGGATCGATCATATACCAAAATATCGAATCTTTTCAGCATTCCATTGAGCTGGATCCCCTTCTCCACCTGAATCAGTGTCGGGGGATAGTGTAGTACATCAGTCAGATAGGCTATGATGAGCTGTCGCACCACTTCTTCCCGGGTATGTAGCAACCACTTCTTGCGGATTGGATCCCAAATGTAGTTGCCATCTGCCCTGCTCTCTACCCGGAGGTGGTCACGTAATGTCAGTAGATCTAAATCAAGCATGTGAGGATTGTAAGATATATAAACAAATTTTAAATTAGCGTCCGCTTTCATTTCGTACCCCTGATATAAGGTGTGTGTACGATTCAAATTAAATCGGAAATGGATATATCAATAGATCGTTTGACAAAAAGTTACGGTTATCAGAAAGCTGTTGACGACATTTCATTCACGGTGAAGACAGGAGAGATCCTCGGTTTTTTGGGTCCAAATGGTGCTGGTAAGACGACCACCATGAAGATTATCACCGGATACCTCGATATTGAGGAAGGAGATGTTTTGATGAATGGCCGTTCTATTAAGAAGAGTAATATGAAGGGTAAAATTGGTTATTTGCCCGAACATAATCCACTCTACCTGGATATGCCCGTCATCGATTATTTGGCATTTTGTGCGGCTCTTCAGAAGGTACCAGCAGCGTTGGTTGATGAGCGAATCAAGCGAATGGTAAAGCTATGCGGCCTTGATGTTGAAAAACACAAAAAAATTGGTGAGCTATCCAAAGGGTATAGACAGCGGGTAGGGCTGGCTCAAGCTATGATACACGATCCGGAATTGTTAATTCTGGACGAACCAACTACGGGGCTTGATCCTAATCAGATTGTAGAAATTCGAGATTTAATCAGGCAATTAGGAAAGGAGAAGACGGTAATTTTGAGTACGCATATTTTGCCTGAAGTAGAAGCTACCTGTGATCGGATTCTTATCATAAATCGAGGCAAAATTGTTGCGGATGGCACGGCTGACACATTACGAAAGCAGGCGCAGGGCCAACAAGTATTGCGTGTGAAAATTGAGGCACCTAACAAAGATCAGGTCTTTCATGCCTTGCATGCCCTGCCGAGTGTTTCTTCGGTCGATTTCTTAGAAGGTGAGCAATCAAAGTATGAAATACAGAGTGTTTCCAATATGCAAAGCAATCACACTATATTTAAATTGTGTTGCGAAAAAGGTTGGATACTCACCGAAATGGTACCTCTGGAGACGAAATTGGAGGATATTTTCCGTGAATTAACTATGAATTAATAAAATCAATGTGACTATGAATCCGGTTTGGATCATTGCAAAGCGAGAACTTCATTCATTTTTTGATTCACTGGTGGCTTATATAATGCTTATCGCATTTTTAGGTTTTAGTGGATTTTTTACATGGTTGTTTGGTGGCGATATTTTTTTCGTTAAAGAAGCAAGTCTTCAGGTTTTCTTTGGAGTTGCTTTTTGGACTTTATTCTTTTTTATTCCAGCCATCACCATGCGACAAATTGCCGAGGAGAGAAAGACGGGTACTATTGAGATGCTTCTTACTAAATCCATAACCAACCGGCAGCTTGTACTGGGTAAATGGCTTGCATGCTTCCTCCTGGTTTCAATAGCTTTGGCTTTTACCATTCCATATTATATCACCGTAGCCAGCATAGGTAATATAGACCATGGCGCTACGATTAGTGGGTATGTGGGGCTATTATTAATGAGTTCCGTATATATAAGTGTAGGCATTTTTGCAAGCAGCCTCACCAATAATCAGATTGTTGCTTTTTTATTGGCATTGTTGATTGGGATATTCCTGCACTTTTTATTTGGAATAATGGCAGGTAGCACTTCGGGCTGGATCAGTGAGATCTTTAATACTTTAAGTCTCACCACCCATTTCGAATCCATAAGTAGGGGAGTGCTGGATACAAAAGACATCATTTATTTCCTCTCCATTACAGTATTTGGAATTTTATTGTCGGAGTATATGATCACTAAAAGGAAGTAACTATGAAAAACTCAGTTTCAGTTTTATTAGTCGCTGGAATAGTTCTACTTGTGAATGTGCTTTCCCGACAACTTTTTTTTAGAGTAGATCTTACGGAAGGCAAGCAGTACACACTTAGCAATGCAACCAAGGATATTTTAAGAGAATTGGAAGATCCAGTCACTGTAAAAGCATACTTTTCAAAAGATCTTCCTGCTAACGTAGCCAAGACTAAGCGTGATTTTCAGGAAATGCTGGTTGAGTACGCTAACCTGTCTCGAGGATACGTTGATTACGAATTTGTAAATCCCAATGAGGATCCTGCTATCGAGGAAGAAGCCATACAAAATGGAATTTCTCCCGTTATGATTAATGTACGGGAGAAGGATCAGGCAAAGCAGCAAAAGGCATTCCTCGGTGCCATTATAAAATTGGGAGAGCAGCAGGAGGTCATTCCTTTTGTCCAGCCGGGAGGACCCATGGAATATGCATTGACTACAGGTATAAAAAAGTTATCTGTCCTTGATAAACCATCCATCGGCCTTATACAAGGCCATGGGGAGCCAGGCTTGCAAGAATTGTCGCAGGCTTACCAGTCACTCAGCATCTTATATAATGTAGAAGCTATTGACCTATCTACAGTGGGAGAGATCGATGCCAGATTCAAAACGGTGGCCATGGTTGCTCCGGCAGACTCCTTGACTGCACCTGATCTTGCCAAACTGGACGGTTTCCTGGGACGTGGAGGACATCTGTTTTTAGCCTTTGATCGGGTGACGGGTGATTTGTCAAATGCCAGTGGTTCTGCCGTTGACATTGGATTAGCTTCTTGGCTTGCGGATAAGGGACTGTTGGTTGATGATAGTTTTATCACAGATGCATCCTGTGGGAACGTGACGGTGCAACAGCGCTCCGGATTCCTGACGTTTAATAATCAGGTAAGCTTTCCTTTCCTACCGCTGATCAATAGCTTTCCAGAGCATCCCATCACTGATGGACTCGAGCAGGTTATTTTCGAATTTGCAAGCCCAGTGCGATTTATGGGTGACAGTAGTCTTCGATTTACTCCTCTTGTCACTACCTCGGAAAAGGCAGGATCCGTGAAGGCACCTACCTTCTTTGACATACAGAAGCAATGGACCGCTGCAGATTTTCCACAGCAACATATTCCCATTGCAGGATTGGTGGAAGGAAACTTTGGATCGGTACCTGGAAAATTAATAGTGGTAGCCGATGGAAACTTTGCAGTGAGTGGGCAGCGAGGTCAGAACCCCGACAATGTGAGTCTTTTTGTAAACAGTATTGATTGGCTGTCAGATGATACAGGACTTATCGAGTTGCGTACCAAGGGAGTTTCCAGTCGTCCAATTGATGAGTTGGAAGATGGCACCAGGTCACTACTTAAGTACCTCAATTTTCTTTTGCCGATTGCGCTTATTTTAATCTATGGATTCCTGAGAGGACAAAAAAGTAAGTCCGAGCGAATGCGAAGGATGCAGGAACGATGGGTTTAAAAGATCTTTTAAAATAAATGTTATGAATAATAAAACACTAGGTATTGTCTTCGGTGCACTATTAGTGATTTATTTGATGACTAAATTTCTGGGAGGACCCAAAGACCGAAGTTTTGATCCGAATATATTGCAGGTAGATACTGCTGAGGTAACAAAAATTCTGATACAACCTTCGGGTGGTGAATCCTCATTTACGCTCGATCGATCTGGTGGGCAATGGTCCTTGCAACGAGGTAGTCAGACGTATGATTTAGCCATGGGTAGTGTAGGCACTTTGCTGTCAAATATTCAATTAATTCAGGCGGAAAGAATTGTTTCAAAAAATCCTGACCGTTTTTCTGAATATAATGTGGATGACAGTACAGGTACGGTGATTGAGATTTATGCAGGTGGAAAAAAAATCAAGGAAATTGTGGCAGGGCGTTTTAGCTTTAACCAGGCAACACGAAATGGAATATCTTATGTCCGACTATTGGATGATGATGCAGTATATGCTGTCGATGGATTTCTTAGCATGACGCTGACCCAGAGCTTTGACAATTATAGAGATAAATCCATATTGAAATTAAACAACGCAGATCTAACCAAAGTCTCCTTGCAAGATGTCGATGCCAAAATAGAAGTTTCAAAGAGTGGAGAAACATGGATGCGGGATGATGTTGTAGTTGATTCCACCGCTATGGCTGGCTACTTATCTAATGTCAGTTCGGTAAGTGGCACGGCCTTTCTCGATGATAAATCACAAATTGGTCCAGAGATCAAAGCAATTACTTTTGAGGGAAATAATATGACTGCACCTGTGACCGTCACATGCTATCAGGCCGAAGGTGCCACACAACCTTTTGTTATAAATTCATCACTTAACGCTGACGCCTACTTTTTATCTGATACGGTGGGTGTGCATGACCGTTTATTCGGAAAGTTCTCAGAAATATTTAACTAGGTCTGAGTAGTTTCAGATCCCCACGCAACATAGATGACAAATAAGGAAATAGCTGCATCATTTAATTTACTTGCTAAATTGATGGAGCTGAAAGGAGAAAATCCTTTTAAAATACGATCCTATCAGAAAGCATATGCTCTACTGAGAAAACTGGGTACACCACTCACTGAAATGTCTCAGGAGGAAATCCAATCATTGGAAGGTGTTGGAAGTGCTATTTCCGCGAAAATTCAGGAGCTTATCGAGAGTGGCAAGATGAAAACACTCGAAAGGTATAAAGCAGAAGTCCCACCAGGTATCCAGAAGTTGGTGATGATAAAAGGACTGGGGCCCAAAAAAATAAAGACGGCCTGGAGAGAACTCGGTGTAGAAAGTGCGACAGAGCTTCTGTATGCTTGCAATGAAAATCGGTTAATTGAATTAAAGGGTTTTGGAGCCAAGACACAGGAAGAGGTGCGAAAGCAGTTGCTTTTCCATCTCGAACATCAGGACAACTTTCTTTATGCAGCCGTAAAGGATCTGGCTGAGGATTTGATGGTGAATCTGCGTACCCTTAGAAGTGCTCGTGCAGAATTTACTGGTGATTTCCGTCGTAAAATGCCAGTACTGAGTTGCGTGGAGATTCTCGTCGAAGGAAAAGCGGACTTATCTACCATCGGCATGGATGGCCTGAATATTAAAACAACCGCACCAGGGACCTGGGAGGGAATATACAAAGAGACCCTACCGGTGAAAATCAGGTTGTCAGAGGAGAGATTTGAAATGGATTGGTTTATCACAACGGGTCCGGAGGAGCTAGTCAGTACTTTAAAGACACCTCAAGGCATCCAAACTGAGCAGGAAATCTTCCAACACCTGGGATGGCCCATGATGCCGGCTGAGACCCGCGATTTATTAACTATGTGGGACTTTCCACCAGATCCTGAATTGCTCATCACTGATGGGGATGTAAGGGGTGTCATCCATACACACTCCACATATAGTGACGGGATCAACTCACTAGAAGAAATGACAAGCTTTGCCAAGGAGTTGGGATATTCCTACCTGGGCATCACAGATCATAGCCAGGTAGCTGTATATGCGAACGGAGTACAGACAGAGAGGCTGGTCATGCAGTGGAGCGAAATCGATAGCTTGAATGCTCAGGATGATTCGTTTCGAGCCTTTAAGGGCATAGAGTGCGATATACTAAATGATGGGAGTCTTGACTACGATGACGAGATCAGGTCTGGATTTGACTTTGTGATAGCATCTGTACATACCAATATTAAGATGGATGAAGAAAAGGCTACACAGAGGATTGTGAGAGCCATTGAACATCCACACACTAATATCCTGGGGCATCCAACGGGACGTCTCCTACTCGGGCGTGAAGGGTATCCTTTGGATATGGCCAAGGTTATTGATGCTTGTGCCGCTAATCAGGTAGCGATCGAATTGAATGCAAATCCATATCGCTTAGACCTTGACTGGACCTGGATAAGGATGGCCACTGAAAAGGGGGTGAAAATCAGTATAAATCCCGACGCACATGCAAAAGAAGCCATTACTGACATTGCATTTGGCGTGATCATTGCAAGAAAAGGGTGGTTAGAGGTCACTGATTGCCTGAATGCTCTGGGAGCAGAAGAGTTTCTCGCATTCTGTCAGAAATAGCTTTTTTGTCAGTTTTGTCTTATTTTCACGTTCTCAAGGCAATAAATATTGAATGCAGGCCTTTCATATAGTGATCAAAAACATCTATTTTCGTCAAAAATTAAAGTAAACCAGAAATGAAAAGTTACAGATTGCCCTTAACACTAATGGTAGTTGCCATCATGGGTCTGATGGTGATGAGTTGTAATAACGAATCAGCGAATTCTGCCAGTACCGAAACTACAGAAGAAGCAGGTGCTGTAGCAGCGTCTGATAACTCTGTACCGACACCTGCCGCCGATGCAGTTCCTGCCGGTCCAACTACAACTGTTGAATTTGCAGAGACTAAGCATGATTACGGTATGATCGAACAGGGAGAAAAAGTTACTCACGTTTTCACATTCAAAAACACGGGCAATGAGCCTCTCGTTTTGAGCAATGTGAAGCCAAGTTGTGGATGTACTACTCCTTCGTGGACTAAAGAGCCAGTTGCCCCAGGAGAAGAAGGTGAAATCCTCGTAGAATTTGATTCTAAAGGTAAGTCTGGAAAGCAGACTAAGACCGTTACTATCACAGCAAACACTGAGCCGGCTAAGACCGTTCTTACGATCACCGGAGAAATTCAAAAGCCAGAGGACGCGAGTTAATATCGCTTTTCTGCTAAAAAAACTATAGAAGGCCTGTATGTTTATGCAGGCCTTTACTATTTCCATGAAGAAGTATCTGTCACTCGTTAAGTTTAGTCATACGATCTTTGCCCTGCCCTTTGCCCTGTTAGGATTCTCCCTGGGTTTCATGCAGTATCATCCTGACAATTGGCCGGGCCTATTGATTAAAGTGCTTTTGTGTATGGTATTCGCCCGGAGCGCAGCAATGGCGTTTAATCGATATGTGGACAGGGACATTGATGAAAAGAATCCACGCACAAAGGTGCGCGAGATACCCTCAGGTAAAATCACGGCCCGCAATGCACTCATATTTGTAATCGTAAATGCGTTACTTTTCGTGGTAACCACATATACCATTAACCCACTTTGCTTTTATCTATCTCCCGTAGCCTTGATTGTGATTCTGGGATATAGCTTCACGAAGCGATTTACGGCTCTATGTCACCTGATTCTTGGATTGGGTCTCGCACTGGCTCCCGTCGGTGCTTATCTTGCGGTAGCAGGCTCCTTTCATCTGATTCCGATACTCTATGGAATTGTCGTCTTGACATGGGTAGCCGGATTTGATATAATATATGCAATGCAGGATGTCGGTTTTGATAAAGGAGAAAAACTTTACTCGATACCGGTCTGGGCAGGTGGTAAAAAAGCACTCATGGTTTCGGTTGTATTACATGCGTTTTGCGGCCTCATCATGATATGGGCCGGGATGGAAGCAACAGCAATCTATCCTAGCTTGGCAATCATCCATTGGATAGGCACGGCAATTTTCATAGGACTTCTGGTGTATCAGCACCTCATTGTGGGACCGGAAAGATTGGATAGGGTTAATCTGGCATTTTTTACGACGAATGGATTTGCCAGTCTCTTGTTTGCACTTTGTTTCATTATTGATCTGATATACTAAGTGCTGAAAATTTCTCGAAGAAAGGCGAGAAATTTTTGCGTCGCTACATATCTGTGGCTGATCTTGTTCTTTATCTCGGCTGATAATACACCAAATGTTGTGTCATATCCATTAGGAATGAAAATAGGATCGTAACCAAACCCACCGATACCCATTCGGGCTTCTGTGATCTTTCCTTCTACCGTACCCTCAAATGTATGGACGGTTCCATCCAGGTACAAGGCGATCACCGTTCGATATCTGGCACTTCTATTTTCTTGCCCTCTCATATTAGCCAATACCAGGTCTAGATTTTCATCATCATTGCGCTGAGGTCCTGCATAATGAGCAGAGTGAACACCAGGTGCGCCATCCAGCGCATCAACTTCTAAACCACTATCTTCGGCAAAACAGTTTACCCTATACTTTTTGGCGATGTAAGTAGCTTTTTCTATTGCGTTCTCAATGATGGTTTCATGCGTTTCAGGGATTTCCTCCTGACTACCTATGGCATCCAGTCCTCGCATTCTCAGGAAATCTCCCACCCGATTGGATGCAAGCACTTTAGTTATCTCCTCTACCTTATGTTTGTTTCTGGTGGCGAATATTAGAGTGATGTTTTTCTGTGGCTTCATTGGTTACGGTCAGATTCTGGTTTCGCATAGGTCTTAAGAATCTCCCAGAGTTGCTTTTTCTCTTGTTGATCTCCCTCAATTTCATTCAGAGCGCCTACAAAGATGATTTTTTGTCCCAAGAGGTTTCTTACCTTATAGCGATCAGCACGGAGATTTAAGCCCAGTTGATGGGATGTAAGGCCAAAAATGAGTATTGTGTGTTTAGCCTTATCCTCTTCTAAAAGAGTGTAAAGGGGAAAGCCTTTGTTTCCTTCGGTAGTTGCCAGGCAGATGTCCCTACCCATGTCAAGATTTACAGAAGCGAGGATCTTCTCGAGTAGGGGTTGGTATTGCTCCAGATCGCTTTTCTGGAGAATGATCCAATATTTACTGTGAATATCTCCCTTGAAGGCAACGTTATCCTTTGTAGGAAGGTTATATCTTAATATCTGCGGAAAGACTGATTCAGTCATTTGCATATATTTTTAATTGAAGTGTTATTTTAATGCATTCAGCAGGTAAAATACCTAATTTTGAAAAAAGCATAGATTCGGAATATGAATATAGCCATCGAAACTGTTAAGAACTCCAGACTCAAAGATGTTGATTTGTCCAACATTCCCTTTGGACGGGTCTTCACAGATCATATGTTTGTAATGGACTATTATGATGGGGCCTGGAGAGACGCTCGTATAGAGGGTGTCCATAAAATGGAAATGCATCCGGCTAATATGACCCTACACTATGGACAATCCATTTTTGAAGGGATGAAAGCTTCAAAAAATGCTGAAGGAGTGCCATTACTCTTTAGGGCAGAAATGCATGCAAAGAGGATGAATGCAAGTGCTGAACGGATGTGTATGCCCAGCATAGATGAAGAGGTATTTGTCGATGCATTGCGACAACTACTGGCCCTCGAAAAAGACTGGATTCCTGATATGGAAGGAAGTGCCCTTTATATCAGACCTTTTATGTTTGCTACCGATGAGTTTTTAGGAGTGGCACCTTCTCAGACGTATCGTTTTATGATACTTACTTTGCCAGTTGCACCATATTATGCACATCCGGTAAAATTATTGGCTAGTACCGAATTTATCCGTGCAGCGAAAGGTGGAGTAGGTGAGGCCAAGACATCCGGCAACTATGCGGCTTCATTATATGCTTCCAAATTAGCGAAGGAGCAGGGGTACGACCAGGTACTATGGTTGGATGGTGTTCATCATAATTACGTGCAGGAGGTGGGTACCATGAATATATTCTTCCATATCGGAGATAAGATCATCACTCCCCAGACGGATGGTGCAATCCTAAAGGGAATCACTAGGGATTCGTTCTTACATATTCTGAAACATTGGGGATATAATGTGGAAGAGCGGTTGATATCGATGGATGAAGTCATTGAGGCCTACCAAAAAGGCATATTGAAAGAGGTCTTTGGTTCTGGAACTGCTGCAGTAGCAGCCCAGGTTAATGAAATCTCATACAAAGACCAGATCATAAAGCTCAAGATATCTGAGGATAGCCTTTCTGAGCGTCTTAAAACAGAAATCAACGGTCTTCGAAAAGGAGATCGTGAAGATATATTTGGTTGGATTGAGCCTGTATTGGAAACTGAAAATGTTTGATAGGCTGATTCCAATAATCTTAGGTTAGAAAAATGTAGGGTTGCAATTTCGCAACCCTTTTTTTTGCCTCACATATCACTTGCAACCCTTTTTGCCTCCAGCATGCTTGCCTTTTCCTTCCTTTTGAGGTTCTTTCTTCATGTGAATAGCCTCAAATACTGCTGTATTCCTATCAAAAACCATAAGCTCAGATGAGGTCTCATTTCTAGGCAAAAACTTTTTTTATAACATTTTATATATAGAATTCCTACATATAAGGGATTTTGTAATGTTTTCTTCGTCATTGTGACTAATTACACATTAAATATTTTTATAATGTTTAATTGATTCATAATATGATGTTAGTGTATGATCTTCTCTGGGAATGTATTGTGGTATTACAGTGATCTCTAATCTATTGGACTCTTCACATTAAAAAATTTCATAATACATAACATTTTTTCATCAACTGTTTGTCTACCCTAAAATTCGGGAATTGGTATTGTTCTTGATACTAATATGACCGGGTAGGAAATGCTATACCCACCATTTGACTTATGCAGAAACCGAAATTTATTTAATCAAAACAGTTACTCATGAAAAAGACGAATTTTACTAGTTTCTACGATTCGTGTTGGCTCCGAGAAGGACTCACGCGCTTCGGTGCAGCCTGGAAAATGCTACAGATGTTTGCATTTGTGGTGTTGGGTGCACTAAGTGCGAGTGCGCAGGTCGGGCCGAACTGTACGCATATCAATGCGTCTGTAGGTTCGGACGATACGGCGCGGATTCTGGTACGGGAGTTTGTTACGAATGCGGATCAGATCCGAGCGCAGGGAGACAGTCTCGACATC
>JBNKUI010000107.1:0-5913 GCA_050298535.1 Saprospiraceae bacterium
AAAGACTCCTCCATCCGACTTAAAGTCGATCTTGGTGATCTCCCAGGATTTAGTCAATCCCAATGCCTGTGCAAATAATTCTTTCTCCATCACAACAAGATAAACTTATCTTGATAATCCACTATTTATGGAATAGAGCCAAAAGAGATAAGAACCGGTGTGTGCTTCAACTGCATTGACCTATTGCTACTAATTACCATTTTCCAAGCCAATCAGTGAATCCACCAAATGCATTTGCTCCACCACTTCCTTATATTCTCTTAGCTGAAAGCTTCTCCAGAAAGCTGCCTGTCGGAGATCATAATCATCCCAGATCAAAAAGTGAAGAGTGAAATAAATCCCGTTTGCTTTGTCCTGGCCCTAGTGTCCGTTGTTCCTTCTTTTTTTTCTGAGGTTTGCCTTGGATTTAATCGAAAGATCCACTGCGTGGGGCCTTCTTTCGCATCGCCCGAATGAAGCAAAGGTCTAGTCAGATTCATAGGTGACGATTTCTCATCTTGGTTAAGAGTTAGGGGACTTTTTGCCTCGCTATGATCGTCCCGAGCTTGAAAGCTGGCATAATCGCTGGATTTTCTTATTGAAACTCTTGTCCACCGTAAATTTGGATGTATTGAAAAGAATCATAATATCCGCTAATTACTCCGGCAAGAAAATAAGGCTCTCGGTACGTGTCCCTTTCTGTACTTGCGAGTGCAATACATATCAGCTATAAAATTTACTGCGTGAAACATGCCACCTTTCTCTCAGGGTCACTTTGAATCTGACGTCCTACTCCTGGAAATACGCTTGAACTCCGATTCTCGCAGCTTGCAAGTAACCCTTCACTTCAGCAACGCTTTCCACAATAAAGGGCTTATATTAAAGCTTAGACCCTGGACACTTTTGACGTTTGCTTTGCGGATAATATTTTAAGTGGCCTTACACATCCAACCAAGTGCACTTTGCAACCTTAGTTAACTCATTAAGCATGTAGTTGAATAAGTGCGGGCTGACTCCCCGTTTTCTAAGCGTAGCGAGAAAACAGGGGCCGGGAGTGCGCTGAGCATAACTACTCCTGGAAATACGCTTGAACTCCGATTCTCGCAGCTTGCAAGTAACCTTCACTTCCCCACAACTTTTGACTAAGACCTTTTGTTTTTAAGCAGAAAATACCACCGCTTCCTTTCTTTTAAAAAGAGATAAGAATCGGTGTGTTCTCCATCTGCATTGACCCTTGCTACCCCTTATCAATTTCCAAACCAATCAGCGAATCCACCAAATGAATTTGGTATACCACTTCATAAGATTCTCTTAGTTGAAAGGTTCTCCAAAAAGCTGCCTGACGGAGGTCTTAATCAATGCGGGGTGTCACTATTCGATTTCCAATATTTGATTAAATCGCAATTGGTCCTTTTCATCATCCCAGATCAAAAAAAACTTGATTTTGTTTGCAACTAAAGCATATTGAGTGGGTATGGAACTTTATCTGACACTTACTCCTTTCACAAAAACTTGCTCGATGCTGCGCATGGCCCGAATATCGTTGTGCGGATTCTGCTGCAATACTAAAAAGTCAGCCTCCTTTCCCTGGGATAAAATACCTAGGTGATCTATACCCATACATTTTGCTGCATCACCGGTAGCTGATTTAATGATGTCGGAAGTACTCATACCCGCCTCTGCCATTAAATTCATCTCGACATGCTCAAAATATCCCTGAAAACGGGTAGCCACACCGCTATCTGTGCCAAATGCGATCGGCACATCGGCATCGGAAAGTGTCTTGAGATTTTTCAGTGCCACCTTTAGCGCTTCTTTGTACTCCTGAGCACTCTGGCTATTTTTTACGCGTTCCTGATTTTCTTCGCTCAGTAGAGGTTGAAAAATACTGGCATCATATGCTTCCAAAAAGAAGGGATCCTCGAAAAAGAATGCCTTGGTTTCATAAATAAAAGTCGAAAGATCTCGGGTGAGTGTGGGACAATAACAAACATCCGTACTCTTAATCATTTGAATAAATTCACCATCTATTTCTTTATCTCGAATACTATGCGCCAAATAGTCCGCTCCCGCCTCTAGCAGGGATTTTGAATCATCCAGATAAAACATGTGCGCCGCCAGCATTTTGTCATGATGGTGTGCCCGATCAATGACCGCCTGGTACACGTCGGATGTCATCTTTTTACTATTTCCCAAATTATCATCTACCCGAATTTTGATGAAATCCACACCCATATCGATATTGGCATCGACCTGCTTTTGGGCTTCCTCGGGTGTACTCGCATTGACTATACCGCCGGCAATGTAGAGTCGGGCGCCTTCCGGTGTCCCTTCATAATTGACATCTCGCAGGGGCACAGCGGCCTGGCGGTCACCCCCCAAACTGACCACAGTCGTCACCCCGTAATATGCATAGAGTTTCAATTGGTCTCTGATATTTTCTTCTGAGTAATGACCTGGTTCAATACCCTTCACATCACCCACATGACCGTGCGTATTAATGATGCCGGGCATGATAAATTTACCCGTCAGATCCACCACCTCGTCAGCTTTCACATCCACATCCTCCATCGGCCCACAGGCCACTATCTCACCCATGTCATCCACAATGAGGACGCCATTCTCAATGAATGTTCCATCACCCACAATTATTACAGCTCCGGTGTAAGCCACCGTCTGAGCCTGCGATATCATAGAAAAAAAGAGCACCACAGGAAACAGGAATAGAATACGAGAAAGATTCATAGTCCGAATTTTATGCTGTTTATACATATGAAGTTAGGTCTTCCCTAAGAAGGTGTCTTACCGATTGATCACATTTTTAAATCGCGGTCTTTTCGGTGTCACATCACCTAATTTCTCTTTTTTCATTTCTTCATACTGAGAGTAGTTACCTTCAAAGAAGACCACTTCTGCTTCATCCTCAAACGAAAGAATATGGGTGGCCAATCGATCAATAAACCAACGATCATGCGAAATCACTAACACACAACCGGCAAAATTGTCGAGTGCATCCTCCAGCGCTCTCAGCGTGTTCACATCGATATCGTTGGTAGGCTCATCCAGCAACAGCACATTGCCTCCCTCCTTAAGGGTCATGGCGAGATGGAGACGGTTACGTTCTCCCCCGGAGAGCACGCCGACCTTCTTCTGCTGGTCTGCTCCGGCAAAATTAAAGCGGCTGAGATACGCCCGGGCATTCACGGTGGTGTTGCCAATGATTAAATTGTCATTTCCCTGAGATAACACTTCGTAGACCGTCTTCTCACCATCTTGTAAATGCTCATGGCTTTGATCTACATACGATAGTTGTACGGTACTTCCGATGGTAATCTTTCCACTGTCTGGCTGCTCCTCTCCCATGATGATGCGGAACAGAGTACTCTTTCCGACACCGTTGGGTCCGATGATGCCGACAATCGCGTTTTTAGGAATGCTGAACTTCAGGTTTTCAAAAAGGATACGATCCCCATAGCCTTTGGTTAGGTCTTCCGCATCGATGACTACGTCCCCCAATCGAGGTCCTGCCGGGATAAAGATCTCCAACCTGGCTTCCTTCTCTTTACCACCTTCACCGGCTAGCTTTTCGTAGGCGTTCAGACGGGCTTTACCTTTGGACTGCCGGGCTTTAGGTGCCATGCGAATCCACTCCAACTCGCGCTCCAGGGTTTTGCGACGCTTGCTTTCCTGCTTTTCCTCCATCTCCAGCCGCTTGGCCTTCTGCTCCAACCAGGAGGAGTAATTGCCCTGCCAGGGGATACCCTCTCCGCGGTCCAGCTCCAGAATCCACCCCGCCACATTGTCCAGGAAGTACCGGTCGTGCGTCACCGCAATGACCGTACCGGGAAAGTTCTTAAGATACTGCTCCAACCAGTGCACGGACTCGGCGTCAAGGTGGTTGGTAGGCTCATCCAGTAGCAGGATATCTGGATTGCTAAGTAACAGACGGGCCAGTGCTACCCTTCTTTTCTCCCCTCCGGACAGCACGCTTACCTTGGCATCATCGGGTGGACAGCGCAACGCATCCATAGCTGTATTCAGCTTATTGTCCAGTTCCCATGCATTGTGATGGTCTAACTTTTCCATCAGCTCGCCTTGCTTTTCTATGAGCTTGTTCATCTCATCATCACTCATGGGCTCGGCAAACTTGAGATTGATTGCCTCATACTCGGCCATCAGATCTACCAGATCCTGCACACCTTCTTCCACGACTTGTCGCACCGTCTTTTCCGGATCCAGAGTCGGCTCTTGCTCCAGATAACCAATCTTGTAGCTTCCATCAAAGCTGATTTTGCCCTCGTAGTTACTATCGAGGCCGGCGATGAGTTTCAGCAAGGTGGACTTACCCGATCCATTCAGACCGAGTACCCCGATCTTGGCCCCGTAGAAGAAACTCAACCATATATTGTTCAATACTTTCTTTCCGGGAGAAAAGGTCTTAGACACTCCCTCCATCGAAAAAATCACTTTATTATCTGCCATTGCTTGTAAATGTCTTTGTTAATCGGGCACAAACATACGAAAGAGGGTGCGATGTGAAAATGAAACCGTAGCCCCGTCTTAAAATTATCTCACTACCGAGGTGCGGCAACCTTAGCGCAAAAGTCTTCTGGTCGGGTCACTAAATCAATAGCAAGTAATAGTACTGCTGACTGTGGAGACTATTGGTATTTGAGTATATTAATGGTGATGTCATCTCGAGCCAGGGAAATAGAACAACAGATCACCAAAATCTACCAGCGTGTGGACGGGGATGGAGTGGTTTCATTCCTATTATATCTCGGATCTGCCATACTCACCTTACTGGGACTATACTTTCTCATCATTAGCACCAATCTCGATTTTGTGAATGAAGGAAATTCACTGGGGAATCGCGGGCGTTTCGTAGGTGGCACAGCGGGCAGCATCTGGGCATTTGCCGGTGTACTACTATTCGTGATTGTCCTGAGATCGCATAATAAGCAGTACAAATTAACGCGATCGGTACTGGAGAAACAAACGGATCAATTACAATCCCTGCAAGATCTTATTCATCATAAGGAAAACAACGGTCAGCTATCCACTGATATAGTTGAAACGACACAGGACCCCACATCTAATGAGTCACGCATTGATTCTATGATCGCCATATTGATTAGGTATCTTCAGCAGTCCTCCAGTGATACCCCTCCGGAGATGCATGGCAGACAACTCTATCAGTATTTGAAGGATGAATTCTTAGTGCACGATATTGAACAGATTTCTGAAAAAAAGCTCAAGAAGCTCAAGAGAAAGTTTCCGGTTTTTTCCGGATTCCAAACCTTATTCTTAAGCGTTTATCAAGAAATTAAAGATCTTATCAAGCAAGAAGATGAAGAAACGAAGGCATTTTTCAAATCAAAACTCATCAAAAGCCTGAGGGATAGTGAAATAGCATTATTATCCTCCACCCTTTCCAGCTTTGTGGATTCAGATGATGATCTTGCGGAGCTACAGTCTCTATTGCAAATTGATAATGTCTATCAGATGCATGCAGAATAAGTACAGATTCTGTACTCCCGGTATAATTTTGCATTGGCTTCTCTTACCAGGACGTTGGATTCAAAGTGGCCACGAGAGAAAGGTGGCATTTATCTTAAAGTGGTCGTTTTTTGAATGCGCTTGTTGAATGGCAAGCATAGCAGTATCATTTCTGCTTGCTTCTAGCTTGTTCATTTTCTTTTGCGCTGCCAAAAGAAAACGAACCAAAAAGAAAAGGCAGGCCTGCATCTTAAAGCTAGAAAATACTACGGTCAGCCCCTCGCGCGCGAAATCCAAGACGCGACAGTTTTCAAAATAAAGATCTGTAGTCAAATATAGTCTCTGGTTAATTTTGACCTCTACTTATTGATGGAGTGTCGCTCGCGCATTTCTTCTCTTGCTCACCGCACGACCTTGATTTTCAACCTTTAATCT
>JBNKUI010000108.1:0-24416 GCA_050298535.1 Saprospiraceae bacterium
AGAAGACGCTGATAGTCTGGTACTGGGATGTGAGCACTTTGGTACACAGCCCATCCGACTATGGGTGATCGATGAGAGTGGATCGTATGATTTCTGTGATGTGATGTTAGTGGTACAAAACAACATGGGCGGATGTCCTGATGTTTCTGCCAGCAATAACACCATCTCTGGAAGCATTCAGACTGAATTGCAGCAGAGCATCAAAGAAGTACGAGTACAGGCTCAGCTTGAAAACGGACAGGTACTGGATTACTTGACGACTGCTTCAGGTGCCTATGCATTTGCCGCGGCTCTGGGTCAGAAAGTAACTGTGAAGCCTACGAAGGATGTATATGACATCAATGGTATCTCTACACTTGACCTTATCAAGATGCAAAAGCACATATTGTCTAAGGAAAAACTGGAGAACGCATACAGAGAAATCGCAGCGGATGTAAACAATGATGGTAAGATCTCTACGCTTGACCTTGTACAGCTACGTAAGCTGATCTTAGGCAAGACAGATAAATTGCCAGATAATACATCATGGAGATTCTTTGATCGAATGAGCAACAAGGAGCAGTATGAAATCAGCCCTGTACAGTCTGCCATGCAGCTTGATTGGGTAGGAGTGAAGACAGGAGATGTCAACCTCGACGCTGATCCTTCAAGATCTGCCGGTAGAAGTGCCAACCATCTTGTATTCGATGTAGAAGATGTGAAGCTAAACGCAGGTACACAGTATATGGTGAATTTCAGAGCAGGAAACTTCAACGAAATCGCTGGATACCAGTACACGTTGAGCTTTGATCCTGCAGCGATGAAAGTTGTGAATGTGATTGGTGCAGAAGCACTGGCACTGACAGATGATCACTTTGCACTGAACAGAATGAATGAAGGTGTAATCACCAGTAGCTGGAATGCCGCTGAGGCACGTACAGTAGAAGCAGGTGAGGTAATCTTCACACTGGTAGTAGAAGCTAGCAGAGATGTACAGCTTAGTGATGTGATGACAGTGAACTCCAAAGTGACGAAAGCAGAAGCTTACAATAGCCTTGAGCAAGTGTCTAATGTAGCCTTGAGCTTTACTAACAAAGGAATCGCAACTAATGAGTTTGCGCTGTTCCAGAACAGTCCTAACCCATTCACTGAAGTAACGAAGATTGGATTTAACTTACCTCAGGCAGATGCAGCCACACTTACAGTCTACGATGTGACTGGTAAAGTGATGCATACGCAAGATGGTGAGTTTAGCCGAGGATACAACGAATTTGAAGTCAAACAAAGAGATTTGACAACAACAGGAGTACTATATTATCAATTGGATACAGACGCATTTACTGCGACTAAGAAGATGATTCATATTAGATAATATGTCTGAAGCATGAGTGGTGATAGCCACCCCGTCGCAAGATGGGGTGGCTTTTCCATTTTATACAACTATCCTTTTTATTTGAAAAAAAATGTAAAATTGATACTATGGTTCAAGGACAATAATTTACAATGGGTGAAAAATAATATGTGATAAATTATCTTTGGAAATTATTAGAATTGAAGATACAGACCTAAATTTGTAGGCAGTTAAACAACACTCAAATCGTAGAAATTCCCTTCAATACTTTTGGTAAGAGCTATGGTGTCTTTGGACACCTTTAACCCCTTTGGTCTTACCTGTTTCCCATTTTTAACATCTCCATCATCATCGCCAGCTATGGCTTGATACCCGGTTTTTGTAACCGAAAGGGCAACCTTTCAAATTATGATGACCATGATCACTTATACGTGTACAGTACACTATGAGAAAAGGACCTGTTTGCCTGGCTTAATGAAGGCGATTTTTTTTCTGCTTTTTTTCAATTTTTCGCAGGTGATTTTTTCAAGTAATCCTGTTGGAATTAATGAAAATAATGACGCTTCTACGCTACTTCCTTTCACTTTAGACATTCCAGACCCTGGATGCTCTGGATGTCCCCTTGAAGGTTCCTGGGGAAATGATTATATGTGGGCCATGGATTTGAGTGGAAATGGCTCTGACTGGAAGGAATATGATAATGCTAATTTAACCTTGTGTAAACATGATGATGGCACTTTTACAATAACTGGAGCAATCGTAAATGGTAGAGATGCCTGGTGGGATCCCTCCACAGGTCAATCCTGCGGTTTGGATGATGCCTGGTGGTTAGAAATTAGGATTTTTGATCGCCAGCAATATGGCGAATTTCGCGGTAATCATGAAGAAGCCGATGGCTGCAATAATTATCAGTCTTGGGATTACTGGGATATGGAAGGTGCCTTGACCGGTATGGGCTGCAATCAGGGCCAAACTGTGTCAATTCTTGGACCTAAGCCCGGTTATCGGTTACAAGTAGGGTGGGCAGCGGATTCCTATCATTGCGATAAATTTGGATTATCTACTTGGATGGCTTCGTCATACAACGGTAGAATGGTGCAGACTGACATTTATGCGACAATTGATCCTGATTGCTATTTTAATATAATTGCCCCTGAGCTGGATACGTGTGCTTTTGATCTGGATGCTATAATTGAATGCAGAAACAATCAAGTATCAACACAAAGTGTAATTCTTGATTGGCATAATAATAACCTGGATACTATTGAAACATGTTTATCCACATCATGTCCTGGAGGAGTGATTAATGTCACGAGTGATTTTGATTATTCTCAATGGACTTCCGCATGTCTCAATACTGGATCCATTACGGTGACTTATACAGCAACCGATGAATGTCAGAATAGTTTTTCAGTTTCAGCTTCATTGAGAGTGGAAGATACAGAAGCACCTGATACCAGTGGATGTACCTTGACCAATTTTGAATTGGACTGTGCTGATATCATTGATCTCAATCAGCAGATAAATAATTGGCATGAGAATAATCTTAATAATTTACAAAATTGTGTTTATGATGCTTGCGGCAATATAACAATTACCTCAGATTTTACCCTGGATAATTATAGGGAACTGTGCGGATTAACCGGAGAAATTACCATTGAGTATTTTATTCGAGATGATTGTGGTAATGAAGTCTGGATGGATGCCATATTCCGAGTTGTCGATAATACACCACCTTCTATTATAGACTGCGATATCAATGAATTAAATATCTATCTAGATTGCGAAGCTGTACCAAATGACCTCCAGTGGTTTGCGATGGCATGGCATCAGGACAATTTAGATTATCTCAATTCCTGTGCAGCTGACTATTGTGGTTCGGTAGTGATTACAGACGACTATGATTTCGATCACTTCATTTATGACTGTGGAAATAATGGTACTCTTCTGGTGATTTACTATTTGACAGATGAATGTGACAATATTCAAACATTGTCTGCAATCCTTTCTATACAGGATACCATTCCGCCCGATACATCTGCATGCATTCTTATGGATTTTGAGTTGGATTGCGAAAGTGTCATGGACTTGGATCAGCAAATAACTGACTGGCATAATAGTAATTTGAATTATTTGCAAGGCTGTACTTATGATGCGTGCGGAGATGTGACAATTACTTCCGATTTCACACTCGATAATTATTATGAAGATTGCGGATCAACTGGTGAAATAACTGTTGAATATTTTATTCGAGATGATTGTGATAACGAGGTATCGATGGATGCAGTATTTAGAGTAGCAGATACAACAGCTCCTTCTATTATCGATTGTGATGTCAGTGCACTTAGTGATTCTATAGACTGTGGTGCTCTTGCCGGAGATCTTGAAACAGTATCAACCGACTGGCATCAAAATAATATTGACTATTTAAATGCATGTATTCGAAATTCCTGTAGCTCTTTTTCCATAGTCGATGATTATGATTTTGCCACTTTTTCCTACCAATGCGGTAATACGGGGTCCTTGGATGTTCAGTATTTTTTAACTGATGAATGCCAGAATACATTTTCAATTTTAGCAACGCTCACTATTATTGATACAATAGCACCTGATACAAGTGGATGTGTGTTACTGGACGTTGAGTTAGATTGCGGTGATCTAGTAGACCTCGATCAACAGATCAATAGCTGGCACGCCGGTAATCTTAATTACTTGCAAAATTGTGTCTACGATGTCTGCAGTAGTATCGCTATTACTTCTGACTTTAATCCTGATAATTATGTAGAATACTGTGGTTTGACAGGTGAGATCATCGTTGAGTATACTATTGCGGACGAGTGCAGTAATGAAGTGACGATGCATGCAGCATTCAGAGTTGTAGATCAAACCCCTCCATCTTTAGTGAATTGTGATATTGATGCCATAAATGCATATTGGGACTGTGGTCTCCTTGGGGATGATCTTGAGTCCGTTGTAGCTTCCTGGCATCAGGATAATTTAGACTACTTGAATTCTTGTGTCCTGGATTCTTGCACCTCAGTCACTATATCAGATGATTATGATTTTGGTAATTTCATTTTTGATTGTGGAAGAACAGGATCATTGTTGGTTCGGTATTACCTGAATGACGAGTGTCAGAATCAACAGATGATTTCAGCGATTTTCACTGTCTTAGACACCATTGCGCCTACATTAGTTTATTGTCCTAATAATCACACAGTTAGTCCGGGAAGTGATATTTCACCTGAGAGCCTTGGATACCCCACTTACTCCGATCAATGTACTGGTTATTTGATTCGCTATCAGGATGATACTATATCTAACGACCTTTGTACGGGAGTCCATATAAATAGAAATTTTATTGCTGCGGATTCTTGTGGAAATGAAAATGTGGAGTGTGTCCAGGAAATTATAATTCAAGGGCAGGATTCTTTGCCTGAAATTCCTGATTTATTTCTGAACTGTGGAGCAGATTTACCAGACCCCCAACTTTTCATTGATGCCCATCCTCAGTATTCGATCACGGTTTCTACTAGCCAGGTTTCGAGATCCTGCGGAGAAGCATTCATCCGAATATGGACGATCACTGCAAATTGTACACATATTATTGAACAAAGGATATATTTTGATGACGATGTTCCTCCGAGTATAATTGTCCCAAATGATACGACAATAACCTGCGATGCTCCGGTACCAGAGCCATGGTATATATCCGAGGATAATTGTTCTGAAATTTCAGTTGACTTTCAGGAAGAGGTAGTCCATGATGATTGTGAGTGCAACAAGACTATAATTAGGCGCTGGAAACTAACGGATGGTTGTGGTAATATCACGGAAGCAACTCAAAGCATTCACATACTTGATACTGTTGCTCCTACCATTACGATAAATAATCCTGCGATGCAGCATATTCAGAATGGTTCAACCATCGAAATGTATGGGTGTAATCCACCAGGTATTAATATGATGGATTTTACTACGTCGGATTGTTGCATCACAATTGATACAGCGTATGACCGCCTTATTTCCTTCAAGAATTGTGAAACTTTGGGATATGCACAACTTTGGGAGTGTGTGGTTTTGTCAAGAGATCTATGTGGTAATGAGGCTAGATTTTCATTTAATGTTATTCAATATGATACCACTTCACCTGTACTGCATAATGTTCCTGATGACATAATACTTTCTTGTGACGAGCTGGTGCCTGCAATTGATGCATCAGTCTTTGCCTCCGACGACTGTGACACAGATTTTACTCCTGAAGTAGAGGAGGAACTATCATTTAATGCTGATTCAACTCAATTTCTCTTGACCAGAAGATGGATTGCTACTGATTATTGTGGTAATACTACTATCGGGACACAGACGATTACAGGTTGCTATTCTCCATCTTTATCACCAGACGGATCCATAAGAGGCTTTATTTGGGGGGATTCGAATAAAAATGGGATTCAGGATGATCCAGAGATTGGCATGTCAGGGATTAAAGTGCATCTTTTTAAGCTCGAATCAGAAGTTGTTGTGAAAGTCGGGAGTGTTCTCACGGGAAGCCAGCAATCAATGGGTCAGTATCAATTCGAGGGGCTATCGGCAGGTCAATATTTCTTAGAAGTAGAGCTTCCAGATTCAATGCAATTCACATCAACTAATGTGGGGGAAGATGATGAGTTAGATAATGATTTTTATAGTGAAAATAATCAAACGGATATTTTCGGCTTTTTGACAGATGATTTTCAGATACAAAAAGATGGCGGGTTAATTTATTTGTCAAAAGATGCGATTGACCCCATTTCAATCATCTGCTTGGACACAATTAGTAATTCTTGTGATCTGGACAGTGTGAGTTATCCTATGATTCAATCTGACTGCAAAGATTCAGTAAATCTTCAGTACTTCGATAGTTATGTCTATGGTGATTGTGGAATTTCAGGGATCGAACGTACTTGGTTAGCAGTGGATTGCGAAGGTCAGCGGGATACATGCGTGCAATATATTACAGTAATTGACACGGTAGCTCCAGAAATTATTTGTTATGCGGATACCATTTATTTGAGCTCTTCTGAAGACCTCACAAACTATGTTACCATGTCGGATGAATGTTCCGGTTCTATAACACTTGATTTTATCGACAGTACCGTTACAAATTGTGATGTCATGACATTACACAGGAAATGGGTAGCATTTGATTGTGCTGGAAATTCGAGCTCACACTTACAGGTTTTTATTTTTGACCTATCTCACATATCATGTCCTGGCGATACCGTTTTATTATGTGATCAGAGATACTATGTTCCTGAAGGAATATCCGAGAGCCAGGTTGTGAATTTTCGAGATGATACCATCTCAATGGATTGTAAAAAATTGATGGTCGAAAGAACCTGGCATTTTCTAAATTGTGAGGATACGATTGCTTGTAGTCAAATAGTCACATGGATTGATACAACTACGACAAGCATTTTGGACGTAATCGAAACATTACATGTTAGTTCTCTTGAAGAAGTCATATTGCCTGATTGGAAATCCGGATGTTTTCCTCCAAATGCAGTTTCGTATGAGGATGAAGTCGATCTTGATTCATGTGGTAATGGAAAAGTGGAGCGAGTTTGGACAATCGAAAAATGTGACGCACTATCTGAAAAATATTTACAAGTAATTTGGATTCAGGATACTATCCCTCCTGCATTTATAAAAGGAAGTTTGGTGCATGAATTGACTATAGATGAGGAGCTACATACGTTGGATTTTGGAGTACCTCAGTATGAATCATGTAGTGAGTATGTATTGGAAGTCAGATCAGACACTGTAAAGACGGATGACTGTTCGACGCTTCAGATAGCTCGCAAGTTTTATGCAGAAGATGGCTATGGTAATATTGATAGTTCTGTTACCCAAGTCATTTATTTGAAGAAAGTGATTTCTGACATAGATGTAACTACTTTACCAACTGACACCACTATTTATTGCGGGGACTCCATTCCAGAATCAGATGTGATCAATTTGTATGGAGCCAATTTCGAAATAGAAATCGTGGATAGCAATATGGTGGAGAGTTGTGGACTGAGCATTTTGCGATCTTTTAAGTTTAATAACGCATGCTCAGAATACTTGCATCATCAAGTCATCACAATTGAGGATACAGTAGATTTTGAATTTAAAATTCCAAAGGATACGATCATTTATTCCTCTGCAGAGTTGCCGCTCGCTGTAGAGCCATTTCTGGAGACTTGTACACCGATAGCATGGAAAGTACAGGAGATCGTCGTACCAGACAGTCTTAGTTGTAATCAGAATTTTCTCCGAATATATACTGTTGATAGTGAATGCTACGGTACAATGGTCGATACGCAATTCATTACGATTGTGGATACAACTACTCCAGATATTACCTTGTACACTGAAGAAGGAACCATAGTTAATCCAGGTGATACATTCATCACCTTTCAATGCGAAGGTCCTGGAATTATTCGTGATTTTTTAGACGTAGAGAGTAGCTGTGATTTTCAGGTGGAGATTTATCATGAAAGATTATTAGGAGATGGAGTTTGTTATTCGCATGATTTTAAGGAAATGTGGAAGACTTTTATTTCGGTAGAAGATCTTGACGGAAACATTGAAGAGAGGTATTATTTCATTGGAGTCAAAGACACTAGCGCACCCATTCTTGAAATCGGTCCCAGAGAGAGAGAAATTTCGTGTACTGATTCTATTCCTGTTTTTGATGAACATCCCTCTGTCCTTGATTTTTGTGGAGATGAGGTGACAATATTGGCTACGGAAGAAGTCATATATGGAGATGACTCAAGTCAATATGCAATTCAGCGATATTGGAATGCCATTGATCCTTGTGGAAATTCATCAGATTATGAGCAGACAATTTATGTCTGTGGATTTCGTCCAGAGTCGCTTAGAAGTAGGGTAGGAGGAATAGTTTGGAATGATAAAAATCATGACGGTTATATAGATGAAGATGAACCTATGTTTGGAGAAGCTATGGTACATCTTCTTCAACTTGATAACCAAGGCTCAACCATCCTGATTGATTCCATGCATATTGACACATCAGAAAACATGGGCCATTATAGTTTTGAAAATGTAGAGCCAGGAACATATCGAGTACGATTTGTAATTCCTGCAAATGCCTACTTTACTATTCAAGGTAATATTGGCTCTGAGAATGATAGTGATGCTGATGTAAATTCTGGGTATTCAGATGTGTTTGATATTAGTTTTGAAAAGGCAGAGGATCATATTAATGCGGGTGTCGGTATGCGGAATTCGAATGTTCCTGTCGGAATTCGATATTTTGAAGTCTTCGAGCAGGATTGTGAAGTGAACATACGGTGGGGAACTGACATTGGTGATTCAACTACCCGAATATTATTAGAACAGGCTTATGACTTGAGTAATTATACATCCGTGATCCCTACACTTGATGTGGATTCTTTCGACGAATTACAGTACGGGTCGATCAAACTGGATATAAAATCTCCTAAAGCAGGTTATCGATTAAGTCTTGAGACTAAGGATAAATCACTGCTCGCACAATCTTTGATCGTGATGGATAATCGCACTTGCTTTGAAGATTTGAATAAAGTGGTATTATATCCTAATCCGGTGCAAAGCGATATGACACTACTTTTCAAAGGGACTTCTGATGGAAATACTACGGTACGAATTACTGACCTCCGGGGACATCAATTGCTGGAATGGAAACCTTTAGTTGCAGGTGAAAATCACCTGGAGCACTTCTCTGTTTCTGAGTTACCCGCAGGGACATACATTGTAACCATAAACTATCAGGGTAGATTGGAGCAGTTGCGGTTGATAAAAATCTAGTCAGTTTTTAAATAATTCGAACACACTTAAATCTGTGAAGAGCGGTCGTAATGTCCGCTCTTTTTTTTAAAGACAGAATACCCCCAGACAACAAAAGAAGCCTGTTGCTGTCCCAGTAGACTTTATTTCTGCGGCTTTTGCAACTTCGGACCAATATCTTTTTCTTCTGTGAATACCGTGACAAGTTTTCGTCTCCTCATATATCAAAAAAAAAAGCCCGCTGCTTGCGCAACAGGCTTTCCTTTTATTCCTAAATGGACAGATGACTACATCATACCACCCATTCCACCTGGAGGCATTCCATGTCCGTGTCCTCCTTTATCTTCTTCTGGCTTATCGTTGATTACACATGCAGTAGTAAGGATCATACCCGCGATAGAAGCTGCATTTTCTAATGCAATTCTGGTCACTTTCGTAGGATCAATTACTCCTGCTTTCTTTAAATCTTCGAATTCACCAGTTCGTGCATTGTATCCGTACGCACCCTCTCCAGTTCTCACTCCCTGAAGGATTACAGAACCCTCTACTCCTGCGTTATCCGCAATGATACGTACAGGAGCTTCAAGTGCTTTGCGTACAATACTTACACCGATAGTTTCATCCTCATTTTCTCCTTTCAGGTCATCGATAGCAGAAAGAGCCCGCACCAGAGCAACTCCACCACCAGCAACGATGCCTTCTTCTACTGCAGCCCGTGTGGCGTGTAAAGCATCATCTACACGATCTTTCTTTTCTTTCATCTCCACTTCAGTAGCAGCACCTACATACAGTACGGCAACACCACCCGCCAACTTGGCTAGTCTTTCCTGAAGTTTCTCACGATCATAGTCAGAAGTAGTCGTTTCGATCTGTTGCTTGATCTGATTGATACGAGCCGTGATTTGAGTTTCATTACCACCACCATTTACAATAGTAGTATTATCCTTATCTACGCTGATTTTCTCAGCTGTACCCAGGTGCTCGATCTCTACGTTCTCGAGTTTGTAACCTTTTTCCTCAGAGATTACGGTACCCCCTGTCAGGATAGCAATATCTTCAAGCATAGCTTTTCTTCGATCCCCAAATCCTGGAGCTTTTACGGCTACTACTTTCAATTGTGCACGCAATCTGTTGACCACGAGTACACCCAGAGCCTGGCTTTCGATGTCTTCCGCGATGATCAAGAGTGGACGACCTGCACCCACTGCCTTCTCTAAAATAGGCACGATATCCTGCATGTTAGATATCTTCTTGTCATGGATCAATATCAACGCATTCTCATATTCAGTCACCATGCTGTCAGCATCGGTTACGAAATATGGAGAAAGATATCCTCGATCGAATTGCATACCCAGGACTTCATCCACATATGTGTCAGTACCTTTTGCTTCTTCTACAGTGATTACACCATCTTTAGATACACGCTTCATAGCGTCTGCGATCAAAGATCCGATCTCCTCATCATTATTAGCTGAGATTGAACCCACTTGTTTTACTTTGTCAAAATCATCACCGATCACCTCTGATTGATCAGCTAGATCCTGAATAACTAACTTGACAGCTTTATCGATTCCTCGCTTGAGGTCCATGGGATTGGCACCGGCAGTCACGTTTTTCATACCGGCAGTAATCATGGCCTGGGCCAATACTGTTGCAGTAGTGGTACCATCACCGGCCACGTCAGAAGTTTTTGATGCAACTTCTTTGACCATTTGAGCGCCCATGTTTTCAATGGGATTTTCCAATTCTATTTCTTTAGCAACGGAGACACCATCCTTAGTGATAGAAGGAGCACCGAAAGACTTTTGTATCACGACGTTTCTACCCTTTGGGCCGAGCGTTACTTTTACAGCGTTTGCAAGGGCATCAACTCCTGCTTTTAGTTTCGCCCGTGCATCAGTATCAAAGCTAATTTCTTTAGCCATTTTATTTTAAGATTTAGATTTACAAAAATTGATTTGAAGTTGTGTGACTATATATTGTCACTGAGGTTGTTTCAAAGATGATTACTTGTCAAGGATGACAAGGATATCGTCTTCTCTCATGATCAGATAGTCGGTACCTTCGTAAGAAAGCTCCTGACCGGCGTATTTACCATAGAGTACTATATCACCTTCTGCTACTGTCATAAGATTTCCATCTTTACCGGGTCCTACCGCAACAACTTCGCCTCGTTGAGGTTTTTCCTTAGCTGTATCAGGAATGATAATTCCACCTTTCGTCTTCTCATCAGCCGGAGCAGGCTTTACGACTACTCTATCATTAATTGGCTTCATCATAAGTATCAAACTTTAATTTATTTGTTAGGAAAAAGGTTAACATACACAAACTGTCTACACTTCTTGTGCCATTCGATATTTCCTGTCAATATTGCAGATGTGCATGTCAAAGTCACATTTTACGATCAATAAATGGCTAAGTTCTGGCACTCGTATTGACAAAATGGCGTGACAAAAAAAAGACCTGAATGGTGGTCATTCAGGTCTCTTTTTCGGTAGTATTCGTTATTATTCAGAGATCAAGCTATCTGCTCCACCTGTACTTCCTACCATCAGTGTAGTGATAATACATAGTACAAACAGTGCGATGGCCAATCCCCAGGTAATTTTCTCAATGAAGTCCGTGGATTTGGCAGCTCCAAACATTTGGTTGGCACTTTGTCCTCCAAATGTTGAGTCTACACCACCACCCTTAGGATTTTGAATTAGCACAGCAGCCATCAAAAGAAGGCTTACTATTGCGATTAAAAAGGTCATAAATGTAACCATATACCTACTTTTTAGATTCTAGCTCCTCAATTTTCTGCGCAAAGAAAACACTTTTTTCAGGAATAATCAAACGTAGTTTCTGGTACATGTCTATAGCCCGATCGTAATGGCCTTGAGTAGCAAGTATCTCTGCCAGTGCCTCCGAAACCAATGCCTCATCCGTTCTCAGACTATCTTCTTCCCAGCGTTTCTTCTTCTTCTTCTTCTTCTTCTTCTTCTTCTTCTTGTCCTTCCTCTTTTTCTTCTTCTCTTTTTCGGATTTCTTTTCTTCCTCAATAGGAGAGGGGGCCTCAACGGATTCTTCCTCCTCCGTTACTTCCGATAGTTCTTCAAATCCTCCCGTTTCTGTACCCGAAAGTCGATGTAACCAATTAAGAAACGGAGAATCATGATCCGTCAAATCTTCGATCGTCTCGGTATCAAGTTTTAGCTCCGTGTCAGGACTATCATGAGCTTCTAATGATTCTTGTGCTGCTGCAACAGGGGTTGTCGGTAAATCTTCCGCTTCCTGATCCAGATATATATGGCTAGTGGTGGGTTCTTCCACATCTGGAGTTGATTCTTCATCAGGTACGCGATCGAATGTTGAAATACCCGAGGGCACCCGGCTTTCCACCTCCTCATCATCTGAATAGCCAGTATCTTTGATGGGTTCAAGTAGTTCGACGCCCTGCTCCTGTCGCCAGCTTTCTTCTTCTTCTTCTTCTTCTTCTTCTTCCCAGATTTCCTCATACTCTTCTTCAAAGAACTGATCCTCTTCCTCTTTTTCTTCTTCCTCTGTCCAATCTGAATCAGGAAGTACCTCTGCTATTGTTTCCTCATAGGATTTAAATGCCTCGACATTAGATTCCGTCGATGATTCAACCGACGGTTCTTCAGCAATAGTTTCATGATCAGATTCTTCTTCACCAGCCAT
This sequence comes from Saprospiraceae bacterium, assembly GCA_050298535.1. Classification (GTDB taxonomy): domain Bacteria; phylum Bacteroidota; class Bacteroidia; order Chitinophagales; family Saprospiraceae; genus JABDMH01. The sequence continues at coordinate 12,830 of JBNKUI010000108.1, forward strand.
GATATCAATCTCTGCCACAGTATCTTCCGTAATGTCTTCGGAAACGCTGATTTCTTCACCGACTTGTTCTTGTAGATCCGCTCTTGCATCCTCCGTAGTAAATTCATCACTGATATCAGCTAGTTCCTCATCAGGGGCCAGCTGCTCATCATACGCTTCTTCATTCTCGATATCTGTATCTTCCCAGATGGTCTCTGTGCTTTGGACCGGTTCCTCAATTTTTTCAAGAGCTTCCGGGGTTGGAAACTCGTCATCATCATAATGCTCTGTAGCCACCGTTTCAGGATCAATCGCCTGACGATCCTCTTGCAGTCTGATCTCCTCAGGGATGGGTTGCTCTGACAGAGTCTCCAGGTGCTCATGACCATAGGCATCTGATCTTCGCAGGTTTTGGAGTTTGTTCATCCATTCCCCCAGTTTTTTTCTATCGGGGATGTAGAGTGCTGCTTTCTCGAGTAGATCCTGACTTACGATACCATTATCCAGGTGATCTTTAATAGCAAGTAGTAGATGTAGATGAGCACTATAAGGATATTTTACCACCAGTGTCTGAAGGACACCCTTATCCACCTGCTTGAGTGCTCCTGGGTGTGTAAGGTAAAACGACAATGGCTGACCATTGATCAATGTGGGTTCCTTATATGTCATAACGTTCGACATTACCAATTGGTAAATGCTTTATTAAAAATATCCTCTGTCAATTGTTTGAAAATTGACTCTATCAATGCATCCTGAACATCCAGCAAATTTTCATCTCTACTGTAGTCATTATAGAATGAAAAGCTGCTTTCCCAGTTTTCTTCTTCATCAAGGCGATATTCGTACTTCATACGCACCGCTATTTCCAGCCTGCTGAAGGCCGTTACTTCACCCGGTTGTGGTGCCACAGATGTCACGGCAAATCGTGTCACTTCTCCCGAAAACGATATATCCGGATCAATATCGGAGAAGTTGAGTCGAGATTCGTTAAGTAGCTTTTGCTTCAACGTCTCACTAAACTGGAGCCCGATATCTGAAGGAGCACTTGGTACTCTTGTGGCCAGTTCTGAAACAAAGAAAGTCTCAGCCTCGGCAGGAATACTAATACCACGAAATGAGTAGCAACCCGTCAGCTGCATCCAACACATTAAAATACCTCCAATAAGTATGCCTATATGTCTTGATGTGTTCAAATTACTCTATTGTAGTTCGTATTGTTTTATTTTTCGATATAAAGTCCTTTCCGATATCCCCAGATCCCGGGCAGCATCTTTCCTTCTACCCTTGTGCTTCTTTAGTGCCTTTTTGATGAGATCCCTTTCCATATCCTCGATAGATAGGTTTTCATCGACCTCCTCCATTTGTGCGTAGTCCACAGCTGCCATATGACCCAGCACGATAGGTTTGCTAAGGTCGGGAGGAGGACTGGTTACAGGCATCACTTCTTCCAATCTATCATCACTTTTCGGAGAGGGACTGGGTAGCTCCTTTCGTACCGCATAGGAGCTCTCATTTCTCTCTTTGCCTGAGCTAGCCAATTGTTGAAGCTGATTTTCAGAGACACTCAGATTGTTTTTTCGAATTAGCTCGAAAATTAAAGACTTCAGATCATTGAGATCTGATTTCATATCGAAGAGCAGTTTGTATAAGATCTCTCGTTCCTGCAGATTTTCAGCATTCTCACCATTGGATCGCAATGCGGGCAATTGACTATTGCGGATGTCGGGAATGAAAGCTTTCAGTGTCAGGGCATCAATTTCACGTTCTTCTGACAAGACAGAAATCTGCTCAGCCACATTTTTTAACTCCCGGATGTTGCCAGGCCAATGGTATCGCTCCAGCAATAGCTTTGCATCATCCGTCAGTGATATAGGCTCCGTCCGGTACTTCTCTGCGAAATCCACTGTAAACTTTCGAAACAACATGTAGATGTCCTCCGTCCGATAACGCAATGCGGGCACATGAATCGGGACTGTGCTAAGCCTATAGTATAGATCTTCACGAAATTTTCCCGCTTTTACTCGATCCAATAAGTCAATATTCGTGGCAGCGATCACTCGCACATCGGTTTTGAGAACTTTACTGGATCCCACCCGTAGAAATTCGCCGCTTTCCAGGATACGAAGCAGAAAAGCCTGAGTATCCAGGGGCATTTCACTGATCTCATCAAGGAAGATGGTTCCACCATTGACAGTTTCAAAATATCCTTTTCGTTCGCTGGTGGCACCCGTAAAGGCGCCCTTTTCGTGACCGAATAATTCAGAGTTGATCGTACCTTCTGGTATGGCTCCACAGTTGATGGCAATCAGTGTATTGTGCTTTCGGGGGCTTAAAGCATGAATGATCTTTGAAAATGCTTCTTTTCCTACCCCACTCTCACCGGCAATCAGTACAGACAGTTCAGTCGGTGCAACGCGGACAGCCGTAGCTAAAGCATTATCTAAGGCCGCTGACCGGCCGATGATCCCAAAGCGTTGCTTGATTGCCTGAATATTCATAGTTATACGTTGGCAGTGATCGGCTGGTAAATATTGCCCAATAAGGTAGCACTGGTCGCCTCACTTATCTCAACCTCCACGTAGTCTCCAGGAGCCAGATGCCCTATCTTGGGAAATACAACCATTTTATTTTGAGAAGTCCTACCCTTAAAGTGAGCAGATGATCGCTTGGAATCTCCTTCAATCAGTACTTTTCGCACCTTTCCTATCTCGGATTGATTTATTTCAGTAGATATTCTATTCTGCAATCGAATGATCTCACTCAATCTTCTCTTCTTTACCTCCTGAGGGATGTCGTCTGGATATTTCTTGGCAGCCAGAGTGCCAGGTCTCTCAGAGTATATGAACATGTATGACATGCTATATTGGGCGTATGACATCATCGAAAGGGTATCCTGATGTTCTTCTTCTGTCTCGGTACAGAACCCCGCGATCACATCGGATGAAATGGCGCAATCTGGAACAAGTTCGCGTATTCTGTCTATTTTCTGCTTGTACCAGGGACGATCATACGTGCGATTCATCAGCTTGAGTACCCGGCTACTACCGGACTGTACAGGCAGGTGGATATATTTGCAGATATTTTCATATTTGGCCATTGTTAACAGCACTTCATCAGTAATATCCTTGGGATGCGATGTGGAAAATCGAATACGTAGATCTGGGTGTATCTGGGCGACCATCTCAAGCAATGTAGCAAAAGTGACCACTTCATCCATGCCTTCATGATCCCAGTTGTAAGAGTCCACATTCTGCCCTAGGAGGGTCACCTCACGATATCCACGTCGGAATAGATTTTCCGCTTCTGCCACAATGCTAAAGGGATCCCGACTTCGTTCTCGTCCCCGGGTAAAAGGTACTACACAAAAAGAGCACATATTGTCGCAACCCCTCATGATTGAAATGAAAGCAGTAACTCCATTGCTGTCCAAACGGACCGGGCTAATATCTGCATAAGTTTCTTCGCGGGACAAAAACACATTGACACCTTTATCACCATCTTCAGCACCTGCGATCAAGGTAGGTAAAGAGCGGTACGCATCCGGCCCCACAACCATATCTACCAGCTTTTCTTCTTCGAGAAACTTGGTCTTCAGCCGCTCTGCCATACAGCCAAGGACACCGACCAATGTGCCAGGCTTGTTGTCCTTCACCTTCTCAAATTGGCGTAGGCGCTTCCGCACGGTTTCCTCCGCTTTTTCACGGATGGAGCAAGTATTGATCAGAATGAGATCTGCATCTTCCACGTTTCGGGTCGAAGCATAATTGTGGTCCATGAGTATAGAAGCCACAATCTCACTGTCACTAAAATTCATTTGGCAACCATAGCTTTCAATGTAGAAATGCTTTGATCCCGTAGATTGCTGACTGGACTCATATACTTCACCTTGACGCTCTTCTCCTAACAGCTTTTTTTCCATTTCTTTGATCTCCACTTATGATTTGTGCAAAAAGGGATGCAAAGATAAGTATAAAAAATCGTTGTATGCCATTTTGGCAGCAATGACATGAAACTCAACTTTTATCTTTGACCTGCTGTAAAAAATCAGATTATGATTGAGAAAGCCTTTGGCTTAATTGGATATCCACTTTCACATTCTTTTTCAAAAAAATATTTTGCTGATAAATTTGAAAAGGAGCAGATAAAATGGGCTACATATGACAACTTTCCCCTTGCATCTGTCGAGGAATTACCGGATCTGATTCAAAAAACTCACCACCTTAGAGGGTTGAATGTTACCATCCCCTATAAGGAGCAAGTGATCCCTTATTTGGACTTTCTTTCTCACGATGCCCGAGAGATTGGTGCTGTAAATACAATCGTGATTTCCGCAGCAGGTCTGTCTGGATATAATTCCGATATATATGGGTTTGATAAGTCCCTAGATCAACTTCTGGATCAGAAATTTGACGGTGGCGCGTTGATCCTGGGCACAGGTGGGGCTTCCAAGGCAGTAGCTTATGTATTGAATCAAAGAGAGATTCCTTTTAAAAGTGTATCGCGACATCCTGCTAAGGATCGAATTACATACCAGGATATTGATAAAGAAACCCTGGAGTATTATCGTTTGATCATCAACACAACTCCACTGGGTATGCACCCGAATTTGGAAGATTGTCCTGACATACCTTATCGACTGCTGGGCACTGAGCACTATCTCTATGACCTTATCTATAATCCGGCTGAAACAAAGTTTCTGACCCTCGGAAAAGAACAAGGAGCGAAGATTAAAAATGGGTTGGAAATGCTTATATTACAGGCGGAGCGATCATGGGAGATCTGGAATATGACCGATGAAAGAAAAGAATGACTTTGTCGACTTTTCGGATACTAAAGTAGCCTTTGCGCACAAGTCTGATGCTGCACTTAAAAAGGCAATTTTCCTCTTCAAAGTCATGAATAAAAAATGGCTGGTAGACCTGTTGGGTGCCATAGGAGGGACGGCGGTCTCGTGGGGTCTTCCATTTGCACGAAAAACAGTAAAATCAACGATCTACCGTCAGTTTGTAGGTGGTGAAACCCTGGTTGAGTGCCAGGATTCTATTGATTTACTGGAAAGAAATCGGATACTTACAGTATTGGATTATGGTGCGGAGGGCAAGAGTTCGGAAGAGGATCTGGATGAAGCCGCAGAAAATTTCAAAAGTGCAGTCACCTTTGCTGCTTCAAATGATAGTGTACCGGTGGTCAGTATCAAGATAAGTGCTCTTGCTGACAATCGGGTACTGGAAGAAATCCAACAGAAAGATACCCCTTCACCGAAAGTTGCTGAGAAATTTGAGAAGGTAAAAGGGAGAATCGATACAATTTGTAGCCATGCCCATGGTTTGGGAGTCAAGATCTTTATTGATGCAGAAGAGTCATGGATTCAGGATACTATCGATAATCTTGTCAATGATCTGATGATGAAATACAATCAACAGCAGGTCATTGTATACAATACCTTCCAACTATACCGGCATGACCGATATGATTTTCTCGAATCCTCTTACGCACATGCGGAAAAGAATGGCTATCTCCTGGGAGCTAAGCTAGTGCGGGGTGCGTATATGGAGAAAGAGCGCGAACGAGCGGCGCGATTGAAATATCCCTCACCGATTCATAAGACAAAAGCCGACTGCGATGCTGATTATCAGCGTGCTATCAAGTTCTGTGTGGACAGATACGAGCGGCTGGCCTCTTGTGCGGCAACACACAATACGGCAAGTTGTCTCTATCAGGCCCAGTTAATAGGAGAGAGAAATCTTCCTCGAAATCATCCTCATCTCAATTTTTGTCAGCTCTATGGTATGGGTGACAATCTCACATTTAACCTGGCGGATAGCGGTTACAATGTTGCCAAATATGTGGTATTCGGAGAAGTTAAAGAGGTGCTTCCTTATTTGATCAGAAGGGCAGAGGAAAATACAGCCGTCAAAGGAGAGTTTACTCGCGAGTATCAGCTTCTTATGGAGGAACTTGAAAGGCGTAGGGTAGAAGGCTAGACGGTAATAGTGAGAAACCAACTTTAATGCACCACAATCTGGTAAGTGTAGGGCAACTCACACTTTGCTTGTCTGCCGATATGAGTTTAGAATGCATTTATCGCCAGCATAACCAGCGTGCATCCATTGACCACTTCTATATCCTGTGATCTAGCCAGATTTGCTAACTCAGTGTTCTCCGCTCCGGGGTTAAAAATAATGCGATCAGGATGTAGCGACAGAATGTAATCATATAGAGGCTTTTGTCTTTCGGCGCCGAGATATAGCGATATTGTGTGTACATCTTCTACTGCTGGTCTGCCGACCATAATATCGACTCCTACGATACTTCCATATTTTATGCCTACTGGGACCGCTGTATGACCTTTCTCTTTCAGCTTCATCACCGCAGAGTACGAATATCTATCAGGGTTTTGTGATGCTCCGAGCACCACAGTTTTTTTTCCCTTGACCTCCACGTCCCCCATATTCTAATTTAATCTTTCAAAGATACCAGCAATACCCTGACCCCCTCCAATGCAGGCCGTGACCATGCCAAATCGATTATTCCTTCGATCCATTTCATTTAGTAATTGGGTGGTAAGTTTAGCACCGGTACAGCCTAGGGGATGGCCCAAGGCGATAGCACCTCCATTGACATTGACGATCTCAGGATCCAGCTTCATTTCCTGAATCACAGCAAGTGACTGAGCGGCAAAGGCTTCATTCAACTCTATCAGCTCAATATCATTAAGTTTCAAATCTGCATATTGCAGCGCCTTGGGAATGGCCGCACAGGGTCCTATACCCATATAGAGTGGGTCCACACCGGCCACTGAACAAGATAAAAGCTTAGCAATGGGTGTCAGATTGAGTTCTTTCACCATTTTCTCACTCATCACAATAGTAAAGGATGCTCCGTCTGAGGTTTGTGAGGAGTTACCTGCTGTTACTGAGCCCTTGTTGGCAAAAACAGGACGTAATTTTGCCAGGGCTTCCAAGGAGGTAGATCTGCGGACTCCCTCATCGGTGTCTACTGTCCATGCTCTTTCTTTTCGTGTATCGTTTTCTACATACACTTCCGTTACATCCACCGGTACTATTTCGTCCTTAAATTTTCCGGCATCAATGGCAGCAGCCGCTCGCTGATGAGATCTAAGCGCAAATACATCTTGTGCTTCTCTGTCAATGTTGTATTTTCTGGATACCGCTTCTGCCGTTAACCCCATACTTGCTAAATAAGTAGGTGTATCTTTAGCTACATCATAATTGGGTGCTAGTTTATATCCTGTCATAGGGATGAAACTCATGCTTTCCGTTCCTCCTGCAATGTAGCAGTGTCCCATTCCCGCCTTAATCTTTGCAACAGCAATAGCAATAGTCTCCAATCCAGACCCACAATATCGATTGACCGTCATTCCGGGCACTGATTTTCCCAGTGCTCTCACACTGATCATTCGACCGATCTGCAGACCTTGTTCGCCCTCTGGGTTTGCGCAACCGACGATGACGTCGTCCACCTGGCTGGGATCTAGCTCAGGAGTGGATGCGAGTAGATCCTCGATGACCCTAATGGCAAGATCATCGGACCGATAGAAGCGAAACCCACCCCGGTTTGCTTTTCCCACTGCTGTTCTTTTGGCCTTTACTATATATGCTTCCATGAATTTCTTTTTTAGTGATTAATTTCTGAGAGGCTTATTATTTTCCAGCATGTATTGAATCCTCTCCAGCGTTTTTTGCTGTCCACATAGGCTTAGAAATGCTTCCCGTTCGATATCCAGCAGATACTGCTCAGAGACTTTCTGCTCGGCACTGAGATCCCCACCACATAATACGTACGCCACCTTACGGGCGATTAGGATATCATGTTCACTGGCGTAATTGCCAAGCTGCAAGGAACTGGCAGCTGCATAAAGTGCACCTAGACCGGATCGTCCTAAGACATGAATATCTGTCCTTGGTGTGGGGGCCACATACCCCGGTGCAAGATCGAGTACTTTGGCCTTAGCCTCTGCAATGGCCCTTGATTTATTGACGATCACGTCATCTTTTGATGTCAAATAACCGTAGTCGAAAGCTTGTGGTGCGGATGTGGAAACATTTGCAAGAGCGATCGTCCTAAACCTCTCAATAAGTGTAGGTATTTTGACATCACCCTCAAAATAGGTGTCAGATGCTCTGACGGCAAATTCCTTGGTGCCACCACCTCCTGGTAGTAGACCAACCCCCACTTCCACCAGACCGATATATGATTCGGCAGCACATTGTGCACTGTCGCAATGCATGATGAGCTCACAGCCTCCACCAAAGACATAACCTTGCGTAGCTGCTACCACCGGTATTTTTGAATATCGGCATCGCATTGAGGTGTCCTGGAACAATTTGACAGCCATATTTAACTGATCAAACTCTTGCTGGAATGCCAGCATTCCAATCATCATCAAATTGGCTCCCACTGTAAAGTTCTTAGCCTGATTGCCAATTACCAACCCTTGCCAGGGTCCCTCCTCAGCTATGTGAATGCTTTCCTGCAGTCCTCTAAGAATTCCTTCTCCAATAGCATTACTCTTACTTCTAAATTCTAGGCAAAGAACACCATCTCCAATATCGTGTAGTACGATCTCATCATTTTCATATACAGGAGATTGCTTCCTGAAGTTGTCAAGATTTATCTTGTCAGTGCTACCTGGAATCGTTTTGTACTTCTTGCTTTGAATGTCATAATACTGCCGCTCTCCATCACTGACCTTGTAGAATGAGTCATGGCCCGCTTCGATCATTTCTGTGACCCAGGGTGCCACCTGGTCTCCCTGCTCCTCAGCCGCCTTCTTACCGGCTTCTATTCCAATGATATCCCAGTACTCAAAAGGACCGAATCCCCAGGCAAAACCAGCCTTAAGGGCCGTATCTATGCTGTGGAGATCATCACTAATCTCCGGAATTCTCTTAGAGGCATATGCAAAGAGACTGGCCAGAGAAGCGCGTACTAATACTCCTCCCTGATCCTCATGTGAAAAAAGTGCCTTGATACGTCGAGAATCATCATCAATTTGCTTGGAAAGCTTGAGACTTTCTAGCTTCGATTTACAAGCAGGCTCATACTCAAGAGATTTGAGATTTAATTCCAGAATGATACGCTTGCCTTTATCATCTCTTTCGTTGGTTGCCTCATAAAATCCCTTGCCTGATTTATTTCCAAACCACTTGTTATCAACCAGATAATTAAAGAATTCAGGTTGTCTCAGTTTTTGGACCTGTTCATCGTCCGGGCAGTGCTGCATGATGCCTTGCGTGACTTTGTCCGCCGTATCCAGACCTACTAGATCACCTAATCTGAAGGTTCCGGTCTTAGGTCGTGCCAGCGCAGGTCCTGTAAGTTTGTCGATTTCACCGATGGAGAGATCTAGCTGATCAGCCAACTCATATATGCGACTCATGGCATAGACCCCGATTCGGTTTCCGATGAATGCCGGTGTGTCCTTACAGAGAACGGTTGACTTACCCAGCACGATATCCCCAAACTCCATGAAAAAGTCAATGACTTCTCTAGACGTCTCACCAGTAGGTATGACTTCCAGTAATTCAAGGTATCGGGGAGGATTGAAGAAGTGGGTCCCACAGAAATGCTTTTTGAAATCTTCACTGCGTCCTTCACTCATCAGATGAATGGGAATGCCGCTGGTATTGGAAGTCACCAATGTACCTTCCTTGCGGAAAGCATCTACCTTTTCAAATATCTGCTTTTTGATATCCAATCGTTCGATCACGACCTCAATGATCCAGTCGCAATCACTGATCCCTTCAAAATCGTCATCAAAGTTGCCTGTGCTGATTCTTGCTGCATACTCCTTTCTGTAGAGCGGAGCCGGCTTGCTTTTAATTGCCTTTGAGAGTGAATCATTCACGATTCGGTTCCTCTGACGGGGATCCGATTTTTGTTCTTCAGTGATATCAAACGGAACGATGTCCAACAATAGGACATCCATTCCAACATTTGCCAAATGGCAGGCAATACCCGATCCCATTATACCAGATCCCAGTACTGCCACTTTCTTAATGTGCCTCATGTACTTCGAAAAAATTATAGTTACCTAAGTTATGAATTAAAGGCTAATTGAAACCCTCAAAGACTTCTCTTATTGAATGTATTCTGTCTGTGCTTTGTTCACTGGTGAGGTGGCGCAAGTACCTTTTTGATAAAAAAGACAGGTGGTGACATACTAAATTGCATTTGAAGGTCATTAGAAAGGCATATTTCTATCGCTTATCGAAGAAAACTAACCTATCTTTATATTATATTCTGTCTTAATATATATTTGGCAAGAATATTGTGGATTACTTATTAGGATTTTTTTTAATATTTAAATAAGCGTAGGAATGTTTGCGAAATTACTTTTACTGCAGGCCACCACAGATCTGGAGCCGGAGTTAGAAACCCAGAGCTTTTTTGACCTGATTGCTCAGGGTGGTCTGATGGGAATAGTGATAGTCGGAGTGCTATTGATTCTGTCAGTCATTGCTTTTTACATCTTTATTGAGAGATGGCTCACGATCAAGCGAGCCGGGAAAGTTGATCAGAACTTTATGAATAATATCCGGGCAAGTGTTCAGTCTGGAAACATACCGTCGGCTAAGGCGCTCTGTCAATCGGCAGATTCACCTGCTTCCCGAATGATTGAAAAAGGATTACAGCGTATCGGAAAACCGCTTCGTGATATTGATGCGGCCATCGAAAATGTAGGAAATCTTGAACTTTTCAAACTTGAAAAGAATTTGTCAACCCTCGCCAGTATCGCAGGTGCAGCACCGATGATTGGGTTCTTCGGGACTGTGACTGGGATGATCCTCGCATTTTATACCATGGCCACTGAGCAAAATGTGACACCAGATGTACTGGCTGCAGGTATCTATCAGGCCCTAATTACCACGGCTTTTGGATTGTTCATAGGTATTTTGGCCTTCATCGGATACAATGTACTGGTAGCCAATGTGGAGAAAGTGGTATATAAAATGGAAAGGACGACGGTGGAGTTCATGGATTTGCTCCAGGAACCAGCAGCCTGATTTATCAATTTAATAAACTATCGTAACAGGATATGGCTCTTAAGAAGCGAAATAAGATCAGCGCGGAATTTAGTATGTCTTCTCTTACAGACATCATTTTCCTCCTATTAATATTCTTTATGCTCACATCTACGCTGGTGAGTCAGAATGCTTTAAATCTCAAATTGCCAAGCTCTACATCAAAGACGGTAGCTCCTCAGTCCATTGCCGTAAGTATTGAGAAAGAAGGCAGGTTTTACTATAATGGCAAGCGAATGAGCTTGCAAAATATTGAGAGCTCTTTGAGAGCAGCGGTCCGTTCGGCTGGCAATCGGGACAATACGACCATCAGTATTGTTTCGGAGTTGGGAACTCCCATTGAGTATGTGGTTCAAATGATGGATATGGCCAATCGATTGAAACTGCAGGCCATCTTAGCAACAGAACCATTGAAGACCTAAATATTTTTTAACGTTTTGATAGATCTGTGCAGACCTGTCAATTCGTTATAATGATAGTAAAGTAGATGCACCATGGAAGAAACGATGTCAAATGAAAAGGATCGAAAGAGAGGCTGGATCACGAGTCTGGCGGTGCAC
>JBNKUI010000109.1:0-3182 GCA_050298535.1 Saprospiraceae bacterium
GGTTATTCATTGGATTTTCGTCATGAGGGTTGAAAGATCAAAAAAATAGGGTGCTCCGCGATGATTTTGACGCGCAAGCGTGGTCCTCATCACGATGAGCATCAAAATTGTCGTACGTGCCCGATTTTGAAGGTATTTCAGGCCGTAATAGAATATCTAATGAGATAATCCGGGTCCAGCGAAGCAAGAACTTTGGGGGATGATCACGGGTGCAATTTCAATCAAAACGCATTTTTCAGTCCTGTCTCTGGCATCCAGTGCTTCTTGCAATTACAGCTATAGTCCCCAGAGTGCAGTGTAGAAAAAATTAAATTATTGGCTATTGCACTAAATTCCTCCTTTTCATTCCTTTTCCTAAGTATAAATAATCCTGGACTTGTTTTAAATTTTAAAAATTCCAGGCACCTGGCACCCGGCACCCGGCACCCGGCACCAAATTCCACCTTTCTTTCAAGGCCACTTTTGAATCCGACGTCCCTTCTTCCAATAAATTGCGGGCTGACTCCCGGTTTTCGCAGCTTGCGAGCAAACTTCGCTTCGGCTACGTTTGCCAGAGAAAAACAGGGCGGGGGTAGTGTGCAAGCAAATAAGGCCATTTGCCTTTCGACAAGTGCACAAAGCAATAATCATCTTGTGTGCCTCCCGAGCCATCGAGACCAAATTCTGGCAACGAAGAGCAACTGAAATTTCAAGGTATTCGAAGATATTAAAATGTCATTCTCAGAAAACCATGACTTGCTCTGCGCCGAATGAATTCGGCGTTACAATACTTCTATGACAGGGATGCCACCTGTTTTATCGGAGACCGAATACCAGTGATAATCGAAGCGTGGCGTAGATCGTCGACACCAAATAAATCAACAGTTCCACAATTCAACAGTTCAACATAAAGTACTATGACATATTCTATTACACGGATAGTGAAGTATAAGCACAAGTTATAAAATGGTAAGCACCCATAACCTACAACTCCCCCACTGTCGTCACAATCACATCATCACTCTCAAATAATCCCTCTCTAAATTGCAGGCCCAAACCTGTCAAATCAGGTGGCTTTGCGAATCCCTGTTCAACTATGGGTACATTCGAAAAGAAATACGGGTAGCGATTTTTCCAATTGGGATATACACTTTCCACAAAAAACAAATTGGTAATAGCCGCAGCTAAATGTAGAGAGGCATACCATAATATGGGACCCCCGGCCGTATGCATCATGGTGGGCACATAATAGGTGTTGGCCATATCTGATATTTTCTTGCCTTCGGAAATACCACCGCACCAGGTCAAATCATACATGGCTATGCTGCCCGCTTTGGATTCAAACATTTCACGAAAGTCAAAACGAGTGGCCAGTCGCTCACTAATCACCAATGGTATCGATGTATGTTGTGCAAGAGATGCGTACGACTGCATATTGTCCTGCAGTAAAATATCTTCCAGAAATAAAATATTAAAAGGCTCCAATGCTTCAGCGATACGCATGGCACTAGGCAGATTCCAGAGGCTATGAAATTCACACCCGATATCAAGCTGATCGCCGACGGTATCCTGAATTCTTCGGATCCAATCGAGACAGCTATCGATTTCTCTACGGGAAATATATTCACCCTTATTTCGATTTCCTACCCCATCAAAGGGGCAATACTTGATGGCCGGTATTTCCTGCTCGACGAGAAAGCTGGCAATTTTCTCCATGTCATTTTCCAGGGTCCAACCATTTATGTTGCGGGCATTTGTGTAGGTATTGTACACCCGAATGGACTTATCCAGGGATCCGCCCAGCATCTGATAGACCGGCATACCCGCCACCTGACCCAGGATATCCCATTGTGCCAGATTGATGGCGGAGAGCGCTCGCATCTCTGCACCCCCAAAAACATGAAATGCATTTTGGCGGAATATGCGTTCCCAGGTCTGCTCAATCTCCAGAGGGTTTCGCCCTAACAGCTTTCCGGCCCAGCTATGCCATTGTAGATCTTTAACTGCCGCTTCACTCGCTTCGTTAAAAGGATAGGTCTCTCCTGTCCCTATCAGACCACTATCCGTATGCAGTCGAACCCACATCCATTGGATGCCGCGACCATCCACCTGCAGATCGGGATTAAACCGAACCGTCTCGATCTTGGTGATTTTCATCGACTGTATGGCATTCGAGTCAAAGTTCAGATGCCTTATCCAATGGGATAGTTGTGAGGTCCCTAATAGAGAAAGGCCCGTGTTCAACAGAAAATTACGACGCTTCATTAGCATGGAGTTCTATACAGACAAACAAATAGGCCCTTCATTGGCTATATAGCCTGGATGATGACCACTCCATTGAAAGATAAAGAACTTGCGATTATCATAGTGCCATTACTCTAATCATACAGCGACAAACTTAATCTCCATAATCTAACAATAACCTTATCATTACGGGAACTAATGAGCTAGATGACTAGTCACATTCTCTTGGATACTATTCTCTTTACCGCATTTGGAGACGAGACAGGATCAATTGTATCTCTAATCACACACTCGCTATCAAATATAGAGTCAAAATTCAAGACGAAATTTGGGGGCCGTTTGAGCCAAAGGTGGAAAACTAAATCCGTCGTGCAACTATGCAGAACACTGGGTCGTGGATGGGTTGAACCATTAATTCTTAGTGCACTTAAGTGCACTTCAATTTTTAAGTATAACCCAAAACATGCAGCAGAAAACTTTGTGAATGCAATAATAGTATGATAATCATTTTATGATGAAACATTAATAAATAAGTCTCTTGAATGATGGAAAATACCCAATCGTGCGCTGATAAAATAGGTGCGGCTATATAGACCCGTCCGAAAATCTACGGTAATATTCTCCAGACACACTTTCTATTTACTGACCAGGGCTGTAGTACTAACCGCTTATCGCTAAGTCTGGGTCCCTTTAATGATTAGAACTTATATCAAGGAAAAACAGCGTTGCAGAGATGCGGAGGATGGCTACTTTAAAGACTTTCATTCCGCATAATGAGTACCTCTTGATCTGTGAAGATCGCCCACGAAAAGTCATATACCCGGTAAATGGTTTTACCCCGTGAATTGATATGCTGGCCCGTGAAATAATCGTAGTTAAAGTGCTTTTTGTCAAGAGCTAATCTGGATATTTTCTTTTGCCTGGAGGCGCGTCCCATCAATTCTAATAGGATGGAGCGA
>JBNKUI010000110.1:0-42672 GCA_050298535.1 Saprospiraceae bacterium
CTTCTACGATGTAAACCCTTTTCATAATTCACTTCATATTCTGGAAAGAATGGATGAGTCATTACCTCTTTCCAGAGGCCGGGAGGTTGATAGGGAAAACTGCTGGGGCCTCCCATCTCGTTGCTGAGAAGATCACTTACGGCTAAGACGTTATCCCGGATCATTTCCGCAGATCTTCGGTACCGGGGTCCTCTTGCCAGTAATTTATTATCCGGATCAATTTCCTGAAGATCCTTTCTAATGATAGATGACTGACGGTACGTACTGCTTGTGACCATTTGCTTTATGAGACGCTTAAGATCCCATCCATGCTCCATGAAATCTAGGGCCAGCCAATCCAGTAATTCAGGATGTGTAGGCAGGGCTCCCTGATTACCCAGATCTTCCACCGTTTCAACAATTCCCCGACCAAACATTAAGTACCAAATTTGATTGACGACGACCCGAGATGTCAAAGGATTGTCGGGGTGGGTTATCCACTGGCCAAGTCCCAGACGATTCCTTGGCAGATCTTCAGGCCAGGGAAGAATCGATTCAGGCACATTTCTTCCCACTCGTTTACCATGAGCATCATAGACGCCTCTTTCAAGAATATAGGTGGGCCGCTCCTGCTCTAGGTCTCCCATCACCATGATTTCCTGCACCGTATCGATCGTATGAACCTCACGAGTGCGCATATCTATGAGCTTACTTCTCTGTTCTGCCAGCCCACTATCCATCCACAAATCAAAGAACTCCTTAAGAGCCGGATCTCGAGACTTTACTGCCATTTCAAATGCATCTATTCCCTTCTCTGCATCGTGCAAGAGCTTGGCGACCAACTTGCCTCCTTCCCGGTTCAGGATCTTCACATCATCCAGTTTTCCTCCTTCAAAGTCCTGATCATAGTGCCGGTTGCCAATCACAATACCACTATACAACATATAGACGCTTCCATCCAGATTTGGATATGGTACGGTAGAGCGGTAAAGGTAGTTACGCTGTACATCCACCTCCTGAATGACTCCATCTTGATATACCTTCATCCCATCTGCAGTACTGGAACCATCATAAGTCCATACAAAATGGGTCCAGGTACCGGTATCTAGCGGTTCAGGTATTTGTAAATCTATACTTTGGTAGGAATGTGCATGATTTAACCGAAAATGGATTCGATTACTATCTAACTTCACATCCCATCCACGATAACCCTGAATTCGATTATTGCCATTATAAATGACGTGAGCTGTCTCATAAAACCGGGGTACATTGATCCAAAAGCTGATCGTAAAAGGCTCACTACGTTCAAAAGTACTCCCAGATCCATCTGCAATATATTGTCCGGCCGCAGCACTTACCACTGCATCACCATGTACTCCTTTCGATGTTCGAATATCACCCCAATAGGTAGGCCGATCATTACCACGTACTGCATCCACATCTTTACCATCCTGCATTCGATCAAATCTCAAATCTGTGACGGTAGCCGCAGAAACCACACCTTGCATGAGCGCGGGTTCTGCGTCTTTTGACCAGTCCAAGTAATCAGACTGGTTCTCCTCTGCCATTGTCTGCATCTTGACTTCCTCTCTACTAATTTCCTCCAGTAAGTATTCCCGTATATCGGCTACCTCCTTATCAGGAAGAGCAAGAACGGGCCCTGCATTCATGGAATAGAAGTTGGGAGTCATGTTCCCCTTTTCAATTGCATTTTGACTAAAGATGCCATCACCCCGTTCCACCGTACTATTAAAAAAGCCAAACAGCTCGAAATAGTCCTCCTGGGAAATTGGATCGTATTTGTGATCATGACATCGTGCACAGCCAAAGGTCAAACCAAGAAAAGCAGCACCTACGGTATTGGTGCGGTCTGCCACATATTCTACCCGAAATTCTTCTGGAATTATACCTCCCTCCGAGTTCTGCTTGTGGTTTCTATTAAAAGATGTAGCAAGGATCTGTTCCTCAGTGGCATTGGGGATTTGATCTCCACCTACCTGCCACTCTATAAACTTATCATACGAGAGATTTTTATTGAAAGCATCTATGACCCAGTCGCGATAAGGCCAAAAAGTATGATGAAAATCGTCCAGGTATCCTTCGGAGTCAGCAAACCTTGCCACATCCAACCAATGAGCTGTCATCCGTTCACCATAGCGGGGAGATGCCAGTAGGCTATCCACGAGATGCTCATAGTAATCCGGTCTTGTGTCATTCATCCATAGGTCTAGTTCTGCCAGCGTAGGTGGCAATCCCGTGAGATCAAAAAACAAACGACGAATCAGCTGCGGCCGATCCGCCTCAGGAGAGGGAGATATATCAATTTGACGTAATCGGTCAGCTATGAATGCATCTATTTCGTTCCTGGCCCAGTCAGACGCTAAACTGGGAACTTGCTGATTCTCGGGTTTGATAAAAGCCCAGTGTGGTTTGTATTCTGCTCCCTGATCGATCCACTTTATAAGTAGCGCTTTTTCATATGCGCTCAGTGAAAGATTGGATTCGGGCGGAGGCATCATCGCTTCCTTATCCTCTGATAAAATTCGGTGTATTAGTTGACTTTTGTCGGGATTTCCGGAGACAATAGCCCTTCCGGCACCACTTTCTAATGTCGCCCGGGCTCCTGATTCTTCGTCGAGACGCAAGCCTGCTTCCCTCTTTTGGGCATCGGGCCCATGACAAAGAAAGCATCGATCAGACAATATGGGCTTGACATGAAAGTTATAATCAATTCGCTCTGGCAATGATGCAAATTCAGCTTCTATCTCAGGTTCCACTTCAGATCCACAGGAAGCAAAAATGCATGCTAATAGTACTATCCAACTAACTCGCATACTTTCCCTTTACTTATTTCCTTAAAATACTAATTTAAGAGGATACAACTATATTGAAGTTTAAAATGATAGCGATTCTACTGGGCATATACCGTGATATATAATTTTTTGTTATATTTCGTGTGTCGGAACGATAGACAATTTTGTTTGACTATTGCCGTTCTAACCTCATACGACCTTCTCTTACGACACTTTTCTCAACATTTTTCCTCGATCAAAAATTAGCAGATAATTGATTATCAGACTATTGTGTCTGTATTAACCCTTGCAAAAATTTGAAAGATGAAGATGTTTAACAACTCTCTTCCCCACCCCCTTCTAATGTTTCTTTTCCTATTATCAACTTCCAGTCTTCTGGGTCAGGGAAATAATTGTCCTAAAGCCAGCAGTCTCCAGGCTTCCGAAATTACTGAGACCAGCGCACTATTGTCCTGGGAAGGTGGTGACGAAGTAGAAAAGTATAATATCGATGTAAAACATGGGGCCGGGACCAGTCCCTTTTCTCACAGTAGTTCGACCTCGGAAACGTCGGTGAGTGTGGATGGTTTATCGCCTGGAAGTACCTACAGGTTCCGAGTCATGACAAAATGTGACAAAGGATCCGGTGGATCTTCCCAATGGAAGGAATTCACTACGGCTGGTGATAAGGAGGATAGTGGACCGGGTAATGGCAGTAGCAATGGCCCCTGTCCAAAGGCCAGCAACTTGGCAATACAAGAAGTCACGGATACTACCGCTATGCTCACTTGGCTCGGTAATGATGAAAATGTAAGTTACAAGGTAGATATTCAATCTAAGGAACATACCCCGCATTATAAATATTCTGAAAGCACTGATACAACGGTGGTTATGGTGGAAGGGTTAGAGCCTGGTGGAAACTATAAATTTCGGGTGAAAGCAGCCTGCGAAAAAAATAGTGCTGGATCCAGTTCATGGATAAATTTTACCACTACCGGTGGTGACAGTACTTTTCAACAGTGTCCTAAGCCCACCAATCTTTCAGTCTTGGAAGTGACAGACTCATCTGCTCTGCTCACCTGGATTGCCAAGGACTCCGTTGAAAGCTTTGAATTAGATGTTAAAAGCTATGAGCAAACACCATCGTTCAGCTTAAACACGGTACTGGAGGTGGATTCTTTTTGGGTCGAAGGATTATCGGCAGATGGAAAATATCACTTTAGAGTGGTGGCTACTTGTACCGATGGATCGACGAGTGGATCCTCCGACTGGTCTAAATTCAGGACCCTACCCGAAGAGGAAGTTGAGATAGATGATCCCACCACGGAAGAACCTCAGGAGTCAGATTTAACAGATTCTCTAAATACAATCTCTTCTAATCTGACAACCTTTCCAAATCCTGCTTCCAGTGAGATGAACATCAAGGTTCCCAAGGAAGAATTAGGTCAAGTAACAAACGTTATTTTGACTGATCTGTCAGGCCGGATTGTCTACGAATCCAAATTCGAAGGAATTCCACAACAAGAAAACATTCCAATTCAGGTAGGTGAACTCAGAAGTGGAGTTTATAAATTGACTATGGTTTCGGACAACTTCAAAAAGTCAAGCACGATATTCATCAATCACTAATAAAGAATTATTCTACTCTCTCATAGCTGGTCAGTTAAATCCTGACTGGCTATTTTTTTACATCTATGTTCACTCAAGAACGATGGAAGGAATGGAATCCCACAGTTGATCTCGTTGCTCTTTGGCACGAATAATTGCCGCCTTTCCTGCCTGGGTCAACTCGAAGAAGCGCTTTCTTCTTCCTCCCCTTACCTTCGTTGCTTTTCCTAAAGAGGAATAAACTAATCCCTTCTTTTCTAATCTATTTAATACAGCATGCACTACTCCAAGCTTCACTTTTCTTTGTGTGACCGTTTCAATCTCATCTTTAATAGAGACGGAGTAAGCATCCGGAAACAGTGATGCAGTAGTCAATAAGACAATCTCTTCAAATTCACCAATATTTGTACCCTTCATTTTCCTACTCGCTCTTTAGTGTTATTGCTGGATTTATTTGTGATGCTTTATAAGATTGTAGCCCCAGAATCAAGGAACTCACAGCCAGGACTATCCCCACGCTTAATAATATTTCCACTATACCCATTGGTGCATAATCTGGTAAATCAATCAGAACTACATTATTTATGATAAAATAGGTAACTAAAGTACTGACCACAATCGCTGATAAAACAATGATCATATAAGACCCTGTCAATTTGCTGATAATCTGGAAGGGTGTGGCTCCCAAAACCTTACGTACCCCAATCTCCTTTATTCTCGTCTGCACATTGTAAACAGACATTCCCAGGAGTCCCAGTCCTGCCACAATGATCGTTAAAAATGCAACGAATCCAATACACTTTATTAAAATGGACAACATTTCATAGTTTTGGCTTATTTGCTCATCGTAAAAAGATGCCTCTAAGGGATAATTGGGTTCTAACTTCTTCCACACTGCCTCTAGACCCGCCATAGTTTCAACCATATCCTTAGATGATATCTTTAGATTCAATGATCCAAATAGTGACGGATCATATGAAAAAACATAGGGTTCAATCGGTTCACCCAGGTTGCTGTGACGAAAATCCTGTACTACTCCTACGATTTTTCGATCCTCTCCATCTACGGTCAATAAGGTGCCTAGTGATTCCTCTGGGGCTCCGATTTGAAAATGCCGCAGAAGCGTCTCATTAACAATCACATCATCCGATCTTTCACCATAGTCAAGGAAATCCCTCCCTGAAATTATCGTATACTCATGTAGGGAAAGATAGTGCTCATCTACAGAATTAATGTGAACACGAGAAGAGTCGCTAGTACTGTTAAATCGAGCGTAGGTGATATGTATCCTACCCGTATTGGGTTGATACTGAGCTTTTGATATAGCTGTAACTTCGGGTAGGTAAGATAATTCCTGTGCAAGGATGTCCGCATCCTGACGTTGCAAGTCAACATTCACGATATGATCTGTATTAAAACCCAAATCAAAATTTAAAAGGTGCCGATATTGCTTCCAGGCAAACAGGGTAATCAGAATAAAAATTAGTGAGAAAGAAAACTGTATAAATACCAAAACTTTTCGGAGGGATATGGCAGACCAGACTTTAGGTGCTTGATTGAATTTCAATATTCTAGTAATATTCAATCTCGATAATGCCGTTGATGGTAATAGACCGGCGACAAAACCAATCGTCACACTGAAGAGAATAAAAGATATAATCACTGGAACGGTAAGGTTGAGTTCGACAAGAGGGTCACTTTGTTGCACTTCCAACATCTGTTGTCTCACTAAATAGTAGAATGGAAGAGCCACGACCAGGGCAATCAACGCAATAAGAATTGACTCCACCGAAAATTGAAAAAATAGATTGGCGCGGGAGGCTCCAGTCACCTTTCTGACACCAATTTCTTTTGTTCTTCTCAATGACCTTGCCAACGAAAGATTCGTATAATTAAAGCATGCTACTAGAATCACAAGAAGGGCTAATCCAGCTAGAATAAACAAGATATAGCTCGGCATATGATTACCAATCTGATTTGAGAGCTCTTCTCCTGTAAAGATGTCCTTTAATGGTTGGAGCTCAGATTTAATGGATCGATCTTCTAGAATTTCATCACCTGCTTTATTAATGCTGCTAATTGCATCCTCCAATCTTGCTATATCATTTGGGTCGTCAATTTGAAGATATATATAATTACGAAAAACATTGGAAGGTGCAGAAAATTGCTCATCATCTTGCTGCTCTAATTCATAGGTACTATAGGAGATGAGACTATTAAATTGAATATGTGAATTATAGGGTGGGTTTTCGATAATTCCTTTGACGACATATGACTTACCGTCAATATCAATGGATTTTCCCATGGGATCGTCCCTATTAAAAAGGCGTCGACCGGTTTCCTTCGTCAATATTATAGAATAGGGGTCGTCAAGCACTGATAGATCATTACCCTGAAGTAATGGAAAGGTAAATATATTCAAGAATTCAGATGTGGCATATAGTCCATCAATCGGCAACTGCTTCTCACCCGTATCTGCCAATCCTCCAAATCGATCCTGAAGCAGGGCCTTATGCTTAAATAGATCATTATATTCATCCAAAGCATGCGCCATATAAGGCGAAGAAGTAGCTAGGTCAAATTTTCGACCATCACCATAATCATATCTTGAAATGATACGATAGATTTCGGATCCATTTTGATGGAAATGATCATATGAACGAATTTCAGATATTAAATTGATTACAAATAATCCAATGGACATACTGATGGCTAAACCGAACACATTAATACCTGAGAAGAGACGGTCTTTGCGAATATATCTGTAAGACGTTTTTAGATTATTTCCTAACAGGTTGAATATCTGCATGCCGGGTAGTTTTATAGGTTTAATTGTATAGGCTCGGACAAACTTTAAAACATCTATCGCGTAAATAAGACCAGGCCATCTATGTCCGCTTGTACGTCTTCTGTTAAATGACTCATATAAATCACCCTGGAGATCTTCTAGTAAGTCCTCCCTGCAATACCACTCCAAAAACTTGTCCGCCCAGCTGGGTGGTTGATCGCTACGTCTCTTCACGATGATTTATTCATTATATGTATGTAATATACATGCAATTTTCTGCAAAAGTCAAGCATTTCTTCATGTTTTGTATAAAATACTATCTATCCTATGCTCCTGGCTGGATCAAAGAACAACAGGATGCACCTTGCTTAAGGTGCATCCTGTTGTTCTTAAACAGATGATATGTATGAAACCTACCTACTATTTTGATGAATACGCTCTATCTATTTCTTCAATGACTTGATCCGTAGTGTATACATGACTTGCCATCATCTGAAAGTTTATCAAAGCTGCCTCATAAGCATTAAGGTCGGGTAGGATTGCAGCAGCCGTTGCATCCTTTACTACTGCAACCTCAAAGCCGGATTCCAGCAATTCTCGTATATGTGCCTCCACACAGAGATTTGCAGACATCCCAGCTACTATTACTTTATCCACTTTCCTCTTTCTCAATTGAAGAATAAGATCATTTGATTCGGGACCATACACTTTATGTGGGTTAGATATTACCACGTTATCTCCTTTAAGATATGTTTTGTACTGGGGCAACCAATCAGCTCCAGAATTTTCAAAACCCTCCAATGACAATGGATCCTTTCTATCAAACATTTCAATGCTATGCATTAGGACTTCAAGGGCTCCTTCAAACTCCCACTCATGATCATGAGGATAGTAATAATGCGGAGAGACAAATACGGGAATATCATGCTGCTGTGCCATACGGAAAATCCTATCCAAATTATCGACCGTATTGTTTTCCTCGACGCTTTTGCCTACTACGCCCCACGTCACACCTTCCGGGCTCAGAAAGTCAACTTGCGGATCAGTAATCACGATAGCGGTTGAGCCATCAATATTAAAACCTGGATCAGGTAATTGAGCACTTACCGTGACACTCAATAATAATGCTATAATTCCAATGATATTTTTCATGATAATTGTTTTTAATTGTTAATAATAATTAATCAAGAATTCGGATTTACTTGATGAGGTTTTTGAAATCATTTCTACCAATAAATCCACTATGTCTTTTAAGTATTTCGCCATTTTCTATAATTATGATCGTAGGAATCGATGTGATATTATACTGCTTTGCCAATGCTGGGTTGTCATCGACATTTACCTTGGCAAACGAAATCTGATCTTTCAATTCCGAAGCAACTGATTCAAAAATGGGTGCAAGGGCAAGGCATGGACCACACCACGGTGCCCAAAAATCGACTACAAATTTGCCTTTGTGATTGCGCAGGATGTTTTGAAACTCCGATGCACTTTCGATCGTATGATAGGCTGCTCTTTCAACAACATTTTTCTCTTCCATTTCAATTTTCTTTTTGTTTGAACTAATACTTCAAATCTAGGCTGAAAACATGATGGTAGAAATGGACAGAGCACTACTCCAACTGGACAAATTACCCTTATTGTGAGCATTAAACTTGAAAAAGCTTTTAATTATAATTGTACAGCTGTCAGGAGGAGAACGACGTACGAAACTCGAGGGGTGTTTTCTTGGACGACTTCTTAAATAATCTTGAAAAGTAGTGAGGATCTTCAAACCCTAATTCGAAAGCGATCTCCTTCACAGAAAGATCACTATGAACCAAAAGCCTTTTTGCTGCTAACATAAGACGTTCCCGAATCATCTGACTCGGTGGTTTACCAAACTTTGATAGTCTCTTATTTAGTGCCTTGGAAGTGATGTGCATAGCGCGGGCATAGGAGTCCACTCGATGCCAGCGTTTATAATTCTTCTCCAGCAACCTATTAAATTCAGTGACATCATCTCTAGATTCGATGGATAGATGTGATGGAAGTTGAGTTAACTTAAGCTCAACACACTTAATGATAAATATCTTCAAATATGCTTTCACAAGCTCATCTTTCGCTACCGATTCACTTAAAATACTTCTCTGCAGATCCGCATAAAGCAATTGTAGCTCTTCAGATTGCCTTTCATCAAGTTGTAATAGAGGATCCTGCATGGGATTATTAAACAACACTCCACTACACCCAACATCACGGTGATGTGTTTCTATGCAAAAAAAAGCTTGATTGAAGGCAATTTGGAACCCCTGAACAATTTGATCTGACATGACGGTGAACATCTGTCCAGGCGATAGAAAGAACAGTGTATTTTCAGTGACGTCAAAGGATTGAAAGTCTATCTGAACCCGTGATTGACCTGTCTGAATCCAAAATATATTAAAGTTGTCAATAACCGAGGGTTCGTTGATCCTACACTGGACATCAAAATCTACTGAAGCGGAAGTGATAATTTCATCTCGCTCCTCTTGTCGAAATGAAATGATACTCGATAGAGTTATCGACATGATGCTACTTCGTTATCATTTATTTGTGAATACAAGTTCAAGAACGTACCTTAAGAAAGGTAAGACCTATATGCTTTGTTTACAAACTACAGCATTGAAAACTGATTCACAGCAAATTTGGTATTTCTTTCTGGTACTACTATTAGGGTGCTACTGTAGCTGCACATCCTCCCAAGAGGACGGTAAGAATCCCAATGTATTACTAATAGCCGCAGATGATCTGGGCTTTAGCG
The DNA here is from genome assembly GCA_050298535.1 of Saprospiraceae bacterium. Lineage (GTDB taxonomy): Bacteria > Bacteroidota > Bacteroidia > Chitinophagales > Saprospiraceae > JABDMH01. The sequence continues at coordinate 9,950 of JBNKUI010000110.1, forward strand.
ATCTCGGCTGCTATGGTGGGGAAATTCAGACTCCGCATCTTAACAAACTTGCCAGGCGGGGTGTGCGTATGACACGATTTTATACCATGGGGCGGTGTTGTCCATCACGAGCAAGTCTGTTGACCGGCCATTACCCACATAATGTGGGACTAGGACACATGGTAAAGGACCTTAACCAGCCTGGATATCGTGGGACTGTTTCAAACAAGGCCAGGACCATTGCTGAGATACTAAAATCTAGCGGGTATAATACCTACCTGTCCGGAAAGTGGCATCTGGGAACGGATGATCCTACCGAGCACGGATTTGATGAATTTTATGGTACGCTAGTTAGTGCACAAACTTTTTGGGATCCCGAGCACTACCTGAGAATGCCCAACGACGGCGAGAAGATCTCATGGGATCAAGATTTCTACGGCACCGACGGCCTGACCGCCTATGCAAGAATGTTTTTGAGGAGTGCCAGAGCAGACCATGACAATCCATGGTTTCTCTACCTGGCGTACAACGCACCACATTTTCCGTTGCAGGCACGACCGGAAGATATTGCACGGTACGAAAAAACCTATGACATCGGTTGGGACAGCATTCGCATGATGCGATTTGAAAGAATGCATCGCCAAGGCATCCTTCCAGTCCATACCCGTCTTTCTCCCCGATCGCCATATACTAACTGGGCAGAAGAAATAACCGATACGGTGCCACCCTGGTCTTCCTTGGCAGAAGACCGCAAACCAGATCTTGCACGTCGTATGGCCATTTATGCTGCTATGGTAGACCGGATGGATTACGGAATTGGACAAATACTCCAGGATTTATCCCTCAATAATGAACTTGACAATACACTCATCATCTTCCTATCAGATAATGGTGCTTGTGCAGAGTGGGATCCTTTTGGATTTGATACGAAAACCGGTCCGACCAACATACTTCACCGGGGAGAAGAACTCGATACCATGGGTAGTGATGGTACTTATCATAGTGTGGGCGCAGGATGGGCTAATGTATCCAATACACCCTGGAGGTTGTATAAGCATTACAATCATGAAGGCGGTATTAGCTCACCCTTCATCATCCACTGGCCTGCCCGGCTTGGTACTCAAGGCAGGGTCAATCGTCAGCCAGCACATCTTATAGACATATTACCCACTATTCTTGATGCCTGTGATATTGATGATATTGAATCAGCAGAAACAGGTATGGTGCTACCTGGGAAATCAATCCTCCCTGCCTTGATGGGAGTAGATACACTTTATGAAAGACCTCTGTTCTTCGAACATGAAGGTAATCGGGCAATGATCAAAGGAAAATGGAAGATTACCGCACTCAAGGCCGGGCCATGGGAACTGTACAATTTGGAGGAAGACCGGACAGAACTACATGATCAGGCAGAGATCTATCCTGATCTTGTCTCGAACATGGCTATGGCATGGGAATCCTGGGCTTCAAAGAATAAAGTCACTCCACTTCCACGCGATCTGGAGGCACCATATTTACGGCCATTAAAAGACACGATAGCAGATCAAGAGGTCAGATAAGTATTGATCCAAAGCTTCAAATCTTCCATTTGCAACCCGGCTTTTACCAGATTTTCCGTCGGATAGGAAGTCTTGTAATAAATGCTACCCTGAAGATAGTCAGTTAGAAATCGAAGGCACTGTTCATACATGAGATATGCCGCGCCTAAGTCAAGAGTCTCTACTTCGATCTTAAGCGGCAAGTCTCGCAGACCTGCGAGAAACCCATTTCGTATATGTTGATAAAGATCTGGATCAATAGCTTCACCGCGTTCGTGCTCGCTTTCCTTCCTTCTAAAAACCATCGATCGCATTAAATCTCCATAGTCATGAAATAGATATCCTGGCATTACAGTATCAAGATCCAGTATTGCTTTCACCTCTCCGTCCCTGCCTACCAGAATATTATCCGACTTAGCGTCACTATGTACGATTCTTACTGGGAGCTGATTTGATAGGATTTCATTCTTGACCCACTCCAATGCTTGAATGTCTTCGATAAGAGCAGCATCGCTATGTTCAATAACGGGGTTTGACAAGGCATCCTGAAAGTCTTTCCACCTTCGGAGGGGACTGTGAAATGCAGGGATACTCACAAATATTTGGTTAGCAGGAAAATCCTGCAACTGGTAAATGAACTCACCAAAAGCTTGTGCGACCTGATACGCTTCACCGAGTGCCAGAAAGGTGCTATCAAGGACTCGGCCCGGCAAGAATTCAAATAGTCGGAAATGATGGTTCGAATCCTGCGAAATACAATTTCCCTCTCTATTCAAAATGACGTGAGGAACAGACCAATCACACCTTTTACCAGCAATGTGATTTCCAATTTGAAAGATATTTTGGGTGGTTGCCTCTAAATCCTGAAAGACATGTGCATTACATTGTTGCAAGATGTAGATCGCATCTTCTGTTTGGACCTGATACGTATGATGAATCAGACCCTCTCCAAAGGAATGTATTTCGCTGATTGGTCCTATATCATAGAACGCATGGATTCTATTACTCTTCATCTAGTGGCAATAATAACTGATTGTCCGGTTGCTCGGTATTTAAATTCTGCATTCCTACGCCCAGAAGACGTACTCCATCCTCATATCTAATATGCTCATCGGCAAGAGCAGCCACTTGCTCGGTGAGTAGTTGTTCATCATCTGTATATTGCATAAATGATTTGCTACGAGTAGGTGTATTAAAGTCAGGATATCTCCATTTTAGTTGAATGGTTCTGCCCTTGATATCCATTCTTTGCAAAGTGGTGCATAGCTTCCCGGTCAGTCCTTCCAGTACGGTTACGATTTCTTCTCTTGTCACCAGGTCTTCCTCAAACGTGCGTTCGATACTAATCGACTTTCTTATTCTTGATGGGCTGACTGGACGGTGATCAATCCCACGGCACACATTATAATAATACCGTCCAGATTTGCCAAATTGTCTTATTAGATCGATTTCTGTCCATTCCTGAAGATCGGCTCCCGAGTATATTCCGAGTTCGTGCATCTTACGCTCGGTTGATTTACCAACTCCATAGAATTTCTCAATGGGCAGTTTAGCTACGAAGTCTGGAATTTGAGGGGGCGCTATCACTGATAGTCCATCCGGTTTATTCAGGTCTGATGCAATTTTCGCCAAAAATTTGTTAATCGAAACTCCAGCACTACAGGTGAGCTGGGTATCTGTCTGTACCTTCTCCTTAATCTCTTTTGCAATGAGAGTAGCGGATGGATTATCAAATTTGTTTTGAGTCACATCTAGATAAGCCTCATCAAGTGACAAGGGTTCGATCAAATCCGTGTACTGCTTAAATATACTCCTGATGGCAAGCGAAACTTCTTTATAAACTTGAAATCGATGCGGCACGATGATCAGGCCGGCACACTTCTTTCGTGCCAGTGCCATGGGCATGGCCGAAAAGATACCAAACTTTCGTGCCTCATAGCTCGCTGCCGCCACCACCGAACGTTTACCGTCACCTCCCACAACGACAGGAAGTCCTTTCAATTTAGGGTTGTCTCTTTGCTCCACAGAAGCAAAGAATGCATCCATATCCACATGAATGATCTTACGACTAAGAGGGTTTGTTGACATGAATAAACTCAAGATCTCATGCCAAAATAAATCAAATACCGTTAATATTAGAAGGGATTGCGCTTGCAGGAGCTCGGCGTGAAAGACTGAAGCGAGAGTGGTAAAACTTGTGGCGGGTTATACGCGTTCTGAAAGTACGGTCATTCACTCCATAGCTAGAGAGATATCAAGTATTTCTGATCAGGTCTACCCAAAGGCTAATTCAAGACATCGTTTGCGAACAGCATTCCCATTCTGGCATCGTAGCTTACCTGGATTTTTAGCTTGAGTAGATCTTGCTTGTATGGATATTTCTGTGCATCGATGATGAACACCTTACAACCCAGTGCATTTTTTAACTCCTCATGCTCTGCTTTCCAGCATTGAGCTAGCTCCATTGTAGTAGCATGGTAATCTTTTTCCCATTTTCTACCAATGACTACCTGGAGGTAAATGATACCATTTCGGAATGCTAGTAACCGCGAAGACAGTCCATATCCTACACGGTAATACATGTCCGTCTTGAAGTAGTGTTTTCTATTTATTTCTTCTATACTCATTGCACATTTCCTTGAGCAAAAACTGAGCCAGAAAAACCCAATAGTATAGATTATATAACTGCAAGATGTTGATTGTCAATCGATAATATTTTGATAATAATTTTTTACTATATATATGTATCTCATACAAAACCTCTTATTTTTGTATGGAGACTAAACTAATTGAATCGTGTTGATGCGTATACTTCTCTTATTATGTACTATACTGGTTGTAAGCGGGTCCAGCTGCCAAACTAATGAATCACCTTCTTATGGTGTGATAAGTCCGCAGGAAATGGAAACACTCCGCGAAGAACAGGCAGACCTGATTCTGATCGATGTGCGTACACCTCAGGAGGTAGCTGCAGGTAAAATTGAAGGAGCCCTCGAGATTGATTTCCGTAGCCCAGATTTTCAGGCACAGCTGGATGCTTTGGACAGGGACAAACCATACGGTGTCTATTGCAAGAAAGGAGCGCGAAGTGCGGCTGCACTGAAGGTCATGCAAGAGCTGGGATTTTCAAAAGTATATGACCTCGAGGGAGGATACGATGCCTGGTTACAGCTTGCGAAAACTGATTAGATCTGGCTTGGGTCAGAGTGACACTTACAATATCTACTTTCTAGCCTTGGTATGACTTGGTAGCCATTCTAAAAAGGTTAACACGTTCATCAAACAAATTTTGGCTTACAGGTGCCAGGACAGATTCAAATAGTCGTTGAAGGTCTGGTTCATGAGAGATGGACCGATTCACTTTCAAGTCGTAATGCACCAGACTGGACCACAGCAAAGCTTTTACTCTTTCCTTCTTACGATCATACATACGCATCTCAACTTTCAATACCTTAGTATTGAGTCCAATCAATTGACTCTCAATGAGCACTTCTTCCATCACGCTAGCTGGCTCTAAATAAGCGATCTGATTCTGAGCGACCAGCCAGGCTTTTCCGCTCACTTTAGTAAGCTTGAAAAGGTCAAACTCATATGCATCCTTTAGAACATCTTCACGATGATTGAAGAAATAGGAGATATAATTTGAGTTATTTAAATGACCGTAGGGATCGCAGTCCTGGAATCTGATCTTTGTCCTGCTGGTCAGTATTTTGGTGTATTCACGCATTCTCTTCTAGGTTCATTAAATGAGATAAATCATTGATTAGCAAATCAAAGTACATATCGGTGCGATGTACCTTTCCCAGAATAATCGCACCTTCCAAACGCATTAAAAAACGTTGGGCCTTTGATCGTGCATCAGTTACCCCTCGCTTTACCAGAAATGCAGTTAATCCATCTTCCCAACCTTTATATATTTCTGAAGTTAGTTGGCTTAGGATTTCTTCGGAATGTGATACTTCAAGTGCTACAGTGGCTATGGGACAGCCCTCTTCATACTCCGATTGGACTAATTCATTCTTTGATACTTCTACTATGGCGGTAAGTCCTTCCTGAGCCGCTCGTCCTGACATCGCAGCACGAAACTTTGACAGCATTTCTTCATTGCTTCTTTTCAGGGCCTCACAAGCCAGGTCCTGCTTTCCATCCGGAAAATGGTGATACAGCGAACCTTTGGGCACTCCAGTATCTGCAAGAATCTCCCGAATACCCGTAGCATAGTATCCTTGAGATCTCAGCTTCTTAGCCATCTCCTCTGTAAGTCTTTCTTTTGTTGTCATTCAATAATAGACCGTTCGGTACAATAATACAACCATTATAAATACCATACAAGTATATCTCAAACAAACTTCAAAATTGAATGAAAATCACTTGCCCAATGTAAAGGCCCTGCTAATATTAAAGCCAAAGTGAACGCCTCCATCTAACCAGTCCCCCACTGTTTCTGCCACGAAGCCCTTGTAGATCATACTGGTACTATTGGTAAAATGCAATTGGAATACATGACCACCGGTTTCAATATCAAATCCGATACTCAGACTATTCCGATATTGGTCTGCTAACTGATCGGGAAGTACGTAATAGTATTCAAAATTAATACTTACTCTCTTAGAGATCTTTTGCCTCCCCCCGATGCCTATTGAAATCACATCATGTGATTCGTCATTTGTCTGTACAAGATTGCGATGTATAACAGTGGGCATAATCTGCAGGCTCAATCCTTCGGTAAATTTTCTTGCCAGTAATAGTTGATGACTATAGAACAATCTACTTTGGAACAGATTAGATGCTTCAGGATCCTCATACTTTAACGTATTAATAGCCGCGGTTCCTACATAGACCAAACTAATGGGAATGTTACGTTCACCTTTAGACTGTCTTAAAAGCCGATACTTCGCATAAGCATCATAGGTTTTTTCTAAGCTGCTTCTTCCTGCCCCCAATGTAAGAAAATCTGTAAGACCCCAATCGGCGCCAATGCGAATGGTGGCTGCATCCAGGCCAAACAAATCATAGAGTCCATTTTCCAGGAAGCCAAAGCGATGTGATATTTTAATATCAAGTATTGACTTTGGAGTAGTTTCTATTGAGTGTCCATTAACTATCCGGGTAGTTTTAAAAATTGCGGTAGCATATTCTGTCACAGGTTCATTCTCCAGCATTGAAAGCAAGTCTTCCTGACTACGGGCATGGTAACTCACCAAGAGAAAAAAAACTATTAAATATTTACTTATACTTCTCATACTAATGATTCCTACATCACAATTTTAGTAAACAATTCAGTTTTACGATTTATCGTATAATTCATAGACAGAATTTACACTGACTTCTATTTCCTTGGCAATTTTACCATCTACTAGGGAAGGTATTTCAATTTTAAAATCTGCGGGTGAAACTACAAATTTAGCTACAGCACTTACCTCTCCACCATTTACATGTATCGTCCCTTCAGTCTCAACATCCTTGTCCACACCACGAACAGTTAACACGCCCTTAACTGGCACAATATAATCTCCATCTACATTAGTATTCACTGAAGACAGATCCACTTCTGTACTCTTAAAAACAGCCTTGGGAAAATTGTCTGAATCCATGTAATTCTCATTGAAATGCGTTTGCATTAAAGCATTTTTAAAATGAAATCCCTTTATCAACACACTGAATTCGACTTTAGAATCATCAAAATTAAGAACACTAACTCCTTTATCATTAACCGCTTTTATCTCCTCTATGGGTGTGTAGGAATAGAAGCTAATCTCAGCGTTTTTACTAATATATACCTGACCATTCAACAGGAATGGCATGATAAAAAGACAAACAACAGTAACAATTTTATAATATTTCATTTTCATTCAATTATGCAGTTCACAAATATTACGTCTATCAACTTACCTGAGCACTCTCCCTTAATATTGACCACATCTCCCACTGATATATCATCCATGTTTTTTACCAGGGTTGTATTTAATTCGCAGACAACCTCACCCAGTGGAGCGTCTGACTCTAGGGCAATCGAAATATTTTCAGAGGTATTTGAAATGGCACTAATGACACCCTCTACAAGTACTGTCTTGCCTAAAAATTTCTTGTTTGCTGCCTGTTCGTCCTCATCAAATAGAGTAAAGACTTCAGCAGCTGTCAGAGTAAAGTCTGGGGATGCAGACCGTATGGCATTTCGATGGTCATGTTGCGTGTAATAGTATCCAATACCACCCAATAACAACACCAATAAGAAAACAATACCTACTATTTTTCTCATATCAATTATTTGGAGCTCCATTTTCAATCCATGCTGCCACCTTCATAATCTGACAATCGGGCAGCATCGCTTCATTTTGGGGCATAGGTGAAAAACCAGGATCTCTTCTAATGGCTCCTAAAAACCTACCGTTGTCTACCAAAATCTTCAATCTATCATACCCCTCTAGTGTCACATTTCCTAGATTTAAACCTACTGCATGGCACTTATAGCAGCGATTTTCTAAAATGGGAACAATGTCATTCACATAGGACACATTGTCCGTCACGCAATCCACCATTTTCTCAAAATCTTCCTCAACATCATAATAGCAACCTGATATGCCCAGACATAAAAATGCAGTGCTTAAGAAAAAGGTCTTTGAAAAAGTCAATAAATAATGATGCATGAAGATCTCTTATTAATTATTTGAAGCTCCCTGGTCAATCCAGGCTTGTATTAAATTTAAATCACATGCGGGCAGCTGCTCCATCGCTTGCGGCATTTTTACATAACCATCGCTCCAGGTCAATGCTCCCAAGAGCCTACCTGATTTTGCCGTAGAAGCCACCGTACTATAATCTAAAAAATTGAGGCCTGCATTAGGATTACTACTGCCATGACAACCCTTACACTTGGTATCGAAAATCGGAGCGATTTGCTGACTATACGACACGTCGGAAGTATCGCAAGCAATATTAGATTCACAAGAAAGATTCTCCGCACCTTGTTCGATCCATGTACTGATGAGAAGTATCTGTTCCTCTGAAAGTGCATTATTGGGTGGTGGCGGCATGATGTCGTCTGGATCATCCTCAGTGATCTTCTCAAAAATTTCCGATTTCCCTGCATTAAAGGGAATAATCAAGTCTTCCTCATCCCGACGAATGATATTCTCATAACTATCCAGTATAATACCTTCCTTGGCTGAAGCTGCATCATGGCAACCGCTGTAGGCACAGCTTCCCTGAAATATCGGAAGTATTTGTTGATCAAAGTATATAATAGTTGAGTCACAGGGCACATCTGGTTGCATGGTGGATGTATCAATGGGTACACTAGTCGTATCGGTCATCGTTGTATCCGCGGGGTTGCCTACCATATCATCAAAATCCTCTTCAAACGGTATCTCCGTCCTACAAGATATCACCAGCAGCCCCAGCAGTATGAGGAAGGCGGACAGAATCATGGCGGATTTACTCACATATCGCATATATCGGTCAATAACTCTAGAAACTGTAGAGTTGTCTAATTTTTGCTTTAAGAACACAAATCCCTGACCAATGAATACAGGGATCATTTGATAAAAGACCGAATAGGAAAATAACTACACTGAATCTGACACAGCATGTAGTGAATAGTGAGCTGTGACACTTAGATGAGTAGTTCACGTTGGAGATATTCTGTATCAGATCGAAGAAGCAATACCGGCTATCCCGCTGTCCTACATGACGTAAGGTTATTGATGCTAATCCGGCAATTAGTGTGGGGAGAAACAGATAGTGCAAAAAAAACCAATTGCTGCACTCGATTTAGTGTTACAGTTCACGATAAGCAAGATGCCAGGGAAAACGTACACCCATGGCTAGGAGGTAAGCCATTTTTTAAACCTTGGGGACCTTTCTGTACTGACTACGATATCTCCTTCCGTTGGAGGCTTAAGAGTGAGTTTGACCCGACCCTTTGTATGGCTAACCATCCCATTCAGGGCTTCCATCTGGATGATATATTGTCGATTAACACGGAAAAATGACTCATCAAAAAGGTTGTTTTCCACGTACTCAAGGCTTTTATCCAATGGGTACCTCCTCCCCTCCTTGGTGACCAGAAAAGTGATTTTATTTTGGGAATAAAAATATGCAACATCCTCAAGTTTGACCAGAGTGATCTTGGGTCCAACCTTTACCAACATCCGGCGAAGGTCATCCGACGCGCTTAGGGACTCGGTAAAGACAGACTTCGCAGGGATTTCATTTCTATTATTATAGAATTTGTGCAACTTATTAAGTGCTCTCTCTAACTGTTTTTGCTTAAGGGGCTTTAGCACATAATCTAATGAGTGCTGCTCAAACGCTTTTAAAGCATACTCATCATAGGCTGTTGTAAATATCACTGGACAATCTACCGAAGTCTGATCAAATATCTCAAAACAACTTCCATCGGCCAGGTGGATATCCATAAAAATCACATCAGGAAACGGGTGTTTTTCAATCCATTGGACGGCACCTTCGATGGTCTCTTCCCATCCAACCCATTCGATGGAATCATCAATTTCAGCCACTACTTTTCTCAGACGGGTGGCAGCACCCGCTTCATCTTCAACGATTAATGCCTTCATACTTATCAATTGCTAACCAAGGTAACTTTACAATAAACTCTTTCTCATTCCTGGAGATAATGACTTTCTTATTACTTACGAGCTCAAACCAATGATTGATGCTTTCCAACCCAAATCGTGTCGAAGGTTCCTGCGTCTTCTTGGGTTGAACATTATTACTGATAACAAGATAATCATCAACATCTTTTATTTTAATATGAAGTGGTTTTTTAGTGGCAATGATGTTATGCTTGACCGCATTCTCGATAAGGATCTGTAACGTAAGCGGAGGTATCAACATACTGGTCCTAGTTAGATTGATCTCCACCCTCAGATTCTTTCCGAATCTTCTTTTTAAAAGGTAAATAAAATCACGAATAAGGTTTAACTCTTCTTCTAAAGGAATGAGCCGATGATCCCTATATTGAATTATTGTCCTGTAGTAATCTGATAACTTCTCTATGTATTGCACCGCCTCCTTAGGATCCTCCTCCACTACATTTGCCAAATTGTTGAAGCTATTAAACAGAAAATGAGGGTTTATTTGTGCCTTCAGTATTTCATATCGAGCCTCAATTCTATCTCTTTCAATCAGAGCCATTTTACTAATACGAGCCTCTCTATATTTTTGGTATAGTACCATCAAACCAAAGACAACAGCCCCCGCTAAGATCAGAAACCACATCCTTTGCCAAAAAGGCTTCTTAATTAAAAAAGCATAGGTTATCTCTTTTGAAGATAGGGGGACATCTCCCATAACAGGCCGGACTTTCATTATATAAGATCCGGGTGCTAAATTTGAAAAAGAAACATGTTCATTCTGAGTTTGCCGCCATGTATCATCTAGCCCCTCTAATTTATACGTATATGACACATTTTCACGATCAACGTAACATACTTTATTGAGATAGAAGTCTAGAAAATTCTCGCCATAAGCAAAATGAGACTGATGCTGAAAATCTATCGAATTATTAAATAACAGTATGTCATCAAAAAAGATATGCAGGTTACTTCCTTCCAACCCTGCATGTCTATAAGAGATCAATTGATTAGACCCTCCAATGAGGATACCCTCTTCGTCTCCGTATATGGCATTCATGGCAGGTTCTTCCAATTGGAGGGGAATATCTGTACCCATAGACTGTATGGCACCGGTTGGGTGATTTAGTTTTTCAATTCCTGCTTCGTGCACAAGAATGACGTCGCCAGATGGGTCAACGGCGATGGAAGAAATCACACTACTCGTCAAGTTATTATCCATTATATATTGACCGTATAGTGTATCTTCATACCAGACCAGACCATCTTGTGCGGAACCCATCCAGATACGACCGGTCGTGTCTTCAGCAAAGCAATAGACAGTCCGTATAGGAAGATCTCCTTCATATAACAAATTAGTGACCACTTCGTCCTCTAATACATTCACACCCTGGCCATCAGTACCAAACCACACACGATCTCTGGAATCGACAAATACACTCATGAAGAAATTAGCATCCAGTCCCTTTTGATTTTGCAGATTGATGAAATCTATATTACCCGATCTGAAAACATCTCCTACATTATGTATTTCGACAATTCCCCCCAAGGTAGCCAGCCATATTCTATCAGCATATCCATCGATCGAAAAGATACTACCATTAGTCAGGCCATCTTGCTCAGTCAACCTCAGCTTTCTACCTGAGTCTGGATCCAGACAAAAAATGCCGTCCCCAAAAGTGCCTACCCAGAGAGCTCCATAGGGATCTCTGTATAATGACAAGATGTTTCGATCGAATCCCTTGATTTTCCTAACTACCATTTTATCCATAGAGTACAAGCCGTTAGCCGTACCAATCCAAAAAATGTCACTCGCACCACGTATGATTGCTTGCACATCCCCAACTTCCAGACTTTGTATTTGTAGATTTAGACTAGCTCGCAACAGCTTTCGCTGGTCAACTACCACCCATATATTCCCTTCATGATCAATACATAAAGGTTCTGATATTTGAAATTCACCCAAGGGGATCTGTACTTGCGATGAATCCTCTGGATCAAATTTTAAGAGACCACCAGATTCAGTAACCATCCAAAGTGATCCGTTTGGGTCCTGAGCCATATCTAAAATTGCACCCTGCGACCAATCCTTTGACTTCACTGAAATGGTCTGCGAAGGTAGATCATAAAAGCAAAACCCTTCATTATGAAATCCCAACCACATTCCCTGATCAGCTGCTTGTATTCGGTAGACAATTTCATCGGGCAGACCTGCATCTATATCTAAATTTCTGATCCTCTTGGTTCCCTCCCACCAACTACAAATGCTGACCCCGTGATCTGTCGCTACCCAGACTTCACCAGAAGGTGATAAGGCCAAAGAATATATCTGATCATCTGCGAGACCATCATCCACATTGAAATTATACAAGTGCACACCATTATGTAGGTATAGCCCTTCTCCATAAGTTGCAATCCAAAGCATACCTGAGGAATCGCGCAGTATACCTGTGATCTTGGCTTTTGGACTTCCCTCCTCAATCAGCCAGGGTTTCAATCCTGAAAGACCGGAACCAAGTGTTGCAATCGTACCATCTCCATATCCCAACCACAGAAGTCCCTCCTCCTGATAATCCGCATAGATCGCTGTGATTTCCTTTGAAGTGAGGGTAGGATGAGCCACTACCTCCTGATACTTATCACCATCATATCGGTACAGTCCGTCGTCTGTTCCCAGCCAGATCATCCCGCGGTGATCCATTTTAATCACATGGATGGATTGAATAGGCTGATGATCAAACTCCTGATCTATAAAATATGGAACTTGTGCAAGGCAAAAACAAACGGGCAAGAAAAGTGCAAGGACCCCAGCTGTCAGTAGCCTTTTCACTTGGTCTCATTTGAACGCAGTGATGAGCTGATGACTACATCAATTTCCTTACTTATTTTTTGGGCTACGATCTTAGGTATTGATATGTGATGTTCGGACAGCAACACAGAAAATTCACTCGCAATATCTATCCGGTCTGGGGAAATGGTCAAGGTTCCTTTTATGATGCGTTCTTGCTCGACACCGTGTACTTTTAGTATGCCTTTAGCTCGTACCTCATATACCTGCTCCGCTTGCCAATCCACTTGTTCAATAATTTCACCGGAAAAGGATGCGGTTGGATACCTACTACTCTCCAGATAGTTTTCATTAAAATGCGTCTTTTGAAGCATACTATTGAATCCCTCAAATGAGGCAATTTCCACTGAAAAAGCAAATGTATTCTGGGATGGATCAATGGCTCCTTTCAAAATAGACGATGTCGCTCTGATAGTTTCGAGTGGAGCTTCGGAAACAAATGTGACGGTACCATCTGAGCCGGAATAAATCTGACATCTAGCCGTGTAAGCCATCAGTGATAAAGCAATGACGAGCATAAATTCTTTCATCCCTGAATCAATATTTTAATTTGTACTGGCTTCTTCCTTAAGGATCTGATCAAAAAATTGTAATAATTGTTCGGGACTTAGCTCTTTGCTCAGGATCTTTTTATTTTCATCTAACACCAGCAGCTTGGGTGTCTTCTTAATATTAAATAGTGAATGCATAAAGGACCTTCCTCCTGTCTTATCTGAGGCATTAATCCACCCTTCTAAATCATATTCATCCACAAACTCCCAACACGGTGGTTCATCACTTCCCACTTTCGTACAAACAGCCATAACCTCTATTCCTTTCTGCTTCAGATCAGGATACAATTCATTTAATTCTGGCATAGTCTCTTTGCAATGTCCACAATTATGAGCGAAGAATACTAGTACCGTATATGGTGACTTAATATCATGTAATGAGATATCGGTACTATCTCTTAATTGCACGGTAAAATTTGGCGCTATTTTCCCAATCAATGTACCCTCAGCATCCCTAGCATTTGCTATTATCTTATTGAGTTGACTTTCCTCTACCCAGGGTGCCTTACCCTTTGCATAATAATTTAAAGCAAGGTGGACGTACACAGCATCCATACCCACAATTTTACTAGCTGCATAGTCATTTAGAAACTTAATGAGAAATATCTTGTAAATCTCTTCATCACCTTCCAGCTGGGGCAGGAGATAATCGATGCTCGCAATAATTGAATCAGGATGCTGTGGCGTTAGTTTAGTGAGGTAGTAATTGACTTTGTCATACAAGACGTGTTGTGGAGACCGAATCAGGCGATTGTCCGATAAGTCGACATAGTCAAAATAGTGCTTCTTGTAGTATTTGTATTGCTTTAACTTGATTTCTTCTTCTGTGCCCTCAAAATCTGGAATGTCGATCCTAAAACCACTTTTGATCAAAGCAGCTGTGAGTGTTTCTGGATTTTTGTCCACGATTTCTTTCTGAAACATCATCACCTCATCATTTAAAGCGTCTATCTTCTCCTGCACGGCTTCTTTTTCTTGAGGAGAAGAAGCCGCTGCAAGTTGCTCGTTCAACGTAGTCGCAGACGATCGCTTTTCACCAATATAGGCCAGGTTTTCATAGAACAATGTGTTATCCTTTGATCCAACAAACTTGAGACTGGACTCCAGAGCGTTTATATCACCAGTGAAAGAAAACTCCCGCTCTCCATTGACAATGATCTGGAAGTACTTGTTATCAGGAGGCATGACGATCAGGTACACTCCATCATGCAAGGTGTCAGTCCCTTCGATCACAAAACGTCCGTCTTCTACCACTGCCGTATCAAACAAATATTGCTTATCTGAATGATAGTAGCCCAGAAAAATTGAATCCTGGGTGTAGTTTTCCAATTTCCCTTCTATTCTATATTGATTGGCCTGAGCAGAGCCTGGAGTTATGCAGATCAACCAAGCAAAGAGGGTAAGTAGGAGTCGCATCTAAGATTTATTTTATGAATGTATTACCAAAAATATGACGTTAGTAGATGAAATTAAAGTAACTCTATTACACTTTTATGAGATAATTAACGAGAAAAGCCCTCAATTAGCGCCTTTCAGACCATTATACATATGATAAGTAGTCATTATAGATTCATAATCTAATCGGCCGCCGATCTGGGTGCGGCCAGGAGGTATAGCACTGCCATACGAACTGCGACCCCATTTTCAACCTGATCCAGGATAATAGCCTTATCCGAGTCCGCTACTTCGCTACTAAGTTCTACCCCTCGATTGATCGGCCCCGGATGCATGATAAGTACATCGGATTTGATAGAACTAAGTAACTTCATGTCAATACCAAAATATTGGGTGTACTCACGGATTGACGGGAAGTACTTAATATCTTGTCGCTCTAGTTGGATCCTCAGGACGTTGGCCACGTCACACCATTCCAGCGCCTCCCGAACCATATAAAAAATCTTAACTCCCAGTGATTCAATATGTTTGGGTATTAGTGTAGGAGGACCACACACTGCGACCTCTGCCCCTATTTTCTTTAAACAGAAAATGTTGCTGAGGGCAACCCGCGAATGCAAAATGTCTCCCACTATTACCACCCTGAGTCCTTTGAAGGAATTGAATTTCTCACGAATGGAAAAGGCGTCTAGCAATGCCTGAGTGGGATGTTCATGCGTCCCGTCACCTGCATTAATAATAGAAGCATCGATATGATCAGCCAGAAAACGTGGAGCACCAGGTGCCGGATGTCGCATTACTACCATATCCACTTTCATACTCAGAATATTCTTTACGGTATCCAGCAGGGTCTCCCCCTTTTTCACGGAAGAAGCTGACGATGAGAAATTCAGTACATCAGCAGATAATCTTTTCTCAGCAAGCTCAAAAGATATTCTCGTGCGGGTGGAGTTTTCAAAAAAGAGATTGGCAATCGTCACATCTCTGAGCGAGGGAACCTTCTTGATGGGTCTATTAATCACTTCCTTGAATCGATCCGCTGTATCGAAGATCAGTTGGATATCATCTTGTGTGAGATATTTTATTCCAAGTAAGTGTTTCGTACTTAGCTGCATTTCAGCCATTTGTTCCTACTATCTTTGTTTTTCGGGAAATAGAAGAATTCGATCTCTCTGATCCTGCTCCATCCATTCCACTTTTACATATGCCTCATCCAGGGCATCTACAGTCAACCCCACATAGTCACTTTGAATGGGCAAATGCCTGTTAAAGCGTCGGTCAATCAAGGTAAGAAGTTCGACATTTGCCGGCCGTCCATAATGTTGTAAAGCCGTTAGTGCCGCCTGGATAGTCCGACCTGTATAGAGCACATCATCCACTAATACGACCTCCTTGTCCTCCACAATAAAGTCCATCTGATTGGTATTGGCCATCAGTGGTCTGTCCCTGATCCTAAAGTCGTCACGATAAAATGTGATGTCCAGTTTGCCATAGCAAATTACCTGATCGGGTAAAATATGCTTCAATCTGTTAATAATCCGGTCCGACAGAAGGACTCCCCTTGGCTGAATTCCAATGAGACATGTATTCTTGAAATCATCATAGCGCTCAATCAACTGGTGACAAAGCCGCTCTACGGTGAGGTTAAATCGCTCGTTCTCTATAATGACCCTTCCTTTCGCCATAATTTCGAAACTAAAGATAAAACATTTGCAAGCTAACTTTATCCAGTCACACATCTTCTTTTGTAATAAGTCAAATGATCCACCAATAACACAACTTCTACTGGTTTTCGTCTGAAATATCCAGAAGTTTCAGAAATCGAGGCTAATTCACAGATCATTCGAGAAATTCGGGAACTTTGGCTTGTTTTTTGTTGCAATTTTGCTGGGCTCATCTATGCGATTGTGACTATTTCTTCGTAGGTCCCCAAGATCCATGGTTTGAACGGTCTATATAGACTGAATACCAAGCCTATGACAAAAGTATTTACCCCTGTTTTCTTTATTGGTCTTGTAGTTTCACTTTTCGCGACTTCTTTGACAATAGAAGCACAGTACCTTGAACAACAGTGGCACCTTGCCATTGATAAGAATGATATCGAAGTCTATACCTACAAAGGACATGAAGTACCGGTGAGAGGGTTTAAAGCCAAGACCACAATCGGCATGCCCATTGACTCCTTTGAGACCATTCTGGATCAGGTGTCAAAATATTCTGACTGGCAAGAGCAAGTGCGCTCTTCCAAGGTCGTGCATAAGAAATCTAATGACAGCTATCACTTTTATGCCAAAGTCGATGTTCCATTTCCAGGGAAAGATCGCGATTTGATCTGGGCAGTGCAGAAAGAATGGGATGCTCAAGATGGAGTGTTGATATATGATCAGGTATGCTCGACCAATACGCTTCCCGAACGAATAAAAGAAAGCGCTATAACCCAAGTATTCGGTAACTGGCGACTTCGTCCTGTCTCAGAATCAGAGGTAGAAGTGACCTACATTCTGATGGTAGATCGCACCGGAAGAATGACAAGTTGGTTGTTACACATGCTAAATCCTGAAACACCCTATAACATGTTAAATAATCTCCGTAACTTGCCACTGTTCCCAGTCGATGAAATAGAAGCATCACTGGATTAAAAATAAGGAAAGGCATCCTGCCCAAAGATATTGGGAATACTATCCATCTACAAAGAAGGGATTTCGTATTGAAGTCCTTTCTTTTTTTTTTGCCCTGCGACAGCACCAGTTCTTGGTCTTCATATGAATCGGCATTTCGTAAAAGAATACAAGCAATCATCTCAGCTCTAGCCTCAATTTAGTATCTTTCTCAAAGCATTGTACCTGATAAATAGGGAGTCCTACTCCAAGATGTAAAAGTGCTTTTAGAAGACTATGAACAGCAGAAGCTCTCTTAATTTATCCCCCAAAGTGATGATTGCATCCTGATACGCCACATCCTGAACCACAAAATCATGATTGATCGATTTTAGAATAACCACGTTTATATTTCATAGCATGCCGAAGATTTCTGAAAAATTATTCATTACCGTATTATTACTGAGTGCACTTATTGTATCTAGCTGCAACGAAAAGGTGGCCGAAAACGAAGATACCCCTGATCCTGTAAAAGTGGTCTTTGTGACCGGAGATGAAGAGTATCGTTCGGAGGAATCAATGCCTATGCTGGCCAATCTGCTTCAAAAGTCACTGGATGCTGAGGTCCGCATCTGTTATTCCCTGGATTCATCCGGGTATGTGGATCCTAACAACACTAAGTCGATCAGTGGACTAGGAGCATTGGTAGACGCTGACTTGATGGTTATTTTCACACGTTTCAGAGCATTACCAGACGATCAGTTAAAGCTTATTGATGATTTTGCTCAGTCTGGAAAACCAATGGTTGGATTTCGAACAGCGACCCATGCATTTTTCTACGAAGATGATAGCAGTAAGATCTACTATAATGAAGAATGGCCAATTAAGGTATTTGGTCAGAAATGGATCACACATCACGGTCATTTTGAAGATGGTCATGGCAGATTAACCGACGTGGAGATCATCGAGGAGAAAAAAGATCATCCCATTTTAAGGGGTGTTACTGATTTCGAAGCCTACAGCTGGCTCTATCATGTTGATGGGGGAAGTGACTCACTCTATGGTGACAGCGAGCCACTACTACGGGGTACCTCATTGAGATCCAATCATCAGGAGGCAGGACGTTTGGATCAATATCCGCTCACCAATCCAGTGGCCTGGACAAAGACTTATCAGGGTACCGGAGGAACAAGTCGTGTATTCTTTACTACGTTGGGACATCCCTTTGATTTCAAAGAGACCTCCATGCGAAAATTAGCGCTCAATGGTATCTTCTGGGCACTGGGCAAAGAAAATGAAATACCACAGGATGGCCTCAATGCAGACTTTGGTGACTATACCTACGATCCCAATAATTCAGGTTTTGGTGAGAAGTTTAAGAAGGGATTGAAGCCTGTTCTGATGAATTAGTGATAGGGGTTTTGTTGAGGTGGTGTTTTGTTATTTATGCTCAGCGCACCCCCGACCCCTGTTTTCTCGCAAGCTCCGAAACCCGGGGAGTCTACCCGCACATATTCGTGACCGCTAGAGTCTTGTGTTTGTGACCTTCGCTAGCAGATTTTGAGGTATTGTAACCTACGCCAAGGCTTCGGTCACCGCAGGAGGTGTTGAGAACTTTTTAAATAAAAATCAACATTTCAACGATTCCACAATTCAACACTTAAATCTCGATCACTACTTAAATAGATTAATTGAGCCTTGTCTTTGAATGAAGGATCCAGTTTCTGTATTTTGAAAACGCGCATGATAAATATACACACCTACAGGACAGTCCTCACCTTCCCAACTCGTTTGATTTTCTGCTGTTACGAATCGCCTACCGCCCCATCGATCTAACACTTCTAAGTATTCCAATCTTATATTATCACTGAGCTCGACTGCGAAGACATCATTAACACCATCGCCATTCGGACTAAATGCATTGGGAATAAAAATTTGAGCGGGCTCAATGACCGAAATTTCTAAGAGACTACGGCTCTCACAGTATAAACCCTGCTCTGCGATAAACTCATAGGTTGTGGTGACCTCGGGAGCTACCTCCGTGCTCTGGCAATCAACACATATGACCGGACCCCCACTAATACTCCATTGAGTAAAAGATAGTGAGTAAGTATCGAATGTTGTTATCAGTACAGTCTCACCCCTTTCTATCACAGTATCACTGGGACTTACTTCAATATCGAAGGTCAGAGGTTGAAGAGTAAAGCTGTCACTAACCACACACCCACCTTGATCCGTGACAACAATCTCGTATGCTCCCGGGTCTAAATTGCTTATCTCAGCAACACTATCAAACTCTATTTGTCCCCTAAACTCTAATTTGTAAGGACTGATCCCACCATTCACACCATTAATAAGGAAGGTTCCTGTTTCTGAGTTACAATTTGGTTGAAACACGGACAAATCTATTTCCAATGCATCAGAAAGATCTAATATTTCAAGTGAATCGATATGCGTACAACCCTCACTGTCTGTGACCGAAAAATGAAAAATGCCTTGATCCAGATTCGTAACACCTATTAATGAATCAAAGGGTTGACTGGTGGTGTTTTCAATATATGGACCTGATCCTCCTGATACGTGTAACAAGGCCGAGCCCTGGGTCTCATTGCAGGAAATGTGATTGATATCAATATCTACTTGTAGTGATTTGGAGGACTCTAGCTCATAGGTCCTGACCTCCTCGCAAGCATCATAACGTATGGTTACAGAATATGCACCTGATGGCACATCTTCGATAAATGGGCTATTATCGAATGAATCAATATCCCAATCGAAGGTCAGAGCAGGGCTATCTTTATTAATGAGATAGATACTTCCGTTGCTACCACAGTTTGGATCATTAATGGAATCAATGACATTAAATACACAGGGTATGTCTCCAATTTCAAAGGGATAAATGATCTGACAACCATCATCATCAGTCACCGTAACGTCATATGTGCCGCTAGCCAGGCCACTTACACTTTCACCAAAGGTACCTGTACTCCATGCATATTGATATGGAGGACTATCTCCCGTCAAGACCGAGACGAATGCACTGTTTGAGGTGGTATTCACACTCACTGCAAATGAATCCAATTGGGTGAGTGACTTTTCAAGTGAATCAATACACCAATGGTTATTCTTTTCTCGGACATAGATGGATACCAAAGAAGGGTCTGTAAAGAGAAAAATAGCACTATCCTGATATTGGAGTCCATCCAGAGAATATTCCAGATCATCACCAACTGCTAATATTTCAAGACTTTTCGGTTCACAAAAATTAAAGGTGTCCCTTAGAAGTCCCAGTATTTCGGGAGGTTTATCCAATGGCCCAGAAGTCATAAAGAAGGACAGGTTACATCCTGGGTTATACTTATCTCGAATCACAACATCATAGCTGCCATCCAGCAAGCCCTCAAACCAATTCGTGTCTTGAAATGTGCGTCCACTGTCTATGGAGAACTCGTACCAATCGGGAACGGGTGAGGCCATGACTTCGATATAGATAGCCCCATTAGCCTCTGAGCATAAAGTGTCCCTTAGAGCCATCCAGTAAGTGGCTCTCAGTTCTATAGGTCGATAGGCTTCTACTGTTATCGAATCAGACCATTCTACTGCACAATTTCCAAAAGTATCTCGCACATAAATGTGATAGGTACCCGTATCCAAATTTTCAAAGATCGTATTTCGCTGCCAGTTAATATTGTCAAGTGAGTATTCCAGCCCTTCACTACTGCTGGCGGTGATACCAATGGAAGCTTTTCGAGTGCATGTAGGTCTGTTTAGGACCACGGTGTCAATGCTGATGTACGGGTTAGAGAATTGACTAAGATTTGGAGAACTAAAATCTGAACAGATCCCTCCTGAGGGACCACCGAAATTCTGTTGTCCTTGCCAATTGAACCAATACTCGACAGGAAAGTCAGGAGCATTAAGTCGTTCGACAAAAAGAGAAATGGTTTGTGAATTTGTGAGACTATGAACCGTAAATAGTATGGAATCACCACGGTCTAGGTCAGGAAATGCGTCAATCGTCCGGTCACAAGAATTTCTAATTACATAAACATTTGGGAAAAAAGTGCAAAAACTTGTCACGTAATCATGGTTTCCAGGGTTAGATGTCATTTGGACAAAAATGAATGAATTAGCAGGAATATAATCCCCCGCAGATACTGGCATATATCCACAACCTGGAAATTTGGAAGTATCACCCATGACCCAATTGCAAGAACCACTTGCCGTGTTGATATCACCGTTTACTCCATTGGAATCTGGTAAAAGACTCCTATCTAGGGTGACAAAGATATCATCAACCAACGTACCGCAAGGTGTATATAAACCTAATAGTTCACCTGTGATTTCACCGCTACAGCCCTGAAACTGAACAAAACTCACCTGAATGTCCTGTCCTATACAAAGAATAGGAAAAAAGAAGACTGAAATTAGCCACTTGATTTTCCCAACAAATGAATATAGTACAGCTCTAATAAATCTGATTTTTTAGATGGTGCCTGAATATATTTGGGGCATTTTAGAGTAAGAGTTACCCCTAATCTTAATGCATTAGTCAATGTATACTAAAATCAGATGGGATGCAATAAATTTAACAAACAAGCAAAAATCCTAGATACTTACTGATTTTCAATTGATCGTCGTCAAAAACTTCCATCCACCGGCTCATGAACAAAAAGTTTTACGGGATCACATGTACTTCACCCTTCTTTAAGAAGACTTCCCCAGTGATCGTATTGTTTAGTTCTGCAACAAATGTAAAAGTGCCAGTTTCACCGATTTGAGGAATCCTGCTGAATTCGGTCGATGATTCATAAACTACTCCGCCCCATCGATTGAAGATGGGAATGCTTCCGATGCTAATGTTATTCGCTAGATTAATTATTACTCAACATTTCAACGATTCCACAATTCAACAAAAAATCACTACCGTAAATCCTTCCAGGGCGCTTCACCGGCTACTTCCACTACCTCGTATCCATCGGTGCCAATGGCCGGGCCCAGGATGGCCAGGACGCGAGCAGTACTATCTCCAATATTAAATGAGGCGTGTACCATATCCGCAGGAATAAAAGCTGCATCTCCAGGTCCTAGAATTTGTTTTTCCTGGTTGACCCATTGCTCCACGGTACCCTCCAGTACATAAATGACTTCTTCCTGCTGTGGGTGTTTATGAAAATCATGTCCTTTGCCGGGTAATAGTTCCACCTCAAGGGTCACTATGTCTTTGGCTTGATTCGTATCAGGGCCACTAATATTAGCGGTAGTGCCCCAGTCTAATTGGTGGCGGTCTCTACCGTCGACTTTCAAGAATGTATTTTTCATATTAATTACCTCCTCCAATTTTTAATGCGGTGAACTCCTTAACCTGATCTCTAATAGCCACTTCGGTGGGAAGTCGCTCCATACTACTGGCACCATAAAACCCAACGACTTCAGGGCAGTTCTGAAGGATATACGCTGCGTCGTCCGGCATGGCAATCGGCCCACCATGACATAAGACCATAATATCTGACCGCACCCCTTTGGCTGCGGAGACCATATCATTAATGATTGGCACACAGTCCTCCAAGGTTAGTGCTGTCTGAGCTCCGATACTGCCCGATGTGGTCAATCCCATATGACACACGATAATGTCCGCCCCGGCCTTTGTCATTGCAATGGCATTCTCTACCGTAAAAACATACGGCGTTGTCAGCAGATCCATGTCGCGCGCCATACTAATCATCTCAACTTCCAGGGCATAGCTCATACCGGTCTCTTCAAGATTGGCACGGAATGTACCATCAATCAGACCGACGGTAGGAAAATTCTGAATTCCAGAAAAACCCTGATCCTGTAATTGATGTAAAAATCTATCCATTTTTATAAAGGGATCGGTACCGTTCACCCCAGCTAAGACCGGCGTATTTTTCACTACCGGCAATACCTCCCGTCCCATGTCTACCACGATTTCGTTGGCATTACCATAGGCAAGGAGACCGGCCAGAGAACCTCTACCGGCCATGCGGTATCTTCCGGAATTATAAATAATAATTAAATCAATGCCGCCCGCTTCTTCGCACTTGGCAGAAATACCGGTACCCGCTCCCCCACCCACGATGGGAAGTCCCTGATCTATTTTGTCTTGAAATTTCTTTAGTATCTCTGTTCGTTGACCCATCAATTTTTCTTTCGTTTTTCTTTTTATTTTTTTACTTAATTTTTTCCTACCACGCTCCTAAAATCAGCGATTATTTTATCACCAAATGCAGGATCATTAATTGCATACGGAAGCTTTATGATTTTTCGCTGCTCATTCTGCACCATCAACGACTCCAGTGTATCATACAATGCTTTATCCGCTTCCGGATCATAAAATGCTTGATCAGGCATCGACAATGCGGACAAACCTTTTTCCGGAATATATAATCGGACAATTCCCTTGGCCGCATTTAGCTTTTTAGCCATCCAGGTTGCCATATTAATATTTTCTTCCACAGTAGTGCGCATCAAAGTGACTTGCGGATTGTGCTTATAGATCAATCGGTCCGCATATTTTTCTGGTAGAGTCTCGGGCGCGCCAAAATTAACCATATCCAAGGCACCCACGGACAGGAAATAAGGGATCTCCGCATTGATGATGGCATCCATTCTTTCTTCGCCTGCACTCATGACACCACCCATATGGAGATCACAGATTTCAGTCGTGGTGATATCCATCACGTACGGCATCAGACCAGAAGCCACTAACTTTTCCATTGATTTGCCGCCCGTACCGGTAGCATGAAAAACCAGACATTCAAAGTCATTCTCCAATTGGCTTCTCATGTGAGTGACACAAGGTGTGGTCACTCCAAACATCGTAATACCCAACATCGGCTTCACCTGCTGATATGAAGGGATTTCGCCCTGTACCATACCTACCAAGGCGTTGGCGGCATTGCCCAAAATGGTATTGCTGATCTGATTAATGCCGGCAATGTCGGTAATTGAGTACACCATAAATATATCGGTAGCTCCGACGTAGGGCGCTACATTGCCTGAGGCCACAGTTGACACCATTACTTTGGGCAAGCCTACAGGCAGCTCGCGCATACCTGAGGTAATAATAGCCGTTCCGCCGGAACCTCCGAGTCCGATGATACCATCCTTTGCATCTAATGAAAGCAGATATTTAGGCAGTGCCTGTGACATGCAAGCGACTGCATCACCTCTCCCACTGTTTTCCTGGAGAAAGCCGGGACGGTTGGGGTGATATTTTGTTACCTCCTCAGCAGTTACATCTACAGATGTGCCGTGCTCCTGCGTCGAAACATCAACCGTCAAACAGGTAAGTCCTGCTTGTTGTAGTATGGCTCGGACAAAAAGCAGTTCCTCAGCCTTGGTATCAAAGGTACCTACAATGATCGTTACACTCATTTAAATACTTGGTTTTGTAACCTGGATCGTACCATTCATCGTTTTCCAATGTCCCGGGAATGTACACACATAGATATATGTGCCCGGTTCTTCTGGCACCTTCCATATTATCTCTTTTGACTTTCCAGGATCAATCAGACCGGCTGCTTCCAAAACTACGGAAAGCTGTGGAATGTACCCACGTTCAGCTCCATCTGACTGCTGTGCCATGGCATCTGCTGCCTGACCAATCATCTGCAGGCTACCAGGTTCCCCAATCAGTAAGTTATGCTGCATCCCATCATTATTTTCAAAGTTGATCCTCACGGTTGTACCCGCCTCAACTGAAATTTGCTCCGGTTCATATCGCATCTGATCCGGAATCGTCTTTATTGAAATCTCCTGGTCCACACTGGCTACCGCCGCATTAGCAGCAACTTCCTTGGCATAGGGTCCATAATGTAGGAGAAATTTCTCCAGTACCGTTATATCTCCTTCAAAGGCAGTTCTACCTGGCATAAACTTCTCTTCTATCTTGTATTTCCAGAGACCGGCAAGGGCCTTTGTTTGACTACCCAGCTGCAAATTGACCTGGTCATCCCTGCCTATGATACCACCTCTTCCGCGATCATCAGTCACCTTGACCGTGATGGTGTTTGAACCCTCCTTCAAAATACCTGCAGGAATTCGATAACTGCGCGTGGTCGTATAATTCCGGATCATACTACCAACCTGCACTCCGTTCACGAAGGAAACATCAGAGTCACTAATGAAAGCGAGATTTAGAGTACCTCTGCTTGCAGCCTGGGCACGGGTCAGATCAATCGTTGTCTTAAACCATACGATGCCATCAAAATTATCTTCGAGGTCTGCAACTCCCGTTTGTGACCATCTGGAAGGCACTTTAACATCATTCCAATCGGTCATATCGGTATCCCCTGACCAGTCAGCCGGTTGCTTATCCCCGGTATATCCCTGGGCGATACGCTCAGGATCAGCTTTTGCCGCGGCATCAATAAACGCTTCCTTGTGCCGGACGGTAGCTGCATACAATGCCCTGGCCAACCATTCATCCTGGGTAATTCGTTCTTCTTCCGAAAGACCATATAGAAGCCCTGCCACGGCTGGACTGGAAGGCATATCCGTCAACTTATTGATGACCGCCAATCGAACCTGCGGATCCCCATCAAGATGTGCACCATTTTCCATAAAAGCATTCAATGTAGCGCGATCTGCCGGTAGAACACGGGCGGCATTTTGACGAACACCCGCTACCGGATGTGACAAACAATTTCTGACGGCTACCAGTACATCCTCATTGCCCCCATTCACCAATCCAAGACCATGTAACGTCCAAAGGGCATGTACAACCCCTGGATTTAATCCAATTTCATCTGATGACTCATCTTCCAGCATAGCCAGAAGTGAACCCTTTACATCTTTATTACCTCGCTCTACAAGGAGTCGCTGAGCATGTAGCCTCCAACCCAGATTATCATTTTTCAATGTAGCCAGACAGGCATCAGGATCATCCACCGATAGCTCCGGCATGGTAGTTTGCGTTGCTCCATTGTAGACCAGTCGATATATCCTTCCATGCTGTCGATCCCGCAGGGGGTTCACATGCGCATTTCCGGGACCATTGGTAAAGCCTGGGGGTGTAGGATTATGTTGGATGATGAAATTGTACCAATCCAAAATCCATACAGCACCGTCAGGGCCCACCTCAGCATGGACGGGTGAAACCCATTCATCAGAGCTCGCAAGCAGATTCCAACCATCTTTTTCTACGTAACCGGCGCCCTCCTTTTCAATAACCGCCCTGTGTAAAAGATGGCCCGTAGGCTCACAAACCAAAGCCACCCGATTCCAATACTCCTTTGGATAATTTCTGGCCGTATAAAAACTATGTCCTGCCGCCGCTGTAAAGCCTCCAAAAACATCAACCTGCCTAAAATTGGCCGTATTCGGATGAAAAGCATAATGTCCATCTATTTTCTTGACACTACGGACGATCAAACCCTCCACTCCATCAAGATGCCTTTCCGGGATCCCGAGATATCCACTATGCGTATTATTTGCAGTTGAAATGAAAACGTCAAAATTTTCATTGAATCCTAGTCCCCAAGTAT
The DNA here is from genome assembly GCA_050298535.1 of Saprospiraceae bacterium. Classification (GTDB taxonomy): domain Bacteria; phylum Bacteroidota; class Bacteroidia; order Chitinophagales; family Saprospiraceae; genus JABDMH01. The sequence continues at coordinate 36,961 of JBNKUI010000110.1, forward strand.
TATTGGTGGTTCTTCCCATGATTTCTAACTTGCTCCCATCCGGAGGAAACCGATAAACGCCCTGACCGAATTGATGCTCTTCGCCACCCACTACTCCTTCAAACGCAGAATATCCGACGACACCCCAGATCTGATTGTCAAATCCATAGCGGAGATTAGACGGCCCGGCATGGGTATCGAAAGTACCCCACCCGGTTATGATGGTTTCCCTTACATCCGCCTTATCATCTCCATCGGTATCTTTCAGAAAAAGAAAGTCAGGAGCCTGGGACACTACAACTCCACCATTCGCAAAGGTGAGGCTCGTGGGAACACTTAAATCTTCAGCAAATACGGTGAATTTATCGGCCTTCCCATCACCATCAGTGTCTTCTAGAATCTTGATGCGATCATTTCCGATGCCGCTAGTCGTATTTATCTCATTGGGATAGTCCTTGGTTTCTACTATCCACAGTCTGCCTCTCTCATCCCATGCCATGCAAATGGGATTAATAATATCAGGTTCGGATGCAAACAATTCCAAGGTAAAACCTGTGGGCACCTGGATTCTCTTTTGCGAATTCTCAGGGTTGAAAGGTGCCTGAAGCATCGGAGGAGGATCTCTTTTTTCGTAGTTGGGGATCTTTGCTTCGCTATATTCCCGTTCGGGAAGATCCAATTGATCGAAGGTGGACTGTCGGTCCGGTCCTAACGCCCAGTATAATCCTGACTCAATGAGCTGGTGAAACTCGGGTCGTGCCCAGGTACGTTCATCATGCCCCAGCGCAGTGTAGAATACCCGGCCATGGCCTTGCTCACGAGTCCAGGTATAGGCTTCGCGGTGCTCTCCTTCTACGCGTTCCATCAACACGGTGCGATCATTCGATTGCTTCGTGTGTTTGTAGGTTTCGTCCCATGAAGCAAAGGGAGTAACCTCAGCCATGGCAGGATGTTCATCGTTGACGATTTCGGCCATGAAAGTTGCTGTATCATGCGACTCAAACTGACCACCCACCAACTCAACAAAATCTTTCGAGTTTCTGAAGCAGTAACTCGCACTATGAATGGGCACAAAAGCACCTCCACTTTCGACAAAAGTCATCAGTGCTTCATTTTGTTCATCCGTAATCTCGTCATGATTGGCATACAAGACAATTGCATCGAAGTTTGCCAAATCCTCAACCGATAATACAGCCGGATCTTCTTCATAAGTAAAGTAGTACCCTTTAGGTGTCAAAGCTTGCTGGAGCATTGGCAGATAAGCTTCTGAGTTGTGATGTTCACTATCATGGCCTAGAAAAAGCACCTGAACGGGCCCCTCCTTGGTGGCTCTTTTTTCGACGGGAGTACTACATCCCCAGTGAAGCAAAATACATATCAACCCTACAGGCAACCATTTCAAAGCATGAATATGTGTCATAATTACATTTTTAAGCAGTGTCCTAAAATACGAACATTTTAGTCAATCAAAATCGTGAATATATTTGGTAATAAAAGTAGCGCTAACCGCGGGAAAATAAGGTAACGTTTCTCTACGCACCATGGCATGGAAGGAACCCTCTATTTAGATGCATTTTCATACCTTTCCCCCACTATGACATTATCTATTGATATCGCATCCAATGCTCAAGAGCTCGGACTACACGCGGGCACTCTGGCAGTCCATACGATCCAGCATGCCATTGATAAGAATGGCGCTGCAAATATTATTCTGGCTACAGGTAGCAGTCAGTTTGAAACCTTGAAATACCTGGTGAATCAGGATATCGATTGGGAACGTGTGCACATGTTTCATTTGGATGAGTACATCGGTATTGACGAATCTCATCCTGCCAGTTTTCGAAAATATTTGAAGGGGCGGTTTCTGGCCCCTATTGATTATGCCTGTAAGTATTATTTGATCGATGGAATGCAAGACCCTGATCTAGAATGTAATCGGCTAAATGACTTAATCCGACAATATCCCATTGATGTGGCACTCATTGGCATCGGAGAAAACGGTCACCTGGCATTCAATGATCCTCCTGCTAATTTTGAAACGAAAGAACCCTACATTCAAGTGGCATTGGATGAGGCCTGCAGATTGCAACAAGTAGGAGAAGGTTGGTTTTCCGGACTCGAAGCGGTGCCTTCTTCAGCCATATCAATGAGTATCCAGCAGATACTGGCAAGCACGACACTGATCGTGTCGGTGCCTGACGAGCGAAAAGCGAAAGCAGTCCAGGGAGCCTTGCAAGGCCCGGTCACTAATACATGCCCTGCATCCATACTACAAGAGCATCCGAATTGCCATCTATTTTTAGATCGCGCATCTGCCTCATTACTTTAACATTATGTCATCTGTCCTATATAAGAATGTGAACATTGTCTCCGAAGGAAAGATCCTCAAGAGGGACATCTTATGCTCGGGAAACCAATGTAAAGTGGTTGATACGCCCGTCGATGAAGTATCTGCAATTGTGGAAGGTGAGACCCATTTATATGTCATTCCAGCCTTTATTGATATTCATACTCACGGCGCTGCCGGATTTGACCTTACCTTAGGAAAATATGACCCGGCTTCCGGTATATTCCGGAAGGATCAAGCCTCGTTTTTTGAGGGTTTAACAGAAGCTTGCAAGTACTATGCAGATCATGGTGTCGGAGGTGTTTATCTTACCACGATGGCTGCCTCCGTGCAAGATCTGAATCAATCATTCATCTACTTAAACGAGTTTTTAGAGCAAGATGACAGCTTCCGGGATCTTATACTAGGCATCAATTTAGAGGGCACCTTTATCAAAGACCCCGATTTTGCCGGAGCTCAAAGTGCAAACTTCTTCCAACCCCTCTCCTATGAACTATATCTGGAATTGCAGGAAGCAGCACGGGGCTTGATAAAGATTATCAACATCCCACCGGAACATGGTGAAGATGCCCTAGCAATGATCAGGAAACTTAGGAAAGAAGGATTGGTAGTAGCGGCTGGACATTCGGGTGCATATGGTGACCAGGCAGAAAAAGCGATTGAGGCCGGTGTTAATCTAGGCGTTCACTATTTAAATGGTCCAAATCGGAGATCTCCGAAAGGCCTAAAAAATGGGGGCATCGAGGAATCCCTTCTCATCCATGATAATGTGTCTCTAGAATTGATTTTAGATGGGATTCATGTCGATCCCCGATATGTAAGGGATGTTATTGCCCGAAAAGGAATGCAGCGAGTGATTGGCATCACGGATAGTATGTTTGTGACAGGCTGTCCTGAGATCAATGCATTCTCACTGCTCGGTCTGCATGGAAAGGTATCCCCGAAGCGAACGCATCTGGTGGTCGATGGCAAGGCTGATACCTTGTTTGGCAGTATTTTACATGCAAAAAAGGCCTTTGAAAATCTGGTCAAGTGGTTTTCGGTAGAAATGACCGGGGTTTGGCATCGTAAGCATGAATCCAAGTCCATTGATCAAGCCATATTATCGGCTTGCCAGATCATGTCTTACAATGTGTCAAATCTCACGGAAAGGGATATAACAAAAAGCTTACTCGTAAAAATCACTCCGGAAGAAACCCAGATAATCCGTGAAGTGAATGGGTCTTTGACCTAAATACTATGGGACTTTCAGACTTCGAGAATCACCTTTCCAATCACTGATCGCCCTTCTACCCACTGTAATGCCTGCACGACTTGCTCCAGTTTGAAACGCTTATCAATATGTGGCTGAAAAATGCCGGCTGAAACCCACTCAATCAATTGTTGATGGTTATGATATGCCTTGCGAGGCTGCTCCTCCAGAAACCTACTCCAAAACACCCCTACAATCGAACAAACCTTCAGGAGTGGAAGATTCAGGGGAATCCTGGGGATGGATCCTGCGGCAAATCCTAGCACTAAATGTCGACCTTCATACGACAGACAGCGCAAAGCAATTTCACTATAAGGACCCCCCACCGGATCTACTACCAAATCGACACCTCTTCCCCGGGTGAGGGCCTTCAGTGAAGACTTCAAATCTTCTTTGGTATAATTTATAAGATAGTCCGCCCCCATATCCCGACAAACATCCAGCTTCTCCGGTGAGGATGCACAGGCAATAACCCTTGCCCCCAGGTGCTTTGCAATTTCGATAGAAGCCAGGCCAACCCCTCCCGCAGCACCCAGCACCACAACCATTTCACCCGTTTTAACCTGCCCGCGATCGCGAAGCGCGTGATAGGCGGTACCATACGTTACCAGAAATGCACTGGCGGTACCAAAATCTATATCGCCGGCGAAAAGATGGCAATTGTCCTCCCGAACCACCACTTGCTCAGCGAAAGCTCCCTCTGCACTATAAGCAGCTACCATATCACCAACCATAAGATCATCGACGCCTGGACCTACCTTTTCGACCACACCCGACAACTCGGCACCTGGAATAAAAGGAAAAGAAGGTAAACTTTGGTATTTACCCTGCACCTTCAAAACGTCGGGAAAATTCACCGCGGCAGCTTTTACCTTGATTCTTACCTCACCCATTCCGGGCTCGGGAACTGGTATCTCATCAAGGACAAGCCGTTCCACGGGTCCGTACGCATGACAGAGAATTGCTCGCATAGACTACTACTTACGTTGAACTGAGCCAGCAAGGTAATACTAGGGTTCGTAAATATCAATACCTGTATGAAAGGCTCCAAAGGAAAACCAATAACCCATAAACGACACCGGTACCGTCAGACTATTCCCACTATCCGGACCCTCCACAAAATCACCAAAAATATTGATTGCATTACCTCTGCTGTTCCTGGCTATGATGGGAAAACTCCGTAAGTCCACACTTAGATCGTGAGGCGCTTCTTCCAGAAACGCTACCAGGAAATCATGCGCCTTCGAACCAATAATTGTCACTGTTTCGCCACCAATCTGATCACGTATCAATGCGGGAGTATCAAATGAGTTAATCCGATATGTCTTTGAGGCACCTTTATGAAAAACACCCAAAACCCGTTCTTTGGCCGGAAGGCGATTATCCTCCGCTTCCAGTGGAAAGATGATGTATGCATTATTTGTACGATAATCACCGTAGGGATACAACCCATAATTTCTACTAAATCCCGTGTTTGTACTTAGCACCTTGGCGTTGGGAAACATGGACCAAATAGTTTTCCAGGATGTTTCTACGGAAGGGAATGTTAAAATTTCTTCTCCCAGTCGTTCTCCGAGAAAACAATTAAGATTGATCTGAGACCAATAGCTGTCGGTCTCTCGATCATAGGGAATCAGATTATTGTTGTATAATTTCCCACTTACTCCAAAAGTAGTGGTTCCTTTGTCGGTATTTCTGTCCCAGGCGATTCCTGTCCCCGTCAGTGGGCAGTAAGTAAGTGCAAGTGGTTGCCCCCCCACCTCATCATTGACTATTTCATGCCAGTCCATTATCGGGTGAGGATATACCTTTACCTCGCCATTCACCTGCACTGCCATCACCCGATCATTATCCTCGAGAAAAGTTACCGCGCCTGGATCGATAAATTGTGGATTATCTACAGAAGGTATGCCATCCTTTCCCGGACCCCCATCCCTTATCTGACTTAACGGAATCAGAGACTGGGTAGAGGTAGGCATCTCCGGTAGAGATCCCACACCCCCATCATCACTACTACCGTCCTTGCTGCAGGCTAAAAGACTGGTAATGCAAATCATAACAAGGACATGTTTGATCATCGTACTCATTCTATTAATAAATTATGGGTTCCAGGGTGTCTTCATTATCATCCAGG
>JBNKUI010000111.1:0-33877 GCA_050298535.1 Saprospiraceae bacterium
CCTCAGGGTAATTAACATTCTCATTTAAGCTAAGCAAACAGAAAGTAATACGCCAAATTTGGCTCCCTGTTTCAGCCATTGCTGAGACCCTATGCATAATCTCTCTCGATGCCCCCATATTAAAAATACTGCATTATTCACGATCATCAAAATATTGTTTCGAAGGCTATCTGAAAGATGGGGTTTCACACAAGCAAGCTTATGTGCAGGCGTTTCTTTGTGAACTCTTAAGAAAGGAAGTGCTTTCACAGCCACTATCGATACTTTCCCTTCCTAAAATAATCTTGCTAGCTATCATTACAATTTTGCTTTGGGCGAAAACAAGGGTGAGATATCATATACCTTGTGATACATTCTGATGTTCAACGGTTCCCATTAATTTTTCAATGTGGAAGTCATATGGTTCCTTAAGGATCTAAGACCTTTACCACCGTACACTTAATTATTTTCGATCTGATGACGGCGTGGCAGTACAAAAGGCTCATAGGTACTTTGTAAGGTTGTTGAGGACTCGGAAGCTAATTAAGGGTGAGACATTGGCCGTCGACTCAATCAATGATGTAGGAGGTGGCTTGCACCAGTACCTGAGCCGCATTTCGTTTTGGTCGAAAGCCCTAGCTATACTCAGAAAACGTTGGGTCCGATTTGGCAAAGGACTTGATGAATCGCTTGCTGTATCATCCGATCTATTACTTTGGGTATCCCCAATTGTCGGATCTCTCCATTTGTTGATGTTTGTGTTTGAGAGTTTGGGTGTGAAGTGTTAGATGCGGCGTCAGAAGGGGTGTGTAAAATGGGGTGGGATGTAGAATGTACAGAGAACAAGCCGAGATAAATTCAGGTAAAAACCATTTTAAACGGAAAGACATGTTTTTTGCTCTCGCACAACCCCCGACCCCGTTTTTTCGCTACGCTTCAAAACCGGGGGGGTGCCCACGGTAATAATTATTAACGATTTGATACGGAGACAAAAAGCTATTTTAAAAATCCCGGATACCGAAATTAAAGTGTGAAGTGTGAGTTTGGGTGTGTTTGTGGATTTTCAAAAAATACTTAACCCGTATTCTAGAAAAAAAAATCCGGAAACTGGATACCCTCTGGCAATCGAAGCCTTGGCGCAGCTTGCGGTCTCCGTCCCTCTACCATCTCTGATGTACATCTGCTTTTATATATCTGGCGTAAATGTGATTGATTGCCTGAAGTTGGCTTTCTGTAATATCAGGAATATCATAAACGGATAGGTTGGAAAGGACTTGTTCGACACGCGACGCACCAGGAATAATGCAGCTCACTTCTGGAAATTGTAAAATCCATTTAAGAGCCACCGGGGCCAGATTTTCGACATTGGGAAATAAATTCCGCAGAGCCTCCACAGCATCTAACCCTTTTTCGTAGTCTATCCCGGAAAAAGTCTCACCTTTATCAAATGCGCTCCCTTCTCGATTAAATAATCGGTGGTCTCCTTTTTCAAAAACTGATTGTCGATTAAATTTTCCCGTGAGTAGTCCACTGGCTAAAGGAACTCTCACGATAATGCCTACGTCGTTTTTCTGGGCCAGATCAAAGAACAGTTCTGAAGGTCGCTGGCGAAACATATTAAAAATGATTTGCACCGTGGTCACATTAGCATACTCCATGGCCTTAATAGCTTCCTCTACTTTCTCAACACTAACGCCCAGGTTAAGGATTTTGCCTTCCTCCTTAAGGCGATCAAATAATTCAAATATTTCAGGACGATAATACACCTGGGTAGGAGGGCAGTGTAATTGAATCAGATCCAGCGCTTCCAGCTTCATACGACTGAGACTGTCCTCGACATACTTGCGCAAGACCTCTGGTGTATATCCCTCGTTGGTATGAGGATTGATTTGTCGGCCACATTTTGTGGCTACGTATATGCGCTCAGTCCTCGATCGCACCACTCTGCCCACGGCCGTCTCGCTAAGGCCCATTTCATAGACGTCGGCAGTATCTATAAAGTTGATGCCATGATCAATAGCACTATGGATTATTTGATCTGCATTTTTATTATTGAATGGGGAACCCCAGGTGCCGCCCACCTGCCACGTACCTAGTGATATTTCTGATATAGTAAAGTCGGTTTTTCCAAGTTTTCGGTATTGCATGTCTGATTATGAATTGATTAGTATTTCAGGTAAATGTAGTAATCCTCATCCTGGAAATAAAGAGAGTGAAGTGCTAATGTGATTATGATGGTATGCTAATCCATACCGACGCTTCCGATGCTAGGTGAATGGGATTGTCGAGATATGTGGATTCAGGGGAGTGGTTCTGAATCCTCTATCTGATTTGACTTCATTAAGTCAATGATCCATGAATCATATGCAGGTGGAAATGTGTCAAGATACAAGGAGGTGCATGTTAGGACGGCCGTATTGATAAGATCAAATTCTGTTGAATTGCTGCATCGTGAATTTATGGAGTTTTCTCTTTTTTAAGCGGTTGTTGATTATTGGTGTAGCCCCATCTACAGTACATGGGATTAGACATTGTAGATTAATATCATGTTTTTATGGATTTTATGCTCTAATTTAGAGTACATCGGACCATGTATCTTCTTATAGTTATAGGGACATATATAAAATATAAAGCTTAAAGATGAAGACAATCATTATGTTGATTATGGTACTAACTCCTGTTTCACTTATTGCACAGGAAATCGGTGTCATCAAGGAATTCAGTAAACGAAGTCCTGCTTTTCCTCTTGGTAAACGATCAAATGTGGCAGCTGGCGATGTCAATGGTGATGGGATTCCGGAAATTATTGTTGTCCAGGGCCAGAATATATTATTGATAGACCCTACGGACCCCAATATGGTTTATTTGACAGTGGATCTCAGTAAGGGGGGGGCTGAAGTAGCCGTGGAGGAAGTTGAATTTATAGGGCTTGTGGAATTTTCCGGCCAAGAATATGTCCTAGTTGAGGCTGCTGCACAATCTGATGACTGGATGGCCGTGCGTAATGGTATTATTGCCATTCTCATTAGCCTGAAGGATGAGGAGATCGCATATCTGGGTGAAGGCAGGGTCGTTTCTTTGCTAAAACCCCCTTCTGGCAAGACTTTTATCGTGCAATACCTTGAGGAGGAAAATACATTTAGACTCATTGGAGATTTAAGTGACAGCGCTAGTCTTAAAACTACCAGCATTGACGATCTCGGTATTGACCGCTCCAAGGTCATGATAAACCCGTACCGAAGAAATAAGGATTATATCCTGGAGGACAAGTATTGGGTAGAATCCGGGCATAGACTGGCATTCGACCCGGAATTTTTTAGTCCCGCTGGAGAGACAGACATTAATAACGATGGTATTTCTGATCTTCCTATGCTTGTACATGACGAACAGAACGGAGTCAGTGGCATGCTGGTGCGAAGTGGGGACAGCCTCACAATCCTATGGCAATTTCCCTTTCCAGAAGAAAATCGAAGCGATCTTATGAATGGATTTCATGGCTTTATCGATGCTGATGCTGATGGGGAGAAAGAAGCAATCTTTGGAGATAATCTGGCTGTGACTTTGGATGGTGCCGTGCACAAAATTGCGGATGATTTTGTAATCATCGACATCGATGACTTTGACAATGATGGCTATGAAGATATCATGGGTTGGAACATTATTGACAGCTCTGTCCATATATATGGCGCTGGCACACAGGTGGTAGCTGTATCTCAATCGGAAAGAGCTAAACCACCCATGTTTGAAACCTATCCAAACCCATTTGACGAGCAGACCAATATCAATTATTCACTATCGCAAAGCTCCACGGTCGAAGTAACTATCTATGATTTAAGCGGAAAGTTTGTACATCAAATATTGAGAGGACATCAGCTCCCTGGGATATATAATCTAACCTGGGATGGACGGGATGGTGGTGGAAGAGATATGAACAGTGGTATTTATTTATGTACAATGAAAATAAATGATCATGTAGATACTCAACGGATATTATTCCTGAACCAGTAATTGAGATAAAAGTAACCGTCTCGCGACCGAAGTTCGGGCAAAGGATCTGAAATAGTATCAAATTAAAAATAGATAAATGATGAAAAGTATCGATTTTAGTATCTCTCTTATCCTAATTTTCTTGGCTCCCTTGCAGCTCTGGTCCCAGATTGAATTGGAGAAAATTATCCCCGGAATGGCACAAGTCATTTACATGGATGTCCCAGATATCGACGGTGAATTCAGGGATTTTAATGGCGATCATATACCAGATCTTGCATTTTTTGAGGCTTCGCCGAGTGATGATTCTTTGTTTATTAGGATCGTGTTGATGGGTGTAGATGAAGAAGTTTTGGTAACTGTTGCGAATGAAGGCGGTGTTTTCAATTCAGATTCCTGGGTTATCATCGGCTTTACCGAACTGGATGGCAATCCGGAATCCAAGGAGATCATCATGGCAGAAAAAAGAAGCAGAAGACGGTTTTTAAATCCCGTTGTGCTGGCGGTAGATGGACTTGACTTTCTTGTCTGGCAAAGAATATGGGATGGAAATGGCAAAGCATTGCTTGGAGTCGCACAGATGGATGGCGATGATTGTAAAGAAATCATAGTATCCGATCCGGCATGGCCGCGGGTGGAAATCTATGGGAAAAAGATTTGAGATTTTATTTGGTTTTCTACAACTCAACAATAAAAAAATACCAGACAGAAGACTCCATTCTCCTACAATCCAAACGTCACAATTCCACTCTTCTCATGTCGAAAGCTTTCCCCAATACTCACGGCAATGCTGATATATTCCTTGCCATCTATTTCATACACTGCGGGAGTTGCCAGACCATTACCTGGTAGTTTATATTCCCAGAGTAATTCGCCATTTTCTTTGTCAAAAGCACGAAACATCTGGTCCATGGTGGCAGCTACAAAGACGAGTCCACCCGCAGTTACCACTGCACCTCCATAATTTTCCATGCCCGTATCAGGTACACCATCCTGTTGAAATATTGGATGTCTTCCCAAAGGTACTTGCCATTGAATTATTCCTTTATTTAAATCGATGGCAGTAAGCGTACCCCAGGGTGGATTAATGAGTGGCTTGCCCTCACGATCCAGCAAATAACCATGGGCGGTGACATTGCGATACGTAGTAGACTGATCATCAATCGAGGTTCCTGAGCTTGCCTGATCTTTACCGGTATTATTAAGAAATGCTAGAATTTCCTCTTCATGCCCTTCAATGAGAGTGCGGAAAGCAGGCATGATGCCGGCTCCATTATTTATTTTTTCGATAATTAGAGAGTCCGCCATGCGTTCAGAGATGTTGTCTAATGCGGGATTTGCTTCGATGCCTTGTTTTTCATTTCCATGACATGCGGCACAATAGGTGGTATATATTTTTTGCCCGGCACTAAAGAGCGTTTCGCCGGAGGTATTAATTTGATTTTTTACTTCCTTCATGTGACCCAATTCGGGAGACTCGTTGGCATTGATATACATCACTCCGGTTTCGGGATCATAGGAAGCTCCCCCCCATTCTGCACCTCCCCGACTACCCGGAAGTAATAAAGTGGGTACCGTATCAACGGGGGTGAATAATCCTTTGGAAATAATGCTATCGGGTAGGTTGGTGGTGAATCTGATAAATGGGGGCGGACTGCTGGGGAAAGGCTGTGTAGGCCAGGCATGTTCTCCAGGGATATTTGAGGGTGGCACCTTTCTTTCATCGATAGGGAAAAGGGGTTCCCCTGTCTCTCGGTCCAATACATAGATAAAACCGGTTTTCCCGGGCTGAGCTACTGCATCTACTGATTGTCCATCTTTTTGTATGGTCACCAGGTTTGGTGCTGTGGGTAGATCATAATCCCAAATATCGTGGTGTATTGTTTGGAAATGCCATAGGTATTCTCCCGAAGAGGCATCCAGAGCGATCACACTGTTGCCATATAAATTGCTTCCTTCACGGTCAGCACCATAATAGTCATAGGTGGGAGATCCGGTCGGTGCATATATAATGCCCCGTTCTTCATCAAGACTCATTCCCGCCCAGTTATTGGCACCACCAGCAGTCATATAGGCATCAGATGGCCAGGTACCATATCCGGGTTCACCGGGATGTGGGATCGTATGAAAGGTCCAGGCAAGATCACCGGTGATGACATTATAGGCCCGAATATCACCGGGTGCGGCTCCCAGGCTTTCAGATACCGCAGCACCGACTATGATCAGATCCTGATAAATAATACCGGGTGAGCTGAGGCGAACTTTTGCTTCACTATTAGTCCTCTGGTCAATGGATAAATCAACTTTGCCATCTTCACCAAAGGAACTGATTGTCTGTCCAGTCTGTGCATCGACTGCCAATAGTTTATCCTGAATGGTATAAAGTATCCGGTCATCCGAACCATCTGTCCAATAAGTAACGCCCCTCTTTACTCCATCACTGGGTCGACCATCCAGCGCATCATGAGACCATAAGACCGAGCCATTTTGTGCGTTAAGTGCGTACAGTATACTACGTGCCGAGAGCAGGTACATGATATCACCGACAATGATGGGGTTGCATTCATACTTCCAGAATCGAAAGTTCTCGGTTTCGTCCATGGGATAGAACGACCAGACTTCCTTTAATTGTGACACGTTATTTTTTGATATCTGATCCAGCGCACTATAGTTATTGGCGTCCGGACCTCCCTTGTAAACAGACCAGTCCATATGGTGGTCATTTTCCTCCTGCTGACAGGCTTGAAACATAATGGCAAATAGTAAGGATTGGAGTAAAATACCCTTGAATCGCATGACAGTTAAATTCTCTGAAGATCAATTAACAAGATATCGATTTTGCCCTAAAGTCGATCAGAATTCAGAGTCTCACTTCCCATATTTCTACTTACTAAGTATCAGCTAAGGTAATTGTATAAGGGACCTTACTTAGTTTGGGGAATTTTTGATCCCAAAGACATAGTGAGTCGAAGAATGCTTTTTTCCCGGGCAAGAAAGCTGTGGGGGATGGCTCCTTCCAGACAGAGCAGATCTCCCTCTTCCAGGGTATAATCCTTTTGCTCGACAGTAAATTTGATGTTACCTTTCACCACATGTACCGTAATGGGCTGAGGAGATTGATGCTCTTTCATCACCTGATTCTTATCGATGTGAATGCTGATTTCCCGGGTGAAAGGCGTCTCCATGATTAGTTTGAGCTGTACCTTCTCACCGAATGAGTTATTTGCTATGATATTACCCAATTTCATGTCAAATGAATTGTAGCTTTGATTTGAAAATATGAGATATGGACCGGGCTCTTTCCAATGTCCTATCGGCCACGGTACCTGCAAATAATTCGGAGAGAGTTTCATCAAACAAGTGAAGCCAACGGTGGAAATGATCCTCGCCGATGGGCAAAGGAATATGGGCGGCAAAAGGATTGCCCTTGTAGAGTGTTTCACCAAAAATGAGTGTTTGCCAAAACCGGTACATTTTAGGTAAATGATGATCCCAATTTACGTTGGCTATCTCATTAAATATTGGGGAAAGTAATTCGTCCTTGTTGACTTTATGGTAGAAGGTGTCCACCATCCTTACGACATCATCATGCGTCTTTATATCCGATTTCATGGCTATTTGTTTTTAGGGATGCCGTGATCCAAAGTATGGCAATGGCCAGCAGGAGTGAAAAAATAGTCATGGAGTGATAATAAAGGGAAATAAACCCTTTTCCCAACCAAAGCAATAGGCCCTGACCAAAAAGAAGTATCTCTGTGGCCACAATAGCTGCGATAAACAGCAGGGCTGCTTTTTGATTGAACCTGTAGTTGAGTTCGGACCGTATATAGGCGAGAATAAATGCAGAAAGACAACCCAGCATCAGGAGATGAATAAAGCCTACCGTGAAATGCTTGATGGTATAACTGATCTTTGCAATGAAAGGAAACACCACGGCGGTCTGAATGATAATTTTGAGGACCAGGGCGATAATAGAAATTTTGAATAATACGCGTCCCTGGGCTGGTAGGTTAGAGAGTACCTGTTTGGCAAGGTGCCTCACCGAAAACCAGAGTAAGAATAATGCAAACAATTGTAAAATAACGCCCAGACTGTTGATATAAAAGATGAGATCCAGGGGCGTAGACCAGGTGATGGCCAAAGCAAAAGTGAGAAGCGTGGAAAGAGTCAAGGTGCCAAATGCCCTTTTTGCATAGCCAACGTGATAAGATATTTCCTTTTTTTCCAAATACCGGTATGCGATGGCGATGAGCGCAAAGATCATCCAACCATTAAACATGAAGTGTAGGTACCATTGAATAGCACCATAATATACGGCGGTGCCCTTCCATGAGGACATGATGAGCGGGCCCAAACTCCAGACCCCTAAGGAGGCGAGAAATAGAAACACAAGCGAAGCACGAAGGAAATACTTTGATACGGCTCCGGACTTCAACTGGGTGCTTGCACGCCATAAACGCCAGATCATCACATAGGAAAGCACGATATGAATGCCCGATACGGCTATGGATATGGCAGCATATCCCGTCACAGGAAAAGTAAGTGCCATACCCGCTACCGTCAGCTGTAGACCTAGAAAGAGTCTATAAAAGGCATCCCATTGCCATGAAAAAGCATGGGTAATGGTCAAAAAATATCCGGCAAAAAGCCATCCCAGTAGCGCTACATGGGAATGGGCATGACGGATATTAGGAAATGAGATCCAATCCGGTAAATTGATCGAAAATGCCAGTCTTAATATGAGCCCAAATAGTGCCGCGAGGCAAAAAAATAAAAGTGAGGACTGATACCCACGGCTCAGCTTAACATTCATCGAAGGGCTCATTCAGAGGTGTTCTCCTGATCGTTGTAATACATGAACTCAAGAATATCCCGTGCATCACCGATCGAAACGTTCTGATTGGGCATGCGTGTCAGGCATTCTTCCAGCAGTGCCCTCGCTTCAGGGTCTTTTTCGAGCATCACTTCCACATTGGTGATCATGTTCATAATCCATTCCGGTTGTCTTTTGGTGGTAATGCCTGCCCAGCTGGGTCCCACCACTCTCGCTCCACTTAGTTTGTGGCAGGCGGCACATTTCATCTCGTAGATTGCCTTGCCTTTCTGAACCATATCTTCATGTAGCGGAACATTCAATGTGACATTTGTAATCTCCCCGACCCCTTTTCCATCGTCAGCCATTACTCCCTCTTGGCCTTGTGTTAATGCATCCTGAGATGAGGAGTCTGTGGAGTTTTGGCCACAGGCCAGTGCAATTAAAATTACTGCTAGACCAAATAATGTCTTTTTCATTTTAAACAGTTTTATGTAAAGTATATATGTAGTTTGAAAGTTCTGCAATGCTCTTGTCCTGATAGAGCGTATGAAATCCTTCCTGTACCATCTGCAATTCATGAGTGAATGGACAATGATCCTTTTGATCACAGTCATGCAGGCCTAACAGACAACGATCCACCCTTAGATCCTCTCTACCAAGTATCTGTAGCACTTCCATCAAAGACCGTGATTTTTGATCATCCGACATATAGAAACCACCATTCCTGCCTTTGCGTGAATTGATGACTCGCTGTCGCGCCATCTGCTGTAGCACATTCGCCATCATAGGCTTTGATATCTGCAAGGCATCTGTAATCGTTTCCAGCTTTAAAAAGGTCTCATCACTGGAATGCCATGCCAGGTAGATTAAAGTTCTCATGCGATATCGTACTGACTTACTAAACATCTCTATAAGATCTAAATCAAAGGTAATAAAAAGATTAAAATATATTAAGATGTTTTTATCTTTTATTGAAAAATATATTATCTTTGAAGTATTGATTCACATTTATAATTCTAACAAAATGAATAAGCGATTAAAACTGATCATAGTCTTCAGCTTTACTGTTGCTGTAGCTATCATCGCCTTCCATGGATGTAATTCATCGGCCAGTAAGGCAGCTGGCGGAGTGCTAAATAGTGATGCTGCCAGTGCCGTGTATGTGGCTCCGGGTGAGTACGATGAGTTTTACGGCTTTATGTCGGGTGGATTTAGCGGCCAGGTATCTGTATATGGCATCCCCAGTGGAAGACTATTGAAAGTAATTCCGGTCTTCTCTCAGGATGCGGAGAAGGGATACGGTTACAACGAGGAGACTAAGCCTATGTTAAATACCTCCTTTGGATTTGTTCCCTGGGACGATGCTCACCATCCTGAATTATCTCAAACAGCAGGTGAAACAGATGGCAGATGGTTATTTATTAATGGAAACAACACGCCAAGGATCGCAAGGATCGACTTGTCGACTTTCGAGACGGCAGAGATCATCGAGATCCCCAATAGTGGTGGTAATCACAGTTCTCCATTTACAACAGAGAATACAGAATATGTAGTGGCAGGAACCCGATTTGGTGTTCCGTATCCGCAAAAGGACGTGGCGATTAGCTCCTACGAAGAGAACTTCAAAGGGATGCTCACCTATGTGAACGTAGGGGACGAGGGAGAAATGGATATTGCATTTCAGGTTTTACTACCAGCCTTTGACTATGACCTGGCACACAGCGGTAAAGGCAAATCTCACGGATGGACATTTTTTACCTCCTATAATACGGAGCAGAAACATGACCTTCTGGAAGTAAATGCCTCACAAAACGACAAGGATTTTATTGCTGCGATTAACTGGAAAAAGGCGGAAGAATACCTTGCAGAGGGAAAATTTCGGGAAATTCCTGCGGAGTACTATGTGAATCGTTATAGTGATCGTACGCACACGGCCACATCAGAAAAGAAGGAAACTGTAAAAGTTCTGATTCCTGCGGAGTGTCCTGGTCTGGTATATTTCTTACCTACGCCTAAATCACCACATGGGGTTGATGTGGATCCTACGGGCGAATATATTATTGGTAATGGTAAGCTGTCCGCAGATCTGACGGTGCATTCATTTACCAATATGTTGCAGGCGATAGAAGATGAAGCATTTGAAACCACTATTGAAGGAGTACCTGTACTGCAGTACGACAAAGTGCTGGGAGGTGTCGTAACAAAACCGGGTCTTGGACCACTGCACACAGAGTTTGACAACGAGGGTAATGCGTACACGACTTTCTTTATTTCTTCGGAAGTTGTAAAATGGAAAGTAGGTACATGGGAAGTTCTGGATAGAGTGCCTACATACTATAGTGTGGGACACCTGATGATTCCTGGTGGTGATTCCAGAAAACCGGATGGTAAGTACATGGTGGCATTGAACAAGATCACCAAAGACCGTTACCTTCCTACAGGTCCTGAAATGAATCACTCAGCGCAGCTCTATGACATCTCGGGTGATAAGATGAAGCTGCTTCTCGATTTTCCCACGATTGGTGAGCCTCACTATGCGCAGGGAATCGCAGCGGATAAAATTGTCTCAAAAAGTAAAAGAATCTTTCCGCTGGAAGAAAACGAACATCCATTTCGGGCACTGGGTGAAAAAGATACCCGTGTAGAGAGAAGTGGAAACACGGTACATATCTACATGACAACGATCAGAAGCCACTTTGCACCTGATAATATTGAAGGGGTTAAGGTTGGTGATGATGTGTATTTCCACGTGACAAACCTTGAACAGGATTTTGATGTACCTCACGGTTTAGCTGTACAGGGTGCATTAAATGCCGAATTGTTGATCATGCCGGGCCAGACTGAGACACTGTACTGGAAGCCTCAACGAGAAGGGGTATTCCCATTTTACTGCACCGATTTCTGTTCTGCTCTCCATCAGGAAATGCAGGGGTATATCAGAGTGTCTCCCGCAGGCAGTAACACAGAACTTACTTGGAGTACTGGAGAACCGGTATCCTGATCTAACTAAAGAAATGGTGAGAAGTTGCCTGTTATGCGGGTGCCTTCTCACCAACCTTATTCTTTTCGTTAAATAAACCAATCATGAAAAACTTGCCAAGAATCCTCATGTTTCTTGCAGTTGTACTCTTAGCATCACTTTTCATCTGGCCTATGTGGAGTATCACGTTACTGGCTCCTCAATATCCAGATGGTGTACAGATGCATATATATATCGATAAAATTGGTGGATCATCTCCTGGTACTTTACAGAATGTGAATATTCTCAATCATTACATCGGGATGAAAAAAATAGAACCAGACTCGATACCGGAATTAAAGTATATGACGCCAATAGTCATATTTTTTATGGTGACCGCTCTGGTGGCGGCGTTACTGGACCGTAAAATGATCTATGGTCTTTGGGCTGTACTACTGTTGCTGGTATTTTGCTTGGGACTGTATGATTTCTATTTATGGGAATATGATTATGGTCATAACCTGGATTCCAACGCTCCTATGAAATTTGAAGACGCCTCCTTTCAACCTCCTTTAATTGGCAGAAAAGAAATACTGAATTTCACAGCGATATCAGTACCTCATATTGGCGGTGTTTTAGCCGGTATTTCACTGTTACTGTCAATCATCGCTTTTTGGTTAAAGTCAAAAGTTACTGTGAAATGAGAAGAATAATCCTGTTTTGCTGTCTCTTTATCATTGCCTGCAAGCCAGAGGTGTCAGAGATTAACTACCATCAGGATGAATGTATCTTTTGCAGGATGAAGATATCTGATCCCAATTTTGGAGCTGAGTTAGTGACATCAAAAGGAAAGGTGTATAAATTCGATTCAGCAGAGTGCATGTTCCGTCAATTCTTAAGTGATCAGGATATAGAATACGCATATATAATGGTCACGGATTATGCAAATCCCCATACCCTTATTGAAGCTAAGAATGCAATATTTCTGGTCAGTGAAAATCTGCCTAGTCCGATGGGAGGTAATCTTTCCTCATACGGAAGTCGAGAGATAGCCAGCAGAATGCAAGAGGAAAAAACAGGCAAACTGTTTGACTTTGAAGAGATTTTGAGGGTATATAAGGATCAATACCAATGAAAAAAATACTGATTTCGATCGGTTTTTTGATGGGCATTTTTAGTGCTCTTGCAAATACACATCAGGTATGTGCCTCATGTACACATTCCACATTTCAACAGGCATATGATATAAGTGTAGAGGGTGACACTATCTTGATGATGGGGGGCCAGTATGTTGTAGAGAATATTGTGGTCGACAAAATGATTACTATGATCGGTAAGGAGGGCGCGACATTTGTGGCTGCTTCTGGTGGGGAAATTTTGACGATTGTAAGTGATGGTGTTGCTATAGATGGACTGGTTTTCACGGGTGTGCAGACAAATTATTTAAAGGAAAATGCCGGAATCCGAATTAGGCGGAGTAAGAATTTTCGAATTTCCAATTGCCGTTTTGATCATTGTTTTTTTGCCATTTATCTGGAGCGCGCCAGAAATGGACAGGTGGAAGGAAATAGAATAGCGGGGAATGCAGTACGGGAAGCGGATAGTGGGAATGGTGTACATGCCTGGTACTGCGATAGCCTTATGATTGTCAATAATACAATAACAGGACATCGCGATGGTGTTTATTTTGAATTTGTTGATAATAGTTTTATTAGTGAAAATTATAGCTACGGCAATATTCGATATGGCCTCCACTTCATGTTTTCAAATGATGATCGGTATTTCCGAAATCGATTTGAAAACAATGGTGTCGGTGTCGCGGTGATGTTTTCCCGCAGAATAGAAATGAAGGAAAATAATTTCTATAAAAATTGGGGAAATGCTGCCTATGGATTGCTACTCAAAGAAATCTATGATGCCGACATTTTGGATAATACCTTTTCTGAAAACTCGGTTGCAATTTTTGTGGAAGGAAGTAATCGTATACAATATGAGGGCAATGAATTTGTAAGGAATGGATGGGCCATCAAGTTTTCGGGAGGATGTGAGGAAAATAATATCATCAACAATAATTTTCTATATAATTCATTAGATATGCTGGTTTCGGCTCAGCTTTATAATAATACAATTGAAAATAATTATTGGAGTGCATACGCCGGGTACGATCTGGATAAGGACGGACTGGGTGATGTGCCCTATTATCCTGTGAGTTTGTTTTCGTTTGTGATGAATCAGGTGCCAGAGTCCGTCATCCTGCTGCGCAGCCTCTTTGTTGATATTGTCAATTTTGCGGAGAAAGTGAGTCCCGTCTTTACCCCCAAGGATGTCTTCGATCCCGCACCCAAAATGAGCAGAGGCCTATGATTTCTATAAAGAGTCTCCACAAGTCTTTTAAGAAAAATCATGTCCTGAAGGGCATCGATGTCGAAATTGAGGGTCAGGGTATTATTGCTTTGCTGGGGCCCAATGGTTCGGGTAAGACCACTATGCTAAAGTGCTTCTTGGGTATGGTACTACCCGATAGCGGAGAGATCTTGTTTCAGAATAAAAGTGTAATCGGAGAATATGCATACCGACAAAGCTTAGGATACTTACCACAGATCGCCAGGTTCCCGGATAACTTGACGGGAAGAGAATTGATCGAACTCATGAAGTCAATCAAATGTGGAGAAACGCGAGAAAATGAATTGGTCGATTTGTTTGACTTGGCGCCTGAGCTCGATAAAAAGATGTCCAATCTCTCGGGAGGAAATCGGCAGAAAGTGAATATTACACTTGCGTTAATGCACGATAGTCCGCTGATTATCCTGGATGAACCCAGTGCGGGCCTTGATCCGCTGTCGATAAAAAAATTCAAGGATTTTCTACGGATTGAAAAGGAAAGGGGTAAGACGATTATTCTGACGACTCATATTATGAGTCTGGCCGAAGATCTGGCGGATGATATTCTATTTCTTTTAGATGGGCAGGTTTATTTCCAGGGAAGTCTTTCCAGACTGCTACAGCTGCAGATGGAAGAGAGCCTGGAAAATGCAATTGCTCAAATTCTTGATCACAAGAAAAAATCTCCAAATCATGAAGGATATATTGAGGTATAGTTTTTATGAGATGGTACGTAGCAGGTGGGTGTACATTTATACTGCATTCTATCTGATTACTACAGTGTCCCTTTGGTTACTCAGTAATGACAATTCCAAAGTGCTCATCAGTATGACCAATATCACATTGGGACTGACGCCGCTCATCGGCTTGTTGTTTGGCACGACGTATTACTACAATTCGCGTGAGTTTATTCAAATGCTAATGAGTCAGCCACTGTCAAGGTGGAATATTTTTATTTCCGTGTACGGCGGTCTTGCGATTACTTTATGTGTGAGTGTCCTGGTAGGGGTGGGCTTGCCGATGCTTTTCTTTGGAGTGCTGCAGACTGAAACCCTCTCCATTTTTTTGATACTCCTGACTATGGCTTGCACACTATCGATTATTTTTTCCCTGATTGCTTTTTTGGTGGCCATGCGATATGATGATAAGGTCAAGGGCCTTAGCATTTCCATTCTGATTTGGTTGACTTTTGCCATTCTCTATGATGGTGTCGTACTACTACTCTTATTGGTGTTCAAGGACTACCCCTTGGATCAGCTGACTATCGGCGCCATCGTACTAAACCCCATCGATATGGCAAGGATACTCATCATTCTGAAATTGGATATTTCTGCTATGATGGGATATACGGGAGCTGTATTATCAACATTTTTAGGAAAGACCTGGGGAACGGTGCTAATCATGCTATCCATTTTGACATGGATTTTGCTTCCCCTGCTATCTCTCAAGCGGTTAGGAAATCACAAGGATTTCTGATTCGGAATACCTACGGCATTCCATAATTATTAATATCATCGAAATGAAAAAAATAGTTGTTTTTCTTGTCGTGCTCGTGGGTCTAAATATGGATCTGTTGGGTCAGGAGTTACAGCGATTTACGGTTTTAAATGAGAAGGCACTACCATTGATAGGTGCCACCTATTCATATGCAGATCAAAATGGTGTATCGGGTCCCGATGGCATAGTTTCCTTTCAATATATAGAGGGAGAAGTGATGCGGATGTCCTATCTGGGTTACGGGGTGTGGACGCTGTCAGATGATCGTTTACAGAGAACAGTAGAAATCGGTGAATATGTATGTATGCCTCTTGAGCAAAACCTTCAGCCTGTTACGGTAATTGCTGTGCGACCCAAAGTTTCAGAGCAGGAGGATCATCATCTTTCATACGAGGAAAAAATGGCACATGATGCCGGAGAGATATTAAGCCAAAAGCCAGTCCTGAGTGGTATTCGGAAAAGTGGATCCTATGGTATGGATCCAGTGATGAGAGGATTTAAGTATGACCAGCTAAATATAGTAATGAATGGCACCCAGAGTGCCACGGCTGCCTGTCCTAATCGAATGGATCCACCGACCAGTCAAATGGCTCCGAACATGATTCAGCGAGTGGAAATCCTAAAAGGTCCCTATGCGCTGCGTTTTGGGGGTGGGCTTGGAGGCACAATTAATTTTATAACTGAACCTGCACGGTACACCGCTAAGTCTTCACTTTCAGGTCGTTGGTCAGGTCGATACGAAGAAAACGGGGGAAGTTATCGTTCGGAAGGGATGCTCAGCTGGAGTGGCCAACATCATAATATTGCGGTGCTTGGATCACTGGCTACTGGCAATGATTATAGGGACGGCGACGATCAGAAGATACAAGGAGATTACACGCGGAATAGCCTGGGTACTAATATGGCCTACCAATTCGGCAAAAATCAGTCCGTGCGGATTTCCGCATTTCATAACTGGGCCAAAGATGTGGATTTTCCTTCCCTGATGATGGATTTGAGAAAAGATCAGACCACCATGGTAAATGCAACACATCAAGTCACATTTGCGAATCGTGACCTGGAAACCTGGAAGACTACCGTTTTCCTTTCCGCCGTGGATCATCGTATGGATAATTTTCTAAAACCCTTGGATCCTAGGATGATGGACGCTGGTACAGATGCAAAAACAGATAATGTGGGCGGTAGATCTGAAGGTTTCTGGAGATTTGATAATCGGCGATTGTACGCGGGATTTGACATAAAAAGAGAACGAGCAAAAGGAATCCGCACCAGAGAGGTACTGATGGGACCTATGACCGGAAAGGTCTTCAAGGATAATGCATGGCAACACGGTCAGATCGTCCGGGCAGGTACATTTGCCGAGTACCATATACGTCAGGGAGGATGGAATATGGTAGGATCAATTCGTATGGAGTTAAATCAATCGGACCTGCTGGATGCCGATCAGACATTTACTGACCAGTACGGTGACATTAGCAGCACCCAGATTTTACCAAGTGTAAGTATGGGAGCGATAAGAAACCTGGGACAGAACATGGCCCTTGGTTTTTGGGCAGCAAGGGCCATGCGGAGTGCCGGACTTACTGAAAGATACATCAATAGATTTCCCGTGGGCGTGGATCCATACGAGCTGATAGGGAATCCAAACCTTAAACCAGAGGTAAACCATCAAATGGACATAACGCTCGAGTGGAAAAACACAAAGGCAAGCATCAACCTGGATGTATTTGGTGTTTATCTGGAGGACTACATCACATCTCTTATCGTTGATGACGTAGAGCCTCTGATGCCCAATCGACCCGGTGTAAGGCAATTTACCAATATCGACAATGCATTAAAGACGGGTTTTGAAGTGGATGCTGATTTTGATATGAATCATGGGTTTTCACATACCCTGGATATAGCGTATACCTACGGTCAGGATTTGGAAAGACTTGAGCCTTTACCGGAAATAGCTCCATTGGATTTGCGATACGGAATCTCTTGGCAAGATAAGTCAGCTCGTCTGATAGGGCGGGCGGAAGTACGTTATGTGTCTGCGCAAAATAGAGTGTCGACTGAATTTGGAGAGTCTTCAAGCCCCAGCTTTACTACTATAAACGTAGAGGGCAGCTATCATTTAGCATCCAACTGGAAGCTGCAGGCAGGTATTCAGAACCTCACTAATGTAGTGTATGCAGAACATCTCAGTAGATCCACATTGGGGACTCAGGCCGGGCTTCTGAATGCCAGGGGACGCAATCTCTATATTTCAACAAGTATTCAATTTTAAGCTTAAAGCTCCCTACCGTTCGGTTGAATCAACCTTTGATGTACCTTTGACGTTTTTCTGTTATTAATTGAAACAAGGAATCATGCTATCAAAAACTGCAACTTACGGCATAAAAGCTATTTTGTTTGTAGCCTATGAGTCTAAGCATGGACGGAGAGTGGGAGGTCAGGAGGTGGCTAAGAACATTGATGCACCTGTTCCCTTTACCGCGAAGATTATGCAGCAACTAGCTAGAGCGAGCATTGTAAAGTCTATCAAAGGTCCTAATGGTGGTTTTGAAATGACGGATAAACAACGAAACGAATGTAATATCCGATCTATCGTTGAAGCTTTGGATGGAGATAGCTTATATACTCAGTGCGGTTTAGGCCTGGATAAATGTAATGATCAGCGACCTTGTCCCATCCATGAAACGTATACAAGTGTACGCCAGGCAATCGTCGAATTACATACCAAAGAATCCATTGAAGAATTGGCGGGTCGATTGGATGACCTGGCAGTCTTAAAATGAGGTATAAGGTTGTAGAGCTTCCTGTTGATGCTCTCTATTGTGGACTATTGGTCCCCCATATTATGAGTTTCATTATCTTTCGTAAGCATCTAAACTGCACTTGTTTTGACAATGAGACTTCATCTCGAGTAGATATTTATTACGTTGTTAATAAGAATTCAGCGTCATGAATTTGGTAACTTTTGAAAATTATGAAGCACTATAATATTGCAGTGATACCCGGAGATGGGATTGGTGAGGAAGTTACACCAATTGGTGTCAGGGTCCTGGACCTTATAGGAGAAATCACTGATTCATTTCGGATGGAGTACACTTATTTTCCATACGGATGTAATTATTATCTGCAGCATGGTCGTATGATGGAAAAGGAAGCCCTTAAGATATTAAGTGGTTTCGACTCCATTTATTTTGGTGCGGTTGGTTTTCCCAGTGTTCCGGATCACATTTCGTTACGGGGTTTACGCATACCCATTTGTCAGGGATTTGACCAATATGTTTGCCTTCGACCAAGCGAATTAATGCCGGGTGTTCCCAGTCCTCTGGCATTGCGAGATGGGCAAAACATTGACTTTGTTGTGGTACGCGAAAATACGGAAGGTGAGTACGTTGGGGCAGGGGGTAAAGCCCATGCAGGCTTACCTGGAGAACTGGCGGTAGAGACTACTGTATTCACCAGGGATAGTGTTGAACGTGTTATTCGATATGCATTTGAATTGGCTTCGGAGCGAAATAAATTCCTGACAAGTGCTACGAAATCAAATGCACAAGTGCATGTCTATCGATTCTGGGATGAAGTATTTGATGAGGTTTCTCTCGAATATCCCATGGTCAAGACAGATCGAGTCCTTATCGATGCGCTAGCCGCAAAATGTATTTTAGAACCAGAAGTTCTGGATGTAGTTGTCGCATCCAATCTCTTTGGTGATATCCTGACTGACATAGGAGCTGCCATCTGCGGTAGCCTGGGCATTGCACCCAGTGCTAATATTAACCCTGAAAGAAATTACCCTTCCATGTTTGAACCCGTGCATGGTTCAGCACCCTTGATTGTCGGAAAAGGAATTGCTAATCCTATTGCCATGATTTGGTCCGGCGCAATGATGTTGGAATTTTTGGGAGAGGAGACTGGGGCAAATATTATCTACCATTCCATAAAATCGCTGACATCAGGTGGCAAAGTTTTGACACCAGATCTGGGAGGCAGCGCAACAACGGAGGAAGTGGCCAATGCCCTTATCGATGTGTGCAAGAAATCGGGTTAGCTCAGAGTCATTAGTTATCGCTCCACTCTGCTATTTTCTGTTTATCTTAAAGATTCAATACGTGAGGAAAGTTGAATCAAGCCAGGATAAAGATCATAATGCCGATTCTTATCGCGGTGACCATATTATTGGTTCCCCGACCAGAAGTGTTAAGTTGGAAAGCCTGGTGTTTCCTGGCATTATTTTCAGCTACAATTGCTGGCTTGATATGGGAGTCGCTATCCCCGGCGGCGGTCAGTTTTATTGGTGTCACAGTGGCGGTGAGTTTTCAGCTCGTTGGGGATTCCAGTCAGGCAGCGATAGAGTGGGGGCTAAGTGGTTTTTCTAATAAGACGGTCTGGTTGATCTTCAGTGCTTTTATTTTATCGACAGGATACGAAAAGAGTGGACTGGGTCGCAGACTTGCTCTGATATTGGTCTCGAAACTTGGTAAGTCATCACTGGGGCTTGGGTATGCAGTGACTTTAGCAGATTTGCTTCTGGCACCTATTACCCCTTCCAATACAGCACGTAGTGCCGGCACTATTTATCCGATCATTCGAAATATTCCGCCATTGTTTGGATCAGAACCAGGAATCACCAGTCGCAAGATGGGGGCTTATATCATGTGGACAGGATTTTGTGCTACTGCAATCACCAGTTCCATCTTTCTGACAGCACTGGCTCCCAACTTATTGGCTATTGCTTTCATTGAGGAAATTGGTGGTATTCAAATCTCTTGGACGCAATGGTTTCTGGGATTTTTGCCGAGTGGAATTTTTCTGCTTGTTTTTGTTCCGTATTTAATTTACAGGGTTTATCCACCAGAAATTAAAAAGAGTGCGAAAATAGCACAATGGGCTAGAACTGAACTTGTCAGGATGGGTGCTTTGGGTTCATCGGAATGGAAGATGGCGAGTATGATTTTCATTGCATTGATTCTATGGATTTTTGGAAGACAAATTATCCATCCTACCACGGTCGCCTGGCTGGTTATTGTCCTGATGATTCTATTGAAAGTCCTCGATTGGCAGGATTTGATTCAAAACAGATCAGCATGGAGTGCTCTAATCTGGTTTGGTACGCTGGTGACTCTGGCAAATGGATTAGGTATCACTGGCATCATTGGTTGGGCAGCACAGGAAAGTACGTCGGCACTAGAGTCTCTATCACCAATCCCTGTCATGGTTTTACTAGTGTCTATATTTTATTTATTGCATTATGTTTTCGCTAGTCTCACAGCACACACAACAGCGCTGTTTCCCTTGTTTCTTGGTGTAGGCCTTAGTGTACATGACATGCCTTTGATCCCTTTTTGCCTGGTGCTAGGATATACGTTAGGTTTGATGGGTGTCCTGACCCCTTATGCCACCGGTCCGGCTCCCGTATTTTATGGCAGTGGTTTTTTCTCTGCTAAGGAGTTTTGGGGCCTTGGATTGCTTTTTGGCTTCTTATTTCTGATTATCGTTTTGATGGCAATTCCTTATTTGCTTTGGATCTATTAGGACGCACCCAAATACAACTTTACGGAGAATTTATAATGGATCTTGAAGGTGGAGTATAGTGCATGCTGTCACCTTATTAGATAAAGATGTTTTGAATTTTTGTTTTCGTGAAATCGGAGATCATTAACCTTTATTATTCATAGCAATGACGTATTTTCGTAATAGACCCAAACCCTATTAATTAGGTCATCATCATGACAATAGCTCAAAGGCTGCTAATTTCATGCTTCATTATTACTCTGTGCTTTGGTAGCATGACTGCCTTTCAGTTTTCAACTCTTGATAGTTTAGAGGCCGTCCTCTTACAGACAACAGGAAAAACTGAAAGGGTAGATTTACTCAATGATATCAGTTTTGGATATTGGAATGTCGACCCACAGAAGACAGATTCTTTGGCAAGGGTCTCTTTAGAACTGTCAAGGAAAATCGGATATGAAAGAGGAATTGCTTCTGCTTACTATAGAATAGGTGTAGGTAAATGGATGCAGGGAGTTCACGATGAGGCTTTTGAAGCAATTACTAAATCGCTTCAGATATATGAGTCAATTGAAAGACCCGTAGGAGCTAAATCTTGTTTAGCTATGATGGCATTGATCATGGAAGAGCAAGGCAATTACGCTCAGGCCATTAAATATCATAAACAATGTATGGACTTTGAGGAAAGTCAAAATGATACCCTGGGTCTTGCACACTCTTACAACAATATTGCAGCGGTATATTATCGACAGCAAAAATTGGATACTGCCCTTCAGTATTATTTGCAATCCCTTTCAATGCGTGAAAATGCGGGATCTCAAAGAGGTATTCGAGAGTCTTGCGCCAATTTGAGTGTCGTGTATAGGGAACTCGGTGACCTGGATCTAGCCTTGAGTTTTGCTAACAGGACAAGATCAATTTCGTACGAACTGGAAAATGCGATAGATATACTCAATGCGGAACTGATATATGCCGATGTACTGAGTGATTTGGGGAAACTGGATTCTGCCCAGACTATTTATTTACGATTATTAGCTGAAGCGCAAGATTTGTCTATACCCAAACGATCTATGGAAATACTGACGGGACTCCGCAGAGTTTCTGAGCGAAATGGAAATTTTCGAGACGCTCTTAATTATTCAGATAAATATCATGAGCTGCAGGACAGTGTATTGGACATTGAGACTGCTGAACGTGTTGCAAGATTGGAAGCCCAATATCAGTCTCAAAGAAAAGAGAAGGAGATTGCAGATTTACAGCTTCAATCCAGAAATCGCAGGTTGTGGAGAAACATTTTTGCTGTTGGAGTCCTGGCTTCGCTTTTATTTGTACTGTTACTTTTTCTTTCCTTCCGATTTCGCTCTCAACGCAAGGAAGCACAGCTTCGAAGCGAAGCTCTTGAGCGAAAACATCTTGAAGATGTCAATAAATTACAGTCTCGGTTTTTTGCCAATATTTCGCATGAATTTCGGACACCTCTTACCTTGATTCAAGGTCCGGTGGAGCAACTGATAGATAAATTAGAATTGGAAGAGGACCGAAAGTTGCTTCAAGTAGTGAAAAAGAATGCAGCCCGGCTTCTTCTTTTGATCAATCAGCTCCTTGAGCTTTCACGATTTGAAGCTGGCCAGGTGCAATTGAATGCAACTTTACAAGATGTCATTCCACATCTTCGGGGCTGGACTATGCTTTTCGAGGGAGCTGCAGCTCGAAAACATATCAATCTCAGTTTTCAATCTGATGAAGAAAGTGTTTACATCTATTTTAATGCAGACAAATTGCAACAGGCTATCACTAACTTAATTTCTAATGCCGTGAAGTTTACTGGAGAAGGAGGCACTATTGCGGTTACTATTTCTAAAGTGATATTGAAAGAAAGGGAGTTTATCAGCATTAAAGTACATGATGATGGTGTTGGTATCCCAAAGGAAATGCAAGCACATATTTTTGATCGTTTCTATCAGGCTCATAGTACGGAACAGGGGTCTTCTACGGGTATTGGCTTATCATTGGTAAGAGAATATGTCCAATTGCATGGAGGAAAAATAAAGCTCCAAAGCAATGTAGAACAGGGTAGCACCTTCACCATTTTACTTCCCCTGGGTAAGGACCACTTGACGGATGATCAGATAATACCAATTATGCCTTCCTCATCACATTTGTCTCACCATCAATTGAAAGAATCTCCTATTCAGGAAGCAATTACAAGGAACCTGATCAATGAGGAGGGAAAAGATGAACTGATCCTTCTCGTCGAGGATAACTCGGATCTGCAGATGTACTTGGAACAAATACTTGCTCAAGATTA
This sequence comes from Saprospiraceae bacterium, assembly GCA_050298535.1. GTDB lineage: Bacteria > Bacteroidota > Bacteroidia > Chitinophagales > Saprospiraceae > JABDMH01. The sequence continues at coordinate 23,434 of JBNKUI010000111.1, forward strand.
TAGGACATTGAAAGCCGGTGATGGAAGACAAGGAATAGATCTGGCAATAGAACATACTCCAGATATCATCATTAGTGATATTATGATGCCAGCGGTTGACGGGATCGAGTTATGCCAAAAATTAAAAGATGATGTGAGAACCAGCCATGTTCCCATCATTTTACTCACGGCCAAATCGCAGGAAGAAGATAGGTTTTTGGGTTTGGAGAGCCTTGCCGATGCCTATATTACCAAGCCCTTTAATGCCACGGAACTATTGCTCACCATTAGTAATCTCCTGGCCAACAGATTGAAACTCCATGATCACTACAACTTAGAATCGTTGATCCATCCAAAGCCCGTTGAAGTAGATAGCATGGAAAGACGTTTCCTTATGGACTTGTCAAACCACCTTGAATCGCACATCAGTGATGAGCTATTTGGAGTGGAGCAATTGGCAGAATCCATGTCCATGAGTCGATCTCAACTACACCGAAAACTGAAGGCGATTGCAAATATCAGTCCCAGCCATTTCATACGTTCTTTCCGATTAGAAAGAGCCAAAGAGTTGCTAGATGCCAGGTCTGGATCTGTCACCGAGATTGCTTACCAGGTGGGATTCAGCAACCCGTCCTATTTTTCAAAGTGTTTTCAAGAGCAGTTCGGCGTCCTACCAGGCAAAATTCTCAAAGATTCGACCTCCTAATTACTTTTCGCACTACTTCTGCTCTTTATGATATTACCTCTTTAAATCCTCATACTGCTACGAGAATTGGGTCAAATGCAACCTCATTGGTATCAATGGACGTCAGTTGCATTTATATGCGACATCTATAGCTTCTACGCCCAAAGCTCTTTACACTCTCTGGCGACAAATCTGTGCTTTTCTGACGGATATCTGGTGGTATGCGCTTTTCGACTGGCGCAACTTTACCCTGTCATCAATCAGCAACCTAACAGAAGCTGATCTATTGTTAAATCAAAATATCACCATAATGAAGTCGCTTATATGTCCTGTCTCTCGCGAGAAGCTGGATGAAAATATGGTCCGCTTTACAGGAATGTTTATGGCATTGCTCACGTCGGTATCCATAATATTCCAATGGCCCGAAATAATGTTGATCGTGGTGTTGGATTACTACATCAGGGGCTTTACTCAGCTCAACAGTAGCCCCATGAGCTGGTTAGCCAAATCATATGCCCGAATACTCAGGCTGCGAATAAAGCCCATAAACAAGGCTCCCAAGATATTCGCTGCCAGGGTCGGGTTCCTCTTTGCATTGAGTGGTCTGGCGCTCACTCTCATAAATTCCCTGTTGGGCCAGGTGGTCATAGGTATACTATGCTCATTTGCTATCCTGGAATCTGTGGGAAATATATGCATGGGCTGTATTGTTTATACGCACCTTATTCTTAAAATTTATAAAACCAAATAAAATGAAAGATAAGTCTCTAAAAGCTGAGCAAAACTCATCAAAGTCAAGATTGACTTTGTCAGAATCTACGAAGGATAGTGTTAAAGAAGTACTGCTAATAGTTGCGTTCTCAAGCATATTTCCAGTGATCTATTTATTAGGGAGATTCGTCAAATACTTGCTGAGTAGCTAATTCTGCAGGGTATGAAAAGCAATGGTCAAAAGCCAGGTTGGAGCCTAGAAACGTGGTTGATATTCTTAATCATTTTAATTTCTCTTGTCATGACCTACCTGCTCATTTCAACCCTAAGTCAAGTTTATTATCACTAATTATCAAATTAATCAGGTTAATAACAAAAGATACCTGAGAACAATATATCATGAAATATTCAAGCATTATAATAGCTCTGGCATTCAATTTTTTTTAGGTGAATGTCATTTTAAGTCAACATTTGGATGTGGAAGGTCACAGTAGAATCATTGGAAATTTGAATCTGTATCACATGTCTGATTCAACATCTATCAGCATAGGCGTTGAAGCGGGAACCCGGACAAATTACGTTGGACAGCACAGAAATACCTTCGTGGGAAGTAGGGCTGGGAGCCAAAATACTTCCGGACAATCAAACACATTTATAGGTGCTTTCGCTGGTAGAGATAACTTGGAAGGGACAAACAATTCGTTTTTTGGAGAGGCATCCGGGTTAAGAACGCTGGATGGCACACACAATACTTTCGCAGGAACACTTTCAGGAGCACTTAATATTTCAGGTTCAGGAAATAGTTATTACGGCTCCAATGCTGGTTTTTTGCAATCTGAGGGCAGTAATAATGCATATTTTGGAAATAAGGCCGGAAGCTTAGGGACTACTGGAGATGGAAATTCTTTTTTTGGTGCACTGGCAGGTGAAAGCTTTGTTGGGAATGTTAATTGTTTTATCGGTTATCTGTCAGGAAAAAATTTGACAAAAGGTGGTGCGAACACCTTTGTAGGTGCCCTGTCCGGTTATAGTCTTATAAATAATAATCGGAACCTTAGTAATGGGTGATTCCAATGTTTTTGCCGGTGCTGAAACCGAGATGGTGGGTAGCAACACCAATCCACTTGTCAATGCAATTGCAATTGGTACCAGTGTGAAAGTGCGCAGTAATCAGGTAAGGATAGGCAATGCCAATATTACTTTGATATCAGGACCGGTGCCCTTTAGTTCTAGTTCTGACATCCGCTTAAAGGAGGACCTACAACCTGTGAATCTCGGTCTCGACTTTATTTGCAAACTTAACCCCGTTTCCTATCACCGGATATCCAACGAGCATCCAGATCGAGAAATTGGACTCATTGCACAGGAGTTGCTTTCCCTGCTGGAAGAGTTCGGTGCTGATAAACAGGGAATGGTAAGTGAGGATGCAGACGGATATTATACGGTGCGATATAATGACCTGATCCCGATTCTGATTAAGTCCATTGCGGATCTGAATGAAAAAGTCCAGAGTTTATCCACAGAATCATTACACTAACTTCCACAGGGTACATATTCAAACCCTACTGCAAAAGATTGCCACTATCTGGCTTGCTGAAAAGGAATGAAGCACCCAAAGGCAATGAATTCCATACTTATATACAGAGCTCAATCTCCCTTTTTTAGATTTTCGTGACCATAAAAAATTGAAATATCTATTATGAATGCATTACTGTCAAGTCGAGAAGTTGAGGTGTTAGAATTAATCACACTCGAATATACGACCAAAGAAATTGCTACTAAATTATTTATCAGTGCAGAAACATTGCGATCTCATAGGAAGAAGATGTTCTCAAAGATGCAGGTTAGCAATGTTGCAGGTTTGGTGAGGTCGGGATTCGAGATTGGAATACTGAAGGTGGAGAGAGCTTCCATGAATCAGATATTGAAATATTATGAGAAAGATAATAAGAAGAAATGAAGATTTTTATAACAGCAGCTACCGGTGTACTTGGAAAGAGAGTTGTAAAGTTACTGATTGATGAGGGGTATCAGCTCCTCAGACACACAAGGTCAAAAAACAGTGCAATTCGACGTAGAGATTTAAATGCTTGAGCCTGCTCAGGTTGATCTCTTTGATTGGGAACTGGGTGCATTTGTTTTTGGCTATTTATGGGTTATACACTTGTATTTTACATTCATTACCAACAAATTTTCCTCAACCGATAGTGGATTGATAGGGTCTATGAAATCATCATCACCAATTCTGACAGGAGACACCACTATTTGGAAAGCCTGGATTGGCATTAATGCGAGCCATAGTAGCGGTGCAATTTTTATATCTGTCATGAATATGTATCTCGCCCATTATTACTTTGAGCTATTTACACCCTTTCTTTTTGGATTTAACATAGTAACTGTCCTGATATAATTGTGGTTGGCGATGGAGTATTGGTTCAAGCCACCTTTTATAGGTATTCTATTGACATTAGTTGCCTTTTTGTCATCTTGTGTTATTTCTCTGGTATGGACCTGATTACTAGTTTGGATCACTGTATCTCTGGCCAATCCATTATCTTTACCACATGACAGAACACTTTACAGCCAAAAACTCTATTGATATCAAGGCTTCTCCAGAAGAGGTGTGGGCCGCATTAGTGACACCCTCGATTATGCGCAAATATATGTATGGAGCCCAGGTCATCTCGGACTGGGAGGAAGGAAGTTCTATTATTTTCAAGGGGATGATCCACGGTAGTCCCTATGAAGAAAAGGGTGTCATCTTACATATTGATCCAGAAAAACAAATCAAATATACCCACTGGAGTGATCTGGAGGATCTTCCAGACCTGCCAGAAAATTATAGAATCTGGACGTTTGACCTGCAGAAAGAGGATGGTGCGATCAGGCTGACCATGACGGAGGAAAAAATACCTTCTGAAAAGCAAAAAATTAGATCAGATGAATTTTGGAAGGAAATGCTTTTTAGCATCCGAAGGACGGTGGAGCATATGCGGAATGACATAGGATACTTTATGAAATAGGTGGATGAAAATTTAAGTCTGAATTCGAATTATTTTAGGACTTGAATTTTGCTAGATCAGAATGACCGGAGTACGATTAATTTTGATGAATTGTCAAAATAGTTTTTGGACTTGTTTACTGGACACTGGACACTGGACACTGGATACCAGACACCGGACACCGGACACTGGATACCGGATACCGGACACCGGACACCGGACACCGGACCCCAGACACCGGACACCGGACACCGGATACCGTCTATCAAACTACTTCCGGCAATAAATAGGGTGCCCGATAATCCCTGCTTAGCATCGCGTTGGCTTCATTTTCTCCATGCCCAATGAATCGTTCCGCTATGGGGTCAAATTCCAACTGCAGACCTAATCGATAGGAAATGTTTCCTAAATGCGCCAAGGACGAAGCCAGATGACCCGTCTGCACTGGACCATTCTGTATGCTCATATCACGTGCGCGGATGGCATCGAACCAATTCTCAAAATGAAGGGTAAGTTCTCCCTTTTCTGATCTAGCGGGTCCCTTTTCACGTTCTCGACCCAGGAATGTCTCATACGTGCCATATCCTCGCACCACCATGTATCCCTTATCACCGTAGAAAATATTTCCTACTCCTGCACCATCTTCCAAATTCGTACACCAATTGCGCACCTCAAACTGAATCATTTTCTTCTGCTTGGGATAGTGATAGATTGAAGATTGGATTTCCGGTACTTCTTTACAGTCATCCCATAGGAATTTTCCACCCATGGAGGTAATTCGCTCTGGAAGGTGGTCTACGTCCAGTCCCCACATACAAAGGTCTGTCTCGTGGATACCCTGATTTCCGACATCCCCATTACCATAATTCCAATGCCAGTGCCAATTGTAGTGCACCAGATTTTTAGTGAAAGGTCGCATGGGAGCCGGACCACACCACAGATCGTAATCCAGACCTTCGGGTGTCTTGGAAATTCCTTTGTCTCCGATATCCGCTCGCCAGCGATACACTAACCCCCGGGCCATGTGAACACGACCAATGAGTCCATCGCGAAGATGCTGGATAGCCTCCCTAATGGCTACAGAACTTCGCAACTGGACACCATGCTGTACGATTCGATTGTATTTGTAAGCCGCTTCAATCATTTTCTTACCCTCATAAATGTTGTGGGTGGCCGGTTTTTCAACGTACACATCTTTGCCGGCCTGACAGGCCCAGATCGTTTGCAGGGCGTGCCAGTGATTGGGAGAGGCAATAGTGACCGCGTCTATCGATTGATCGTCGTAGAGGGTTCTGAAGTCTTGCTCGATACGCACTTCGTGGCCATAGGTCTCCTGAAATGTTTTTGCCCGGTCCTTCAGGATGTTCATATCGGGATCGCAGAGAGCCACTACTTCGACATTGGATTTCTCCTTGAGTCCCATTACCTCCTTCACGTGTGATTTTCCGCGTCCGTGTACGCCCAGGACAGCCACGCGTATTCGATCGTTGGCACCTTGCGGATTTTTGGGTAAAATGGTGGGCATATCCGAGGTTTTCTTGACACTTGATGGAGTCACTGCCGCCATAGCGCCAGCTGCCGCCGTTCGTATGAAGTTTCTTCGTGAGTTCTTAGATTCGTTGGTCATTTCATTTGATTTAGCAGATCTATTTAGTTGGACTAGATAAATTGTTTGTGAAAAAGTACGCTGCTACAATTTAGGAAATCTCATTCTATTTGAAAGACTCGCATTTGCTGTCAGTTGATCCGTCATTCGATTTGGAGGATCAATTAGCAATTCGGCGCTCTATAATTAATATATTAATATGCTAATCCTAAAAATTATTACAACAATGAGGATTGGCATTAACCTCCATCTGTGGACTACTGTCTTACATGAATCATACTATCCATTGCTGGAAATACTCAAATCCACCGGATATGATGGGGTAGAGGTACCTGTCCGGTTTGGATCGACGGCGGACTATCAAGCTCTTGGAAATCATCTCGATAGCCTCGACATGGGTCGCACGGTTACCCTGTCTCTGAGTGCTGAACATAATCTTATCAGCACGGATCCAAAAATAAGACAGGAGGGATTGAAGGAATTAAAACGCAGAATCGATCTGTCGGCAGCCCTGGGTGGTGAGGTGATGGCCGGGCCATTCCAGTGTGCTCCGGGAGTATTTAGTGGTCTGCCACCTACGGATCATGAGTTTGGTTGGAGTGCAGAAGCGCTGCGAGAGGCAGCTGAATATGCAGCGCAATTTGATATCACCCTGACACCCGAGGCCGTCAACCGATTTGCCTGCTATTTGACGAATACCATGCAGGACTTAGACAGGCTGGTCTCGATGGTGGATCATCCTAATCTCAAAATGCTCTACGACACCCACCATGCGCATATCGAAGAAAAAGATGTGACTGCTACAATCAATCGATATGCACACAAGATTCGGCATGTGCAGATTTCCGAAAATGACCGCGGCACACCTGGGAGTGGACAGGTGCGCTGGATGGAGACTTTTCAGGCTTTGAAGGAAAACAACTACGATCATTGGTTGACCATCGAAGCTTTTGGTAGATATAATGAAGCTTTCGCTTCGGGAGTTTATGCCTGGAGAAATTACCAGGACACAATGGATGAGGTGTATGTTAAGGGCATTAAATTCATTAGAGATATGTGGTCCCAGTAGACTGTACTATTTTCAGATTTTTTGAACAAGTTCTCGTGACCATGGATGGTCCTTGTTTGGTGATCCCCTATTTTAGGCTATCAACATCAATACCATGTAAATAAGGTATTGATAGGTCAGGAGGCAAAATCAATCTCATCTCTAGTTGCAATTTTCAGTCTTATGATAATCATTTGACCACGAACGTCCGCAAAGACAACCTTCATGTATTACTCAGACGTTGGTTGAAAAGTATCATCCGATCTTTTATGAAAGTACTGGATAGTAGGAAGATTATTTTGAGGATCTTAGCGCCCTCCAAATTGGCAAAATTCAAATTATATTAATGTGCTTTTTGCTTTCTCCAATTCTTAAGATCATTCCAGGCATTGTATCCGAAGGCTGAGATAGATAGAATGATCATAATCAGACCAAACATCCATAGTCCCAGAAACAGACCAATCCCAAGGTGAAGAAAAATAATAAATAATATCCAGATTGCCCGAAGCTTGGGGATCCACATAGCAACGGGATAAAAAGTTTCAACAATCATGGTAAACCAACTAAGTAACATCATTATCCATGGAAAATCAGCTAAAAAAATCAGATCGAATTGCCTGAAGTCAGGTTGAACCAGGGATCTCCATAGCACATTGCCATCCCACCACTCCTTAATAAGCATTTTTTCAAAACCCGAGGAGAGGTAGACCAAACACATATGAATTTGTAGAACTCTTAGAGAGAGCGTGACGGTCCAGTTCGATTCTACATTGACCCTACCTTGCCTTGCATCAAGGGAAACCGCCTTGTTGACAGGCATGAAGATCATATAAAACATGGAAATATGAAGAAAGATATCCACACCGTAAACAAAAGTGGTGATGGATGACATCATCACATAATGACATGCCCAGGTCAAAATGGCCCAGACTCTGGTGTGCCAACCCAACAACAGACCTACGGTAGATATTGTGTAGATCCAAAACAAAATCTCTACGGTTAGATTAGTAGAAAAACCCAAATGCTGAAAAACGGTATGTACATCATGTATATGTATCCGCCAGCTTTCATTTAGAGCCTCAGAGATTTCCCATTGGATCCAGCCCTCTTCCCCAAAGAAGGCGTGCCAATCTGGGTACCACAGGATGGCCTGAAGCAGTGTAAATCCCGCAATCAAGACTCGGTAGAGACCTAAGGGTTTGGGAGAAACTGGTGAGGAGAAAAAGTGTCTTATTTTTGACTTACAATTACCTAGACTTGCCTTTAAATCCATCACTTCAATTCAAATGATGTATAATATTGCTCTGTAATTCTAATGGAATCATTCTGCCTGTATCCTTCCATAGTAGGATAGTGGATATCACGTAAAGTGAAATCGATACGCCAGGCCTCTGGGTGCAGATTTAGCATTCTGGTACAGGTTGACATCGAATTTAAATCCAGAAAAGTTGAATCAGCAACAGAATGGTGCTTAAATCCGTAAATCCGATTTGCAGCATCATCGGTAGATAGAAAGAAATCAAAGTCTTTGAGTGTTGAGTATTCTGTTGCCGTTATACTGTCTTCAAAAACCAGAAATTCAACCTCCACACTTTTTCCGACATCGGGTGTGAAAAAACCATACCGCCAGACCGAGTAGTTGAGTGTACTGATGAAAGCCAATGGTTCTGATAGATATTTATTTCGCAAGGGTATGTCTATCAAATGGAACACTGATAATCCAATTAATAACAGATGAAAAATAGCTAAGCTGTAAACTAGTCTTTTCATGGTTAGAAAGATAACCGAAATATGGGGCTTAGAAAACAATTTAAGTCTAAATAGCTATTGCTTCTTATGATTTATCCGCAGGACACAGATCATAACATGAACTGACTGGGAATGGCTTCGAGTCACTCTGGGCAATTACCGGTCCATCCTGATTTAAAAAAGAAAAAATTATGTGATAACAACTGAGGCTCGATTTATTCGAGCCTCAGGATCTAATACTTTGCATAGGGCAAATGGGTCAATATAAGTCGCATCTGTTTGAAGGTGTAATTCAAGACTTCAGTAAAGATTGTTTTTGGTTCTTTAAAAGATATGGTGTTTTTCCCTGATGCTTGTATTGACGCTACTCAAACCCTAAAAAATGCTTATTGGTATTTTGCCATGATAGAATTTAATCTTGCTGCTTTTTCAGCTCCAAGCACGCTCTTTAATTTGTCAGATCCAACTGCCAAGACATAAATCACATCATCCCCCTCAACAACAAATACAATCCAGCCCACTTCGTCAATTGGGTTCGTTAGTCGCTGGACGCGCTTCAGATCATTCATGTTGTAACGTAACCTTCCATATTTGCTTGCTCTCTTTCGCTCGCCATTATAGAATTGAAGACGATATTCCGATGATGGTACTCCCCTAAACAGAGAAACAATAGCCTTGCGATCTTTTTCGGATATTCGTTTCTTATCATCAACAGACTTGAGAGTTTTAGTCGTTGCTGTTCTCGTAGGAGTCCTTGTCCTGTTTTGTGCACTTATCCCCACAACAAATGTGAAAAGGAAGAGTGCAACACTGATCAATTTGAATGAGATCTTGTTTTGCATACTGGTTGTTTTTAAACTTATTTCATTGACAGGTTTTTGGTTTACCCTATAAGTTAACTTTATTTTAACAAAAAGAAAAGGGACTAATTGAAAAAGGACAGATGATCACATGCACCTTTCTAAGATGCAAGGTTACCTTTTTGAGTAAAAGTCTTGTTGAGATAAACATGTAAACCTGATGGTGGCTGTTGATAGACCACCCCCATTCATCTTCTATCTTTTAAGATTACTAACAAGCAATTAGATTCTTCAAAAGTTAGTCTGCAAGCTGACCTGAAATATTTGTATATTACTAGTTAGTTCCACATTGGAACCCATTTAGGGAACGCTGAGTAAATGTTTCTCTAATGGATCTTTGGAAGGCTAAATGCATCTTTCACGCTTGATTCAAATAGTAGATGATGAAAATCGCAGAAATATTATTGATTCTCTTTCTTCTTGTATCAATTGCTGAAATCGGTCAATCACAAGATCTTCAAAGAGATAAGATAGCAAGGCTGGAACGTGAACTAAGAGAGGAATCTGATCCAGATGTAAGATTTTCAATAAGGGAAGAGATCGAAATTTTGCAGCAAGAGATGAGAATTGCAAGGGAGATTAAAGACCTTGATTTCGATCGACGTCTTGAGTACATAAGGTCCGGACTTATTGCAGATGATGAGCAAAGTATGGTGGCCATGGCTCATACCAAAGTTGATAAAGCACTATCTGGTTTTCTCCAGACAGATTTCATGAAGAAGTATAAAGACCTTCAGATCGAGGCAGAGAGTCTCGCCGGAGCTTTCAAGACTTCTTCAACGCAATATTCTCCTGACGAGGTTG
>JBNKUI010000112.1:0-1860 GCA_050298535.1 Saprospiraceae bacterium
CAGGCAAACATTAATGATTTTCGCATTGTCAAAAATTCTATGAATTTCAAAGCAGTAAGCCTTTAATATTTCAATTCTCTTTGACTTATGAATAGATCTGTACGACTTAATTTTACCTATCCGAATTAGCTCAGAAGCATGTATTTCCTCTCCTATCAATAGCCCAAATTTATCCCGCAAAGACCTTTTAAATAACTTTAGCCTGTCTATACCTCTTACCAATTGGAATGGGCATAATATGAGACGCCACCCATTGTCCTGAAATTAAGTGATAACAGACTTCGTATTTCTTTTTTGTACAATTTAATATTGGACAAAAACTCCTCTATAGAGGATTTAAATTTGGTATAGGTGTCATAATAAATGGAATGAATGACTTCTTTTCTCATAAGCCTCCACAGTCGTTCTATGAGGTTTAAATTTGGTGAATATGGTGGCAAGTAAATAAATACAATACGTTTATCTTTTGCCCACTCAGTAAGCTCACGGTTTCTATTATACCGTGCATTGTCGCATATGTAATAAATCGTCTTTTTGGGATGTTTTTTGAGCAGCTTTTTACAAACTCTCAGGGTAGATGATGCATTCACTGAATCCGTCGTTTCGTAGACAAGATGTTCTGGTTTTAAGGCATTTACCGCTGCATTAATATTCACCCGCTTGCGCCCGCTATTGCAGTCTACTTCAAAATCCTCTCCCTTTTTTATCCAGCCACGACCCGTCTTTGTGTTATGGGTCGGATGGCAACCATCTGCATAGTATACTTCAGCTTCACCGCAGGCCGCTGCTTCTAATAGCCCTGGTAACGTCTCTTCCAAAAATTCTTTTTGCGCTGATTCTTCAGCTTGACTTGGAACACACTTCGTTTTCTTATACACAAAACCCAAACGATGCAATAGCTTTGTCATCCCCGACACCGAATAATTCACATCAAAGGTCTCTTTCACATATGCTATTATCGAAGCTGAATCCGTATAAAGATTGTTTCTCAAGTGCTCCTTTAACTGGAGTTCCTGATCTTTTGACAGCTTTCCTTCATAGGGTACGTGGTGCTGTTTGAGATATCTTTTTAGCCCTACTTCAGAATATTGCTCTGCATACCGCCTTATCGTATTATCATCAAGCCCTAAGGCTGATTCGATTGAAGATACGCTATACTCCTGGTGTAGCATTATCAGTACTGTAACCTTTTTATAGCGACGAGATATCTTCTCTTTCCTTTGCAGATTGCAAAGAATTACGTAGTCTTCGTCCCTTAGCTTAAAATTCACGGCACATATTACGAAATTTCCCAATATTATGTACGATTGGTATAGTTGCTTAACATCAATGCTTGGTTTAGCCGCAGATGTTACAATATCTAAATTGTGATATCTGGCATATTTACCAAACTCAGATAGCAAATAAATCAGTTGATTTAAGTCGTTATCATTTGCAATAAAGTTCTCATCATCAATCAATGCAGGAATTCCATTAGTCTTAAAATAATCGGACAATATGTTCTTTTTTAACTCTGTCAAATCATGACCGTTTCTGCCTCCAAACTTCTTTAGTGTTATACTATCAGGATATTCATTATTCAGTTCAAGGAATCCAAGGCAAATATGACATTTCATAAGTCGCTCTAATCCACTTGATAACAATTGAAACGGTAAATGATAGAAATCATTAGCCATATCCAGATTCTGCAACTCTCCAAATCCAAGTTTTATTAACTTAATTGAAATTGTTAACTCATCATGCAGGTATATATCTTTTAATGCTCTATCTGTCATATTATGCAGAATGCTTTTTGAGGCTTATGCCTAACGGTTTGGCGATAACTGGCGGATCTGGCGTCAGCCGATCTGACATGATTAT
>JBNKUI010000113.1:0-227891 GCA_050298535.1 Saprospiraceae bacterium
ACTCGTACGAAATTCTTGATTAAATAACGGAGTATTTTCGTCATCTTCGATTTCCACTTCATAATTAATAGCACCTGCGGCAGAGGACCATTGCAAGGTGACACTACTACCCGTATTATTGCTGATAGACAGTCCGGTTGGGATATCACAAGCGGATCCACCCGTGCCGCCATCGGCACCTCCGGAGTCACCTTCACCCGCAGTAAAATTGATGTCTTCAGACCAATCTGACTTATCATCTGAGCAATATGTCCTCACTTTAGCATGGTAGTTAAGACCCGGACTCAATCCATTCACGGTAAAAGTAAGACCACTTAATTCATGCTCCACTTCAAAGGGTATATTATTGTTTTCACCATCTTCCACGTTGACCTCATATTTAGAAGCACCCTCCACAGGGGTCCAGGTAATAGTTGCAGTGGTTGAGGTAATGTCTAATACATTAATTTCGCCCGGTGGCTCACAGGATTGGGAAAATGCAAATTGTTGGAGAATGAGAAGGGTACAAATTAATACCCAATGATTGAGGCTCTTGGTAATCATCTTAATCACTTTAGTTTGTTTTAAATTCGAAATACATCCGAAAAGTATGAGTAACCTCAGATGTAGGAAAACGAGATCTACCGAAGCAGATTAAGGCAGGTACTCAAGCGGACTTTTAGCTGACCGAGATCCACTAATTGTCCGACGAAACAGATTCGTTGATCCGCTTTTCTGACCTTTGAATGGGAGGTTTAGGGCCATTAAAATCTACCTGAACTTCTAAGATGATATTTCGTATCTTCAAAGAGGATCACTAAAAAGAGCAGCCATATGAACAAAGGAGAAGTCGTACGAACCTTTATGACCCGTGATTTAATCACCTTCACCCCGGATGTTGATATTCATAAAGCAATAAAGGACATCATAAAGCATCGGATTTCAGGAGCTCCCGTTATAGATGGGAATGGACGCTTGATCGGCATGCTTTCCGAGTCCGATTGTATTAAAACCATTGTGGATTCTCCTTACAATAATTTACCAGGAGGTAACGGTACGGTAGGAGACTTCATGAGTACAAATGTAGTCACAGTTTCACCAGAAAAGACGATTGTTTCTCTTGCCTACGAATTTACAAATACTCCATATCGTCGGTTTCCCGTGGTCGAGAAAGATCGACTCATCGGACAGATCAGTCGAAGTGATGTACTTCGAGCCATCTTAAAGATGAAGCCTACCATCAATCATACTCCGTCCACATGGAAGGGTAGGGTACCTCAATAGTCACTTTTCAGCTGTTTTTTGAAAATTTAAACTTACTAGTCCTCTCCAATTATGGTAGCCGGTGCTACTGATGTAGCTTTCACAATCCTACCACCGATCGTAATGAGGCTGACAATTAACATCAAACTGATTGAAATCATAAAGATTGTGACTGTAATATCCGTATGTACCGCCCAGATGCTTTCCATCAATGCGTTAGAAAGGAAATAACCCAGAACAGACCCGAGCACACAAGCTATAAGTAGAATCATGATAAACTCCTTAGCAATCCTCAAAAGTAATTGAAGGGTGTTGGCACCCAACACCTTTCTGATACCCAATTCCCTCATTCGCTTATTTAGATTAAGTGACACTAGGCTAAAAAGCCCGAATACCGAAAGGAGAAAAGCGACAACCCCTAAGAAGACAAAAAGCGTTTTAATATTTTGATTGGTCAATCTGGAACCGGCACTTTCTTCGTCCAGGGTAGTCACAGTCGAAATTTGGTCTGGAAAAAGTGTTTTCCATTTTTGATCCATAAAACCCTTCAAAGCCTGTGCATTTTCACCCGCTGTCTGCACACTAATAAAACGATACTCTTCCGGAGCTGCAGCCTTCAACATGAGCGGCTCGATGGGATCCCATAGCGCTCCCTGGAGATAAATATCTTTCACCACACCTACGATCTGCAAGCTGCTCGTATCATAATAGGTCACGCGTGCATCCAGTGGATTCTCAATATCGAAAGACCTGACAAATTCTTCATTCACTATTACAGCATTTTCTCGGTCGTATTCACTATTCTCTTTAAAAACTCTACCCGCTGATAATGTGGCGCCAATCGTAGCTAAATAGCCATCGCCCACATTCATCATTTCGACATCCAGTTCCTTACCTTCATATTTTATGGGATCTGTATACCATGAGGATGAAATTTGATGTTGGGATCCGGCAATGGATTCTACCAGGTCAGAATTCATTAATTCGTTTCGAAAAGCCTGATAATCACCAGGATCATTTAAATAAGCATAGACTACCTCACTGGGACTAAAACCCAGATCATAAGCTGCCTGAAACCGTGCATTTTCTGAAAAAACAAATCCAGAAATAATGGCTACCAATGAAATGGCAAATTGTAATGTCAATAAAATACGTGTCAATATATTTGTACCACTAAATTTGGTAGTACCACGGAAAATCGTAGTGGGATGAAAACCGCTGACATAAAAGGCCGGATAACTGCCTGCAGCAAGACCTGTAAGTACCAACAAGACAATCAGAAAACCCCATAGTAAACCATTTTCGCTTAAACTTAATTTAATCTCTAAAAATGGCCACATGGCATTGTATGCAGGAACTAGGAATGCGGCAAGAAGTACCCCCACTATTAGTGCAATAAAAGTCAAAAGAATATTTTCACCCAAAAACTGTTTTACCAATTGACTCCTATCGGATCCCATCACCTTTCGAATCCCAATCTCTTTAATCCTTCGATTAGCGATAGCGATAGATGTATTCGTAAAATTGAAGCAAGCGATTAATAGCAGTAGAAATGCCATTATACCGGGAGCTACTGCAGCAGCTGTGGGAAGACTATTTGCAAACCAGTGATTCCAGGTTCCTTCTCTCTCCGCACGCACCGCCATACCTGGAAATTTGTCCAGATAGTAGTAGTCCACTTTATAGTCCTCCTTGGCTCTATTCTGTATTTCCACATAATCATTTAGAGATTTTTCCACGGAACTAACATCGGACGCATTTGGTAAGCGTACAAAAGTGGAATTGAATGAGGCCCAATCATCCGTATCGAAATTCATCAGGTCCAGCGTGTTGTCATAATTAATGTAGGCCATGGCATAAAAACTGCTGTTTTGAGGCGGCTTTTTAAACACACCACCTACTTTAAAGTCCACGCGTGCATCGCCGTTTAAATAGGTAAGCGTGTTTCCAATTGGATCAACCACATTGGGAAAATATTTCTCATGAAGTTCTTCACTAATAAGAATCGTACGTTGATCACTGATGGAGAATGGATCCCCCATGAGAAACTGGAATGTAAACATTCGAAAAAAGTCCTCATCCACTGTACTTATCGAAGTGCGGAAAAGCTGATCATTCACCCGGAAATTACCACCCATAAATTGTACACGGGCTGTTTGTGAAACCTGTCCGAGAGAAGTGCGAATTATTTCACCTAGAGGAGCCGGGCAACTACCGTTTTGAATACCTTGATTATTTACCGTGCGAACAAAATTTACGCGATATATTTCATCACCGTGCTCATGCACCGCGTCAAAATCTGCATTATACTGCCAGTTTAAAAAGGCAACAATACAACAGGCGATAGAAATGCCCAATCCCAAAATATTGATCGTAACAAAAATCTTGTTTTTTGCAAAGTTTCGCAATGCCAGCTTAATATAGTTGTACAGCATATGAATGTTCCTTTAGAAGATTAATCCCAAATCAGTAGTATAGACGAGTAAAGTGGGAAAACGTTGCACAATTTTATTCTTATGGGGCAATTTGACTGGGACAAGGTGACACATCTTGGTAAAACACACCCATAAATCACCCGGGTGGGGGACATTTTTCTTATCTTTTCCTTAGATCTTGCCTACTGGAAAGACAAATAAAAACCAACACATGAAAAAACTGATCACTATTGTAAAATGGGCCCTCCTAGCAATTGTTATCATTATTGCCTTGGGCGTGGGTTATCTTAAGTTTGCACTACCTGACATAGATGCCCCTAAAGATCTCCTGGTAGAAGTTACTCCCGAGCGAATTGAACGTGGTGAATACCTTGCCAACCATGTCAATCTATGTATGGACTGTCATGCTTCCCGGGACTTTGGAAAATTTGCGGGCCCTCCTAAGTCGGGGACACTGGGAGCGGGCGGCGAAAGATTTGATGAATCGATGGGCTTCCCCGGAGTGTTTTATTCCCGTAATATTACTCCGCATGGTTTAGGAGATTGGTCGGATGGTGAAATTTACCGAGCCATCACTTCAGGCATCACGAAAGACAATGAAGTCATCTTCCCAGTCATGCCATGGCCTGCGTATAGTAAAATGGACACAGAGGATGTATATGCTATTATTGCCTATCTGCGATCGCTTGATCCTGTGGTCTCCGAAAATAAGCCATCTAAAGCCATTTTTCCTCTATCCCTCATTAAAAACACCTTTCCTAAGCCAGCAGACCCGCAACCACTTCCTCCTAAATCCAATGAATTGGCATACGGTGCGTATCTAACTAATGCCGCGGGTTGTGTAGAATGCCACTCCAAAATGGATGACAAGGGTAATAAAATACCGGGTACAGAATATGGAGGTGGTATGAATTTCACCTTGCCTGGATTTGGGGTAGTATCTAGTGCTAATCTGACACCTGAACCCTCGACAGGACTAAAGTATAGTAGAGACCAATTTATCCAACTGTTTAAAAACTATGCGGACTCTACCTATGTCCCTCATAATGTAGGTGGAGGTGAATTCCAAACCATGATGCCCTGGATGATGTATGCAGGAATGACGGAAGAAGATCTTGGTGCAATCTATACATATCTGCAATCTCTGGACCCTATTGAGAATGCCGTAACAAAATTTGTGTCACAAGATTAATACAAATGGGTCTGGACCGATTTTGTATTTGATAGCTACTGTCAGGATAAGGTAAAGGGCAAGGTATTATTTTCGCTCTCAGTCCACAGTCCCGTTCTGTTACTAAGATGTAGATCTATATTTGGAACAAAATATTCAGCACTCCATTAATCGATCAAATGGGGCTACAATGATCTGGTTCTATCCAGGGATGTAGAGTCTATACAAAGAAAAACCAAACGCTGAAATCCAAACCACGAAAAGCTGTTGTATTCCTCGTTACGATCGTTGGTATGGATTAGCTTGTCATAAGACAGGTTCATTGGAGAAGTAAACTAGCAGAAGGATTGAGAGGAATAATAAACCCCACTATCCCTACGATTTCAAGATCAGGATCGTAGAGGATGTGTTTACTCATCAAATGAACGAAGATGGGTGCTATCCAGGAATCTAAATATACTGTTTTTGAAAAGTAAACATGAAATTCCCCAGATGGACAACTGTCGAATGTAGGATAGACTCCTATGAGAAACAGCAGTTTTACATAAAGACCTGGGCTTTTTTAAGCCCGCCAAATTAATCATAAACATATCGATACAGATAAGGCAAGAGCCCATATATGGTAATCCCTCTACCATTCACGATTTTTCACACGCTCCCCATAATCTACTATTGTAACCAGATGGCCACCCAGATTAATGTATCTGAGAACGAAATTCACTGGCATTCATACCCACCTCTTTCTTAAATACTTTTCCAAAGTAACTTCTATCTTTAAAGCCCACTTCAAAAGCAATTTCACTAGTGGTCTTATCAGTCTTTTTCAATAGATCTTTCGCACGACTAATCCGCATTTCCCGCAGTAGCTGGGTATAGGACTTACCGGTTAGTGCTTTTAATTTGCGGTACAACTGCACTCTACCCAGGTGTACCCCTTGAGCCAGTTCTTCAATTTGATATTGCTCATTACTTAAGTTTGCCTCTATTTCATTGCGGACTTTTTGTAGGAATTTATTTTCCTTTATTTCTTCCTGCGGCAACATTTGAAATTGCTGATAGTACTGACGAACTTTTTCGCGGTGTTCCAGCAACTTCTCTATGCGTAAAAAGAGTTCTCTTTTGTCAAATGGTTTGACGAGATAGGCATCAGCTCCACCTAATATACCATCCAGCTTATCTTCCTGCGTTGACTTGGCCGTGAGTAAAATCACCGGAATGTGACTGGTACGTGGATCTTTTTTAATGGTTTCGCAAAATTTAAAACCGTCTATCTCTGGCATCATGACATCTGAAATAATCAGATCGGGAATAAGGTCAAAAGCCAAGCTTAGACCAGTACGACCATTATCAGCTTGATCGACATGGTAAGTGTCATTGATCAATTGTGTCAGATAAGCTCGGACATCAGAGTGGTCCTCTACAATCAATATTTTGAAGGCAGTAGAGGGCTGACCATTCTCTTTTTGCATCGTGGTGAAATTGTCATGATTTCGTTTAGAACCTGGTGACCATCCAATGATTTCTCCGCTATTCTCGATGGGAAGAGTCACCGTAAAAGTGCTACCTATGTGCTCTTTACTATCCACCAAGATGGTCCCATTTAATAGCTGAGTGATTTCTTTAACCAATGCAAGACCAATGCCGGTTCCTTCTCCATGACGGGTGTTAGAAGTATCCACTTGATAAAACCGATCGAATATTCTATCAATATCGGCGACTGGAATGCCACGACCCTGATCGGATATGGTTAGTTGGAGTTTTTGGCCATCTTCTACTTTTTCCACTCTCATTTTGACTTGTCCATTTTGAGGTGAAAATTTTATTGCATTATGCACCAGATTATGACAAATACGCCCAAGCAGATCCGGATCAATGTCCATCCAAACCACATCATCCATCAACTCCAATTGAAAGTGTTTGTCTTTGGAGGTGGCAAATCGGACATATCCCTCTGAATAATACTTGAGTATGGGAATGATATCCATTTGCGAAATCACTGGTACCAACTTGCCGGCATCAATCTTACTTAAATCCAGCATTTGATTTACCAGGTCGAGTAGCTGATCAGCATTTCGATTGATTAATTCTTTCGCTTGCGAATCACGGGGCAGCTGATCTGCCATACCAGAAATGACCGTCAGTGGTGTGCGAAATTCATGTGTGATATTGGTGTAGAGTTGAGATTTAAATTGGTTGAGTTCCCTTAGCCGATCGGCTTCTTTGATATTAATTTGATTTTGTTGGTCAGCACTGATTGCTCTCAAAGAGGCCTCAATTTCCCGGTCTTGTGACTGTTTGAAACTGTGAGAAAGACCAAAAGCAAAGAATAGGTATCCCATTGCAATCGGAAGATTGTGGAATTCCAGACTAAAATAGGATAGATGAAAGAAAACAGTCAAAATGTTACCGATACATATGGTTCCGTAACCTACCAAGAGATACGTGGCGTTTGAATTTTTCTTTAATAATTGATCGATGATCACTGTCAAGATAATTAGATTGGTTGAAAGGATAATAATGGGATATGTCCTTTGTGTAGACTCTAGTACAACCAGTGCATCATTGCCAGCCCAGGAAAGGATATAGAATATGATCCAATAAATCAGAATAAAGCAGACCCATGCCCAAAGGAGTTTTGAAACGAAGGATCTATAAGAAATTTTCAAGTAGGATATGATGAAGGGGATTACGATCAATTGAGAGCTGTAAATTACACCTGCTGAGAGGCTTCCAAAGAATCCAATATTTCTGCTCTCAAAAAGTTGAAAGAGAAAGTCATTATCATATGCGATGTTTATTATATTGGCTAGTGCAGAAAGACCTAATAGTAGATATGATACTTCCTTATTAAAGAAGTACAATATCAGATGGTAAATCATGACTACAAATAGAATAAAGATGACTGGGAATTGTTCTTTTAGACGCGCTATCTGATGCTCATAAATGTATTCCTGATTTGCTAGTACTCCTGAGAAGCGCCACAACTGGTTGTTTCCGATTAGATACAGATTCCTTGGAGAGGGTTTGAGAATCAAAGTAACATCGCTGTTAGAAGGTAGATCTACCTGGATGAATGGATTGCTTACAATATGAAAGAGATTGCTGCTGTTTTTAATGTCTGTGCCAACTGTATCTTTTTGCCACAATCCTTGGTTAGTTTTTGTGAAGTATTCAGTTGTTTTACTCGCGGTTCCTAAATACCAGGTCGTGGGTATTGTACCGGACTTTAGGTCCAATCTCATCCAGATATTGTCCGCATGAAACAAGTGAAACTTGGCTTGTTTAGGGCCAAAAGAAGAGGGGCCAGAAGCGATGTCCTCAAACGTTAATTTTCCTGTTGTATCATAGAGGTATTTCAGGTGATTGGATAGTTCTAGTGCGATGGGAGTATCTCTTGTCAAAAGGGAATCTATGAAAAGGTCTGATCCTTCTGGGAGGCTAAGATTATTCAATCTATGCATTTTATCCTTGGGGCTGATATTAAACATGCAAAAGAAGACCAGGAAAATCGGTCCGAGAGATAATATAATTTTGGAGCGTTTATCAAGAGATCCCATCTTATTGTATTTTACTTGGACCTGCCGGCATAATCTAGATCATTTTGTAAGATATCTCGGGCTTAAAATGCCCAGCATTCATACCCACCTCTTTCTTACAAACTTTCCCGCAGTTACACCTATCCACGCGTATCGCATCATAGCCTATGAAACCTCTCTCCTCTAATCTAATTCTTGGAAATATACCCGTTCCGGAAAAATCAATCCACATTACCTGGTATGGAATGATATCGATTTTAACAGGATCATCATCGATTTGAGTTTCTTGGATGGTTGATGCCTCAACCTGAGTCTCGAGCGACCCAAGCCTAAAAATAAGAATGAGGGGACAAAGATATAAGCGGAAGTTCTCGTGATTATGAATATCGGGATGAAACTTCACAGTGATGGCACATTCATTATGCTTAAGTTAGTGAATTCTTAATAGTAAGTAATGGGCATGCGTTTTATACAATGGTAAAATGGATTCATATGTGGAAGGTTGTTTCAGTGGATAGACTGACTGATTGCAAATCTTTTTACATTATAAGCCCAGAATGTTTTCCAATTCCTTGACCCCTCGCATTCAAACCAAAATTTTGTTGGACAGCGTCATACCATTCATCATCAGACACTGCATTCCATTCTACCCACTCTTCATCACTCATAGATGCTCGCCATGCTATAAATGGCTCTGCATCGGGCCCAACGGGATGTCTCAATTTGTAGGTCTTGCTTTCAGCCACTTCCAAAATCTTGTCAGCCACCAGCGTGGGAGATGTTGGTGTTTTTAGAGAAGCTGCGAAAAGACCTGCGAGGCGCTTAGAATGTGGATAGATTGAATCAGTGAGCACAGTGATATCTTGAGACATTTGAGTATTGATGATACCTGGTTCTATTATGGCAACTTTGATGTTGAAAGGTTTAACTTCCTGTGCTAGCGACTCACTAATTGCCTCAAGAGCATACTTGCTTGCTGCATACCCACCTAAAGGACTATTGGAAATATGACCCGCCACAGATGCCACATTTATTATAAATCCTCTTTTGTTTTTCCGCATTTGCGGCAAAAGAGCTTTCGTGCAGCGTAGTACTCCAAAATAATTGGTGTTCATTATGGCTTGAAAATCATCCATCGTCATCTCCTCAATCGAGCCATGTCGTTCAATTCCAGCATTGTTAACGAGCACATCTATGCAACCATGCTTCTGAATGATGGCACCTACACATCCTTTTACGGAATCGTCAGAGTCGACATCCATTTTGGAAATGGTGACGTCCAATGATTCATTTCTAACTGTTTGCTTCAAATCAGAAGCTTTATCGAGATCACGCATCGTGGCGAACACTTTGTAACCGGCTCGACCAAAAGCCAATGCAGTTTCCAGTCCAATGCCTTTACTTGTGCCTGTAATGAGAACTTGTTTCATACTCTATTATTTGTTAAGATAGTTTCTATGGGTAAAAGTAGGATGAATCAGCAGGATCAAGAGGTAATTTGGTTTCGAATTAAGGTAGATTGGTTTCCTCCTGTAACATATTCTTTGCTTATCAAATATTCTGATAGTGAGCACAAGTGATGTTACGTAAACATATTACGACGCCGCTATTCTTCTCTCTAGGTTACAGAGAAAATCTGGAGCCTTCTTATTTTCTTCCTTGAATATTCAGAGAGATTAAAAGCGAACCTTGTCTTAGAAAATCTCTGCGACACCTTCTTCAAATTGGTCCCGTATGAGACAATTTCTTGAACGCAATGCTGATATTCCAGGTGGTATACTTCAGTGCAAATTCGAGATATCTGTGAATTAATTAGAAGCGTCGTCCTGGACTACCTTTCAATCTACTTCGTCTGAGCTTTATTACAGAATAATTGAATAGATGCGTTTCTCAGATTCTATTGACGAGTCATTTTTCAATCATAAAACCCTAGAACTTTGCGGCCTCTGTCAATCAGTGACTACCTGCATCTGCAGTACAGTCCACTTGTACCATTAAATCCACTGTTCATCTGGCAACCACTTCGGTATAACCTCCCGATACTACGACTCCGACGGTCCACATGGTCGAGAGATGTTTAACCTATTGTAAAGGTATTCTCTCATCCCTCAATTGCCAGAATATTGACCTATTTCTCCATCAAACGGATGTTCTTCCAGCGTACCTGATATTCGGGATTAGTTTCTGCCTGGATAGCATGCACTTGCAGACCAATAATGCCCTCATGCGACATATCGTCATAGAAGTCAGCGCACTTATGTCCGTTGACATAGGTTACTATGTGATTGCCTATGGCTTCCACCCGGTATAGATTCCAGTCATCATCCTTGAAGGCTTTTGAAGCTTCTGAGCCGGGTTCTGGCCGGTCCAGGAAAAATGCACGACGCGCTTCATCATAGACACCTCCGGCACCTCCACCACTTTGCCTCGCAATTTCTACCTGATAGCCATAGATGCGTCCCGCATGATTCTCTCTTTGAGAAATTTCTCCTTCACGATTTCGAAAAATGAAGACCGTTTCTCCTTCGGGGGCAGTACTTCTGAACTGTACACCAGAATTTAAGTTAGGATCGCACATTACCTCAAATTCAAGAATGAAATCACTGTATGTTTTATCCGTACACAAGAACGTGTTGGGACTCCCTAAGACGGTGGTTCCAACGATAGCTCCATCTTCGATATGATACTTACAAGTACCACTCTTGACAGACCATCCGTCCAGTGTTTTACCATCGAAAAGATCTATCCATTCTCCATCCTGCGCCGTCAAGCCAGCGGTAAGCATTGAGAAAACAAGTAAAGAGCAAAGTCTGAGGTAGTGTAAAATTTTCATAGCCGTTTATTGGTTAAGATTGAAAAATCTCTAGAAAGTACTAAATGAATGGTACATCACATCGCCTCCCAATAAAAAAAACCATTCCCCTGGCACAGGAAATGGCTTTTAAGTAAGATTTCTTTATCCTGATATTTAAAGCAAGGTGGCTTCTAATTCTATTTCACAATTAAGAAGTCTCGAAATAGGACAACCACTTTTGGCATTACCCGCCAATTTTTCAAACTCTTCGCTATCGATTCCAGGGACTTTAGCTTCGAGTTTAAGGACTATCTTGTCTACCTTCCACCCTTTGTCATCTTTAGAGCCGGTCAGTATTGCTTCCGTCGTCAATGAGTCCGCTGTATATCCCCCTGCCTGCAATTGAAAAGCGAGGGCCATTGTAAAACATCCAGCATGTGCCCCGGCAATGAGTTCTTCAGGATTGGTGCCTTTGGTTCCATCCTCATTTTCAAACCGAGTCATGGCTGAATAGGGAAGATCTACAAATGCCTTACTTCGTGGAGTGGTTAATGTCCCTGATCCTTCTTTTCCTGATCCTTTCCAAACTGCTTTAGCTATTCTTCTCATGTTTATGTTTTGTTTTTAATAAGATTTACTCAATTAAACCCGCATCTTGGACATAACCAAGAAATCATAAGTTTTGTTTGTGAAAAACTAAGATCCTGGCTGTTTTACGCCTCTTATTCTTATTTCAATGGTGGAAGCTTCATAACCAGAGCAAGTATCGGGTTCTCCTAGAAGAGTTTACGTAACTCGATCGTTAGTGAGTCTGCCCCAGGCCCTTTCGTAAAGCTGCAATCTTCATATTGGGGCCCGCCCATTTTCAGTCTGGGGTTATTCGAAAACCCGAATCTTTCCTTTGGAATCTTTAAAAAGTTAGCATCCAGCGTTTGGTTATTATTACGGTCCTGAAATATGGAAATAGCATAGTGACCGGGAGGTACCTTTCTGAAGACAATCATTTGCTCTTTTCCGTCGATGGCCGAGACCTTAACAGAATCGAGGCAAGTATGTAGGAATTGTGTGGATTCGTTCACCAAACAGGCTACGATAGATCCTGCTCCAGGCTCCATTTCAGTGACTCTCACCTTGAGATCTGAGGATAAAATACTCTCACTCTGTGCCACACTCCCTGACATAAACATCATCCATAGAAGCAGCTGCGCAAGTACTGTTTTCATATCACAAATATGAATGAAAAAAATTCTCTTTGAAGTATTCAAAGGAGAGATTTTAATTTCCTTAACGGAGTCAATCACAGTCTACTATCATCAAACCATAGGCCAGAGCCTCAAAGTATAATGACTATCTTTCCTTCCATCATTTCAGGGCAAACAATTTATGACACTTAAAGACGAACACGGGACACTCCCGGGAACCTGCGGTCTAGTAACTAGGTATCTGGGTATTATTGCACTTTCCCTGGCATTCATCCGTTGCACAGTCCAGGAAACAACCTCTGATCTACTAACTGTGATGGATCCAGATCTGCAGCTAGTGTTGGTGTCTTCATCTCCTGATATAGGGACACCCATTGGTCTCACCATCGATAGTAAAGGACTTATCTACTTATTGGAAACACATACACACACGCCTCTGAGTGATTACAGCGGGCCAGCCTATGACCGTATCTTGGTGGGAGAGGAGGACCAGGGCAGTATCACATGGGAAATCTTTGCCGATAGCATTTCAGATGGAATGAATCTCGAGGTGGATCATGAGGATCGCATCTACCTTGCATGCAAGGATAAAATTCTGCGCTTTAGGGATATTGACCAAGATGGTGAAAGTGATCAGCGGGAGCTCCTCATGCAGATGGAGTCAAGTGGCGATGTATACGACCATGCAGGTATCATGGGCATCTGCCACCGCAATGGGACGCTCTATATTTCCCGAGGAAATGTAGGTAGTCTACGTTGGGAAATGACGGCAAAAGATGGATCAACTGCAAGTGGATATGGTGATGGTGGCAATGTGGTAAAAATGACGATTGACGGCGAAAACATTTCCGAAGTAGCCACGGGCTTCTGGAACCCATTCGACCTTACATTCAACGCTACTGGACATTTGCTGCTGGCAGATAATGACCCCGATAGTCGTGGACCTAATCGACTGGTTGATATCGTGCAGGGAGGAGACTACGGGTATAAATCAATATATGGAGGTAGTGGGATTCATCCTTTTCTTGCCTGGAATGGAGAACTCCCTGGTACCCTGCCGATCGCTTCACCCTTAGGGGAAGCCCCATGTGGTGTCGTCAATCTGGCCCGGACCAACTGGGGATCATCTTATCATCAAAGCATGGCAGTGGCCATATGGGAAGAGAACTCCATCGTGTCTATTCATTTGGACACAAAGGATGCTATACTCACCGGTACTCCCGAGATACTGATCCAAGGAGGTAAAGACTTTCATCCCGTATCATTTGCGGTAGCTCCTAATGGTGATCTGTACTTTACCGATTGGATGATAAGACAATATCCTGTCCATGATCAGGGAAGGTTGTGGAAACTCTCCGGCAAACAAGCCAACGGTAGTACGGATCAGGTGACAGACTTAACTTCCCGAAATACTGAGGGCCAAGATGATAACCAATTGTTGGAAAATTTGCAAAGCAATGATCCCTTTCTGCGTGCCGCTGCACGATACGAATTGGGGCAACGTAGTACCTTGCAACAGTGGTCAGACGGATGGATACAATCTGGTAGCAAGGATAAAATCATTGAAGCCATGCTTACATTAATGGAGAGCAAGGACCTTCTACAATCAACGACCTTGAAAGACCTGGTCCAGGATGAGAGCTCCATCGTGCAGAATACCACTCTGCGATACATTGCTCAGTATGGAAGACGCGATATTCTACCGGTACTTGAAGCAGCTCTTCGTAATGATAAGATTCGAGAAGAAAATGTGCCCGCATACCTTGCCAGTATTCGACATCTGCAAGAGGACTTTATTGATGAACTGGAAAAACAGGAAAACCGACAAGCGAAGAATATTGACCGCGCATTGCCTGGGGACTATATCATTTTAAAAGTATCCGATAGGAAGATCCCTGCTGCTGTAAGAGCGACTTTAGTGAGACAAGCTGAGAATTTAGAACCAAATGTATTCCAACTACAATCGATGCTGGAGTCTGATGCAGAAATAGTTCAATCTGCTATTTTAGAGCAATTCACCCAGATCAAAGAGCCATCCATTATGGATGTCTTGAAAGCGATAATACTTGATGAATCGCTAAGCGTGGATACACGATCTAAGGCCTTGCTCGCGCTTAGCTTTCAGTCAGATGACTTCTGTGCTGATGTTTCTTCATTGGACCCAGAGCATCAGATCGAACTCTATGCACTTGAGATGCATCGCACCCGATGTGCTCCTCAGGAAGAAGCTACACGACCTAAGTCAGATCAAGAATGGCGCAATATCCTGGCAAGGAACGAAGGAAATAAAAGTAGGGGAGAGTGGGTATTTCGATCCAAATTTTCGCAGTGCCAGAGTTGTCACCAGATCAATGGCTGGGGCAGCACTTTTGGTCCCGATCTGTCACATATTGGAGCAAGTAAGAACGAAGAGCAAATTATTAATTCAATTTTGGATCCCAGCGAATTAATGTCTCCTGAATGGCAGGGTTGGTATGTCATTGACACATTAAACCAATATCATGCAGGACGTCAAATTGATATAGGATATAAAAATGTGGAGTTACTCATGCCGGATGGTTCATTTCAGAATTTTATCAGTCCTCGTGAGTATGGAATGGCGGATATCTCCCTTATGCCTGATGGATTGGATCAAAACCTAAATGTTTCAGAAATGGCAGATTTGGTCGCTTATCTAGTATCGTTGAAATAAGATTTTAACCAAATGAACGGTGCAAACTGATAGGTCGAAGAACTGTTCGTGTTTGCAATTACTGCTTTATTGACCCCATTTCCCAAATCATAATATTCTTAAATTTTGCACGACCACCCAGACTGGTCATGGCAATATGAGCACCCTTCACATTTTTCTTTTTGACAAGACGTGATGCAGAATAAATGCCATCATTGATGAATACTTCAACAATTTGCTTGTCGACAAAAATCTGCAAATTTAGAAGATCACCTTTCGCATATCCATGCATTGGAACCTCCACTCCGTCCACATTCAATACATTTCCACTCCATACAATGGCCAGCCCCCCGTTGCCCGTGCTATCGGCCAGTAGATTTATTCCACAAAAAGAACTGGTGTGCAGATCCAGCGTCAATTGCATCTCCAGTTGATTGCCTTGGATGTCTTCTAATACGTTGACAGCCGTAGTAGGACCATCCACGGGTACTTCAAAATATGGAAAAGTTTTTTGCTTACCTCGAAGTTGCTGAATGGAGTTAACGGGATTGCTGATCAATTTGCCGCTATTATCGAGACTTAACTTTCTGGGAATCGCGAAAGAGCCATTCCAACTACGGTCCTCCAGTTTCACATCTTCATCCGTAAAATAGGGGAGGAAAGGTCGATCCCAACCGGGTATCCAGGCCATCACATATAAATCACCCTGATCATCCAGAATAGTCTCCTGTGCATAGTAGTGATCACTGTAATCCAGTATGCCCTCACTTTCTGGAATGAACTTCAAATTCTCCAGATCAAAATCACCCAGAAAATAGTAGACTCGATCTTTAGGGGCATCACTGGAAGCCATCAAAATCCACTTATCACCAATCGGTCTTAATTCAGGTACTTCCAGGTTTCTTAATAGGTGCTTAGGATAGGTAAAGAGAAGATCTTTGTATTCCCATTCGGTCAAATCATCATTCTTTGCTTCGAAAATCGGTACCGGCACATAATCCTCCTCCAGGAGATCTGCACAGGCTATCATGAATGTCCGACCACCAGTCCGAAACACAAAAGGATCACGCCAGAAACCATCGAAAGGAGGCAATCCGTGATGGTCCAAAGTGAGGATGGGGTTCTTGCCAAGATGACTCCAGGAGGTAAGATCTTCAAGGAATTCAGCTCGCCAGAATTTCATGGCTCCATCCATACCTACAGAATAGAATGCGAGAGGACTACCTGACTGATCCACAATCGTGGAGCCCGATCCAATATGATCCAAACCTAAGTTAAAAGCAGGCGTTAATTCCGGCGATTCATGAGTCCAGTAGAGTAGATCTGTGCTGGAGGCATGGGCCCAGAACCAACCACCATAAGAGCCGCGAAAGGGCTGCAACCCATAAAAGATGTGATATGCTCCCTGATAATATAGGCCGCCATTCGGGTCTCCCATGCATCCAGATGGAGGAGTCAAATGATATCCGGGACGATCTGGATCCTGGCTATGCACAGCGGACATGGTAGAGAATTGACGTTTGATATTGTCAGGAGTCAGCCGCTGGGCAAGTATTCCGTTACAGATGCCAAACGATAGCATAAGGATAATCCAGAGAGATCGCATATCCAGTTTGTTTACTGGTGAAGATAACCTAAAGAAAATCGAAGACAAGGATGGTCTGGGTTGTTGTATCAGGAGATCCTATAGTGAGGGGACATTCTAGAAAGCTCAGTACACAGTAATATAAATATCAAATTATGCTGAAATCAATGCTTATTACTCTAATGTTCTCACTATTCCTACTGACCGGTAGCGAACTTCCAGCGTGCAATCAAAACTATGCATTTATACTTCCTAACAAGCCATATATGGCGCCCGGGCAAGATATAAAAGTCAAAATTCACGTACCAACCGCCAATTATGTCTCTTACATCGACTTGTTTGTCAATGGGCAACAAGTAGACAGAATTCAAAATTATCCCTTCTCTTGGGGCAAACCCTACGGCAAGAAACTTCCATCCATACTGCAGGATGCTGAGGAAGGGACCTATCACATAAAGGTGGTGATTAAGGATGTCTGTGGGCGAAAACATACTTTGTCCCGGCAAGTGATCGTGAAACGGGTCGTTGCTGTTTATCAACCCTACAAACCCTTATTGCCACTTGTTTCTACTCTCGATCGAAAGTATCCGAACAGTCAGATCCTCGAGTATCAGTACAAGAATCAACAAATATTAGGCGTAAAAAGGTGTGGAAGAGGAAATAAAACTATCTGGTTTGACAGGAGGGGAGTAGCCCTCAGAAATGTATATCACTCGCAGACAAAATTTATTAAAAAGTGGGTAAATCGTTGTAATTAGAATAGATGACCGGGGTGAAACCCTAAAACAAAAATTGGGTTAATCTTCATCCTAGAATTTCTGCCCCTTGTCATACTTATAAAGACCATGGTCGTAATCTATGCCGTTGCAGTATTTATAGACGTCAATGCAAGCAACCGCATTTGTTAATTCCCATTCACTGGTCAAACCATATAAGCGACAAAGGATCCTTGCATTTTAATTGTATGAATAAATGAATGAACAAGGTCACTGAATCGTCTTTACTGTACCCATTAGGCATAACTTTAATATTACAACAAGTATGCCAATCTTATAACATTCTTAATACAAATTCTAAATCTAGCATAGATCTCATTTAATCGGAAATTTTGTTGTTACCTATGACTTTAGGATAAAAAAGGGTGATCAGAGACATCAGAATATAGCTTTAGATTGTGCAGATTTAAGAGGGCTTTTGCCACTGACACGAAATCCTTACATTTGGTTCTCTCAAATGTAAAAACATGCTATTCAAGAACTTAGCAGCTAATCAGGATATTTCGGATGATGAATTTGATAAGGTCTATCCTGAACATATTCAAAATATTTCAGACCTTCACTTTACATCGGTGCATGTTGCTAAAGAAGCTTCCGAATATCTAGCTGAAAAGAGCCCTGCCATTCTGGATATTGGAGCAGGAGTGGGAAAATTTTGTATGATTGGCTCAGTCTGGACACGAAGTAGATATGTGGGAGTGGAGAAGAGATCCACTTTATGTGAAATCGCAAACAGCGTCATATCAAGATATAGATTGAATGACGTCGATATCCTCAACTCGAACATTACCAATATACCTTTTAAAGATTTTCGTGGGTTCTATTTTTTCAACGCTTTTCATGAGAACATTTGTACTGAAGAAGCAATAGATCTATCGATGAAGTTTAGCCCGAAATTATACCGTAAATACTCTTTTTTTGTGAGGGACCAATTAGATCAAATGCCTAAGGGAACCAGACTTGTAACGTATCACAGTTTTTTACGGGAGCTCCCCGAATCTTATGTTTTGAAACATAGCTCTCACAGAACACACTTAAAATATTGGGAGAGAAGATAATATGATTTACCTGCCTCAGTTTTCCATTGACCCTATCATAGAAAGCTAATGTAGCTGTATGAAAGAAGTGGAAAAATATGTCTTAGAAGTGGTGAGGTTAAGATTAGTCTTGACACTTCTATATGTACCAGTACTTGTTGGATTCATACTTGCAGCTATCGGTTTTGAAGTACAGATTGTTCTGATAACAACGATAAGCTACTGTATGCTCTATGCATTTAATATCTTGTTTGATGTATTTGTACCGACAAGGCGTCGAGAAATCGAAATTCTCTATTCTTCGCTGCGAGTTGTCGATGATGGTCTGGTGGTCGATAACATAAAGTGGTCCGAAATGCGTAATTATCAATATGAGACAAGTTCACTGTATTTAAGTTTCATCATTTATTATGGCAATAAAAAGAAGCTTAGGTTGATAGTCCTGGACAAAAAAACCAATCGCGTGCCATGGCTCGATTGTGTGGAACGAATTGAACAAGAAATCAAAAAGAAAGGCAACCCAGACAAAACAAGGCATAAATATCGTGCATGGATTGCCGCAAGCTTAGCCCTGGCAACGTTTCTCATCATCTTATGGCTTTCTCTGAATGGGTACCTAAGTGATCGAAGAATATTAGGGCCATTGCTTCTTTTCGTTGGCTTGGTTCTAAACCAAATGGCTAATCTCTATAGGAAAAAATAAATGAGATCAGTAACTGCCCCGATTGGCATGAAATCCAGTCTATCGGATTTTCAGGCGCTAAGGGAGCTTTTCTGGTTGGCATGAAACTCTTATATTAAGTCAGTATTATTTCCAAACCATGCAACCGCTACAGATCTCTATTTGCTCGTTACCATCTTACTTTCCAAAATGTCCATTCATAGACGCTCACCAGAAATAATAAAGGGGCCGTACCAGGATATTATGATCTATCCCAAACCTCGCAACTTTCGTTGAAATGAACCGTAGTGCACTTGTAGCTCTTCTTGCTTTGTCAGTCATTTCAATAAGTGTCTTGGTTATAAGCATCGAGTCTCCTACAAAGCATGCTCATATTGGAGACAAACTATATGAAAGTCAGTCAGACACGATCGACATTACATATCAGGGTCACCTCTATTTCACTCTCAGCATCAATAATGAGACTGGAAATTTTATTTACGATACAGGAGCCGACCACCTATACTTTGACCGTGATTTCTATGACAGTAAATCCTTCACACATTCGAATATCATAGAAATGCACCAGCCAGGAGTCGGGACGGAATCAAAGAGGGTAGAGGTAATCAGAGATCATATATTTTTCCAGATTGGCCAACATGAATTCACATCTACGGTGACCCCAATCTTAGATCTAAGAAACATACTAGGAGACTTTGCTGATGGTATTTTCGGAAAAAGCATACTCAAAAATTATACCCTACAAGTGGACTACATAAGAGAAACTGCTATACTCAGTCAATCAAAGGAACCACTTCATTGGACAGACTACACCGGTGTTCAACTAGAATTATTGGATAATAAAATGCTACTACCAGCAACTCTTTTAATTCAAGATTCTCTAAGGGTTAAAGGTAAGTTTCTACTGGACTTTGGTGCGGGTCGGACAGTATATCTAACTAGTGAAATCGCAAACAAGTTTGGCCTTGAAAATGCACTCCGGAATAAGTTATTGTACTACAGTAATAATGGAGGAGTGGGTGGTCGCAGTGAAGGGCATGAATTCTTGATGAAATCCATCACGATCGGAGATGAAATGGTAAGCAACTTTGTAGGATCATACAGTACTGATAAGAAAGGTGCTCTGTCTGAGGCGATGTACATAGGAATCATTGGAAATGGTATCCTAGATCGATTTGATCTTGTGGTGGATCACAAAGAAAACTACCTGTACTTAAAGCCAAATTCAATGCCGCGAGATACTTTTGACTTCACTTATTCTGGATTTCGTTGTATAAATAGAAGTAGATCATTAGGTGGATGGTTGGTGACAGGTTTATACAGTGGAAGCAATGCGGAAGCATCTGGATTGGAAATAGACGATCTCATTTTAGAACTAAATGGAAACGATGTTAAATCGCTGGATTTCGACAAGAAGTGGGAGATTTACAATTCTGAAGAGACTATTGAAGTAACAGTAGATCGTCAAGGGAATAGACAGAGAATTGACTTTACGATTGAAGAGAATAATCTATAGTTAACCGATATCCATGGGAGGAAGAGATGGACAGCATCAGCGGTTTTTCCATCACTCTGAACATATTCAATTCTTTTTGTGGACCCCTCGGCATTTGAAATCCTGACCAGTGATATGCTATAATAGCATATCGTTTATGTTTTTATGCCACGGAATTGTAGTTTATCTCGAAAAATAATGAACGAAAATGCACGTTGTGAATTAGATTGTATAAATATCCCAATTCTATGAAACCTTCCCCATTACCATTACGCTCCACCGTTCTCCTTTTACTTGTGAGTATATGTATAACAATTTCAGCACAAAATACGGAGTATAAAATTGAGTTGACCCGCCACACGGGAACTATGCCAACTCCGATGCGATCTTACATTTGGAAAAAGTATTATTCACAAAATCAACCCAAGTCTGTTCCAAAATTCCTTTCTGACTATAAAACTTTTGCAATTCCATTTACTGGTTCCCACAATTCCACATCAGGTGTAGCAGATAGTATCCTGGCGATATGTGGAATTTACAATGGTGACAAGATAATTGTTATTGATGCAAATAATAATAGAGATTTAAGAGATGATAAGATATTCCGATTTGCTTATGATAGGGATCAGTACCTCAAATATGCAAGTACTGGAATATATCCGGACGAATTTCAGATTGATAAAACGACCAAAGTAGATAAGCATCCCGGCAATGAGATCTTTATAAATTACAAGGTGCATGAGGAAGAAACAACATATGTAAATCAAGTCTTTGTAGAAGTTATTCCGAACTTTATTGTATATCCTAATCCGTCGGCCCCAGATTATGAGGAACAACTTTCGGATTTTGACTATACATTTATGCTTTCACTCGCAGAATATCGAAAAGGTGAAATTATTTTATCGGGAATCAAATATGACATATTCTTACAACAAGAAAGTGTTACAAAATTATTTGATGTTGTTCAGTGTTACGCGGGGAAAGAGAAAGAGGGATTTCCAGACATCTCATATCGTGATGTAAATTTCTATCCAGACCAAAAGATAGAAATCGGTCCAGGAATGTTTGATATCATTATTGATTATAAAGGAGAAAATGCAATTCTTAAGCAGGTTGGATCAAAATCAGAATACAATGATAGTGTTTATAGGGCTCAAAGTCAGCTCACTCCATTTAAGAGAAGTAATTTTCTGGATAATTCCGAAGTTACCTTCCTAGCACCCAAAGACAAACCAACTTTGATCCATTTCTGGGGTAGTTGGTGTGGACCATGTAAAAAAGATATGCCAGTCCTTGGCAAAATATGGTCGAATTACGGAAATTCACTGGACATGATTGGAATCGCTGCTGAGCACCACGTTGACCTACCTAAATTGAAATTAATCGCGAAGAAGTTTGGTATCTCATGGCCACAAATTACTGACAACATATCCGAAATAAATAACCTATCCAAATCCTATAATATCGGTATTTTTCCCACCTATATTGTAGTATCAAGCGATGGTACTATTGTTTCCCGTACTTCAAATATAGATGATATTGATGAAATATTTTTAGATGATCTGACAAAATAGGATCTAAAACTTTGTCCACAAATGTCTCCCAACAGTACGGTCAACAACAGCTAATGTATGCATTGTACCAACTGCACTCTCATCATAATCTCCGGCAAGTATAAGTAAGGCTCCACCATCATTACTGAACTCAGGATAAGTTGATGCTGTACTCTTACCATTGTTGAATTTGTATACCATTTACTTTTCTTTGAAGCTAATTAACTGTTGTTTAGTAGTCCTGAAAAGTAGCCATTAAATTGGACTAGTTTCCTACGCAACGCGTGATTTGACTACTCCATCTATCGTAATTGATTTAGGTTCTTCTTTGGTTTTCTCAACATGGAGAACGTAGTTATTCGGCCCCAAGGCTTTGTTTAGCTCCCAGTGAGCAGTCTTAATGTCAGACTTCACATACAACCGTAGAAAGTCCTCAATGTCCTTAATAGGAATAACAACGTCCTCTACAGCATCAGCAAATGGATCAATCTGAGAAAAATAGAGCAGGAACAAGTAATGGGTTCAGGTTTGCAGACTAAAGGGAGCCTTTTGCGCAAACTGGTTCTCTATACGAACAATCAAATTTCTATCCATTACAAGCTCCATCGTCAATTGTGATATTAAGGTCTACTGCAAATATATTAGTTAATCAATATATCAATTACTGATCTGAATGTGTTAAAGTGCCTATAAATCTATATCAAACAGTTGACAATGTACTAATATAGTGGTACACTTATGGAAGAATATATTATCTTTGCTGGTGAAGCGTATACTATCGAGTGGTATTACGCGGATAATGGTAAAAGTCAGCCATTTACGTTTTATGAATCGCTTGATCAAAAAGATAAGCTCCAGTTCTTGAAACTGGTGAAGATGATGGGAGACATTGGGCAAATTAGGAACAAGGAAAAGTTCCGAAACGAAGGTGACAAGATTTATGCCTTTAAGCCCAAGCCCAACAGGTTTTTGTGTTTTTTCACAGAGGGACAGAGAATCATCGTGACCAACGCCTTCACGAAAAAGGCAAATAAACTGCCACCTAGAGAAAAGACAAAAGCCCTGAACCACCGATCGGACTATTTGGAGCGAACCAAAAAAGGAACATATTATGCAGACGATAAAGAAAACGATGAGCACCCTTGATCGGGAAATGCAAGATTCTGAATTTAAAGAAGCTTTCAATAAGGAGTATAAGGAGTTTGCACTATCTGAACTGCTCTTGGCTTTGATGGCCGAAGATGATGATATGTCTGTTCGGAAACTTGCGAAAGCTGCCGGCATCTCACCAAGCGTCATTCAAAGAATTCGATCAGGCAAGCAACAAGAAATTAAGGTGGGTAATTTCATATCAATTATCGAGGAATTCGGGTACAACCTGGTTCTTGAAAAAGGATCAAAGCGCATTCAGCTAAGTGTATAAGATAGTATAGTAAAGGTGCTCATAAATGTTCTACAGCACACATCTAAAGGTGCTCAAAATACCGCATTATCAAGTATATACATATTAGTTATTTTATCTAATTATTTGTAGGGTCGTTATCTTCTTTCTATCTTTATAGTCGCCTTTAGTCTTCTCTTCGAAATAGGCTACTATTTATCTATTTCGCATTGCCTAATTACTCTTATCCAAGGCTTCATTTTTTAACCCTTAAAATAAATTAATATGCAACCAGAATGTTACGATTTTTGTTGTATCCCCAACGATCAGGAAATCTTTTACGGCCAGGACTGCCGAGGTCGCGCTTGGTACATAAATAAAGAAACAGACGAAGAATATCCTATTAAACCAGACAATGTAGAAAGTTTCCTGGAGCGGTGTAAATGTTTTAAAACCACCCAACAATTGGAAGGGTAGGACTTTATTGCCGGAGAGTGATAGAGTTGGCGAATACTCTCTAAAGAAAGACGCACAGGTTACCCCCTATGCGTCTTAGTATTTATAGCCCTGCGGGCTGAATTTTTCTTACGCGCTAAAGAAAAAAGCCTATCTATTATGCCCAGGTTCAGGGTGCAGAGACTTTCTCGGCGCAGGTCGTAGCGGTGCCCCAATTTTTGGCCTTTGGGGACCAGGATGAGAAGGGGTTCCCATTCCAGGGCCTTGTCTACCAGGATGAGAAGGGGTTCCCATTTTGGGAGGCGCTGGTTTATCAAATCTTGCCTCAAATTTCGCCCTCTCACATTGTGCGCGGTTTTCGTCTCTTGGGCACTCCCTTTGTACACTTCGTCCTGGTGGGGTAGCTGAATTGCCTGGCTTTCCCATAGCTTGTCCCATGCCTAGCACTGAAAGCGACATAAAAATCATACACATGAAATACTTTACGACAGTCATGATAATCAGATTTTTGATTAAGTATAAATTATACCATCATGTGCTTCTCTTTATGTTCTGATTTAAACCGTGGAAATGCTGAATAAATTCCCCAGAAAATACAACTTCATCAATGGATTGATGATAACTATCTGATTATGTGTGTTTTGTAGAACCCAAAAAAATTACGTTACTCACAAATCCCACTCGGTTCTGTAAGATTAGAACTGGGGGAGTTTCATTTATAGCGTAAAAAGTAATTTTGGATTCTGGCTCATTACATTCTATTTAACATAATATTAATTATAGGCAAATAGTGTTCTTTGGGTTTTAAGCGCTGCCGTTGACATTCACATTAAAGTAACAAAGGTTCACATCAAAATCATGGTATTTCAATGCGGAGATCCGTGATTACACATCTTATCACTGGTACTAGGAAAATAATTTCAAATCTTTGAAGGCGTATCAAAAGATCGTCTGATCCGATTCACACACTGACCCGCTCAATCACACTTTACAACAAGAAACCAATGTTAAGACTTAGACATCGTTTTTTCTCAGTTATCGTATTTACCTTTGTTTTTGTATATACTGCATCAGCTCAGATTGTTGACGTAGAAAGTACGACGGAAGGTGTCATTTTTCCCAGAGTTACTTCTACAGCCAATATCAGTAGCCCAAGTGAAGGTATGTTGGTATATCAAACAGGAAACCCTGAGGGATTCTATTACCATGATGGTAGTACATGGAATCTACTAAGTACTGGATCAACCGGAGGCTCAGGTGAAGTTCGTGTAGATTTACTGGACTCTCGAGGTTTTATCAGTGGTGCCAACGATGACAGATGGGCCATCCTGGGTTCTGGAAATAGTGGATCTGAATCTGGTGCCCAATATCACATTCCCAGAGGTGGTACTTTAAAAAATTTAACCGTAAAACCACTTAGTTCTCTAACATCAGGTTCAAGTGTCACTATAACAGTCCGAATCAATGGCGCTAACACCGCTCTAGCTGTAACTTTTACAAGTGCAGATGGTATTAATGTCAAAAAAGATGCGGATGAAGTGGCAGTTAATGAAGGAGACCTAATCGCAATTCGATACCAGGAAACAGGAGGTGTTGCTCAATCAGGCGGCAATAAATTCTTCTCTACCTTCGTGGAATTAGAGTAAATCTGAGATGATTCAGATATACCGATCAGCTTATCGTAAATAGGTAGGGTTTGGTAACCTAAGTATGGAGTTTTTGTGCTTCCATATACTTTAGTACATGGCACTTGAACTACAATAATTCACTCAGAAATACGCATTAGGCTTATCCCAGTGAATCTTCGCGATCCAGATACTTCCATCACTTCCGTATTTTTCGACACCATCGGGTTGCATCCACTCAGCTGTCGTCACCCAGGTCTCATCCGGGCTTACATTCGTGACACCAAAATTTCTCATCCTGCCGCCACCTCGCTCATGATCACGGATCACGCAAAGCTTATCCGGATTGTTGCAATAAATAATCGCACCCGATGGTGTCCAAAATTAGGTCCTATTTTTTCACTCCTTCGCCGATATACAGGGCACAATATCCAGCGTGAGGACTGCCCCGTATTCCGCCGAAAATTGAGGATTTAACTCAATAAACGAATGTGCAAATAAATTGACCGCACCTTCAGGTAGAACGGTGACATTTGAAGCATTGGATACACTATTGGATGCATGATAGGTACCGTCGGGTAAAAATTGATCTGAGAGTGTAATATTACTTTCAACACAGGGTGTCGGAGCCTCGTCACACGTAGAAATACAAAGATTAAAGCTGGTCGACTCTCCTCCAGCAGCTGCAGAATACACTCTGATATAATAGGTATTGCCCATGCTGAAACTCAAGCTCTTGGAGGGTGAGTCTTCCCCACAGGCATAGTGCGTCAATCCGCCACAACTGCCTGTCCAGACAGACCAGTATAAGCTGGATATTGCATTTTTCACGTTGCTAAAACTAATACAATGTTGATCCGCAGTAGCCACAAACGAGAACCAAACATCGTCGTCCTCCTCACCGCTGCACGAAATGTTATCACCACCCGAGGCGGTGGCTGTAGCAAGTGTACCCGACGTCACAGCAGCACAAACCCCGTCGCCATTAACAGTAAGTGCTATGGCATCATCACATTCATTATTTGGAACGGTTGGAAGTGCCGGTAAAGTATAACCTGTCGCCGTGAAGGTGGTATGGATCGATACTAAATCGCTATAAGGATAGTCCATATTAATAGCGGCCTGGTATACCGCATTGGCAGCATCATTTTGAGACGCTGATGATCCGGTCATACCCAGACCATTCCAAAAAGCTACATCCGATTTGGTCTGACCAATAGCATCCCATACTTTCATCATCGCTGTAGCCCAGATTTGTCCGTCAGCGTGAAATCCACCTACCAGACCAGCTGGATAAGTTGCTTCATAGTTAACTATTCTACCGAGCCAAAACTCATTATGCCCATCCCAGTTAAATACCCAGTTGTATGCAGGGTCAGAAGGCTGCCAGTTTCCTAATGATCGGTTATAAGAGGCACACCAATAGTCTCCACAGCCTTCACTCAGTCCATCTACCTGTGAGAGATTCCCACCTGTCACCCAATCGTGCAGTCCATGCCCCAACTCATGATGAATGACGTCGGAATCTTCAGCATCATCCACCCCCCCCTCACCGAAAGCTAATACATCTGTCGATGGGATAAAATGGGAATTATCGTTACCACCAAGTCCGTGGGGATCAAAGCGGACACCCCCACTGTAGGCAGTAGGCATAATGTTTAGATTCAGAGTTTCATTGAGATATCGCATGGAGGCATCGATATGGTAATATGTATTGACAGCTTCAAAAGCGTCATTATTTCGATTGAAATTCCAGGTGGAGCTTGATTGGGTGAAAAGACCCTTAAATGGTGATTCCGAGTCAATCACCTCTGCATAGGGACCCACTAGCGAGTAGGTCGAGGATCCATCATAAGTGATATCCTTCAAGACCTTCATTTGCAACTGAGCATTAAGTTGGGCCGTAGTCGCATCTCCCCCATCTCCATAACCCGTGTCAGTATATGCGGCATTGGCACTGGATAATGGGTCCGGGTCAAAAACATTGCCCATACCGTCCACGGGTGGCATCAAGACTTTAGGAGCTCTCGCATTTTGATGTGCATGCTGATGGTCCTCCTTATAGTACATGGCTTGATCTTCCAGTTGAATCACCTGGCCTGTCTTGGCATTGATCAGTGCCACCCAGTAGCCTAGTGGATCCATTAGATTCACTTCCATTTTATAGTAAATATCTGCCTGCCGATTGTGCTCAAAAATCACCAGTTCGATATCCGTGTCCTGTGGTAAGGAGGCAACGCGGAGACGACTTCTGAATTCCTGCAGCGCTTCCTGTTTTGTAATGACTGGAGTTACATCAGATATCTCGGCTAGGTATGAAAAGTCATTGGTGACAAAAGTGACTTGTTCCTGCGGGCTGATGGTCACTGCGATATCACTTTTATAAACGGGTATTCCCTGCCAATATTGGTGAAAACGGACTGTTGTACCTGACTGACTACTTCGTACAAAATAGGTTTCAAGAGCTTCAACAGATGATGAGCCAATACTCAGCAAACTCTCATTTGTGAGTAGAAAGTCACGAGCTATGGCCTCAGGATTACCGGCACTGGTTTTAGATGTATATTCCAATCCATACAAAGTCCGTGGTCTATTTGATTCTTCGTCAATGCGCATACTACTGGTGTATACGGATCTATCATATGATCCCAGTTTGACTTCAAAATCACGTGAATCCATAGGTTTCTGCGCCAATAACATGGAAGTGCATAAAATAACACCGGCAAGCAAGAGGCCTGATCGAAGTAAGGGCAAATCGACTGCCATCAGTATTATGGGATTTTGATTAGATTGAAGATAATATTCTCAATAATTGCTAGTGAGACAATATTCAGATCTGCCATATCAAGAATCAGGCCGCCTCACAGAAGACGTTGATCCCAAAAGAAATCTTCCTTTTCCAACAGTCTGACTTTTGAGTGAAAATCCGGATGTTGAGTATTTATTACATAGTTTGATTCTTGCGGAATTCTTCTCCACTGCAATCACTAGCATCACATAATTATAATGATGTGGTTTGATCGCATATCTATGAGCCAGCAACTCCAGAGAAACCAGGGATCTTGTAGATCCCGTGTATATCATCCACTCATTGTGCTTATTCCATCGACTAGAAAATCCCGACGAGGTCAGCCTCTCAGCATATTTATCCCTAACAATACGGTAAAGTCTCAAGATCAAATATTGTCTCCAAAGTCAATACCGGTCAGTCGATCATCAATCAGCTTAATGCCACTGATCGTGTATAGAAAGGTGGAAGGTGCCTTCATGTCGAAGAATGGATTGGGTGTCTCAATCCAACTATTGAACTGGTCACTATCTCCGAAAACATCGATGCCATGCTTTAGAAGCGATAGTAACATGAGAATATGCTCTTGGATATCTTTCCGTAGCACCTTATCTGAATCGCAATAGGTACGATATGTCTTTACATTAATATGAAGGAAATCTGAAAGCTCCTGAGCACTAAAATGACTTAGCTCCTTCAGAAGGAGCAGATAATTAGCATTAACTTTGTCGGAATGAACCAGACGAACTACACCACCGGCATCAAATCCTGCAGGTACCTCCTCCCATATCGCTTGCTGTGCTGCTGCTGCTGTCATACCCCTAATACATCCATTTTTACCTAAATAATAAAGTAATTTTACCGATTTGAACGCTAAGGATATCTCTATCAAAGGTCAGCAGCTTGTAAATACTAACAGACGACAGTTTAGAAAGATAAAAGATCGAAAAAAGATAGACACTGAAGTAGCAAGTCTACATAATCAGGTGTTTAGCGAGATAGATTGTCTAGAATGTGCTAATTGCTGTAAAACAACGGGGCCACTTTTTACCCGGAAGGACATCGAGCGGATTTCAAAGCATCTAAGCATGTCAGCAGCTGATTTCGAGACCACCTACCTAGAAGTAGATGAAGATGGAGATCATGTATTGCAAGTCCTACCCTGCCCTTTCCTGGGAACAGATAATTACTGCAGCATCTACGAGGTTCGTCCCAAGGCCTGTCGGGAATATCCTCATACAAATAGGAGGAAGCAGAAGCAGATTTGGAAGCTTCACGAAAAGAATCTGGAGGTATGTCCTGCAGTACAACAGATTTTCGAGCGATTGCTTGAAATTTAAACCTGTATTAACAATCCATATTCCTGTTTTGGCACTCCCGAAATCTACAATAGTGATGCTACAATCGGACCATCCACTCTTGATGAAGTAAGATTTCAATCCCCGATACCTGTATCCTATCAACATTTATATCACATCACCAAGCATCAGGGCTCTGTTATGAAATTTGAGACCGCCATACGTTCCGGGCAATATTATTTAGCTCGTAAATCTGACGGTTAAAGAAATGAATGTCGATATTAGCTATCAATTTGAAGATGACCGGCTACAACATCAGCTCGTAATCTGTAAACTCAAGGAATAATACACTATATGCTCATTGATTCAGCTCAATTATCAGCGCTTTCTATTCATGGTATAGGGAATCGAACTTTGGAAAAGCCCTTAGTAATATCAC
The DNA here is from genome assembly GCA_050298535.1 of Saprospiraceae bacterium. Classification (GTDB taxonomy): domain Bacteria; phylum Bacteroidota; class Bacteroidia; order Chitinophagales; family Saprospiraceae; genus JABDMH01. The sequence goes on from JBNKUI010000113.1 coordinate 30,167, forward strand.
AGGATCCTGTGGATATCAATGATTCCGATATGAAAAACACCCTTACGGAATGGATGCTTTCCCACTTCAAACTTCAGGTCTTCCACAATTTCACATATGGTTCAGATGATCTGGAGAAGCACCCGGTATATTCAGCAGTATCCACTATATTCAATAATCCTGTGGTGCTTCACCATTTTTCGGCTGAAATCGCACGACATCTCTTTGATAAGACAGGACATCCCAATATTAAGGACGGGTATCTGTACGTAGCCTACTTTCAAGATGTCGTGGTGGAAGATGAAATGATGGATGCCATTGGTATTTTCAAGACGGAAGGCGATGATGAATTTATCTCAACGAATAAGACGGAGACAGGGTATGTTTTATCATCCGATCAGGGAACATACGCCGGAAGACTGGATAAGGGATGTCTGGTGCTAAATACAGACAAAGAAAGTGGGTACCGGGTTCTTGTCATTGATAAAGTATTACCCAACGGAGAAGCGAAGTTCTGGAAAGAAAAATTTCTCCGCGTGACAGAGGCACAGGATGACTACTATCATACACGACAAGTGATGGATATGACCAAATCTTTCGTCGAATCACAGCTACCCCTTGAGCTGACAGTAGATCGCCCAGATCAGATTGATCTAATGAATAAATCCATCGAGTATTTTAAGAGTGTCCCCCATTATTCCGAAAGAGAATTTGCCGACGAGGTATTTGGAGATATGGATGTGACCGATGCATTTTCTAGCTTTCGATCTGAATATGAACGTGCCAATGAAACGGAAATCAGTACAGACCTGCAATTAAATTCCAATGCTGTAAAAAAGAATGCACGCATCTTCAAAAGTGTGATTAAACTCGATCGAAATTTCCACATCTATATTCATGGTGACCGAAGTCAGGTAGAAAAAGGTGTGGATGAACATGGGAGAAAGTATTATTGCCTTTACTACGATGAGGAGCATTAAACTAGGTAAGGGAATTTATCCAATAATGATTTGAAAATCACCATACCCTCCCCTACCCAGAGCTTAAGTTAACAATTCGATCATCACGATCTATTTCTATCGCTCTATGCTCATGAATTCCATTGGTATTGATTTTGACTTTGATGGATTTGGAAAATCTAATGCGCCTATTTCATTATAGCTCATCTATCCCGACTAGGCCATTGAGACCACAAACACCCTAAGGTCGGGTCCTTCTCCCACCACTTTCCGACAAACATCGAAGCCATGTTACCATAATCCCATATAGGGATACATTAGTCCTAATGATTTCAGGTCCCTCCCTTTAGCTTAGAATCATCTACCAGCGGAATTGCCAATGCTGTTAATTAGCGGATACTATAGTATCAAACCGATCCCTTTGGGATGGTGCTTCATCCAACTGCGCAATTATTATAAATGATGTCACAATGACCAAACGAGCTGTACCAAATCCCATGTTTATCATCTGGGGTTGGATTTGCCTAATTATTTCCCTGATCGGTTTCTGGCCGAGTTTTATCGAACCTTCCCTGGCAGGAACTTTCACCAGTTTTTCGCCTTCAATTTCCTGGCATGTGATTTTTACGACGCTATGGCTGGTCTTAATGATTTCACAGCCCATCATGGTGAAAATGGGCAAAATAAATCTTCATCGACTCTTCGGTTTTATCGGGATTTTTATTGCCTTCGGTGTGGTATACACCGGATTTATCGTCCAGATTGAGGTAATGAGACCCTATGCCAAGCTTGACGATGAGCTCAATGCGGTAGGACAGCCTTTTTTTCGGTTCATAGCATTGTCCATTTATGCCATATTTGTTGTTGTTGCCCTTGCATTGGTGAAGAAATATTCCAGCTGGCACAAGAGACTTATGCTCTTAGGAACCCTAGCTTTGCTGCAGGCTCCATTGGTCCGCATGTATGGAAATCTTTTTGATCTCCATGATTCTAGCGGACCCTTGGGAGTGTTCACCCAAATGGGGTTGATGGTTCTGTTCATCATTTGGGATCGCCTTGCAAATGGCAGGTTCCATCCCGCGTCCATATGGGGATCGATCCTGATCGCACTAATTGTCTTCAGTATATCGCCCTTCGTACAATCGAATTGGTGGCATAAGTTGGCTACTCAATGGGCAGGGACTTAAACTTTTAACTTTTGATAATGAAAACACCTACCACTAGATATGATTATATTATGTGACAATTTTAGACAAACTTCGATCTTCCGACTGTGGTAACTTAACTGGATTCCGAGGTTTGAAGGAATGGAAAATATTTGATGTTAAAAAAGGCATGATACGTAGAAAATTACTGTGCTCAATAGTAGGATGTTGTTGTATGGTAATACTGACAGCTCAGCAATGGGAACTCAAGCCACAATATCCAGATATTCACCAAGAAAGACTCCGACATTTCTATGGACCCGAGGTCCTTCCGGCAGCAATTGCACCAGATTCTCTACTGTATTACTACCAACCGGAGAAAGGCGATCCTGACATACAAGAAATTGTGGAAATGCAGTCCTCCTTTTCTAAGGGACCTCAGCGCTTGAAGCTTAGACCCGGAGATATTCTCTGGATGAAAGTGGAATGCAAAAATATTGAATCACAGGAGGTTCGCTACCTAATGGAGTCCGATTTGCAATATGGCGTATGGTCAACAATAGATATTTTCGAAATTGATCATGACACATTAGTACAGTCTGTTCATACGGGTAATCAACTGCCTGCTGTTGACAAACCCGTCCGAAATGCTCGGAATTTGTTCTGGTTGGATTTTAAATCTGGGGAGCACAAAACGCTATTTTTTCGGTTAGTCAGCGATATGAAACAGCAGCGTTCCCGATTAACGTTAAGTATTCTTGACCCCAAAAAGATCCGGGATTTTGAAGGGTATACTTTTCGTGGTTATAATTATCCCATCCCCTTCCGGTTTGACAAGATCCCACATGCTCAGGCCCTTCATAGTCTGGAATATTTTATTGATCCTACTACTGAAGTATCCTTCGATCAGCTACGAACTAACTGGGATGAGTACGGACATTTTTTAAGAGAAAGTGATATCTTCAAGTATAAAGGTGCCGCCATTTGGTGTCACCTGACCCTAATTAACCCTGATTCTAGCAGTCAGCTTTTACTGATGGATGCCGCCGGGGATACTAAGATCATTGATGTTTATCTCCCACAAACAGATGGTAAGTACCGGATCGTCAGGACCGGAAATAAGGCTTCCAAAGAGGAAAAGGTCATCAATCATACTTTCAATCTGTTCGATTACAAGATCGCCTCCTCAGATACCGCCCATATATTTTTACACTATCATGCTATTCCCAATGACTGGGATTTTTCCGTGACCTCTTTGGTTCTTGGTGTTCTTCTGTTCGAACCTTTTGCCCTCCTGGGCGAAACCAAAGATGCCGGCATCCTGAAAGGAGTGATCATGGGTGTGCTCTTTTTTCAGTTTTTTTACTTTTTATTGCGCTCCCTACTGGAAAAAAACAAACTGGGGCTGTATTACGCGCTGATGATACTTGGGTTTACGTTCCAGTTCATCGTTTTGGAAAACCGGGTCAATACCTTCATTGCCTGGCGGGTGTTGTTATATGACCGGTATCTCCTTCTTATGCTTTCCTCTATTTTTTTCTCGCTTGGCATTTTCTATTTTACCGATCAATATCTCCGCTACCGGTCTGTTTTTCCATGGATTTACAAACTGCTAAAATTGCTTTTGTGGGTTGGTATAATAGTAGCCGTTGGCTATTTCATCCAGCAGAAATTATATTCATCGTCGATGAACGATGGAAATTCCGTTTTATTAAATTTTGAGTTGATCTTCGTTGGATCGATGGTTGCTTTCGCAGCTGGGTTGCTATATATCATTCTGGCTATATTGTCGTTCTTCAAAAAGATCCCCTACGCCTCTCAATATTTGATCGCTTTCAGCCCATTCTTTCTAACATCCATTTTCTCTATTGGTAGCTTCGCTTCAGCTGGTCTTTCTCAACAAGATCTTTCCTTTAACCTGATGTATGGCGGATTCAGCCTTACTTCCATACTATTCGCGATCGTTGGAGCCCGGCGCCATAACGAGATGAAGATCAAGGAAGCCCAGGCCGACAGTCTGATCGAACTGGACAAAGCCAAATCGGAGTTTTACAGCAACATCACCCACGAATTCCGTACCCCCCTGACCGTGATCATGGGCCTGACGGACACCATCCGCGGCCACGAACGCGAAAAGGAGTTGATCCAAAAAAACGGACAGGAAGTGCTGGATCTGGTGCAGCAACTACTGGATATCTCCAAAGCGCAATCCGGTATGCTGCAACTCAAACTGATCGACGAAAATATTGTGCCTTATCTGGAATACCTGGTCGAATCCTTTCACTCCCTGGCCGCACAAAAAAGGATCGACCTCAGCTTCACCTGCGAGCCGGAAGAGATCATTATGTCCTACGACCGGGAAAAGATCAAATTCACTCTCAGTAATTTGGTCGCTAATGCTATTAAGTTCACACCGGCCGGCGGTAAGGTATCGGTACTGGCCGGCCAGGAACACCAACAACTGGTGTTTAGCGTACAGGATACCGGCATCGGTATGTCCGAGGAAGATCAGGAACGCATTTTCGATCGTTTTTACCGGGCAAAAAAGGACGGTGCCGTTACCCGGCAGGGAGACGGCATCGGTTTAGCCCTGGTCAAGGACCTGGTCGATTTGTTGCAGGGTACCATCGAAGTAAAGAGCAAACTGGGCCAGGGGACCACATTTATGGTGACCTTACCAGTTCATGCAAAAAGCCGGCACGGAAGAACCGGCAGTGGAGAAGACCAGGACCAAATGACAGCCGATATTGCTTTAATACCTACGCTGCGGGTGACCGAGAATGAGTTTGCAGTTCTCCTGGTCGAAGATAATGTAGATGTAGCCTACTACATCGAGCGCATACTAAGGCCAAACTATAAGGTGATCAAAGTCTTCGACGGAAAAGCAGGATGGGAAACCGCCGTTGATCTAATCCCGGACATCATCATCAGTGATGTAATGATGCCCGAAATGGACGGTTATCATTTAACGGCGAAACTAAAGGGTGATCCCCGCACCAATCACATTCCCGTTATTCTACTTACCGCAAGAGCTACACAGGAAGATAAAGTCAAAGGCCTGGAAGGCGGCGCCGATGCTTATCTGACCAAGCCCTTCCACGAAGAGGAATTGCAGGTGCGCATCAACAAACTGATCGAAGGCCGCCGGAAACTCCAAAACACCTTTGCCAAAAAGGGCTTCCTCAAACCTTCCGCCAAAGCCCAGGATCCCTTTCTGGTGGATCTCTTTGAAGTATTAGAAAAAAATTATCAGGACGAGGGTTTCGGCATCCAGGAGCTGGCGGCCGCCCTGCACCTGAGTCGGATGCAGGTACACCGCAAACTCAAAGCCCTGACGAACTATTCTACCAGTCAATTCCTCAATTCCTTCCGGCTGGAAAAAGGAAAGGCACTCCTGGCCGGTAAAGAGCGTACCGTAGCTGAAATAGCTTACTCCTGCGGCTTCGGTGATCCGGGCTATTTCGGCAGGTTATTCACAAAAAGATACGGGCAAAGTCCGCAGGCGTTCCGGGAAAAATTCAGGCCTCATTAATCCTGACTCCCGGTATCTGAATGGAATGACTCATTTTTCACTAGCACATCGAACGGGATCGGATTTATCCAATTGAGAAAAGCTTGAGTTGTCACCAATAAGCACCTTTTTAAGATCAAGCCCTTCCTTACTACCCCAGCAGTTCTGCCTCGCGTCGATATTGGCATTTGCAGCGGAAATAATAAACGCTGATTCTCCGCTGTTTTTTATCACATTATCTCTCAAAATAACATTATGAACGCCGAGAATATCAGGTTTACATTTAAATTCTGAACTCATAATGCCAATATAAAACCCATATCCCGCTCCGTTTTCAATCCTGCTATTCATTATGGAAAGTTCATAAGTACCAGGAGGCATAGGTGCTGATGGGAAGGAGGGTGAGGGTCCCAAAATTATATTTCCCGCTCCTACTTTTTCTCCTTCCCACTCCATATTTGATATGGCGTCCCGAATAATGCTTTCTTTTACATGGATGGATACTTTTGCTTCAGACGCCCGCAGGGAATCAGCAGGGGGAAAGTTCCCGATAGTACCTTCCAGGTTGGTAGTCGCCTTTTCGAGAATAGAGTTCTCTATATCAATATTGACCTCGGCCGGACTAAACCTAACTGTCCCCAAAATACCATCTTGCCCCACCTCTCCTGAGTAAGTTCTTACTATCCGTGCCTTAGCACTCGCTTTGGCATGTGCCGCAACGATAATATTTCTGCCATGCGGACTCATGCGACCACTTATTTTGGAATCAGAAACTTCTAAAATACTTTTTGTATTTTCTCCCTGAGCAGCAATTAATATTCCACAATCTATACGAGGGCGTACGTCTACAAAGCTTCCCCCCTGTATCAAACAATTATGAACGCTTAATAGATCCTTTGATGCATTAAAGGAAACAGACGCTATACCTGGGCCGATAGCATCAATAATACTTGTGTTTGTGATGTGATTTCTACTGGATATAGCTGAATCAAGGTGACCGAGCATAATGCCCCCATTAGGGCCTCCATTAGGAATATCCATACTAGTTCGAGATTGATTTGCATGTACGATTTCTACATCGTCAATCCAACAATCAGAAACATTCATCCCCAAAATACCACTTGCAAAGGTATTTTCGATCCTGATGTTTTCAATTTTGTTATCTCCTGCCAGAATAAGGCCATTACCTCCGTTTCGATCTGGAATACTATTGGTTATAATTGGTTTTTGATCAGCTCGGGACAAACCTGTGATTGTCTGTCCTGTTTTTAGTGCAATTCCACCATCCAAGGCGAAATCTCCAGGCAATATAATGATGATGTCGGAAGGTTGACTCATTGTTTCAAGGGTAGCAACGGATCCCAGTGGATTTTCGATAGTTGTTCCGTCTCCATTGGCTCCAGCCCTTACAAACCAAACACCTGAGACTTCTTGTGCTAAGGAATTGGTGATCAAAAGTGATGAAAAAACAACTGCCCATGCTTTTTTTAGGCTGGATCGGTTTGTTAATAGACAGGTCATAAATTACTTTTTAGAATTTTTATGGATGAATACAATTCCGATTAATTGGAATAGCTAGTGAATCCCTGCCCTCCTCCATGGTTTGGATTCAGTGCGGCTCCTAGTAGGTATTACTGACGATCAGGGAGTAAAATGATATGCACTATGCAATCTATGCATCCCAGGTTTAGTAGCGATCAGGATTTCTTCCAGCAATTGATTGATGTATTCCCAAATCTGTGGGAAACTAGTTAGAAAAAGAATGATTAGGATCGATATTAACCCAGGAAAGATAGTGTTGAGTAGCAATGTCGTGTGCCGATATTGTGTGCTTTTCATGTGCATGAATTTTTTGATTTGGAGGCCTACTACAGGCATGCAAAGGTTTCTACCCTTGTCGTGTAAAGTTTATTGATTACAGATTTTGAGGCACGAAGAGATGTAACTTTCTTTCTGAATATTGTAACGTACAGTGGAAAGATGATGCTTAAATTGAAGAAATTATTTATGCAGAATGTAATTGATACCTCTTGTAAAGCGATTTGCTTGACAATAGAAATGAAATTCAAAGTAGGAATTGCTAGTCCAGATTCTGATGGCTAACCATAGGTTGATATGGTTAGATGTTCACTTGTATAATTGGAAGATGGTTTTATCACTGACTAGTGTAATCAATCAACCTGAGTACAACATCCTTTCAGCAAGTCCTGAAAATGTTTGAAATCAACTAGCCTTCGAAAATGTGCTTTCAGAGGTCACACTTAAAGTGCTTTCTGCCAATAGATTATCGGCTATTTGCTCAAGAAGTGAGTCAAATCGATCCGCATTTCTTTCTCCTGCTTTATGTAGAAGGCTAATATTTTGAGCTGATGCATTATCCATGCGTCGATCCGCATCAAAAATACCCGGATCAATTCTAAATAATTTACCAGCAGACCGAAGTGACGATTTAAATATCTGCTCGACTTGATGTTGCACCGTATCTGTACTTCCCATCATGCGTACTTTGGTTACGGTTTTCAGCCAACCCAACAAACCCTTTCTTTCTAACTTCTCACAATTAGTAGGTTGTGTCTTTATCCCTGTACCCAGTGATACCATGATGATATCATCAGCCGTGACACGGTCACCATATTCCCATCCTCTCAAATGAGAAAAATCAGATTTTATCACTTCCGTGTAAGCACATAGAGATGGATTATTGGCAATAACTCCGCCATCGATCATAGTATGACATTCTCCGTACTCTGATAAGAGTCTTGCTGGTCGAAAGAATGAAGGCGCTGCCGAAGTAGCTCTGGCCACTTCCCAAATCTTAAAGTTCTTTCGGGCATTATTTCTGGCTGAACATCTTGTGAAGAATTGGGATTGTTCTCTGGTAATATTATAGGCTGTGATCAGACAGGGTTTTACAAACTGATGGATAAAATGACTTTCACCAAAAGTCTCCTTAAGAGCTTCATTGATGCCCCGCGCTCTAAACTTATAGCGGAGCAGGCCAAAGTAGCTCTTTAAATTATCGATAAAACTGGTGTTGAATATTTGGCTTCCTTTCTTGAGGTAGAGATCCAGAGCATCTTTCGCACTATAGCGGCTCTTCTTTGGATTGTCCTTATCAGGAGCCAGGTAGACACTGGCGAGGATACCTCCTGTGCTGGTGCCCGCTATAAAGTCAAAATAGTCCGAAAGTCTCACAGAAGTGTCACCTGCTTTAGTCTGAAGTTTTGCCTCCAAATGTGCCAATAAAGTGGCAGGTATGATACCACGAATACCTCCTCCATCGATGGATAAGACCCGGATCTTTTGTCGGGATTTCATCACTTGGGGAGTAAGGGTTGATATTTTCGTGGTTTCTGACATTTCGTTCGCTTTATTAACTGTGTAATTAGGGCTTAGAAATGTCCTGACCAGAAGCTGATTTTTTATACGTTCGTGATAATCTGAAGAGTCTAAAGGCTGATCATCGTTGAGAAAATCCATCGAGGAGAGCAATTACAAGAAAGAAAAGATAATGCTAACTGGAAGTCAGAAGCACTACCCAATCTTCATCTGGGCTATCTGGTGGTGAGCCCACCGATTGTGTACCTCCTCCCGAAACAATCTTCACACTTCCATCCTGCAAGGGACCACCCGTCCTGGGATTATACCAATGAACATCGTAATTAGCCTCAGAACCGGAAAGATCGATCTCGCAAGATCCTGCCTCTGACAAGTAAATAGAGTACACCTCATCTGGCTTATAAAACGAATAAAAGGTTCCTTCGTGAGTGACAATGGAATTGTCCGGTACCATTTCCCAAAATGGAAGATGTTCGTGAAAGAACTCTAACGCGTAGCGAGTATAGTCCCAGAGTCGATCTCTGGATCTCCAATCTTCACATCCTAAATCATTGTTGTGATTTAGGTATCCAAAGTACCACTCCACTCCACCTCCACCAGCCATAAGGGTAGCCCAAAGTATGGCATCTCTCATTTCCGCCTGATTATTATCCTCTCTGTCGTCCGGATCAATTCCCCGATTGGCTGGACCCAACTCATCAAGATTCATGACCCATGACTTTCCCGCTCTGGTTGATTTTTCTCTCCATTCAAGGACCGTCTCATAGGTATGATGTGGGTTTCCATTCTGGATGGACATTCCACCCAGGTGTTCAAAGCCTAGAAGCGGTGTAAATAGTTCTTCTTTACTTTCGTTATTGTGATGGGTGTGTATGACAATCAGGTTTTCATAGGGATCATGCTCGCTGATATATTGCACCATTGCTTTTTGCTGCTCTGTATTTTGTGCATTTGGGGAAAAATCCATAGGACCATTTTCTTCACCCATATTCCAGGTAACGCCGAGGTGATGGCTAAAACGAGCAATCAATTCCCGATAATAAAGTTTACGTTGTGGTCCCGTATCACCATCATCCAGCAGTTTTTCATTTTCTGTCTCCTGAAGCACGATGTGCAGACTGAGTCCTAAATCATCCATGTGGTCAAATACGATCTCCCACTGGTCCAATTTACTGCAGTCAAATCGATATCGTTCATCATAACCCGTGTATGGCCAGACATCTTTACCATCTCCACCAATGTTCATCGTAAGAAAGTATACTGAATTCATTTTTTCACTGGCGAGATAATTTAAGGCTCCAATGATAGCCTTTCCCTTTCCATTCTGCCAGGTAGGATCACCTTCTTTCCAATCCGCAACATGAGGAGTATATCGGTGAAGTTGATCCGTATTGGCGGCCTCCCCCTGACGATTTTCTGGAGCGGATCCTTTGTAGGTGCCGTCGAATTCGTGAAATGCCAAAAAGTTTTCAGGACTATCTGCCCCTCCTTTTAAATAATACTCGCCAGAACTCGCATATCGCAAATAATGACCTCCCATAGTTTCCAACCTTCCGGGATGATCTTCATTTTTAACTACTTCAAATGTGCCAGTTGTACCATCAAAAGACTTCCCTTCTCCAGCCGAAGGATCATCACTTATGGCAATGTCCGGCCCTTTCCTAAATGACACCTCATAAGTCCATATTCCGGGTCTATCCGGTCTAAATCTTACCTTCCAGATATTTCCTTCTTCAGCACTAGTCTCAGCGGCATTCCCATCTGCAGCAAAAAAGCCAGGTATCCTTACTGAGTAATTCCCCTGATGAAAATCTACCCAGAGACGATACGTGGTGAATGGGTTTTCGGGATCTGATTCGGATACAGACGGTCCCTCAAACTCCAGCGTGAGCTTATCCCACTGATCTACCTCAAAGGTATCTTCCGTAGAATCTCCAGCGCATCCCAGGCAGCATAAAAAGAATAATAAAAGCAGTGATGCAGCACCCACCCATTGATATCTAAATGACATATTCAGCATTTTACTTACTGAAAGGTCTACATTTTTTATCACATCTCCTGAATCCTATGATAGTACTTATTCGTCTCTTATGGCATCAACTGGATTGGCCCTGGCGGCCTGTATAATCTTAAGGCTCACTGAACCCATTGCAATACTCAATACGCAGATACCCGCAATTAGAAAAGACCATATACCGATCGATATCCGACTGGCAAAAGTATTCAGCCAGTTATTCATGATCCAATAGATGATGGGCCATGCAATCAAATTCGCAAGTATGAGTAATAAAATAAATTCCCGGGACAGCAGATTGACAATTTTCCAGACATTTGCACCCAGTACCTTTCGTACTCCAATCTCTTTACTTCGTTTTGCCACATTAAAACTACTGAGTCCAAACAATCCTAGACAAGCCACAAGAATTGCAAACAAAGCAAACAAGGTAAAGACCCGACTAAATGTATGGTCATTATTGTACTGTCGATTGAAAAAATCATCCAAATAAAAATAGTCAAAGGGATTGCCCGGATAAAATCGCTCATAGATAGCCTGAATACCTGCTAATGCTGATGCGCTTGTATTCTCCTTTAATCGTACTGTGTAATATCCGGAATTTGCAGGCTGTAAGTGAAATATTAGGGGTGAAATGGCTTGCTTTGCCGTCATTTGATTATAGTCTTCTACTACCCCAATGACAGTCCACGGCCTTCCCCAAAAGAAAACTTTATCATCAATGGAGGATTCAGCTGATGCAAAACCCAAATATTTGACTGCTCTTGCATTCAATATAACAGATCCGGTGTCCGTTTGATGTTCCTTATGGTAATTTCGACCTGTCACCAGATCAATACCATAAGTGTCGAAGTAATTATAATCAATCCCTACATTATAAATTATTTTGTTGGCATCTTCACTTTCATTGTTTCTTCGTATCCCATTTGTCCAAAATATTTCATCTCCCGGTACATTGGATCCGTTTGTTACAGACTCCACAAAAGCTAGCTGTCCAAGCTGATTCTTAAATGATTCGTTGGTACTGGGAAAAAGTGAATCCTGCCCAAAAACACTGGGTCCATTGACGACTACCATCTCTTTCATATCAAATCCAAGATCGAGTTTTCGAAGATGATTTAATTGCTGATATACGATGATCGTTCCGGCAATTAATCCCACGGAAGCTACGAATTGAAATACGACTAACGCCTTTCTGAAAAAAGCATTGGAAATACCTTGGGCTAATTTTCCTTTTAGCACTGAAACCGGTCTGAATGATGATAGCACTAGTGCTGGATAAAGACCTGACAAAAGAGTACCCAGAAGAAAAATTGCACTGAGGTGCACCCAAAATTCCGCATCTTTCAGGAAGGCTATGCTTAGTTTGGAATCTGTAAGTAGGTTGAACCCCCTTATTCCCATGAGGACAATCAACACACCCAGAAATAATGCGATGAGATTTAGAACAAATGCTTCTGTAAAAAACTGACCAATTAGTTGTTGTCTGCTTGCACCCAACGTTTTTCTCACACCTACTTCCTTAGATCTATCAATGGATCTTGCTGTAGATAAATTCACATAGTTGATCCAGGCAATTATCAGGATAAAGAGTGCGATTATACTCAAGAATTCAACCGCTCTGCCATCTCCCTGCTCTTCAGGCTCAGACTCTTGTAATAAATTGGAATACAGGTGTATATCTACAATAGGTTGCAGTGGAAATTCAGCTCTAAAATTATATTTTTCAAAGTCTTCACGTCTCTCTTGATACAGGACCTCAGCAAATTTTTTGTCAAATATTTCCGGGTCCGTACCGGGCTTTACTTTCACATAAGTATTGAAATCGTACCAGCCCCATGAAGTTTCAGAACTTGAAAGACCTTCGTCATTTCTGGTTCGGCTATTTAATGTCTCATAACTAATCAAAAAATTAAACTTCAGATGTGAATTCTCCGGAACATTCCGAGCGACTCCCGTTATCTGTACCTTATCATTCCCGTCTATTTCAAGGGTTCTACCTAAGGGATCATCACTACCAAAATATTTCTTGCTAATCTCTTCCGTAATGATGACGGAATTCGGCTCTGTCAAAGCGGTGGAAGGATCACCCTTAATCAAGGGAAATGAAAAAATAGTAAGAAACGAAGGATCCACAATATGGATGCGATCTTCACGAAAGGAGGTGTTGTTATAGGTTATTGTACTGGAAATTGGATAAGCCCTAACGTAATCAACAACCTCTGGCATATTTTCTTTCATAAAGGGTCCAACACGAGGTACAGCAGCAGCACAATCAATATTCAATTCACCATCACGATACACTTTGTATCGCACTCTATAAATATCCTCATAATCAGTATGGAAGCGATCATAGCTCTTCTCATAGGAGACATATTGCAGTATGAATAGACATGCTGCGATTCCTATTGCTAAACCCAAGATGTTTAGAAGTGAGTACGTCACATTCTTAGAGATGTTTCTAAGAGTACTCTTCAAGTAATTACCAATCATAATAAAGGAATAATTTGATGGAGATTTCTGTGACCTCCTGAGGTTATAATTTCTGGAGGATAAAAAAACATTGATCATGTATCGCCGGGTGGCATAATATTGTCCGTGTTCAGAGTAATCCGCTTGAAACAACTCCAATAAATCGCCATGGATTTCATCAAATATTGAGCGGTCAATCCACCAGCTCAACATCGTTGTGATCCATTTAGGAGGAAGTTGTTCCATACTTCATTTCATTAATTAATAAAAGACAGTCGCGGTATCTCACGCCATAGCTTCTCACGTATCCATTTAGCAGATTGCAATGCAGCAAAACCTGCACTGGTGACTCGAAACATTCTTTTTTGCTTTCCACCTCTTGTAGCCGTGGCCCCTCCCATTTCTGAAGAAAGATATTCCTTGTCTTCCAGTCGATAGAGGGCTGTATGCACCGCACTGATGTTTACCTTACGCCCCGCCTTCAATGCGATTTCTGACTGAACTGAAACTGCGTAGGCATGATTATCCAGTGAGGCTACTACCAGTAGTACTAATTCTTCAAATTCACCCAAATGTTTACCCTTCATGACTTTTCTTTATTTTCCTCACTAATGTAAACATAATAGGAGTCATTATCTTCATTTTTGTAAATATTACTAGTGTAAAAGACGGATAGATATTGGAAATGGTTGCAGATTCGCACCCAAAAAAAAGAACCCGACGAAAATCATCGGGTTCCTCTCACTTTTCTTCTACTATGGGGTATCGCTATCCCAACATCTCTTCCACTCTTGCCGCCATATCTTCAGCGGTGAGTCCCAATCGCTTATAGATTTCCTCATAAGGTGCACTGATACCAAATCGATCAATACCGATCACGGCACCACTGTCACCTACATATTTATGCCAGCCCATCGTGGATCCGGGTTCCATGGCCACTTTTACCGGTACATTTGAAGGCAGCACAGAAGATTTGTAGCTATCACTTTGCTCCTCAAAAAGTTCCCAGCTCGGCATGCTGACCACCCGAGCATCGATGTTCTTTCCTTTTAGTATTTCCTGAGCCTCCATCGCTACTCCAACTTCTGATCCGGTGGCTATAAGAATAGCCTCTGGTGTTTCACCTGTTTCAGAACTTAAGATGTAGGCACCTTTATGCAGATTTGATGCGGGAGCTACCTGATCTGTATCAAGAATCGGAATACCCTGACGAGACAAAACTAACAAGGTGGGTCCATCGGTATGCTGGATAGCTGCTTTCCATGCTTCCAATGCCTCGTTGGCATCGGCAGGACGGATCACCGTGAGATTTGGCATGGCACGTAGTGAAGCCAGGTGCTCTACAGGTTGGTGTGTGGGGCCATCCTCACCCAGACCTATACTATCGTGCGTCATCACGTAAATGATGGGTTGATGCATTAATGCAGCCAAACGAATGGCAGCTCTACAGTAATCGGTGAAAACAAAGAAAGTGGCAGCATATACCCGTACTCCACCATGTAGTGACATACCTGTACTGGCGGCACACATTGCCATTTCACGTATACCCCATCCCAGATTTCGACCCGTGTAGTCATCTTTGGAGAAGTAAGGTTGTCCCTTAATCATAGTCTTGGTAGAAGGCTCCAGATCTGCACTTCCTCCCATCAACCAGGGTAATTTGTCTTTCACCGCATTAATGAATACACTATTCAATGCTCTGGTAGCTAAAGCTTTATCATTCTTACCATAAGATGGTACTTCACTATCCCAACCATCAGGTAGTCGCTGCTCGTAAGCCGCTTTGAGTGATGCAGCCAGCTCTGGAAACTCCGAAGCATAGGCCTCAAATCGATCCTGCCAGGATTGTTCGGCAGCCTCTCCCCTCTTTGTTATCTCCTCTCTTGCACTATAAACTTCATCAGGTACATAAAAAGGCTCCGTGGATGGCCATCCATAGACTTCCTTAGTTTTCACCACTTCTTCTTCACCCAGCGGAGAACCGTGGGCGGAAGCTGTATCTACTTTGTTGGGTGACCCATATCCAATATGCGTCCTTAATATGATAAGTGAAGGTTTATTTTCCTCCGACTTAGCCTGCTCGAATGCATTCTTTAAAGTATCCAGGTCATTGGCGCTTTCACCCAAATTTTGTACATGCCATCCATAGGATTCGAACCGCTTTTCAACATTTTCAGAGAAAGCAATGTCCGTATCTCCCTCGATAGTGATATGGTTATCATCATACAGATAGATTAGTTTTCCCAGGCCAAGATGTCCGGCTAATGAAGCTGCCTCATGCGATGCACCTTCCATTAAATCGCCATCACTACAGATCGCATAGGTGTAGTGATCAATAATCTCATGACCAGGTCGGTTATAACGAGCAGCAAGATGTGCCTCGGCCATCGCCATGCCTACTCCATTCATAAATCCTTGTCCCAACGGACCTGTCGTGGTCTCTACACCTGGAGTAATCCCATGCTCAGGATGACCTGGCGTGATACTGTCAAGCTGTCTAAATTGCTTCAAATCATCTAAAGACACATTATATCCTGATACAAACAAGGAGCTGTAGATCAGCATTGACGCATGTCCGTTCGAAAGTATAAATCTATCTCTGTCGATCCATGCAGGATTTGAGGGATTATGTTTCATAATGTGGTGCCACAACACATAGGATGCTGGCGCTAAGGCCATCGCTGCTCCAGGGTGCCCACTATTTGCCTTTTGTACACCATCCATGGACAAGGTACGAATGGTATCTACGACTAACTTTTCTGATGCTTGCATTTTGTTTGCTGGCTTTACTTTAATAAGGATTGCAAACCTGCAAAATTATTTCAAGTTTTCGTAAATCTCAGGCCTATATTCCTTCCTGAATCCTACAGGACGCAACACAATTGTCCGGTTACCAGCTTCCTCCGCCTCCGCCACCAAATCCACCACCGGAAAATCCTCCACCAGAGCTACCCGAAGTGGTACTTGTCGGTGCAGGTTTTACAGCTGTAAAAGCACTTGTGACTGAACTAAATACAAAGGCATCATTAAAGTGTCGCATAGTTGTTCGCTTTCCTGTCTCATATCTATGTTCATTATAAAACCACGAAGGACTATACTCCCGGTATTCGGCAAATTGACGTGTATACGATTTATCATAGCCAAATGCTACTGCATAAGGCAATGTCTTTTCAAAATATTCCGGATCTTTTTCAACAAGTTTTTGGACCTCCTCTGAAGGCATCTCCTTAAGGAATTTTTGAAATGATTTTAATCTGGCCTGCAGCAGAGCTCCTTCTGAAGTCTTCCTGGGCGTTGAAAAATGTATGATCAAGGCCCCAATCCCCAATATAATAGTGAGTCCACCGGAAATGAATAAGCTAAAAGCAGCCATGAGTACAATACCTATAATGAGACAAACCAAAAACAATGCAATCATCCCACCCCTATGGAATAACCCATAATAGCTCATGTCATAGAGATCCGGCCTTTTCGTTACATCCCTTAACTCCTTTCTGATATTTTGCCAAATCGTGCTAAACTTGTATTTAAAGTCGGAAAGAAATGCAAAGTCTCCCTCAGCAAATAACGCATTAAAAAAGGTATGCTGATATGCCGGATATTCCGCGGGCAGTTCCGCCAGTTTTTCAATATATAGATCATCCGCTTTATGACCATATTCTTTCTCTATCGATTTAACTCGAATATATCCTTTGGCACCCCATTCCGGTATTAGTGCAATTATATCGCGGTCATTAATACGATCATCCACCAGCGCACCAACTTCAGAAGCAAATAGTCTATCTGGTGCTGAGGTAACGACTTCCTCCACCTTGACCTTATCTTGCTTTCCTTTTGAAGACCAAAATCCAAATAGCAAAGCCAGCAACGCGGCAGGTAATGCATAAAAGTGATCAACAACCTTAGGTTTTTCATATTTTGATATGACTCCGGGAGGAAACTTCACTGCCAGTGTCAAACCTTCTTTTGGATTCAGCGTGTTTGTGGTGCTTACGTTAATGGCATTTATATCAAGAGAACTCTCTATTTTATTTTGACTTACGCTTCCTGCAGGACCTGCATAGGCCTTGAAATCCTCCAAATATGCACCTGCATTTGGTGGAACCTGCAATTCGATGTCAGCCTGCTGAATTGGAACATCCCACTCTGTTCCAATAAAATTCCAATAAAACTCGGTGCCTGTACTATCATGAATGAACGCATCATAGACTCGATATTTTAGTTGGTATGTTTTCACTCCTTCAACATATTGATCAGCATCTCCGATACGAATGGTAGTAACACCTCCCGAATGCTGTATCTGAGACTTGTCATTTAGTACTTCAATGTTAGAAATGTCAATTTTAGTTTTCTCACCATTGACGACATACCGTGTTGGTATCTCGCGAAAAATACCATGCCTAGGCTCTGAAAATTCAACAGTAATAGATTCGTAAATCTCGAAATATCCTTCTTGAAAGATCTCAGACTTTATTTTATAGTCCTTAATAAGGAAAGCATCCTGGGCTAATCCCGGTATGAAGATGGTAAATAGAAAAAGGAGTACAATAGAAGTGGATTTCATCATAATTTAATTTGGTTACGTTAGCGAAACCATATTTAATATTTGTTTCGTTCCCTCCTATACCCTCCAATCGTACTAAAATCGATCAATTCATCTATATATTCGACTAGCCCGTACAACTAGGGAAGCATGCACACATGAGGCTCATTCATTAGATTCATCAAGTAATGAAGGAAATCACACCTTTATAACCTTACCTCCACGATACAATTGCCATGCAAATAACCATATAAACATGGTATAAGTAAGAGCCTGAATCAGAGAGCCAAAGTGAGGACCCATTCTAGAAAAAATCTCCTGATACAACCAGGGATAAAGTGACATATCCCCAATTTTTATCAGTCTGAATGTACTGATAATGAGTCCTGATAGAGCATAGGAAATCAAGGGATTAAGACCAAATACTCTAAATATGTATGTCCACTTCTTATGACCTTGCACATCAATGATCCAAATTAATCCAATAAAAAACAGGGTCGCGAGGCCACCGGCAAATAAAACATATGAACTGGACCAAATGGGCTTGTTGATAGGGAATCCCGCAAAATTCCAAATCACACCTAATACAATAGCTCCTATTCCCCAGGGAGCAATCGTTCTAAGTCCTGCAGTCACCACTTCTGATTGCTGAAATCTTCTACCGACCAGATATCCAAAAATTGCTGTGCCCGCAGCTGGTAAAGAGCTTAATAAACCTTCAGGATCAAAAGGCAAGCCGTAGCCCTGATATAAATGATCCGGACCAAGTAACCAAAGATCAAACAAGCGGACAGCATTTTCCTCCAGTGACAATGGCTGCGCTCCTCCGAAAAGTAACAATAGGGCCCAATAGCTCAGGAGTATGATGACAAAGATTATCGGTAAAAACTTTTCCTTAAAAAGGACAACGAGTAAAGCTGCGATTCCGTAGGCTAATGCAATTCGCTGCAGTACTCCAAATATTCTTAAGGAACTCAGCTCTAAGTCGTATAGGGGATATGCATTCAGAAACAAACCGATCACGAAAATCAATAATGTACGTCGTAAAATCTTCCGAATCCAGGTAGACTTCTCACTTTGGTTGTACTTTCGAAAGGAGTACGCCATGGAAACTCCCACGATAAAAACAAAAAAGGGAAAGACAAGGTCCGTAGGTGTGCAGCCATTCCAACTAGCATGTGTCAGGGGCTCATATACAAAATTCCATGAGCCAGGTGTATTGACAATGATCATGAAAAATATCGTCATCCCTCTCATGACATCCAGGGCTAATAGTCTAGTTTTTGGTACAGTCATTTTCCGCTAGTAAGAAATGTTTCGCTTGAAAAGTATCTCTCCCGAAACACGGTGAAGTAATAAATCATATTCGTTCCCACTTCAATATAGGAAATGCGTGAGTTGGGGCATAAAAAAAAAGCGTCGATCAATGATCTGACGCTTTTAAAGTGTACGATTCTGCTAATAGAACTAGCTCGTTTTCTTTGGTCTGCCTCGTCCCCTTTTAGGAGCTGGCTTTGATTCTGTGGTAGCAGTTGCTTCAGTCTTTTTAGGTCTGCCTCGTCCTCTCTTAGGAGCTGGCTTTGCTGCTGTCGTAGAAGCAGTTTCCGTTTTTTTAGGTCTGCCCCGTCCTCTTTTAGGAGCTGGCTTTGCTGCTGTCGTAGAAGCAGAAGCAGTTTCTGCTTTTCTAGGCCGACCTCTTCTTTTTGCAGGGGCTGGCTTTGCTGCTGTCGTAGAAGCAGTTGCTTCAGTCTTTTTAGGTCTGCCCCGTCCTCTTTTAGTAGCTGGCTTTGCTGCTGTCGTAGAAGCAGTTTCTGTTTTTCTTGGCCGACCTCTTCTTTTTGCAGGAGCTGGAGTTGTTTCTGTTGTAGTGGACGAAGTAGCAGCTGTTTTTCTTGGTCTACCTCTTCTCTTGGCTGCTGGTTTTGCAGCAGAAGAAGTCGCTTTTTTTGCAGGTCTTCCTCTTCTTTTTGCAGCTGGCTTTTTAGCTGCTGGCTTTTTTGCTGCCTCTTTTTTAGCAGCGGCTCTTTCCTCTGCTTGAGCCTCTTTTAGTTGAGCTCTCAAATCTTTTAATTGAGCTCTCACCTGATCAGTTTGAAACTTTAACTTGTTTGCTTCAGATTTGTATCGATCAATCAAATCTGTAAGCTCGATTGCTGATAATTTCGCCATCGTTTAATTATTTGGTTGATAATTAGTTTTATAATTTACACAAAGGTAATACCTTTTTTGTTATTTTTTTACATAAGAGATTGGTAATCATCTAATTGCTGGCAAATAACCCACCTTAACCCGCTCCAGGACACTTTTTCACTACTTCTACCACATATTATGACCAAAAAATTGAAAAATTGTTCGATTTTATTTCGTCATAAGTTGGTAAGCTGCTACTTTTCAATAAAGCCAGATCTTTTATAACAAATACTATTCCATATATTTTACCCTCCTAATACTTCATCAGCACACGAACAGGCTCTTATGTATTATGTGTTTAGATAAAAACAATCTGCTGGAGACCTATTGTCGTAGGCATACGTAGTCCCACTCAAAGAGTCAGAGAAAAATCACATTGAAGATCTCCTCCAGCAACTGGAAATGATCATGATCACCTATACTTGCCAAATGCTTGACGCCATGAGCAATCATGTTCATTTGGTCCGGCAAATCCATAAATAATTCAGTATCTTTTCGAGCAGAAAAAACTTACACTATGGGATTTTTAAATGAAATCAAAAAGCTGATGTTTGGAGTGAAGTCCGTTTCTAAGTCAGCAGCAGATAAAGTGGTGGAAACTGGAAAGGAAAAAGGAAGGAAAGTAGCCGACAAAGCTGAGGACTTATTTGATCAGGCAAAAGATAAGGTAGAGGACCTAGGCTCTGACACTCTCGAATCAGCTGAAAACATTTGGGACCAGGCCGTGGATATGGCTGAGGATGTCGGCGACAAGGTGATGAAAAAAAGCAAACCCTATATAGATGATGCAAAAGACTTTGTCGAGGATGTGGGTGAAAAAGTCATTAAAAAGAGTAAGCCGTTTGTAGATGATGCAAAAGAATTTACAGAAGGGGTCGGTGAAAAAGTCTTAAAAACAGGTGGCGCCCTGGTAGAGAAGGCAAAAAATCTTGCAGAGGATATCGGTGAAAAGGTCATCGATAAAAGTAAGGCTGCATCAAGAAAGGCGCAGGAATTTAGTGAAGAGATAAGAGACAAGGGTGAAGACTTGATGCAGGATGCACGAAATATCAACTCTGAAAGAGATGATTTTACTTCTGACGATATCTCATCCGTTGAAGATCTTTTTGAAACGGGCGAACCCGAAGGCAGTAAAGACTTTGGCGAAAGTATCGGTTCTGATCCACCTGCTGACGAGAGTTTTAAAGAAGTAGCATCGGATATAAAATCCGACCTTGCTGAAAAGGCGCAGGAAGTTTCCGATAAAATTTCAGAAAAAATGGATGAGACATTGGAAAAGGCCAAAAAGCTGGCAGAGGAAGAAGCCGCTCGTCCTGAATATTCCAGGCCATCTGAATTACTCCACAAGGATCTGTTAGAGGACAAAGACGATTTCTTTTCTAAAGCATCCGCGTTTGCTGATGGTAATTATGATGCAGTCAGGGATCCATTTTCCACCAAAGCCGATATCATCGGTAAGTCTGAGGACATAAAAAAGAAGCCTGAGAATACAGAACCCATTGCCGGTTTTGAGGATCTGGATGGAGATGGCAATGAAATAATTGACGATGCTCTCATCATCGACGAAGAAGAATAAAAAAGTAGGAGGAGTCTCATGAGGCATGAGATTCCTCTTTTCATCCCTTTTTCAAATTCATTCTTTCAATAGCGCGCACAAGTTTTCGGATTCTGGATCGAATAGCAGCTTTTTCATGATCCTTCAGGTCTGACATCAGCTCCCATAATTCATTTCTCAATTCAGGAATCCCTTTTGCAATATTGAACATGACTTGAAGAGAAAAAACCCGCACCGCCACAGCCTCTCTTGAGCTAATGGCCAATGCTGCTGCATTATCATAAATGTATCCCTGCCAGTCTTCCGGTATTTCCACAAATTGTAGTGACCGAAGCACATTTCGCTTTACCGCATCATGACGGGCATTTTCCATAGATTGAATCATTATTTCATAGTGTTTATCAAGTACTAGAGCAGGATGCAGTTCAATACTATGTGTCATCACCCATGAAGCTCTTTGCACTAACAGTTTGTCAGAACCCACTACTATTTCCATCAATTGGTCGAACCGAGAAGGATTGGTTCCTATGTAATTCACTATTTTCATCGTTTGGTATTTGCTGTGTTCTTCAAGTAAGGCCCTCCTAATATTCATGATGCTTAACTATGTCTGTAGATCAAATATTGGAAATTGCTGGTGTAATATTCACATTACTGAACGTGTATCTTCTGACAAAGCAACGTATACTCGCCTGGCCTTTAGGACTTGTGGGAGTAACGATTTATACCTACATTTTCTTTAGTGCCCAATTATACTCGGACTTTATACTACACATTATATACATGATTCTCAATGCCTACGGATGGTGGTATTGGAGTACGGGTAGGCAAGATACTGCTGAGGAGATTCCGGTCTCGGTACTATCCCTCAAAAATCGATGGAAATGGATTTTTACAATCATTTTTGGATTTTTAATATGGGGCTATATAATGCGTACTTATACAGAAGCTGCGTTACCATACCCTGACGCATTTACAACCGTTACATCACTCGCAGCTCAATATCTTCTAGCCAGGAAAAAAGTAGAAAACTGGATACTTTGGATCATCGTGGATGTAGTTGCAATTACCATCTATTCCTACAAAGGCTTATATCCTACCAGCTTCCTGTACACCGTGCTGCTGGTACTTAGCATTCTAGGATATATATCATGGCAAAAAAGTAAAGACGCAGCTTCGCATGAGACCTTTTAAGTGAATACTCATATAACCAAAAAAGGATCCTTTGTCTAATTCAGGATGAGGTGAAATTCTAGGTGATGATCCGAATAAGGATTAGTTCAATCAGTAACAGTGGACCGTTTCGATACTACTTGATCAATCGACCAGGGTAAGAACAAGTCCTGGATACAGTATTACCAAGACCAAAAATACTAGTTGAATAAGAACAAATGGTATAATTCCCCGGTATAGGTGTCCAGTGGAAATCGACGGTGGAGCTACACCTTTAAGGTAAAAAAGTGAGAAACCAAAAGGGGGTGAGAGAAAAGAAGTTTGCAAATTCAAGGCTATCAAAATTCCCACCCAAATCAAATCCATGCCATAAGACTGGAATATGGGTGCTACTACAGGTACGATGATAAAAATAATTTCAATAAAGTCAATGAAAAATCCCGCGATGAATACAACCAGCATCACTAGAAATAGAAATGCATAGGGAGTCAAATTCGCCTGTTCAATTAGATCGACCAGGTACCGGTCACCACCCATGCCCCGAAACACCAGGGCGAAGGTCGTCGCCCCCAAAAGAATAATGAACACCATAGTCGTGAGACGAGTCGTTTGAAATGCCACTTCTCGAAGGACCTCCAGTGAAAACTTTCCCTGTAAAATTGTAAGTAAAGTTGCTCCCAATGCTCCTACGGCTGCAGCTTCAGTGGGTGATGCAATCCCTAAAAATATAGATCCCAAAACGGCAAGTATTAAAATAAATGGTAGGACGAAAGCTTCCACTACCTGTCTTCCATAACCATCGGTCTTAAATCGGGCAATTTCTTCTGCTGGTATGGCTGGTGCAACGTCGGGCTTCAGATATGCCAATATCAACACATATCCAATGTAACATACGACTAACAATATACCTGGAATAATTGCTGCCGCAAATAGCTCGCCAACTGAGACATTTAATACACTTCCCAGTAATACCAAAACGATAGATGGGGGAATAATCTGACCTAATGTTCCTGAGGATGCGATCACACCTGTCGCGAGTTCGGGACTATAATTTCTTTTGAGCATGGTTGGCAATGAAATCAAACCCATGGTAATCACGGTTGCTCCCACAATACCGGTCGATGCTGCCAATAAAGTACCAACCACAACAACGGCAATCGCAAGTCCACCTTTTACTCGTCCAAAGAGCATAGCCATAGTCTCCAGCAACCGTTCGGCCAGACCAGATCGTTCTAACATGATGCCCATAAAAATGAATAGCGGCACAGCCAGGAGTACATAGTTGCTCATGACTCCCATTATCCGCGAAGGTAGGAAGTTGAAAAATTCAATACCTAACGTAAAGTATCCAAAAATCACCGATAGACCGCCCAGCGTAAAAGCCACTGGAAACCCGAAAAGGATGAGAATAAAAATGCATACAAAAAGAACAAGTGCCAGTACTTCCATAATTTATTACTCCACGATTTTGGGAAAGATTGTCTTTTGCTTTCCTCTCAGTACGTTAAGACAACGCAGCATTAACCCAACAGACTGGAGCAGAAGAATGAGGAATCCAACAACGATCATATATTTTATAAACCATCGATACGGAAGTCCCCCAGGATCCGGTGATCCCTCATTTATTTTAAATGAATTGTGTGCATATTTCCATGATGCTCGCAATACAATAAGGCACCAAGGGATTAGGAATGCTACAATTCCTACAATGTTGATCCAGGCTTTTGACCTTTCGGGAAGCTTTGCATAAAAAAGATCGACACGTACATGGGCATCGTGCTTAAATGTGTATGCTGCACCTACCAAAAAAATCATGGCAAAGAGATGCCATTCAAACTCTGTTATCCATGCTTGTGAAGCATTAAAGAAATATCGAATAATTACATCGATACAAATGACAACAACCAATAGCACATTGAACCATGAAACAAATCTTCCAGATTTTTCACTCAACTGTTCGATCCAGTTTTCTATCATGATGCAATTGCTGTGATTTATACTGAAAAGATAGTCTTTTCCATCAAACCAAACGTAATGGTGGAGAGTATATAGATAGCCCCATAAAAAAATACCGGAGCAGATGTAATCTACTCCGGTACTGAAATTTTAATTCTTCAGCTATCCTTAATCCTGAAAATAGGACTGATCGATAGTTTCACCAGCTTCTACTTTTGCTAGTCTATCTTTAAAAGCACTGCTAGTTTCGAAATCATTCTTACGAGCAAAGATCTCTTTCAAAGCAATTAGAGTGTTGCGATCACTGGGATCTATTTTTTCAACTTGTTTAAAATATGGAAGTGCCGTATCAAATAACTCCTCCACTTCTACCTTTAGCTTCTCATACTTGGCAGTACCTTCTTTTGAATAGTCATTTGCCAATGCATTCATCTCCTCAGTCACTAGCGCTGCCTTATTATAGTATAAAGCTCCAATACTGTAAATACCATCGGTATAATCAGACTTGATTTCTACTGCATTTTCATAATACTCTTTGGCATTAGAAAAGTATTCATTCGCTTCTTCCATATTACCAGCTGCATACGCATCCTGATACTGACGATCATAGATGTTGCCTAAAGTAGAGTGAAGAGAATGATTATCTGGTTCTTTTTCAATGGCAAATTTGAGCTTATCTTCCAGTACATCAATTTTCTCTAATTTGAGATAGTGATTTATTTCACTAAACAAAAGACCAAGATCATCCGGATATTTCTCACGTGCCCTGTTCAAAATGGCTTCTGCTGCATCAACATCGTCGTCGATGGTCAATTTATACATGGCATCGTACACACCTGGCTTATCATAATCCTTGTCATACAATTGCTTCATATAAGCCTTGGCAGTTTCATTCTGACCCGCACTTAAAGCAGAGAGACCTGTGATATACACCTGGTTATTATATTCTTCTTCAATATCAAGTGGACTTTCTTCACCATACTTTTTCAACAAGTCGTGAATATCAAGTACCGACCGGAAGGAATTGAAAGCTCCGAGATAATCTCCCGATTCATAATTAGTCAGCCCCGTGTTACTGATTGATCCAATGGCATCAGTGATTCCACGGAGTGCCTGCTTGTTACCATCCTCCAGTTCTAGTGCTTTCTTGTAAGCCATGAAAGCCGCCATACCGCCATTAGGTTCTATATCCGTAAAATCGGGATTGATCACCTTTTGACCGGCATTATAACTCACGAAAGCATTGTAGATATCACCCATTGTGATCCATACTTTAGGATCCATCTTGATATCATCCTGTTTGACAGCATGGTCAATGACCGTCTTTGCTTCCAACAATTTATCTCCTGAGTTAACCTGATCAAGGTTATATGCACTCAACAGACGTGAAGCCTTCTTAAGTGCTTTCTTACCATTCAGGCCGGAAAGATCCTCCTGTGCATAATTTACGTTTATGGCTAGCACAAATGCCATGAAAGTTAAAATGAGGTTTTTCATCATTGTGCGATTAAAAGTTAAATACATTCTATTTTGTTTGTGATCCAATACTAAGACAGTTTTAAGAACGTCCATCGCTCTTTTGAAAACGTTAAACAAATTTAGCAAATTGTTAAAACACTTGTGTAGACTATTCTTCCTCGTCACTTGATTCTGACTCTCTAACAACGGCGATATCGGCAATTTCGTCCTGTTTTCCTAATGAAATCACCTTAACCCCCTGTGTAGCTCGTCCCATCACCCGAATATCCTCTAGTGACATTCGGATCATGATACCTTCTTTACTGGTAATCATCAGTTGGTCACCATCATATACCGCCTTGATGCCTACGAGTGGTCCCGTTTTGTCCGTGATCTGCATGGTCTTTACACCCTTACCGCCCCGATTTGTCACTCTATATTCATCTAATGGAGATCGCTTTCCATTTCCTTTATCTGAAATCACCAGGATAGTGACAGGTTCATTAGGATCGACACTCAGCATACCGATCACAGCATCCTGACCATCATCGTCCAGACTGATGCCCCTTACTCCGGCAGCAGAGCGCCCCATAGGTCTTACTTTGCTTTCAGGAAATCGGATGGCACGTCCATTTCTGTTTGCAAGAAGTATTTCGCGGGAGCCATCAGACAACTTAGCTTCGATCAAATAATCATCCTCACGTATTGTGATCGCATTGATACCATTCACCCGAGGACGAGAAAATGCTTCAACTACTGTCTTTTTGATCATTCCATTTTTGGTGGAAAATATAATATAGTTGTTATCCAAAAAGTCCTGGTCTGTAAGATCTTCAATAATGATAAAGGCCTTGATTTTATCATCCTTTGGCAACTGAATGATGTTCTGAATCACACGACCAGTAGCGGTTTTTGCCGCTTCAGGAATCTCGTAGACCCGAAGCCAGTGACATCGTCCTTTCTCAGAGAACAACAACAGGTAATTGTGTGATTTTGCAACAAACATATGTTCGATAAAATCAAGGTCCCTGGTCTTACTTCCCCTGGAACCACGTCCTCCTCTACCCTGCACCCGGTACTCATCGACTTTGGTGCGCTTGATGTATCCCAGATGAGATATCGTCACCACAACCTCTTCATTAGGGATCAGATCTTCTATGCTGATTTCTCCCTCAGCATAAGTTATACGTGTTTTACGCTCATCTCCATACTTTTCACGAATCTCTTCCAATTCGTCTTTAATGATATCACGCTGCAGCTGTTCACTGGCCAAAATAGATTTTAGATAGGTGATTGTTTTCAGAATCTCATCATATTCCTCTTTCACCTTTTCACGCTCCAGTCCTACTAGCTTCTGCAGTCGCATATCCAGGATAGCCCGAGCCTGAATCTCACTCAGCTCAAATTGTGTCATCAAGCCTTCTCTAGCTTCATCCACTGTCTTGCTATTCCTGATCAAACTGATCACCTCATCAAGATTGTCTAGAGCAATAAGAATCCCCTCTAGAATGTGCGCTCTTTCTTCTGCCTTCCGCAGATCATACTGCGTCCGACGAACAATCACCTCTAATCTGAACTTGATGAACTCCTCAATCAATTGCTTTAGGTTCAACACCTTAGGTCGGCCATTGACCAGGGCAATATTGTTAACACCATATGAGCTCTGCAACGGGGTATACTTGTACAATTTGCTCAGTACTACACTACCCATCGCATCTCTTTTCAGATCTACTACGATCCGTATGCCCGTGCGGCGATCTGACTCATCACGTATGTCACTTATTCCAGTGATTCGACCATCATTTACCAGATCTGCCATTTTGACAATCAGGTTAGCCTTGTTCACCTGATAAGGAATCTCGGAGATAATAATTTGCTCCTTACCACTACTGTTGGTTTGGATCTCGGCCTGACCACGCACTACAACCCGCCCTCTTCCGGTGCGGTAAGCTTCATGAACACCAGACAGTCCATAGATGATGCCACCTGTCGGCATATCGGGGGCTTTGATATACTGGAAAAGGTCATCAATCTCTATCTCTGGATTATCCACAGTAGCTACAATACCATCGATCACCTCATTAAGGTTATGAGGTAGCATATTAGTAGCCATACCCACGGCGATACCTGAAGCTCCGTTTACCAATAGATTGGGAAATCGAGAAGGTAAAACAGTCGGTTCTTCCAATGAATCATCGAAGTTAAGCTCGAAATCCACCGTTTCTTTCTTGATATCCGACAGCAACTCATCGGCGATACGACCCAGCCTCGCCTCGGTATATCTCATAGCTGCGGGACTATCTCCATCTATATGACCAAAGTTACCCTGTCCGTCGATGAGCGGATATCGCAGGGACCAGTCTTGAGCCATACGCACCATGGCATCGTATACTGACGAATCCCCGTGGGGATGATACTTACCGAGAACCTCTCCTACTACCCTCGCTGACTTCTTGTGAGGCTTGTTGTATGCAAGCCCTAAATCATGCATTCCGTAAAGGATCCGACGGTGTACTGGCTTCAAGCCATCGCGTACATCGGGGAGCGCCCTGGCCACAATCACAGACATAGAATAGTCTATGTATGCGGACTTCATTTCATCTTCAATATTGATCGGTATAATCCTCTGATTATCAGCCATTTAAAAATTTTGATTTGTTTAGATAAAATCTTCGCAAAGATAATGAATATTCACCACTAAATTGCGTATGAAAGGAGATTATTAGGGACCAGACAATACTTTGACATTAATCTGTTCTCATCTCTCATATTACAATTATCTAAATTTGTGCATTATACTTCACATGACCCTATCAACGTACAGTTTATCGATCTTTTTAGAGGTATATTTGCGCCAGATTCAATATATGAAACATCAAGACGTAACGCCGTACGGTCAATCATCCAGTAAGAAGAAGCAGGTCACAGATATGTTTGACAATATAGCCCCAAAATATGATCTGTTGAATCGTGTGCTGAGCCTGGGTATCGATGTAAAATGGCGTAAAAAAGCGGTGCAGGAAATAAAATTAGAGTGTGCTGATTCCATACTTGACATTGCCACGGGTACGGGCGACCTGGCCATTATGTTTGCCAGAGACCCAGAAATCGAAGAAGTAATTGGACTCGATATCTCAGCGGGTATGCTAAGTATCGCACGCAAGAAAGCTGCAATGAAGAGCCTGGAGCACAAGCTTTCATTCGTGGAAGGAGACTCGGAGAATTTACCCTTTGCAAACAATACCTTTGACGCGGTTACCGTTGCATTTGGAGTGCGAAACTTTGAGGATACTTTGAAGGGTTTGAAAGAATGTCAACGAGTTTTGAGAGAGGGTGGTCAATTGGTAGTGTTAGAATTTACACAACCAACGATGATACCATTCAAGCAGATCTATCATGGATACTTCAAATATGTCCTACCAACCATCGGTAAACTGACATCAAAAGATCCCAAAGCATACACATATTTATTTGAATCCGTGCAGGCATTTCCTTCCGGCAAAGATTTTGTAAGTCTTCTTGAGAATCTTGGCTTTAGACACGCTATACACAAACCACTCACACTGGGCATATGCGGACTATACAGTTGCAAAAAATAATCTTAATCACTTTCGGAGTATTCCTTGGGTCAGTGCTTTGGGCACAACATCCAGGTATGGGTAATGTAAACTTCCGCACCAAGCAGAACAAACCCTACTACTTTGGATTGACACTTGCCTTCCACAACAGCAATTACAATGTGTTTAGAGGCAAGAACTTTAGTGAACAAGATCAAATACTATCTGTGGAGTCCGTCACCGGCCCAGGATATAATGTGAATGTAATCTCAAATCTCAAGATTGGCCGGTATTTCGATTTTCGCCTTTTGCCAGGATTTTCCTTTACTGAACGGAATATTCGATATAATGATCTAACCACTTCTGAAGGGAAACGAAATATCAAAGTAGAATCAGTTTTTGCGGAAGTACCCTTCCACGTACGCTTCAAATCTGAGCCTTATAATGATATGCGCATTTTTGTCCTCGGAGGTATCAAATATGGCTTCGACATTGCCAGCAAATCCAGGAGAAATTTGGATAACAAACTATTTAACGTGTCTCCGACCGATTTTTCTGTAGAAGTCGGATTTGGAATGCAATTTTTCTTCCCATACTTCATATTATCGCCTGAACTTAAATTCACCCAAGGGATCAATAACATCCTGATCTTTAATGACCGAAATATACAGTCCAGTATTCTGGAGAATGTTCTTTCTCGGACATTTACTCTGTCATTCCACTTTGAAGGCTAGATATAAAGTAATAGGTTTATCCTATCCATTCCCAAGCCCCATCCATTTTTGATTTCGTCCAGAATTTCAATCTGATATTTCCCAAAAAAACGAATCCCTTCCTGACTGGTGTCAACCTCCATAGTTTGATATCCTTTTGATTTCATGGCAGTAAAAACTTGCTCCATCATAAATGATCCTATTCCCTGCCCCTGCAGAGCCGGATCGACCATAATCCAATGCAATCTCGCATGTTTTTTCTCTTTTATGAATTCAACACCAAAACAGCCTACAATTGCATCATCCGCTTTTACCACAAAGTACCAGGTTGTTGCTTTTAAGTACTCAACGAATGGCTCTTTCTCTTCCAGGAGGAAATATCTGGGTGTATTCTTGTCAAAAATCTCAACGCAATCATTGAAGTATCGCTTGTGATAATCTACTATTTGTAGGTTCATGGGGATTCGACTTTGATAAATAATGTTACTTTGTTTCTTACCGGCTGATACCGATACGTTTTCTAAGGGCCTCGTAACGCTCATTGCCACGAAGCACATGCCAATCGATGAATGAAACATCAAGAAACAGAATCATCCCCACCCTATCAATTGCACATTTCTCAAGGTAATCAATAGCCTGTTCGTAATTATCCAGGACAAGATGCAAAATAGCGTAATCGAAATTGAGATTTTGTTCCAGCTCTCTTTCCTTTCTCATGTCCAGTTTGCGCATGCATTCCATGGCTCCCTCCCGATTTCCAGTTCTTGCATAGAAATATCCGAGTACGGCAACTCCGTGCAACGGATTCCCAATACTTTGTTGATACTTCGCAATCTCATGGAGTGCCTGATCAGGTTCTCCTTTTTCTAAGAGAATAAAGGCCTTAAATTCCTGCGAGATTCTAAAGTCTGGAAATTGCTCAATAATACCCTGTGTCATTTCCAGCGACTTATGGTAATCATTATTGTAAAAATGTATCTGAGCCAGGAAATGTCTAAGCATTGGATTCAGAGGATCCTGTATCAGGGCTTCCATAATACAACTATGTGCTTCTGAAATTCGCTTTTGGGTCACCAGGGACATGTACTCAATGAGATATAATGTGTAATCATTGGTGCCAATTTCTTTGGCTCTTGAAATGTATCTATCTGATTTCGAGGGATCCCAATTATAGAACAAAGCAATCATTGCCCTTGCTACATAATTCAAAGCCAGACCGTCATTGATGCGGGATGCCTTATCTGCACATTTATTTGCATCTTCAAAAGCCTTCCGGGGACGAATAGATCCCATAAGTCCCATATATGCGTACGTGATGGCCCGATTAGCAACAGCGGGTGCAAATGATGCATCCAGATCCTCAGCTCTTTCGAAAAATTCAATGGCCAGTAATGCGTCGGGGGGCGTCATTTTACCTAGGTGGTACCTACCCTTGAGATACATTCTTACGGCTTCTTCATTACCACTGCTTAATACCACTCCTTTCGCTACGCCATCACCTAGCAGTCCTTTCATTTTTAATGCAATAGCTTCTGAGATTTCGTCCTGAATTTCAAAGACATTACCAAAATCTCTATCAAAGGTTTCACTCCAAATATGCACATCCTTGATCGCATCAATTAACTGTGCCGTAATACGAACCTGATCACCAAATTTCCGGACGCTGCCTTCCAGGACCACATCGACACCCAGCTCGTCCGCAATCACTTTAATGGCTAGGTTGGTATTTTTAAAGGCAAATGATGATGTTCTTGAAGTAACTTTTAATCCCTTGATGGGAACCAAAGCGTTGAGAATTTCTTCAGTAATTCCATCACTAAAGTATTCATTGTCACGATCACTACTCATATTGACAAAGGGTAGGACCGCAATCTTTCTCAGAATATGTCTCCCCTTTCCCTGAATTTCTCCAGCTGCGGGTAGAGCAACACCTTTCCTATCTATCGCAAAAAGCTGGACAGGATCAGGGATGTTCTTTAGAAAGTAACTGCCCAATGCTCGAGTGTTTATCCTACGATGACTAAGCAACTCTGTCCATACTTTCTCAGAAAGTAATACTGATCCAGGTATAGCCATGCTCTCAATACGTGATGCAATATTGACGACATCTCCAAACACACCGTTCTCTTCAAACAATACTTCACCCATGTGTAAGCCAATGCGCAAGGCCACCTTTGGTTCTCGCTGAAGTTCATCCTGAATAGAACCCGCACAGTCAACAGCGTGAATAGCACTGTGGAAACTAACTAGCGCTCCATCTCCATAATACTGTATAATATTTCCCTGATTTTCTTGTACATGAACGTCCAACACGGCTCGCATTCTCTCACGTTGCGATTTAGCGTGATCTTCATCCGCAGAAACCATGGCGGAGTATCCTACCATGTCAGCAAACATAATGGTTGCAAGTCGCCTTCCAAGATCAGGGGTCCTCATAGCTCTAAACTCTGTACAAGATAATAAATAGAGCCAAGGACGTCCAGGATCCAATGTTGGCCATTTCCTAAGTGATTCTGATCTCCTTAAAATTTGTTATCATTAGATAATAATCCCACCCCGTCTGCAGATAAATGAACAAACAGGCAACTCTATACACGATCCTCACGGTAGGCATTATGCTGGCAAGCGTTGCCCTTCTTTTTAGCTTATCCACCCGCAAATACAAAGACAGTACAATTATTCTCCATGGTGCGTCGCAGTTTGATCACAATCATGCCTATACCAAAGCACTCAAGCGGTTTATTGAATTAGTGGATAGCTATTACCAGGGACCTGCCGAAGTAGAATTTGTATTGCACGCCAATGGTGAATTAGGCACCGAAAAGGAATTTTTTGCCTTTATGAATATTGGTGCCGTTGTGGATTTTGCTGTCGTTGCGCCTTCGCATGCATCCACATTTTCTGATATGGTCACCATTATGGATCTGCCCTTTCTCTTCGAGGATGCCGACCATTACCTTCAGGCCATAGAAGCCGACGTGTTTGCATCTGCTAAACAGGATGTACTGGATCGTGCAGATGTCTTAATTCTAGGATATGGTGGCGGTGAGAAAAGACACATTTTTGGTAGCAGGCCCGTGAGAAATATGGAAGAACTAGCAGGTTTTGATATGCGAGTCATGGGGTCACCTATTCAGTCGCGCATGTTTCAAGCATTTGGTGCTACACCCACCGTGATCAGTAGTGCAGAAGTCTACAATGCCATTCAGACGGGTGTCATTGAGGGAGCTGAAAACTCGGCTGCTGTAATTGACCTGCTTAAATGGTATGAGGTAGCAGAAGATGTTTCCATCACCGCCGTATCCTATATCGTACGACCCCTATTTTTTAACGCAAAACGCTTTCGGACCTTTCCCAAGGACCTGCAGGATGTTATCATAAAAGCAGGTGAGGAAGCAATGGCTTATGAAAGAAGCATTGAAATGGGCCAGGACGACCCTACCTTAAAAAGGTTAGAGCAAGAAGGAAAAATAAATGTGCACCAGTTTACTGAAAGGAATAAAATGCTAGAGTTGGCAGCACCTGTAAAACGGGCATTTGCACAAGAAATTGGAGCGGAAAATATTCTCGATGCAATTAATAGTTTAGCTCCTTCAAATCAAAATCCAAACTGATGCCCAAGGATCGTTTCCCTACGCTAATTCATCAGATTTCCGAATTATACTTCCGTGTATTAAAGAGCATTTTAACGGCCCTCATGATCCTTTTACTCATTCCAGTATTTCTGCAGGTTGTGAGTAGATTTGTTGATTTTGTTCCAAGATATATATGGACTGAGGAGATTGCCAGGTTTGCATTTGTCTGGATTATCATCATTGGTGCCACTATTGCCGTCAGAGATGGCTCTCATTTTAATGTTGATATTTTACCGCGGGTTTCAGGTAAGGTGGGTAGACGTATTGAATTCTTCTTGCTTTGTGCTATGCTATTTTTTGCGATCATTTTCCTGCTTGGTGGACTTGCGTTTGCAAAATTTGGAAGCAGTCAGCATTCGGAAATAGCAGGACTGCCTATGCTCACACTTTATGTTGGCTGGCCAATAGCTGGTCTGAGCTGGATCCTATTTCTTACAGAGAAAATTTATGACCACTTCAATATGAAAAAAGATATCTAATGGGACCTCTGGAAGTGGCTTTGATCTTGATGACAAGTTTTCTGGTACTGGTGCTACTCAAAGTACCCGTTTCTTTTGCTCTGGGACTGGCGACGATTCCGATATTAATGTTTCATGAAAGACTCACGGTCACGTTACTATTTACCGAAATGTTCAAGTCTTTCAATTCCTTCATTTTACTGGCGGTGCCTTTCTTTTTGCTCGCTGCCAACTTAATGAACGCTGCCGGTATCACCGATAAATTAATCAATTTCTCCAAGGCATTAATAGGATTCTTGCCCGGCGGATTAGGACATGTCAACATTGTGGTGAGCATGCTGTTTGCCGGGATTTCGGGTTCTTCTACTGCTGACTCTGCCGGCATAGGCGCGCTCATGATTCCGGCCATGAAAAAGGAAGGATACGATACCTCCATGTCTGTGGCAGTCACCGCGTGTTCGTCGGTGATGGGAGTCATTATACCACCCAGCGTCCTTATGATTATTTGGGGTGGAGTGATGTCCGTTTCGATTGGCTCTCTCTTCCTTGCAGGTGTCATTCCGGGCATTATCATAGGCCTCTCCATGATGATCACCATGTACTTTTTCGCTAAACGAAAAGGTTATCCCCGATCACCATTTCCCACCTTAAAGACCTTCATTTCGAGCTTTGCCAATGCCATCATAGCCCTGATGACTCCTGTCATTATCGTCGGAGGAATCGCGGGAGGATGGTTTACCGCTACGGAAGCTTCTATGATTGCTGTTTTATATTCCCTATTCCTGGGTGTGGTAGTATACAAGACACTGGACCGAAAAAAACTAGTGGAGGTTATGTATGAATCGGGGCGATTTGCTTCGATAGCATTATTCGCAGTAGGCACTGCATCGGCCTTCGCATTCCTAATGGCCTTCTTCAAGGTCCCGGAAGCCATAGTCAGTCAAATTGCCGAATTAAATCTAGGCTTTACCACAACGGGTCTGATGATTGCCCTCTGCTTTCTCATCATTGGAATGTTTATTGACGCCATTCCTGCTATTATTATCTTAGGAACCGTTCTATGGCCTGTGGCCGATTCAGTCGGAATGGATGGAATTCATTTTGCCATCATCGGTGTCGTATCTCTGGCTTTTGGTCTGGTGACTCCACCTTATGGCCTTTGTCTATTGATCACTTGTGCCCTGGGAGGAATAAAAGTTGTAGATGCATTAAAAAATGTGGTACTCCTTCTTATTCCGATGTTGCTAATGCTAATTCTCATTGTGGTGTGGCCAGAAATGGTCCTATGGCTACCTTCCCTATTTATGAAGTAAGTTTAGCGAAGAAATGTTAAATCGAATTTGTTTAACATTTTTAGTAACAATAAGGCCATCAAGCAGGCCGTTTTTATCGCAACTTGTCTGAAAATTAAAAGAAATCCGATTGTAGTAATTCTATCCTTTCTTTTTATCATTTTAACCTGACCGATTTCAGGTTTCCTTTTTTTTAAGAAACCAAACAATTATTTAAAATGAAAGCATCATTGCACATGCTCATGCTTTGCATGGGACTCTTTTCTATTTCAATTATTTTGAGTAGCTGTGAAAAAGAAGACGACCCTCTAAGCGGTGTTTTACCGAAGGGCCAAGTACAATTTCAAGTTACCGATGCTCCTATTGACAATCCGGAAATAAATGGAGCATACGTCACTATTTCTGGTATTTACACGGACGGCGATTCTAACCTTTTATCTGAGAAAATAACGGTGGATCTCTTAGCCTATCAAAATGGAAATGTAAAAATCATTGGAGATGCTAATATCGATGTCGGAAGCTACAAAAACATAGAAATAGCACTGGATTTACAATCGGATATGTGGGGTAATTCACCGGGATGTTATATTACTACTTCCGATGGTAGTAAGCACAACCTTGCACCCAGTACGCAACTGGAAAAAAGATTAAATCTCAGTACAAATTTTACGGTTGAAGAAGACATGTCTTCAGTAATAGTCATGGATTTTGACTTACGCAAAGGCATTAAAATGGACTCATCCAATACTGCCGTAAAATATCAATTCACATCCGATAATAATCTGACAAATGCAATTCGGGTCATGTCCCGACTCAATACTGGATCACTGATGGGGAATCTGGAAGGCAATAGTGGAATTAGTGAGAAAGTCGTAGTCTACGCGTATAAAGCGGGAGAATACGATGATCATTCAGAACCCATACCTCAGGGAACGGATCAAATTACATTTCGAAATGCGGTAAACAGTGCATTGGTGCAATCGGACGGAAAGTTCATGCTACCATTCCTGCCTAAAGGAGACTATGAACTGGTGTTCGCTGGATACCATGATCAAGATCAGGATGGAGAAATGGAGTATATAGGAACATTAATCACTAGTGGCTTGCTAGGTATTGATGTGGGGAACATTAATCTGGAAGCGAGTAACACCGTAGAAGTAAACGTTTCAGCTAATGGATTTCTGCCATTATAAATAGTATATCGGGTAAGGTTTGGTATTATTCCAACTAGAGGAGCATCAAAAGGATGCTCCCTTTTTTATTCCCTATCCACAATTAATAAAACCATTTCAAATATTCTTTCAACAGAGCCACCTGAATCAAAAATCACAGATTTAATATCATCCAGAAAATGTCTGCGAATATCATCACGTAAGGAAATCACACCAGAATATGTATTAAGGAGTCCAACATATTGGTCCGGATTATACTGTTCTCTGATCTTATATCTTTTATCCAATCTAAGCTTAAAATATTTACGCTTTGAGAGGATTGAGAGAAAATCCAAGACATGTTGCTCATAGATTTTACCACATTTTCATCCTGATAATACTTTGAATAAATCGGCTTGCTTTTTTGGAAAAATTCCGTGCTGTCTGATCGATATACTCTCCATAATATGCCGACCGTTCCATTAGCGACATTCACTTTATGAATCATATCAAGGCCCTTATCAAAATCAATCCAATGGAAAGCCTGGGCTGAAAGAACTACATCGTAGAAGTCGCTAGCTATAAAATTCACCAATCGGACTTCAAGCACCTCTAATTGATAATTCCTTATTTTGTTTCTTAGGATAGCGGCTAAATGCTTTCCGGGTTCAATAGCAGTAATATAAGCCTGACTTCTGATTAATGATTTTGTCAGGTGGCCGGTCCCCGCTCCCACTTCCAGTATTTTAGTACCCTGCTTCAATCCATCATGTACTATTGCTGCAGGGTAAGAGGGCCTATATCGGTCATAGTCCTGAGAAAAACTATCAAACAAATCTCCTGACTTTCTCATGCTCAAGCTACTTCAGGCTATATTCCAGTATCGATACCATTTGAGGGGGCATATCTGTCATGGTTTCACCGTCGCCCTGCCCTACTTTTTGAACAAAAAGATGCAATAGGCGCTTCTCTCGAAGTAGATGCTTATCATAGGAGGGTTCCCATTGTCCTACTGAGTGATCCGTCAAATCCACAAAAGACCACTGAAGACTCTCTGCAAGGAGATCGGCCGTGGCTAATGTGACTTTATTACCTCTCTCTGCATCACGATATATCACTCCCGCCTGCTTACCCTCCTCATCATCTAATACATAAATTTGGGGTCGGGATATAGGGGTCTTTTTTGTACCACTTCCACTAAGTTGAAAATCCGTCAACCGTTTTGTGACCTGTGACTTTCTCCATTGCCCATTTGGGTCGTAATACACCATGTGAATCTGGATGTTTTCTGACTTGTCACCCCGCCAATAGGTCGCAATGTATGGATTCCCATCCAGATCGGTGGTCATTGACGTCTGATTAATAAGATCGGATTTTTGAGAAATCGGCATGATTACCTCAGCGTTATTAATGTCGATCGGTAACTCATAAGCACCGCCATTACTTTTTTCCCAGGTCTCGCCATAATCCTTCGAAACGGCATAGCAAAGATCATGATTGGTGGACACATCTCCCGTTTCTCTCCAGACCCAGGAAATATGTATTGCATCGGTAGCATCAATGGCGATTTGCCAGTAAGCATTTCGCTCATATTGACCATCAATGATCACATCATTGATGCGAGACCAAGCTTGACCCTTTGAGTCGTAATAATTAAGTACGAGATTCCCATCACCAGAGCTTCCATCCCGATAAGCAAACAGTAAATCACCATTGTTAAAACGATAAAACTCCGGATAAGTAACTCTTAGTTCATTTTCACCAATCATCTCAACGACCTCTAATTCTGTGGAGTAAGGTGTCGTGCTGCGTGCGTAGTGCAATTGACTATTATGATGATCCCAGGCCATATGCAGATATCCTCTGCCGTCCAGCCCTACAGATATTACATTGTGGGCATCTTCAACATTTCCACTAAAAGCGGTTGTTTTTATCTGCCAGCCATTTCCATAGAAATCCCTTTTGGCCAGAACCACATGACCTGTAGAGTCATAATAGGAACCAAACTGAAAACGATGATCACTAGTAATTGAATTTGTCCGAAAGATGGTAGCATTCACCGAGTTTCTGGCCCAACCTAAGCCAATTTCGGTATTTCCCGTACCCGCTCCATCTGACAATAAACTGCTAACACTACACCCACATGAGATAACTATCCCAATGAAAACAACTCTCCAGATCGTCATGGCTTAAAAATATGACAATACTTAGAAAAAAGTTATCCATAATTTCCTTAATTATGTAGGAGGCAGCTAAAGCTGTCTATGGGTGCACGCGGCAACGTGCCCAGATTTACGTAACGCAATAACACACCAATAATGGTCAGTGAACAACAGATCAGTAGGAAGGATCTTGTTGTGATGGGCGATCTCTTCGCGTATTTGCAGCAGAACACGCTGATTCAAAAACCGCTAGCCGTCAAGGCTGCATCGACGATTGATATTGTTAATCGACGACTTGAAGAACCCACAGCTGTCTATGTCGAAGAAGGAAAGATTGTGGGGCTTTCTCTTCGCAACATTGAATTATCCAAAATTCCTTCACTTCTGGAGGGATTTGAGCATCTTGCTCATCTGGATCTTTCACTTAATCAGATAAGCAAACTCTCTGCAGTTCTGGGTACGATGCCCCATTTGCGGACTCTGTTTGTCAATAATAACCGGATTATAGATATAGCGTCGGAAATTGAAAATCTCGACCAACTTGAGATTCTAAATCTAGATAATAACCAGCTGGCCCATTTACCTCCGACCCTCTGTAAACTGACTCGGCTAAAATCACTGTCAATCGCTGGCAATCAACTAGTGACACTTCCCACCTGTATCTCGAATTTAAGAAATCTCACTACTGCCAATTTAGGGCGCAACAACTTGAGATTTCTCCAGGATAAATTATGGGAAATACCGACACTCGAGCACTTGAATCTTTCCAATAATCAGATTGTCTATATTTCACCAGCTATAGGTAATCTGACGAGTCTAAAAACGCTCAATCTGGGTTCTAACCAATTAGACGAAATACCAGATACAATCTGTAAGCTAAATGCACTTAGTCAATATCTATATTTGGACAATAACCAATTATTTGATCTTCCCATAGAAGTCGGCGCATTGTCTGATCTGAAGTATATAGATCTAAGCAGTAATCTCTTTAGGAGTCTTCCCTCCTGCTTAAAGCAAATGACAGGACTTTTGGAGATTCATGCCCGCAACAACAGGATAGAAAATATACCCTCCTGGATAGGTAGGTTTACCTCACTACGTGAGTTGGAATTAGCCGGAAACAGAATCGTGGATATACCAACACAGCTTTCCAGCTTACAAAATTTGCGAACACTTAACCTTGATAACAACCAAATTTTAAATATACCTGAAGAACTTGGAGCATTGGAGGACCTAATGGTTTTACAACTACGATCCAATCTACTTGTATCACTACCTTCTTCATTGGGATCCTTGAAAAGATTACAAAAAATTGATTTAAGAGATTGTACCCCGTGTAACATTCCCGAGGAAGTGGCAAATATTGAAAGTAGACGAGGAGCTATTTATACCTGATCCTAAATAGTAACTACGAATTCTGTACCTCCCTCACCCGGAGAATACACGGTTATCGACCCACCATGCTGATAGACTATTTGTCTTGTAAGGCTAAGTCCGATACCGGTACCTTCCTGCTTAGTTGTAAAGAAGGGAACAAATATCTGTTCTCGCAGCTCAGCAGGTATCCCCTTGCCCGTATCTCTGACCCGGAAAACAACCCGCGGAGATTGGTCTTCAATCGAAATAGTAATCACACGATTCTCCGGGTCTTCAATGGCCTCCATTGCATTTTTGATTAAGTTGATAAACACCTGCTCTAATTGATCTGAATCACCCTGGAATAGAATCTCTTTATCTGAAAAATTCTTTATAAGCCGAATATTCTTCTTTTTTAGAATAGGGGCCATCAAGAGCAGGATGCCTTCCAATAAATCCTGAGCCGAAATTGAGCGCAATTCTGGAGGCGGTATCTTTGTTAGTTTGCGATAGGTCTGCGTAAAGTGTAATAAACCCTGGCTTCTTTTCTTTATGGCCTGAATAGCCATGCGAATATCTTCCTTCATCTCATTATCAAGTACATCCTCTCTACTGAGCAGATCATTTGTGGAATGAGCAAGGGACACGATCGGCGACACGGAGTTCATAATTTCATGTGTGAGTGTTCGAATCAACTTTTGCCAGGATACAATTTCCTGCGCCTGCAACTCTGCATGAATATTTTGCACAGAAAATATAGTATACTCGTTGTCCTTCACCTTCAATAAAGTCTTCTGGACTGAAAGCTGCACAGTCTCCTGATCAATTATCTTCTTCACGAGCTTTCGTTGACCCGATTTCATAGCCACCAGGGTATCATACAGATTTTCATCATATTTTTTCACCGAAGAAAAACTGGGAAAATAGGATTTACGTAAGGCAAATTGTAGCGCCTTGTTCATAAAGATGGTTTTCCCGTCTTTATCAAAACCAATCAGTCCTGTCTCTACTTTCTCTACGAGCGTTTGAAAATATTGAAATTGAATTTCCTTCTCCAACCGGATGTCCTGAAATTTTCGACTGATTAGATTAAAAGCACCAAACAACTCCCGCTCTGTCTTTTCTTCTGTATTTCTGGAATAATGCGCTTCAAAGTCATCATACTTTATGCTCATCAGAAAATTGGCCAGATATTTATTTGTCCGATTAACCAGGTTAAAAATGGAAATTATCGTAAGAATTGCTCCAAAAAAAAGAAATGCTCCCAAGAAGTAGGAGGATCTTGAAAAAACGAACAGCACGGCAAATGATAAAAGCGCTACGAGTAAGGCAACCCGGAGCAAAACCTGCATTCTAAACTTGGATAAGGATAAATTCAAAAGTCCTAATTTTTATATTTTGACGCGTAACGCCGTTAGATTCCATATTTTTCAAGTCGCCGGTATAGCGATGTTCGCGTCAACCCAAGCTCCGAAGCAGCTTTAGAAATATTACCCTGGTGCTTCTTCATGGCAAGTCTGATCATTTGTTCCTCTGCTTCTTCAAGGGTAAGGTTACTTGGAATGGTGCCAGCAGGCTCCGTCTCTTCCTGACTTGTAGTCTTCAAAATAATATCCTCGTCTGATATTATATCCTGATCACACATGATTACGGCACGTTCGACCAAATGCCGTAACTCTCTGATATTACCTGGCCAGTGATATTCCTCAAGCTTTCGCATGGCTGATGGAGAAACCTCCAAATCAGGCTTATGGTACTTCTTGCGATATAAATTTAAAAATGATCGAACCAAAAGTGGGATATCTCCCTGTCGATCCCGAAGTGGAGGCAATTGAATTTCGACCGTATTAATACGATACAACAGATCTTGTCGAAAGGTCTGCTCCTGTACCATTTGATACAATGGCATATTAGTGGCCGATATCAACCTGATGTCTACCTTGATATGCTTATTGCTTCCTACTGGTACGACCTCATGTGTCTGTAAGGCATGCAACAATTTGGCCTGAGAAGGTAGGGGGAGATTTCCAATCTCATCCAGAAATAATGTACCACCGGAGGCGGCTTCGAAGCGTCCCACACGGTTTTGATGAGCCCCGGTAAAAGCACCCTTCTTGTGTCCAAAAATCTCACTCTCAAATAAGGTTTCGGGGATTGCTCCCAAATCCACCGGAATGAAAACCTGATCCGATCGGAGAG
This sequence comes from Saprospiraceae bacterium, assembly GCA_050298535.1. Lineage (GTDB taxonomy): Bacteria > Bacteroidota > Bacteroidia > Chitinophagales > Saprospiraceae > JABDMH01. The sequence goes on from JBNKUI010000113.1 coordinate 72,984, forward strand.
ATTTGCGATGCAGCGCTCTGGCAATTAGTTCTTTACCCGTTCCATTTTCTCCCAGGATAAGTACATGAGCGTCTGTCCCGGCCACTTTATCAATCGTTCGAAAGACTTCCTGCATCGGTTTAGAAGATCCAATGATGGTCGAACCAAAAGCCTGATCCATGCTTTCGGTCAGCGCACGGGTCTTATTTTCCAGCTTCTCGACTTTCTGATTTGATCTGGCATGTTCGAATGCGGCATGCAAAGTGGCCAACAACTTCTCATTGCGCCATGGTTTTTCTATAAAATCGTGTGCTCCGGTCTTTAGTGCTTCCACTGCAATCTGCACATCACCATAGGCTGTCATCGTCACAACCGGTACGTTCGGCGAAATTTCTTTTATCTTTCCGATCCATTCTAGACCTTCCTTGCCAGAATCTCTACCTTTCCCAAAGTTCATATCCAGCAATACCACATCGGGATCATAAGTCCGCAGCAAACGTGGTAGATGATAGGGATTTTGATCAGTAAAAACAGATTTGAAATGTTGTTTTAGTAGAAATTTCAACGAAAAGAGAATGTCCTCTTCGTCATCTACAATAAGAATGGTGCCTTTCTTTGCCATGATTTAAAGATAAGAAAGTGTTCGTATTCGTACACTTTGTGTGCGCCAACGAACAAGTAAATAAATCAAAATCGGTGAACTTTCTTCATAAACACTTGAAAACAAGTCATATATAAATTTGGCATATAATTGTATGATCAATTAGCATATGGATAGAAAAATTGAAAAGAAGAAATGGACCTGGAAGCGCATCGTTCCGATAGTGCTGATAACAGGTGTCTTGGGATATTTATTGTTCAATCTGTATCAAACCAGTGGTACCAGCCGTCTAAACGTAGAGACCGACAGACTCTTGTTTGACACAGTGCATGAAGGTACTTTCCAGGAATTTATTCCGGTGACAGGAGCTGTACTTCCCATCAAGACGGTACTAATAGGTGCCGTAGAAGGTGGAAGAGTCGAAAACAAATTCGTCGAAGATGGAGCGTTTCTCGAGGCCGGAGATAGAATCCTTGAGTTGGTAAATCCTGATTTGCAGTTAAATTATTTGAACCAGGAAGCAGATATCGTGGCACAGATCAATCAGATAAGAAGTAATTCACTCTTGATGGAACAGCAAAGTCTGAACTTGAAGGAAACGGCCCTGGCTGTGGACTATCAGATTGATCTACTGAGTAAACGGGTCGAAAGAAACAAATCACTACATAAAGATGGTGTCATTGCTGAAGTCGATTTTCAAGAAACAGAAGATGAATATGAACACCAACTTCGTCGAAGAGATCTCCTGAAAAAGACGATCGAACGTGATAGCCTTTCAACCATATTGCAGCAGCAGCAAATGGAGAATTCGTTGGATCTCATGAAGCGAAACCTTGAAATCGCTCGCAGAAGTCTGGACAACCTGACCATTAAAGCACCTATTGCTGGACAACTTTCCGGATTGACCAGTGAATTGGGAGAGCTCATCCTTGAGGGAAGTCAGATTGCACAAATCGATGACCTCTCTGATTTTAAGATCAGGGTACAGGTCGATGAATTTTACATATCCAGGGTTTTTGTGGGACAAGAAGGTAGTTTTCCCTTTGCCGGCAAGACTTATCATCTCACAATACAGAAAATATTTCCTCAGGTCCTTAACGGATCATTTGCCGCTGATATGATATTTAGTGGTGAGACTCCCTCAGGAATAAAACGTGGACAAACCGTATCTGTAAAATTGGAGTTGAGCGCCCAGGAAAAGGCCTTGCTAGTCGCAAGAGGTGGATTTTACACTACCACTGGCGGGAACTGGGTATATGTAGTGGATGAAGGAGGAGCAACCGCAAGGAAGCGGGATATACGCTTTCAGCGACAAAATCCGAACTACTATGAAGTGGTAGAAGGTCTACAACAAGGTGATGTGGTTATCACTTCAAGCTATGAGAATTTCGGGGATAAGGACGAATTAATTTTAAAATAATCATAATAAAATCTTGATACAATGAGCATGATACGCACTGACAAACTTGTCAAAATTTACGAAACAGAGGATGTGGAAACTACCGCCCTGAACGAAGTAGATATCAGTATTGAAGAGGGTGAATTTGTAGCCATTATGGGTCCCTCCGGTTGTGGTAAATCTACCCTGCTAAACGTACTCGGAATGATCGACAGTCCCACTAGTGGCGACTACTTCTTCCTGGATCAGGAAGTAGGACATCTACCCGAGAGAAAACGGTCAAACGTGAGAAAACATAATCTGGGCTTTGTGTTTCAGAGTTTTAACCTCATTGATGAGTTGACGGTATTTGAAAATGTAGAACTTCCGATGCTCTACACCAACACCCCCAGCGCGGAAAGAAAGAGACGTGTAGAAGAGTTACTTGAAAACATGAAAATGATGCATCGAAGAAATCATTTTCCTCAGCAGTTGTCTGGTGGTCAGCAGCAGCGTGTCGCCGTTGCTCGAGCCATTGTTAATAATCCAAAACTAATTCTTGCGGATGAGCCCACAGGAAATCTTGACAGCTCAAATGGAGATGATGTCATGCGCCTAATGGCTCAATTGAATGAAGCCGGTACTACCATTGTCATGGTGACGCACTCCCAGTATTGTGCTGAGTTTGCCAACCGAATTATTAGAATGCTTGACGGGCAGGTTGTTACGGAAAACGTAGTCCGTCAGTTCTTATAGAACAAGATCTCGAAATGTATTTCTCTTTTAAAAGCCGTACCTCTGCTACCGTACTATTTCTTGTCTTTTCTGTCATGTTGGCAGGAAGTCAGAATCTTAATATCGATGAATTAATCGAATGCAGCAGAATCAAGGACCAGATCTTGCTCCTTGAATTATTAGAAGAGAAAGGATTTCAAAAGGAATTTTTGGAGGATGGCTCCACGGCATTTGTTTCTGATAAGAACCTAACTGCATGTCCAGAACAAGTCAATATAGGTAATCGAAAACCGGGTGGTTCGATTTCGATATTTACTTGCGACGACCAGTATTTTGAGACTTTAACTAGTGAGTTGCGTAGTCACCTATTGGGCTTCCAACCCACTGACCGTAAACCTCACACTTTTAGGGAAGCCGAAGTTGTCAGTTACCGGTCCGCTAAGTTTCCTGACCTGGTCATTAAGATCACGGATGCGAGAGTTTTCGAAAATGAATCAGGAGGCAATTCTCATGAGTTCAGGAGATTTGAGTTGGAAATTATTAACTTCTCGGATCTGCACTAATTTGCACTATTATAAACAAGGACAACGTCACAAAAAATAGACAAGATGATTTCACTGAAAAATATTGAACGGTTTTATAACCAGGGCTTACAAAAGGCCTGGGTACTTCGTGATATCAGTATAGACATAGAGGAAGGATCTTTTGTCACCATAATGGGGCCGAGTGGAAGTGGAAAAACTACATTACTTAACATCATAGGCATGTTAGACCAACCCAATAATGGTGAGTACTATTTTTTTGACGAACCGGTACATAAATTTAGAGAACGAAAGCGTACAGAACTTCATAAACACTATATCGGATTCATTTTTCAGGCGTATCATTTAATTGATGATCTAACGGTGTATGAAAATATCGAAACTCCTCTTCTTTATAAAAATGTACCTCGAAGTCAGCGACGCGCTATCGTAGCTGATATCTTGGATCGATTTAATATAGTAGCAAAGAAAGACTTGTTTCCTCACCAACTCTCGGGTGGACAACAGCAATTAGTAGGTGTGGCACGTGCTGTCGTGGGCAAGCCTAAATTATTGCTGGCAGATGAACCTACAGGAAATCTTCACTCCACTCAGGGAAAGATAATTATGGATACTCTTGCCGAGTTACACAAGGAAGGTATCACGATCATACAAGTGACTCATGACGAGAATAATATCAAATATGGAGACCGGGTGATTGAATTATGGGATGGATTTATTAAAAACGATCTAAAAACAGCAGAGGCACTCAGTGCCAGCGAATAGTTACCGGCTTTAGAAATCATAAAGATCCCCTTCGATCATTACCTTATTCTACAAGAATAAACCCTCTTACTATGCTCACCAACTATATAAAATTAGCCTGGCGCAACCTTGTTCGTAATAGGAATTACTCTATCATCAACATTCTCGGCCTGACCATTGGACTGGCATGTTTCATGTTGATCATGTTATATGTCAATCACGAGTGGAGTTATGATAAATTTCATGCTGAAGGAGACCAGATATATCGTGTCGCTCTTGAACGCAAATATCCAGGACGATCGAGGAATTATGCTATTATTCCCCACTCCTATGCTCAAACTATCAAGGATGAAATAAATAGTGTGGAGGAATCATGTCGATTATTTTACTTTGGAGGAAACAATTTTCAATTCAAGATAGATGATCAGTCTTTTGAGGAGGCTTCGTTCATGTGGTCTGATTCTACCTTTTTTAAGCTCTTTGATATAAAGCTATTACAAGGAGACCCAGCAAAGGTCCTGAACTTACCTTATCAAGTAGTACTGACCAAAAGTGCTGCTCTCAAGTACTTTGGACAGACGGATCCCATTGGAAAAATATTACACCCGGTCAATCAAAATCAATCATTTGTAGTATCAGGAGTTTGTGACGATATACCTGAAAATTCGCATTTCAAATTTAATATCCTTATTAGTTCATCCAGTCTGGGCCCCTTCCTGCAACAACCAAATTATCTCGGATTTTCTGCCTACACCTATATCAAGCTCAATGAACATGCAGATCCCGAACAGGTAGAAGGTCAACTACCAGAATTAGTGGTAAAATATGCATCTGGCCAGGTCTTAAATAGTTTTGGAGTGAATTATGAAGAATATCAAGCACAAGGAAATGGCTATCGATACTTTCTTCAGCCCCTCCATGATATCCACCTCACCTCCAACCTCGAAGCTGAAATGCGGGTAGCCGGATCAAAAAGCAGGGTATATTTTTTCTCGGTGATTGCTTTTATGATACTGATTATCGCATGTATCAATTTTATGAATCTGGCTACTGCTCGATCTTCAGGCCGAGGACGGGAAGTGGGTATCCGAAAGACTCTGGGCTCAAATCGCCTTAGCATTGGCATACAATTTTTATTTGAAGCCCTACTGATAAGTTTCTGTGCCACTCTTTTGGCCTGGGGAGTCACGAGTACCGTGCTCCCGTATTTCAATGAATTGGCAGGCAAACAATTTATACTAGAAGACATATTACAAGGAAGATTTCTTTTGATAGTGCTGGTTGTATCCATAGTCACAGGCATACTTGCGGGGCTTTATCCGGCATTGTCACTTTCATCATTCAAGCCAGTTGATGTGATGCGAGGACAATTGATTCACTCCAGGAAAGGTATAAATATCAGAAATGGTCTCGTTATCTTTCAGTTCAGTATTTCCGTGTTTTTGATCATAGCAAGTTTATTTGTATATCAGCAATGGCTATTTACGCAAAACAAATCATTAGGATTTGAGAAAGATGGCGTGATAAACCTTAGTACTACAGGTGCCCTGGATCAGATCGAAAGTGAAACTTTCAAAAATGAACTCTTAAGACTACCCAGCGTGATCGCTGTAGGTGGATGTAGTACACAGCCTGGACAGGGATATTTCGGAGTATCATTTAAACCCAACGGGGCCAACGAAATGACTACCGGAAGTGGCCTTATCGTTGATGAAGGTTATATAGAATGTATGGAGATGGAAATGGTGGAAGGTAGATCATTTTCCAGCTCCTTTATGGATACCCTCTCTATAGTAATTAATGAATCTGCAGCGCGCGAGATGGAGCTGGATGATCCCATTGGGACACGCATTACCAGTACTAATGATTTTCTCAATACTTCGGAGGGAGAAACGAATAATTATACTATAATCGGAGTCGTTAAGGATTTTCATTTCCAAAGTCTGCACCATATAATCTCACCATTATTCTTTGTACATAATCAGCGCAGTCTACTGGGCCCCGGAATAGACAATCAGATATCGGTCAGAATTTCAAGTAAGGACGTAGAATCTACCTTAGCCTCTATGGGAGCGCTATGGAGATCTATGGAGTCAGAAGTACCCTTTTCATTCACGTTTATGGATCAGGAATGGGCTAATTTATATGAGAAAGAGATTACTACCCGTAGGGTATCAAGCTTATTTACAATCATCGCCATCTTTATTGCCTGTCTTGGCTTACTGGCACTTGCAGCATTTACGGCAGAGCAAAAAATGAAAGAAATTGGTGTACGTAAAGTGCTAGGTGCATCTTCCATAGATATCATTACCATGCTGTCACGAAATTTCCTTCAACTAGTGCTTATTGCCATATTAATTGCTACCCCCTTGGCTTGGTACGCCATCAAGCAATGGCTCAACAATTTCGCTTACAGAATTCCCATGCAGGTATGGCCTTTCATTATCGGGGCGACTCTGGCATTACTGATTGCATTTCTGACAGTCAGTTTTCAGAGTTACCGTGCCGCCCGTATTTCCCCTATTCATGCATTAAAAGATGAATAATATTTAAAAAAGTACTATGATTTTCAACAATCTTAAGATCGCCTGGAGAAGTCTGAAAAGAAATAAGGTATATACTGGGATAAATATTATTGGGTTGGCCATTGGTATTGCAGCTGTTCTTCTCATCTACCGGATGCTTTCCTTCGAACTTAGTTTTAATAAAGATTTTGAAAAATATGACAGAATTGCCCGGGTGGTACGACAGGATGTAAATGCTTCCGGCAATCGCGGATATACCACTTGCATTCCTAAACCAGCCGGTGATGCTATAGAATCCAGTATTTCTGGTATTGAAAAATTAGCCCGGGTAAAGGAATTATGGCCAACCTTAACGGTGCCAGCGGAAAATAGTCGTCTACCCTCAAAAAAATTCAATGTTGCCGATGCCGAAACAGCCTTTTTTGCCGAAACTCCTTTTCTAAATATTTTTGATTTTGATTGGATAGTAGGAGATCAGGCTCATGCCCTTGATGCACCTGGCAATATTGTTTTGACAAAGACCTGGGCTACTAAATGTTTTGATGATTGGAATCAGGCACTGGGGAAACAGCTACTACTTGACAATCAGGTACCACTGACCGTCACGGGGGTGATGGATGACCTACCAGAAAATGTTGACTTCGTCTTCCCTTTTTTAGTCAGCTATGAAACACTGAAGGCAAATCCCGAAGACTATTTTTACAGTGAAGGTTGGCATAGCTGTAGTTCAAATGATCAGATGTATCTTTTACTGGAAGATGCCGGGGATTGGGATTTAATGCAGGAAGCGATAGCTGGCATAGGTGCGGAAGAATATGTGGGCCGTAACGGTACAAGGGATCATATTCACTCTCTACAGCCACTATCCGATCTACATTTCAGCGAACAATGGCAAAACTCGGGCACACATCGCATCAGTAGAAAGCGACTGAGTATACTCGGTGCTATCGGAATACTGATTTTGATCATGGCTTGTTTCAATTTCATCAATCTTGCTACAGCACAATCTACCTTGCGTAGTAAAGAGGTGGGGGTCAGAAAAACACTGGGTAGTTCGAAAACACAGCTCACACAACAATTTCTTACTGAAACGGGATTAATCGTGGCTGCTGCTGTGGTATTAGGAATGGCTATAAGTACGTTTTGCCTACCCCTCTTGCAGCATATCTCTGAGGTACCTAATGAACTACCTTTCTTATCAGATCCAAGGCTCTTATGCTTTCTACTAATCACCGGAGCGACAGTGACACTTCTTGCCGGTCTCTATCCCGCCCTAACTATGTCGCGATTCCGACCTGTAGAGGCATTGAAAAGCAACTATAGTAACTCAAGGATGTCAGGAAGCAAATTGAGGAAATCTCTAGTAGTATTTCAGTTTGTTATAGCACAGGGCCTCATTATCGCTGCACTGATCAACATACGCCAGCTCGATTACATTCAAAAAATTGATCTTGGATTTAGTGAGGATCTCGTCTACACCTTTGGTGTTCAGGTTGACTCCGCTACACTCACTAGACAATCCACTCTTAAGAATAAATTGTTGCAAATACCCAGTGTCGAAGCTGTAAGTCTAAGCAGTGATCAACCGCTGTCTGGCAATACTTGGGCAACCAACTTCCGATATGCATCAAGACCTGAGGACGAGCAATTTGCAATGACGATGAAATTTTGCGACGAAAACTACAGCGAGACATACGGTATCGACCCCATCGAAGGGCGATGGTTGACTGCGAGTGATACTATGAAAGAAGCAGTAGTCAATATGACGGTAGTAGAACGTCTGGGCCTTGAAAGTCCGAAAGACATTTTAAATCAAACGGTTCGAGTAAGTGGCCATGATCTTAGGGTAGTAGGCGTGACCGAGGATTTTCACACCCACTCGGTGCGCCAGGCGTACAAACCTTTACTGATGACTACCTTTAGGAGCTACTACTGGCAGGCTGGCGTCAAGATGAGACCTGGCGATATTAAAGGTACATTAGCAGCGGTCCAGCAGGTTTTTGATGAAGTATTGCCTGAGCAGGTAATGGATGGTCAGTTTCTAGATGAATCTATTGCTGAGCACTACGGTGATGAAGAACGACTTTCTGCCACAACCAAGGGCTTTGGTTTTCTGGCCATTCTCATTTCATGCCTGGGACTATTTGGATTGGCAACTCATGCAGCCACACAGCGACTGAAAGAAATCGGAGTACGAAAAGTGCTGGGAGCAACTATCTATCACATCGTGGCACTTCTATCCAAGGATTTTCTGAAGCTTATCTTCATTGCACTATTAGTAGCCACTCCTATAGCCTGGTATCTTATGAGAAATTGGCTTGATAACTTTGTATATCGAACGGATATGCCTTATGGAGCATTTATCGCAGCCGGACTGTTAGCCATGTTAGTAGCTTTTCTGACCGTCAGTTATCAGAGTATAAAAGCAGCGTCGACAAGCCCTATCAAATCTCTCAGGGACGAATAGGTGCTAATCTGCCTGAACGATACTCTGTAAATCCAAATAGAGATCAGCCAGGAGATCATCAACCGGACCTTCATTATTCAAAATCTGATGGAAGGTCTTTGAAATGATCGGTGACATTTTCATGTATTCAGGAGACTTTGGCCGTTCTTTTAAATAGGGAATGAAGTTTTTGGCAAAGTCAACAATCGGTGCTCTCTGAAGAAATAGCGCATCGTCATACAAAGACTGCAATGTAGGCAGGACACCTCCATTCACGGCCCTAAACTGCTGGGATTCGCTGCTGGTGAGGTAATCGACAAACTTAAGAACGGCCTCTCGCTTATCACTATCTAAACCATGGGGAATCATCAGGTTCCAACCTCCCAGACAACTGTATGATTGATGCTCTTCACCTGAAGTAGGGATAATCGAAAAACCCAGCTGATCTGGAGATACTTTCGAATCTGGAGTCAGCAAGTATCCATAGGAACTAGTCCAGGAACGTAAGAATGCCACCTCCTCATTTTTAAAGGCGTCCGCACTTTCCCTTTCTCTAAAAGATGTAATCTCAGGATGCACTACTCCTTCGTCAATCAGTAGCTGTAGATCATGCAGGCCCAAAGCAGCTTCCCGGCTATCTACTGTAATGACACTTCCACTTAATTGTTGAGGATCAGCATCGACACTTTGAAACAAATCACCCATCAATATTTCACCTCCAGCATTCCAGATAAACTCACAGGCATTGGTCGTACCTCCTTCATAGTTAGCTCCCTGAAATGCAAAGCCGCTTTCCATGTTTTGATCCATCATGATTTTTCGGGAAGTAGAGGCCAACGCAGACCAGGTCGATGGTACAGTTTCCTCACCAATACTATCCAGAAGATCTTTTCGATAGTACAATAGTCCCATATCCGTATACCAGGGAATCCCCCATATTTTTTGCTGATAGGATACTGACTCCATGGCACCTCCTATAAAATCATGAGGTTCATGCTTATTAAAAAAATATTCAGTAAGATCTTCCACCCAACCATTTACTGCAAAGGCAGGAGTCCAGATCACATCACTTCCAACAAGATCAAAAGTGGGTGATCCAGACGAAAATTCTCCTACCAGCTCATGGTAAAAATTATCGGAAGACCGCGCTCCGGTCTTCCATACGACGTGAATATTATCACCGTTTTCCGAATTATAATTATCGATGAGTGCCTGAAGGGTTCCTGAGTCATCAGGACCAAAGGCCATCACTATTTCAGTGACATCGTCTTGACCACTATTGCATCCCATGGCAATAAGCAAGAGTATCATAAAAGAGAATCGGTTTAGTAACCAAAAATCATGCGATAGAGAAGACCTTTTCATCTGACAACGATTTAGCACCCATCTTCCAAATGAATCTGGAAAAAGGTAATTAATAGGATAAAATCTAAATCCCTCACGATTACTCATGAGCAGATGCAACTGTCTGGTAGTTCTAGGTGAGTTCGGTTAAAATAGCAGGTTGGTAGACAATTATCTTAAGCCTACTAAGAAGATAAGCATATTCCTAGATAAAAGCAACAGCGCAGCATTGTTATTCGAAACCAATGCCTATCGGCGAACTAATGTTCATCACAATCAAGAATATTTATGATGAATAGAGTCCCAGTTGACTCAAAGCCGGGGAGTAGTTTTACAGTATTCTGAGCGGTAAAAGAAATAGTGCCACCCGAGAAGTTTGCATCAGATATTATATTAAATGCTTTGTCAAACGGGGATCCTGAGGGAGTACTCACATGTAAGAATTCATGATCACAATCACTGATAATAAACTCATTAAATTCAAAGGCCCCTATGTCAAAACCATTTCCGATTGGTCTTTCCAACCCATCGAAGTCGCCAATGACAATATTGGATACCTGAGAGCTTCCCATGTCCCTTGCTATGGCATTTTCCCTAAGATGGAAATCATACATACTAGTGTCTACAAAGAGCTCATCAAAGGATCCTGCAACCAGTGAGTTTTGATCTAATCCCGTACTTGACTGCCATTGTGTAAGGCTGAGGTTTTCAGATGGATCATCACCTGCTGGACTGATTCTATCCATTAGTATATTAAAATCAGAGTCAAGATCTGCGGTGCCAAAAGTGGCAATACAGCCTCTAAAGGCATGTTGTGTGAGAATAATATTATTATAAATTACTGCATCCTGATGTGCCCCATCTCTCAGCAGTATACCCCACCTCCCATCTGCTGGTACCACTATGGTATTATTAAATATTTTTGCTCCGGTAGAGGCGACTGCGGCGTCAATTTTAAACAGTGCGATGCCTTGTGAGGAATGATTATCAAAAATTACATTATTAAATATTTCGGCGTTCCGTATTCCATCCATGTTGAGACCACCTGCCTGATGGTTATCAAAAATCCAATTACCATATATTTTAAAATCATCACTAATGCCATCTCCTCCTAAACTGGCATCCGCATTCATATGAATACCCGCCGCATTATTTCCATAGCAAACATTATTTCTGATAATAGCACGATCTGAACTATTCGAAACATAAATTCCATGCTCCATTAAGGAATTAGCACACTCATTATTTTCAATAAGAATATCATCTGTAAAGCCGGTAAAAATTCCACGATTTCCATTCCCAATGGTAGTACAATTTCTTACGACGTGAAAATCGCCATTGACGAGCCTGATACCATCTGCAGAGCCCGGCATATTATTGACAATAAATCCGTCAATCACATTATGATCCACGTTTTCAATATTGATTCCATCTCCTCGAATGGGACCTGAGGAAGTGATACGGACATTAGAACCCGCAGCGAAAAAGACAAGAGGATTACCTGCTGATCCGGAGTGTGCTCGATTATCAAAACCCACATAATCTCCGTCTTCGACGATCACACTGTCGCCGGGTAGAAGTGATTCTGTATCGATAGCATGCTGAATGGTGAGAAATGCCATCTCTGGAGAAAGACCATTGTTTGAATTACTACCACCGTTGCTCACGTAGTAATTGGTGGCATTACCTATTTGGGAGGAGATCACCAGTAATAGTGGAAGAATCAACTTAAAATTTCGCATGTTTATCAACATTAGATCGATCGTAGTAATACGGAAATTCTAAGTGTGTCCCCCAGTGCAAAGGGGTACTAAGTAATACTACCCAGCGCTTCACATCAGCAATCAGACCACTGGAGATATTATACTTTAGAAATACATTAAATGCTCTATTTATTGTGTGATCTTCCTAAATACTTTGATTGATAGTGCATCCACTCCCATCCCCAGGGTCCCAGGAAAATCATATCGAATAAATAAACCCGTATCAGTCTCAGCATTTATCACACGGGACATTCTCATCAATTCCCACTTCTTACTGACACGATCTACAAATTGAGCTTCCTGCATGATCTCATTTTGACCATTGAATAAATAGAAGCTACCCTTTTTCTTATTGTGACTTCTCCATCGCTCTCCTTCGATCACCAGATAGTCACCATCCATTAAGTGAGGCAATGTAAAAGACGGCGACCTTCTGATATCATCGTCCAGATAAATTGAATACAGTCCATCTGCGGGAGACTTTCGTATGCGGCGCATAGGTCCTCTCATCGCCCAGGATCTATCCATGCTGAATACCGTTGAATCTGAAGTGTTTTCAAAATCAAAATGAATATCATACACTTGCCTCCATGATTCTACGGGTTGATATCGTATCAAATGGTGATCTATCTCAACATCCCGATATACGGTATCCACCTCGTAAGACACACCGGCTGCTGCCCCATGTTCTACAATGTAGGATCCCAGTGATTCGGCATGCCTTCCTGGACTGGACAATACATAGATGCTCTGACCACTTCTAAAGAGCGCTTCCCGATCTACCTCTACCATTCTGCAGAACATCAATGGCCTGTCCGGACCTTCCCAATTAATGAGATGAGGTCGTATACTATGCAGCACATTATAGTACTGATTATGATGGTGTACATAGCTCATTCCAAATACCACTGCATTGCCCGGATACGGTGCGGAAAGCCACGTAGGCTCAATTAATATGATACCATCCTTGGTCTCCTCCTTGATGAAATCATGCATCCGAAAGTAGGGGGCATTAGTCTTTGCCAAATCACGATTCGAATACATAGTTTCTCCAATGCTATAAACTACAATCACAAAGTAGAGCGCACCCAGTAGCTTTCTTACACGGGCCTGGCTTTGAAATTGACTGATACTGGCCCAGTAAAAGGAGGCGATCAATATAAGCATAGGCATTGCATAGTAGGTCTTGTAGTGCTTAGCCAGGATACCTATCGTTATGAATGTGGTCAGCAGTCCGACGAGAATAAATCGATTTTGAAGTGAGACTTTCTTTATCCGCCTTCCCATTTTCGCCACCATACTTAACACAAGAAAAACCAGGATCATTGCCGTCAGGTGTTCGGACATCAAGCCTTTCATGTTCGCGATAAACTCACTGGTATTCAACAAGGTTGTATCACCTGCACCATAAAGACCGTCATGTGTAAGCAAGTCTCTCAGAAACACCCAGATCTTAGGCAAACGCTTATGGATCGGTATTAGCAGCAGACCCACAGTACCTGTCAAGGAGAGCACATACCGGAATCGCTCTTTCCATTCAGATACTAAAAGGAATGGAAGGATCGCAAAAGGCAGAAAGGTGAATTTAACCATGATACCCAACCCTACCAACATACCAGCAATCAGGGCAAACTTAGACTCATGATAGCCAGGTCTGTACATAAACCTCCATACGACCATGATTAAGAGGAGTATTACCAGCGTTAGCATCCTGTCAGTAGTATATCGAAATGGGAGTTCATGTAAGATCGGAAATGCAAAGATCGCCATCTGTAGTCCCAGCACTTCAGGAAGTGGTCGCCCGTCGTGTAGCAGGCTCTTGCCCAATCTAAAAATCACGTAGGAAAATAGTGCCAGGAGGAGTATGCTACAGCCCATCAGATACTTTTCAGGATTTCTAATGACATCTTCAATCAGACTACCTTCTCCCACCAGTAATTCGGTGATTCTGATAAAGAATCCTGTCAATATTTGAAAGGGCGTACCTGGCTGATCATAGTGACCTATCCGATTAAAATTGAGAATAGCACAATTCATTCCGTTGAAAAGATGCAGGTACTCAGGATCGATCCTGGACATGAAGAATGGACGGTGCAATCTTAGAAAGACTATCCCGGTGACAAAATAAAAGAATGGAATCCACTTTGTGAGATGCCTCGTAATAAACGCCCTCATGACCTATATCAACTTAGCTCAGCTATTAATCGAACATACAACTTTGACGATAGATTACGGTATCTTATTGCTAGTTCATTAAATTGAAAGCTTAACCATACTCATTAATCACATCATCACTACTATGATCGCAAGCTATGTCAAAGTATTCTGGCGACAACTGAAGAAAAGAACGACTTCAGTGACTTTAAATCTCTTGGGCTTTAGTATGGCCATTGCCACCGTTCTACTGATTGCTCTCTACCTCCAATTTGAATGGGGTTATGACAAAAGCCATATTCATCACGATCGTATATATCGCGTCGAAACCCCAGAAATTATCACCCATGAAAAGGACTTGTCCGTCGATTGGGTCACCACTCCTATGAACCTGGCTCCGATTGCACAGGATGAAATACCCGGCATAGAGTCCTATTGTAGAATCCATCAGTTTTGGGATGTACCCTTCGAGGTCATTTCCGGCAACTCAAACATACAGGTAGCAGAGACTTATGCGGCTGACGCATCCCTCCTGGATATTTTTACACTAAATTTTAGCTCTGGGGGTGAAAAGTCGTCATTCGACAGGCCCAATGTTGTCCTGCTTTCTGCATCACTCGCTGACAGGATCTTCGGATCGCAAGATGTCACTGGGCTGACGATCAACACTAATCTCACCACGGAACAATCGACAACCCGAGATCTTCTAATAACGGGGGTATTTGAAGATCTGCCAGAGAATAGCCACCTACGTCCCGAAATACTAATTTCTGCCCAAACTGATCCACAAAAAGATCAATACTATTTCAGTCGCTTTAATGCTTACACTTACATACTCCTTACGCCATCCCCGGATCTTCCCTTCATCGAAGAGCAACTGACCCGCATTTATGAAAATCATTTGGATAGCGAACGAGAACCTGTTTTGAAACGGGGTATGCATACATTGGTCCCTCTTACCGATATACATCAGAATACTTCCGGGTCAGCCGAATATATAAAGGTCTTTGCGATCATTGGCGTTTTGATTCTTTTGATTGCTGGCATTAGTTACACCAACGTACTCACGGCTCAAGTCCGTACAAGACTGGATGAAATAGCTACCCGCAAAATTCTCGGATCTGGAAGATGGCACATCCTTCAACAGTTTCTACTAGAATCCGCACTATTTATTTTGACGGCGACTATTGTAGGCATTCTCATACTTTTTTTCGCTTTACCCCTGTTGAATCCTCTATTAAATCAACACCTGGAAATATGGCAATTGACGCAATCACCGATGGTTTTAGCAGGTATGTGTATTATCATATTTTTTGTAGGCATAGCAGGTACTTATCCCATCGTTAAATACCTGGATCTCCAACCATCCACACCTCTGACTCATCTTAGTGGTAGAAACTCCACCTGGCAACAAAATTTGCTAATCGTCCAATTTATAGCGGTCATTTTTGTGCTGGCCTGTACAGCCACCATCTACCGGCAGATACACCTGATTACTCATATGGATCTGGGATTTGATCAGGATCAAATGGTACTTTTAAATAAACCTAATTCTGTTAGAACGGAACAGTGGAAATCCTTCGAACAGGAAATTAATCTGTCTCCTCAGGTACTCGAAAGCGGGCAATCTGATTTCATCCCTGGGCGTGGTGGCATGGTCAGAGGACCCATCAGCGCCATTAGTAAAGGGTCTCCGAAGCAAGTATTTGCTTACAGAGGCAGGGTATCACCCAGCTATTTCCAGACGCTGGATTTAGAAATTAAAGAAGGTAGGAACTTTGATCCGCGACAGTCTATGGACTCCTTACAGGCAGTGATAGTTAATGAAAAACTAGTGGCAACCTATCAGATGGACAATCCCATTGGTCAACATATTCGACTAGGAGGTAGTGGAAATCCAAATTATTTAGTGGTAATTGGAGTCGTCGAAGATTTCTATCAAGAGCCACTTTATGTCGATGTAGCTCCTCAATTATTCAGGCTGGGCGAGCCAGATCAACTCTCGGTCAAAATAAGTCAGAATATTGATGAAGCGCTATTAACTCTGAAGACATCATGGGAAAGTCAATTTCCCAATGAACCCTTCTATTATGAATTTCTGGATGAGGAAATAAACAATCAATACGATCAAGAGAAAATCCAAGCAAAATTATTCCTATTCCTCTGCATTCTTACGATCCTTATCTCCTTTAATGGTCTTTTTGCACTTTCAATTTTTATTGCTAAGCAAAGGGTCCAGGAGGTTGCCATCCGTAAAATATGTGGTGCTCGCTTTACGCATGTGCTCTTGCAATTCAGCCGACATCAAATCTATCTTATTTTCTTGTCTGGAATTCCTGCCTTAGTGCTGTCAAAATATATCATTAGCCTGTGGTTAGAAAGATTCTCTTATCGTGTAGGCGTTGAATACGGCGTCTTTGTTTTATGTCTTTTGATTACCGTTTTGTTGGCGGTCGGCACCATTGGGTTGAATGCATGGCGTACATTTCAATTGGATCCGGCAAAAACATTGAAGGAGGATTGAATATTACTTATTTTTCAACTGTTCTGAATCCATTCATTTATTTTATCCTCCAGAAAACTTAGGGGGACACAACCGGACTCCAAAACCTGGTTGTGAAATTGCTTAATATCGAATTTATTTCCCAGCTCCTGCTCGGCACGAGCTCTTAATTCCAGGATTTTCAATTGTCCAATTTTATAGGACAATGCTTGTCCTGGATTAGCCATATACCGTTCTATTTCTGAAATGATTCCGGCCTCCGATTGTGCTTCATTTTCGAGAGAATATTGGATTGCTTTTTCCCGTGACCATCCTTTAGCGTGTATGCCTGTATCGACTACCAGACGAATGGCACGGTGCATCTCCGCACTGAGCATCCCAAAGTATTGATAGGGATCTGTATAGAGTCCCAATTCCTTGCCCAGTGACTCGGTGTAGAGTGCCCAGCCTTCACCATACGCACTATACCATAGTGTTTTTCGAAAATCAGGGAGGTCCTGATTTTCCTGCTGCAATGATACCTGAAAGTGATGTCCTGGAATTGCCTCATGAAGGAATAAGTCTTCGTCACTGACTATATTATATTTTTCTACATCGGGAATCGGCACATAAAAAATGCCCGGTCTTGTACCATCCAATGATCCCTGATTATACTCTGCACTGGCACTGGCTTCCCGAAAAGCCTCTGTGCGTCGCACTTCAAAAGCTGTCTTGGGCTGCAGATCAAATAGTTGATCCACCTGGGGCTTGATGCGCTCATGTATTTCATTAAAATGATCTATCACCTGCTGGGGATCATCAAAGGGCATCAAATCCGGATTAGTCCTGACGTGATCGAAGAATGCCTTTATATCCCCTTCAAATCCTACCTCAGCTTTTACTTCTTCCATTTCAGTGAGTAAACGGCTTACTTCATTCAATCCCAACTGATGAATTTCATCGGCTGACATATTGGTAGTAGTATATTTTTTTATTTGATGGGCATAATATGCTTGGCCGTTACTTAAATCATTGAAACCACTGGATTCGCGACCCGCTTCCATATACGGTCCAGAAAAAAATGTATTTAGCGCTCCAAAAGTAGGTATCAGCGTATCCGTCAGAAATGCGCTATATGATTGAGAAAGGGCATTTCTTTCAGCATCTGAAAATGACTCAGGGGTTTGATTTATGGGACTATAATACAGATGATTTTGCAGGTCCTGATCATCCAACAGCGCACCAAATTGGGGAATTACTTTCGTAATCAGTGACTTGGGTAGTACATAATTTGCTTCCATTCCTCCCTTCATCTTATCCAGTGCACTTTTCATCCAGATATCGAATCCTCTAAGTCTTGCAAGCCAATGATGATAATCCTCCACCGTCTTAAATGGTTGCGCTGAAGTACCTCCTGCCAGCTGCCCCATCATGAGGTTGACAGACCACATCTGATCGATCGGTATGTAGTTTCTTTCGGGAAATTTCAACCTTTCTAAATTAATCTCACACTCCCATCTCAATATCTCTTTACTCTCCACCTGAGATTTTTCCAGATCAGCGTCTTCGAAATCCTCCAGGGAACTGAGATACACTGTGTAGAATGATTTTTCGTCCGCCAGGAAGTCATCCGATAAATTATTGGGAAACTGATCATTAAAACGGTCATCTCCGGCGAAAGTAGCTTCCAGCGGATATAGCAACAATCTACCTTCATGATATGACTCCAGCATCTGATCAAAATCAGCTTGAATTTTCGCCACATCTTTTTCTGGTGCCGACGTACAGGCAGCAAGTCCCATGATAAGTATCCAAATATATCTCTGCATTTCGATTGATTTTTTTATGAAAACTGATAATACACGCATTTGAAAATCTATTAGATACTTTTCAAATTAAGGGCTTGGGTTACTCAGTTGAGACCGCAAACTTCTAAGATTCCCATTGCATTGACTCCCACCCTTTAGAGGGTTTCCTGGACGATTTGGTCTAAAGATAAGAACAAAAAAAGGGGAACAGCATTCTGTTCGCCCTTTAAGAATGGTAAAAAAAGACTGTAATTCTCTACGGATCGCTTTGTTGCAATCCTAGCTAAGCTATCGCTATATCGTTACTGAGGTTGATATGGCGATTGCAATTACGGAGTGAGAATTAAAGTGTATACCAGTTTTATGCACTGCACGCTTCACAGGTAGGATCATCCAGGCTGCAAGCCATGGCTGGTTCTGCCACTTCAGAACTGACCAAGGTACCTTCCTCACTAAATTTGCGCTGATGCTTTTGACTCAACGTAAATTTGATGGGATCCACAGCAGCTTTTGACCGCATGTAATACATACCTGTCTTCAATCCTGCTTGCCATGCATAAAAATGCATGGACGTTAGTTTGCCAAAACTGGCATCTTCAACAAATAGGTTTAGGCTCTGGCTCTGACAGATATATGCACCCCGATCGGCTGACATATCAATCAGTACTTTCTGACTCAACTCATAAGCAGTCTTATATAAAGCTTTCAAGTCATTTGGGATGGCCTCTATATGCTGTATAGATCCATTAGCTGCCATGAGCTGTTCTTTCATCTCAGAATCCCAAAGTCCTAAACCTATCAGATCATTGAGGAGGTGTTTATTTACAACAATGTATTCTCCACTCAGGGTCCTTCTCGTATAGATATTAGATGTATACGGCTCGAAACACTCATTGTTGCCAAGTATCTGTGAAGTACTGGCAGTAGGCATAGGTGCCAGCAATAGACTATTTCTAATGCCGTGTTCTTTTATCTTCTCTTTAAGATCTGCCCAATCCCATCGATCACTGGGGGTCACATTCCACAGGTCAAATTGCAGAATCCCTTTGCTGGCGGGAGACCCTTCATATGTTTCATACGCACCTTCCTCCTTTGCAATGGCATTACTTTCGGTGAGTGCGGCAAAGTAAATAGTTTCGAAAATGTCCTTGTTAAGTTGCCGTGCTTCATCACTATCAAAAGGAAAACGCATCTTAATAAAAGCGTCAGCAAGTCCCTGCACACCGATGCCTATGGGTCGGTGACGCATGTTGGAATTTCTGGCTTCAGGTATTGGATAGTAATTTATATCGATCACCTTATTAAGGTTTCTCGTCACCACGCGGGCAATCTCATAAAGCTTCTGGAAGTCAAATTTCTCATCTTCGACAAACTTTACCAGACTAAGGGAGGCCAGGTTACAGACGGCTACCTCATCGGGTGCTGTATACTCAATAATTTCGGTACAAAGGTTGCTGGATCGAATTGTACCCAGGTTCTTCTGATTCGACTTTTTATTTGCAGCGTCCTTATACAGGATATAAGGATTGCCGGTTTCGATCTGAGACTCTAGCACTTGAAACCAAAGGTCTTGTGCTTTCACCACTTTCCTTGCTTTTCCTTCTGACTCGTACTTTGTGTACAAAGCCTTGAAGTCATCACCATAACAATCATAGAGGCCGGGGCACTCGTTAGGACAGAATAAGGACCACATGCCGCCTTCTTTCACCCGCTCCATGAATAGGTCGGGTATCCACAATGCATAGAAGAGATCTCGGGCGCGCATTTCTTCTTTACCATGATTCTTCTTCAACTCCAGAAAATCCTGCACATCGGCATGCCAAGGCTCCAGATAAACGGCGAAAGCTCCTTTTCGCTTGCCACCACCCTGATCCACATATCTGGCCGTATCATTATAAACCTTCAGCATCGGTATGATTCCATTACTGGTACCACCCGTACCTTTTATATAACTTCCCTTAGCGCGAATATTATGAATACTAAGTCCGATACCGCCGGCTGACTGTGAAATTTTAGCGCATCGACTCAACGTCTCGAATATACCCGGAATACTATCATCTGTCGCCGATAGAAGGAAACAAGATGAAAGTTGTGGCTTGGGTGTGCCTGCATTAAATAAGGTCGGAGTAGCGTGGATAAACCACTTCTCTGACATCAGGTTGTATGTTTCTATAGCTGATTCAATATCTTCACCATGAATGCCGATGGAGGCACGCATGAGTAGATGCTGTGGCCGCTCGACCACCTGTCCGTCCATACGTAGAAGGTATGACCGCTCCAAAGTCTTAAATCCGAAGTAGTCAAAAATGTAATCACGATCATATATAATCGCCGAATCAATCTGATCCTTGTGCTTACGAATGATCTCAATAGTAGAATCACCAATCAATCCAGCTTTCTCACCTGTCTTGGGATCGATGTATTTATAAAGGTCCTCCATAGTCTTTGAAAATGACTTTCGGGTTTCCTTATGGAGGTTAGATACTGCTATTCTCGCGGCCAGTAAGGCATAATCCGGATGAACTGTAGCCATTGAAGCTGCAGTCTCAGCGGCAAGATTATCAAGCGCTACGGTTGTCACACCATCATACAGCCCCTGGATAACCCGTTTCGATATCTCGATCGAGTCTACAAATTCTGTATTGAGACCGTAACAAAGTTTCTTGATTCTTGCGGTGATTTTATCAAAACTTACATTTTCTTTTTTACCGCTACGCTTAATGACTTTCATGATAAATAAGTTTGGTGGTTAGTAAGAATGCCTTGATTTAGTGAGGAACATGAGTTAGCTAGTGATCTTATTTGAGTCCGGGGCTTGTCAGTCCCTGGAATAACCTAGTACTAGAAGTCTTCATCCAGTTTGAAGACCTGCTTCTCCTTGTCCGCCATGACGCCAGCCTTCTGATAGTCACCTACGCGCTTTTCGAAGAAATTAGTTTTTCCCTGCAGTGATATAAGATCCATCCAGGGGAATGGATTTTCTACATTAAACTGTTTACTACATCCGAGCTGGGCCAAAAGTCGATCAGCTACAAATTCTATATACTGACACATTAGTTCTGCATTCATACCAATCAAACTCACAGGTAGTGCATCTGATACGAACTCTTTTTCGATCTCCACCGCATCTGTAATGATCCTCACCACCGTTTCTTCAGCGAGTGGATACTTGATGTGCTTGTTATACAGCAGACAGGCGAAATCGCAATGCATACCCTCATCTCGGGAAATCAACTCATTACTAAATGAGAGTCCAGGCATCAAACCCCTTTTCTTCAACCAGAATATGGAGCAGAATGAGCCTGAAAAGAAAATGCCCTCAACAGCAGCGAAAGCAATGATACGCTCAGCAAAAGAACCACCTTCAATCCATCGAAGGGCCCAGTCAGCCTTCCTCTTTACAGGTGGCATAGTATCAATCGCATTGAGGCAGAAGTCCTTTTCCTTGGGATCCTTTATATAAGTATCAATCAACAAAGAATAGGTCTCTGAGTGAATGTTTTCCATCATGATCTGAAAACCATAGAAGAATTTAGCTTCTGTATACTGTACTTCAGCCACAAAGTTCTCTGCAAGATTTTCATTTACGATGCCATCGCTGGCGGCAAAGAATGCAAGCACATGTTTGATGAAGTGTCGCTCGTTATCATTTAGCTTATCATGCCAGTCTACCAGATCCTGGCTCAAGTCGATTTCTTCTGCCGTCCAGAAACATGCTTCCTGCTTTTTATAAAAAGCCCAAATGTCATTGTGCTCAATAGGAAACAATACAAATCGACCTGGATTTTCCTTTAGAATAGGTTCTTGGTTTGTGCTCATGTACTTATTTTTTATCGTTTTACAGTTTTGAATACTTTACCATTCGCATCCTTTGACATAGTGCGAAAATTCTACCTGACACTTCTGTCACACATATTGAATTTTCTAATATCTATTTTTTTTAAATACTTACTCTCTTAGGGACTAGAGAACTATGTATTTTCTACTTCAGTCATCTATGACATATAAGGGGAATCTGTCATGTTTGAATGTGATGGCTAAATTAGAGAATCTGACACCGAAGCGTGGGAATAGTTATTAACAACATGTTAATAAAAGATGTAATCTGTTGACATTCATTATATAACGATAAAATGTAATGTGTTGAAAACGTTTCCATAGCTCCCAACCCTCGCTTAACCTCTAAAAGGGCTGGTCAGAGTACACTACCTACCTGCTAAAATTGCGAGAAATCATAAAAATCTTCGCTTGATGTCAGATGATTGTGGATATCTGAACGAGAACATTCAAAATAGCTTTCGCCTTCTAAAGAACCAGGCAAGAATCAGACTGAGTACTATCGAGATTGTGATAACATAATAGAATCCTCCCTCAGTTTCAGCCAGGGGGAGACTCTTCACATTCATACCATAATACGATGCAATCAAGGTGGGTACCATAAGGATCAAAGTGATCAGGGTAAGACGCTGTATCACGAAGTTCAGATTGTTCGAAATGATGCTGGCATATGCCTCCATCGTCCCATTCAGAATATTGGTATGTACATTGGCCATCTCCAAAGCCTGTCCATTGTCAATAATGACATCTTCAAAGAGATCCATCATATCCTCATCATCCCTGATCTTCAGCAGATCGGTGCGCTTCATCTTTAATTTCAGCAACTCATTTGAGCTGAGAGAGTTCACAAAGTAGACCAGGCTTTTCTCAATTCGCAGAAGCTGCTTTAATTCTGAACTCTTTGATGAATTGTATAGCTCCTGCTCGATGAGGTTGCGCTTAAGGTTAAGTTTCTTAAGACATGAAAGGAATCGAAATACAATCTGCTCAAATAGCTGTAGAACGAACTGAGGTCGATTATGTGGATCAAAATTCTTGACTCTTCCTTCCAGAAACTTGGCAATGACTGGATTTTCAGCAGCGGAGATAGTAAGAAAGTACTCCGGAGTCATCACGATACCTACAGGAACCGTGGTATAATAGGCTTCATTATCCTGATCTTTAAGATTAACGATGGGGGTATTCACCAAAATTAGATGGCTTCCCTCCTCACGTTCATACCGGGACCTTTCATCAATATCCAGAGAATCGGTAAGGAAATCCAGGGGAATGTCCAGCTTTTGCGCCAGCTCATTGAGATCTTCAGGCGCATGTGGTGGGACCACATTGATCCAACAACCAGGTGTCAGCGACTCTATCTCGATCAACCTGCCTCTCTCCTTCTGATAGTAGTGAATCATTGCCTGAATAAATGTTCATTTGATCAAAGTTTGTCCGCTTCTCATCCGGATCTTCAACTCCCGGGAAGAAGCGATTGAGACGCTACAAACATAAGGTATTTTTATCTGAGCCATGACCAACCGAAGCATTATACCACATTAAATCATTGTAAGGCCTAATAAAAGCAGGTCTGCCAAGATCTCAGGCAGCTTCCTTTTTGACACTAATCTCTTTCAGCAACTGCTCGAAAATCCAAATATCATCGGTAGTAATGTTGCTCCAACGAGGATTCTTACCTTGTTTCAATCGAAAGTAGTCGGCCATGATATCCCCTTGTTGTTCTAGATTAAATTGTTGCAGGCCTTGTCCTGAATGAATTGCCTGCTCAAGACTTTCTAAGCCACCGTAGTCATAGCCTTCTGATGAGTATTGCGCTCTCAAGGCTCTTGGAATATAAACAGACCCCATCTTTTCATATTGCCAGACATGCATCACCTCGTGAATAAAAGTGTCGGGCGACAAGGGTCCC
This sequence comes from Saprospiraceae bacterium, assembly GCA_050298535.1. Taxonomy (GTDB): domain Bacteria; phylum Bacteroidota; class Bacteroidia; order Chitinophagales; family Saprospiraceae; genus JABDMH01. Next base: position 97,231 of record JBNKUI010000113.1, read on the forward strand.
CAACTATTGATAGTGTAAAAACTGACATAAGCAAAGTGGTGTGTCCTGGGTCCTCCAAATGCAAATGTATCAATACGGATCCTTCTAAGCTGCAATGAATTACCAAAATGACTTTTAATAGCTTCTTCCTCTTCGCGAGTCAATGGACGTGTATTGATCTTGACGATATCTGCTATTGTCTCATAGAGCTCAGGAATTCCAAATAGATCCGCCACATAGCAAATCAATTCGATCAGCCAAAATAAGTTCTCACTAAAATCAAGTAAAGAATTAGGATCTCGATAAATCCCAACGAAGAGGGTACGAAAATGAGTAAGAATTCTCCAGATGCGTACGGGCAGCATGCGTACCACATAAAACATCCGAATCAGGATGCCCTCAAGCTTGCACCAGCAAAGCCTGATCACCGGAATATCTAATAGTGTGCTCATAGAGTCCAATCAACCATTAGGATGATCTTATCAATAATTAATCTAATTTAACAAGAAACATACCATCCTGTTGGTAATTGAATTACCTTTTTTATTCAACAGTAAAATCAACACGGCACCGAGGTATACATCTCTTGCTCCAACTACTCACTGTATGAAGGCCACGCGATAAGACGAGGGCTTTATTATCTCCATCCTCAGCACACTGACTAACTAAATCGAATAGCTTTCGTAGGAGATATCCTGCTGATGAAGTAAGACGGCAAGATGAGGAAAAGTATGGTGACGAGTAGCGTCCCTACATTAATCAAGATGATAACCCAAAAATTGAAATCAATGGGAGCTACAGCCAGGTAGTAGTCTTCTTCATGCAGTTTTATGAATTCAAATCTCTTTTGTAAAAAGCATAATAGTAGTCCCAGAAAATTACCTATCACCAACCCATAAATCAAGATTTGAGCAGCCTGACGGATGAATATTTTTCTGATTAACCAATTGTCACCCCCGAGGGCCTTCAATATTCCGATCATATGGGTACGTTCAAGAATCAGTATTAACAAAGATGTAATCATATTGATAATACAAACCACGAGCATGAGTCCCAGAATGAGGATTTCATTGATATTTTGCAACTCCAGCCAATCAAAGATGTTAGATGACTTCTCCTTAATGCTACGTGAGTAGAGATTAGGTGGTAGTACTTCCTGATCCACGAAGGCTGTCATGATGTCAATATCTTGGATGTCGTCCAATACGACCTCAATGCCACTCACCTGGTCTGATGTCCAGTCGAGAATATTTTGCAGCTCATACATTGACATGAAAGAAATTCGCTTGTCATATTCAGCTAGACCAGTCTTATAAATACCTACCACCTCATATCGTCGAGGACGTGAACGACCTTCTACCACGAAGTACACTCTCAGTTGATCACCCAACTCAAGAAAAAGTCGATTAGCGGTCATTTGTGAAACAACAATGCCCCGAGATGCACTGTCAGGATGCATTGCTGGCATTTTACCTTCCATCAAATACTTCCCTTCAAACGCATCAGGAAATTGCTGTCCTACTCCTTTCATTATAATCCCCTCCATGTCCTCCGAAGTGGTAAGTACCACAGGAAACTGTATGTAGGGATAGGCATATTTCACTCCCCCCTTGGTTCGCTTTTGAGTCATCCTGTCCACCGGATATCCCAGTATGGACATGGGCCACTCATAGTAAATACGATCAATATCTGTCAGTGAGTCCAACAATGCAGGCTCGAGTTGCATCGGAGTACTTTCCTGAAGGGGATTAGTGGAAATATCAGTAATCTGCATGTGGCCCCAAAAATCGAAGATTTTCTGACTGATTTCCTTCTTAAAGCCATTGATCATTGATGAAGAAACAATCATCACCGTCACACTCAGAGCTACTGATGCGATCGCCAGCCGAACGATGACGTTCGAGAAAGATTTCTGATTGATTGTGCCTGAAAGTCTGGAGGCAATGAATTGTTCGACAAACATAGAAATGTTTACAATGCGAAAAATAGTAAGATATAATGATATGCGGCCTTGATTACCGGACATATAGTTTCGGTATCTTTAAGATATAGATTATAATCCTGCATCTTGTCCAGTTGGCTTACCAAGTTTATTGACCTTATATTATATAGCAATCTCTTCATTGCCCTGGGAGCGTTATGCATGGTTTGGCAAATTGAGTGGATCATGGGTGTTTTTGACCTCTACTCCACCTTAGCCTGGTTTATGTTTTTCAGTACACTCTTTGTCTACGCGATGCATCGCATTGTGGGATTCACCATCATAGAAAAAAAACTGGAGAACCGGAGAATTCAGGTGATTCGCAAATTTCAGCTACATATTATCTTATATGCAGCCATATCGGCTCTAGCGGGATCTTATCTGGCTCTCCAACTGAAATGGGGCACCGTTCTCTACCTGCTTATTCCTACTGCAATCGCCGCACTTTACATCATTCCCATATTTGGTCGAGGTCGGCGATTGCGCGATCTTCCCTTTGTAAAGTTATTTGCCATTGGAATTGTTTGGGTTTGCGCGCTTGTGATCACGCCACTAATAGATTTGGGAGTGCATCTTTCGTTGGAACATTATTTACTCATTCTCGAAAAACTGCTATTCATTCTAGGTATCACGATCCCTTTCGATATCCGTGATCTGGAGGTAGACAGTCTTTACAAAATCAAAACTCTTCCCCTTCATTTAGGTGCAAAAAAAAGTATTCGTATAGCTCTGTTGCTTCTATTATTTGCAATGATGATCGTTGGATATCTACAGTACACCAGATTTCTTTCACTGCCCGTTGGATCAGCGTTGATCATTTCCTATATCCTTACATTGTCGGCCGTGGCTCGAGCCAATACGCAACGTCATGATTATTACTTTGCCGGCATCCTGGACGGTACTATCATCCTTCAGTTTGCTTTGATCTATGTCAGCAATCTGTTATTCTAAGAAGTCATATGTCACTTTCATCGGCAAGCAAATCCGGCCTTCTTTGAGCCGTCCGATTGTAAGCTTCCTGATCTCTCCACTCATTGATAGCAGCTTCATTACCGGACAGCAGCACATCCGGCACCTCCATCCCCTCATAAATCGAAGGTCTTGTATAGACAGGGGGTGCGAGGAGATTGTCCTGGTGACTATCGAAGAGTGCAGATGTTTCGTCATTTAGGACTCCCGGAATCAAACGACCAATACTATCCACCAGGACCGCCGCAGCCAGTTCCCCTCCAGACAATACATAATCACCGATCGATATCTCACGAGTCACAAAGTGGTCCCGTACGCGCTGGTCCACACCTTTGTAGTGCCCACAAAGAATCAATATATTCTCCTTCAATGATAGGTGATTAGCAATACGTTGATTATGAGTCTCACCATCCGGTGTCATATATATAACCTCATCATATTCACCATCCTTACTGAGGTGATTGATAGCATTAGCGATGGGCTCAATCATCATTACCATTCCGGCGCCTCCACCATATTGATAGTCATCTATCTGATGATGCTTACCTAATCCGAAAGTTCGAAGATCAATCACTCGTATATTGAGAAGTCCTTTTTGTGCTGCACGCTTTAAGATTGAATGCTCGAAGGGTCCCTCCAAGAGTCCAGGCACAGCACATAAAATGTCAATCTTCATGCTACCTGTTGCTGATTAGGCTTTATCCGCCGCATAGTAATGATAAAAGTAAGGTATGGTCTCTATCCCTTTATAGAAGTTAAATACACCATAGTGTTCATTGGGCGAATGAATGTCATCGGAATCTAATCCAAACCCCATGAGTACTGTTTTTACCTTAAGTACCTCTTCAAATAATGCCACGATAGGAATACTTCCTCCTCCCCTCACTGGAATTGGCACTTTGCCAAAGGTCTGTTCCATTGCCTTTGACGCGGCTTCATACTCTTTACTGTCGATAGGAGTCACTGCCGGCTTTCCTCCATGGTGAGGGGTGATTTTAACTTTTACAGAAGGGGGTGCTATATTCTTAAAGTGTCGTGTAAAGAGCTCCGTGATCTCATCAGGATCCTGATTAGGTACCAGCCTCATACTAATTTTGGCATACGCTTTCGATGGAAGGACAGTCTTAGCACCTTCACCGGTGTATCCTCCCCATATTCCATTTACATCCAGCGTGGGCCTGATTGATGTTCTCTCGATCGTTGTGAAACCTTCTTCACCCAATACATCCTCCACCTGGAGCTCATTCTTATATTCCTGCAGATCAAAAGGAGCCTCATTGATAGCAGATCGCTCCTCTTCTGTTAGTATTTGGACTTTATCATAAAAACCCGGAATAGTGATATGTTCCCGATCATCCTTCAGTGAAGCAATCATCTTTGAGAGTACATTGATAGGGTTGGCTACAGCTCCACCATATACCCCAGAATGTAAATCTTTATTGGGACCCGTCACCTCAACCTCAACATAGCTCAAACCTCTTAATCCCGTGCTGATACTGGGCACATCATTACTAATAATTGAAGTGTCAGATATCAGAATCACATCACAAGACAGCATGCCAGCGTTGTTGCGACAGAATTCTTCCAAATTATTTGATCCTACTTCCTCTTCGCCTTCCAGCAAAAATTTGACATTGCAGGCCAACACGCCGGTAGCATTCAGCGCCTCAAACGCTTTTACATGCATAAACAATTGTCCCTTATCATCACAGGAACCTCTGGCAAAAATCGCTCCTTCGGGATGGATGTCAGTTTTCTTTATGACGGGCTCGAAGGGCGGGGAATCCCAAAGATCCAGCGGATCCGGTGGCTGCACATCATAATGTCCATAAACCAATACGGTAGGAGCCGAAGGATCTACAATTTTCTCCCCAAATACAATAGGATGTCCTTTCGTCTCGTGGATATCAGCCGTGTCTGCACCTGCTTGCAGCAAGTGATCCTGAACGGCCTGAGCCATTCGAATCATATCAGCTTTATGTGTGGGATCTGCGCTCACAGAGGGAATACGCAAGAGATCCATCAGTTCATTGAGAAATCGCTCCTTGTTCTCATTTATATAGGTCATTACTTTCTGCATACCGATATACTAGCTTTTACCGCACAAGATAGAATTTACCGCGATCATGTTCAGCAGATCAAGACACGTGTTCACGCAAAAGACTCTCTAGTCGCTCTTCTGATACATTTTGAAACAAGGCCCCTTTAAATGCAAAAGAAATCTGACCCGTTTCTTCTGACACCACAAATACTGAAGTATCTGAGTTTTCACTAGCCCCTATAGCTGCCCGATGTCTCAATCCAATCTTTGCTGGTAGATCTGAACGGCTTGATATGGGTAATACGACACTGACACGCTTTATCTTATCACCATGTACTATCATTGCCCCGTCATGTAAGGGACTCTTCCGGTTGAAGATGCTTAAAATCAAATCTTCGCTTATCTCAGCATTAATATATTGACCTGACTCGTTTGTACTGTCCTCGCCCAGTTGCTTTGGAAACACAATCAAGGCACCTGTTCGATTTTTGGACATCTTAATTAAGGCACGTCTGATGGCATCTATCTGGTCATCGTGTGTTACAGATAATGAGGTATTGAGAAAGCGCTGAAGAAAATCTGCCCGCCCCTTCAATGTCGTATTACCCAGGTACAGCAAGAATCGTCGTATTTCAGGTTGGAAAATTATGATAAGTGCTATGAAACCCACACTGATAAACTGACCCAAAATTTCACTGAGGAGAGGCATCTCCAGTACTCCCACAATGCCCCACATTACATAAAGTAGCAGTATGCCCACTACGATATTGAATGCGATACTACCTTTCAACAATCGATAAATGCTGTAAAGAAGTAATGCCACAACTAAAATATCTATGACATCCCAAATCCTTACGGGCAAAAATCCTATATCAATTAACGGTATCAGTACGAGGGTATTTACATATTATCCAAGTTGTAAATCTAAAGAAACACCGGCAGTGTTTCATGCCTTAGATTCAAAGATCTATGTAAGATGTTTTGGATTTGGCCACAATAGAGTCTATTTTTCATCGTATTTTTACATAGAAACCCGTTAATACGCCCAAGTTTTATGAGAAGAGCAATCCCGATCTTATTACACTGTGCTCTGATCACCTTGATGACTTCCTCGCTCGATGCACAAGAAGTCATTACTAATACAAAAGGTGAAAAGATCACGCAATTCGAAGATGGTTCATGGAGATACTACGAAGCCAGAGACTCCATCTATCTCACTGATGACCCACTTACGGAGATTAACTTTGATGATACTCCAGTCTCGGATCAATCTATTCGTGAAGAGCCCATCGATGAATGGAACTACCGGACATTTCAACGTTATGTAGCTGCGGCCGTAAAATACGAGACTCGTATTCTCGATCGAGTGGATCAGTTACAAAACGATATTTATAATCTAGATGACGAAATCAATTTGGCCACAAACGAAGGCAATGCAGAACGAGCAAGCATCCTGGATGATAGAAGAAGTGAGCTACATGCTCAGTTGCAAGTAGATCAAAAGGAATTAGCAGCAAGTCGCAAGCTAATTACACGCATTCTCAAAGTGGGAAAGAAGTCTAAGTATGAGAAGCTGGCGAACATCGAAGTGCCAGGACTCACCAATCCATTTCCCGAGGATGAACACTCCCGCCTGGTCGAAAGCAAAGAAGAGCTGGCGACCCAATCAGATGAAGATCAGGCCCCCCTGATGATTGATGTAAGAGACTATGGAGATACCAGTGAAGACGCCCAACCAGCATCAGAAACTAAAATCGATCCTGCAACAATAGAAACTACGTATGCTCAGGTAAATCGTCTAAGCTGGTCATCAACGGGTGACAGTCATCATGAAAGGACATGTGAATTTACTTTTGACGGGATTGATGCTTTTACCAATCAACCCCGGAGAGAATTGCAACCCGAGCTTTTCTTTTCGCATACCGATAGTCGTATCAAGCCATATCTTAAAGAGAGAGAATATATGACATGCCACGGTTACCTAACCAGTATAGCCGGTGGGTTTCGATATTTGACCTTGACCTTTCGCATTGCCAGTCGCACCGCCCAACGAGAATACGGAGGAATTCGTAACGGTGGATTGTTGAACCTCTTGTTATTAGATGGATCAACAATTTCACTCTTTTCGCAAGGGGGTAGTCAACTCAAGGTAGATCCTGAAACGAATGATATAATTTACAGGGCACGTTACCCTATAGATTATCAAAAGGAGAAGCTAATATTGCGAAGTGAGATCGATCAGGTTCGAGTGGTATGGGCTACAGGATATGAAGACTATGAAGTGTATAATATTGACTTCTTCATGAATCAGCTGGTTTGTTTAAATAGTAATTAAGAATATGCTGGGTTTACAGCTCCCCACAGACCCCCGATGGGTAAATTTAGCCGAGAAAAGCCTTGAAGAGATCCTTACTGACCATGCCTATTGTGAGCAGAAAGCTGCCACTTCCTGTATTTCGCTGATTCAAATGTATCCCGAACGAGAGGAACTGGTCGAATCTTTAGCACCCATTGTCACCGAGGAATGGGGACACTTTCGACAAGTATTAAATGAACTCAAAAAGAGGAATTTGAAGTTAGGCAAGCAACGTAAGGATATGTATGTGAATGCACTCCTGGCTACTCAAAAGAAAGGGGGAAGTCATGAAGATCGCCTACTCGAAAAGCTTCTGACTTGTGCATTGATAGAGGCCAGAAGCTGTGAGCGATTCCGCTTACTCTCGCTCCATATTAATGATGATCATCTTAAAAATTTTTACCATTCTTTTATGGTATCAGAAGCAGGGCACTACCGCCTTTTTATAGACCTGGCGAAAAAATACTGTGGACCTGAAAAAGTGAAGGAACGCTGGGATGAATATTTGAAAAATGAAGCTCAGATCATGAAGAATCTTGAGATTCGTGGAGACCGAATGCATTAGTAGCTACTCCTTCCTTTGTCCGAAAATGGAAATTCACACCTTGTCTCACAAGGAAACTAAAATGAGGGATCAGGATGGACTGGATCTAATACGAGGTAGCGAGACCCCCTGCGCAAAAAACAACTACCTGCAGAAGAGGGATGCGATACGTATTAAAAGAAAGCTGAATTCCCGGTTGTTCTTGTGATATTCCTTCAAACCTATGACTACCACTCGATCAGAATATCGACTTACTCCAGAGATATCAGACGATGGCTAGATTACTTGACCTTCCGGATTTGACCATCCTTCATGATAACTACATGGGCAGAATTAAAACCGCTTTCTTTGGCAGAAGCACTGGCTCTCTTGGCTTCATCCAACTCCTTGTAGCCATCCAGCACCATGATAGTCCATTCATCCTTGTGGATCTTTTTTAGCATTCCCAGTCCTGCAACGCGAGTGCTATCAAATAGATCCGGATTGAGGTAGGAAGCAAGGCGGACCATATAGGTCTCATCAAATCCAGCTACGATGTCGGAGGACACTTCCCGATTGGGGATGTATTGTGTCAGAAAAGCATCTGCATACTTTTCAGTAGATTTGATTTTTTTGAGGATTTGTTCTGCCACTGATCGATCAAAATACTTACCCACCTTTAACTTGGCAATCTGCCCATGGGCTTCCAGAAATACATCGCCAAACTGACCTAATTCTCGCTGATACAAGGGTAGATCAATTTCAGTTGCCCTATTGGCCAAAATTTGAATACTGAAATAGTTCAGACTTCCTTCTGTCTTTTGCTTTCGACTTACACTCACCTCTGTGCCCAAGCCCTCCCTTAGTGCATAATTCCTTAAGGGTTGCAATCGGATCGTAGAGAGTATATCTCTTTGGATTTCTTCTCCGGTAGCAAAAGTTCTTGAGTATTGCTTATAGCCATCACGAAAAATCTCAAGCTTATATTGGGTTTCCGGTTTTAAATATAAGGAATACTCTCCCTGTCGACTGGACTCTACCCTCTGTTTCCAGGAGTCATCCCCAGCCGTCAATTCAATCTGCGCTTTGTCCAGATATAGGTTCTGCTTAATGCTATCTGTAACAGTACCGGTAAAATAGTTTGGTGATCTACTTAAGAATATACTGTAGGTCTTTTCTGGACTATTAATCTCATCGTAATCAATTAAAAGGTCAAGATTGCTATACCCTCTCTTTCCTATACGAACATAGCAGGCAAATCCCTCCACAGTCTGCATGGTAAATTCTCCATGTTCATCACTTTCATACACAGGATGGCCGCAAGATGTGAAGTCGACTGAGAAAAACGGAACCTTATCCATTGTCTTCATATCCATCACTTTGATGGTCACCTTCTTCTCATTCTTTTGTACGGATTCTTCCTCTGATATCGTAGCTTTCGCCTCACTAAGATGCTCGGGAAGACTCACTTCCTGAGCCACAATTTTAAGCGAAAAAAAGAGGAATAAAATCAGAATTTCGGTCCGCATGACATCAAACATAGTTAAAGTTTCTCAACGGTTATATCAAAATTATATTTTATATAATCTGATCTCATTCACAATATACAACATATTAATAATTAATATCATATTATGATTTAGTTTACTATTACAACACAACCTAAGCATCAGATAATCATATTATTATAAATACTATATGAAGCGATACTTGTAGCAGATTCTTCGACCTATAGGATTCTGAAGCTAGGAAGTTTTGAAAACCATCAATAAGCATTCCAGTATTTGATAGTTAGAAGAGATAGAGAGACAAAATCTGATCGTTGCCAATATGGGCAAATGCGAGCAACTTATTTACTCACTTTCGAAAAACACTGTACATTAGATAATTTCGATTAAATTTGATCATGACTAAATCAATCACAGACAATTCATTATATATGTTAAAGAAACTTCTACTGTTTGTTGTTTTGATAGGCAGTGTTTGCCAGGTAGAAACCCTACATGCACAAGCACTTGAGTACCGTCAGGGTGAAGTAATCATGTGTTTTCATCCTGGTGTAGATCAACAAGCCGTGATCAGTCGAAATGTGAAGTTTCGAGGAGAAGAGACCTCCTTTCAAATGAAGAAATGTCTATCCGATCACATGAATATATGGGTAGCCAAATTCGATTATACCCGCATTCATGAAATCGAATTCATCAACAGTCTGACCAGCGATCCCGACATATTGGTAGCACAGCAAAACCATTTTATCAAGCAACGAGCAGTATCGCCAGATGATCCCCTACTGGATCAACAGTGGCAGTGGATTAATCTGGGAAGCAATGGGAAAGAAGACGCTGATATTGATGCTGATGATGCTTGGAGTATTTCCAAAGGTGGTGTGACCGTAAACGGAGATACGATTGTAGTCGCAATTATAGATGTGGGAGTAGATGATCAGCACGAAGACCTCATTGATAACATATGGAAGAATTCTCATGAAATTGCCAACAATGGAATTGATGATGATGAGAATGGTTACGTCGATGATGTTCGTGGTTGGAATATTTTGCTGGAAGATGATAATGTCGACCCTGAAATGTTCGCAGGTGGAATATCAGAAACTCATGGGACGGAAATCCTGGGCGTAGTTGGAGCTACCGGTAACAATTCCATCGGCATAGCAGGTGTAAACTGGAACATTAAAATGATGAACGTCTTTTTTAATTCCGATCTAAATGAAGCGGATATGATTGCCGCCTATGGTTACATCCTTCAGCAGCGTAAAATGTATAACGAAACGAATGGCGAAAGGGGTGCATTTGTGGTGGCAACCAATCTTTCCTATGGTGACGAAGATCTAACACCCGAAGAGACACCTATTTGGTGTGCGGTTTACGATAGTCTGGGAGCGCAAGGCATTCTTAACACTGCAGCCACCGCAAATACTGAAATTGATATAGATACCATCCTGGATGTGCCCACTTCATGCGTTAGTGATTACATGATTGCTGTTACGGCAACCGATGAAGCAGATGAGCGAACTTTTGCCGCTTTTGGAAAACGCGATATCGATCTCGCAGCTCCAGGTGATCTTGTATACACTACAAGCATACCTGGTTACGCTTGGGTCACAGGTACTTCATTTGCAGCTCCGATTGTGGCCGGAGCTATTGGACTACTATATGCCTCACCTTGTGGCGATCTGGCAAACCTGGCGTTGAGCGATCCTGCTGCCGCAGCTCTGCTGTCGCGACAATTAATCCTTGACAATGTGGATGCCCTGCCAAACCTGGCAGATGAAGTAAGTACTGGTGGACGATTGAATGTTTTTAAGGCCTTACAAGCCACCTTAACTGCCTGTACTTCCTGTATTGCTGCTTTCGATATCAATGAAGATGTAGGAAATAATGAGGCAACTATATCATGGACGACTGTCGACTCAGTGACTGGATCTACTTTTCAATATAGATTATTAGGTGATACAAATTGGATCACCCTGGATGTTGCCGATAATACATTTAGTCTTTCTGATCTGGGTGTTTGTAAGACCTATCAATATCAAATCATCACTTCCTGTGAGGATGGTACAGAACAGTCTACTGAAATCTTGGATTTCACTACAGGGAATTGCTGTATGCCTCCTGCCTTTGTCAATCATTCTGTCCTGTCTGAGACAGAGGTAGAGCTGGAATGGGATTCGGTGGGTGCTGCCTCAAACTATCTGCTACTCATAGCAGTGGACACCGATACATTATCCTGGGATAGTCTGGAAGTATCTGACAATAACATGGTATTGGATAGTCTGGCACCCTGTACCGAGTATCTATTGCAAGTGGTATCACTATGTAGTGATGGAGTGGTCGAAACCAGTGATACAATCGCCTTTCGCACATATGGATGTGGTCCCTGCCTGGATTCCACCTACTGTGTTCCACTGGTAGGTAATAGTTCTGAAGAGTGGATCGAACGCATCAAATTGAATACTATTGAAAACATATCTGGCCCTGATAATGGATACGGCAACCATACTGGAAATGCTACCACGCTTAAGAAAGGTACTACCTACACTATGGAGATAGAGGGTGGCACGACGCTTGACAGCCTTTTCCATGCCTATGCAGCATGGATTGATTATGATCAAGATGGAGTATTTGCAGAAGAGGAAGAATTAGTATACAGTACCGACAGCGCAGTTTCAGATGAAGTGTTGGAAGCGAGAATTGCTATCCCCGAAGATGTGGCAGAAGGTGTCACTAGAATGCGTGTCATCATGTTATATGATCCCATAAGTGCTCTGACTCCTTGTGAGACATTAATCGATTTGGGAGAGGTAGAAGACTACTGCCTAAATATAGTTTTTGATTCACTACTTTGTCCCCCTCCTGAAAATCTGGACACCAGCAACTTTATGGGTTTGTCGACGGATGTCATTTGGGACCCTGTAGATTCAGCCATTGCTTATGTAATTCGACATCGTAAGTTAGGAGAAGACTGGACTGAAGTTGTGGATACTATGCCACTCCTGCCTTTGGAGTTGGAAGAATGTAGTATGTATGAAGTCCAGGTAAAAGCGGTATGTCCTAGAGATACAAGTACCTTCACTGAAAGTCTCATTATTGAAGCATTCTGTATGACCAGTAGTAATGATTTGGCGTTACAGAGTCGTGTTATCACGTATCCAAATCCATTTACGGACCATATGGTCATACGTATGGACCTTCCATCTCAAAGTCAGGGGCGGATTACTATCAGTGACCTTAACGGCCGAATATTAAAAGAGCAGATGATGCATGTGCCGGGAGGACAATCAGAAATAGTGATGCGGGAACTATCAACCCTTTCCTCTGGCATCTATATGATGGCTGTCGAAACAGAACACGGTAGGGCCATCAAGAAGATGATGAAGTACTAATAGAAACCAGATAGGTTTTATGAATGTACGAAATGAGCAGATTTAAGGATCAGTGTCGATGATGGCAGCCAGTTTACTCGCTATATTTGGAGTATAACTGCTAAAATCTTTACATCGTGGTCCATAGATTATCGTTAAGCTGTCATGCTTTGTTTGATCGGTTTGGTCTGGCATTACTCAGAAATTCACTCGCCATTGTTTTCTTTTGGTTTGGAATCCTTAAACCGCTGGGAATGAGTCCTGCAGCTGGACTTGTTGAGAGTACGGTCTATTGGTTTTCTTCTTCCTGGTTTGTACCATTTCTAGGCATCTGGGAAGTCACGATAGGATTGTTAATGTTCACGAAACGTTGTCAATGGGCATTACTCCTGCTGCTTCCCCATATGGCAGGTACCTTTTTACCACTAGTTATTGTGCCGGAGGTTACATTTATTGATCCACCCCTCGTACTTTCATTGGAAGGTCAATACATCATTAAGAACCTGGTATTGATAGCATCAGCCATAGCCGTCACAGGTCTTACTGAAGTCAAAAACACTAACAGTCGATAAGGCTACTGCATGCAGATGCCATACTTCGATGACATCTATTTTTTCCTATTTTGCCGCCCAATTCGAAACGGATAGTGTAGGAATCAATGAATAGAAATGACATCAGCCTGGGCCTCAAGGGAATGGCCATGGGTATGGCGGAAATCGTACCCGGAGTCTCCGGGGGCACCATCGCATTTATCACAGGCATCTATGAGCGCCTCATAAACGCGATCAAGAACATAAGTACCTTACCGCTAGGTGGGTGGAAAGGTAAGAACATAGGGGCGCTATGGAAATATATCGACGGTCCTTTTCTGCTGGCATTGGTCGGAGGCATGTTTCTGGGGATTCTAGTCGGCATCTTCGGCATTTCATATCTCCTTGAGCAGTATCCACCTCTTGTTTGGGGATTCTTTTTTGGACTAATAATCGGGTCCACAATTTATATCGCCGGTACAATAAAAGGATGGAAAATCTCAACATGGATAGCACTTGTAGTAGGTATTGTCGTCGCATACTTCATCACGGTAGTGAGTCCAGCTCAGGGTAGCGAAAACCTACTCTTCATTTTTGTCAGTGGGATGATTGCCATATCTGCCTTAATTCTGCCGGGTATTTCCGGGAGCTTCATCTTGCTCCTTCTGGGGATGTATACTTTTGTGCTACATTCTGTCAAAGACTTCCTACTAACACAGGACATGGGGGCAGGATGGGTAGTCATCATTTTTGCACTGGGATGTCTTACCGGACTCATGCTATTCTCGAATGTCTTGAGCTGGACGTTGAAGCACTATCAAAATTCGACCCTTGCGGTACTGACGGGATTTATGATCGGTTCACTCAATAGAATCTGGCCATGGAGAAACCCTACCGTGTGGCTTAATGATGACGGTGAGTATGTCACAATGTTACCTCTAGATGCCATTTTAGAGGACTATCATATCGTCACCGAACTCAACGTATTGCCGGACCAATACTTCGGTACTCCGTATCTCCTCGGAGTGCTTCTCTCTGCCGCATTGGGATTGGTCGTCGTATTCTTCCTGAGTCGAATCCACGTAGATTAATCTCCCCGGGGTATACGTATTCGCTCCACTAGCGTTTGAATCTCTGCTGGAGGAGGAGGTGTAATTTGAGACACGCTGATCGATACAATAAAATTGAATATCATACCCAAAGTACCAATGCCCTCAGGAGAAATTCCAAACCAATATTGATCTGGAGTGCCTCCGCCGTACTTAAAATAGATAATATATGCGGCGGTAAAGATCAACCCTACCAACATGCCGGCAATGGCTCCTTGCATATTCATCCTCTTGGAAAAGATACCCATGACAATGGCCGGAAAGAATGACGCCGCTGCGAGTCCAAAGGCAAAAGCGACCACCTGAGCTACAAATCCCGGTGGATCAATTCCAGCCCAACCAGCTATAAAGACAGCTACCGTAATAGCAATCCGCGCCGCCAATAATTCACCTTTTTCGGAAATATCAGGCCTCAAGGATTGCTTTAGCAAATCATGTGAGATAGAGGTACTTATGACCAGCAGCAATCCAGCTGCTGTCGACAATGCGGCCGCTAAACCACCCGCCACAACCAGGGCCACTACCCAGGCGGGGAGATTGGCGATCGATGGATTGGCAAGTACCATGATATCACGATCAACGGTTAGTTCACTTCCATTCCATCCTCGTGAGGTAGCTTCTGAAGTAAAGTCGGGGTTTTGATCATTATAGTACTGTACCTTCCCATCACCATTCAGATCGTTGAAGGCCAGTAGTCCCGTTTTCTCCCAGTTAGCAAACCAGTCAGGAAGACTATTGTACGGCTGATCGTGTACTGTCTGTATTAGGTTAGTACGGGCAAATGCTCCGATGGCAGGCGCTGTTGTATAGAGTATGGCAATAAATAAAAGTGCCCATCCTGCCGATTTTCTGGCATCCGACACTTTTGGAACCGTGAAAAATCGGACAATTACATGCGGAAGACCCGCCGTGCCCAGCATGAGTGCGGCGGTCACGAAAAACAAATCCACTTTTCCTTTGTGCGATGTCGTATATTCTTTAAATCCTAAATCGGTAAGAACACTATCCAACTTATCAAGTAGATATGCACCATCGCTGAGTTTTCCTCCCAACCCAATCTGTGGCACTGGATTATCCACCATGAGAACAGAAATGAAGATCGCTGGTACGAGATATGCGAAAATCAGCACACAATATTGAGCAACTTGCGTATAGGTAATACCTTTCATTCCACCCAGGACTGCATAGAAAAAGACGATAGCCGATCCTATGATTACACCCCATTTCAGCTCAATACCGAGGAAAGCAGAAAATGCGACACCAACCCCCTTCATTTGCCCCACCACATAAGTGAAGGAGATGAAGAGAGCACATATCAATGCCACCATTCTCGCTGTCTGCGAGTAGTATCGTTCGCCAATGAAATCAGGAACCGTATACTTGCCAAATTTCCGTAAGTAAGGAGCCAACATGAGCGCCAACAATACATAGCCCCCGGTCCATCCCATTAAATATTGCGCACCCTGGTATCCCATGAAGGCGATCAGACCGGCCATGGATAAGAATGAGGCGGCCGACATCCAGTCAGCGGCAGTAGCCATCCCATTTGTAATGGGATGAACTCCTTTACCCGCCACATAAAATTCGGCGGTACTGGAAGCTCTACTCCATATTGCAATGCCGATATAAAGGGCAAATGTGAGACCTACAATCAGAAAGGTCCATGCTTGTGCGTCCATCAGTAAGAAACTTATTTAGGTATTTGGTTGGTTAGTCGTTGACATCATATTTGCTGTCAAGCCTGTTCATCAGTCGAACATAAATGTAAATCAGGAGGACAAAGACATATATAGATCCCTGCTGAGCAAACCAAAAACCTAATTTAAAACCTCCCAATCTTATGTTGTTGAGCGAGTCTGCCCAAATAATGCCGGCTCCATAAGAGACTATAAACCAGACAAGTAATAGAATAACAAGGTATTTGATATTGGTCTTCCAGTACGAGCTATATTGATTCTCCTTCATTGCACATTTGTTCGTCAATGACTGAAATTAGTGATTCTTTTCGGACTGACCGTTATATCATGAACTGATCTTGGAATTATCTAGAAAGGGATAACTTTTTCCATTTTGTTTTCCCGGAGATACCAATGCACAATGCGCTGGGCGTCACGACTCGCAACGATGGGATCCACCACTTCTTTTAGCGCTTCAGTGCTAGATATCATCGTACCTTCCGAGACGAACCCATAGCCGGTCACTTCACCTCCTTCTACCATCACCACACTCTTTTCTTCTACCTCGCGACCTTGATCAATGATAAAAAAGCTGTCCTTTACCGTTCTTTGGAGATATGTGATTGCCTCCATCACACGCTCATTGTAGGTTTGGACATCCTCCTTCCCAATGCACGCCCCATAACATCTTGAAATACGATAATTGAAGCAAGTACCATAGCCCGTCTTATCACCACACCGGTGTTGACAAAGCTCAAATTCTTCGATCATGGCTTCAAGGTGTCCTTTGGCGTAGGCTAGCTTGGGATAGGCTTTAATGATCACATAACCTTCCGGGGTATTCTTCTTGATCTTTTCCGCCCTGACATGCAGATAACCATCACCGTCTTCGAAATAATATAACGCATAGGGGAAGAGTTTTCGGCGCAGCTGCCGATTGACTTCAGGTTGCAGTCTTTTTATCTCCTGTTCTTCCAGGAGCAAGGCAACCAATTCACTTCCCGTCACTTCGAAGGTGATATCATGTACTCGTTGCTGCAGTTTATTAGCTTTCGCCGTATTATCGGCAAAGTGCTGCATGATCCTTTTTTTGATATTAATACTCTTTCCTATATAGATCACATCACCCTGCTGATTATGTAGGTAGTATACACCACACTCCTCGGGCAGTGCATGCAGTTGTTCTAATGTAATAGAGACAGGAAGACGTGATGCTTTAATACCATAGTTGACAATGTTGTTGATCGCTTCTTCTCCCTGCTGACGAGACAGCATAATCTGGAATATCGCAGCAGTAGCCTGCACATCAGCCATAGCCCTGTGTCTGTCTTTTACAGATATATTATGAAAAGTACAAAGAGCGTCGAGACCGTGGCGCTTCAACTCTGGGAAAACCATACGACTCATGCGGACAGTACACAGTTGCTTCCTGGTATATACATACCCCAACCGTTCAAAGGCCTTTTTAATGAAAGTATAATCGAAACGCACATTGTGAGCCACGAATATACAGTCCTGGGTAATCTCCACCACTCGACGCGCTACTTCATAGAATTTTGGCTGGTCGACAAGCATTTCATTAGTGATTCCAGTCAACATGGTGATATGCTTTGAGACGGTTCTACCCGGATTGATCAGTGTTTGAAACTCGTCTACGCGTGTATTTCCCTCATAGACAGCGATGGCTATTTCAATAATTTTATCCCTTCTTATGGCCCCACCGGTAGTTTCAATATCTACAATTGCATATTTTCGCGACATAGAACGTTGAAATTAGAAAATTCTCTAATATGACCATGAAAGTATTTGCATTTTTATTTATATGTTTTCTCTCCTACAACTGTCAGGATGAGGGTACGATGGAATCAAAGGAAGTTGTCCTGGAATCGTTAGCCCCTGTGGTGGAGGTGGGGGCTTGCCAATTTGATGCGTACTTGCCCCTGATCAGCAATAAGCGAATATCTATGGTGGTCAATCAAACCTCTATGATTAGTGCCGTCCATCTAGTAGACTCATTACATCAGATGGGACTCGACATAGTCAATATCATGTCACCTGAGCATGGATTCAGGGGTAATGCAGATGCCGGCGCCCACATTGAAGATTCGAAAGATCCAGCCACCGGTATTTCGATCCGGTCGCTTTATGGCACGACCCGAAAGCCTACCCAAGAGATGCTAGAAGAAACCGACGTGGTTCTTTTTGATATTCAAGACGTAGGCGCTCGTTTCTACACCTATATTTCAACCTTACATTATGTGATGGAAGCCTGTGCTGAAGAAGAAATACCGCTGATTATTCTCGACCGGCCTAACCCTAACGGACACTACGTAGATGGACCCATTCGGGAATCCGCCTATAAATCCTTCGTGGGGATGCATGAGATACCTGTCGTACACGGAATGACAATTGGTGAATATGGTCAAATGATCAATGGAGAATCCTGGCTGTCCAATGGCTCAAAATGTGATTTGACCGTTATTTCGTGTAAGAACTACGATCACGAGACCTTCTATGAATTGCCTGTACCTCCATCACCTAATCTACCTAACATCCGATCCATTTTGTTATATCCCTCCCTCTGCTTTTTTGAAGGTACTCCACTTAGCATAGGAAGGGGTACTACCACACAATTTCAAGTCATTGGCCACCCCGACATTAAAGAGTATACCTATTCATTCACTCCCACATCCATGTTTGGGGCGGCACATCCTGTACTCGAAGACCAAACGTGTTATGGCGAGGATCTTACCAAACTACCAGCAAAGGATCTATTCGAACAGGCAGCACTCGATCTCTCCTATTTGCTCAAGTACTACGCTCTGTTTCCAGATAAGTCTCAGTTTTTCAACGAAAATCTATGGTTTGATAAGTTGGCAGGTACTGCCAAACTTCGCCAAGACATTATCGATGGTAAATCTGAGGAAGAAATTAGAGCTTCATGGGAACCCGGACTTGAGAAATTCAGAGAGACCCGAGCTAAGTATCTGATCTACGAGTAGCCCACCTATTTGATCAAGCGGATATAATCCTGAATCTTATCATTAGGCACCAGGACAGCCAGGTTGTATTGCTTGATTTTCCATACTCCATTTTCATTCCGGGAGAGTATCCCAGATCCACGGCAAGGGCCCATCCAGGTGTCCAGCACCTCATTGAACCAGGCAATATTTCCATCTTCTGAAAAGTTTACCTCGCGATCTTGTGCTTTGAAATCCCAGGCGGATCCCTTATCAAAGAAGGGTTTGGCAAACTGATAGAAAGCCTGCTTGTCCCAATGCTCGGAAGGGTCGGTCCCCAGGTAGGTCGCATCCTTATCCAGATCATTGAAATACTCGGCCCCATTGGCATTACTGGCGGCCAGATGCCAATTATCTAATAAGTTATTTATGACTGCAGTCTCGCCCATGGGTGTACAGTCATCTCTTCGAGTATCGGCAATCTGGAGTATCTTCCAGGAGCTCCCGTCATAATGGAGCTGAAAGGCATCAACACCACAATGATTATATTTACCGTCTACGTAAAGCTCATAATCTACCCATGCCGATGCCAGGTAGTCATCGATCTTAATTTCGATATTCTTGATTTCTTCCCGGTACTTTCCTCTGGACAGGTTTCCAAGCATAGTGGAAAACTGCTGACTCGTCACTACTCGGACAGATCCGTCGGTCTCTTTACTTATGATCCTTCCTTCCGGGAGGAATAAGGACTTTGCCTGATAACTATTGGCATTATACATGGCATTGAACAAGCTTTCTATCACTGCCTGCACGTTGGACTCCTGTCCGTATGTTGAGGTCGCGGGTCCCGGATTGGGTATAGGTGTAGTCGTACCTCCACTAGTTTCGGATTCATCTCCGTCTGGGATATAGGATTCGTCTTTATTCTGATAGGGACTATTTACTTTAATCTGGGCATCGGCACTTAGAGAACCCAGAATGAACAAAAGGGCAATAATCAATCTCATAACCATGTTGAATTTAAATATTGGAAGTACATTCGTGTATCGAATTATAGATAAATTTGGACTGGATTCAAAATGAATTATACATGCGACTTTTAAAACTGACCATCCTTGCTCTAGCCATCACTGTCGGATGTCAACCCAAGCCTGATGTACAAGCTGAGATAGCATCTCTCGAGGCTCAACTCACCTCCAATCCAAGTCAGGAAACACTACAAAAACTGGTATCTCTATACACGCAAGCAGCCGACGCGGCATCAGGTGCAGACCGCATTACCTATCTGTGGAAATCAGGAGAAACCGCGCGGGCTGTTCAAGATTTTCAAACGGCTGAGAGATGCTTTGTAGAAATTTATGAGCAGCATCCCAATTCTCCGGAGGCATCCAAGGCACTGTTTTTACACGCCTTCATGGCAGATGAAGACCAGGAGGCATTTGACAAGGCAAAGACACTTTACGAAACCTTCATTGATAAATACCCGGATTCTGATTTTGCAGATGATGCTCGATTTCTGCTGGAACATCTTGGGAAATCAGACGAAGAGATGTTGGAGATCTTGAGTAAGAAGAACGCAGAGCAAGTCCAATAGCAAGAATGACCTTCCATAACCAATCTCTTTGTCTTTAGTCTAGCCAGCGGGTAAGTTTATCGGAATGCCCGGAACAATTGGTGTAATTTGAGCATTATTGAGAGAAAAACACAGAGATGCTAAAGCGAGTAAAGAATTGGCTGGGGATCGAAGGAGTCAAGGTGGAGCTTCTAGTTCCTGAAACCATTCCATCTGACAGTGGTGTCATTAAAGGTAAGGTCCGCTTTACATCGATGAATGAGCAGACGGTCACGGCCATCTCTCTACGGCTCATTGAAAAGTACAGCCGAGGACGTAAGAAGAAAAAGCTAACCGACGAGTATCTTCTGAGTGCTCATGAAGTCAACAAGATCGTGGAAGTACCTAAGGACGGGTCTATAGAAGTGGATTTCGAGATGTCATTCGATCTACTTAAGTCCAAAATGGACCAGATCCAGGAAAGAAACTTCATCTTGAAGGGGCTAGTATCAGCTGCAAAAAAACTTAAATCAGTTAAATCAGAATACCGTCTCGAAGTAGAAGCCGACGTAGTAGGTACTGCGCTGAATCCCTTTGACAGAAAGGTGATTCAGCTGGATTAACCCTTTCTTTGATTGACCTCAGGAAGAGCAATCCGACCCATCCTTAATTTTCAGATGATTCCACGTAACAGGATAAGATTTTTATGTAAGAGTTGTATATACAACTTTTGTGTATGTATATTCGAAGAGTGGAGTTCAAAAACATAGATTCGCTCAATCCCATGTTTTGTATTAATGGGCAATTATCTCGTATGTACCGTACTTCCAATAATATATTTAGAAAGTACATCTCGCCTTTTGGAATCACCAACAGCCAGCTGACGCTTCTCTTTATTTGTGCTAAAATGGATCAACTTAATCAGAAGCAGTTAGCTACTATAGCCCAATTAGAAAAATCTTCGTTAAATCGGAACCTCAATAGACTAATGACAAAAGAACTTTTGACAAAAGTGGACTTCCCGCTCATACGAATAACCCGAAAAGGTAGGCTGCTGTTAGAGCATATCATTCCTGAATGGGAAAAAGCTATGCATGAAATCAAAACCAGGTTGGGAGATGAGGGTGTGGCCCATATCCAAACCGTTCATCAATTACTGATTATAAATCAAAAGCGATAGGTGATACTTAAGGCTGGATATATATCTCTAACAGTTCTAATGACCATCTTGGTCCTCTGCGCCAGCTACATTGTTTTAGATCGATCATTTAGTGATGCCAGAGCCCGGCGAAAGAAAATATGGGTCACGGTAGGATTACTTCTCTGGCATATCTATGTATTTTTAATGAGTCAGACTGGCATATTTTTGGACTTCACCTTCCCTCCTAAGTTTGCTCTTTTCCTGCTTCTTCCCTTACTGCTCTTTACCATCATTTTCCTTATTGCCAACAAGGGTAAGGCATGGATTTCTACTGTACCCAATCATTGGCTGGTTTATGGTCAGACATTTCGAGTCGTTGTGGAGTTGCTTTTTGTCCTATCTCTTTCAAAAGGAATATTACATAAAGAAATGACGATCGAAGGACATAATTTTGATATGATGATTGGACTGACGGCGCCTATGGTGGCCTACTTTTCCATACAAAAAAGACGATGGTCACTAGGTGTTGCACTACTTTGGAACTATCTGGGGCTGCTGGTGCTAGCCTCTATAATCTTCATCGTGTTTACAAGTGTCTATGCGCCGCAGATTTATGGAAGTGATACCGTTCTTTTGCCACCGTCATTTGCCACCTATCCATATAATCTGGTGGCAGGTTTCTTGGCACCATTGGCGATTTTTCTCCATCTACTTTCAATAATTGGATTAAAGAGGATCAGGTGAGGAGATTGTACAATATCGTTGCACCATTTGTGCATCGATAGATTTAGACCAATCTTAATTATCTCTTTAGACAAATCTACTTAACCAGCTGTTTGCCAGTGGTTTTTGCCATTCATTCAAAAGTTCATTCTTGGTCCTTACCAAATTATCAAAGACCAATGTATTATCATTGATTTCACCGGCACGATACAGTTCTGCAAAACGGAAGCTGGGTACTGTGTAGACGACCTGATCTTTCTCGTAGCTAAAGGTCATTCTATCAAAAAGATCAAGGCCAAACTTACTTTCCAAATGACGGATAAATGCAACACTGCTATCTATGGAACAACCACTGGCGACATTATGTCGTTCATCCACCATCAAGACCACAAAGCGCTCATGAAACACATCACCAAAAGCTGCCAATGGCTGATTGTGAGCCGCCCATTGCTGTACAAATGCAGCGATCTCATCCTTTACCTGCGCTAAAGTCTCGCTGTCAATAATCTCCTTATTCTGATATATCCAAACCCGAGTATCATCAGCCAGCTGATCAAATTTCATTTTCATGTATCCTCACTTTGAATTATTAACTCTGTAATATCATACACCATAGTCTCGGATTCCTTGGCAGTGACTCCGTCGTGAATCATCGTGAGACAAAAGGGGCAATTTACCGCAATCACATCCGGACGAAGAGAAAGTGCTTCTTCTACCCTCTCCATATTGATGCGCTTTTCTCCGGGTTCATCTTCCTTGAACATCTGCGCTCCACCTGCTCCGCAACACAAACCACTAGTCCGAGACCTCTCCATCTCTACAAAGTTAACATCCAATTGCTCAATGAGTTGCCTGGGAGCTTCATAAATTCCATTAGCCCGGCCTAAATAACAGGAATCGTGATAGGTAATTCGCTGGCCTTTAAAAGCACCTCCTGCAATATTAATCTTCCTTGCATCGAGCAGACTTTTTAAATATTCACTATGGTGAACGACATTGTAAGATCCTCCTAACGCCGGATAATCATTCTTTAAAACATTAAAGCAATGAGGACAGGTGGTGACTATATCTTTGACACCATAGGTATTTAGTGTTTCAATATTTTGAAGTGCAAGCATTTGAAAAACGAACTCGTTGCCGGCCCTTCTGGCCGGATCGCCTGTACATTGTTCCTCTTTACCTAATATGGCATAGTAAATACCGGCTTTCCGTAAGATCTGAATCAATGACTTTGTGACCTTTTGCGCTCTCGGATCGAAACTACCTGCACAACCCACCCAGAATAGTACATCTGGAGAACGTCCTGCGGCCACTTCCTCGCTCATTACTGGTACATGTATCTCATCCATCTATAACGCTTTGTTCATTTCTTATAAATCCTTGGTCCAGGCATCTCGATCCTGAGACAACTGCCATACAGCTCCTGTATTTTCAAGACTCGTGAACATAGGCAACCAGTCGGCAGGACCACTACCTTCGGTCAAGATCTCATATCGTCTCAGCTCGAGGATGATAGCCATGGGATTGATCAGGATAGGACAGGCTTCCACGCAAGCATTGCATGTGGTGCAAGCATGTATTTCTTCTTTAGAAATTCGGTCAAATAGAGATTTCCCATCATCAAAATTATCTGTGGTTAATTCCTTCACATCCTCACCCTTTGCGACACTTAGGTCATTCGCCTCCAGATAGCTGCTGACCTCTTCCATGCGATCTCTTACATCCATCATGATTTTCCTTGGCGAAAGCTTCTTGCCTGTAATATTAGCCGGACAGCTGGCGGTACATCTTCCACATTCCGTGCAACTGTAAGCACCCAGAAGATCAATTCTGTGAAGATCAAACACGTCTTTCGCACCAAACTCAGGTATATCTTCACTCATCTCACCTCCCGAATCTACCAGCCCCAACATACCTTTCACTTCATCCATCACCTCCGGCATGTTTGACATGGATCCCGGTGCGGATGTCCTGGCAAAGTACGTGTTTGGAAATGCGAGGAATATATGCAAGTGCTTTGATATAGGTAGGTATAGGATAAAGCCAAAAACTACCAGAATATGCAGCCACCATCCGAACCGTTCCAGGACATACAAGCTGCTTTGATCTATTCCTCCCAAAATTATTGGCCCAATATTTCCACTCAAAACAAACGTACCCGTATCGGTATAATGTTCATCCATTCCCTGGAGGAGAGAATCCCCCATGTTCATACTCATTATCCCAACGATGAGAAGTATTTCTCCCAATAGGATCAAGTTGGCATCCTTCTTGGGCCATCCCCGCATCTCAGGCTTTTCAAACCGATTTATGTGAATGACATTTCGTCGAATAAGAAAGATGAGGGTGGCCACAAAGGCAAGTATGGACAATACTTCTATGGTACTCACGATGACCGTATATAATCCGCCCAGTAAAGGAGCAAAGAATCTATGTGCTCCGGACAAGCCATCGATGACGATTTCGATGAGCTCAATCTGTGTAAATAAAAAAGCTACATAGATCGCTCCATGCATGAAGGCAATCAATGGCTTTTTGAACATTTTTTTTTGCCCAAAAGCAATTAGCAAGACTCTCTTCCATCTAGTCTGTACTTCTCCATCGCTTGGAGACGTGGCCTTTCCTAACCTGATATTGCGGTATACTCTTCCATAAAGCCGATAGGCCAGGAAACTAACTAGAAGTAGGAGTATCAGAAACAAGATTTGTTGAATGTCCATGTGAACCTCAGCGTAAAATAGCTAACTTGCCCCGGCAAGATAAAATGTCCGATAGCAGTCAATCGAGATGAAAATACTAAACGAGAAGCAGATCGCACAAAAAATCAAGAGGCTTGCTATTGAAATCCTGGAGAACAACTATAACGCCAAGGAGATCGTACTAGCAGGCATTAATAACAATGGTAAGAACTTTGCCAAACTTCTTCATGATCAGTTAATTGAGATCGGAAAAGTACCCGTAACACTGACATCTATCAAATTAAATCCTGCAGATCCCTTAGCCGATCCTATCACCATTGACTGGCCGGTAAAAAAACTGCGCAAGCGCCCCATCATTGTAGTAGATGATGTGGCCAATACGGGACGCACCATATTTTTTGCGCTGAAACCCCTATTTGAGATTTTACCCAAAAAGGTAGAAGTCGCAGTATTAGTTGATAGAAAACATAAGTCATTCCCGATTAAGGTGGACTATGTGGGTTTGTCATTGGCTACTACACTCAAGGAGAATATCGATGTACAACTTAAAGGAAAAGAAATCTCAGTCTATCTCGACTAGGATTTGATTTCCTCCTGTAATGCCTCCAGGGTTCGACAAGCTGATTCGTATCCAATATTGCATAATTCCTCAGCCTTACTAAAGTTAAACAAGTTGTAGGACTCCAGTCCATCAGGTTCAATAATCAAGTCACACATGTGGTCCTGCAGCCGACTTCTGTACCAAAGTGAAATCTCGAAGACGCGAGCAAGAATTGACTTGAGGTTACTAAGTTCGGTTGTTGATTTATCCACCTTTGTCACCACATTACTTGCTATGACAAAATCGCAAAGTGGTGCGATTGGATCTATGGGAAGATTGTTCATGACTCCCCCATCCACGTACCATCTATCACTGATCTTAATAGGTTGAAATAGTCCGGGGACCGAGGATGAAGCGACCACAAGATCGTGCAGCGGACCATCCTCCCAGATCTCATGCTTCCCGGAGTTTAGATTAGTAACACCTACTAAAAATTTGCGCTTTAATTTATGGAAATCATTCTCAGGGACATATTGCTCTAGCTGTGATCGCAGATAATCCTGACTACTCAATCCACGAAGGGGCAGCACCATGCGAAAAACTTTGTAAATGTTACTTGTTTTCACGATCTCCCGCATTTCAGCAGGTGTGTAGCCATGCGCGTATAGTACCCCGATAATGGCTCCAGCGCTGGTACCACAAACAATATCCGGACTTAGGCCATATTCTTCCAGTGCCTGTAAAACGCCGACATGTGCAAACCCCCTCGCCCCTCCTCCTGATAGGCTAATTCCTATGGTCTTTCCTGATGTATCCATTTATATATAATTAGCAAGATTCATACGTTTTCAAGTAGATACTTATTATCACAGTTGAATTTGAAAGGCTAGTATACAAAAGAAGCCACCCTCTGGAAGAAGGTGGCTTCTTTTATTAATCGATTTCGAGATGAAAACCGTTCCTAGAAGAACAGTTTTAATCCTACGTTCCAAGTTCTTCCAAAGGCCCAAATACCTTTGTTATCATAGAATTCATTTCTGGAAGTCGCAGGATCATCCAATATGTTTGTTTCCAGCTCTGACACATATTTGGTATCCAACACGTTATTCATGTTGAAGCGTAGCGAAGCATCAATACCTGTGCTCATAGCAAAGTTGTATGAAATACCTGCATCCACCAGCGAATAGCTAGGTAACTTCACGATCGTTCCACCGGGTGCCGAGAATTGACTATCGTCTACGTCATAGTCAGCATACAGCCTATCAGCTACATAATAATCGGCGTAGAAGTTTAACCCTTTTGCCACGCCATAGTTGACTCCTATGTTAAACGTAGTTTGTGCAGCATCTCCCACTGGCAAGCCATCTGCATAGATAGTACCTTCTCCTTCTGGCTGTTGTGTATCAATGTTTTGCCCCCTTGCTGTAAAGTTGCTGGAATACTTCCAATCACCGATTGAAAGCATACCCACGATATTGAAGTTTCGTGTGACCCGGTAATCCGCTTCAACCTCAACTCCTACGTGCCTTTGAGATACATTCTCAAACTGGAAAATCACATCTTCACCATTGGCATTCTCCAGTGTTGTACTAAACTGACGATTACCCCAAACAGTACTGTACAAGTTTACCTTGGCATCGAAGGAAGAACTTCTGAAACCATATCCAATTTCAAAGGCCGTAACTGTCTGATTTTTAACATCTTCATTCACGTCATTTACAAAATTGATGAATACGTTGTCAAAGATTGGCTGTCTGGAAAAACGACCTGCATTAAAGAATACATTATGACTTGCATCGATATTGTAATTCAATCCAGCTTTCACAGTGCCACCCAGGAAGTTTTCCCAATCAGAAGTTTGCTGAGGATCACTATCCAGGTAGTTGAAATAATCTACCCGCTTGAATCCCTGGTTTGATCCTGACAAGCTGATAAAGGCAGACAGGTCATTAGCAGAATATTCCAACTGAGTAAAGAGTCCCAGCCAGTTTACCAGTCCATCGTTATAGTAATTTAGCACGTTGTTACCATCCTTATACCCATTCGCTCCAAAACTTCCAAATTCTGCTGCTTCTTCAGTAGTGATGATATTTCCAGGATTATTGATATCCGACTTCGAGCTATAGGCATCCGCTCCTAAAAGGTTCTCCACTCTTCTGTAGTGAATACCCTTATAGTATCTCCAATCCAATCCACCGATGAAGGTGAAGCTTTCGTTTAGCTTAGAAGTCAGTGTAGATAATACTCCGAACCAGTTATGCGAGTTCATAGAAGCACGTCGAATAAAGCCTGAGCCTGTGTTGTCTTGCGATACGTCATCTCCCCGGCTATCATTTGCAATATTACCCGCTGCATCATAGTAGATTCTACCGTCCTCCCCTACCAAGTAGTTGCCTGTGATTGGATTAATGTCTTTACTACCCCAATCTGAAATATTCTGACCCTGGTTGTAAGCTACGATATCGTCAAAGCGCACAAGTCCATTTGCATCATGTGTTCCCGTACCAACGCCACCAAAGGAATCAAAAACTGATCCTGGAGTTCTCAAACGACCACGAGGTCCCGTACCTCCACCACGACCTGGGGAAAAATAGGCTGATGTCTTAATATCCGTCTTGGGAGAAAGTGTCCAGTAGTGATTAAGGAATGCTTTGGGCTTATGGTAGAAGTTTCTTCTCCAGTTAAACTCCTCTCCATTTAAGTTGCCCCAGGTATGATTGTATTTAATTCCAAGATCCGTACCTGCTTCATTAAGGCCATCAGGATCTCTATAGGTACGTAACGTTAAATTATCAAAGTCACCGGCTAGCAAACGCTGATGGTGCCATTGCGGTGCACCCACTAAAGTGAAAGACAACATATTGTTGGCATTAAACTGCTTGGTAACACCCACGAAGTAAGACCAGGCTCTAAAAGCTGTACCATCAACATATCCGTCACCCTGAGTGTGCGTACCCTGCAAACTGAAGGCCCAGCCTTTCTCACTAAGCCCAGTGTTTACAGCCAAGGCATATTTTTGATAGGCATCATTTCCTATGGTCACACTTGCAGAAGCACCTTTTTCCATTAAGGCGGCATTTGTAACAATGTTGATAGATCCACCAACTGATGCAACGGCTAGCTTAGAAGCACCCAAACCTCTTTGTACCTGGATGCTACTTGTCACATCTCCAAGACCGGCCCAATTTGACCAGTATACCCAGCCATTCTCCATATCGTTGACGGGAATACCATTGATCATCACAGCTGTATTGCGCTGATCAAATCCTCGAACGTTAATTCGAGAGTCACCAAATCCTCCACCTTCTTTTGTTACATAAATTGAGGGTGTCTTGCGAAGAAGCTCAGGATATTCCTGATTTCCTACTTTAACTTCAATATCCTTTCCTTTTATTGTTGAAACAGCTACCGGTGTCTTTCGGTCAGTAGCATAACTTGCAATTACGTTTACTTCTGCCAAGCCGATAATCTCAGTATCAAGATTGACGGTACCCAAGTCTAAATCGCCAGAAACATCTACATCCATTTCCTGCGTAGCGTAACCCGTATATGATAAAACGAGTGTGTAATTACCTGCTTCAACACCCGTCAATTCAAAGGACCCATCCCAATCAGTGACAGTACCCTTCGATGTCCCCTGAATCAGTACTGAAGCGCCGATTAGCGGTTCACCTTCAGTGGCATCCATAAGCACACCTCTAATTGTGTTTTGCGCCATCAAACCGGCAGAAAACAACATGAGAGCCATTAAGAGGCCATGCCTAATTTGTGATAGTTTTTTCATGCTAGAGAGTTTTAAATTAATTGCTGACAAATTTAGGATTCTCAGTAGCCGTCCTTGGTGGAGACAAGATTAAGAAACCTTTAAATAAGCCTTAAAAATCAGTAAATAACACATCTGCAAAAATACCAAATATGACACACAATAGCCTATTTAAAACAGCGGTATTACAGGATTACAAATATCCTATTCAGTATCTAAAATCCATCAAAACATCTTCCTGAAAATCGATGCAGAATTGAATTATTATACTGCCGGAGCCATGTTAAATTATCGTAATTATTCAGGAAGAAAGAGTTCAGCAATCATACATCGGGCACTCCCTCCACCGATTTGCTCAATAGTGTCTATCGGAGAATGAATAATCGATCCAAATTTGGACAGCTGTTCACGCTGTTCGATATCAAAGGAATGGTATGCGTTGCTCGACATTGCAATCACAGATTTGCCAGTTTCGGAGCGTAGTTCTAGTATGTTGCCCGCAAAGGATCGCATCTGAACTCGGGTTATGGGGATGACAAGTCTGTCCTCACTCAGTTTTCTGAAAAGAGACTTTCTCACCTGCTCATTGGGGATGGACGCAAAACACACAACAGCAAACTCAGATCCGATACTCATCATCACATTTGTGTGATAGATCTTTCTCCCCGGAGGATCCTCGGCTCCAAATGTAAATCGATCATATCCAGTCAAGACACACCATTTGTCTAGAATAGTCGGATCTGTTCTTGGCCCAAGACATGCATATACGACCTTTTGAATGCGATCCAGCACCATACTACCCGTCCCTTCCAGAAAGAGGCCTTTATCTTCGTAATGTTCTAAACTATATCGACGTTGGTAGCCATAGAGATCAATTAAACGTTCGATCACATCTTCTCTCCTTTCAGCACGACGATTCTCCGCAAACATGGGATATGTGATCAAAGCACCATTGGGATGTGTCGTCAACCAGTTATTTGGAAATACAGCATCGGGACTAGCGATATCGTCACGATCCTCAATCACCTCCACATATACTCCTGCTTCTCTGATCTTCTGGACAAAATGATCAAATTCGAGCTGAACCCGCTCGGTGATGGAGGACTGATCCTCACCGGTTCTATTTTGGAATTCATTATTCAATGCAGTCTCTGCATTGAAACCAAAATGTTTAGGTCGAACCATCAAAATATGAGCAGTACATTGATCTTGCATTTGCAGCGAATTAATATTGACGTGTTGTTTCGCAGTCACTCATTAACTGGTATGAATTAAATATCACAATTTCCAATATCCTCGACAGACCAAAAAACTATTGATAAAGCAATCTCCACTATATTGGTAAGGTAATATCCATAATATGAACATATCAGTCAAGACAAGTTTGGCCACTGGTGGCCAATATTTGATAGCTCTCTGCTATCTTATACTAACAAATGCGGTACTCGCCCAACCACCCCAGGTCGACACGAGACTGTATGAGATCGCAAATGCACCCAGTTCGAATCGAATAGAAAATGACATCACCAAGCTAGTATCATTTGGTACACGAAGTACTCTGTCTGATACCACATCTAGTACTCGTGGCATCGGAGCCGCCCGTAGATGGTTGCGAGCTGCATTCGAAGAGATCTCTGGCAATTGCGGAAATTGTCTTGAAGTCATCGAACAACGAGGACTTGTCAAAGCAGAGGGAAATGCCCGGTTTCCGAAAGACACATGGGTGGTGAATGAAATGGCTATACAAAGAGGCACTGAATTTCCTAATCGATATATCATCATGTCAGGTGATATCGATTCAAGAGCTACAGATGTACTCAACGACACCATTGATGCTCCGGGAGCCAATGACAATGCAAGTGGGATCGCTGGAGTTTTGGAGGCCGCTCGTATCTTGAGTCAGTATAAATTTCCAACCAGCATTATTTATGTAGGATTATCTGGTGAAGAACAAGGACTCTTTGGTGGAAAAATCATGGCTCAAAATGCAAAAGCTCAGGGTTGGGACATAGTCGGCGTCTTAAATAATGATATGATTGGCAATATCAAGGGACTGGATGGAGTCATCGATAACAGTAGCTTTCGGGTTTTCTCTGAACCGACACCTGCTACTGACGATCTTCAAAAACAGACCTGGCGTAGGTTTTATGGCGGAGAAGTAGATGGTCCATCAAGGCAACTCGCCCGCTATATAGACAGACTCACTGAAAAATACACAACCAACCTTGATGCAAAGATGATCTATCGACTAGATCGATTTGGAAGAGGTGGACATCACCGTCCTTTCAATGATCTTGGATACGCCGGCGTGCGTCTCATGGAAACGCACGAGCACTACCATCGCCAGCATCAGGACGTGAGAAATGAAGATGGCATTGCCTATGGTGATGTCCTATCAGAAGTAGATTTCGATTATGCCGCTAAACTGACAGGAGTCAATGCCATCACCCTGGCCTCCATCGCCTGGGCACCACCGCAACCACCAGCGGTACGAATTGCAGGTGTCGTAGAGCCGTCAACATACCTCGAATGGGATCCTGTAGAAGCAGAAAATCTGGCTGGATACAAAATCTATTGGCGTGAGACTACCGCTCCTCAATGGCAGTGGAGTAGATTTGTGGGACCTGTGACTTCCTTCACACTTGAAAATATCATCATTGACAACTACTTATTTGGTGTGGCAAGCGTGGGCAAGGACGGCAACGAAAGCGTAGTCGTCTATCCCGCAAATTTGGTAAGAAGGGGACGCTGATCAGACTGACCGTAGGTCAAACACTTTGGCAATAGCAGCCAGGCCGATTGCATCTTGTATTCCACCTCCTAGCAAGAAAGAGGAAATACTCCCGGCCTGAATATGGTGGATTGCAATGTCCTCTGTATTATCTAACTCCCTACCACCCTGAAACGTAGCATTTCTCGCTAGGAAGTGATGGCATCGATTATTCACGTAGGAGGGATTCAGGAAAGTAACTCCAAGATAGGACCAGTCATCAGAGAGATACCCAGTTTCTTCATACAACTCCCTCTTTGCGGCAACTAAAGGTTCCTCATCACCATCGATAAAGCCCGCAGGAAGCTCCAGTAATGCCTCCTGTATCCCAAATCTATATTGTTCTACTAGAATCAATGCACCGTACTCATTTAAAGCGACCACATTGATAGTGTCTGGTAGCTTCAAAACGATGGCATCTAATACCGATTGATTTCTTGGACTCTCCATCTTTTGGATCTCCATTTCAAACAAGGGCACTTCAGGACCTTTATGCCGACTTAATTCCTTCCAGGGTTTTGTCTTCTTCTCAATCATTAGTAACCTCCATTATTCGTGATGCCAATCCCATAGCAAAATACTCCATTCTTTTCCATGCGCATCAGGATGCCTATCGATAGTAACAAAACCCACCTTTTCATGAGCATGCATAGACCGTTGATTCTCAGCAGCCACTTCTGTAACGCAGTGAGAAAAGGTACCATTAAACTGACTATATGCATGATATAATTTTGAGAATAGTCCTTGCCCGCGACAGGACTTGTCGATACAGATCTGCCCCATTACTATGTAGTTCTCCGCTCCCAATAAACTCCCATTATATAAAAGCTGATCGATACGGTCAAACATAGACAGTAGCTCAGGAACCTCATTTCGAAATTGAGGCATCATACTCAACGCGTAACCTACCACATAATTATCCTTGATGATCACGACATGGGGACACAAAGCATTCATTCTCTCTAGAGTCTGAAATGAATGCCTTACCGTGACAAATCCTTCGCGTTCCCTTTCGTCCTGGGACAAATCTGTAGCCAGGTTTTTCGACTGAATTGCGAGTATCATTTTAAGATCCTCTTCATCGCGCACTGTCGAAAAGTGCATTAGTTCCCTTCAATGATTTTGGAGATTCCCGTATC
This sequence comes from Saprospiraceae bacterium, assembly GCA_050298535.1. Lineage (GTDB taxonomy): Bacteria > Bacteroidota > Bacteroidia > Chitinophagales > Saprospiraceae > JABDMH01. Next base: position 130,562 of record JBNKUI010000113.1, read on the forward strand.
CAGGCCATCGATACTCTTTGCATTGCGATCCAACTGGTACTCTGTGATTTTATCAGCCCCCTTCTTTATCGCCCATTTGTCTAATTCCTCTCGTGCACCCACATAATCATATAGGGGCACGGCAAAACCGCAGGACTTCTGCACAAGATCCACCTCCATTTCAATGACCTGTCGGGCTCCTATAAATTCATCAAAAAGCTGCACGTACTTTTGAAACACTGCCTCGGTTCTATGATACGCTGTTGCGTAGCCATAAAGCCTCAGGATGGAGGGACGGCCATCAAATGCACAGAACATTACCGTCATCCTGCGATCGTGCTGAAGATGGGTCGCAGTCTCATTACCACTGCCAGTCAAATTAAGCCATACTACCTTATTGGGTGATATTACCCTAAAAGTATCCATCCCCTTGGGTGAGACATTGATCCTTCCAGAGGACATCGCGGTACCCACAAAGAACATCTGTTGCTCCTCAATGAAGCGACGATACTTGTCCGAAATTTCCCTGTACTTCTTGCCCATCAGATTTTTTCGGCAAGTTACGTAACTTGGATTCAGGGAACATAAGGCACTCTAAAATAATTTGAGCTGAGGATTAACATGATTTAGATAGAAGGAAGAGTCCAAGCCCGGCCATTCTACTTCAGGCATATAAAGCTTTACTGCCAGCTGAAATTGATCTCTAATAGATTTAGCAAAAACACCCTCACCCTTCATCCTCTTCCCAAACCGACTGTCAGACCGACTTCCTCCATGGCATTCACTAATCTGGGAAAGACTTCTCTTCGCTTTATCGGGATAGCATTTATGAATCCAATCACTGAATATGGCATCAACATCTCCATTGAGTCGAACCACCGTGTACCCGGCCTTAGCGGCACCCATCAGTGAGGATATACGAATAATCTCCATCACCTCCTGATTATTGATACCTGGAATGATCGGTGCTGCCATCACCCCAACTGGAACTCCCTCCTTTGCCAGGTGAGCTATAGTCTGGAGCCGCTGTTTTACGCTAGCTGTACGCGGTTCCATCTGGCGTCTTAGTGATTCGTCCAGCGTGGTAATAGAAATAATTACATGAATCAGATTCATTTTAGCCAGGTCTACCAAAATGTCAAGGTCTCTTTGAATCAAGCTGTTTTTAGTAATGATCCCAACCGGATGTTGAAATTCTTGAAATACTTTCAGTAGTGATCGTGTCAATTTAAACTTTGCTTCAGCTGGCTGATAACAATCTGTATTTCCACTCATTACAATAGGTTCACCTTTCCATGACTTCTTTCGCAGAAATTCATGTAGCAAATCAGGTGCATTTTTCTTCACCATAATCTTGGACTCAAAATCTACTCCCGCACTGTAGCCCCAATACGGATGTGTGTTTCTCGCATAACAATACACACATCCATGTTCACATCCCTGATAGGCATTTATTGAGTAATTCATCCCAACATCAGGGCTCTTCACATGATTTACAATGGTCTTTGGATACACTTCGAGATATTGTGTCCGGGTAAACTTACCCTCATCAATTTCCTCAGGATCTATCTGTGGACTTCTGATCGTCTGCCTCGCAAATGGATCTGAGGGATTTATTTGGGCTCCACGACCTTTTATATAGCCACATGACGAATTATCTGTCATCTTATGTCGATTTATTCGGCAATATATATTAATTTTCTCTTAACTACAAGCTACTTACCTCTACTAAGCCTGATAATTTTCGGACATTTGTATGTGGTAAGGATGAAGTAAGCTAAAGGATATATTCATGAAGAATATTATATGAATACTAAGAAAGGCTTGAACATCGTTGCTAGATCTATACATTGAAATTAAAAGGGAAAATCTATCAGTATGCAAATGCTACGTTACACCATCATATTTATTCTGGGGCTTACATTCATCACCTCATGCGGCGAAGGCGGAAGTTCTTCTGCAGGTACTGTGATAGAAGGTAATATCAGTGATGCTCAGGATATGCAAGTGTTTTTTGACCTGATCTTACTTAACAATACAGCGGTGATTGGTAAAGCTCCTGTAGAAAGTGATGGCAGTTTCCGGATTGAATTGCCAGAAGGTCATGAGCCAGGTATCTACCGATTACGTGTAGGTTCTCAACGGGCCCTCTTCTTTCTGGATGGCACTGAGAAAAATATCGGTCTAACCACAACGATGGCAAAAATTGGTGCATATGACTTTGAGTTGACAGGGACCAAGCATGCAAATGATATGATTGTCAACAATGGTAAGCTGCGAAGAAAAGAATTACAAGCAAGTGAAATTAACCAGCTAGTGGAAAATGCAGCAGATCCTATGATTGCTATGCATTATGCCTTTGCCCTCCCCCCCAATGTTGAAAATATTGGCATTATGAAGACGGTTTCTGTCGATCTGAGTAGTCAGTATCCTGATTCTGAACTAACCAAACGATTTGCTGAGCAAGTAGATGGTCTTGAAAAACAAATGGCCAGAATGCAAGCGCAGGAGTTGATAAAAGTGGGTCAACCAGCACCCGATATTGAGCTTCCAAATCCTGACGGAGAAACTATGAAGCTATCCGATCTAAAGGGACAAGTAGTACTCCTGGATTTTTGGGCCAGCTGGTGTGGTCCCTGCCGCAGGGCTAATCCTCATGTTGTCGAAACCTATAACAAGTATAAGGATCAGGGATTTACTGTTTTTAGTGTGTCATTGGACAGACCTGGTCAGGCTGCTCGTTGGAAGCAGGCAATTGAGCAAGATAATCTCATTTGGCCTTATCATGTGAGTGATCTCAAATATTGGAATTCAACGGCTGCCAATACCTATGGTGTGAGAAGCATTCCCAAGACCTTCTTAATTGACAAGGATGGTATTATTGCAAGTACCAACGTCAGTCCATATAGACTAGATGATGCTCTCCAGCCACTATTTTAGTGATTGGATCTTAGTTAGATATCCTGATGAAGTAATGCCAGAAGCGCAGTGGTTGCCATGGCGACGTTTAAAGATTCGGTCTTTCGATCCGTTCCCCGTGGTATGGAAATTTTTCGAGAACCAAGTTGATCTGTAGCAAGTGTGATGCCATGCGTCTCATTACCTATGATTAGTATCCCGGGATCGACAGGTAATAATGAGTATATGTTATCGCCTGTTATGTCAGCCTGATATATCGGATATGCTTGATATTGTTGAATTATCTCCGCCAGGGAAGCCCTAATTACAGGAACCCGCCCCACGCTACCCATAGTTGCATGTACAGTTTTAGGGTTGTATGGATCAACACAATTCATGTTTAAAAAGACAGCCTCTACTCCAAACCAATCTGCCGATCTGAGAATTGAGCCAAGATTACCCGGATCCTGTACAGCATCAAGAAACAGCATCCAACTTTGTGTCTCTTTAGGCCAGGAATGATCGGGAATCGAGCACTCGATTAACACCTGATCCGGGGTCTTAAACGATGAAATTTGATGCAGTTCATGCTCTGAAAGAGAGCATAATGGAAAAGAGTAATCTTTGATGAAATGCTCATTTTCATCAAACCAGGAATCTACAGCATACAAACCTCTGACTTCCAAATTGTTATCAATTATGATTTCTTTTACTACTTTCCTACCTTCGGCCGTAAATCTGTCGAGCCTTTGACGATACTTTTTTAGTTTTAGGGACTGAAGGTGTTTAATCCTGTTTTTTGAAATCGGTTGAAGCTGCATATCATTCTAATCAAGATCTCAAAGGTAGTCATTTGGTCAACCTTAGACAGATCTTCATACTCCTGCTACTTGCGAGCATATCCGTGGCATGCAATACCCGAAAATTTTTAAAACCGGGCGATGAAATACTGGTGAAAAACAAGATTTCATTCATTGATCCCGATAATCAAATAAGAGATCGGGGAGCCCTCAAATATGAACTTCAGACGCAGTTTAGACAACGGCCCAATGATAAAACTTTGGGCCTCTTCAAACCCAGGTTATGGTTTTATTATAAGCAGGAGGAGAAGGGAGGCAGCAGTGACTTTGACAAGTTTGTCCAGCAAAAACTGATGGAACCTCCCAGTCTTTATGAGCCTGAACAGACCGAAGAAACCAGGAAGGCCATGTGGCAATTGTTATTTAATCGTGGATATCTTGAGCCTGAAGTTTGGTTTGAAGATACAATCATAAATCAGCGGGTCTCTGTACAATACTTCGTCAAGCCAAATAGATTGTACACCGTTGAGTCCTTTGAAATAGAAACCCTGGATACCTTCATCCAAAGTATTGTAGACGAGACAGTCGACCAGACCTATCTATATCCGGGTCAGCCTGTTTCTAATGCCCTTCTGACACTCGAGAAACAACGCATCATGGCTGAGCTCTATAAAGAGGGATATGCCAATTTTTCTTTTGGAAACTTTAGTCCACTGGAAGCCACAGATACCACAGATGCCACGGTCCAGATGAGATTGCGCATCATACCCGGCCAGGAAGGTCGATTTGAGCGAAAGTACGTGGGACACATAAATATCAATAATCAAGTACCCAGGGAGGATCCCACGTCCATTACTTTAGTATCTTCTGAGGTGCATGATTCGATACGATTTGTTGGTTTTGATGGACCTAATAGAATTGATCCGGAAGTGCTATTGGAAAATATAAAGTTCAGGCCTGGTCAATTACTGAAGAAAGATGACCTGGCCGCTACCCGGGCACAATTACAATTACCGGCAGTGCAGTTTGCTGACATCCGATCTATTGCACGGAGTGATAGCAGCAACATTGTAGACTTTGAGATCGACATCATTCCCAACAAGCGCATAGAAACCAATGTAGAGTTTGAAATTAACCGAACAACAGTGAGCAGTCAGTCCTTCATTGGCCTGGGCTCTAATCTTAGTCTTGTAAATAATAACTTTCTGGGGGGATCTGAACGGTTTTCTAATAATCTGGATCTCAGCTTTGAGGTTAATCCACGAGTCGAAGACTTCTTTAACGCCGCTAATCTCAATTTTGACAACACGATCGAGTTTCCCCGTTTTACAGAGTATTTCGGCATCTATAAGACCCTAAATAAAGTAGGGCTTCTTTCGGATGAAAAACTGGATATCCTGAGGGAAAACGCAAACTCGGTCCTCGATGTGGGTTATGAATATGTTGATCTATTTCGATTCTTCAATTATCACAGCATCACTGCGGAGTTTGGATATCGCAAGAGCAACAATACCCTGGGCTCCCGGAAGAGATTGCAGGTAGTCCATCCTTCATTAACCTATTTTAACCCCACGATAAAAGAACAATTTGACTCCCTGTACAGCGAGCAGACATTTGCCAGAAAGTCTTTCGCACCCCAACTATTTACCAGTATATTTTTTAACAGGCTAAACTACTCTATTGAGAAAGTGGCAGGATCCACCGGCATAAGTTCTGCCTTCATAAGCAGTTTTGAAATTTCAGGAGCCGAAGTGTATTTGGCATCACTGGTTGCCAATAGATTAGACAATCCCTTCAAAATTGGTGATCTCAGCTTTGCACAATTTGCCAAGCTAGAATTCGACGGGCGACTTTACAAGCAATTTGGACCCGATCAAGTACTGGCAATGAGAGGAGGATTTGGGATAGCCGTTCCATTCGGCAGTACCGATTTCATACCCTACGTGAAACAGTTTTATCTAGGAGGACCTCTTAACATGAGAGCCTGGCGGATCCGAGAACTCGGACCAGGAGGCCACCAGGATGAGACGGTCACCCGCAGAAGCCGTAATCCATTCTTTCAGGCCGGAGACATTAAACTAATAGTCAATATGGAGTATCGGTTTGATGTTTTTTGGCGCATCGAAGGAGCATTCTTTGTTGACGCAGGCAACATCTGGACCATTCGAAAAGATGAAAGAGATGGTGGGCAATTCACTAGCAGATTTTACCGTCAGATTGCCGTAGGAACAGGTGCCGGTATGCGCTTTGATGCCGATTATTTCAAAGTTGTTCTGGATGTGGGACTAAAGGTGCGTAATCCATATCCGGACGAGAACGGTTCATATATTGTACTAGGAAAGGGGCTACCCAATCGGGACCTTATCAACTGGAACTTCGCTATCAATTATCCCTTTTGATCCTCCCTAATTAAAACATGGATCGGCGACCAAAGTCTTTGCAGATCGGACACACTGATGGAACATGTCCACGTGCCGGGCAGTATTCCCTACCAAAATAGATGATTTGCAAATGTAACTTATTCCAAATTTCACTGGGAAATATACGCTTTAGATCTTTCTCTGTTTGTGTTACTGATTTACCTGTACTCAGCTTCCACCTCCAGGCCAACCGATGTATATGTGTATCCACCGGAAAAGCGGGCTCTCCAAATGCCTGACACATGACTACAGAAGCAGTCTTATGTCCGACGCCGGGCATTTTTTCCAATGCATCCATATTGGCTGGTACTTCCCCATCATATTCCTCAACCAGTATTTTCGACAATCCGAAAATGCCTTTAGACTTCATGGGTGACAATCCACAGGGCTTGATAATATCTCTGATTTCTTCCACCGTGAGATTGACCATATCGTAAGGATTATCAGCTTCAGAAAATAGAATAGGCGTAATCTTGTTTACTCTTTCGTCTGTACACTGCGCTGAAAGTAAAACAGCAACCAATAGTGTGTATGGGTCCTTGTGATCAAGGGGAATGGGAGGATCCGGATAAAATCTATCCAGTCTTTGGGCGATTTCAGCAGCTATTTCTTTCTTCGTCATATATCTTTCAAAAATTCCATAGTATCTACTCCATCCGCATAGGTTCCCAGTTCCGGTTTCTGGGCAGTACCCAATGGAAGTGCATATGGATAGACTTCCTGAGTGCCCACTACACATTGAATGCTGTCTGATTTCTCCATCAATTTGATACGAAGATCTTCCTGGTCTCTGTAATATTCGTAATGTAAGGTGCCGATTCTTGAGGTCAGGGATGTATCTTCCTTTAAGAGAATGACATCATTATTCATATACGTCACTCCGTTCAGTATCCAGGTAGCCAGGTTAAATTCGTAATTATTCTTGTACTTATTATGATGCATCACCTTTTCAAATTCACGGAATGCAGTCAACAAGGGCTCAAAATCATATCCTTGCGGCACATATAACTTCGACACATTGCGACATCCCAATCCAAAATATTGAAACACATCCCTCCCCAGGTCCTTCAATTGTGCTGGGGTCTCCTCCCCTGACAATATCGCAACGCCATTTCGATTTCTGCGTATAATGTGCTTATACTTCCCGAAATATTTCTCGAATTGATGCGCAGATTGATTACTCCCTGTGGCAATGATGGCATCAAACTTTGTCAATCGTTCTACAAATTGTATCTGATCTCCCACAGTTGCCGCTTCTTTGGAAAGACGATGTATGATTGCCGGAATAAGCACATTGTCCTTTTCGGAAACTTTCACGAGCGCCGTATGACCACTCCACAATACACAAAGTACATCATGCAGACCCACCATCGGTATATTGCCTGCCAGTATCAGTCCGACCTTTTTTTCATCCTTTGGCATCCTCGATTCATAAAGCTTCAGCCAGTTGTTAATCTTGATAGGGTCGAAAAAGGCATCAGCGACTTGCATGACAGCAAACTCAAGATGTTCCTTCTCAAACCATGGATTTCTGGCAGACGCTACAGAAAGCATCGCATTCCTATCCTCAGCATCTTTGTTTCGGAGCCATTTTCTTACCGAATCAGATGCTTGTAAAAGTTGATCTCGATCCAATCTTCTTAATTATTTTTTCTCGTTGATAAATATTTACGCCACTTATCTACTACATCAAGAAATGCTTTCGGGGGATCGACTTCAAACCGAAGTCTATCTCCTGTGACCGGATGGGTAAATTCAAGAGAGGTAGCGTGCAAAGCATGATGTGGCATAATAGTAAAACAGTTCTGCACAAACTGTTTATACTTTTGATAGACAGTTCCTTTCACAATACGATCTCCACCATATCGCTCATCGCCAAAGAGAGGATGTCCTAAATGATTCATATGAACGCGGATTTGGTGTGTCCTACCTGTTTCAAGTCTACATTCAATCAAACTCACGTAATACATAGGTTCCAATACTTTATAGTGAGTGACTGCTCGCTTTCCTTCATCCTCTTCTACTACCTTGTAGATCAACCTGTTTCTAGGATCTCTTCCGATAGGAGCATCAATGGTTCCCTGTTCCTCATCCGGTTGACCCCAAATCAGGGCAAGATACCTTCTGCCTGTTGTTCGATCAAAGAACTGTTTTGCTAAGTGTGATAATGCTTCCTCCGTTTTTGCAATGACTAAGAGTCCTGAAGTGTTTTTATCAATACGATGTACCAGACCCGGTCTATCGGCGGTATTGCCATCCAATACTGGCATATTATCATTCTCCAGATGAAAAGCTAATGCATTTACCAGTGTCTGGGATGGATTTCCAATACCGGGGTGTACTACCATACCCGCCGACTTATTGATGACCATCAGTGCGTCATCTTCGTAAATGATATCAAGTTGTATTTCCTCTGGTTTCACCTGAGAGGGTTCACTCCTGCCCTTTGGCACTTTGACGGTTATTTCATCCAGGGGTCGAACCTTATAATTGGATTTAGTGGGTTCGCCGTTCACGAGAATGTCTCCATCAGCCACGCCGGATTGGATTTTACTCCTGGACACTTTCATCAATCGGTCCATGAGGAAACGATCAATCCGCAAAGGAGCCTGACCTCCATCTACTATTATTTTTATTTCGTCATGTTCTTCTTCCAAGGACATTTCACGCAGAATTTTTTAAGCTTGCAGGATTATAAAGCTCATAGAGAATCAATGATGAAGAATAAAAGAGGATTTAGCACCAAATGTGTTGGCAAATTTACAGAAAATAGGACGACTACTCCTCATGTATTACCCATCTATGCAACTTCCTCCTGGGACATGAAGGACTTGCAGGAAGGTGTTGAAATCTTCAGCGGCCGGCAGAAGGGTCATGTATATGGTAGATATGGTAATCCAACAATTGATGCAGTAGCTGATAAAATCGCGGAATTGGAAGCCCATAGTCTGGAAGAAATGAATCCTGCCGCGCTTCTATTCAGTTCAGGCATGTCTGCCATTATCACCCTAATCCTTGCACGCTTGAAGTCAGGTCAAAAAATATTGACTCAGGCTAATCTATATGGTGGTACCACAGAACAATTTATCAAGGTTCTTGAACCGAATGGTATTGTACCCATTTTTTCAAATCTTTCAGACCTGGAGGCTTTAGAATCCGCACTCAGCAGTGACCCTACTATTGGGATGATCTACGGCGAAACGCCCGCCAATCCAACACTCGCGTGTATTGACATCGAAGCACTGTCTAAACTTGCTCAGAAATATAATGTCGAACTAACGATTGATAACACATTTGCTACGCCATACGGTCAGCAACCATTGAAACATGGAGCGGATTTCGTCATTCACTCCACTACCAAATTTCTAAATGGACATGGTAATGGCCTGGCAGGTGCCATTGTAGCCAGAAATGCAGCGCACATTCATGGCCCAATTTGGCAAACACTGAAACTGATCGGGACCAACTCGAATGCTTGGGATGCCTGGCTTCTGCATAATGGATTAAAGACGTTGTCCCTTCGCATGGAAAAGCAAAGTTCAAATGCCATGGAGTTAGCCCATTATTTGGAGAATAGTTGTGACCGGGTAGTGAAGGTGAATTATCCAGGACTTACTTCTCACTCCTCTCACAGCATAGCGTCTAAACAGATGAATGGCTATGGTGCCATGATTAGCTTCGAAGTGGAAGGAGGAATAGAGGATGCAGCACGATTTGTAGATAGACTGGAAATTGCCTCCATTGCGCCTACCTTAGGGGATATCGACACATTGGTCCTACATCCCGCCACATCATCACATATCAATATTGACAAGTCCGTTCGGATCGAACAGGGTATTTCTGACAATCTAGTAAGAATGTCCATCGGTGCAGAGGAACTCGATGATCTCAAAGATGATATAACGCAGGCACTCAAATGAGGTAAACTGTGAGAATATTGAATATTAAAAAAGAGGCTGTCTCATTACAAGATGGCCTCTTTTCATTTAAGCTTCTAGGAAATTTCAGATCAGGCATTACAAAGTGTAATTTATGCTGAGAGACGGATGTTGGAGACGGCGGCCCGAAAAAATTGATAAAATGAGCTAGTTTCTAGCCATTTTAGCCAAATTGTGAGCTAAAGCGATCAAACCTGCTTCAGTCAAGACATTCTGCTTGCCTCTCAATCTGAATCGAGTGAAATGTTTATTCTGTTTTATGTTTCCAAACACCGCTTCCACATCGACAGGTCTTTGGGAGCGGTGAGCCACCCCTTGGTCACTTAACAGCTTTTCTCTAGCCTTCGCTTTATACTGCTGCAATCTCCAATTGATTTGTATTTTCCGATTGCCTTTACTCCTATGGCAAGTACCTCTCAATGGGCATCCGTTGCAATTTTGGGCCTGATAGACTCGATATGTTTGAGGGTAACCGGATGTTGTCTTTAGTTGTCTTTCACCTTGACTAGTCATCTTTTGTCCCATCGGACAAATAAAATAATCGCCTTTTTTCTCATAGTAAAGATGTTGAGGTTTGAAGGCATCTTGAGGCTTAATCTTGCCTTTGGCCTTTTGTTCTTGATGGAAATAATTGTACTTCACAAAAGCCTCCACATCCTCCGCTTCCAAGTATGCGTAATTCTGCTCTGAGCCATAGCCAGAATCGGCAACTACGGTGTGGGGACTGTGCCCATAGAGCTCCTTATAGCCCCGTAGATGATCCGGCAAGGTGAGTGTATCTGTTGGGTTATGAAAGATATCATAATTGACAATGTACTGATTGGAAGTGCTGATCTGCCAGTTGTACCCAGCCTTTAGTTGTCCATTTAGCATGGGATCATCCTTCATCCGCATGAAGGTGGCATCTGGATCCGTTTTTGAATATGAGTTCCGATCACCCAGGATTTGTTCTTGCTGCTTATACTTTGCCATATTCTGTGGCCAATGACGCTTCGCATAGTTCAGCTTCTGTTTTACTTTTTTATCAACCGGCTTATCTTTTATCGCCTCATTGATCCTCTGTATGGTCTTACTTACTTGCTCTGCATCGAGTTGTGGATATTGCGTAGGGTCATTATCCATTAATTCTTCTTTGGCTACCGATTCTGCATATTTCCACAGCTCTTCTAGTTGTGATTTAATCCGGGCTTTATTCTTTTTGATCGCTTTGCCCCAGACAAAGGTGTACTTGTTCGCATTGGCCTCCAGCTTCGTTCCATCCACATATAATCGCTTTATATCCATGAGCCCCTGACCAGCCATTAAAGTCACTACTTGTCCAAATACTTCTTTTAATACCCCTTTGAGTTTATCACACCGAAAACGATTAATTGTGTTGTGATCCGGTCGTTGCATACCTGCCAACCACATGAAATGAATATTACTGGATACGGCCTGTTCTATTTTTCGTGATGAATAGATATTACTCATATATCCGTACACGATAATCTTCAACATCATCTTGGGATGGAATGCGCTCGCTCCTCCTCCTTTGTATTGGCGCACTATTGGATCGATATTGATTGCATCTATCACATCCCGTACTACTCGTACCACGTGGTTTTTTGGTATAAAGTCGTCCAGACTCGGTGGAAGAAGCATCATTTGATCTGGATTATAGGCCTTAAATGTCGCCTTGCGTTTCCCTTTCTTCATATATACAAAATACCAAATATGATGCACACCATAAAAAAAGAGGCTGCCTAACTTATGAGACAGCCTCTTTTCTAGTTCCATTTCTTATACCAGAACTACTCCATCAGAATCATTTTTCTGACAGCCACGTGGTTATTCGTTTCGAGCTGATAATAGAGTATTCCTCTCGTATTTAGATCAGTGTTAGAGACTTGCCATTCCTGGTAGCCTTTTGTTACGGCTCCCTCAATTACCTTTATTCTTTTCCCAGTGAGATCAAAAATGGTCATTCTGGCTTCACCAGCTTCAGGCACTCTAAATCCAATGGTAGTTTGCACTCTGAATGGATTGGGTCTGTTCTGTAGCAATTCAAACTCAGTCCCCGTAGATAGACCAGCAGGTCTTGCATCGGCGGGTGGTGCACTGATATCTTCCTCAGGGTCATCATATCTGGAAATTGTCTCCATGACATCATCTGCTACTACTTCTGAGACGGGTGCAATCGCACCTGCCAAATTATCGCAGCCTCCCATGTTGTTTTGTACCCGTAATATGACCTGACAGTAGTCCCAGTTGCCGTTTTCGTCTATGACATAGACATACACAGATTGCACACCTATATGACTACAGTCCAGCATCAGTTCAGTGGCACTGGCATCTGGTAGTTCAGGCATCTGCCCAACCAGGCCAATACGGAACTCAAGGTCATCCGGATCCCCACCACATACAGGTAAAGAGCTGGCATCAAATGCTTCAGCAGCAATGACTGCCATTGCCAGATCGATATTGCCATCACCCGAAGTATCCATGGGGGTGAGCTCGATGGTCAAACTACTAATGCAAACCGGGGAAGGTTTCTTATTAGGTATGACTGAAAACTCAGCATCACAGATGCCTTCATTTTGACAGTCGTCAGTGGTGACTACTTTCAATTTATAGTCACCAGGCACCAGTCCTTCAGCAATGACCGGGAATCCATCCTCTGTTTCACTGTTCAATTCCCCATACCCACTGGCAACAGACTCACCTGTCTTCTCATCTACAACCTTCCAGCTATAACTAAGTACTCCACATTCGTCTTCCACAGAGACCATTGTGTTTAGATCGTAATCGCAACCCGATGTAGCAATCTCTGCAGGCAGACTATCGATAGTGCATAGCGGAGGCGTAGTATCAATGAGAATGATCTTCTGCGTGCAAGTAATATAGGTACCGTCATAGTATGGATCTAACCAAAACTCAGGAGTCGCCGTTAATCCATTTCCGCACCAATCAGCGAAACACCAGGTACGAATGATTTTATAACATCCCTGGTCACCTCCCACTATTTTAAATACTTTGTCATAGTAACCGATACCCACCAGGCGGCAATCATTATCAAATACATATTTTGCATCCCCAATGACGTCAGGAGATGCAGCTCCTGCCACATTACCACTTCCATCTGCGGCATATTCTATTCCACAGCTGTTGACTATGGTGTCATATGGCACCTCAAACATAGCTTTTGTGATCTCACAATCATTTCCAATCCAAATGGTTTGATGTCTGACGATCGTATCTGCCACATGTCCGGTACCTTCGATACTGCACTGACCTACAAATTTAAATACACGTTTGATGTACCCGTTGCCACAATGGTCAATGTTGACCCAAGGTTTCTCCTCGATGCAGATCAGACCACAATTATCAGCTACCTGCCCATTGGCTCTTATGTACGAGGATGTATCGTAGTAGGCCTTCTCCGTTTCATAAGTCTTCCAGATGTAGCCCAGGTGTTCGTCATAAATTAGACTATCCTTGGTTATTACATCTGTATAACACTCAAAATTGTAATGCGTAAAGAATGTCTTATTTGGCACATTACCGTACTGATCCTTCTTTACCTTGTCATATCGACCCAATACATTTTGCAGACTGTCAAAATCACCTTCTAAAGCTAATTCTACAGCACCCTGATAGTAGGTTTTATAGGCAGAGCAGGTGATATTCACATCCAGTAGTTCAGAAACAACCATCGGTGGTGTCTTGTCTTCTACACGGACAGTGGTCCAGCATCTGCTCCAATTGCACCAATAGTCGATAGCAAGTAGCTCCACTGTGACTTCCTGACAGGCATCTTCACAACAGAAAGGAACTTCAGTACTCCATCCCCCACCAATTTGAGATCCAATGTCAGTCCAAGTACCTGCAGATGAACTTCTGGTCAGAATTTTAAGATAATCGTCAAGTAACTTGGCAACAAGCTCAAAATCTGTTTCATCCTGTTCATCAAGACATGGCAGCAGAGACATTAGGATATTCAGTGGTCCAGTTACCACATCTAATTCATCTGTCAGGATGATTTCATTCTCTTCCAGAATATTTCTGAAGTATGATTCATCCACTTCGTAAGGGTGATCTATACAATGCAAAGTGGCATATTTCATCAAATCATATGCCCATCCCGCCAGTACCAGACTGGAGCATGCATTGCCATCAGCACATAGCCACTCAATAAACTGGGCATAATGTGCTTCGACAGGATTAATATGCTTATCGGTTTCCAGATTGGCATACCACAGCGAATCATGGTGCTCACTGGCATATATCAAATCTAATGGATTGTCACACAAGTCAACACCACAGGCTTCATACCAATCTGTTCGCCTGGCCAGAATCATACTAATACCACAATTATCCCATGTGCCTTCATCAAAGGCTGTGGCAGGTACCCAGACGGTTGTATCGGTCACTGTCACATTCAATCCTTTATCACAGACTGGTACTGGTTTGGTTTGATCGGTAACGACCACATAGCTTGTATCGGAAGAAATATTATGGCAATGATCGTACGCCTCATATCGAATCAGTGTACTATCCATCTGAGGACCATCTACTAGATCAAAGTAGAACTCACTGATGGGGATCTTCACGGTTTCATGACTTTCCCAGTATCCAGTCTCATCATTATATTCAAGTACCACTGTTGCCAGATTTGGCTCGATCATAGCCTTCACCAATTTCACGTCTGTGCAAGTATCATAGACCATGATGGGTGGCACATATACATGTGCAAAGCAGTCATGCGAACTAGCAGGAACAAAGACTGTCGTATCAGCATACTTAATAGTAGGTCCAATCGTGTCAAAGATCATGATCCACTGGACACAAGAATCATATGTACCTAAACAGTTATTCTTGATATACCACTCCCTACGGATAGTTGTGGGACATTCTCCATCGAAGACAAAATCTTTGTAATTGACAAGTATATCACATATAGATGGGGGTTGCGGCCACAAAGGAATACTATCCGCCATAGGAACTCCGGTCTCGAATGGAGAAGGATGTCCGTTCTCATCCACCAAATAGCCGGTATGGCAATACATGCTGTCTCTCTCAGGAGGACAAATCAAAGTATCTGGAAGAGATCGGATCGAGATAGTATCCATACAGAAATAATCTTCTTTATCGTATCTGAACCGAAAAGTCCGTTTGATCTGCTTCACGATGCCTGTTGTGCAGTCTCCTAATATCAGGTCATAATCAACCAAAGTACCGGAAATCGTATCGGTACAATTAACTACCATTCGACATCTAGGGAATGTGTCATTTTCGGGTAACTGCTCAGTAGCGAAGGGATGCAGACAATCAATCGTGTCATTCATGCTGGGAATCTCTCTGGGCAAGGGAGACTCAATCGTGATTACGACAGTATCTTGTATCATTCTATCACATGGATCATCCAGGACGGTCAGGAATAACATAATGGAGTCAGAAAGGACATCAATATCACCGGGACAATACAATCTTGCTCCAGCGTATGTGGTATCATCGAGGAAAGTTCCATCGCCTGAGGTGGTCCAGGCCGCCATAGTAGCCCCTGTACCCATCGGCATGAAAGAAGTACCTAAAGCGGTGAGATCGACACATTCATAGCCACAAACCGTTGTGTCAGCACCAGCATTTACCGATGGAAGTAAGTAAGCATCTACGTTTATCAGCCCGGTTACATCGCATCCAGCTCCCCGATTTTCTTCAAACTCGATTTGCATAGGCAACATAGAAATCGGGATCATCGTTGGATCGGTCACAGCCATACCTCCTACCATATATGTACCCATGCCGGAGAAGCCCCTATCCATCATAAACTGGGCTGCATCGAACATATCACCACAAATAAATGCTGAGTAGATGAGTTGATTTGGGTTTCCCACCTCCTTCAGCAATGTCACCTTAGCGATGGCATAACATCTATCATCACCCGGTATACTAACACGAGCCCATATCATTGAATCAGGCACAGTATTATCCAGTACCACCTCTGTACCTATTATCTTCCTGGCCATTAGCATGCTATCTGCAGCGACTGAGTCTTCAAAGAACATGATGTCAAGTGATCCAGTGGGTTCAACACAAAAAGCGACATCCGCCAGGTCATATGTCGTCATCATGGTCATAGGATCTTCACACTCTACAATAGTACACTCATTTGCTTGAGGGCCAAGGAATGCAAAATCAATGCTATGATCGTTTGTACCAATAGGTCCTGAACAGAACATAGCGGTGACAAATCCAGGTATCATATCAGGATCGCCATCAGAATCCAATAATGTATCCATGCCTTGCATGGGAGCAGGAACTTCACCTGAGTATCCGAGAGCCTCTAATTTTTGAAGGTCAATACGGATCTCATAGCAATGATTCGGCAGTAATTCATCAAAGATAAATTGGCCACCATTTGAAGTGGTCACCATATCTACTTGCTGATTACTATTCTCCTTGTCGTGCAACGTAAGCATAATGCCATCAATACCGTATTCTTGCGGATCCTGTATACCATTACCGTTTCCGTCACACCATACATAATTCCCCATTTCACCACCGACCAACTGTACAGCAAACTCCATATCTCCCAGTCCATTTGCTTTACCAGAAATGTACTGGTCTATAAACAAATAAGCTCTTTCTTTGGCACCAGTCTCAGTACTGTAAACATGTAAGCCCTGGGTATAAACACCACCATTATCATAGTCATTTATTCCGCTAGTCAATATTGGATTAAACACGGTATTGACTACCTCTCCAGAGGTTGGCAGTACTCCTAAACCACCGGTAAAGGACTCACCATGGTGTGCCACACTTGAAACATAATGATCATCATAGAAGAACTCACCTGAATAACTGGGTCCGTCATCCTGTCTAAATGGTCCCTGATCGTTGGTATTGCTCTCGAGGGCAAACTCACCATTAGTCTCAAATACTCTAAGTAAGTCACCCGCAGCATAGGAAACAATTAAGACTTGGTTTCCTAAGATAGATGGATAGTTACGATAACCAGTCTGATGTGCCCATCGATCCATCAAACCTACAACCAATCCACCATCATCAGTAAAATCAATATCAGATAAGATCGGTTGGGGATAAGCACACAGCAATGCACCTGAACTAGAAAGTTGGTGCTGTCCTGGTACGATTCCCGTGGATTCCCATTCACTTACCCAGGCTTGCCATTCAGATGATCTCAGAGGCTGAGGATTTGTAAGGTGAGCATTTGATGCTCTTTCACGGGGATACCCGAGTGGAAAGGCTAACTCTTCGGTAAATCCTGAAGAAATACTTTCTGGATCAAATGACAACACATATCCAAACAAATGCTCCCTCGAGTGAGAAACCGAACCATCAGCAACTAATCCCAGATATCCTTTGCCATTATGAAATGTCAATCCCCATGGTCTCAAAACACCCGATTCCATTACACTTTCTCCCACGATCTCGACACCTGAAATAAGGGCCTCTGTCACTTCATTTCCCTGTTTGGAAACCAGCTCGACATCAAGAGTGGGACCAGCTCCTTGAACATCAAATGTTACTGTAGTGGCCTTCCTGTTACCACCAGCTGCTTCTACGATATCGAAATCTGCCTGCACAACATTTCCCTCCAGCAAGATATCAAACTTACGATCCCCTATACTAAAGTTCTGCGGCTCTGCAAAATGCAGTATTACCTCATAATTTTCCTCACTGTAGATGGGAATTTCGTATTTCAAATTTCCAGTCAAGTATGTTTGATACAGCATAGCTTCTGAAGTACCAGCGCTCAACTGATTTCCGACGGTAAATGCCTGATAACCAGAGACACCTCCCACGGAAAACCTATTCTTATCCCAGGCAATTCCATTGGCATCAGTAAAAGCCTCGGCACCTTCCCCGTTCTTGACACCTCCTGCATTCACACACATTCTATAACGGAAATTAAGATTGGGTAGGCCATTGAGATCATCAATTTTATAGTGCTGAACATTGGCTGTAGCCATCGATAGATCATCAGCGCTTACATCCATCGCAATCAATGATCTCTGTCTTAGATTGACCATCCACAATGTCTGCTCATCCTCCGTCAAATCAATATCCCCAAATCCATAGGATCCGACCTTATCAAAGGCATCTATGTCATAGGTGGCCGTTTCAGGAGTAGACGTCAATGCATAAGGCATGGTTTCATCAACATCACCCTCTACATTTTCGCGGACTATCTCACCAAAATCCAGAGGATCACCTGAGACATTGGCGGCATCTCCGACACTGAATCCAGAAACAGAGGGTGTCCCTGAACTGTAATCTATCACATAGAGGCCATCAAGTCCCTGTGGACCTAATCCAGAATGTCTCTTGAGTAAAGCGGACGTGAAGGCACGGTTTTTAGAATTTTGATAAGCAACACCCCAAGTTGTGCCAATTTGCTCCAGTGATGCATCCATCTGAGGATCGACTTCGGATCCTCCCTTTGACTGAGCAACTCCATTCACATCATATGGAAAGGATACAAAGCCAGGTGCATCAGTTTTACCCTCGGCAGGACCACCCTCATAACATGGCACCATAATCCTGGTTGATCCCGAAACTATATTTGGACCCGCACTGACAGGTACGGAGACTTGAGCTCCATCCACAACAAAAAACACAGATGTTGGACCGGCTACCCCTGGAAGACGTGACTCATCGTATCCAGTCACCTGCACACGAACTCGACCATTTACATCTCCAAGTGTGGTAAATTGTCCTGGAATGTCACTGAGAAAGAAAACAGAATTTCCCACCTCATCTACTCCTGAGACTGTCAGACCGCCCACCAGGTCTTCTCCTTCATCCTGAACGCCGTTATTGTTGGCATCCAAAAACGTGGTAATGGTAATTGCTGCCTGAGCAGAGGGGGTCGTGAAAAGCAATAGACTAAATACTGCAAAGCAGTACTTGCATCGCGCAAATATCTCCATGGTAGTGTAGTTTTGGTTAATGATCCACGCGATTATTCGCGAGTCCCATTTCATAACTAAAAGCAGCAATCAAAATGCATGCAACAAAATCACATATTGAAAGCTTTTCAAAAGTAGTCACATTAAATCAATAATCTATCTCTTCTTATGATAAATTTTGTGTCAACAAGTGATTTTTTTCATCGAATCAATGAATATTGACATTCATAACTACGTTTAAATCAATACGAATATACATTAAACAGGGATATATATATAATATGTTGAGATATGGAGGCACAAAAAAGCCCTGACGGAAAACCGACAGGGCTGAGTGAGTAATCAAATGGATATTCTTTTGCTATTACATAACAATCATTTTTCTTGAAATGGTAGTTCCTTCGCAAATTAAAGTATAAATGTAAGTACCAGATGAACCCACCATACGCCGATCTACTTCGACAAGATTTTCTCCTGTTACTAACAATACTCTTCTTTCATGGTAGATTCTACCATCTAAACCCCGGATCACCAGCATGGCTTCCTGTTGTTTATCGACATGGATAGCCAATTGCGTGACCGATCTGAAAGGATTTGGTTGGTTTTGTGCCATGGATACTCCATTTTTTTGCACAAATTGCAATCCCATATCACGTGGCACATAGTATTGAGCATCATAGATTTCATTAGGTAGGTTCGTCTTTCCCAGACTTATGACGTCGCTGAGTGATCCGTACCTTTTCGATCTAATGGATACTTCATATAGGAGATCTCCCTTACTTACTTCAGTGACCTGATCGGCATTTATCCATACCATACGCAAATGATCTCCCTTGAGATATGTATCTTCTTCTGAAACCCCAACTACTCCTGACCCTACATTCAGAATCTCAAGTGCCTCAGAATCAAATACCAGGTTTGACTGGATTCCCTCCAGCAGAACATCCTCGCTTGCATAGATATTGATAGTCTGAATTTCTCCAGGCATCAGATCCAAGTCATCCACCTGCAGTATAAATTTTGAAGCTCCTGATCTTGCGGTTGATTCAGAATCGGCTGCATTGCCATTAATGTCACCAATCTTGATGCCTATAAAGTCCATTTTTTCTATCTGACCCGATAGCTGAGTGAGTGCTGAGGTCTCCTCCATATCACTATTGAAGAACCTCCAAGTCTTTTCGACGGGCAAGGCTTCGGTTTTGCCCAAGATAAACTTACGTAGAATCGTCAAGTCCTGTACTGAGTGCTTACCATCTCCATTGATATCAGCCGCTCTTAGTTCAAAGGTAGATTCAAAGTCGATTTTATTCCGAAGGAACTTGGCCAATTGCAATAGATCATAAGTTGAGATTCCTTCAATTGGTAAGTCTTCCTTCGAAGGTTGCAGGAAATAGTTGCTGCCATCCATTTTATAGGATCCGAAATCATACGTGCCTTGCTCAGTAGTCTCAGCGGTGACTTTCACACCGGAGACGTTTGATAATGTTAGGGTCACATCATTAATACCCGCACCCTTCATATTGCTTACTCTTCCCTTTACCTTTCCAATTTCACCAGAGCATCCCTCAATAGGGCCCTGAATGGTGAGTAGAACCTCACAAAAATCAGCATTCCCAGAAGGATCCACGACCCACATTTCCACATATGCCTGCCCAACATCGCGACATCCCATACTTAATTTTGTTGCTGTCGAATCCGGAGGCAGAAGGTTTCCCTTGGCATCTACCATACCCGTCCCCTTCCACCGAATCCGGTAGTCAAGGTCGTCACTACAGTTGTCTTGACTGCTGACATTCAATTCATAGGCCCAAATCTCACCCACGGCTGTATCAATTTGTCCATCCTGATCCAGATCAACAGGATACAGCTTCACTGTGGTGCTACTTAGACAAATCGGCACCGGTTTTTTACAGTCCACTACTTTAAATCGATCCGAGCAAACCGACAGATTGTTGCATCCATCCATTGCCTCCCACGTAAGTTTATATTCACCCTCTTGCAGATTCTCTACATATGCAGTAGCTCCCTCTCCTCGGTCCAATGGCAGATAGGTGTCGTTGTATTTCTTATAAAGAGACCATTCGATCTCAATTTGGTCGGCAGGCGTACAATCATCAGTTACAGAAATCGTGGTATTCAAAGTACCAGAGCAATCATTGGCTATACAAACTGTGTCCAGGTCACAGTCCTCGATTTCCGGACCATATTGATTCTTGATATAAATGATCTGTTCGTATTCATAGTAGTGGTAGTTTTGGTTTCCTACCCATTCATCATGATAGGGCTCTGTCTGTCGACACCAGTCAATAACTGACCAGGTACGAATAATCTTAATGCAGGTACTATCCGCATTGTACAAATCTGAAATCACCTGATCATCAGAATGAATTCCAATTTCGCGACATTCATCAGGATATCTCAATCTAGGTTCTGGTGTTTCTACCTCTACCAGATTACAACTATAAATCGTAGTGTCTTTGGAAGGCCAGATGATATCATATTCATGGAGTGGACAGTCATTGTAGATCTTTATCTTTTGCTTGACCACTGTAGAATCTGCTTTATCTGCACTACATGCTCCCTTGAAAACAAAGGTTCGTTCTATCCAACCCACTCCACAAGATTCAAAAAATGACTTTTGGGTTTCAGATATTGACAGACCGCAGTTTTCTAAAACCAGTCCATTATCTATTGTATCTGTAATCCATTCGTAGAAGTCCTCATCTGTGTATTCATGTGGGTGATAAGGATTGTACTCGTATTCTGGCACTTCTTCCAGACAAATCCTATCCTTAATATAAGTCTTGGAAGTTTCAACACCATATAATGTGCTGACATAAGAGTCATACTTTCCAAAAACGTCCCAGTTGCCTTCCTCGACATGATCTCTATAATAATTATTGTAGGCGTAACATGAGATTTCAAGATCAGGAAGTCGATATTTCACCTCAGGCGCTGATTTGTCTTCGACCTCCACATTTACCCAAGCCTTTGCGATATTACAATGAGCATCAATGGCAATCAACTCCACCACCACAGGATGATCACTGCAGGCATCGGCACAGCAAAATGGAATTTGATCCGTCCATCCGTATCCAATATCACTTACACACATGGAATCCGGATCTTCGTGCAACCACTCCCAGAAATTATCATAATGATTTCTGACCGAGCTAAACATTGCTGAATCAGCCGTATACCCACAAGCCGTCTCCCAATCTACTCTACGACCTAAAATCTTATACAAACTACAATTGTCATAAGTACCTTCATCGAATACTGACACATCGATCCAGGTGATCTCAGCATATGCTCCCAGTGAAACCACCGGATCGCGATCTGTGGTAAAATACGGAGCCGTTACATCTTCTGCGATAGCCACTAGCGTATCAGTACTTATGTTGTGACATTCGTCTCTGGCCTGAACTACCACCATATGTTTACCTTGCGGCATGTTGGAAAAATGCAAATGTTCACTATCAGGATCACCATTTAAGTATGATAGGTGATTATTAGTCCATACAATATCTACTTGGATCTCATCATCCGAACCACATGCATCTGAAATGACAGGTCTTGGGAAATAACCATGTGCCACACAATCATAATCTAGTGTCGGAAATCGTATCGTCTTATACGTTCTATCTGGATTAATACCCCAGACCATATCGTGCGATTCATAGGTAATTTTATCGGAATCGAATTCGATGACCGGTCCTGTGGTATCCACGATGTCAATTATCTGATGGCAAGTATCAACCAAAGCAATCGGACCACTCACATCAATAAGGATCCATTCGCGGTGAATTCGGTATGCTCCAGGGCACTGCGGGATGACCTTATCTTCATATTCTATTGAGAAGTCGCAATATGATTTCTCCGCGTATATTGGGAGCCCTTCAAAAGTAGGCACACCTGCTGTAAGCGGATCGTTGATATCAAAGTAATCAGCATCGCAAGCGATCACAGTATCTACAGGACATATAATTTCATCGAAATCAATCCTGCGTAAGAATATAGTATCATAGCAAGACGAGGTATTACCATAATTATCTACTGCTCGCCATCCACGAATGATTTGTGCTGAAAACACCGTATCAGTCACGAGGTTTATCCACTCATATCCATCTGGTATTGGAACCAGTGAATCTGCACAATTATCAATCACGGTAGGGATCTTGAAACCGGGACCGAAGGGCTCCCAGGCACGAAGATCATTACATAATGTCGTATCGTTTTCACAAATAAGTTGAGGTGCAGATCCATCCTTCAAGGTAATCCTGGAGGTACAGGCTCTTCCTGAGGCTACATGTATCACCGTGGCACTCACCACTTGATTTAGATATGCGATTCCTACCGGATTAGCAATTTCTACATCATCACCAACGGTCAGTTTCAATTCAAAGCTATTATCACAATCAGGTCTTCCACTTGCCAGCACATGTTCAGGAAGCACTAATTTCTCACAATTCAATTCATATGGGATATTTACTTCACTAAAGCAATTGAAAGGATATCTTACTACATCATCTGCCACATTTATGACGAGCTCATTTTGATAGAAACAAGCTCCGACCTGCTCCGTACACCGTAGTGTATAGGGTCCACCATTCATGTCAGACCAGTCAATCGTGATCATAAAGGAAGTCGAGCCTGAGACAATAGTGCCACCTCCATTCAGTAGCTCCCAAACGTAAGTACTTGCCGGGCTATTATCGGTAGTAAGACTGTACACCTCCTGGGATGCCGGACAGACCAGATTGGAACCCAGTATTGGATTAGGATTTGGACATGGCTGACCCAAAGCAACCGACACCCCTACCATCCAGTACAGCAGCCCGAACACCCATCCTATTTTAGCTGTATTCGACATAACACCATTTGATAATTACTCACACAAGTAATACCAAATATTATGCCAATTCATAATATGTAACTAACTATTTTACAATCTTCAAAACATTAACAAAATATTTCATGTGTAAGCAAGGAGTGGGTAGAGAGTGTTTGAGAGACGGCCATTGCTACCAAGCTACTGAATTTCAATGCCTTACATTGATCCAAGAAATGTCCTCCTTCGGGAAGTACATGGGATATACTTTGAGAAAGCCACTTCAGAAGGGATACAATTGCTACGACAAGCTACATCAGACCCGTTAACTCATCACTAACCGACTACCATTGAATGATCTTGACATAACTGAATCAAAAATATCCGACATAAAAGAAAAAAACTTTCAAACTCGCTGGAAAGGACCTCTTCCAAATAATTTCAACAGAGCCATATTCGAAAAAGGAAGAGTATGCATATAGAAAAACAAATATTTAAATTACTCATTACTTATAAGTAAAGTCAATTTGAGCCACATATAAATACTAAGACAAAAAAATGGCATACACTGTAACTATGTAAACAATTTAAGAATAAATTAGATCTAACGTATAACGATAATAGGACAGGCATCGTTGCACGCTTAGCCTAGCATCTTACTACACAATAAATTATGAATTGCATTTTTATTTTCGAAGAAACCTCATTACATTCATCCTCGAAAAGAGCTTAGAAAGTAGAAAAGTTAAACACCAGCAATAGCTCCAATTGCTGTAGAACGAAGCTCAAACTGACCATAGTTGACTCCATTAGAATAGTAGATTATTGTCCCTACTGGGATCATAATAGTATTTTATTTGTACACAAAATCCAAGCTCAATGTCACCCAAACGTAAGCAAGGAGTGAGTCCAACTTATATTGGTCCATCTCCACCGAAAAACACACAAACACAAACACTCGTCCCCTTTCGTTCCGTCTGCTATGATTCTGTAGCAGATATTTCACTAACGTATTGATTTAAAGGGACACACTCATACTGCAGGTAAATGCCTGCCAGATACCTGAAAGGCTTCGGCCCGATTGAACACTTAGACTTTTTTCATTCAGAAACCTTTAGGATCCCAGTCCTTGTGACAGATTAGAGGCGAAGCCGTCTCTGGGTCCAAATACACTCAAGATTTAAACACACTCAATCTTATTCCCACAATGGTCACTCCTATCGAACAGGGTGAATCACACCTCAGCATGCATGAGGCTAAATGGTTTGCTGTATACACACGGTTCAAGCGCGAAAAATACGTTTGCGAGCAATTAAAAAATAAAGGAATTGAATGTTACATTCCTTTAGATAAGCGGATCAGAATCTATGGTCGTAAAAAGACAACTGTAGAGCTACCCCTAATAAATTGCTACGTATTTGTGAAAATAACAAAGAAAGAATATGTGTCTGTACTGGACACGGTCGGTGTTGTTTCATTTTTAAAGTTTGAAAACCGAATTATTTCCATTCCCGAAAATGAAATCATCATTTTGCGAAAAGTGGTGGGAGAATTTCATGAAATTGATGTTCTTTCAGAGCACGACTTTGAAAATGGAGATATCGTAGAAATTATTTCTGGATCATTAGCTGGCACCAAAGGCATCCTGGCAGAAAAAGAAAACAAACACTCCTTTATTGTCAATCTCGAAAATATTGGAATTCAGTTGAGTGTAAAAGTAGATCCAAGAATCCTCAGTAAAAACATCTCTACGAGATCTCATACTGATCACCATATAAACAAGGCTTCATAGAGTCCACTAAATACCATAGTCATAAATAATTAACGTCAGAAAATTGCAGTTTTCTGATAATCCTGAATCAAAAATCCCATGAAAAACTTTGCGTTAATTGGCGCAGCTGGATATGTTGCTTCCAGGCACATGAAAGCCATTCGAGAAACAGGTCATAATCTTATTGCCCTACTGGATAAGAATGACTCCGTTGGAATAATAGATAGCTATTTTCCAGATGCCGCTTTCTTTACTGAATTTGAACGATTTGACAGATATCTCACCAAGCTCATTCGGAACGGCACAAAAATAGATTACATCTCAGTATGTTCACCTAATTATCTTCACGATTCTCACATTCTTTTCGGTCTACGTATTGGTGCAGATGTCATCTGTGAAAAACCTCTAGTACTAAACCCCTGGAATCTGGACGGTTTGTACGAGGCTCAAAACGACTTCAAAGGAAAAGTCTATACAATCTTACAACTTCGACTTCACCCAGCAATTATTGCATTAAAAGAAAAGGTCGATGCACAACCCAATAGAATTCATGATATTGATCTGACCTATATAACTTCTCGAGGTAAATGGTATTATTCCAGTTGGAAAGGAATCACAGAAAAGTCTGGAGGCATCGCTACTAATATAGGAATTCATTTCTTTGACATGTTGCAATGGATATTTGGGGATGTGCTTGATAACAAGGTCCATGTACACACACACGACAGAGCCGCTGGTTTCTTGAAGTTACAACGAGCAAACGTCAATTGGTTCCTTAGCATCAATAGTGACACATTACCAGAAAAAATACAGGCGCAAGGAATCAGAACATATCGTTCCATTCAAATAGATAATGAAGAAATTGAATTTAGTACAGGTTTCACAGATCTCCATAAATTAAGTTATGAAGATATTCTTGCGGGTAAAGGCTTTGGACTTGAAGCGGCAAGCAAAGCAGTGCAAATAGTCTATGACATACGAAATGCCCCAATAGTAGCACTTAATGGTCATCATCATAAAATGGCAAACACACCATTGATCAGACATCCGTTTGAAAAAACATTGGCTTTAAAGTCATCTCTGTAGTATTGCTATGAGATTTTCTTTTCTTGGAACTCAACCATCGGCAAGATCCTCAGGGAGGCTCCAACCCTATCAAAGTTTATTTGTATCGGATCATGCCGATGGTACTACAGTGATCAATCACCTTGCGGTTGACATGCACGCTCATTGGTTGCCCGGAGTGGATGATGGTGCAGAAGATTTCCAGGAATCAATAGAAATCATTCGAAAATTAAGCGATCTCGGTTATAGAAAATTAATAGCAACTCCTCACATTATGTCGGGGTACTACGACAATGACCCCTCTTACTTAATTGAAAGATTTGAAGATTTTCTCAGAAAATTTCTCCTTGAAAATATTGACATAGAACTCGCATTGGCTGCCGAGTATATGATTGACGAGGGATTTAAAAAACATCTGGACAGTGACTTTTTTCTCCTTCTCCCCAGAAAAATGATACTAATTGAGCTTCCCATTCTCAATTCCTATGCAGGCTATGAGGAACTTATTTTTGAAATAAAATTAAAAGGGTACCAACCTGTAGTAGCACATCCTGAACGATACGGATACATGCATGCAGACCTGGACAAGTATGAAAAATTAAAAGATGCTGGCTGCTTATTTCAGCTCAACATGCTCTCTTTGAATGGACAATATGGAAAAAACGTAACCAACATAGCACAGGAAATACTAGATAGGAACTGGTATGACCTCGTGGGCACAGATCTACATAATAGATCCCAGCTAGAGAAATTAAATTCCATTGAAGTCCAGGGACATTTTCTTAACCATACACTTATTAAAAATGTAGCCACACCCATACCCACGGGTATTTAGATAGATAACCATTTTTTTTCAAACAATTGATAACCATGAATTATAGGAACATTTACCATGGCATATCCATTTTCTTCATCATAGCAACACTGAGTAGTTGTGGTGGAGTAAAACATGCCGAAATGATCATGTTTGATGATTTAAACGCAGAATTAACAGACATTGATTCACAACCCATTTTACAAATACGTGCTGATGACATCATTGGTATAACGGTCGCAAGTAGAAACCAGGAAACGGTCCAGGCATTTCAGCAGCAGCTACAATTGCAGGGCATAACGGGTGAACAGGCGCTAAATTCATTAAACGGCTATCGGGTAGACGAAGACGGTCTCATATATCTTCCTTTACTCGGTCCCATAATGGCTGGAGGCAAATCCATTTCGGAATTACGAAATGAATTAAATGAGCAACTTGTCACCTACATTCCGGATGCCTCAGTACAAGTACGATTTGTAAATTTCAGGGTCACTCTTCTGGGCGAGGTCAATCGCCCCAACACTTATACTATCCCTAATGAGCGACTAAACGTCATTGAAGCCATTGGCATGGCTGGGGACTTTACCCCCTACGCTCGAAGAGATAGGGTCCTGGTCATTCGGGAACGTGGTGAAGTGCGAGAGACCGTCCGTCTCAACACACAGAATAAGAACATTTTCCAATCCCCCTACTTTTACCTGCAACCCAATGACATTGTATATGTGCAGCCTTTGAAGGCCAGACAATATGCAACTCAAGGGGATCTGATAAACAGGTATTCTGGAGTTTTGTACCCCTTGTTTACTCTGGCTACCCTTATTGTCACCATCGTCAAATAAATTACTCCAATACTTAAATAGAATTCCATGGCACACAGTCAAATAAATCACCGGAAGATTATTCATCTGATCATAAAGTATAAGTATGCCTATCTCATCATATTACCCCTGATGCTGGCTGCCGCATATTTCTATCTGCATGTTGCTCAGCCCCAGTATGAATCATCCGCTCTATTACTTATCAATGAGGACGCAACAGCTGGACATCTTGATGAGGAAGCCATCTTTGCTGAATTCGGTCTTACTAAGCAAAAGAAGAATATTGAGAACGAAATGCTAATGATTAAATCCTTACCTGCTGTGGCAGAAGTAGTGAGGGAAAATGATCTTCAGTACCATTTTGTTCAATTGAAAAATTTTAAGCGAAAAGACCTGTACAAAGATTCACCGATTGAAGTAATTGACTGGCAACCAGCTGACGTAAACTCCAGCGTTATAGGTGTTATCTCTGGCAAACATGATGGTTCATACACAATTACAATAGATAAAATAGCTTATGATGGTCAGTTTGGATCTCGGCTCAGAATACCTCAGGGATACTTGACACTATCATCCACTACCGAGCTTTCCAATAACGATCAAATTGAGTTGACAGTTTCTCCTGTTAACAGTGTTGCTGAAAGCCTAATTCAAGAACTGGATGTACGAGTGGTTGGAGAAAGGTCCAGTACCATAGAAATAGGAATTAAAGACGTGGTTGCTCAACGTGCAGCTGACATTATAAACGGAATACTAAACCGCTACAATCAGACCACCGTTGAAACTAAAAATAGAGTCTTTCAGAATACTATTGATTTAATAAATAAAAGAATTGGTCTTATCAGCGGAGAACTTACCAGTGCCGAGTCCCGCGTAGAACAGTACAAGAGAAGTCGAAATATGGTGGAACTGAGCACAGAAGGCAGCCTCCTCCTGAATGAGCTTGCGGCATCAAATAAAGACATATCGCGAGCAGAAGTAGAGCTAGAAATACTGGAATCTATGGGTGATTTTCTGGAAGAAAATAAAAGCAACTTTGAATTCGTACCGACTAACTCGCGACTAACTAATTTAACCCTAGTCAATCAACTTGCAAAATTTAACGACCTTCTGCGCGAATATGAAGATACTAAGGGTAAACTGGGTCCTATGCACCCGGACCTACAGACTATAGAAAAGCAGGTGCGTAATTTCCGCCCTACTATTATTGAAAATATTAAATCCATTCGAAAAGACTTATTGGTTGAGTATAATGCTGCATTGAACGACAAGACTCAATTGGAAGTGCGACTCAAATCTCTTCCCAAAATGGAGCGGGAATTGATTGAGATGCAACGACAAAAAGACATCCAGGAAGACTTATATCTCTATCTTCTCCAGAAGCGAGAAGAATCAGCCATTAGTTTGGCCGTAACCACATCTACCGGTACAATTATTCAACCAGCTGAAGCTGCCATGGAACCCATAGGCCCCATTAAAGCCCAGATTTGGTTAATAGCCTTGTTTTTGGGCATTGCCTTGCCTACGGGATTTGCCTTCATCATGGATGGCATGAATGATAAGATTCAATTTGAGGGCGATATCACATCGCAGTCTCCTGTGCCCGTGGTAGGTGTATTAGGATACACAAAAAAGAAAAAAGAAGATTTGGCAGTACTGGCTCATAGTCGTTCTGCCATTGCTGAAATGTTCCGAATGCTTCGTGCTAACCTGGCGTATGTTACTCCAGGAAAGGAAATCAAATCCGTCCTGATCACTAGCAGTATATCTTCTGAAGGTAAGTCCTTCATCACCCTGAATCTCGGTATGACTCAAGCTTTATCAGGTAAAAGAACCTTGATACTTGAGTTAGACCTGAGAAAACCCAAAGGCGACGTGTATAAGCCGGCCCGCAGAGCTAATGAGGGTGTAGTCAACTACCTGGTAGACCCAAAGGTAACGGTTGATCAAATTATTGCTCCAAGTGGACTGCATCCGAAACTGGATATCATCGGAAGTGGTCCCAAACCCCCTAACCCAAGTGAACTCATTCTCTCCAACCGACTTTTGGAATTAGTCACTGAGGTGCGAGATCAGTACGATTTCATCATCATTGATGCTCCTCCTGTGGGGCTTGTGGCAGATGCTCTGCAAATAGATCACCTGGCCGATGCAACTATGTATGTGGTACGGGCAGGCTTCACCAGAAAGGCCCATTTGGAAATCATAAATGATATAAATGCCAAAGAAAAACTTCCAAAACCGTTCATAGTCCTCAATGGAGTGCACCTAAATAAACCTGGTGGGTATAGACCCGGATATGGATCTCAGTATGGCCAGGGATATGGGTACTACAAGGAGGATAAGGCTAAGGCATTTAAGAAATTTAGACCAACGGTCGCCCAGCAAAATGGGACGAGAGAAAAAACCCAAGAAGTTAGCTCCTAGTGACTGAAAGCATCCGCGATAAGTCAATCTCAGGGTTTATCTGGCTATTTATTGATAAAGCCGGAGCCAGTGTCATCAATCTGGTAGTGACCGTGGTACTAGCAAGGTTACTCACCCCTGAGGATTTTGGATTAGTGGCTATGGTTATGGTATTCTTCGAGATATCTTCTGCTTTCATAAATAGTGGGTTTTCCTTTGCTCTGATACGACAAAAGACAATCTCTGATGATGACAAGTCCACCACTTTTATTTTTAATCTGGTGGTGGCGTGTATCCTCTACGCTTTATTATACACAGCAGCACCTGCTATTTCGGTCTTTTTTGGTGAGGGTATTCTAATTTGGATCGTGAGGATCATGGGATTAAATCTCATTGTCAACTCTCTGGGTATAATTCAACAGGCCGTACTTACACATAAAATTGATTTTAAAACACAAACCAGAATCCGTATAGTGGCGGTAAGTGTTTCTAGTGCAATAGCGATCGGGATGGCATTCTCGGGGTTTGGTGTTTGGAGTCTCGTTGCAAAACTCATGCTAATGGAGGGTCTGACCTCTCTCCTACTTTGGATATATCATCCATGGAAAATATTGCTAAGGTTTAGTCGGCAATCTTTCAAAAAACTGTTTGGATTTGGATCCAATCTATTAGCAGAAGCTATCATTCATAAAATATTTCAAAACATTCTCCAGGTAATTATTGGTCGATTTTTTACCGCCTCAACCCTGGGATATTATTCTCAGGCAAACTATCTCACGAATGTACCGGCCAACAACTTTCAGCAAATTATTCAAAAAGTAACCTATCCTGTATTATCAAAACTGCAGGATGACAAGATGAAACTTAAAAGGGGCTATCGAGAGATAATGCTTTTAAGTTCCTTTATAATTATCCCGATTATGGTTATCATTGGAGTGATGGCAAATCCCATTATCGTTTCGTTCCTAGGCGAGAAGTGGGAGCCATCTACTCCGTTTTTACAATTACTATGTCTGGGTGGAATCACCTATCACTTTAATTCCATAAACCTTGATTTATTGCTGGTACTAGGCAGAGCAGATCTCTGTCTTAGAGTCGAAATCATTAAAAAGGTCATTACCGCAATTGCTATCATAATAGGAATACAATTTGGGATATATGGACTTGTATTAGGGTACGTGGTCTCACATTATCTGGCCTTGATCATAAATACCTACTATTCAGATAAATTTTTATCCTACGGACTTGCTGAGCAGGTTTCAGACATAGGTAAAACCATTTGGATCAGTGCTATCATGGGTATATTGGTTTACGTCTTTAGCACCTATGGTCCTGACCTACCTAATATCTGGCAGGTAATTACGTCCGTAATACTGGCCATCAGTATATACCTGGGGTTTCATTTTCTACTAAAAAGTGAGGAAATAAGACTCTTGCAGAAAATGGTAATTCCAAGAACATACAAATTCTTCGTAGGTAGCTAACTGCCTACATAAATTCACAAAACTTATCTCGATGTCAAAAGTCGCTTTAATCACCGGCATAACCGGGCAAGATGGAGCTTACCTTGCAAAATTGCTCCTGGACAAAGGTTATACGGTCTGGGGTATGAAAAGAAGAAGCTCCTCTTTCAACACCTCCCGTATCGATTCACTTTTTGCAAATGATAGGCAAGAGGAAAATGGTAGATTTCATTACTTCTATGGTGATCTCACTGATGCTAACAATATTATAAACTACGTACAGGAAATTCAACCCGACGAGATCTACAATCTGGGAGCTATGTCCCATGTGAAGGTGAGTTTCGACACACCTGAATATACCGGTAATGTTGACGGCCTGGGCACATTGAGAGTACTGGAAGCAGTAAGGATCCTGGGACTTACTAAAAAAACCAGAATCTATCAGGCTTCAACATCTGAACTATATGGCCTCGTGCAAGAAGTACCCCAATCTGAAACCACCCCTTTTTATCCTAGAAGTCCTTATGCTGCTGCTAAATTATATGCTTATTGGATGACTATCAACTATAGGGAAGCTTACGGCATGTATGCTTGCAATGGAATATTGTTTAACCACGAATCTCCCGTAAGAGGTGAAACTTTTGTGACAAGAAAAATCACGAGAGCAGTCGCCAATATATCACTGGGATTTCAAAAAACGCTATCACTCGGAAATCTCGATGCCAAGCGAGATTGGGGGCATGCCGCGGACTACGTTGAAGCCATGTATCTAATGCTTCAGCAAGATATCCCAGAAGACTATGTCATTGCTACTGGCAAGACAACAACAGTCAGAAGTTTTGTAGATAAGGCCTTCCGTGAAGTGGGAATTCGACTATCATTCGAGGGAGAAGGACCCAATGAAAAGGCTCGCATCGAAGAAATAGATGAAGTGCGGTTTCTCCTTCAAACAGGTGTGCGTCCGGATCACCTCTTTGTAGGTCAAATCCTGGTCCAGGTAGACCCTTTCTATTACAGACCTACTGAAGTTGATCTCCTGATTGGAGATCCTTCTAAAGCGAAGAGTCAATTGGGTTGGAAAGCCAAGCGTACGGTCTCAGATTTAATTACTGAAATGGTTCAATCTGACCTGCTGGAAGTGAAAAGAAATCACCTACTCAAGACCAATGGATTTGAAATAATTAGTAACGTAGAAGAGATCGCCTGATGAAGAAAATACTAGTGACCGGTGCTACGGGATTTCTTGGAAGAAAAGTCGTGTCGCAATTAAACGATCAATCCATCTCATCAATCCAAACCTCGCAAAGTCTGGGTCTGGACCTACTGGACCTTGAAGCCGTACGAGGCTTTTTTAGAAAGACTCAGCCAGAGATAGTGATCAATTGTGCAGCTTTTGTTGGAGGTATCCAATATGGATACAAGTACCCTGTAGAGTTATATGAAAAGAATACTTTGATGAATATCAATCTATTCAAATGTTTAAGGGAATTTGGTGTCCAAAAAATTATCAATCCAATTCCGAATTGTATTTATCCGGGACAGGCCTCTCATTTTAAAGAAAATGAGATTTGGGATGGTCCGATGCATGAATCAGTACAGGCATATGCTTTTGCAAAAAAAGGAATATGGATGAATGCCTGGGCAAGTCACAAGGAATATGGTCTGCAAAGTGCAAATCTAGTACTACCTAATCTCTATGGTCCTGGAGACCATTTCGAAGCCGAACGATCCCATGCACTGGGAGCTCTCATCATGAAGTTTGTGGAAGCCAAGCGAACCGCCAAAAATTCTGTCATTGTCTGGGGAACGGGAACACCTGTACGGGAATGGATGCATGTCCATGATGCTGCCTCTGCACTGATAGCCGCGCTGGACACCGACTTTGGAGTAGATATGTTAAATATTGGAGTCGGAGAAGGAATTTCTATCATCGACATGGCAAATCTCATAAAGGATCTGGTAGGCTTTTCTGGTGAAATTGCACTGGATACTTCTAAGCCAGATGGCGCGCCTTACAAATGTATGGTGGCAGAGCGAGGCCCCAAACTGCTCAACTGGATACCAAGTATAGACTTCAGAAGCGGTGTGCAAGAAACCATCAATTGGTACAAAGAGACATACCCTGCTAAGGAAGAAGTACCTGCATAACTAGTGAACTCTAAAAAAGTAAAAATGTCTAATACGATTACGACGATAAAAACGGAAGTACCAACGAGAGCTGCAGTGGATCCCGTACTCATTCACAAACCTTTAATCTCTCAAGATGATATGAATGCAGTGAGAGATGCACTGGCAAGTACTTTTGTGAGCGGAGATGGTCCTGCCTGCAGACAATTTGAAAAAGAACTTCAGGAATTTCTGGGCGTTCAACATGCGCTCTTTATGAATTCCTGCACATCCGCACTTGACTTAGCCTTTCGTGCGAAAAGGTTTAAACCGGGTTCTGAAGTCATTGTTCCTAACTTCACATACACTAGTACAGCACTGGGTCCACTGATCAATCAATTAAACATCCGACTTGCGGATGTACATGCTGACAATGGAAATCTGGACCCAAGTAAATTAAGAAAATACATTAATCCAAAAACTGTAGCCGTCGTTGCCGTAGACTACGCCGGAAACCCTGCTGAAATGAACCAGATTAAAGAGATTGCAAGAGAAAGCAATCTCTATCTGGTTCATGATACAGCACAGTCCATTGGGGCAAAATATCAAGGTCAATATACGGGACATCAAGCGGACGCCAGCACCTTCTCATTTCATGGAACAAAGAACATGACTACAGGAGAAGGTGGAGCTCTGGTAACCCAAGATGATGACCTTGCCGCTACTGTGAAAATCATGCGAGAAAAAGGAACTGATAAGTATTCATTCCTGACCGATAACGTCACTCGGGGATTCTACGAGTACAAGGATATCGGGGGCAGTTATGTCCAATCCAATATCAATGGAGCCTTGGGACTCACTCAACTCCGAAAACTCACGAAGATGAATAGCCGCAGACGTGAAATCGCAGAACGATACCTAAGAGAACTCAGCGAAATCGACAAGATAGATTTCCTACGTGTCACGGAAAAGGCAGAACCTAACTGGCACTTATTTGGCATCCTGGTACCCCCCGGTAAAAAGTATAAGATCATGGATGGTCTACGTGACCTCGGTATAATGGCCAATGTGCATTACACTCCATTACATCGAAATGAATACTACAATCATCTCGGAACAGATAAAGACTTTCCTGGTTCCATGTCCTTCTTCGATAGACTGCTCAGGATACCCATTTATCCCGTCCTCACTGACGACGAGCAAACCCGAGTGATTGAATCTGTCCATGCCGTACTAAACTCCATCTAATCAAACGAAGAAAGAAATTAAATGAAAGCACTATTAATATTACCCAGAGGATATTCAGGATTCTCTAAAACGACCCGTGACACACTGAAATACCTGGGATATGAAACGCATATCGTCCATCCAGGAGATTATGTAAAAGACTGGCACAAAAAGGTCAGCAGCCAGATGTTTCGATTTCCATTTAAGTACCGTACCAAATGGGAAAAATTCTATCTAGATAAAATTAATCGGAACTATGAGGTCGCATACGACTCGATTCAGCCAGATTTAGTTTTCATTTACAATAATGGATACTTGCGTCCAGAGACGCTACGTCGATTTAAGAAAAAATCTAAGATTGCCTTCTTTCTGGGAGATTGCCCATATTATACAGCAACAAATCGACACTTTCTTCCTCTCCTGTTTTATGCTGATGGGATCTTCACGACGGATACGTTTTGGATAGAGGCACTGCACAAACTCGGATTAAAAAATCTCGAGTTTATGTATCCCAGCCTTCCTCCACAGCATTTCAAAAAAGAACTAGACACTGAGCTTTATAATAAATACAAATCTGACGTACTGTACATCGGTATGTGCTATAAAACAAGTTGGGGATTTAAAAAAGCAAGTTTCCTAAATAGTTTTACAGACTTCGATCTACATCTACATGGAGACGATTCATGGAGGCGATGGTTCGAATATTTTCCAAAACTGAAGGATCATTACCGCAAGCGTACTGAATACTTCTCCGTAGAAAAGATAAACGACATGTACAACGCTACTAAAATTGCACCCGTAGATGCGAACCCTGGTCTATTGCATGCCATTCATTGGCGATTTATCGAGGCCTTGGCCTCTGGGGCATTACCAGTGCTGGAATGGCAGCAAGGAGTCGATGAAATTTTTGGCAACGATAATGTACCGGCTGTAAAATGTTTTGAAGAATCCAAAGAAACAGTACGATACTACTTAGATCATGAAAACGAACGATTGGAGAAGGTAGCCTGGCTTACTAAAATCATGGAGGAAAGATTTTCAATCGAGAATAACGCAGATCTTTTGGCAGAAACGCTCAAGTTAAGGGTTAAACCCGCCGCACTCACCTACTAATGCTAAATCGTATTCCCGCATCGGTAAAATTGTATGGCCTGGTAATACTGGCTGTAATTGCTGTGTACTTTGCTTCAGCAGGGGTCACTGCTGTCTTCTTCATTGGGACCCTGATCGCATATTTCTTTTCCAGAGACGAAGCCTTTTGGCTGGTATTCTTTCTTATTCTATCAGACGGCTTCTTAAGCTTTTTCGGACTGTATGAAGCCACACTGGTAGTACTGCCCGGATTGCCAGGGATTGAAATGGGCCAATTGTATATTATTCTTGCCGTAATAAAGTCCCTGGGTAAGCAGCCGGCAGCGAATGCCTTTTACAATAACTTCTTATATGCTTTAGCGATCTATGTGGTCTTTTTGATCATACAAGGATATGTAGTGGGACTTTCAGGAGCAATGAATGTGCAATTCAGATTATTGAAATGGATTACTCCACTAGGTTTATTTTATGCCTTGCCCAGGCTATATCGATCAGAGCAAGATTATGCCAGGATTTTCAAGTACATATTTCCAATGGCATTTGTTATTCTAGGCACTCAGCTATTCACAATATTGATGTCAGAAACTCCAGCACAATTTTCTGGAGGAAAGGAAAAATATGAATTTGCGATAGAAGTAACTAAGGAAAGAACATACCGTGGGTTGTTCAATCAAATGATCTTGTTACTCACATTGTTTGGGGCACTTTTTTACCTCGCCCGACAAAAAGGAATATTTCGGAATACCTATTTGTACGCAGTGATTGCTGCAAACTTTGCCTCTGTATTTCTTTCAGCCACGAGAGGGTGGACACTTGGCTTTAGCCTTATCATCATTGGATTCTTCCTATTTGTTCAGAAAATGAGCACGCGACAGGTTATCTCCATCATTGGAGTAGGCGCATTATTCTTCATAGGAGTACTTTCAACACCCGTCATACAAACACAGGTACACAATGCATTTAAGCGTATGCTTACTTTGGAAGCCCTTGCCAAGGGAGATATCACAGCTAATGGTACATTAATTCGTTTGAGTCAACGTGGCCCCAGAGTAATGAAACAATGGGAAGAATCACCTGTCACCGGATGGGGATTTTCTAATCATTTTTTCGAACACTGTGATTTTCATGTGGGAAATCAAAACATACTACTACACAGTGGTATCATAGGTTATATATTAATTAATTCCTTTTTCGTCTTCTTCTGCATATCACTTTACAATAAAAGTCAATCGATACCTTTTAGTGACACGAGAAAGGCAAGTTTACTGGTATTTGTTATTTTTTTCGCTGGCTGGTTTCTTATACACTCTTCATCTGAACAACACTTCTTCTTTTACTTTGAAAATCCAGGGGATGGAATAATACAGGGTGTCTTCTTCACCATGGCAGCCTTCATTTTTGCAGCCGATGAAAAACAAGCTGAAAATCAGAAAATTTCGACACAAGCTCTTCAAAAAGCATGACAACTCACCAAGTTAAAATCAGTAGTGT
Organism: Saprospiraceae bacterium; assembly: GCA_050298535.1. Lineage (GTDB taxonomy): Bacteria > Bacteroidota > Bacteroidia > Chitinophagales > Saprospiraceae > JABDMH01. Next base: position 168,593 of record JBNKUI010000113.1, read on the forward strand.
CGTACCAGTCCAGAAAATAGTGAGAAGGCACATTCACTACATAATGTGGTCTGCGGGACCGGGCGGAGCAGAACTTTCTGTCAAACACTATCTAAGGTATCTACCAGACTATGAAATGTCAGTCTTTAGTTTGCGACCTGATGAGCAAATGATTTTCGATGAAAATGAAGTTAATATTTCCTCAGGTTCATTTGACAACATTATCTGTTACACAAAATACTATCAATACTGCAAAGCGCATAAAACAGATTTTTTTCATATCCTAAGCGGTGGACCCATAATACTCCTCCTAACACTTTTGGCAGGTGTCAAAAAACCCCTTTATCATATACATGGCACTTTGTATTGGGATTCGAAATGGAAAAAATTATTGTTCAAGTCCATTTGGCATATTACACGACTATTCAAAACAACCTTTGTAGGTGTAAGTCGATATAATGCAAATATATTTCACAATGAAGTAATACCTGTGTCCCCTGAGATCATTTCCAATGGACTAGAAACAAACGACTTTCTGGCAAAAAGACACAGAAGGATATCCTTACGAAAGATTGGTTATGCAGGAAGACTTCACAAGGGAAAAAACATTGATTTGGTAATTCAACTGTTCAACGAGCTGGCAGACAAGGACAGAGAGCTCGAATTACATATTGCAGGCAGTGGACCTGCAGAGAAAAGCATAAAGAATTTTGCGGCATCAACCCGTCATACCAGGAGGATATTTTTTCATGGTCACGTACATGATGTAGCCAGTTTCTATGCATCGATTGATCTTTTCCTTTTTCTGAGCGCCTACGAATCCTTTGGAAATGTAATTGCCGAGGCAATTCTCACCGGACTACCGGTATTGACCAGCAACGTTCCTGTGTTCAACGAGATTCATGAAGAAGCTTCAAATTTCTGTCTTGGAGATCCTTCTTCGTACGAAAATATTCGCTTGCAGTTGTATGAAAAAATCGAGGATTTTGACGCATTAGCTGAAAAAGCTTTTGAGCAGAGTGAAGTGGTCAGATCGAGATTTGATATCAAGCAACATATCAGAAGCATCAAAAAAATATATGAAAAACATTAGTCCACCGGTCCTGTATTACCATTCCGTCGCTCCTAATCTCAATCCTGATTGGGTACTAAAATTTCTCACACTTGACTTGAAAAATTTTGAGTATCAGCTTCGATACCTGGTGGAAAATAGTTTTAGAACGATATTCCTGAACGAATGGGTGAGTATTCGTCAGGGTAAATGCAGCTCACAACACAATGAAGTATGTCTGACCTTTGATGATGGTCTACTTGACAATTGGGTCTATGCGTATCCGATGGTAAAAAAGTATGGTATTAAGATGACCATCTTTGTCAATCCAGAATACGTAGACACTAAATCAGGCATACGACAAAATCTGGAAGACGTTTGGAATGGAAAGTGCTCCCAACAGGAATTGGACAGCCGAGGATACTTGTCATGGGCAGAAATGCGAGAAATGGTGTCGAGTGGTTTAGTTGACATTCAAAATCACACCATGTCTCACGCCAAGTATCCTAGCAGTTCATCGGTAAAACAATTCTACTATGGTGGTTTTACCGGACTTCATTCCATTCTAAACGAAAATCCCGACATCAAACCCACATATCCCAGAGAAAAACATTTTGAAACGCGGCTATCTCCCGGCACTCCCATTTTCGAGGAGACATCGGCAGTCGTCGCCCGTATCCATACACCTAATAAAGACTTGGTTGAGCAGATCACCGACTTAGCCTCAAAATATGATCTAGAACAAGCAAAGGAAAGAAGTGCATTCGAGCGAGAGGCCAAGATCACAATCGATGACGCAGATCAAAAAAATGTGCTGATCAAAAAAATTGAAACCGAACGGGAATATCGGTCACGACTTGAGTACGAAATCGTCACTGCCAAAGAAATTATCGAGAAAGAGCTGGGGAATCAGGTAAGTATTCTCTGCTGGCCACATGGTGACAATTCAACAGAGGCGCACAAACTGGCACGATCCTCCGGACATATCGCCACAACATCAGGAAAAATGCTCGACACTAGAAACGAACTGGATAGGATACCACGAATCGGTGCCGACTTTCATACTGCCCCTTGGGTTAATCGACAAAAACTCAATTACAAGATAAAAAGCCACTTCGGAAAGCAACCCTATCATCTGGTAGCTCAAGCAAATCTACTCAAGAACCAACTACTGGGCAAATATTCATAGCATGCGATTTATCATTCGAAAACGTATAACGACCCTGTCACAAGGAAATCCAGAAGGCAACGCTCGTGGGTTGCATATCACCTTTGATGCGGGGGTACAAGATAAAAAAGTACTGCAGCTGCCACTAGGTACATTGACACTTCTTGGTGATCCCGTGGCCAAAACAGGCAGAGGAATGCCGGGTATCAAATCAAAGAATAAAGAACAGATTCTCAAGAATATTATTGAGCATTTCGGTGGACACTATTATTGGATTCTGGAGAAGGACGACTCTGTAATGGTAGGTGGTTCTTTTGCGAATATATTGCCCATTTACTATACCTCAAATGCCAAGGAAATAATTGTAGGATCTAGAGCATCAGATGTAATCGAGCCCCTTGACACACTTACACTCAATGAGGCCAATCTACTCGAGCGCTATGTGTTTAACTATTCCTTCACTAACAATACCTGGTGGCGAGAGGTCCATCTCCTTCCCACACACTCAATACTGACCATTGAAGAGAATAGCTTTCAGGTAACTAATATTAAAATCCCCTTATTGCCTGGCAACAAACCCATTAGCTCTACCAAATCAGCGCTATTAGATATCGTTGATGAATTTCTTGATCGATCCGAGAAGTACTATTCAGAATCCGAAAGTGGTATTTCCTTAACGGGAGGATTTGATGGACGAACTTTGGTTTCTACCGCTCTTCACCATCATAAGCCTTTCTTCACTTATAGTTTTGGAACGGGTGATTCAAAAGATGTGCGTGTTGCATCGCATCTAGCACGTACATCAGATTTCGAGTACTTACCAATTCTTCTAAATAAGGAATATGCAAAAAATGAAGGTGTGCGTGCAGCCGTCGATTTTCTCACCAAAGGAGAGTTCAATGGCAATTTAGGTAGGCCCCATTACCTGTATGCAGCAAAAATTCTTTCTAATCGGACGCGATATATAATCACCGGAAATTTTGGTAGTGAACTATTCAGGGCTTTACATCTACCAGGTGTTATGATGTCAAAAACACTAATCGACATATTTGCAGGTACTCAAGGATGGGAGCAACAGATTATTGAAAAAGCAGAGGCAATAAAGCTTCAGCACCCGAAAGACACATGTGACGAAGTCATTAGTATGGTTAAAAAATACCTGATGCGACATACAGATTCTAATGCCAATCACACTTTCTACCACTATGTCATCCATGAAATATTTAGAAAATACTTTGGTCCAGAATTGGTCATGCAATCACATTATCTGATAAACAGAACTCCATATTTGGATTATCCTTTCATTATGTCTTTAAACAAAACCCGGTGGTCTGGAATTCACTCCTCATTGTTTGAGAAGTCTAAACTGAAGCGAATGAAGGGTCAGGAGTTTTATGCGGCACTGCTTAGAAGTACCGACAAAAACCTGTACCGTGAAAAAACCAGTAAGGGCTATTCTCCAAAGGATTTACACAGTGTTCCGGGTTTGGTTAATATAGTCAAAGCTGTCCTTCTAAGAAAGGTATCACCTTCGGAAATGGATGACAACAACCTCAGATACATACTTCAAAATCACATGTCAGAACTAAGAGGACTCGTTACGAAAATCGTTGGCGACATTGAGCTGCCTCGCGAAACGACTTTGACATCAGAATCCATGATGATATCTCAAATTCAAAGTATGTCTATACAAATGGGCTGGGAAAATGCCCAGAATGCGAAAGAATTAAAAACACAATTATTTGTAGACACATAGTACCGTTATAACCACACAAACTTTCCCACCGATTTAATAAGAAACCAATAGATGGACACGGAAACTAAACCGCTGGATGACCTTGCAAAATCTACAGAAACTCGAATCTCCAGTAAGGATCGGCAAGAAATTAGGACTTTTATTACCAAACCTGACGAAAGATTCTGGGACGAATACACTGACTTATGGCATAATAGCTCCTGTCAATCACCTTTCCAGAGTCCCACATTTTTAAGAAGCCTTTCTGATTATATCGATGCTCAAACTACAGCCTTCACTTTTAAAAAAGGGGACCAACTAATCGGGGCCGGAATTTTCCAAGAAGATGGGACCCTTTTAAGGTTTTTAAGCGATATAAAATCGGACTATAATACTTTTGTATTTAGGTGTGATTTAGAAAGCGAGGACATTAGAAGTTCAATTCATGGTCTTCTTCATCTGGTAAGAGATGAGAAACTCTCACTACTATTCAATAAGCATCTCGAGCAAAGTAAATACAATCAGGAGTTAAGTGATATTCTTTCGAATACGGATATGTTTGTAAGGTTTGTACCCTACTCTTTGTGTCCTATCCTTGAATGTGAGTCCCCGGAGCTACTTTTTCAGGAAATGAATCGATCCAAGAATATTCGCTACAAGCGAAATCGGTTACTGAAAATGCCAGATACTCACCTTGAAATTCTTACGGACGCAAATGATCTGGAAGCCTGGTGCGATGCCTATTGTTGCAATCACATCAAACGCTGGGAGGGGTCGCCAACTCCCTCAAAATATACCAATCCTGAAGAGCAAGCAGGTATCTTTCGATTTCTGACTGCCTGGGCTGAAGACCAAACTCTTGTACGATTTGCTATTGTACAGAAAGGTCAAAGAATTGCCTTGAGTGCAGGCCTTTTGAGCAGAGACTCATTCATTGGCCATCTACAATCATTTGATCCGGCATTCAAGAAACATAGTTTGGGTAATGTATTAATAAACCTCATTGGAAAATGGTTGATGGATCAGGGAATTCGGAAAATAAATTTTGGGTACGGAAAAGCCAATTATAAGTACTCTTTCGCTACGGAATCTATTTGCCTGACAAAGATATACCTTTCGTCTACACAAAACCTACAACTGAGAGTTAGAGCCTATCTGGATGCGAAATATCGATCTAATGAGCAGATCCGCAGAGCTGCTTTCCTAGCCAAGAACAGACTGAAAATTGGAAACTTCAAACTCTTTTGATCATGCGAAAAATCAAACTGGGAATTCTAGCCGTAGCTCATTATGATGAGCATATAGATCAATGGATAGCTGCCTGCAAGGATCGCTCGGATCTAGTGGATGCAGTACTTATTGATTTGTCAAGTGCTACCTGGCTCGAACAAATCATCTCCCGGGATTTTGACGGCCTCCTTACCAACCCACCTAACCTAACGATCGTACAGAAAAATATGTATGATGAACGCTTGGACGTACTGCGCAACGACTTAAAAATACCTATTTATCCTACCCTCCTAGAAACAAAAATCTATGAGAATAAAAGATATTTAGCATACTGGTTGCAGGCGAACAAAATACCGCATCCAAAAACCTATGTTTTCTATCAGCAAAAGGAAGCACTGGAGTTCATCTCCCAGCACAAGTCCGCACTGGTAGGTAAAACCAATATAGGAGCTTCCGGTCGTGGTATTAAAATCTTAAAAGATAAATCTTCACAATCCCGCTATGTCCATGAAAGTTTCAAACATGGTGCTCCAAGAGAAATTGGTCCTAATTGGAAAAAGAAGGGAATCTTAAAAAGGGGCATTGAGAAATTACTACACCCAAAATCACTTCAGGCAAAAATTCAGCAGTACAGGACTGAGAAATCAGAAATTCAAAAAGACTTTATTATACTTCAGGAATATATTCCACACACTTTTGAATGGCGATGTGTGTGTATAGGAGATTCTTACTTTGCCCATAAGAAACTTGTAAAGAATGAAAAGGCTAGTGGAACGCTTCTAAAGGGTTATGAAAATCCACCGCTGAGTTTACTAAACTTCTGTCGAAGGATTATGCTTGAAAAGCATCTTTGGTCCCAGGCGATCGACATTTTTGTCACAGAGGACGGTAAGTACCTGGTAAATGAAATGCAGTGCATCTTTGGGCAATCCGACCCCTATCAGATGCTAATTGATGGTGTAGCCGGCAGATATTACTATGAAGATGGTAACTGGATTTTTGAACCGGGAAATTTCAATAGTCACGAATCCTTTGGCTTGCGTCTAGATCACTTTATAAATATTTTAGAAGTCAAAACTCCAGAGGCTATCACATGAATGTACTGTTTGTATCCAGTGGCAACGATGATCGGTATAATATTGCTCCATTCATCAAATCTCAGGGTGAATCTTTACAAAGATCAGGAGTTGAAATCGACTATTACACGATAAAAGGAAAGGGCTTCCTTAATTATCTGAAAAACATTGGCCCTCTCCGACGACATATAAAATCAAATAGCTATGATCTAATACATGCCCACTATTCACTCTGTGGTTGGGTAGCTGTTCTCTCATTCTCCGGCCTACCAATCGTCCTATCACTCATGGGTGCAGATGCCGTTGGCACTCCTACTAGCAAGGATCAATTGACATTAAAGAGCAGAGTACTTAGTTATTTCACTTTATTGGTTCAGCCGTTTGTATCCCTGATAATTTCAAAGTCTCCCAATATTGAGAAAGTAGTCTATCGGAAAGACAGATCTGTAATCATTCCCAACGGAGTACGCATGGATCAATTTAATGCACAGCCAGGAGTTTCAAAAAAATCAATGGGATTATCAGAAGACTCAAGGCATATATTATTTCTTGGAAGTCCTCATGATAAAAACAAAAATATTCAATTACTAAAATCATCGCTTAAATATTTAGACATCAAAAATGTAAAGCTCCTAAACATCTTTGACATACCTCACGACGAGGTGGTCAAGTACCTGTTGATTTCGGATGTAGTGAGCCTATGTTCATTTAGTGAAGGGTCACCTAACGTTGTCAAAGAGGCAATGGCCTGTAACAAACCTATCGTAGCTACAAACGTAGGTGACGTTGCCTGGCTCCTTGAGGGCTTACAAGGTTGCTATGTATCTGATCATACAGTTGAGGACTTCAGTAAAAAAATCAAGGAAGCACTTAATTTTTCTAGTCAACATCAATCTACCACCGGTAGAGATCGACTCTTCCTTCTGGGTCTTGATGCAAAATCTACTGCTGACCGCATTATCAAACTATATCAATCCCTTACCGATAAAAAACAAGCTTTAACCATCTAATATCATGTGTGGAATATCTGGAATTTTAAACTTTGACGGGAGTCATGTCCGACCTGTCCTTTTACAACAAATGATGGACATCATTAAGCATAGAGGGCCTGATGATGAAGGCATGTTTTGTGAAGGAGGCATTGGTTTGGGATTTGTAAGACTTAGCATACTCGATCTCTCACCATTGGGTCATCAACCTATGTTTTCACGAGATGAGCGATATGTCATCATTTTCAATGGCGAGATCTACAACTACATAGAACTCCGATCCCAGCTAATAGCAAAGGGATACTCATTCATATCTAATACGGACACGGAGGTTCTTTTGACAGCATATATTGAATGGCGAGAAGATATGCTACACCGACTGAATGGTATGTTTGCCTTTGTAATTTATGATCGTCAGGAAAAATCAATCTTCGGTGCCAGGGATCGATTTGGTGTCAAACCATTCTACTATCATTTATCGGAAGACAATTTTGTGTTTGCCTCTGAGATCAAACCGATTCTGAGTGCGATGAAGGCCAAACCCACAGCGGATGAGCATTCTGTGTTTGAGTTTTTATCCTACAATAGAACGGATCAGACAACACGTACTTTTTTTAATGAGGTAAAAAAATTAAAACATGGTCATTATTTCAAAATGTCCACTGATCCAAAAAGGCCCAGCCAACAAAAAATGATCATCACCAGGTGGTATGATCTAAGGAAGGAAATAAAAGAACCCTTTTCCTCGGCAGAGGAATTTGCAGAAGCATTTAGGGAGTCGCTTAAATTAATACTCAGAAGTGATGTACCTATCGGAGTCTGTCTCAGCGGAGGACTTGATTCATCCAGTATTGTTTCAAGCCTTGTAAAGTACTTTCAAAAAGATGATTTGAATACATTCTCTGCTGTATACGGTATCAACAAAACTGGCGATGAATCAAAATTCATCAATCTCTTCAAGTCGGAACTTTCCAACATGCACTCAATTGTGCCGACTGAACATTCTTTGCTTCAGGATTTTGACACTTTCGTGGATACACATGGTGAGCCCATACCCGACGGTGGGCCATACGCTCAGTACAAAGTAATGTCCCTTGCAAAGGACCATGTATCAGTCACATTGGACGGACAGGGAGCTGATGAATGCCTGGCCGGTTATGAATATTTCTTCGGCTTCTACTTTAAGAGCCTTCTTCGAAAGGGAAAAATAGGAAGACTGTCCTCTGAACTTACTAAATATGTATACGCTCACCGATCTACGCTCGGATTAAAAAGCTTTTTATTTTTCATGCTTTCACCTAAGATGCGACGAGATATTCGCAGCAAAGAATTTGGATACATAAATACAGCATACTTTAATGGTCATGCTGCTGAGAGTTCAGCCATTGCCAATGAGTTCTACGGCTCCAGTTCATTGACGGAGGCTCTAATAAATCATTTTGAGTATAAACTGGAGCATCTATTAAAATGGGAAGACAGAAATTCTATGTGCTTCTCATTGGAAGCGAGAGTACCCTTTCTTGATCACAACCTCGTAGAACGGACGCTTTCTCTTCCTGAGGAACGGATAATAAATAGTGGATCAACCAAGCACATACTCCGTCAGGCAATGAAAAACACACTGCCTGAACCAATTAGAACACGAGTCGATAAGATGGGCTTTGACTCTCCCAAAGATGAGTGGTTTAGAACGACTAAATTTCAAAAATTCATTGGCGACATTATAACAGATCATCGGTTTACTTCCAGACCAATTATTAATGCACCAAAAGTACAGGATCTCTATGGACGACATCTTAATCGAGAAGGAAACTTTGGCAAGCAGATATGGAAGTTCGTGCATTTAGAAAAATGGTATCAGAAATTTATCGATGCCTAAAAAAAATCCAAGGTGCTAAAAAAGATACTCTTCAAAACTTTACGGTATTCAGGGATACCCTATCTCCTAAGAGAACTTGTCCAAAGAAGCAAGGTGTCCATTTTGATGTACCACGACCCGGATGCCCAATCTGTAAGTGAACAAATCAGATATCTGAAAAAGCACTATAATATCATTGATTTAAATGAATTTATTGCTAGTCTGCAAAGCGAAATGACACTGCCTCCGAAGTCTCTTATCATAACTTTCGATGATGGACATTTGGGTAATTACCAACTACTACCAATAGTCTCGCAGCTGGAAGTACCAATCACAATATTTCTCTGCAGTGGAATCATCAACACGAATAGGCATTACTGGTTTTTATACAGCAACAATTCTAAAAACAAGTATGTACTTAAATCATTGAATAATCAAGACAGACTTAAGGAGCTCGCGGATGAGGGATTCGATCAGGAAAAAGAGTATGTCGAACGCCAATCCTTAAACTCCAAAGAAATGGAGGAAATGCGATCCTGGGTAAACTTTCAAAGTCACACGGTTTATCACCCATGTCTTGACCAATGTACGCAAAGTCAAAGTAGATATGAAATCACACAATCAAAGCTTGACCTTGAGCAAAAATACAACCTACACGTAAATGCCATTGCTTTTCCCAATGGCGATTATTCCAGCAGAGAAATAGCGATAGCAAAAGAAGCCGGTTATCGGTGTGCACTGACAGTGGAGCCAGGATATAATACGCTGGGGTCTGACCCATTCACGTTAAAGAGGCTCAGCATGAATGATACAACAAGTATGGATGAATTCGTAGTGAGAGCTTCGGGCCTCTGGGGACTCATCCAATCACTACGTTCATCCAGCACTAATAAAGAAGTGAAAAAACATGAACATCAAGATAACATCAGAGCAGCTGCCGCTGCAGGATAAACTTACTGTAGCTCTGGAAGCGTTCATTGAGAGCGTACCCTCTTCAAACTACTTTCAATCATTGGCATTTTATCACTTGGCATACCGAGCGACTGGAATTACTCCAGTGTTGATCACCGCCAGTGAGGATAATGAAATTGTAGGTTCGCTATTGGGCGTGATCCAAAGCAATGGTACAGGAATAAAATCCTGGATGTCAAGAAGGTTGATTGTCTGGGGAGGTCCTATGGTGTTAGAAACCTCAAATAGGAGGGAGATCTGCAGTAAACTGCTGGAATCTTTAAAATCATATGGAAATGGAAAAGCGATTTATATTGAATTTCGGAACATGGTAGATCCATCCAATCTCCAGCATATTTTCGAAGAACAAGGCTTTATATATCGTGATCACTTAAACTACTTAGTCAGAACTGATGAACTATCAGCTGTAAAGAAACGTGTGAGTAAGAGTAGATTTCGTCAGATAAAAACATCCTTAAAAAACGGGGCTTATATTGTTGAAGCTGAATCAGAGCAGGAAGTCCTAGACTTTTATGCCATACTGGAAGATTTATACAAAACAAAAGTCAAAAAACCTATCCCAACCCAAAATCTCTTCTTAGAATTTTGGAAATCGAAAGAAGCTAAATTCTTTTTGGTCAAAAAGGAGAATGAAGTGATTGGTGGCATTGTTTGCCCTATTCACAAGAACACTATTTATGAGTGGTACGTATGTGGTAAAGATGGAGAACATAAGGGAGTATATCCATCAGTCCTTGCTACCTGGGCTCCCATCGAATGGGCCATTGATAATGGATTGGAGTACTTTGACTTTATGGGGGCTGGAAGTCCAGAAGCAGATTATGGAGTGCGGACATTTAAAGAACGCTTCGGAGGTGATCTTGTATGCTTTGGTAGATATCAATATGTCTTAAATCGTCCGCTCTTTGAATTTGGCAAGGTAGGTCTCAAACTGTATCAAAAAATCGCATGAACCGAATTTTAATCGATATTGGACATCCCGGACATGTGCACTTGTTCAAGCACCTGGCACATCACTTTATTGCCAAAGGAAATGAAGTGCTTTTTACGGTCAGAGACAAGGAATGCGAGCTGGCACTTCTTGACCATGAAGGCTTTAACTACGTATGTTTTGGAAAGCATTACAAGACACTGCGAGGTAAAATATGGGGACTCCTAAAGTTCGACCTGCAGATGTTAAAAACAGCATTGCGGTTTAAACCTGACGTATTTATCAGTCATGGATCAATTTATGCAGCACAGGTGGCAGTACTCCTGGGAAAGCCTCATCTGAGCATGGAGGACAGCGGAAACATGGAACAGATTAGATTGTACCGGCCGTTTACACATACCATTCTAACTCCAAGTATATTTGATAAGGATTTAGGCCCGAAGCAAAAAACATACAAGGGCTATCACGAACTAGCCTACCTACATCCCAACTGGTTTAAACCCGATAAATCAGCCCTATTAGAAAGTGGAATAGACCTGACTAAACCATTTGCCTTATTGCGTTTTGTTTCGTGGAATGCAACGCATGACCGGGGACAAAGAGGATTGACAATGCAAGAAAAGGTTGAAGTGGTAGAATACCTCAGTGATAAAATGGATGTATACATTTCGGCTGAAATAGACCTTCCTGATCATTTGAAGAAATACCAACTTAAGATAAAACCTCACTTACTACATGACCTGATTAATCATGCCAGGATCGTGATTAGTGAAGGAGCAACCATCGCCGCAGAAGCTGCAGTCCTTGGCAAACCATCAGCATATGTAAATTCGATTAAAGTAAGCTATTGTTCAGATTTAGAAAACTATGGCCTATTAAAAGATCTGACCAGTAGAAATTTAGTTGTGAACATCAAAGAATTATTGAATGTACCGAATGATACATTGGAAGAAAGAAGAGAAAGAATGCTTTCTGAGAAGATAGATGTCACAACCTTCCTGATCAACTTTCTTGAGTCGTCCTATTTGTTCGCTACACATAAAAACCCAGAGGAAATTACTCATGCTGTTTAATTCCATCGATTTTGCAATATTCCTGCCAATAGTAATCATAGTCTATTGGACCATAGCTAATCGAAATATTGCATTTAGAAATGCTTTCCTGGTCCTGGTCAGTTATCTGTTTTATGGATGGTGGGACTGGCGGTTTCTCGGACTTATCGCGATAAGTTCACTAGTGGACTTCCTGGTGGCGTTGCAAATGGAAAATTCAGCAGTAAGAAAGAAAAAAGCACTGCTTACAATCAGTATTGGTACCAATCTCGGATTACTTGCATTTTTTAAGTATTCAAATTTCTTTATAGAAAGCTTCCAGAGTGCTTTCACTGTATTTGGCAATTCTTTGAATCTAAACTCTTTGCAAGTCATTCTGCCAGTAGGAATCAGTTTTTATACGTTTCAAACTCTGAGCTATACGCTGGACATTTATTATCAAAAAATACGTCCAACAAAAGACCCTATCGCATTTTTTGCTTTTGTAAGCTTTTTCCCACAACTTGTGGCGGGGCCCATAGAAAGAGCATCCAGATTGCTACCTCAATTCAGCACTTTGAAGGAGGTTTCACCTGAAGGTTTCTCAGAAGGATTGAAGAAAGTCCTCTGGGGCTTTGTACTGAAGATTGCGATCGCGGACAGGCTGGCTCTGTATGTCGATAGCATCTATAATCATGTAGCATATCATAGTACGATGTCACATGCTGTCGCAACATTTTTCTTTTCAATACAAATTTACTGTGATTTCGCAGGGTACTCTCTGATTGCGATTGGCTGTGCACGTCTGATGGGATTTGATCTCATGCAGAATTTCAGACGCCCGTATTTTAGTACGTCTTTCAAAGAACTTTGGACTCGTTGGCATATATCACTTTCATCCTGGTTTCGTGACTACGTCTATATTCCAATGGGAGGTTCGAGAAACGGCACTTATAAACTGTACAGAAACCTGATGATCACCTTTTTACTCAGTGGTCTCTGGCATGGTGCAAGTTGGACTTTTGTCATTTGGGGTGGACTCCACGGACTATATCTGATTATTGAAAAATACCTGACACCATTTAATATAAAAATCAACAATGTCATACGTATCATTGGTGTGTATGTTCTTACACTGGTAGGATGGGTTTTCTTCAGAGCAAATACTTTAGGGGATGCATGGATGATTCTAACGGGAACTACACAATCAGAAGGAAGTGGACTGCATATTGGAGATATTGGAATATTCAGCTACAGTATTTTTGCCATTTTCTTACTCTTTATTGTAGAATTATTTGAAGAGTATCATCCACAAATATCCCTCTTGAATAATTCAAGATTCACCATAAGATTTGCCACAATTCTCATGCTATTGATATACGTAATAAGCCTGGGAGTATTTGATAAGAGTCAATTCATCTACTTCCAATTCTAAATCCAGCACTCATTTCGAAAAGGTGAAAGAAATCGTTAAGAAAATAGTACTGCTATTACTAGCACTAAATCTGGTTGATTTTTCCATTGGTTTCATGCTTGACTTCTTGAGAGATCATGCACCCGATGGCAGGTATCAAAAAGCCACTTATACACTTCAGAAATCCAATGAAGATGTACTTGTCTTGGGAAGTTCAAAGGGAGAAAGCAATTTCATCCCAGCAGTCATTGATAGTTCATTAGGATTAACTTGCTGGAACGCAAGCAGGGGTGGCCAGGGTCTCCCCTACTTTCAGGCAGTTACGCAATCGGTTTTATCCAGACATACGCCCAAACTTGTTCTATTGAATCTGGAAGTTGATATTCTTAGTACCCCCGTAGAATATGAGGAAGCCGGATTTCTTCGGCCTTATTATACTGAAGTGGAACCCGTCCGTGACGTTCTGAATAATATTTCTGAAATGGCATGGATCTATAATAGGTCAAGACTATATCAATACAACTCAAGCTTTTATTATCTACTACGTCCCTACCTTCTACACGGACTCGATGGTGAAATAGATCAGCAAGGTTGGAAACCAAGATCGGGAGTTATCACAAAGCCCTTTAAGAGGGACCATTTAGAATCATTAATTGATTCAAAAAGCCTATTGCCAGAGGCTGTCGAAATACTGGAGTCAATTACACGAAATTATAAAGAGCACGGATCATCTCTATGCTTTGTGATATCACCAGACTATGGAGAAATAACAAAGTACTCAGCAAGCCGGGAAAAGATCCTTGCGATCGCTAAGAAAAACAGTATCCCTGTATTTGATTTTTCCAACAAACCTGATTATGCTTCTGATGAAGCCATCTTTGTAGACATTCAACACCTCAACAAAGAGGGTGCACTCAAATTTACGAGCGACATACTTTCTCAGGTCAGGAGTGCAATGACGAAGAACAACATATCAATCAACGCATTAAATAATTCTAATCGAAATGAAGGGAAGCCAAATACCAAAGTATATTAAGCGGCTTTGGGCGAATCTTACCTACACCGACCAAATTGAAATGCATCTGGATCGACCGCTCGTTTCATTTACATTTGATGATGCACCAAGATCTGCATTTAATGAAGCTCGCCAAATTTTAGAAAGGTATGAATGCCGCGGCACTTATTACGTTTCACTTGGATTCCTAAATCAGAAGAATGGTATCACGTATTCCAGCCAGGACTTGAGAACAGCCTGGGAAAGAGGACACGAATTGGCTTGTCACACTAAAACGCACCTGGATATCTCAAGGTCCAATATTCACGAGATCAAAGAGAGTGTGGCTCAAAATCATATACAGATTCAAAAAATTATACCCGGATACAATTTTCGAAATTTCTCATATCCATTTGGAGCTCAAACAGTCTCAAGTAAAATGCATTTAGCGGGAATATTTAAAAGTGCCCGGGGAAACCGGTCAGGTATCAATCATGGATCAATAGACAGACTCAATCTGAAAACCATCCGACTATATGAACACTCCGAAGCACCAGACCATATCGACTCACTTTTGACACAATGCATGAAGAACAATGGATGGATCATCTTCTACACGCACGGAGTTGAAAGTAACTATGATGACGAGGGATGCAGTCCCGCCTTCTTCGAAAGTGTGGTACGTCGGGTAACGGAAATGAGAATCAATGTAAGAACCGTAGACGATGCAATGGATCAGATCCTTGAAAATAGATTTGCCTTAACATACTAAGAAGCTATGGAAGATTTCACACTGAAAATACTTGAGGAACTACTGTTAAGTCTCAAGAAATCGGAATACAACTTTCAAACATTTCGAACCTTTTTGAAATCTCCAAGAGATCGAGCGGTGATCCTGCGACATGATATCGATATTCGTAAAAATCGTGCTCTTAAATTTGCCAAGCTTCAAGCCAGGCTAGGCATGACCGGTACCTATTATTTTCGCATGGTTC
The DNA here is from genome assembly GCA_050298535.1 of Saprospiraceae bacterium. Classification (GTDB taxonomy): domain Bacteria; phylum Bacteroidota; class Bacteroidia; order Chitinophagales; family Saprospiraceae; genus JABDMH01. The sequence continues at coordinate 184,016 of JBNKUI010000113.1, forward strand.
CGGTCAGTTTTGATGAAAGTCTTATTCGTGAGATAGCAGACCTGGGGCATGAAATCGGATATCATTATGAAGACATGGATTTTGCCAATGGAGATCCAGACCTGGCCATTAAATTATTTGAAAAACACCTCAATCGACTGCGTAAAATTGTCCCCATCCATACAATCTGTATGCATGGAAGTCCTAAGTCTGCCTATGATAACAAGGATGTCTGGGAAAAATATAATTACCGTGACTATGGATTGATAGGGGAGCCCTACTTTGACCTCAACTTCGACAAGGTCTTGTACCTCACAGATACTGGTCGTCGATGGGATGGGCACAAGGTAAGCGTGAGAGATAAGGTCGATAGTCACTATGACTTCGATATAAAGAATACCAGAGACATCATTAACATGCTGGGTGAGAAATCTTTGCCCCGACAAATAATGATAAACTTTCATCCACAACGATGGACAAATAACCCATTGCTCTGGACTACTGATAAATACATTCAAAAAGCAAAAAATTTAGTCAAATATTATCTGATAAAGCATCGGCAGAAGAATCCCGAAGTGCCGGCTTTATCTAGGTAATCCTTTATTAACACTGTGGTGGGCAATCCGATCAAAAAAAGCCTACTAAACACACTTAATCCATAGTATCCATGTATCAATTAGGAGGAAACACACACCTAGCCAAAACCGAGTATTTATTCATCAAAAACAAATTTACCCGATATGAAACCCGAGGTAAAAAAAGAACAGCAAACTCATGTAGTGTTTTGCAAGAGGAAATATTATCGCACTAACGTCCCTACGTGATCTCGTCAGGGATTCCTGGGACGAAGCAGCTCCAATAGAATAGCCAGACGGCTATTCTATTGGAGCTGGTATCGATATATTATATCCTCTTCTGCAATCACAGATCTATCATATTGTATAGATAGTGTGGCTTTAGCTAATGCTAGCCCTGAAGAAGGTATCGGTCCCGGGAATGACGGTAATACCATCTAGACCATTCTGGTATTTCACCATTATCTTCTAAAACACTATCCATGATCTCGCACGAAACCCACTTCCCATGGGATCTAAATCCTAATGGAGGAAACTCTGCATTCAATTATGCAGAATCAGACATTTTTGAGCATGAAGCACTACTTGATGTTCAAATTCCCAATAATGTAAAATCATTCATACAGAGGCATGTGGATCTCAGCATGCCCTTTGGAACCATGATTTTAAAGAAGGGCGATGATGTCTATAAGAAAAAAATTAAGAAAGCTCGGGCAGAAGTTATTCTACATGAGCATGGCTCTGATGGCACCACTTTCATGCTGGAAGACGGCATGGACAATATCATCAACCTCGAGCGACTGAATGACCAGCGATTCTGCAATAAATTTTTGGAAGCAAGCAATGAGAATCTCAACAGAAATGGACTTCTTATTGCATGCGTTGAAACTAACAAAACACGTAAAGAAAAAATTTACCGTAAGTTTCCGAGGTATCTTCGAACTATGGTATACTTTTTTGATTTTTTAATAAAAAGAGTATGGCCCAAGATACCTAAGCTTAGAGTCATTTATTACAACATTCTAGGGTACAAAGATCGTGTGTACTCTGAAATTGAAGCTATGGGTCGCATCTACTCATGTGGTTTTCAATTGGTGGCTACCAAAGAGATCGATGGTCTATTTTATTTTGTAGCCCGAAAAAAAGGGAAACCAGATTATAATTTACATCCGACATATAGTCCCCTGATCAAACTCAACAGGATTGGAAAAAATGGAAAACGCATCAAAGTCTATAAATTAAGGACTATGCATGCTTATTCCGAATATCTGCAGGAATATGTCTACATGAAATTAGGCTTGCAATCAGGAGGCAAGATGAAAGATGATCCACGGATTACGACTATTGGAAAATATCTAAGAAAATACTTCCTGGATGAGCTTCCCATGCTGATCAATCTTTTAAGAGGAGATATAAAACTGTTTGGCGTCAGACCATTAAGTCCTCACTATTTAAGTCTTTATCCTAAAGAAGCCAGAGACGAAAGATATGGTGTAAAACCAGGACTTATTCCTCCCTTCTATGTAGACCTGCCAAAGACGCTGGATGAAATTGTCGAATCTGAGATGCGATATATCAATGCATATAAAAAACGGCCATTCCTGACTGATTGTAAATATTTCTACAAAGCATTTAAAAATATCGTCTTTAAATCAGCACGTAGTAACTAGCGACGACATGTGTCATCAGACTTTTACAATATTGCGTGTGATGACCTCATTGGCAAACACAAGGCGAAAGTAGTAATTGCCCGAAGGGAAGTGAGCAGCCTGCCATTCAAACTCTTTTCGACCTTGCCTAAATTTGCCCTTGGACAAGACCTCCAGCTCGGTTCCGATGGCATCAAATATGCTCAATCGTCCTTCAAAAGCTTCACTGTCAAAGGATATCTTCACTACCTCTCGAAAGGGGTTTGGAAAAGCGATAACGGTCGGTATCACAGCCGTTGGAACACTTTGCTCCGAATCACACTGCTTGATCATATCAAGGTTGAGAATAGGATATTCCATGACTACCTCAGTCTGAGTATATTCCTCTCCAAACCATTGTCTGATTATACTTCCAAACACATCCCTAAAGTCATACTGCAAAGCAACACCTTCCTGTTCACCGACCTCTTCGGGAATTTCAGGTAATGATCCCACATTCTGTTGCTTCACGCACTCGCCAAAAAGGAATAAAGGTGCCGCCGTACCATGATCTGTTCCATAACTCCCATTCTCTTTTATTTGCCTTCCGAATTCTGAAAAAGTCATTCCCAGCACACGTCTGGAAAGCTTCTGCTTGTTAAGATCCGATTGAAATGCCCGTACTGCCTGATCAATCGTAGTAAGCAAAGCTGTATGCCTTCCTGTCCGGGAATCATTTTTATCTACCTGTAGTGCATGTGTATCAAATCCGGATAGCGAAACCGTATAAACCTTTGTATTTAGGCCACCGGAAATAAGATTAGCTACTAACTTTAAATGTCTTCCTAACTCCGTGTTGGGGTACTCTGCCAGATTGGTCCCCAGATCAGCTGCCTCCAATATCCTCTCATTGTATTGCTGTGTTTGCTCTATCGTTCTGGAGATAAAATTCAGTTCATTTTCATGCAGGGATTCCGTCGCACGTTCCTGGTAGTCATCGGTTGTGAGATTCACTGAAGTGAAAGCATCAAGGGTTACCCCAAAATTGGCCATCTGTCCCTGACAGGTTTCAGACACCTGAAATCCCATATTGATTGCAAAGGGATCCCTGTAGGTTGAATTAGGATATGACGTGGGAAAACCCGGATATTTTGTATCGAGATATCTTCCCAGCCATCCGGTTTGCTTCAACTCTTTCGCTTCTGAAGCGGTCATCCAGATCTCAGTAGATCGGAAGTGAGATCGATTCTGATCCGGATATCCTACACTGTGAATGATTTGCAATTGTTGTTCCTGATAAAGAGATCTAAACCCCTTTAGGGCTGGATGGAAGGCAAGCTCATCCGAAACAGTAATCAGATCGTTTTCAGGAATAATGAGTGTAGGTCTATACTGTGCCAGTCGACCATATTCCTTTAGAGGGACTATTGTATTCAATCCATCATTTCCACCATTAAGTTGCAATAGTACTAGTACCCTGTCGTCACTCTCCGACATCACTTTACCCTCCAGTGCGTTACATGCTGATCGGGAAGATATGGGTAGTCCTTTGTAAATGAGTGAACTCCCCCCGATTCCTATTCCTAAACTTAAAAATGATCTTCGCTTCATAATAACAAGGGTCCTAATGCAATTGAAATACAGGGTGACGAAATGCATACTGTAAGGCTCGGTTAATCCGTAGACTTAGCACTTCCTCCAATTGCGGTGTGGGTTCTGTGAGATAGGATTCGAATTGAAGGGTCCATTCAAAATCGGGCAGACCATCCAGTAGGATCGCTTTCATAGTTTCTTGCTCCTCTTTTTTCAAAGGCTTATGGAGAGTTATCTTCTGTAAAAACTCAAGCACAAAATTGGGATCGCTCGCATCTGGGATGAGAAGTAGTCTCGGCAAAAAGCGTACAAAAATCCTGTCACCGTTCGTCATGAATGGATACAGGCCATTCACCAGGAGGTCATCGACAAGTTGCATTCTCACCGGCAAAGTGGTAGCATTAATCCAAATCCTCGAATACAGGGGACTTCTGTAATAAGCCTTCCATCCCGCCGCTTCAGGAATATCAAAGTATTCCATTTGCATTTTGCCCAAAAAATCAAATAATCGGTAAAAGCTATCGTAACGTTCATCCAAAGTCTCGGAAATCTGCAGATCGCCGGTCTTCAAAATACCCATTATATAGTCCATTGGGTTCTTGATCATTGATGCCCGATACCTGACTTCATAAAAGTGCTCACTTTTCCAAAAAGTAGCAAGAATAGCACTTATATTAAATTGCTCTTCCCGCACTGTTTCAGCCAAATCATCCAGGTATTCATCTACACCTTCCAAAGTCATATCGTAGTGGATATACCAACCAAAAAGCTTTTCTGCCAAAAACCGGGAAGCCTGAAGACTTGAAAAAATCACATCGATTACATATGCATATTCCTGATCAAGTAGATCGGGTATCTGAGCCTGGTTGAAATGAATGGAAAGCTCTTTGGTTCCCTCACTATGATCCATGATGCTGAATCTGGCACCCACTTCACCTACATACTCTACATCTGTGTACCCCACATCGTACCAGCCAGTCATAGATCTGGCAATTTCCACAATATCTCGTTCGGTATAATGCGAATAATCTCCCGGACCTACCTGCGGCCCCTTACCTACTGTAAACAGCTCCAACAATTCTCTGGCGAAATTCTCGTTAGGTGCTCCCCGCTTATTCTGACGACCATTAAGATATCGAAGCATGGAAGGATCAATGGCTATAGCCTTAGTCAGTGTTCTGTAATCCCCAAGGCAGAACTTTCTAATCGTAGAAATATAACGATACAAGTACCGCTCATCCAATACACTATTGATGGCGAAGTGATTGTGAAAAAACAAGGTGAGCTTTTCCCTAGCAGAAATACCTTCCTCAAGAATTGTTTTCATCGTCCAGGCAGTTAAACTACGCTGCCGGTAATTAAGCCCTTCATTTACACTTTGTTCCTCATATCGGGCATGGATCCAGGTGGATCCAACGGACACCTCCGGATCGCCGTCATAGAAGGAATTTACCGGTGGTTCTGGAAGTGGGTTGCTTACTAACAGTCGTTCTATTGTGGCTTCGAGTCCCTGTTCGACAGACCAGATTATTTGCTCATAGCTAGGAGCAAACATTGCACGACTCAGCAGGTGTTTTGCACTTTCAAAGTCCCATGGCCCGGTATAAAATCGAATGGATCCCAAAATATATCATTAATTAATTTTTAGAAAGCTCATACTAACTTCACGCGTAGGAGTGATGGCTCTCAATACATAGTTTCCTCTTTCCAGGGGTGTCAGATTGATGTCTAATAGCGCCATATTATGTACATCAAAGTGCAATACCCTTCTTCCATCCATCTGATACACCTCTACCCTTTCAAATGAAGGTCCCTGATCCATCAACACATGCAATTTGTGAGTAGCAGGATTGGGAAAAACCGAAATCTTGTTAGAAAGACTTTTATCTACAGTCCTGGTGGTGGTAGCCACCTCCACAGTGCCGGTCATTGTACATCCATTGGCATCAGTCACTTCTACCAGGTAGGTTCCCTTGGCCAAGCCAGTTGCAACAGCGGTTGTTTGCTCCAGGGGATCATTCCAAAGATATGTATAAGGCCCGGTACCTCCCTGCACCGATACCGTAGCAACACTGAGAGTATCTTCTGTGACATCAATGTTCAACGTCAGTGGTGTGACTTCTCCTACCTCTACCAGCATCCGGGCATTACAATCGCCAAGACCTTCGATGGTGAAGAAATGCGTTCCGGCACTAAGTGATACCGCCTGGTCTCCTGTTTCCCCATTTTCCCAACTGATGGTCGCCGTGGCAGGAACATTTTGGAGGCTTACAACCGCGTCGGATGCACCGGCACAGGTGGGAAGTTTATCAACAGAGTACGATAGATTTGCCGGAATGCAATTGGCAATGGGTGCTATGGATGACACAGTTCCTCTTCCACCTGTCGCTTCAAAGTATGTGATAGAGGTACTCAGATCATCCATGGAGTGTGCTCCCTTCGTGGTAATATCCTCCGCGATATAATCCAGCATCGATAGTTCCTGGTGCGACAGGGTTCTGTTACCCACAAAGTTGATCACCAGATTGAGAGAGTCTCCACTTGAAAGCCCTCCCATACGTTCATCTAACTGTTCCTTTGCCAATAAAAGTTCCTCATCTCCAAGCTCCAAAAATTGGTCTGCACTATAGTATACTCTAACACCAATTTCCTCGTCTGTAGATGGATCCATCAATTGCTCGGTTTCGATCGGATCTTTAATATAAATGACCGGCAACTGCACACTATCAATGGGTAACAGGTCCATAATGAATAGCTCAAGGTCACTAAACATTCTATTAAGCCTAAGATTTATACCATTGTCAAGGCAATCCTCATACATAAAGTCAGCATATGCTAAACCCTGGTCGGGAGTAGTCATTTGATCCTTACAAAGTACATAATACTTACGATGAAGATCGGGACTAAAAAAGCCTGACTGATCTCTGAATACTACGGGATGGTGACTTACATCCTGATTAGAGAAGTGCTGATTTTCCAGGTCAATGTAAAAATCAGGGATCCACCGATGTAAAATTTCATGATTGAGCCCAATAGCTCCTCGCTCAAGTAGTTGCTGAAGACTTAGGTGGATCTTATCGGTCGTAAGTTCATTTTGGTGGCTTTGCAATGACACTTCAGTCCTGGCTTTGAGCTCCTGACCCTCAACACCAAGCGCATTTAGATCCCAGAAATCCTCCAGATAAATATCAATGTTTTCCAAATCCCAGAAATTAGTCTCGGGATTGTAATCAGCCTCAGGATTCAGTTTGTATCCTATATCGAAGTTATTCGAATAGATAAATCGATCTGTTTGTACAAAGGTGGAATCAGCATTTGAAATCATCATGGGTGGCTCAGGCAGACTTTGCATGAAATTCGGTGCCACGTGGACATAGTAGGTATCGAACACATTGTCATCCTGTACCTTGTCTCCATCCATGAGTTCGACATAGTATCGTGTCATAAAGACATCCCATGCCTTAATTCCTTGCGAATACTGGAGCATTATTTCATTCGTAGTAAATATCTGATCTCCGGCAAGCAAATCTCCATGTGTGCCATCATCATAGATTTTGAAAAATTCCTGATTAGACTGATTGGTGGCATTTTGACGCCATGTTTGTACTACTCTCAACCTCAGATCTGCATCAGCGAAAGACTCTTTAACATGGACCTGAACCAATTCTGGTCTTGGTGCGGATACGATCATGGAAGAAATCACCGGAGGCATTTTAACGAAGTAGTTGTCACTGGATCGTCCAAAAGTCTGATGGTGCTCCAGACATTCTTGGCCAATGAGGATGCCCTGAAAGAACAGGGTCAGGAACATCAACGCACCTAAAGGTCGAAATATCATTTTGCGCATTTTGTGATACTTATGATGATCGACCGGGTATACGATGGTTCTACCTTAGCCAGTAGGTTAGGTTCTTAGAAGTAGGTGCAGCAACAATTGCACCATATCTGCATTATGGCTCGTAATTTAAATACTGGGTGGATATTAAGTAGGAATATTTCCATGCTTTTTATCTGGAGCTTTCCGAACTTTACTTTTTAGCATGGCGAAAGTTTTGATCAGTTTTATTCGGGTGTTTTCGGGAAGGATAATCTCATCCACGAATCCCCTTGAAGCCGCTCGATAGGGATTTGCAAATGTCTCGGCGTACATGTCTTCCTTCTCTTTGGCTTTTGCTTGGGGATCTTTGGCAGTCTTAATTTCCTTTTTGAATATGATTTCAGAGGCACCTTTCGCTCCCATAACAGCTATTTCTGCAGAAGGCCAAGCAAAGTTCATATCGGCACCAATATGCTTTGAGTTCATGACATCATAAGCACCTCCGTAAGCTTTTCTGATGATCACTGAGACTCGAGGTACTGTGGCTTCGGAAAAAGCATACAAAAGTTTAGCGCCATTGATAATGATACCATTCCACTCCTGATCTGTTCCAGGTAGGAATCCGGGCACATCCACCAGGACCAGGATGGGAACATTAAAAGCATCACAGAATCGGACAAATCTTGCCGCCTTTCTAGAACTATCCACATCCAATACTCCCGCCAGGCTCAATGGTTGATTAGCAACAATCCCTATGGTCGCCCCGGCAAGTCTGGCAAACCCAACCACTATGTTATTGGCGTAATCCTCATGTATCTCCAGAAATGACTCGGTATCACAAATCTCTCTGATGATATGCTTGATGTCATAAGGTTGATTGGCCTGATCTGGCACGATGTTGATCAGAGCCGGTCTCGACTCATCACCCAATTTAAAATTAAGCGTTGGAGGCTGTTCTTTACAGTTCATGGGAAGATATGCAAGCAGCTTGCGAATGATTATAAGGCATTCTACATCATTGCTTGTTTTGAAATGTGTGACACCGGACTTTGTTGCATGGGTTTCAGCCCCGCCCAAATCTTCAAAGGAGACATCCTCATTTGTTACCGTTTTTACAACATTAGGACCTGTGACAAACATATATGACGTTTCGTCCACCATACATATGAAATCGGTCAGGGCCGGTGAATAGACGGCACCTCCAGCACAGGGTCCCATGATTGCGGAAATCTGTGGTATAAGCCCGGAGGCCAATGTATTGCGATAGAAAATGTCGGCATATCCACCCAATGAATCCACACCCTCCTGAATACGGGCACCACCACTATCATTGAGACCTATTATGGGAGCACCATTTTCCATGGCCAAGTCCATCACCCGACAGATCTTGCGAGCGTGCATCTCCGATAAAGCCCCTCCAAAAACCGTAAAATCCTGGGCGAATACATACGTGAGTCGTCCATCAATAGTACCATAGCCAGTGACTACCCCATCACCAGGATACTTCTCCTGATCCATTTGAAAGTCTGTACATCGATGCTCGACCAGTGCTCCAATCTCTTCAAAAGAGTTTTCATCCAAAAGCACATTCAGACGTTCTCTGGCTGTCAGTTTTCCCTTGGCATGCTGCCGATTGATCCTATCTTCACCACCACCTAATCTGGCTTGGCGCATAAGTGTCAACAAATAATCTCTTTTACTCTCCATGTGTACTCCTAATATGGCAGGGTTTCTTCCACAAAATACAATATAAATGATGCCTCAAAACCTGTAGGAAGAAATCTCATTTTTTCAACATAACCATAGTTACAATACGAACTATTCATCTGTAGGTATTTTCATAAAGAATTATCTTAGATTTGACCCCAGTTTATTATCATATTTAAATTTGAATAATACATGAAAGATCCTCGACTATCGGAACGAGTGAATCAAATGGAGGAATCTGCAACTATCAAGATGACTCAAATGGCCCGGGACCTAAGAGCAGAAGGGCATGAGGTAATCAGCCTCAGCATTGGTGAACCTGATTTCGATACTCCACAGCATATCAAAGATGCTGCTATTGCTGCCCTAAACGCTGGAGACACTAAGTACACACCGGTACCCGGCACTATGGAACTCCGGAAGGCTATCGTAGAGAAGTTCAAGCGAGATAATCATCTTGACTTTACCGTCAATCAGATCGTGGTGAGTAATGGTGCCAAGCAATCTATTGCCAACCTAGCGCTGGCTTTGCTGGACGAAGGAGACGAAGTCATTCTTTTTGCTCCTTACTGGGTATCCTACAAGGAAATTGTAAAATTGGGTGGTGGAACCCCAGTCGAGCTAAAGGCTGACATCCATCAAGATTTCAAGGTTACAGCAGATCAGCTATCCGGAGCGTTGACGGATCGTACGAAAATGCTGATATTTTCATCTCCCTGCAATCCTACTGGATCGGTGTATACTCAGGAAGATCTTGCGGCTCTGGTCGAAGTATTAAAGAACTATCCCAAGGTAATCGTGGTCTCGGATGAGATTTATGAATACATCAACTTTACTGATCAACACGTGAGCATCGGAACCTTCAAAGAGATTGCAGATAGAACTGTGACCGTCAATGGGTTTTCAAAAGGATTTGCGATGACAGGATGGCGATTAGGTTATATGGGTGCTCCTGCATGGATAGCATCAGCGTGCAACAAAATACAGGGACAAATCACATCGGGTGCGACGTCCTTTGGACAAACAGCGGCGGCTCTAGCCCTCCGTTCTTCCATGGAAAAAACGGAAGACATGAAGAAGGCATTTGTCGAAAGAAGAAATCTGGTGATTGAGCTCTTAAGTGACATTCCTGGATTTGATGTGAATCGACCCACCGGTGCGTTCTACATATTTCCGGATATCAGTTCATTCTTCGGAAAATCGACTGATCAGTACACAATCAATAATGCGGACGATTTTGCACAGTACATACTGCAGGAGGCCCATGTGGCACTTGTATCGGGCTCGGCTTTTGGAGCAGACGAATGTGTCCGTCTATCATATGCTGCCTCAGAAGATAGTCTCCGAGAAGCCATCACTAGAATAAAGGATAAGGTGGCCCTTTTGAAATAGTAAAACTACATTGAAACCAACTTAGAAAGCTGTAGGTATTCAGATATCTACGGCTTTTTTTATCCCTGGGCTGTGGCAGCCGTCTTTAAGCGAGTTGCCAGCTCTTCACCCAAATAGGCATCAATAATATAGTGCGCCACATAAATAATGGGAGTCAATGCAATGGCCATCACAAATTTATAGATGTAATTCATGGTACCAATAGCAAAAACAAGGCTTAGGCTCCATCCAGCGCCGATATAAAATGCAATAAGCAACACCACAAAGCTGTCTACAAACTGGGATATCAAGGTAGAACCTGTTGCTCGAAGCCAGATCTTTTTTTCTCCGGTAATCTTCTTAATTTTTTGGAAAATAATTACATCCAAAAACTGCCCGATAAGAAAGGCTACAAGTGAACCTATGATAATCCACAATCCCTGACCAAAAACCAATTTAAAGGCAAAATTATAGTCTCCTACCTGCGCCCTAATAGCTTCTTGCGCCAGAGGATCCAGGTCTACTGCGATATGACTGGTAGGCCAGAAATCGGCAGGAGTAAGTCGTATCCCCACAAAAAACATAATGAAAGCATACCCAATTAGTCCCACCGCCATGAAGGACAGAATACGTACTCCCTTTCGACCAAAATATTCATTGATCACATCCGTCATCACGAATACCACGGGCCAGAGGAGTACACCTGCTGTCAAATTAAAGGACAAAGCCTCTTCACCAAAGAGCTTAAGATCGACAGGTTGTAAACCAAACGTTCTTTCTAATGAAAAAATCTTGACTCCGATAAATTCGGCGATCAATGCATTGGCTACAAAAAAGCCAGCCAGGACAACAAAAAGATATGTAGATCGGTCCTTGAAGGTCATGAGTACGAATATACAGTATGGATACCAAACATAATGAGAGGTCTGATGTTTAAGCTGTCAAGAGCAAAAGGTTTTTACTTTTGCGATAATTTTTTGGACAGTATAGAAAACAGAGACGGGAAATGGCAAAGATTTCAATCAATCTCAAGGAGGGTACGATTGCAGAAAAAGATCGCATCATTGGTATCGACCTGGGTACAACCCATAGCTTGGTCGCCTATATGAAGGATGGTGAGCCACTAACGATCAAGGATGAAGATGGTAAAAATGCCCTGGTTCCCTCTATTGTTCATTTTGAAGAGGATGGCAACGTTCTGGTCGGGAATGAGGCTAAAGAAAAACTGGTCCAGGCACCCGAAAGGACAATCTTCTCCGTCAAGAGATTAATGGGTAAAAGCTATCCTGATGTAGCTTCATACAAGTCATTCTTTAGTTACAAAATAATCGATGACGATACGGAAAGTCTGGTTAAGATCCGGGTAGGCGATGCTTTTTACAATCCCATCGAACTTTCCTCGCAAATCCTGCGGGCTCTGAAGAAAAGAGTCGAAACAGCACTAGGTGAAACAGTGAGTAAGGCCGTGATCACCGTTCCTGCCTATTTTAATGATGCACAAAGGCAGGCGACCCGCGATGCAGGAAAACTTGCGGGACTCGACGTCCTTCGTATTGTCAATGAGCCTACCGCAGCCAGTCTGGCATACGGAATAAATACCCCAGTTGAACCTCAAAATGTAGCTGTATTTGATCTTGGTGGTGGTACCTTTGATATTTCCATTCTGCACATAGAGGATGGTATTTTCGAGGTGCTTTCCACAAACGGTGATACATTCCTGGGAGGTGATGATTTTGATCAGGCAATCCAACGTCACTGGCAAGCCCAGCTCAATATTTCAGACGAGGTGCTTTCTGAAAAGCCCACTTTAAGACAAATGTTTCGTCTAGAAGCAGAGCGGGCAAAAAAGACCCTTTCTACTGAGGAGGTCTTTGAAGGCAAAATAGAGGGTCACGAAGTTGCCTTAGATCGTCTCACATTCGACGAATTGATTAATCCGCTCCTAGAGCGCATGATGACAAAATGTCAAGATGCCTTGAGCGACGCGGGCATAAGTAAAGCTGAAATCGATCATGTCCTATTAGTCGGAGGATCCACGAGGGTGCCTGTTGTGAAGAGGATCGTAGGTGATTTTTTCGAAAAGACGCCCAATGACTCCCTTAATCCAGACGAAGTAGTAGCCATGGGGGCAGCCATTCAAGCCGATATACTTGCAGGAAATCAAAGTGACATGCTGTTGCTAGACATCACTCCTTTATCATTAGGTATAGAAACCGTAGGTGGTCTGATGGATGTCATTCTTCCCCGTAATTCAAAAGTACCGGCTCGGGTGGCCAGAAATTATACTACTTCCATAGATGGTCAGAAAAATCTAAAAATTGCAGTTTTTCAGGGAGAACGTGACCTTGTTGAAAATAATCGAAAATTAGGCGAATTCATCCTCCGAGATATTCCTCCTATGCCAGCGGGTATTCCCAAAATCGAGATTGCCTTTATTATTGATGCTGACGGTATTCTAAAAGTTAGGGCGAAGGAGCTCAGGTCAGATACCATGCAGGAAATTGAAATCCGCTCGGCCTATGGAATCTCTGAAGAAGAAATGGGAAAAATGCTTTTGGAAAGTATCGAAAATGCACAATCTGATATAGCAGAAAAAGCGATTCGTGAAGCGATCAACGAAGCAAATCATATCATAAAATCAACTGAGCGATTTATTGAGCAAAATGAGAATTTCTTCGACAAAGAAACATTGAATCAATTATCAGAACTAAAAGTTAACCTGGAGCAGAAAATAGCTTCACGCGACAAAAACATCATCGAGGCTGCCATGGCAAGTCTCAATGAATTTGCCACTCCCCTGGCACATGAAGCCATGGATCAAAATATTGGTGCCGCCATTAAAGGCACCAAGATCGATTAAAATACTATGAGGCAAAGAACAATATCTGCATTCTGCCTTATTCTTTTTATGGAATTTATATGTCTGGCTCAGGAAATAAATCCAATCAGAGAGGAGCTTTTGAAAATTGTTCAATACGACACCGAGATTAGTTTTGACGAGATACCCGGATTTGTCGTAAGTATTGTCGATGGAGATTCCGTTTTTACTGAAGGGTTCGGCACCTTTGCCGACATGGATACAGACTCCATGTCAAGTCTTGTATTTGAACTGGGAGGCCTCTCAAAGGTATTTACGGTACATATCCTGGAACGACTAATTGAAGAAGGTAAACTCTCCTATGAAACTCCGATTTCCTTATTCTTTGCAAGGGAATCTCTGCATCCCTCATTGTCAAAAGTGACGGTGGGTGACTTGGTCTGGCACACATCCGGGTTTCCACAATTTCCAAATAATATATCCGAGCACCAGAATGCCCCGATATATCAACACTACCATCCAGAGGATCTACTATCTTATCTCCAAAATCCTCAGTTGCAGTCCCGAAGCTACCGATATAGCCACCTCAATTATGTCATTTTGCAATGGTGCCTGGAACGAGCCACTGACATGACCTATCAGGAACTTCTTGCAAAGTATACTTCCTCTTGGACTCCACATCAGACCACAATTGCATCTGATACACAGTTGAACACGACCATAGGTTATGACCGTACGGGCCGAGAAGCACCCATTAGTCGATTTGGATATTTTTTTGGTTCTGAAGGCATTTTGAGCTCGGCTGGAGACCTGACGCGAATGATGCATTATTACTTGTCCTCATCAGAAGGTCAGCGATTATTAGAAAGAATATTACAACCTGTACAGAAAATTCCCGGTGGCCGAAAATCAATGGTGGCACATGGCTGGCATTTATTTAAAAACAAAAAGTATCACGATATTTATTTACATAGTGGACGCACCATGGGGCATGCTGCTTCCATACATTTTATTTTTGAAACAAAAACTGCAGTAATTTTGCTAACTAATGCTCCGGGTAGATTGTATGGTCTAGGGACATTAGTATTAAGAATGATTAACAATAACTGGAAACGATAAAAATGGGTAAGAACAAGAAAGTAAAAGGTGGCGGACTGGTGTATAGTACAAATAAAGAGTTAATGTCCGATCTTTTTAGCGGCATCAACCTGAGTAGCGATGGTGGCGATGAACCCGATGATATCAAAAACACGAATGATGATATCGTTCGGGTCTGGCTTGACAAAAAGAATCGGGGTGGAAAAGAAGTCTCTGTGATCAAGGGCATAAGTGGTAGCGATGATGAATTAAAGATCCTGGCGAAAGAACTAAAAACTAAATGCGGTGTGGGAGGATCGGTGAAAGATGGCGAAATTATTATTCAGGGAAACCATCGGGACAAGATCATCCTACTTTTATCAAAAAAAGGGTATTCCAATGTAAAAAAGGCAGGTGGATAAATTGTGGCACCTACTTTATTTTTGAGCTCTCAAGATTCTTTTTTTGCCCTGCATGTCCTCTAGAATTTCTACGCTAGAGAATGACATTTCCTTTATTTCATTTTCAACAGAGTCGGAGGTAAATTCATTTAATTCCAGCAGTAAGTACCCAGACTGTGACAAATGTTTTTGAGCAAATCTGGCAATATACTTGTAGATCCGCACCGGATCGCCATCGGGAGCAAACAATGCCACATGCGGTTCGAAACGCAGGACGGAATCTCCCATTACATCTTTTTCAGTGTACTGAATATAAGGCGGGTTGGCTACAATTACATCCCATACTTGATCCTCGAATAACTCACTTTGTGGGTTTTCAATATCGTCTTGAATCAGTATGCATTCTACATCCAATTTTTCGGCATTTTGTCGTGCCACTTCAAGTGCCTCCCCACTAATATCAAGACCATATCCACGACAATTTCGGCAGCCTTTCAATATGGACAAAAGGATACATCCAGATCCCACCCCAATGTCTAGCACCAGGCTCAGATCATCAGATTTGATCAGGTTTAGCGCCGCATATACTAGTTCTTCCGTTTCCATACGGGGTATGAGCACGCGTGGATCCACCATAAACTTGTGACCATAGAAATGCGCAGTGCCCGTCACGTACTGTATAGGTTCATTATTGTTGAGTCGTTGCACTGCATCTCGGAGAAGCAAATGCTTGTCTTCCGGAAAGGTGTCCTCTGAATCTACCTGCATTATTGACAATAAATCCTCAAATAGCATTTGGAGCTGAATCGTTTTCTCCCTTTTATCAGGTTCAATTAATGAACTCAGCGTCTGCTGAAAGGTATCACGAATAGTCATTACATCAGTGTATGATTTCCCAAGAAAAAGGTGAGAACAAACGTTCCTACCAGGGCACATGTAGAAAGAATAAATGTCCGCAAGGGTATGTATTGCTGCAAAGGTACTTTTTCCCTAAAATACACATAGCAGACCATAAGCACTTTTTCCAAAAGAAATGCAACCACCGTGGCTAAGGCCACTCCAGCAAGTCCAAGATGATGTATCCACCAAATACTTAGCCCGATATTCACCGCTAGTTCTATTACAGAAATCGAAGTTAGAGCCCAGTAGTGATCACGGGCCACAAGGATGGCCTGAGGAAATATCCAACGACTAATACCGATCAGCAGGTAGCAATTAAATACAAGAGCACCCGCTATGAACTCATCGCTATATATCCACCGAAATACCAGATGACTACTGATCATCAGCACTATTGCGATCGGTGTGAAAATCCACAAAGCCAACTTGGTCCCTGATTTAATTCTTTCCAGGTTTTCATGATAATTTTTGGTGAGAGCTACTACCATAGCCGTTGTAAAGGCACTCGCCAGTGCAACGGCTCCCGGCAACTCGCGCGCACCATAACGAAAAACGGCATAGGTTGCCGGATCCTCATACACGGAGTTTACCAACCAGGTATCAAATAGCTGCGCGGCATATCCCATACCAGCCAATCCGGTCAAAGGAATCACCACACTAAGGAACTGGTAAACCTGCCTCCAAGAAAACCGAGGAAAACTCAATTCGCAGAGTAGATAAAGAAGAAACATGTGCTCGAGAACGGCACCTGCCAGGAATATGAGTATTAGATTTTCCAAAGACTGAGAGTGATTACCCACATATATTACGGCAGGGAGGAGTGCCACCAACATCAAAAAAAGATAGATGAAAAAGTATGTCCATCGCTTGTTTCGAACCAGCAGTACATAGGGAATCATACCGGAGGTCAGATGCAACACCAGAAATATCAGCGCGGGTCCCAAAGCAGCTAACGAAGGCACCTTAAATAGAAATGGTAAGACGAAATCCTGAAAATACCAGATACAAAGTGCCAGGCCTGTACATCCCATCAAACTGACTCCATAGACCGTCCATAATCCTGCGGGTCGGTCCCCGGCACTCCATTTATGATACAGTGTTCCGAGGGCTTGCATACTTCCAGTGAGACACAGTAGAGTAAAGACTAATCCCAGAAACATCCACATCTCATAGATTCCAATCTGATAGGGAGTGAAAGACAACTTTACCAGAAGTATCCCCACCAAAATTGTAATGCCTTGTCGAGCCACTGAGGTGAACTGGAAAAGCTTTCCGGAATCAGTCAGGAACTCAGCCCAGTACTTTCTGCCAGCTTGTAATTCCTCCTGTGCCACCATAGAGTTGGCATCATTTTTTTTACGGTCTATAAAACGAACTCGCTATACTCTCTTTGCGACTCAACAAACTCCAAACCAGTCTCAGCCAATTCCTGGAGCACTGGTCCGTAGAGGTCAGGATGCACGGGAAGATGGACCCCTGGATCGCTGTATGTACCATTAATAACCAGCTTAGCAATAATCCCTATCGGATATCCAACCGCCTTACTCATAGCAGTGCCTTCCTTTACCGATCCCTTATGCACAAGAGAACTGACTAGTGTTTTTTTCCTCCCATCACTGATGTAGTCACACTCATGCTGTAGCACGACCAGATCTTGATCATTGGGATTCAATGCAAATTTTTCAAGGAGAAGGTCTTTCAGAATTGCTGCTGGAGTAGCATGCTTCAGTTTTATCTTCTTATTACCAAAAAGGCCTAACCAGGAGAGTTTTTTCATCACGGGTGAACTGGGATCTTCGCCAAGATATCGCGCTACGCGATCTTTAAGGCGCCCCTTAGAATCTTCGAGGAATGCCTCGATCAGTTTCTTATAGGGCATCTGGTACGATTCCATAATTGGATAGTTGTCATCTGTCAGCCCCAAACGAATAATGGCATCCCACCCATCACAGAATCCCGGATAGCGCAATGTACCGCGGAGAATATTTGGTATCTTTTTAAGTCCGTAATGTTTCCTGTAGACCAATGCATCCCGATTTAGGTACATTTCCAACATACCCATGGAGGGAACTTCTACTTTTCTGGTCCTTCTAAACAACCAATCATACCGAATATATTTGTTTTGCTTATCTACCAGATACTGAGAAATACCTTTACCGGCATTAATGACATTTTGTGGATTCCAGGTGAATTTATAGTGCCATGGATTATCATCACTCTCAGGAGCTATCAGCGCTCCGGAGTAAGAACGCAGTCCTTCAATTTTGCTGCCATTTGATTGCAGTTTTCTAATCAATGGCATGACGGAAATATGGTCAAGTCCCGGATCAAAACCAATTTCTGCAATGAAAGTCAGACCTGCTTCCTTGGCTGTCTCGTGCAAATCCTGCAACTCTGGTATCAAATACGATGTTGTCAGAAAATGCTTTCGTAGCTGGATGCAATCGATCGCAACCGGCACATGTAGGTGTGGGGGCAACAGAGAGATAACTAAATCTGCTCTTCTAATCAGATCTTTACGATCATTAGGTTTGGAAGCATCCAACCACACTGCCAAGCCGTTAGGATGCTTATTTACTTTGCTTTCTGCCAATGCAGGTTCTGCATCAGCTACCATAACCAGCCATCCATATTGCTTGGAATGGTCCAGCAAGTATTTTATCAATGAAGTGGCAGATCTTCCGGCTCCAATAATTAGGACATTTTTCATAATGTCATGATATCTAGTGAGATATGACTTTAAACTGGTTTGGGATTATAAAACTTGCGTAAAGTACCACCAGATCAGTGAAAACTCAAAAATGATTTATAATTTTCATACAAATTTAAAGATGTCCAAATCAGAACTCTCACACCTCCGGTCTCTTCATGTTCAGTATCAGGAGCTATCAGTGGAAGATTTAGAGAGCATGGATTTGAACTTGCTGGATCACGCGAAAAACGCGGTCCGTTCGGCTTATGCACCCTATTCTAAGTTTGCAGTAAGTGCAGCTGTTTTACTGGAAAACGGGCAGATAATTTTGGGAACTAATCAGGAAAATGCATCCTACAGCCTTTGTCTGTGTGCGGAGAGAAGTGCGCTGGCCAGCGCTGCAGCACAGTTTCCAGAGCACAAAATCCACGCCATTGCCATCACGGCATATTCATCGAAAAGATCTATTGACCATCCCATTACCCCTTGTGGAGCCTGTCGGCAGGTGCTATGCGAATACGAACATCGGCACCAGCAACCGATCCGTGTCATTATGCAGGGGGCATCTGGGGCTGTTTTGATTTTTAATGATTCGGCATCTCTTTTACCTCTTTCATTTACCAGAGAGGACCTGCCAGAGTAGGTTTTGATACAAAGTGTGGCAAAGCAACTTTCTCTACAACTTTACATCATTTTGTTGCATCCAGTATAGTAGTCGGTCAAGATCTTCGGGAGTATCTACACCCGGTGTTGAATATGGAACCTCCACAGCCCTGATGTCGTAACCTGCTTCCAGCCAACGCAGTTGCTCCAACCCCTCCGTCTGCTCCAGAAGTCCTAATGGCAACCGGGTCAATCTTGTCAAAACGTCTACCCTGAAGGCATAAACGCCCAGATGTCGGTACCAAATCATATCTTCTGGAATATTTCTTTGATAAGGTATCAAAGACCGACTGAAATAAAGTATTCGGTTATCGTGCCTCTTGGTCAGCTTCACTATATCCGGTCGATCCAGCATTGCCTGATCCATACAAGGAGTTATGAGTGTCGCAATATCATTATTTTCAGACCTTAACACATCTACAAGTTTACTAATATGATCTGGAGGAATTAATGGCTCATCACCTTGAATATTGATCACATATTGTGCATCGAACTTCATCGCAACCTCTGCCACGCGATCTGTGCCCGATTGATGAGCACTTGATGTCATAATTACCGGAATATTGACGTTAGTACAATATGAAAAAATCCGTTGATCATCCGTGGCGACATAGATGGCGTCCAGAGCACCTGATGCTGTCGCCTGCTCATAGACTCTTTGAATCATTTTTTTTCCGGCTATATCCACCAGTGGTTTACCGGGAAACCGTACAGATTCGTATCGTGATGGAATAACTCCTAAAGTTTGTATCATAGGACATTAAGAAAATTAATCATATATATCGTATTTTTGTTGAGACACATATGAAAATCTACTCTATTATATTATCAATAAGCTTCCTTTTCCTCACTGTGGCACCCTTTGAGTTGTTTGCCCAGCAGGGAAGTGATCCTGTTTTTGTCAAAGTGGATCGCAAGTTAGGAAAAGTCACTCATCACCGGGTACTTGAGCATGAGACCTTGTACTCTATCTCCAGACGTTATGGCGTTGCGGCGGAGACCATCATGCAGGCAAATCCCAAGGTACGGCCACATTCCAAAAAATTACCACCCGTATTATCTATTCCCATCTCAGATAAGATGATCATCACACGCATCCCACTTTTTAAGAATAAAAATGACTATCTACCCGTGTACTATACTGCTTTAAAAAAAGATAATCTCTTTAAAATCAGTCGGCAGTATTTTGACATCCCAACGAATCTACTTGCCAACCGAAATAATATCAAGGGGAATCGTATCCGTGAAGGACAAACACTCCATATCGGTTGGTTGAAGCGTGTATTTACGCCACTTGACATCGAGCGTGGACGACTGCAAGGTGAAGAAAAGATCATCGCTCGTAAGGATAAAACTCCATATCAGGTTGAATTTGAAGAAATGGGGGGTGCTGATTTAACCAGTAAAAATGCAGTTGCTTACTGGAAAGCCGATGCCAGCACCAAAGGATACTTTGTCATGCATAGATCGGCACCGGAGCGATCCATCATCGAGATCGTAAATCCTTTAAGTGCCACAACGATCTATGCAAAAGTCATTGCCAGAATACCTGATCATCTCTATGCTAAAGAAATCGATATGGTGGTTTCTCGTGAGGTGGCTGAGGAGTTACAGGCTCGAGATCAGAAGTTCTTCGTCAGGTCTCGATATGTGAATCCCCGTACCAGTGCAAGTCGCTAATTTTAATACTTTTGTGCGCAAATTCGAAAGGCTTTGAAAGTATACAAGGACATTCTTGAAACAATTGGAAACACACCCCTGGTCAAGCTCAACCGAATTGTTAAGGACCTGCCCTGCACAGTCCTTGCCAAGGTAGAGACTTTCAATCCGGGACATTCTATTAAGGACCGGATGGCACTGCGAATGCTAGAACAGGCAGAGGCCGATCAGAAGATAAAACCTGGTGGTACTATCATAGAATGTACCTCGGGAAATACAGGTATGGGACTCGCCATAGCTGCGGCAGTAAAAGGGTACAAGTGTATTTTCACCACCAACGACAAGCAGTCCAAAGAGAAAATCGATATTCTCAAAGCTTTGGGGGCAGAAGTAATCGTTTGCCCAACAAATGTTGAGCCCACCGATGAAAGATCTTACTATTCAGTGGCAGAGAAACTCAGCAAGGAAATCGATAACTCGTACTGGTTTAATCAATATGATAATCTTGCCAATACCGCAGCGCACTTCGAATCGACTGGGCCTGAAATTTGGGATCAGACAGATGGCAAAGTCACACATCTTGTGGTGGGAGTTGGGACCGGTGGCACGATCAGCGGCACCGCTCGATTTCTCAAATCCAAAAACCCCGCAATAAAAGTATGGGGCATAGACACCTACGGTTCAGTTTTTAAGAAGTATCATGAAACGGGTAAATTTGATCAGGCTGAAATCTATCCCTATATCACCGAAGGCATCGGGGAAGACATTTTGCCCAAAAACGTAGACTTCTCTGTGATCGATCATTTTGAAAAAGTCACCGATAAAGATGGTGCAATTGCGGCACGGAAATTGGCAAGAGAAGAAGGAATACTGTTGGGATATTCGGCAGGTAGTGCAATGGCAGGGCTGCTTCAGATGGCGGATGAATTGAGCGAAGAGGATGTAGTGGTAGTGATATTCCATGATCATGGTAGTCGATACGTCGGAAAGATCTATAACGACGATTGGATGCGCGAAAGAGGTTTCTTAGACACTGAACTCCACGTATCTGATATTATCGCCTCTAAGAATGGTCATCAGTTTGTATCTGCCGATGGAGAAACTCCCATCCGATCAGTCATTGGAACCATGCGAGAACTAAATATTTCTCAAATGCCTGTAATGGAAAACGATGAAGTGGTAGGATCAATTACGGAAGGTGAGATCATTTCTTACCTACTGGATGATGAACGATTTGGTGCAAATCCGCCGGTCAAAAATATCATGGGCAAGCCTTTTGCAGAGGTGGCATTGAGTCTGCCGATCAGTAAACTCTCGAGAATGATCAGCAGACAGCAACCGGCAGTACTTACTCGTGACAAAGCCAACAACCGACACATCATCACACAATATGACATCCTACAAAACCTTTAATGCTTCGTCATCAACACTGTCTCGTTCAAGCATATAATAAAGCATCCGTTAGTGGGTTATATTGAGGTATTTATGGTAAAGTTGATAAGTCGAATACTGGTTTTACTGCTTCCTGTCATGTGTATGACTCTCAAGGTCTCGGCACAGGATCCTCTGTTTTCACAATTTTATGCAATGCCAACCTATCTAAATCCGGCACTAACAGGAGGATTCAATGCAAAATACCGGGTATCAACAATCTACCGGGATCAATGGAGCGGCCCCTTGGAACAATCCATCAGTTCCTTTGCAGCAGGTCTGGATCTACGTTTTGATTTGAAATCACAGGCCCTATCAGGGGATGTTGCGGCGGCAGGCCTGCAATTCTTCTCCGACCAGGCCGGATCGCTAGACCTATCCACTAATAGTATTGCTGTTTCAGGTGCCTTTCACAAATCTCTGGATAGGAGTAATAAGAACTATCTCTCAGCAGGATTTCAACTAAGTACCGTACAAAGAAATGTACTGTATGAAAATCTGTATTTCCAAGATCAGTTTGATGGAGTAAATGCGTACACGGGAGCCACAGGAGAAGACCTTCCCACTAACAACTACAGCTTTACAGATGCGGCGGTTGGGGTTAATTTTGTGGGAGAAACCAGTCTTGGGCTTCAATTCTTTGTGGGCGCAGCGGCACAGCATATTCTGGAGCCTGAGATTTCTTTTTACCGAAAGGACGAGGATGAGGCACAGCAGGCCCTTAGTACCAGCCGGTTATTTCGAAGATACACTGCGCATGCTGGTGTCACGACCGCGCTCAATGATGATATTAGCATCAGCCCGCGAGCGTTCTTCACTACCATGGGACCTCACATGCAAGCAAGCCTGGGAAACAATTTCATCATTGAGCCCAGTAGTACGGATGCCTTCAATTTTCATGTGGGAGCATGGCTTAGAGTGGTGCAGGATTATGAACAACCCGTAGCACTAGATGTCCTTGGTTTGATGACCGGTGTCGGTCTAGGAAATCTCTTTATCGGACTGAGTTATGATATCAATTTGAGGGATCTCACACAATTTGGCACCCGACAAGGATCATTCGAACTATCCCTTTCATACTTCGGCGATTACGAGGATGAAGGAAGTGCATGCCCTACCTTCTAGACTTACACTTTACACTTCGAGAGGGACATTTTCGACAATCTCCAATCCATAGCCATCCAAAGCCACTCGCTTTCGAGGATGCTGGGTAAGCAGACGAATCTTGGAAATCCCCAAATCCCTGAGGATTTGAGCACCGATACCAAAATTGCGTTGATCGCTATTCACGGTCTCTTGTACCTCCGACTCTTTTAACGTCTTTAATTTCTGGAGAATAGAATTGCTTTCACTGTGTCGCATGTACAGGAGGACACCACTCTCCTCCTGACTAATCTTCCGCATAGAAGCTCTTAATTGCAGCCCATAATCATCAAAGAGCATTCCCAGGATATCACCCGTTTCTGTAGAAGAATGCACCCGCACCAACACAGGCTCATCACCATCCCATTGGCCCCGAATAATAGCAAGGTGCGTATCATTAGTGGTCAGTTGATTATATGCAATAATTTGAAAAGGTCCCCACTTAGAATTGACGGACACCTCATATTCACGCTTCACCAATCGCTCGTGCTTCATCCGATAAGCTACCAGATCCTTGATGCTCACGACCTTCAGATTATGCTCTTCCGCAATTTCCATCAATTGTGGAAGTCTCGCCATTGAGCCATCTTCATTGAGGATCTCTACCAGCACCCCGGCTGGATAATATCCTGCCAGCCTTGCCAAATCAATGGCTGCCTCAGTATGCCCCGTTCGTCTGAGTACGCCACCATTCTTTGCCTTCAGAGGAAAAATATGACCTGGCCGTCCAAAATCACTTGGTTTTGTCTCTGGATCCACCAGCGCCTTAATCCCCGTAGCTCGGTCATAGGCAGATATACCCGTGGTACATCCCTTACCTTTTAGATCCACAGAAATAGTAAAAGCTGTCTCATGGAGAGCCGTACTCTTTTGTACCATCAAATCAAGTTCGAGTTCCTTTGCTCTGTCTTCCGTAATCGGAGCACAGATCAGACCGCGACCATAGGTGGCCATAAAATTGATGATGCTGGGTGTCACACATTCTGCTGCGCAGATAAAATCACCTTCATTCTCACGATCTTCATCATCTACAACGATTACTATTTTACCATCCCGAATGTCCTGAATGGCTGATTTAATTGTGTTCAATGTATTCATTTGTGTTCCAATCCTAGTTCGCTATTTTGATTTTTTACAGGATCTGCCAGTAGGTCTAAAGGTGAACAACACTGTTCCCAGGCAAACTGTTCTGTCACGAATTTTCTGGCTTCACATCCCAGGCTTTTGCGCTCATCCTCGTGCTCCAGAAGTGCCTCAATCTCTCGGCAAAATGAATCAATATCTCCGGCTATACGCACCAATGCTTGGGGGGCACCAATGCCATCCGCTACAATCGATGTCGTGACACAAGGTACCTCCATTGCCATCGCCTCCAGGATCTTGTTTTGAAGTCCGCTCCCCGTAAAAATCGGAGCTACAAATACTTTTCCATTGCTATAGGCTGTACGAATATCTTCCAGGTAGCCCGTGACCTTTATCCAGTCGTTTTGCAGGAGTAGTACCTCTCGGCTTGGACTCGCGCCAGCAATTAATATTTTCAGCTCAGGAAGCTTTTGCTTCAGATGTCTTGCTATCTGCTGCACAAGATATTTTGCGGCAAGAATATTCGGATGATAACTCATATTCCCAACGAATACCAGATCATACTGTGGTGCCTCTGAATGGTTTGGTTTGAAATATTCTGTGTCCACACCATTGGGAAGCAATGTCAATGCCGTTACACCCGCTTCTTCCAAATGCTCTTTATCCGTATTACTGATAATGAACCGGTGGTTGAATTTTGATTGGCTAATTACTTCAAACTTGCGAAGTAAATCTGATTCACGCCTCCAAAACCATTGCACGATTCCACTACTTCGCTCAGCCCGACGGATGGCGCGAAGAGAAAATGCATCCATGTAATCTAGTGCCACTTTTGATCCAGTAACGTGCGTGACATAGGGTACCATACGAATCAATTGCACATAGATGATATCGGGTCGCTCCACGTCAATGATTTTTTGGACTACTTGCTTTGAGCCCATGTGCTCAAAATATCCGACACTAGCTGGTTGCCCTTTAGCATACGCCAAGATGGCATTGACCACACTCTTCCAATGAGCTTGGTAAATGACATGAACCTTCCTGCAAATTTGATTCATCTCCTGAAGCCAGGTCTCCTCCGGATGATGGTCGGACAAAGCGATGAGAGTAATCTCGTGATCTTTTGAGAGATACTTGAGCTGGTGATAAATGCGAAGTTTATCGCCCTTTTCTAGGGGAAGGGGAAAACGGGACGATAATACTAGTAATTTCAAGTATCCTGTTTTTCAGACTGATTAAGGGCGCAAAAATATCATTTGTTAGACTTTATGCCCATTCCTACCAATTCCTTTTTAAAGATATTTGAAATTCATCCTATATGTAGCTCAGAAGTTCAAACTATCGAGCCCTCATAGGCCGTGATCAGTTGCCGTGCAATCTCGATATGATCAAAATACTCTTCTGTGAGTCCACGAGCTTTATCACTAATGGTCGGCAGATGTCGTTTGTGTCGGTGACAAAATGTAAAGCTTCTCAAGAATGCTTCCGGTGAGTCCGCAATTAATACATGTTCCTTGTCTTTGGCGGGAATGCCTTCGAGGCCTATCGTACTGGTCACCACCACCCTACCTAGGGCCATCGCTTCCAGTATCTTGGCTCGCATGCCACTTCCGGATAAGATGGGAACCACACTAATAGGATGTTCAGATAGAAATTGTGTTGAACTCTCTACCTCACCGACCACTTCCAGATTTTCCACCTGCAAATTTCGGATCCAATCCGGACAGTTTCGACCGGCTACAAAAAGTTTCAACTTGGGAAATGTAGCATTTACCATGGGCCAGACCTGATCCAAGAACCAACTGAGGGCTTCCAGATTGGGCATCCAATCAAGTGATCCTATGAACGACACCGAAAGGGTACTATCTTCTTCGACTTTCTTGAAGGGAAAATCTGACATCTCCAATCCTATCGGCATTGGATACGAATGACCTTTGAATCCGAGATTCAAAAATTTATGATGATCCACACTGGAGATAGGAATCAACATGTCAATTGTCTCCAGTTGCTCTATTTCATATTTCTTCAGTTTGCGTGCTGAGTAATCTAGATACCACCGCCTGATGGCTACCTCTTCATTCTCTGCCATTCGCTCCCATATCTCGTGTTCGACATTGTGTGCTCTCAATACGATTTTAGCCTTAGAATATTGACGAATGATATCGATATAAGGCGTCAGATACAGTGACTCAAGTTGTATAATGTCAAACTTTTGCTTCCTCAACACTTGTCGCAGCTTACTACGAAAGGCGTTATTATCAAAACGACTGATATTATAGGAATCTGACGAAAACAGATTCAGAAAGGCATGTAGAGCCTTTACTTCATTGTCCAGACGTGTGTAATACACCGACTTGTAGTGCGAAAGCTCATGCCTAACCTTAGGTACGTGTACAGGATGCTTAGTTGTATTCATCGCCAGTAATGTGACCTCACATCCAAGTGCATTCATAGCCTTGGCCAGATACGTTACGGCGATAGATTCTCCATCTTTTAAAGGATAAGGAAATTTTTTACACAGCTGTAATATGCGCATCAGGGGATGGTATGAATAATATTTTTAATAACTGCCAAGTATTGACTTTTGTTGTGTTTTCTACTCCTTACCTTTACCAAAGATGGTGCAAGATATTCCGCTGGCATCAAATTATATTTGAATCCTTAAGCAAACTTGATGATTGAGGCAAAACAGATCACCAAAAGCTATGGAGCGCTTCAGGTGTTAAAAGGTGTAGACGTAGAAATTGGTCGTGGTGAGGTTGTGGCAATTGTAGGTAAATCGGGTGCTGGTAAAACCACCTTGCTGCACATTCTGGGCACTCTTGATCGGGCCGATAGCGGCGAAGTACACTATGATACTACCAAGATTGCTGCCCTTAATGACAAACAACTGTCTGCATTTCGCAATGAACACATTGGATTTATATTTCAGTTTCACCATCTCCTGGATGAGTTTACTGCACTTGAAAATGTATGCATACCGGCCTATATTGGCGATAAGAATCGATCCGTTGTCATTAAGCGGGCCACTGAATTGCTGACATACCTCGGCCTGGCAGACCGGCTCACACATAAACCCAAAGAGTTGTCAGGTGGAGAGCAGCAACGCGTGGCTATTGCCAGGTCGCTCATCAATGATCCTGATATCGTGCTTGCAGACGAGCCTACAGGCAATCTGGACACCAAGACCTCAGGCGATATACATCAACTTATTTTCAAATTGAGGGAGGATTTCAATCAAACCTTCGTTATTGTCACACACAATGAAGATCTTGCACATCGATGTGATCGAACACTGACCATGGCAGACGGCCTCATCGTGTAAAATTACTCGCGACTGATATTTTTGTGATGAAGATGATCCGATGGATGGCCTTGATAATTATTTACCTCATGACACAATCATGCGACCCGAAAAGCGATGCCGGTGCAAGGCTCGATGTGCAAGGACACAGAGGCTGCCGAGGCATTATGCCTGAGAATAGTATACCTGCTTTTCTGAAAGCGCTGGAAATGGGAGTCCCTACCTTGGAGATGGATGTAGTAATATCTAAGGATCTCGATGTTATTGTCTCGCACGACCCATTCTTTTCACATAAGATCGCACTTGATCCCACTGGAAAAGAAATTCCCGAATCAGCCGAACTTAATCACAACATCTTTGAAATGACTACTGCCGAGCTACAGGCTTATGACTGTGGCTCAAAGGGAAATGAAGGATTTCCTTTTCAACAAAAAATGAAGGTGTACAAACCGACTCTCCAGGAAGTTTTCGAAAAGGTCGAGGCAGCTCAAAAACAACATAGTCTGAAAGCTGTAGACTATAATATCGAAATCAAGCGAAGAGAATCATGGGATGGTATCTTTCATCCTCCGGTACAGATCTTTGTGGAAAAGGTCCTGGAAGTAGTCAAATCAGCGAACCTGGAGGATCGGACGATCATTCAGTCCTTTGATGCTGAAAGTCTACGGATAGCTCGTCATCTATCCGATAAAATCAGGATTGCCTGGCTCATAGAAAACAGAAGGACCTTTGAAGAGAATATGCTTCACCTTGGTATAAAGCCCGACATCTATAGTCCGCACTATCAACTGGTCGATCAGGACCTTGTCAAGCAAGTACATGCTCAGGATATGAGGCTGATTCCCTGGACAGTGAATGAAGCAATTGACATCGATCAAATGATATCTCTGGGCGTTGATGGCATCATCTCAGATTATCCGGGTAGAGTGTTGGAAAAATTGAAGTGACCTGATCATACGCAGATCTTGCGTGTGGAAAAGTCAGCAACTTATATGAAACATTCATATAAGATAAAGTTATATTTATGCTTTCATAATCCAGGACGAAGTGGCTGCAGGTAAAAAAGGAAAAAAGAAGGCAACCAAGATAACCCCCTTAATGGAGCAGTACTTTGCGGTGAAACGTAAGTATCCGGAGACGATATTGCTGTTTCGCGTAGGTGATTTTTACGAGACATTCGGAGAGGATGCCAAGAGGGCTTCAAAGATATTAGGAATAGTCCTTACCAGCCGCAATAACGGCGGAAGCGATATTGAGTTGGCTGGATTTCCATACCATTCACTGGATCTCTATCTACCCCGATTGGTAAAAGCCGGGTACAGAGTGGCCATCTGTGAGCAACTGGAGAAACCTAGCAAGGAAAAGAAGATCGTACGGAGAGGCGTGACAGAAATCGTGACGCCTGGTGTAGTGATCGATGACAACATACTAGAACACAATAAAAATAATTTCCTCGCATCTGTTCATTATGGGACGCAGGACAGGGCAGGAATTGCCTTTTTGGACATGTCTACCGGAGAGTTCTTCATGTCTGAGGGCAACCATACTTATGTGGAAAAGCTGTTTCAGAGTTTCCCGCCTTCTGAAGTAATTTTTGGCAAAGATAGGAAGCGACTGTTTGAGCGACAATTTGGCAATCAGTTTTTCACCTACCCTCTGGATGAATGGATCTTTACGCTGGACTATGGGAGAGAACAACTACTTAGCCACTTCAGCATCCACTCCCTAAAGGGATTTGGAGTCGAAGAACTTGAACTCGGACAAATTGCGGGTGGTGCCATTCTCCATTATCTAGGTGCAACTGAGAATGATAATAATCCCCACATTCGCACGATTCAGCGCATCATACCGGAGGAGTACGTGTGGATGGATCGATTCACGGTGCGAAATCTGGAGTTGCTCAGCTCCAATCATCCAACAGGGGTAGCGATGATTGACGTCATCGATCAGACAACCTCCCCCATGGGCAGCAGACTGTTGCGCAAATGGCTGCTCTTACCACTCAAGAGCAAAACCGCCATTGAAGAAAGACTGGAAGCGGTATCACTGCTGAAGTCTGATGAAAATCTGCTGGACTTTATTGAATCCACACTCTTGAAAACCGGCGACCTGGAGCGCCTGATTTCAAAGATTTCATTGGGGAAGGCTAATCCTAAAGATATTCTTCAACTTTCAAAAGCTCTCAAAGTGATTCCTGGTCTGCAGGATATACTACAGGAAAAACAGGATGGCCTCCTACATCGGATAGGAGATGGAATGCACCCTTGTCCCACCCTACAGCAATCTATTGAGGATCACCTGGTCGAGTCTCCACCCGTCAATCTGAATAAAGGCGATGTAATTCGACCCGGTATCTCGGAGGAGCTGGATGAGTATCGGCATATTATAAATAACAGCAAAGAGCTACTGCTCGACATCCAAAGACGGGAAAGTGAAAACACAGGTATTACCAATTTGAAAATTGGTTATAATAATGTCTTTGGATATTACCTTGAGGTAACCAATAAATATAAGAATCAGGATGTAGTGCCCGAGGACTGGATCCGTAAGCAGACTTTGAGCAATTCTGAGCGTTATATTACCGAAGAACTCAAAGAGCTTGAGACTAAGATTCTTTCAGCCGAAGAAAAATCAAAAGAACTAGAGTCAGAGTTGTTTGAAAAGCTAGTGCTATCTGCCCTGGAATATATTCAGCCGGTACAGCACAATGCGCATCAACTGGCCCGTCTCGACTGTCTTTCTTCTTTTGCGCGACTAGCCAATAAGCAGCTATATAACCGTCCGGATATCGACGACTCGCTGGACATCGTAATCGAGGAAGGACGACACCCCGTCATTGAACAACAGTTGGATCCTGGTGATCACTATGTTCCCAACGACATGCACCTCAGCAATGAGGATACCCAAATTATGATGATCACGGGCCCTAACATGGCCGGAAAGTCAGCACTCCTGCGACAAACGGCGCTCATATGTATTCTGGCCCAAATCGGATCTTATGTGCCCGCAAGATCTGCCCGAATCGGAATCATTGACAAGATTTTTACCCGGGTGGGAGCCTCCGATAATATTTCCTCAGGCGAATCGACGTTCATGGTAGAGATGAATGAAACGGCCAGCATCATGAACAATATATCCAATCGAAGCTTGATTTTATTGGATGAGATCGGTCGTGGTACCAGTACCTATGATGGGATATCCATTGCCTGGTCTATTGCTGAGTTTCTCCATGATAATCCGGATGCACAGCCTAAGACATTATTTGCCACTCATTATCATGAACTCAATGAGCTGGCGGAAAAATTTGATCGGATTAAGAACTTCAACATTGCCACCAAGGAGGCGGGTAATAAGGTAGTTTTTCTTAGAAAATTAGTGCCCGGAGGTAGCCAACACAGCTTTGGTATCCATGTGGCCAAAATGGCGGGTATGCCATATGGCATTCTTAAACGAGCTGCTGCACTTTTGCAACAACTAGAACAAAAGTCCCTGACCAATAATGTGGAAGGTAAATCAGCCATACAGAATACCCTAAGTCAGGCAGATCCCACTAATCTACAGCTTAGCATCTTTGAACACAGCGATCCCACCGCAGGAAAACTTCGGGAGCAGCTGGAAGATCTTGATCTCAATGCTATGACGCCGATCGATTGTATGATGAAGCTCAATGAGTTGAAGAATATTGTCGAGGAAGCAGAGATCAGTTAAACTTACTAATATCAAAAAAAATGACCTCCGCTATGGATCACACGAAACCCATGTTCACTGATAAAATCTTTGCAGGAAAGACCATCATTGTCACGGGCGGGGGTACAGGTCTGGGCCGATCAATGAGTACGTATTTGTCTAGTCTGGGAGCCAATGTGGTTATCACCAGCCGACGAGAATCGGTGATCTCAGAAGCTGCACAATCGATATCAGATGAAACCGGACATGCTGTATTAGGAGTGGCCGGAGATGTACGTGAGATCGAATCAGTTCGCGATGTGATTGGAAAGGCAATCACCAAGTTCGGCCAAATCGATGGATTGATTAATAATGCAGCGGGCAACTTCATCTCCCCCACCGAACGTCTATCGCATCGGGCTTTTCAGTCTGTGATCGGCATCGTACTCAATGGAACGATCAATTATACACTTGAGACCGGAAAATACTGGATCGAAAATAAAATACCCGGATGCGTCCTGAATATTGTAACCACCTATGCCTGGACGGGCACGGGATATACGGTGCCGAGTGCCTGTAGCAAGGCGGGAGTTCTTGCACTGACGCGATCGCTGGCAGTG
Source organism: Saprospiraceae bacterium (assembly GCA_050298535.1). Classification (GTDB taxonomy): domain Bacteria; phylum Bacteroidota; class Bacteroidia; order Chitinophagales; family Saprospiraceae; genus JABDMH01. Next base: position 216,143 of record JBNKUI010000113.1, read on the forward strand.
GAATGGGGACGTAAGTACAGTATCCGTATGAATGCCATTGCCCCAGGACCTTTTCCTACGAAAGGAGCCTGGGATCGACTATTTCCGGAGGAGGTACAAAAAGCTTTTGATCCAGCACAACGCATTCCCTTACAACGATTGGGTGATCATCAAGAACTTGCAAACCTCGCGGCCTATCTTTTGTCCGATTATTCAGGCTACATTAATGGCGAAGTAATCACCATCGACGGTGGTGAATGGCTGGAAAATGGTGGCCAGTTTAATGCTTTTCGCGTCATCTCTGATGAGCAATGGGACCTCCTGGCAGAGATGAGAAGCAGAAAGAAAAAGTAGAAATTCCAACTGCCAGGATGGAATCGGTGGTAAGTTAGCATGATTTTTGCGGATGAAAGTATCGTGTTACAATGACCTCAAGTCATGGCTTATCCCTTTAAATTTCCGTAGATCCCCGGTCTGAGATCGTTCAAACCAACGCTATTTGATGACCATGAATCGACCTTCACAATTGTGGATGCCTATATGCCTCTCCCTGTTTCTGGTATCTGACTATCTCTACACACAATGCGACCGTAAGGTCATGGTAGACGAATACAACAATTTTTATCTGGGATCTCAAATCACTACCAGTGATTTGGGTTGGACCGGTGATGACACGCAATGTCTCGCCGGAGATTGGTCCCAAATGGCCAAAGAAGCCAGTCTGGTACGGATCAATTACTTCAGAAGACTCTCCGGTGTGAGTACCTCAGTGGATCTGGACACGTCATTAAATGCAATGTGCCAGGAAGCAGCTCTGATCATGCATCGAAATAATGAGCTAAGTCACAATCCTTCGACTAGTTGGGCATGTTATAGCGAGATGGGAAAGACGGCGGCCAGTAAATCTAACCTCGCGCTGGGGGTCCACTCAGTTAATGCTTTAAGCCTCTATATGCGAGATCCCGGAACAAATAATTATGCAGTAGGGCATCGGCGCTGGATACTATACAGTCGGGCTAAAGATTTTGGCATGGGATCTACCAATCGAGCTCACGTGCTGTATGTCATCAACAATAAGCAAGCGGCGCCTGAGGATCTTGATTTTATCGCCTATCCAAACCGAGGATACTTTCCAGCACCCCTCGTACCCGATCGTTGGTCATTCTCTATCCCGGGAGCCCGATATGAAGAAACGACAATACGTATGTGGGATTCTGAGGGCGTGGAAATACCGGTAGAAAAGCTAGAGCTTAAATATGGATTTGGAGATCATACTGTGGTATGGGAACCAGAAAGTGGAAAAATCGATAAATTTTCAGACGAAGATGTATCCTACGAGGTAAGGATAGACAATGTACAGGTAGGTAATACAATGGTAACTTATAGCTATGTAGTTCAAATTGCTCAACCTACCCATCCTCCCGTCTGTCCTGGCACCAGAATATGGAATGAGGAATCTTGCACCTGTGAGACACAACAGACCACACCAGTGAGGGAGAAACAAGTAGCCAAAGATGCCTTTACCATCAATCCCAATCCGGGGGATCACTTCATCCAAATCAAGTGGAAGGAATCTGCGGAAAAGGTATCTAGCCATGAGACCGTCTATTCGATCATCGATGCCGCCGGTCAAACGATCCGGACCAGAAGTGTTGAGGAATCCAACATTTCAACTTATGACCTACAGGATGGTCTCTATTTCTTACGCGTATCTAATCGAGATTTCAGTGGAGTCCAGAGCTTTTTGATCAAGCATTGATCTTCGAGAGGGCCAGGTTTGTGGTTATCCCATTGAATCAGTAAATTCATGGCATGAAACATTGCCTATATCTCCTAATCTTCTTGCTAGTGCCGGTTTCTGTCTATAGTCAGGATCAACTTTTTGGATCATGGCAGGGCAACATGCGAAGTGTTCAAGGCACTTATACTTTTACACTGGACATCCTGAGCACTTCAGATGCTAGGGATCCCATCCGGGCAGTTGCGATGCATGATCGAAATGGTGAACGGGAAGTGATCGAGCTCAAAGGCATTATCTATCATGATTCATCTGTCTATTTCAGTGATGTATCAGATCGTTACCACAAAGCCAGCTTGGGAGAAAAATTTAGCAAGCTCCAATTTCTATTCAAATATGAAAATGGAGTACCTGTACTGGATGGTCATTGGCAGGAATACACGGATCTCAAGAAATATCGAAAAGGGAGACTTGTACTATATAAGAAGAAACGCAAGGCATAAAGGTCTACATCAAACCAAAGATTTTAGCATATTTAAGCATTTCGCCCTGATTACTAATCTTTAATTTTCCAGTCAGCACTGCCATCAACGGATTTATCTTCCCTTTAAGTACATTCATCAAGTGATCTTCTTTTGCCCGAACCACACATTTTGGCTCTCCGGAAAGTCCCTCTTCGGCAAGACACTGTCCATCTTTCACATCAACCGTCACTTGTCCTCCCCCTTCTCCTTCAATATCGAAGTGAAATGTGGTTTCCAATCCATCCAGTGCCTCAGATTGTACCTTCTCAGGCAAGCTCATGAGAAATTCCTTTGCTGTCATTACTTGTTGTTTTTTCGTTTTTCAACCTTTATAACTGATGCATTCGGATCATATTGCATGACATGTGCCTTCAAATATTCTGTTGCCTCCTGTTCAGTTTCAAAATAACCGATATAGATACCCCCGTCCTTCTGGTGCTCTACCTCATAGCCTTCAAATAGCGTATCATTCAGTGTTTCAGCTGTCGCACGAACACGAAATGATTTTGCCTCCTTTTCCCGATTCTTCACAAGTCGTTGTCTTGCGGCGGTCAAGTTGAGTCCACCAACCTCCATGATAGCCTGATTATCGTCAGGAGTGGTGCTGACCGAACGATCTGGACGGTACTGTCTATCCCGCTTCATTTTAATATCGGTAGCCGCCACTCGACTACGGATAACAGAGATCGATGATTGTCCTCCCACATTTTTAGGACTCAGTCTGACTTTTGCGGCGATACGATTAGACATCAGCACTTCTGAAGTTAAATCAAAAGAAGTCTGGATGTAGCCTTTCATATCTGCTGACAAGACTCCCGTATCAGTATTCTGTATCGAAATACTAAAATGCCCCTTACTGTCGCTGACAAAAGTCTTCTCTCCCTCTTTCGTGGTCAATGTAAGTGTAACTCCGGGAAGTACTTCTCCTGCATCGTCTATGACGGTGCCTTTGATGACAACAGTCTCTCTAGGCTGGGCATTCCCCATCTGAAAGCAGGCGAGTATCAAGACGAAAAACAGATATTTGCTACAATTCAAGAATCGAGTATTTTTTGATTTACATCAAAAGTAACATTAGTAGCTGGCAATATTGTTCCAGACCTATATGAGTTATTACATTTGAGCTTTCAATTTTTAGTCAATTGATTTCATGGAAAGAGAAGATTGCAGAGTTGTATTTATGGGTACGCCTGAGTTTGCCGTAGAAACCTTACAGTTAATTCATGGGGCAGGCTATAATTTGGTGGGTGTGGTGACATCCGTGGACAAACTGGGTGGACGTGGTCGGAAACAATTGCTGGAATCAGCCGTCAAAAAATATGCAATCCAACATGGTCTGCCGCTGCTACAGCCTAAAAACCTGAAAGCAGCTGATTTTAATGAGGCATTACGCAAATGGAATCCAGATATCATCGTAGTCGTAGCATTTAGGATGCTCCCGGAAGTAGTGTGGTCGATGCCATCCATTGGCACTATTAATCTGCATGCATCTCTCCTTCCCGCCTATCGGGGTGCAGCACCTATCAACTGGGCTATTATACGGGGTGAACAACGGACCGGAGTCACAACATTCTTCATCCAAAAAGAAATAGATACCGGAGATCTGCTTTTGCAAAAGGAAGTTCAAATTGAAAATAGCGATACGGCAGGAACTCTTCACGACAAGTTGATGCATGTAGGAGCTGAAGTTGTACTAAAAACATTAGATGATGTGATCAGTCAACAAATTTCACCTCAGCCACAGAATCACACACAAGCGACTAAAGCTCCCAAGATCTTTGCTGAAGATTGTAGAATAAATTGGCATCAACCAGCTAAGGTGGTATATGACTTCATCCGAGGTATGAGTCCCTATCCCGGAGCCTGGACGCTGCTGCACGGAAAAACCCTCAAGATATTCGATGCAGAAATTACTCCCTGTACTCAGCGTGTAGCACCCGGAAAGAAAGTAATCCACGATAAAACCCTTTCGATTGGAACCCTCGACCATCCCTTATCTGTAAATTTACTACAGATAGAAGGTCGTAAACGAATGAAAATCAATGACTTTCTAAATGGAATTAAATTGGAAGATTATCCTGAAATTGTAAGAGGCCTAGAAACCTGAAAGCGCTACTTTCTTCAATGACTCGAAGATAAATTTCGAAATTCTAACATCTGTTAGTTCGGAGCCCGATGCTGAAATACCACTGTCAAGTACGGATCCTGTGCAATAATTCAGGTACAAGAAACAAACTAAAGACATTGCGAAGAGCAATATAACCGCTGAAATCCTAATTGATTTTTTCATTGTGGCTTAGTTTGATGTTGCTAAAGTATTAGAAAAATCTATAATGAGTCGTTAATTAATCTTAAAATATCATTAAAGATCTTCTATGCTAGTAGACGTAAGTTGTGGGTATTTGGTTGCACATCCGTCTAAAATATTTATAGATTTATTTTTAGAAGCCTCCCCACATATGTTTCCGGCCCTTCTTTCATGAGTTCTCCCACTGTTCCTTGTGCTACTATAATGCCTTCATGGAGGATCACCAGAGAGTCACAGAAATGGGTAAGAAGTGCCACATCATGTGCTACCACAATTAGTGTCAATCCAAGCGCATTTTGTAGGCTGATCAGTAGTTCCACCATCTTGAGCTGCACTGACTTGTCCAGTGCGCTGAGTGATTCGTCGAGAATAAGTAATTCCGGATCGGCAGCCAATGCTCTGGCGATCGCCACTCGCTGCTTCTCGCCGCCTGACATTTCATTCCTCTTCTTATCCATGAAATTGACCTCCAACCCCACGTAATTTAGGATCTCTATACCCCTTGCTCTCCTATCCAATACCGATAGCCGGGAGAATGCTTGTAAGGTATCGGACAGGATTTCACCCACTGTCAGATGAGGTGGCATTGCCGTCGAGCTATCCTGTAGCAGATACTGGACATTCCCAAAATACTTCCGGGGGTTACTTCGGACGCTGTCTGCGATTTCCTCGCCCTTATACAACGCATTACCATCGTATCCACATTCCAGTCCAGCCAGGATTTTGGCAAGTGTTGATTTTCCGGCTCCAGATGCTCCCAGCAATCCAATCCTCTGCCCCTGCATCAAATCAAGGGTGATACCCTTCAGTACCTTCGCTCCCCGGTTATAGCTAAAGGAAATATTCCGAAGTTGAAAGATGTACGGTTGCGATACACGTCTGGCCACCGCGGCCTGTGACAGCTGTGTAAAACTACGCTTTAGATTCCTTACGTAGGGGTGCTCATCCCCCTCTTGATCCATCCGGCCACTGTAGACTACCTCACCCTGATACATGACATGCCACTCGGGAGAAATTGCCATAGCTAATTGCAGATCATGGGTCACCAGGATGAAAGTGAATCCCAGAGACTGTTGGAGATCTTTCAACAAGGCCAGTAATTCCGCCTTTAGTAGAGAATCCAGTGCGGAGGTGGGTTCGTCAGCGATCAGCACCTGACATCCTGCCGCCAATGCCATGGCAATGCATATGCGCTGCTGCTGACCTCCGGATAGCTGATGGGGATAGGATTTAAAAATTCGATCAATATCCTGAAAACCAACTTTTGCAAGTAGATCTCTTGTGCTACTTGCCGCATCTGTTTTTGACTGCCCTACCACATATCGGTATACTTCTACGATCTGCAGACCGCATGACCTCGTTGGGTTCAGCGCCAGACCCGGATTTTGCAGTATTACAGCAATTACACGACCCCGATATTTTAGCCAACGGGGATCATCTTTGACTGGCAATGATTCGCCATTGAGGAACATCCTGCCTTCCTCCACATGAGCTAGTTCTGGCAGCAGTCCGAGCATTGCTTTCACCAATGTTGATTTCCCGGAACCGGTCTCCCCGACTATCACAAAAGAAGATCCCGAGGGTACCTGCAGTGAAACATTCTTCACGGCATATTTCGTGACATCCTTATTAGTAAAAGAAACAGTAAGATGATCGATTTCGATTGCAGGTGGTGCCGTCATACTATTCAGGTGCCCAAAGTGGATCTCCGGCCTCCACAAACTGAATAGGGACCTCATCAATAAATGTCTTTAGCCACTCAGCACAATATTCCATACCTGCCTCCTCTGAGTTGGCATGACCCAGCAATATCAGGGCTTTTGTTTTACCCTGCGCCACCGCATCCCGCACATACTCTACGGTTTCCCACTGATGGGTTTCACCTATAATTAAAGCTTCCACGTCTTTTCTGCGCAACATCCGTATCTGCGATTGACTGCCCGGAGCACCCATCGAGAATCCGACTTTCGAGACTTCCATATTGGGATCTCCCACCACACTTAGAGCAGAAGTCTGAAACTGATCCCGGAGAGACTGAGCTAGGTCCGAAACTGTCTGTACAGGCAACTCAAATACAAGGGGATGCACTTCACTTTGATATGCTTTCCACCCCAATCGATTGATCATACCGACCTGGATACCATCAGGGCTGGTGCGATGCCAATGGTCATGAAAGCGAAGCACCACCATGTCATGTTCTTCCAAAAAAGCCCGTTTCATTTCGAAAACCTCATCGCCTCCAAAAAAGTCCGAATTGTCAAAATGATTGTAATAGGTTGGTTCGTGCGTGATGATCATATTGAGACCCGCTTTCTGTGCTCGCTGTATGACGTCATACGTGGCCAGGAAAGTTGTAGCTATACCGGTAACCTCGGTGTTCCCGGATCCACTTTTATAGGTATCCACGGTTTCTTCCATCCATTCACAGGTAAGATTATCTTTAATTTTCCCGAGAATATGGTCCGCTGTGACACTTGTAACGAGACCCTGGTTGGTGATATTTTTATGACTTGCAGAACGAAAGGCAAGAAATATGCTGCCCAACATAACACAGGATATTACGCCTGTAACTAATCGATTCATAAATTCCAGTTTTCTCAAAAAGTACAAAATTGTATAACGCAAGACACCAGTAGACAGGCAATTTACTTGTCGCTATTTACATTTTTGGGTGGGAGATTGAGCTTGTTGGCCTCTTCCAGCATAAATGAATAAGCTGCATCGAAATCATTGGGTATAACCCCATCCAAGATAGCCTCTCGAATAGCCGTTTTGATCTCCCCCACTGCCCTCGAAGGGCCGATACCGAAGGTTTTCATAATCATATCACCTGAAATCGGAGGTTGCCAGTTTCGTAATTGATCCTTCTCCTCTACTTCCTTCATCTTGTCACGAACCAACTGGTAATTTTCCAGATACCGTTTTACCCGTTGTGGATTCTTTGATGTGATATCTGCCTCACAAAGCAACATGAGGTCATCAATATCTTCGCCGGCCTCAAATAATAGTCTACGAATCGCGGAGTCTGTGATATCCTCTTTACTCAAGCTGATCGGTCGCAGGTGTAAGCGCACAAGTTTTTGGACATACTTCATCTTATGATCGAGCGGCAGGCGCATTTTCCGAAAAATGCGAGGCACCATGGCAGCCCCCAATGCTTCATGACCATGAAACGTCCAACCGGCCTGATCATCAAATCTTTTGGTGGGTGGCTTGGCAATATCGTGGAGTAAAGCCGCCCATCGCAGCCAAAGGTTGCGAGATTTGCAAGCTACATTATCCAGCACTTGTAGAGTATGGTAAAAGTTGTCTTTGTGACCGATACCATTTATGACTTCCACCCCCTGCAGTGCAGCTAGCTGAGGAAAAATCAATTCGAGCAACCCCGTTCTAAACAAGAGCCTGAAGCCCACAGAGGGCTTGTCTGACTGCAGAATTTTAGTCAACTCGACCGTAATTCTTTCTTGCGATACGATATTGATACGGTTTCGATATAAGGATACTGCCTTGAGTGTCTCCTCATCAATATGAAAGTGAAGTTGGGTACTAAAGCGGATCGCCCGCATCATACGCAAGGGATCATCACTAAAGGTCTTTCCGGGTTCCAGCGGTGTCTTGAGAAGTTTCTCTTCAAGGTGTTGCAATCCATGGAACGGATCAATAATCTCGCCATAGGACCCATCATTTAGGCTAACTGCCAACGCATTAATCGTAAAGTCTCTACGGTTCTGGTCGTCTTCCAGGGATCCTGATTCCACCGTTGGTTTTCGACTATCCGGCCGATATGATTCTTTTCTTGCTCCTACGAATTCAATTTCACGATCTCCGTGGCGAAGCATGGCCGTTCCAAAACGTTTATACACGGTGACACGCGGTATGGGCCGTAAGTAACCAGCTACTTCACTTGCCAGATCGATACCGCTACCCAGACAAACAATATCCAGATCTTTGGATTCTCGGGCTAACAGTCGATCCCGAACGTAACCACCGACTACATAGGCGGGCACACCCATCCTGGATGCAGCCATTCTTATAATATTGAAAATCTCCTGGTCCTCCCGGGTTATCGCAAAGATCATAGATCTAATTTATCACTTCTGCATGGTAGCTACCAGCATACTGGTCCGCAATTTCATCGATTATGTCGATAAGTACCGCAACTTCCATCTCTTGTACTAGACGAGCCCGATACTGTTTGATACCTGGCATACCTCTGAAGTAGTTGGTATAGTGCCGCCGCATCTCCAGTACTCCCAACTTATGCCCCTTCCAGGCTACGGAATCCAGCAGATGTTTCTTGACGGCCCCGACTCTTTCATGTAGGGTGGGCGGTGCATGATGTTCCCCGGTTTTAACGTAGTGCTTAATTTCCCGAAATATCCAGGGATTTCCAATCGTAGCTCGGCCAATCATAATGCCATCCACACCGTAGCGCTGCCTATATTCTACCGCTTTCTCGGGAGAGTCAATATCACCATTACCGAAGATGGGGATGTGTATTCTTGGATTCTCCTTTATTTTGCCAATCAGCGTCCAGTCAGCCTGCCCCTTGTACATCTGCTTTCGCGTTCGGCCATGGATCGAGAGTGCTCTGATACCCACATCCTGCAATCGCTCGGCCACGTCTTCGATGTATCGGGTGCGATCATCCCAGCCCAAACGAGTCTTTACCGTGACCGGCAGCGATGTACTTTTAACGATGGCATCTGTCAACTCCACCATACGGTCTATATCCTGAAGTATGCCTGCCCCTGCCATCTTGCATACCACTTTTTTTACAGGACATCCAAAGTTAATATCGAGCACCTCGGGTTGAGCTTCCTCGACAATCTCAGCCGCTCGCCGCATAGAATCCAATTCTGCACCAAAGATCTGGACTCCAATAGGACGCTCTTCTTCATATATATCCAACTTTTGGACAGATTTTGCAGCATCGCGGATCAATCCCTCTACAGAGATGAACTCGGTATACATCATGTCACATCCCTGAGCCTTACAAAGAGCCCGAAATGGCGGGTCACTGACATCCTCCATGGGAGCCAGTAATAGCGGGAAATCTCCTAAGTCTACACCACCCAATAAAACCATGCAACGCGTCTTGAAATTTACAGGCACAAAAGTACATATTATTCAACTCTTACCTTTCGAAAGCTGGAGCAGCAAACTTTCGGAGTCCATCAATTCTTCTACGTTTAGCTAATATTAATATTTACATTTTGCAAAGTGATCCTTCATCAAAAGGATAATTCTCATACTAGGTTATCCCACAAATTTCTATCTTGAGTTCCCTGAATCGATTCAGGCTCTGTTCGTCATTTTTTGAAGAACACCTGATCAGGAGGGCATTATCCCCAATACACTAAAAAAAACAATTAGGAAATTAACTTTAACCGCTACTGAATGCTTACCACTGTAATTATCTGTTTTATACTGGGTTATCTAGCCATTGTCTTTGAGCATCCATTAAAACTAGACAAGACAGTTCCAGCACTTATTATGGGTGCCGCCATCTGGGCTTTTATATCACTGGGCCATCTTGATTTGGTAGGTGCCGATCATGAGTTGGGACATATGGAGGAAGTACTTCTACACCATATTGGGAAGGTAGCGGAAATCCTCTTTTTTCTGATCGGGGCCATGACGATCGTAGAACTTATTGATCTGCATCGAGGCTTCGCGGTCATCACCAATAGAATCAAAACTACCAAGAAGAAAAAGATGCTCTGGCTATTAGCCATCCTCTCTTTCTTTTTATCGGCAACACTTGACAATCTGGCATCCACCATTGTTTTGGTCTCCCTTTTAAGAAGATTGATTCCGGATAAGAAAGAACGACTCTGGTTTGTGAGCATGGCTGTAATCGGAGCGAATGCGGGAGGAGCCTGGTCGCCTATTGGTGACGTGACCACGACCATGCTGTGGATAGGAAAACGTGTATCCACCCTCGGACTCATTGAAAATCTGGTGTTACCCTCTATAATTTGCTTGGTGGTCCCTGTACTGGTTGCATCTACCTACAAGGTGTTTCAGGGTAATATTACGATGACTGAGGATGCTTTAGAAAAGGAGGAAGAAAGTAAGCTTTTAAGTAGTCGCATCATGTTGTTTGCCGGTGTTGGCGGGTTAATTTTTGTTCCCATATTCAAGTCTATTACGCACCTGCCACCCTACGTCGGTATGATGCTAGCAATGGGTATTGTTTGGTTGATTTCTGAATATATTCATCCTGAGGAAGACTTCACCGAAGAACGCAAACATCTATATAGTGCGCACACCGCCCTTTCGAGAATAGAAATGAGCAGTATTCTTTTTTTCCTGGGTATTTTGGTGGCGGTTGCAGGCCTTGAATCTGTGGCCGTGATGGGTCATGAGGGCCATCCGGTAGGTCTTTTGCGATATCTGGCTGAGAGCCTGGCAGAAGTAGTGCCCAATCAAAACATTGTGATTATCATTCTGGGATTTCTCTCGGCGATTATAGACAACGTACCACTGGTGGCCGCATCTATGGGTATGTATACACAACCCATAGATTCAGAGCTATGGCATTTTGTCGCATACTCGGCCGGGACGGGTGGAAGTATGCTGATCATTGGATCGGCTGCCGGGGTTGCCGCCATGGGTATGGAACGCATTGATTTTATCTGGTACCTGAAAAAGATCTCATTTCTGGCACTCATGGGATTTTTAGCGGGGGCCTTCACATTTATTCTCATAGCTCCGTTCCTACATGGTTAAGGTGTTAAGCATGAAGCACTTCCTATGGATGAGCATCTTGGCAATAATGTTCCTGCTGTCAAGCGCCTGTCACACTATTGACCAGAAAGACCTGCAAGGCACCTGGGTGGGACAGCAGGTGATCGAGGCCGGCGATACACTCACGATGGATCTTTCCAATCTTCGACTACATTTTGATCCAGATGGATCATTCACCTATGTCAAGACCAGTCGCGAGCGATTGGCAGGTGCGTACTCTATCTCCGGATCCTTACTAGAATTACTCGTTAGTGATCCGGCACCGGAAACTATTCTCATTCAAATTTCAGATCTATCGGCCGATGCAATGCACCTCCGCATGAACCATGATGGTAATGAGCGGCATCTGGGGTTGGTGAAGGAGTAGTATAACTACCAATATGCAGTCTCCCCGCAGCTGGTGAGAGAAGTATCTACTAAACCAAACTTTGAATGGCAATTCCAGCA
>JBNKUI010000114.1:0-129933 GCA_050298535.1 Saprospiraceae bacterium
GGTAAGGTTCCAAATTGTTGATAGTGCTTCCGAATTTTCTGCTGATTTTCTAGAAGCTTATTGATTCGTATGAGCAATTCTCGTTTGTCAAAAGGCTTTACTAAATAGGCGTCGGCCCCCTCATACAGTCCTGCTAAGCGATCCTTTTGTGTTGACTTAGCAGTCAGAATAATGACCGGTATATGACTCGTTCGTTTGTCATTCTTGACCATCTGGCAAAATTCAATACCATCCATTTCAGGCATCATAATGTCGGAAATGATAATGTCTGGTATTTCATGCGTGGCTTTATTTAATCCCTCTCTGCCGTTGCTGGCCGTAAGAATGTGAAAATCATCCGATAGTAACATGGTGAGATAGGTGCGGATATCCACGCTGTCTTCCACAATGAGGATCTGTACCTTTTTGTGAGAAAATTCTATACCGTACTTTTTCTCTTCTTCAGGTGATGCAGTACGCATTTCGCCTTTATTCCAATCTTGTACTGATGCATTTTGCGTTATGGGTAGCATGACCGTAAAAGTAGAGCCCTCATGAATCCTGGATTCAACAGTAATTTTACCATTGAGCAAATTAGTTAGTTCCTTTACAATAGCTAATCCAATTCCAGTCCCTCCCTCAATGTTTCGTTGGTGGTTATTTGTTTGGAAAAATCGATCAAAAATTTTATCCAGATCTTCCTGTGAGATTCCACTTCCAGAATCTGATATTCTAATATGGCAACAATTCGATGCGTTTTCTTTTATAATTCGCATACGTATTTCGCCATTTATTGGTGTGTATTTTATGGCATTATGCAGAAGATTGATGACTATGGTCTGCAGGAAACTTATGTCTGTGTCCATCCATAAACTTTCATGAAGAGACTCCACTTTGAAGTCAATGTTTTTTGAAGTAGTGAGATACTCAATGCTCTCAGCCAGGTATTTGATAAATGGAATGATGTCGGTTTGGATCCAGGTTGGGTGAAGACGACCAGAGTCGATTTTGTTTAAATCCAGCATTGAATTGACCAGATTCAGAAGTGTTGTTGCATTTCTTTGGATTAGGTTTTTTTCTACATGATGATCTTTGATGTTTTCAGTAACTCCCTTTATGACGGTAAGAGGTGTTCTGAATTCATGAGTGAAGTTGGTGTAAAGTTTGGACTTATACTTGTTGAGTTCTTTTAGTCTTTTCTTTTCCTGCATCTCCATATCATGTTTATGTTCAAGAAGGCTCCTTTGTTGTTCGGTCTTAAGCTGATTTACCTGGATCGTTCGATATTCTTGAGCCAGTCCAATCGAGAATAATAGAAATCCGGCAGCAATAGGTAGATAGTGATTTGTAATAGGTAGATAGTCAAGTGCCATCATCATGGTTGCAATGGAACCTGCCAGGACGGTACCGTATCCTGCAAAAAAAGAAATGGCAAAGGGATTTTTTCGAAGTATTTGACGAATGATGATACTCAGAATCAATAGATTCATTGCTGCCATCACCCATACACTTATCCAGAAGAGTGCTTTGGTGGGATATGCCTCCATCGTATGATACATTATTTTGACGGTGATCCAGAATGCTATGTAGATAATACTTGAGTAGAAAAGTAGCCACCAGGTTTTTGAATGCTTATGTATTTTCAAATAGTAGATGCTTAATGGGACTACAACAATCAATAACGCGTGAGGCAGCCCTAAAGCATAGTCTCGGAATATTCCTAAATTATTGAAACCCGCTAAGCGAATCAATAAATCACTATCGATTGAAAGCAGAAAGGAGTATACCAGTGCCGACAAGCTCAACCAGAGGTACGTTCTGTTTTGATTAAATAGGAATAAAACTAAATGATAGAGAAAGACCGAAAATAAAATCGCCAATACGGGAACCACCTCCCAGAGGCGTTCAATGTGAAACTGGTAGATAAATGAAGCATTCGCTAAAGTATGATCCAAACGCCATAATTGGTTGCTGCCCAGGCTGCCAGCACTCACTTTTGAACATTTCATAAATAGCTCAAGTGTGCTATTTGCGGGTATTTCAATGCTTGCCAGGGGTGTAAAGATAAAGGGGAAGTTTCGATCAGGTTGTGATTTATGAGTTCCTGCTATGTCTGTCTGCCAAGAGCCATCATTGATTCTATAATAGTACTGAGTTTTCAAGGCGGTGGTTGTAAGATACCAGGTTGATACTTTACTCCCTGATTTTGCAGTTAGATGATGCCAAATTACGCCTGCACCAGGAGCGGTATGATCAAGGTCTGTATATGAAGCAAATTGGTTCAATGAGTTTCGGACTTGATCAAATGTTAATTGGTCGGATGTGTCTATCCGGTGCATCATCCATGGCTCTATCATAAATCCTCTCGGTTGATCACCGGCATGATTGGAGGTGATAAACAGTGTGTCGGGGTCACTCTCTGAGGGCATGATAGTGGTCCGATAATCAACCGATTGAATGTTTAAGGCCAGGAAGAGTATCAGGAAAATCGGGCCAAGTAAAAGTATTAAAGCGGACTGACGATTGAGGTGGCGCATATCTCCCGATTGGAAAAGGATTTTAGACGATCGCAGTTCGTCGTAAATACAGACAGCAAATCAACATAATTTGTACAATATAATATACAGATTGGCTGACCCAATAAATATGAATGTCGTACCATAAAGTATGACAAATGATGCATTAATGCTGATATTTCACCCTCCGTCGAAAAGCGAAAAGACACTTTTTATGGCTACTTTTTAAGCTGTCGCCATACAAATTGTAGATTCATGAGATAAATTACGCACTACAACAATGCTCAAATTTCTTAGGTATTCCAATTTTGAGCACCTCCTCAAGTGTCTTTCCTTTGGCGATTGATGTTCCGACGTCGGAATTGAAGTGGGGTAAGTTTGGTCTCCGATTTAAATACTTTGGAGAAGTATGCTGGTTCCCTATATCCTACCTCAAATGCTATTTCAGATATATTCTGACCTGAAGAACGTAGCAATTGTTGGGCTCTGGCCATTCTTTGATCTTTCAGGATCTCGGTAAAAGTCCTTCCTGTAAGGGCTTTGAGTTTACGGTAGATCTGGGTTCGGCTGAGATGTAGATGTGTGACCAGGTCTTCAATTTGGTAGGTCTCGGAATGAAGGTTCGTGGATATATGCTCGTGTATGGCACGCACAAATTTATTTTCAATATTCTTTTCTACGGGTAAGGTTCCAAATTGTTGATAGTGCTTCCGAATTTTCTGCTGATTTTCTAGTAGCTTATTGATTCGTATGAGCAATTCTCGTTTGTCAAAAGGCTTTACTAAGTAGGCATCGGCCCCCTCATGCAGTCCTGCTAAGCGATCATCTTGTGTCGACTTAGCGGTCAGAATAATGACCGGTATATGACTCGTTCGTTTGTCATTCTTGACCATCTGGCAAAATTCAATACCATCCATTTCAGGCATCATAATGTCGGAAATAATGATATCGGGTATTTCATGGATGGCCTTGTTAAAACCCTCCTTTCCATTCCAGGCAGACTGAATGTGGAAGTCATTGGACAATAGCATTTCAAGATAGGTACGAATGTCTGGGCTATCTTCCACGATCAAGATCTGATGTTTACTACCGTCATAGGATACACTGTCTTGTTTTTCCATGGGTGATGATGACCTGGATCCTTTTCTATGCCAGGTATGAACCGGACTGTTTTGTGTGATTGGAAATTCAAGTGTGAATGTGGAGCCTTCATAGATTTCTGAATGTACAGTTATAGTTCCGTTGAGCAGTGAAGTTAATTCCTTGACGATGGCTAAACCAATTCCTGTTCCTCCTTCAATGTTTGTTTTTTCTTTGTCGGTTTGGTAAAATCGGTCAAAGATGTGTTCTATCTTTTCCGGAGGAATACCTCTTCCCGAATCAGATATTCTAATCTGGCAGATATCAGGATCACTTTCCTGAATGATTCTTATGTTTATTTTGCCATTTTTCGGGGTAAACTTGATGGCATTTTGTAGGAGATTTCTGATAATTGTTTCCAGAAAATAGAGGTCTGTGTCCATCCATAAACTTTCAGTTAAGGACGCTATTTTAAAATCAATATTTTTTACTTTAGTGAGATATTCAATGCTCTCACCCAAATATCTGATAAATGGAATTATGTCAGTTTGAGTCCAGTTTGGTTGGAGTTGACCTGCATCTAATTTATTGAGATCAAGCATAGAATTAACCAAACCAAGCAGGGTTTCAGCATTTCTATGGATCAATTCCTTTTCTTTGTTATGACCCCTAATGTTGTCAGTGATTCCCTTTATAACAGTTAAAGGAGTTCTGAATTCATGGGTGAAGTTTGTGTAGAGTTTGGATTTATACTTATTGAGTTCTTTTAGTCTTTTCTTTTCAAGCATCTCCATATCATGTTTGTGCTCAAGAAGGCTTCTCTGCTGTTCGGCATCAAATTGATCTTCCTGAATGGTTCGATAATTTTGAGCGAGGCCTATAGAAAAGAACAGAAAGCCTGCTGCGCATGGCAGGTACTGATTTTGAATCAATACATATCCTAATGACATTAAAACCTGTCCAATAAACCCAGCCAGGATTGTACCGTAACCAGCAAAAAATGTAATAGCGAATCGATTTCTGTGTAACATTTGTTGAAGAATGATTACCAGAATCAACAGATTCATGATTCCCATCAACCGCACGCTGATCCAGAACATTTCTAGAGTAGGGTAGGGATCTACTGTATGATACATCGCTATGGCAATGATCCAGAAGGCAATATAGATTATGCTTGTACAGATTAAGATATACCAGATAGTCGATTGCTTTGGTATCTTCAGGTATGATATTGACAGTGGTACGACTATGATTAAACAGGCATAGGGTATTCCAAATACATAATCTCGAAATACACCCAGATTGTTTAGGTTTAAAACTCGTATTAATAAGTCGCTGTCCAGCAACAACAGGAAAACGTATACAAGGGCAGATAGACTTAACCATAGATAGGTCATATGTCGATTAAAAAGAAATAGTACAAGGTGATAAAGAAGTACAGAAAGGAGGATGGCCAATACAGGAATATATACCCATAACCTGGCAAGATGAAACTGATAGATGAAAGATGCATTTGTTAGCGTTTGGTCCAACCTCCATAGTTGATCATTTCCCAAACTACCAGCACTCCATCTGCTACTCTTAGTGATCAACTGCAGAGTACTATTTTCAGGAATTTGAATTCTTATCAGTGGTGTGTATAGAAAGGGAAAGACTCTGTCAGTTTGAGGTTCATGTGTACCCACTTTGCCTTTCTGCCAGGGACCATCATTAATTCTGTAGAAGTATTGTGTATGCTGTGCAGCTGTGGCATAATACCATGTTCCTGCTTTTTGGTCAGATTTTGCCACCAGATACCGCCAGACACACTCTACATGGTCTGGATGATAGTTGAGACTAGATTTTGGAACAAAATCCTGTAATTCGGGAAGGATTTGATCCAATGTCAATTGCATGGCAGTATCCCTCCGGTATTTTGTCCAGGGTCTGATCAGATAGCCAGTTGGTTGATCTAAATCTTGTGGAGTTTTAAGAAATAGAGTGTCTGCATCTTCTAAGTCATTGGGGAGATTGGCTGGATATCGATGTTCACTTATGTTTAAGGCAAAGAAAAGGATCAAAAAGATGGGGCCAAGAAGCAGAATGAAAATAGACTGACGATTGAGGTAACGCATAGTACTCCGATAAAAGATTCTATGGATTGATTGACATACTAATTACATTAGTAGTGAATGGTTTAAAATCTCAACTTAGATCTAACCAGAGTAATAAAATATGAATCTGGTATCTTAAAATATAACAAATGTTACTTGCTTAGCTGCTGCCATATGAATTCCAGGTTCATGGGAAAGAAGACATCCAGCCAATAATGTTTGTATTCTTTTGGAATTTCAATACCGGTCACCTCATCAAGAGACATACCCTTTTCAATGGACTGAGAAATCATTTCGTAGATACGATCGATGTAGTCAATCTGATCCTGTAGTATTTTCTTATCCCCTAAAGGTCCATGACCTGGGACAATTGTCCTGGGATTGAGTGTCTGAAATGCTAGAAGATTAGATCGCCATTGCTGCGGATCGCCGTCGGCCATATAGGGGTGTCGCTCATTGAATAGCTGATCACTCAGAAATAGGATGTCATCATCTGGAAGATATACAATGAGCTCTCCTTCTGTGTGGGCAGCAGCGGTTGGAATAATCTGCAACATTCGCTTGGTTCCATAAATTATCGTAGTGTCACTTATGATTAGGTCGGGAGGAGTAGCTTTGATGTATGGATATGATTCAAGGCGTGCCTTGTGGTATCCGTACCACATCAATCGCTGATCCGTCTGAGTTGGAGGATTATTCTTTAGGGATGCCTCAAATTGCTTGAGTTGATCTTCTGACCAGTTTTTCTCCGATTCTATCCTTTCGTCAAATCCATCTTGAATATGTGATCTGGCAGCAGCAGTTCCCACTATCATGGCTGCTGGTTTGAATGCCTGATTGCCCCTGGTGTGATCATTATGGTAGTGCAAGTTGATCACTAATTGGACCTCATTTCCTGTCAACTCTTCGGCATGCCTCTTTAAATCTGCGGCTGCTAATGGACTAATGAAGGGATCAATTACGATAGTCCGATCTCCCAGATCTATGATTCCCGCGTTACAGATTGCATAGCCAGCACTATCATTGTGAATGGCGGCATAGACGCCTTCGGCTAATTCATGTAACGAATAGTGCGGTGATGTAGGTAGTGACTCCTGCCCCGGAATTAAATGGCAATAAAAGATACAAACTATGCAAAGGATACTCCCCTTAAAGGATTCCAAAATATTAATACAAATTCTCAAAGCCATGACGAGGTTAAATTGATTAATCACCAATTTAACAATTGAGTCCACTCTTACGAACACAATTTCATAAAATCAGCTGGTTTTGGATGACATTTGCATTTTTTCGAGATTGGGGTGTCAGCCAACAAAAATATCTTATTCGTTCGAATCCAGGGCGTAATTGCAGGTAGGTACGGAAAGAAAGTAGGGAAGAGCCATTTTGGTTGTTCACCTCTCAGGATTTTTTGTCCTTTTACCAGCTATATATCGTGGTATGGATGTCTATAGGGAGACCTGTATTCACGAATTAACAATGGGTCTGCATTTTCGTGATTGGTAATTTCGAGGCCATCCAACTGCAATTCAAGTTTTTCTCTAAAGGCTATGTCGGCCAATATGACAGAAGTAGTTGCATCAAATCCGACCTGAAAAGGTGTTTTCATATGTTGTCCGTCTTTGGATCTGTTGGCCTGTGCAAATTTTTTGAAATGTTCTATTAAAATGAGAGATGCAGCATTTATCATGTCGGGATGGCCAAGGGGCATCTTTGTATCTCCGTACACATGCAGCAAGGATCCATCCTTGCTGTAAACTTCCCATCCCATTTCACCTGAAAAAATGCTGGATTCGGTTCCGTTATAAATAACACCAACATTAGTATGCGGCATCATTCCGGAGTACCCCCAATTCTTATGTGACCAGATCACCGGTAAATTTTCAAATTCAAACAAGACTTCCTGACTGATGGGATTTGTATCATTGGGACTTCCAAAAGCACCCATGGCCTGTATTCTTGTGAGATTTTTCAGGTCCATGACATGGCGAACATTCTCCAAAAAGTGAATACCATAATCGGCAAGTATGCCTCGATCAAAGGCATACTGACCACGCCAATAAGGTCCAATGGAGTTAGGCCATGATCTGTAAGATACCTTGGGTGCGGGACCACAGAACATTTCATAATTGAGAGTTTCAGGTTGGGGGACTTCTGGGGGTAAACGCCATCCATTATGAATTTGAAAATGCACATCTATAATTTCACCAGCTTGTCCACTCTGGATATAGTCTTTTATTTCGGTATTAAATGGTCCCCAAAGTCTGGGAAAATCTACGGTGACTATGTTTTGGGCTTTTTCATGTGCTTTCCGCATGGCCTGTGCTTCCCGAATATCGTAACTGATGGGTTTTTCCAGCCAGATATCCAGACCTTTTTCACAAGCGTCGATAAACTGAAGGGCATGCCAATGGGGAGGTGTTGCAATTACCACAGCTTCAAGCCCTACTAGCTCATACAGTTCTCGATAGTCTTTAAATATTCTTGGTTTTTTCCTGCCGGCAGTACTGATGATGTTAAGTGCCAGGTCAATGGCTGCTTGATTGACATCACAGATAGCTACAATTTCAAACTCATCGGATGCCAGAGCATTCGCTAGTAGTAAGTCTCGACCCCACCAGCCGACACCTATGATCCCTAACTTAATTTTTTCATTTGTAGTCCTGGTGCCGGGATGAACAAAGAATCCGGCAGTAGCCAATGATGTGGTTTCGATAAAGGTGCGTCTTTTCATGATGGTGTCTTTATAAGTAGTTTAAATTGATGGGATGGATGTTACCTGTAGTGAAGTTGTTTTATTTAGGATGAAGCTATAGAGAATAGGTTTAGATAGCTATTACAATGGTTGCATATTAGAGCATTCTCGTTACATGACTGCTACATCGGCAACCAAAGTTGACACTTATCAGTTACTTCGGATTTAGTGCCTGCTTAGTATTATTTCTAAACAGGAGATAGTAATTTAATTAGGTCATCAGCATCCGCTCCACATACGCATTCATATCCTCCGCGGCCTTGAGCCGGTCGCCCCAATGTGCTTCTCCATCCTTCTTGCACCAGGCTTTCAGTTGGCTGATATCAGTATTCCAACCACTGCCATCAAAGAATTCCAGTCCTTTGTGGTCACGAATCTTGTAGAGCGATTTAGTGCCGTAGGCTGTGCCCAGATATACATGATTCAGATTTTGCTCCTGTGCCCATTTGATGATTTTCCACATCATCCACTTGCCCAGGGCATGGCTTTTCATGAGTTCGGTGTCAAAAAAGCTAAACCAATAATGAAGTGCCTTTCTTGAGAGATATGCCAGGACGTATCCGACAGGATGATCTCCCTGACTAAATTTGAAGACATGTGTTCCCACGGGTCTCGTCAGGATATATTCAAGCCGGGATAGTGGCATCTGCTCACCGATTCGTTCCTGCACATAATGGGAGGCAAAGGAGTGAAAATGAGGATCAGCATTCAGAAGCTCACTTTTAGTCAGGCATTCCAGTTGAATTTCCAGGGGTTCTATTTTTCGGTTGACTCGTCGATTTTCCGACGTATCGGCAAATCTGTCAATATCTATTCTTAAACTCCTTGCCAGGTAAAAAATGGAGTGCTTCAAATCGATATTTCCAGAATAAGGCAGAAAACCTCCGTTGTATATTTCATCACATTCAGCCAGTGCTTCCATTAAGCAATAAATGCCATAATTGAAGGTGTAGGTATCGTAGTCTGGTTTGCTTTCTGAATAAAATATTTTCATCAGCCTTTTAAAATTTATCTCGAATATATTCAAGTACTTTTTCCATGCCCGGTTTGACCGTTGATGATGGACCTGGAAAATGATTGTGAAAAAAGGAAAAGATGAGGACTCGACCAGCATCAGTCTTTATATATCCGCTGAGTGCATGATTATTTCGCAAGGTTCCTGTCTTAGCGAAGATGTAGGGTTGACCATTTCTGCCTTTATACCGTGATTGAACGGTGCCTGACATTCCCCCCGAGGGAAAAATTGATGAGACACCAGCAAATTCTTGCTGATCCAGTATTTCCTTCAAAACATATACTATAGCTCGCGGTGTAAACATATTATATCGGGATAGACCGGATCCATCAGCCCAAAGGATTTCATCAGACACTGCCTTGAGATTAGTCTCCTTTACAAGGTCGATGATTTTGGTGGTACTCATTTCGCTCAGAGCAGATGCACTGCTTGCTAGTAGTAACTGCTCAGCGATCATGTTGTCACTATGATGCATAAAGTATCGCAATACAGTGTCGATTTGGATGCTATACAATGTTTTTTCTGCGCTTGAACGTGTACAGCTGTCCGTAAAAATCAAGGGCATACCATACTGTCGTTCCCAAAAATCCCGCAGAAAGGAGGTATCTATTTCTAAAGGATACCGAAGCGTGATGTTTTCGCGAATCTGGTCGGGTATTTCGACCTTGAACTGATTGGGTCCTCGTCGGGTGATTTTAGGTTTCTCACCTTCTACAAACTCATGATCGACTGAATTTGGGACTATCGATGCAGCATTGAATACGGTGTCGGTATGCATCCATAGGAGATTACCAAAAATGGGCATTACACTACGCTGGGCCTGATAGGCGTACTTGTGATCATCCCATGCCCAACCACTTCCGTATGGATCTTCTTTAAAATGTCCAGTACATAGAATAATCTGCTTTTTCTTATTTCTCAATACTTGAAATGCATGATCGTTGAATCCGAAATCAGGATGTAAAGTCACCGGATCTCCCAGGGGCCAAACCATGATGGAATCACCCTGCTCCAAGTAGGAAAGACTGGGTAGTGAATCACCGAGATACTGAAGCGTGGTGTAGAGAGTAAGTATCTTAGTGTTTGAAGCCGGGGTAAAGAATTTATCTGAATTATGCTCGTAAAGATAATGTCCGCTTTCCGGATCAAATAGAGCAAAGCCAGTAAAATGGGTTGGGAACAGATCCGCTTTACCGGAAAAGAATTTCGGTAACCTTTTGGATTGACCGCAGCTGGTCAAAAAAAGGAGAAAAGCGGCAGCGTAGTAAAAATAGTTAGATATTACTTTTGACACGGACTACCTGATTTATTAATTCAATACCAATTCCTGACATTAACGGAAAATTAATTTCGCCTTCTGAAGCAATATGTACACCTTTTGCAATATCATTTTGGATTAGCAGGGCACCATCCAGATCGACATAATCTACCAGGGGTGCTAACTGAGCGGCTGCACTGATACCAATGGTAGTCTCCGTCATGCAACCTATCATCACCTGCAAATTTAATTCACGGGCAATTCGTATCATTTGCAGGGCAGGAGTGATCCCCCCGCACTTCATCAATTTTATATTAATGCCGTGAAATCCCCCATCACATTTTTTTATGTCATCCGGCCGATGACAACTTTCATCGGCGATCAGCATTCGTTGAACCGAGTTTTTCAGGGTCGGCATTTGCTCGTCCTCGTCAGTATCAAGGGGCTGTTCAATAAATTCAATGGAAATGTCTTTTGTGTCTTTAATAAATTGTTGTGCAAAGTCAAGGCTCCACCCTCCATTGGCATCCAGGCGTAAGGGGGCTTGGGTTACTGCAGATATACCTTTAATTAACTCAATATCGTGAGCGGACCCCAATTTGATTTTGTAAGAGGACCAGGGTGTATGTAAGATCTGCTGCTGCATTTCAGTCACAGTATCTATTCCAATCGTCAGACTGGATAAGGGTGCTTTCTTATCAAGGGGAATTCCTAAAATCGTCCTTGTTTTTTCATTAGATATTTTACCAAATAAATCATGATAGGCGCAGTCAAGTGCTGATAATAAAAAGGGAATGTTTCCGATTATTTTTTGGAGGCTTTCATAAAACGTAAATGGATCCTCAAGGGCCAGTGATTCGATTGCATTTCTACAGGACAACAGTTTTTTGATAAGGACATCTATCGAAATATGGTAATAGGAAATTTCTGTGCATTCACCATATCCTTGCTTTCCCTCTTTTTCAAGTGTGATAATCAGTGCATTCCTATAGTGAAAGGTCCCCTTAGAGATCGTGAAAGGACGATTTAACTGAATTTTATGTACGTGCCAGGATAATTTCATTTTGTCAAATCTCCACTCTAATTATGACTCAGTTCCCGACTCTAAAAAACGAATTTCCTGCTTGACCTGATCAAACTCTGCTAACGTACCCACAGGTAGTGTACAGTGGTGATCGATATGACCAAATGAAAACCCATAAAATACAGGAATATCCAGTGCGGCCAATTGACCTACCAATGTTTCACGTAGTGTCAGTGACCTATCACCCTCATCCGGATTACAGTCATAAAAGACACCCAATAAAATGCCAGCAGCTTGGGAAAGATCTGTCGCCTGGAGCAATTGTACCAGCATGCGATCTATGCTATAGGGTTTCTCATCGATATCTTCAATAAAGACCAGCTTATCAGCATAGGATACTTGCCAGGGTGTCCCTACCAGCGCTGTCATCAAAGAAAGATTACCTCCTACCAAGGGGCCTTTCATCGAGCCGCTATTGATCACAAAAGGCGCAAATGCTTGGTCTTTATTGCCCTCTTCCAGGTTTTCAATGGACTGTCCCACTGTATAGGGGTCGCTCCCCATGACCGCTCTTTTTAGGTGATCGATGCTATAGGTTGTAGGTTCAGAGACGGCCAAAGGTCCATGAAAAGTAGCGAGCTGGCACTTAACCAGGAAGGCATGGTGCAAGGCTGTAATGTCACTGTAACCGATAAATACTTTTGGATTTGCCCTTATCAGGTCATAACGGATGTGGGGCAGCAGTCGGGTGCATCCATATCCTCCCCGAATGCACCATATTCCCTGAATCTTGTCATCTTCAAACATGTGGTGGAGGTCTTCTAGTCGCTCCTCATCTGATCCTGCCAGGTAGCCTAGCTCCTTGCCGATATGTTTGCCCAAGACGGGAACAAGTCCCAGCGATTTTGTGGTTTTGATGGCATCTTCAATCCTGTGCTGAGGAATGGCACTGCCAGGTGTAATAAGTCCAATGTGGTCTCCTATCTTAAGTGTACGGGGCTTTTGAATGGGTTTATTCTGTTCCCAAGAGGAAGCCTGAGTTGCCACACCAAGGATCCCGGATGCTAATAGTTTTTTGAAATTCCTCCGATTCATAGATGGGGAATTTAGCACTTATTTGAAGGACTCAGTCGAGATCACGATCTATAATTGCTTCCAATTGTGATCTCAAGTCTACTCAATCCGCTATTCTACAGTGACCGATTTTGCGAGATTTCGTGGCTGATCCACATTACATCCTTTGAATACACCGATGTAATAGGCCAGGAGTTGTAGTGGGATGACGGTGACCATAGCAGCAAATAAATCGTCGACTTCTGGAATCTCAATGCTGAAATCGACCATTTCTTTGACGGCAGTATCACCTTCTGTCACGATGGCTATTACCTTGCCCTTGCGTGACTTGACCTCCTGTATATTGGAGATGATTTTTTCGTACGCCTGATCTTTAGTTGCGATTACCACCACCGGCATATCCTCGTCAATTAGGGCAATGGGACCATGCTTCATTTCGGCTGCGGGGTATCCTTCAGCATGGATATACGAGATTTCTTTAAGCTTCAGTGCACCTTCCATGGCCACTGGATAGTGAAAGCCTCGTCCGAGATAGAGAAAGTTAGCCGCATCTTTAAATTCATACGCCACTTGTCGAATTACATCACTGTTTTTGAGTGCCTTTTCGACCAGGGAAGGGATACTACCGAGAGCCACTAGCTTTTGCGTAAACTGAGGGTGTGATAACGTACCCTTGTATTTGGCCACGGTGAGAGCCATCATGGCAAGTACTGACAGCTGTGCCGTGAAAGCTTTTGTACTGGCGACTCCGATTTCAGGTCCGGCGTGCGTATAGACTCCGGCATGTGTGGCCCGGGCTATTGAGGAGGCTACCACATTACAGACTCCATAGACCATCGCTCCTCTTTCCTTTGCAATATTGATGGCGACCAAAGTATCAGCCGTTTCACCACTTTGAGAAATAGCAATCACAACATCACCATCTCGAATGATAGGATCTCGATATCGAAATTCTGATGCGTACTCTACTTCTACTGGTATTCGACAGATTTCCTCAAATATATACTCTGCCACCAGACCCGCATAGTAGGACGTACCACATGCTGTGATGATGATACGTTCAGCACGATAGAGGGGTTTAGCATGGTCGCTCAGACCACCGAGTTTTAGCAGATTGTGCGTCAGGTCCAGCCGTCCCCGCATGCAGTCGGAAATAGAGCGAGGCTGCTCATAGATCTCTTTTAGCATATAATGCTCATATCCACCCTTCTCGATTTCTTCCAATTCAAGATCCAAAGTCTGGACGTAAGGCGATTGCGGCACATTTTCAAAATCCCGGATCTGTAATTCTTCTGCAGTAATCTTCGCAAGCTCATTATCATTGAGATATATGACATCTTTGGTGTACTCTAGAAAAGGACTGGCATCGGAAGCCACGAAGTGCTCACCGTCCCCTACGCCAATGACCAGCGGACTACTCTTGCGAACAGCGATGATGGAGTCAGGATGATCACTGGAAAGCAAAACGATTCCATACGCTCCAACCACACGATCCAGTGCAAGGGTCACGGCATCTTCCAGAGGTCCGTCATGATTATTTGCAACATCCTCGATAAAGTTGACTAGTACTTCGGTATCCGTCTCACTCTTGAAAGTATAACCCTTATTTTCTAACTCTTCCTTCAGTATGGCATAGTTCTCAATGATACCGTTGTGAATGATGGCAAGCTTACCAGAATTTGAATAGTGAGGATGTGCATTTTGGTCGTTGGGTTCACCATGGGTAGCCCATCGCGTATGACCAATGCCGATATTTGATTGAGGTAAGTGACCGTTGATATGAGACTCCAAATCCCTTACCTTTCCCGCCTTTTTATAGATGGAAACCCCATCCCTTGTAAGGACAGCGACTCCCGCACTGTCATATCCCCGGTATTCGAGGCGCTTAAGACCATTTATGAGTATTGGATATGCTACTTTGGGTCCAATGTATCCTACAATTCCACACATGCTTTCAATAGTTTTTTTGAAAAGTCCGCATTCATAAAGTATCTATTCCATATCTTTTGGTATGAATGCCTTTCATCGAATTAATAACTCCTAATGGGAGTCAGAAATTCTGTGATCAGCAGCGATCTTTTCAAATGTGTCGCAATAATATTCTAAGGATCCCGATGTGAGATCAAATTTGATGGGAAAACAAAGGAGAGACAGTAGTTGACGTCTCTTGTTTATCAACTCAATATTTATGCCTAATCGCCTCGTACTAATTATCACATTGTATTTACTAGGTTTCGGAAATGTAATGTCCACTGTAAATGCACGGTCAGGGATAGTACCAGATGCAGAAGTGCCTAATGGTGATTCACCAGTTGGATTCTATTTAATGTCTCCTCTTGATTCCTTGCCTCATAACCTGGCCGATCTTAAAGTTGACTTAAATGATATTGTGCGGGAGGGTATAGATTCTTTGGCTTTTCCCGGGGCTCAACTTTTTGTGATGCATCAAGGGTCTATCCTGCTTGATACCAGCTATGGCTATCATACGTATGAAAAGCGTAAATCTGTTAGTGTGGATGACGTCTATGATCTAGCCTCGGTTACTAAGGTGGCGGCAGCCGTACCTGCCCTGATGATGCTGATCGATCAGGGACTTTTACATCTAGATGATAGACTATGTGATCAATTTGATTTCCTTTGCCACACAAACAAGGAAAACATTACGTTTAGACAGGCCTTAGCACACTACGGAAAGTTAATACCTTACATTGTCTACTGGCAGAATACCCTGAAGAAAAATGGGAAGTACAGAGCCAGAACCTTTCGGAAGACAGCGCATTACCGATATCCGATAAAGGTGACTGATAGTCTTTTTCTCCATCACAAGTATAAACGTAAGATCGAAAAGGCGATTAAGAAGTCAGATTTGCTGGAGGAGAAGGAGTATGTGTATTCGGGACTTATGTTTTTGTTAGTGCCTGACCTGGTCAAACGGAAGACAGGCCTCGACTTTGATGAGTTTCTATATAAACACATATATGAACCGCTAGGTGCGGATCTGCTGAGATTTAATCCTATGGATCATGTAAGTCTGGACCGTATTGTACCCACGGAGATGGATACATTTTTCCGCCATCAGCAGGTGCATGGCACAGTGCATGATGAAGCCGCAGCGATGCTTCATGGAGTATCGGGGAATGCAGGATTATTTGGCAATGCAAGAGATTTGGCAAAGCTCTGCCAGCTATATCTGCAAGAAGGTCGGTTTGATGATGTACAGCTCATTGATTCCATGACTGTACGAGTATTTACGCAATGTGCTTATTGTGAAGAGGGTAATCGGCGAGGATTGGGTTTTGACAAACCTCTGATTACCTATGATAGGGCGGCCAGTTATGTTGCCCGGTCAGCTTCCAGGTTCAGCTATGGACATTCAGGATTTACGGGCACTTTTTTCTGGGTCGATCCTTTGGAGGATCTCATATTCGTATTCTTTTCTAACCGGGTATATCCGTTTCGATCCAATCGAAAGCTTTATAGTATGGGTATCCGCCCTCGATTACATCAAGCGGTGTATGATTATATAGATGCCAATAAAAAAGGGAACTCCAAAGTGAAGTTCCCTTGATAATTCTATTAGAAAACGGGATTGATTAGATACCGTTGCTAATTCTTTCTGTAAGATCTGCAAGTCGAGCTGAATATCCGGCCTCGTTATCGTACCAGCTAACCACTTTGATGAAGTTACCATCTAAAACTTCGGTCATAAGTGAATCGAAGATCGAGGAATGAGGATTTTGCAGAATGTCAGAAGATACAATAGGATCTTCAACGTACTCGAGGATACCTTTCAATGGCCCTTCTGCAGCTTCTTTAAATTTGGCGTTGATTTCTTCAGCGGAAGTCGATTTGTCCACTACACAATTCAGTTCGATCATTGAACCTGAAACAACAGGTACTCGAAGTGCGATGGCACTTAATTTTCCGGCTACGGCAGGTACCACCTTACCTACGGCGCTAGCTGCACCGGTACTAGTTGGAACAATGTTGATCGCAGCTGCTCTTGCTCTTCGCAAGTCACTGTGAGGAGCATCCTGTATGTTTTGGTCAGAAGTATAGGCATGAGTAGTTGTCATACTTCCTACTTTAAGACCCCAGTTATCATTTACGATTTTTGCTACCGGAGCGAGACAATTAGTGGTACAGCTGGCGTTAGAGAAAATATCATCACTCATATCGAGCTCATCATCATTTACACCTAAAACTATTGTTTTGATACCACCACCTTTACCGGGAGCCGAGATCACTACTTTTTTGGCACCTGCTTCCAGATGCAAGCCCGCTTTAGCCGCGTCTCTAAAGAATCCTGTACATTCTAGCACAACATCGACACCTAGTTCTTTCCAGGGTAAGTTTGCAGGATTGCGCTCTGCAGAAGCAGCGATTTCCACACCATTGACAATAAGATGTTCGTCAGTGGCAGAAACTGTCCCGTCAAATTTTCCTTGCGAAGAATCATACTTTAGCAAGTGAGCCAGAGTTGCATTGTCGGTCAAGTCATTTATCGCAACTACCTCGATGCCTGGCTTATTTAGTAGGTTTCTGAAAGTAAGTCGTCCAATACGACCAAACCCATTGATGGCAATTTTTTTTGACATAATTATATTGTCTTTAAGTTAGAGTTAATCAGATTTGCAAAATGAAGGGGCAAAAGTAATAAAAATTAAAATTTGAGACTGTAGTGCATATGTAAATGAGAATATAATTTTAACAAAGGCCTGGATACAATAGTTGTCTATAGTCAGGCTGAACTGATGGGGGAATAAGATAAAAGGCGCGGACCGAATTATCGTAAAAGAAAAGGGTCACATCGAACCGACATGACCACATAGAGCTTTTCCACATAAAATCGTAGCCCCTAGGGGAATCGAACCCCTGTTTCAAGGATGAAAACCTTGCGTCCTAACCACTAGACGAAGGGGCCTTCAAAAAATCTCCAGACATATCTGAGAGATCTATTTTCAAAAGCGTTGGCAAAGATAAAACTTCTAATAATAATTCAAAATCCTCTCTAAGGAATTCTTACGGCTTTTGAGATTTGTCCACCTGTACCGCTACAATGGCAGTAATTGCCAGCAGGACAAACAAGGATAAATCCAACCGCAATCCTCCTACAGACCCTGGCATAATACCCATCATGCTTGCTACCAGAATGGCAATGGCAATTAAAGTGAGTATGGGCATAACCTTGATCCTTTCGGCATGATCATAGAATATACCGATGAAGATCATCGGTGCAAGTAAAGAAGTACCCGCAAAACTCGCTCTAGCCAGAAGCACCAGCTGATCACTACTGAAGAGTGCAAAGATCAGAGCCAATATGGCAAAAATCGCAATAGAGATTCGTGCCTTTCCAATCATGGCCTTATCGGAGGATCCGGAGAGCAGGGATCGTGTCTCACCGCCCAGTGCGAAAATCTGTGAGTCGGCTGTGGATATGGCTGCAGCAATTAATCCAATGATAACAAATGCTCCCAGGAATCCTGGCTGATCATGTATCAATGTATTTCCGAGAAACTCAGAAGTACTTGCATCCGGATACTTGATGGCACCGTACATACCTATGAAGGCAGTAGGTAAGATCACCAGTATAGCAAATGTTCCTAATCCTATGGCGGTCCTGAAAAGCGAATTTTGATCCTTCATGATCATAAGTCGTGTCGAAACTTGGGGCTGCGTAAAGGGTATCATACAAATGGCGACCATAGACCCCAGCAAAAATTGGAATGTAAATAAACCATTAGGACCTGGTGTGGAAAGCAATGCTTTATTGGACTCTCCAATAGTTTCGAACATTTCCGTTATACCCCCTACATATTGCAGGCATAAAATGCCAATAATCCAAATAACTATGAGTAGAAGGATCCCCTGAAGCACATCACTGTAGATAATGGCCTTAAGACCTCCAATCTCACTATAGATCAGCATGACCATTACCATCGAAACAGCAAATACTGCCAGGGGTATTTCCTGTTCTGGGAAAGCCTGCTGAAGAAATATTGCTACGCCTCGTATCTGAATGGCCACATAGGGAATAAGAAACAGAAATGCTCCAATAAAAGCCACGTATCCAGCAAATCGGTTACTATACCGATGCTGAAGGAAGCCCGACATGCCCAAATATTGAAATCCTGTGGTCCTTTTTCGCAAATAGTATCCAATCCAAAGTACGCCAAAGACCATTGCCATATCAGAGATAGTGAGGAATATCCAGGCTCCAACACCATGCGACCTGAAGAAATCAGGCATACCCAGTAGCGTAAATGTGCTGAATAAGGTGGCAGCAAAGGTGAATAAACCCAGAAAGGACCCTATGTTTGATCCTGCCATGAAATAGGATGCACTGTTCTTGTCTTTAGACCGAGTGAGTAAGGTAAATGACATAAGTAGTGCCAGGTAAATTATACCGACGATTAATAGTGTCTTACCCATGGTCTTCCTGCTTTTTGTCAGTATCTCTACCCGGATGTACAAATGACCCTAACACTGTGAAGAACAAGAAGATAAGGCTTAGTAAAATACCTGCCCATAATGTGTAGGGCATTCCCATGAAATATGGGTTATCTATGCCCGTTGGGATAATAGCGGGTGTAAACGTTAATATAATCAGTAAAAGAATGAAGCCGCAACATAGCTTCCAAAGCAAATCCTTATTCATGGTCGTAGTTGATTCATAATCCTTTAAAATAGCGGAAATCACCGCATTTTCATTAGACTGGCCAGCAGAATATTTCAGACATTTTGATTACTCCCAGGGAGATCAAAGCCTTGGTATGGTGAGGCCCCCATCCACCATAATCACCTGCCCA
Organism: Saprospiraceae bacterium; assembly: GCA_050298535.1. Classification (GTDB taxonomy): domain Bacteria; phylum Bacteroidota; class Bacteroidia; order Chitinophagales; family Saprospiraceae; genus JABDMH01. Next base: position 19,604 of record JBNKUI010000114.1, read on the forward strand.
GTAGAGTATAGGAAATCACCACGAACCAACGAAGCCACCGCCTTACCCACATCTTCAGGAAATCCCCATCTAGGCTGCACTGTCAGTCCCTGCGCGATCAGACGATCATATTTCTCCTTAACGGGACCTGTCATATCAGTGGCAGTGACACCTGGTCTTACTTCATATACTGGGATCCCTTCTGCACCTAATCGGGTAGCAAAGAGTTGAGTGACCATACTGAGCCCTGCCTTCGAAATACAATACTCTCCCCGACTGATGGAGGCAATTGTGGCGGATATGGAAGATACATTTACAATACAGCACGATGTCTTATCTGATATCTTGAGCATCTGGTTTGAAACCAACTGTGTTAGGAAAAATGCACCCCTGAGATTTATGCCCATGACCCGATCATAGCTTTCCTCAGTTGTTTCGAGAATGTCTAATCTTTCCAGCGGGGCAACGCCTGCATTATTGACCAGCACTTGGATGGGTCCAAGTTCTTCCACTGTCTTATTTACCATGGCAGACCGATCTTCGGCTGAGGCGATATTGCCTCTAACGTAGATTACTTTTTCAGTCAATGATCTCAATTCCGTTAATACGCCGTCGACTTGCTCCTCTGGTCGCATGCCATTGATGGCGAGACTCCATCCCTCTTTTGCCAGGGCTTTTGCGATACCAAGACCTATACCTCGGCTACTTCCTGTGACTAGTGCAACTCCCATACTAATCAAGTTTTGGCACGTTTAGCCATTTTCTTTGTTCCCAACTCTCAAGACCTAGCTCTGCCAGCTGGACTCCCTTGGCACCTTCCAATAGATCCCAGGGGAAAGGAGTGTCTTTTACCATATGCTCCAGAAATAATTTCCACTGCACTTTGAAGGCATTTTCATACTCCTGGTCAGACTGCACTTCTGTCCACCCATCAAAGAAATTAATCGGTTGTGGAATATCTGGATTCCAGACAGGAATGGGAGTGTCCTCGTACTTTTGAACATAGCAGTCTCTCAATCCGGCAACCGCTGATCCTTTGGTGCCATCAATTTGCAATACTAGAAGATCATCTCTACGTACACGTACACTCCATGAAGAATTAAAATGTGCAATCACACCACCAGGAAGTTGAAAGGTTGCGTATGCTGAATCGTCAGCTGTACATTTATAGGGATTTCCCTCTTCATCGATGCGCTCTTTGATGTGAGTAGCTCCCAGGCAAGAGAGGGATTCAACTTCACCGAAGATGTTGTCAAGAACATACCTCCAATGACAGAGCATATCCATGATAATACCGCCACCTGCTTCCTTCCGGTAGTTCCATGAAGGACGATTGGGCGGTACGGTATGCCCTTCGAAGACCCAGTATCCAAATTCACCCCGAATGGACAAGATCTTTCCAAAGAAGCCATCTTCGATCAGCTTTTGCACTTTCAGGAGTCCTGGCAGCCAAAGCTTATCCTGAACGACACCGTGTTTAATGCCAGCTTTCTTTGCCATCTGATAGAGATCCATTGCCTCTTGCAGAGTAGTACCTGTGGGTTTTTCACAGTAAATATGCTTCCCTGCTTCTATAGCTTTCTTTACAGATTCAAATCTTCGACCGGTGATTTGTGCATCAAAGTAAAGTTCGTAGCCCGGTAGTTTTAAGGCGTCATCAAGTGAGGTGCTATAATTTTCAAAACCATGCTCCTCGCATAGCTTCTTCAGTTTTTCTTCATTACGCCCTACGAGGAGCAGATCTAGCATGACTACTTCATCCGCTCCGACCTTCACGCCTCCTTCATCTCTGATGGCTACCATGGATCGAATCAGATGCTGACGAGTGCCCATCCTTCCGGTGACACCATTCATGATTATACCTATTCGATGTGTTTTCATTTGTATTGTTCCGTTATTGTTTTCTACTTATAGATTTTACCGTAGGCATCCACAATGAGATCCAGAAATTCACTCTGATCCATGGACCAGTATTTATTGGAGAAGATTTCAACATCACGATACCCTTTAAATCCCGCGGCTTCAACCCAATCTGAAATCTCCTTCACTGGAATGCATCCTTCTCCCATCAGACCTCGATCATTCAGCATATCTTCCGTTGGATATTTCCAGTCACATATATGGAAAGCAAGTAGATTGCCGCCTTGACCACAGCGCGCTATTTGATCCTGTAGCTGATCATCCCACCATAAATGATATACATCTACAGCTACACCTATGTTATCATGGTCAAAGTATTCGGCCATGTCATTGGCCTGCGCAAGCGTGTTGATAGCAGAACGAGTATCTGCATACATGGGATGTAGAGGCTCTATGGCAAGGCTTACCCCCAGGTCTTCTGCATGAGGAAGGATCGCTTCGAGTCCAGCTCGAATTTGGTCTCTCGATTTTGTCAGACCAGATACTGGGTCAGCACCACAAACCAGGACCAGGAGCGGAGCCCCGATCTCTGCTGCCTCATCAAGCATTTGTTTATTATGTTGGATGGCTTTCAGCCTTTCCCCACTTTTAGAAGATGGAAAGAAGCCACCACGGACATAGGAAACTACATCCAAACCACTCCCTGCCAGTAAAGTAGAGGCCTTTCTTACACCTACTTCTTCCACTGCGTTTTGCCAGACACTTACTCCTGATATTTCCCTTTCATTGTATTCCTGCAAGGCCCTCTCGAGTGACCAGGGCTTTGTGGTGATTGTATGTATACATAGCCGATTCATGAATAATCTATTTCAGACCATTGAAAAATCGATAGTACGCATCACCATCAATTAGTTTTTGAAGATACAATGCCAATTCCCGGGCATGATAGTCTCCCCACATACTGGATTCACCTTTAGGAATCTTACTACCACCTGGTACATAGTCCCATCCATTAGGTCGGTGATAGATGGAATGCAGTATCAGCCCCTGGTGTCTATCATTCATGCTGAGATAGGGAGGTTGGAATATATTCCTGGCCACTTGAAGTCCTGCAGCCCAGTATTCCGCACCTTCTCCTTCCTTGCCCAAAAACTGACCTAAGCGCAGCAATCCCTGGGCTCCGATAGCAGCGGCCGAGCTATCAACGGGTTCATAGTCATTGTCAGGATTAGCGGGCTCGTTTTTATAATCTCCCAGCAGATATAGTTTTGGGGCACCTGTATCCCAGTATGGAATACCATCAGCTGGCATTTCTCGAAGATAGAAGTCGCAGGTCGCTCGACAAGCTTTGAGAAATAGCTCTTTATAGTATGCTAATCCTTTTTTATGGTCTAATGCATCTGCTGGCAAGGTTTCCAGGTATTCCAATTGCTCAGCAAAACCCACCATGGCCCATGCCAGTCCCCGGGTCCAGGTAGTAAACCCGGAGAATCCCTGCTGACTGTTAGGGCAGCGATAGTGCCCATCATTGAGATTAAAAATACTTTCATGGGCTGTTCGACCCCATACGTCGTAACTGTCTCTGCCTTCACCATAATATACAGCATACTGAGCCGTGGCTTCCGCATGATCAACTGCCCGGTCTAATAGACTGGTGATGGCATCATGCTCTCCTCTGTGATCGTGTCCCAACTCATGGCTTACTATCAGAGCCCGAAGGGACCGTATCGTATCCACAAACAGAGAGTGAGGCCCATTGAAAGAGTAAATATATCCTCCGTCCAGAAGTTGTGTCCATCGATGAGCTTGTACGGATCCTGACAGTTTTAGTGCCAACTCATAAAAATCTTTCTCTTCTTTATTGTATGGAATAGATCCTTCATGCATTAATCGGAGAAGGTTTCCATAGGTACTTACATTGTTGAAGCCATGATCATGCACACCAAAATGTGTAACGTGAGGTGCCATCTTTTCTATCGTGGCGGTTCTGCCAATGTTGAGAAACTGTTCATCACCAGTTAAGTCAAATTGGATAATCGCCGACCCATACTGAAATCCCTGCGTCCATTCTGTCCAACCTCTAGAAGTATATTTTCCATTGACGGTGAAGACCGGAGCCCCCTGGGAGGTATCCAGCTCTTTTTCAATAAGTAGAATTTTTTTCCCGGATTGTTCCCAAAAACCGGGCAATAGATTTTTCAGCTCAGAGAGCTTAATATCCTTGTCTAAAATCATAATAGCAGTTAGATGTTAGGAAAAATCCTCCTGGATTTGCAGGAGCGAAAGTAATTAAAAAAGAGGTATTAAAATTAGGGAAGACCGAATAAAATAGCGGTCATTGGCACATCCCTGAAATCAAGTCTTTATAATCTTTCGTGTGGCTATTCTTTGATTCTGACGTAGAAATGTAATGAAATAGGTGCCCGATTCGAATGTTCCCGTTTCAATTGTTGACTCTGATAGCGTATCCTTTTTGAGTAACCTTCCCAGAATGTCTCTTATCTCATATTCATCTGCCGATTCTCCCCGGAGGTCAAAACGTAAATAATCTGAAAAGGGGTTAGGAAAAACAGAAATTGGACTTGAAGTCAGGTCATGTGTACTTGTGGTTTGTCCCTCGGTGATTGCGAAACCATCGATACCAGCTTCATAGATATGCACATTTCCAATGTCCGCTGCAAAAAGCTTTATGTACATAGAATCCGAGAGGGTGATAAAATCAGCGAGTCGAATTTCTGATCGGCCTCGCCAGCCGGTCATAGACTCAGTCAATGACTCTACCAGTACTTCCTCCTGCCCATTTCCGACATATACAAGAAGTGAGTCATCACTGGGATTTACACCATTGTCATAAAACCACAAATAATAGTACAGAAAGGGATCGGAGTAGCGAGTGCCATCGAAGATTGGAGAAGTTAGAATAGAAGTATCGGCCAAATTTCCCGATAGTCCAAATTCCAATCCCGTGACATAGCAGGCGCGTCCCAGATCCTCATCAATATCAGATCCGGGATTTGCGAACTCTCCATTGTATAGTGAAGCACTGGGTTCACCCCGGTTCCACGCCGTCGATGAGGTAGGTCTCGTACCACTCACCACCCAGTCGTAGTCAAAGATAAAATCATCACGATAGCCTGTTTCAAGACGTATTTCGATGTCAATTGATTCATTGAGATCAATGATTTCTGCCTTATGCACATATCCCCATTTTCCCGCAGCCACATACATATTACCTTCATAGGTAGTCAAAGAAAAAGTACCATCCTCGGTGGTTTTGTTTTCTTCTGTGTACAGATCATTCTGCACAATGACAGATGCTCCGGGTATAGGTAATCCGGTGACATCGTCTATGATCGTGCCTGTAATATTATATCTGGCCAGGGGTACTAAAGTGGCATTAATGACGGTACTGTCTCCAGCTATCAAATCAATAGGACTGGTTACAATGCTATAACCATCTTTAAAGAACTGTATTTCAACAGTACCCTCACTTGCAAAGCCCATCTGGAAATTGCCATCTGCATCTGTTAGATTCTTGCCTGGGAGAGGAGATACGATGCGTACTTCAACATCTTCCAATGGTAATTCGGTTGCAAAGTCAATTACATTACCAAGAATGTACGAAGCACGAACATAGTTGGGCTGCAAGATGAAGAGCCCTCTTTCCCGGTCTGAGACTAAGATACGACCTGATGGCAAATAGGGAAAGGCACCCCACGCACCACCAAATCCGCCATCTCGCTCAAAGTAGGTGTCGTAGCTCCCCACCTCAGTTAGCATTGATGGGTTTTTTGCATCAACGATCTTTAGGCCATCGGTATAGTAGGAAGTGACCAGATATCCATTGTGGTAGTGAACATTGTGTGGTATCACACCTAGCCCCTCTGTAGCTATGGGCCGATATTGATCAAGAAGAGTGATGTCATCAAGGTCACTAATATCGTATGCATCTACAAATGCATTGCTGCGTTCGTCAGTAGTGAAGACAAAATTTTGATCGTCCGATGCCCATGCATTATGTGTGAAATCCATGGAAGTTTCGATGGTAGCTGTGGTGGAGGGCGCAGATTTATCACTTACATCGATGATAAATAATCCTTCGCCAAGATTCGATGCATAGATTCTATTACTGTCAGCATACACATCGTGCGCATAAAATGGATCAGTGTTAGAAAGGAAGGTCGGCTCCATTGGATTGGGGGCAAGGTCAAAAATCTGAATGCCCTTCTTTCGATCTCCAAGACGATTGCAACCTGCCAGATATAGATACTGGCCATCAATATATAGGTTGTGACATATCTGCAACACTTCTGGCCCCGGTGGAAATGCAATAGTCGGCTTCCAGTATTTCCATGAAATGGAATCTGGAGCATGTCGCATGTCGATGATCAGCAGTCCATCTGATTTCTCATCAGCGACCACATAAAGATATTGTTCATAGGACTTTATATCTCGCCACAGCGATAAGCCACCAGGGACTAATTGAATGAGTTGGGGGTTGGCAGGATCTTCGAGAGAAAAAATGGCAGTGCCATTGCCTGCTCCGATAATGCCATATTCAATTCCATTTTCATCGACCCAGCCCCATACATCATTGTAACGCTTATAGCTCTCAGGTATACTATCCGGGTATGTGATAGCACCTAAACCAACAAACTCAACATTAAAATCCTGTTGATTTTGAGCCATGACGGAGATACAGAACAAGAACAAGAGGGATAAATGGATCGTGGCGGTGATCTTCCAGCGTGGTGTCATCTAGTACTTAATTGGTTAGTGCAACAGTCATCGTCGTCAGTCTGCTTGTACACGTCAAATCACCTTCCTGTGATATATCTACCTGCCAGACCTGGATGCGTTTTCCGATGCGTACAGGTCTTACCACTGCAGTAACTATGCCTCCTTTCACTTTCTGTAGGTGATTTGCATTTACTTCTATACCTACAACGCTGGAGTTGTCCCAATCGTCTACGCAAAGCCATCCGGCAACACTTCCAATGGTTTCTGCAAGAGCTACTGAGGCACCCCCATGCAGCAAACCGATGGGCTGCTTTGTGCGATGATCCACGGGCATTGTAGCTATCAGAAAATCGGGTCCAATCTCAGTGAATTCGATACCCAAATGATCGGCCATCGTATTTTTAAGGACAGTATTTAGCAAATCAAGGCTCGTCTCTTGCTTCCAAATCATAATAAGCTGTAAATTTGCACAAGTAATAATGTCGCCGGAAGGTATGAAAATCTATCACAATCCAAGATGTCGTAAGAGTCGAGAAACCCTGAACATTATTCAGAATCATGGAATTGAACCTGAGATTGTACTGTATTTAGAGACACCTCCTTCACGTAAGGAAATCAAGGAAATGTTGACAAAACTTGACATGAAAGCCTTTGATTTGATTCGGAAAGAGGAAAAGCTGTATAAGTCTGAATATAAAGGCAAGGATCTTTCAGAAGAAGAATGGATCGTAGTAATGGCCGACAATCCAAAACTAATCCAGCGCCCGGTAGTTCTTGATGGCAAGAAGGGGGTCATCGGCCGTCCCCCCGAAAGTGTGCATGTGTTATTGAGTTGATTGTAGACCCATCATTTGATCTATTACTTTCAAGATCTCAACGGACTCACCTTTTTCTGACCTGGAGGCTACACGTCTTTTCCATTGCTTCCATGCATTGGACCACAATACAGTAAAATATCCTGTCAATGGTAAGATTGGAACCAAGATAAATGCCTTGACTCCGGCTATTAGCAGCAAGATGATGAAGCACACAGTATACCACAAGATCGCGAGGATCATAGTTAGGCCGATTCTGACGGGAGCGTAAAATTCAATTACACGGACTTTTGACCCTGCAATCCGTTTTGCACCGTAGAAGGGTATCATATTGCCAATGAATCCAATGAACGCTATGGGCACCCCCAATAGTAAGCCTACAGCCGTTAATATCGCAGGTACTTTTCCGGATGCTGCAACATGGGAGGTATCTATTTTCTCTATCAGTGAAAGAACCTCTGATTTTTGGTCATCCGATACCTGGTTGAAGAATTTAGCAATATGTTTTTCACGTTTGAATCGGGTGTCTTCCGGATCCACTACGGGCCAGGGTGTGTCGGGGTGCAGATATTCGTACGCGGTTATAAGTTTATTGAATGCATCTTGCTCCTTGAGATCATCAAGGTGAATCACTTGAGGAACCAATGCTGTGTACAAGTCATCCGTTACTTCCTGTAGACCGGCATGATGATCACTTTTGTATAGCCCCAGATATTTTCGAATAGAAATGGGATCACCCACCCGAATCATCACATCAGATTGAAATCGAGTGCCATCGGCATAGTTTACTCCGATGGGAACAATCTGCAAATCTTCACCTCCTGGATAGTTGATTGCTCCGAAAGCCAGCCGGGCCGTACCTTTTTGAAGCGGAGAAAGTGATTTCTTCATCTTAGTATTGCCTTCAGAAAATATGAGAATAGCCTTGCCATTAGCTAGTGCTTCATGAGCTTTGGCAAATGTGTCACTATTGCGACGCATATTGGAAAACCCATCACGAAAGCGATAGATGGGTATCTGATTGGTTGCGTCAAAAAACCATCGCCATCGGGGTTTAAAAACGTCTCCCCTCACCAAAAAATGCAGAGGTCGATCCAGAAAACAAGCCAGAAGGCAGGCCTCTGCAAAGGCCATCGGATGATTGCATGCGATAAGGATGGGACCCTTTTCGGGTACCTTTTCAGCATCTATCAAATAGATTTTTCGAAAATATACCTTAAAAATGGAGGCAACTATCTCTTTCAGTATTTTGTAAATCAACTCAATTCGTCTTTATCTTCGAAAAATAGGAGTGTGACCAATGCATGGTCCAAATTAAAGATTTAAATGGCTTTCAATAAATATCTTATCATCATTGCAGGTCCGACAGCGGTTGGAAAATCGGGAGTAGCCCTGGAAGTGGCAGACTTCCTACAGACCGAAATTGTTTCTGCTGACAGTCGCCAGATCTACCGTGGACTTAATATTGGCACAGCAAAAGCAACCCCTGAAGAAAGAGATCGGGTCCCTCATCATATGATCGATGTGTGTGATATCACCGATAAATTTACAGCAGCAGATTTTGAGCGAGAAGCCATTTCATCCCTTACTAACATTCATACCCAAAATGTTACCGCTTTACTTTGTGGTGGGACCGGACTTTACATCCATGCAGTAAGAAATGGATTTGATGATATTCCGGATGTGCCTGAAACTATCACAACAGCTTGGGACAGAAAATATCAAGAGCATGGAATCGATATACTCCAGGAGACATTGAGAGTGGAGGATCCCTCATACTTTGAGAAAGTGGATATTCAAAATCAACGCAGACTCATTCGTGCTCTGAGTGTGATTACTCATACGGGCAAATCATTTAGTTCATTTCTTCGAGATAAGGAATCTGAGCGATCCTTTCAGGTGGTTCCACTCTTATTGGATATGGATCGGGAGGCACTGTATCAGCGCATCAACGAAAGAGTGGATTGGATGTTGGATCAGGGACTGGAAAACGAGGCCAAAACGATGCTTCCATATCGTGATCTACAAGCCTTGCAGACAGTGGGCTACCAGGAATGGTTCCCCTATTTTGATGGAGCCTATGACCGGAAGGAAGCGATCCGACTCATCAAAAGAAATTCACGAAGGTATGCTAAGCGACAGGGTACCTGGTTTAGAGGGCATGGACCCTGGATCACATTGCACCCTAAAGATGTACTAACCTGGATCAGAGATTGGGCTGATAAGCATTTAGCCTCCTAGTTCTCGTGCCCGGTTTAAGGCAGCCTGGGCACCTCCTTCAAGCCTTTCCTTTACTCCTTTTTCATTAAAATATTTTAGGGCGGCTTCCGTCGTGCCTCCCCTTGAAGACACCATCTGCATCCATTCCGTGCAGGTTAGATCATTTTTGTGAAATAAATCCACGGCTCCCATAAAAGTCTGCCAGGTGAGTAATTCAGCTTCCGGGGCAGAAAAGCCCATATTCTGTGCCGCATCGATGAATGCCTGCATGCAGTAAAAAACATAGGCAGGGCCACTACCTGATATTGCTGTAGCGGCATCCAGTAGACCTTCATCTTCGACATAAATGGCTTTGCCGGTCGTGTTGAGGAGATTTTGAACAGTAACCAGCTCGATTCGGGTTACCTCCTCCGAGGTGGTGAAGACAGTCATTCCCATCCCGATTTGTGCAGGCAGGTTGGGCATGGCTCGGATGACTTTGGAGACACCTAATGCATCACAAATCGACTGCACTTTGATGCCTGCCATTATAGAGAGAAAGACCTGCTGTGGCTCCACCATTTGCTTTAAGCTCTTGAAAAGCACTTCAACGTCCTGCGGTTTTACCGCTAGAATGATCAGATCTGCTTTGGGGAGACACTCTTGTGGCATTCCGTAGACGGTGCCAATATTTGCCTCAGAGAGTTCTGCTGCTTTTATTTCAGACTTCTCAAGGATCATCATTTCTTCGCTATTGACCAGATGGGATCTCAAGAAACTCTTGGCGTATGTTTGTCCCATGTTGCCACCTCCAATAATCAAAATCTTCATCTTCGAATCGTTTATTACTTTTATCGCGACCAAAAGTAACTATTCTAAAATTGCTGTCTATGGTTAAGCTCCTTACCTTTCTAGCTTCCCTCTTGATTTTGCAAATTGTATGTCCAGGATGTATGTCCGAAAAGACTACCAGTATGAGTGATGGTTCCGACCGAAAAGCCTATGCCCTTGCCATCCATGGAGGGGCGGGAGTCATTAAGAAAGAAAATATGACCGATTCACTGGAAGCGGCATACCGCCAAGCGATGGATGAGGCTTTGAGTATTGGCCAAGACATTTTAGAAAGTGGAGGTGCCAGTATTGAAGCCGTAACCGCGGTAGTGATGCATATGGAGGATAGCCCTCTATTTAATGCCGGAAAGGGCGCTGTCTTTACACATGAAGGTGAGAATGAAATGGATGCATCGATCATGGATGGTCGGGATTTGAACGCCGGTGCAGTGGGGGGAGTAAAACACATCAAAAACCCTATTCTGGCCGCTAAGGCGGTGTTGGAGAAATCAGAACATGTCATGCTGACGGGTGAAGGGGCAGAACAATTTGCCGCCGATCAGGGTATAGGCATGGTAGATCCCAGCTATTTTCATACGCAACGTCGGTGGGATGCCTTGCAGCGGATTCTAGATCAAGAAGAAGAAATCACAGAGCTGGATCATGACTCGATGCACGGTACCGTCGGAGCAGTAGCTCTGGATAGGGAGGGTAATCTCGCCGCAGCAACCTCTACCGGTGGGATGACCAACAAAAGGTATAATCGTATCGGAGACTCACCCATCATCGGAGCCGGGACCTATGCAAATAATGAAACCTGCGCCGTATCCAGTACAGGGCATGGGGAGTACTTTATCCGATATGCGGTGGCCCACGCTATTTCCGCCCAGATGCAGTATGGAGGAAGGTCCCTGCAAGAGGCTGGAGATGAGGTCGTACACAATCAATTGGTGAAAGCCGGAGGTACCGGAGGTATCATATCGGTGGATAAATGGGGTAATGTGCACATGCCCTTCAATACGCCGGGGATGTTCCGCGGGTATGCAATCCCCAATGATCGTAACATCCGCATATACAAGAAGGATTGATTTTCACTTTTACATGAATCTTTACATATTGTGGTGATCAACTAGCAAAAGATGCAGTGTAGTATCATTATACCTACCCTTAACGAGTCTGAGAATATTGGTGCTTTAGTAAGACATCTTCGAAAAGCCGCTGACAAAAGACTGACTGAAATCATCGTGGTAGATGCGGGAAGCCAAGATGACACCATTGACGTGGCAAGATCTGCCGGGGCAAGGGTTCTCACTGCTATCAAAGGCAGAGCGCTACAAATGAATCTGGGAGCAAAAGTAACCGATAGTGAGATACTCTACTTTGTCCATGCGGATACCAGACCCCCGCTTACCTATTTAGATGATATCGAAGAGGCCATCGGTGAAGGCTATGACATGGGCTGCTATCGGTTTAAATTTAATAGCCGAAGCAAATTGCTGGCGATCAATGCGTATTTCACCCGTTTTGGAAAAATGTGGTGTCGGGGTGGTGATCAGAGCCTGTTTGTAAAGTCCGAAGTTTTTCATGCTTTGGGAGGATATAAGGAGGAGTATGTCATCATGGAAGAGTACGATCTGCTAAGACGTGCGGTGGATACCTACAAATTCAAATTAATACCCAAAGATATTATCGTATCAGCCCGCAAATATGATGACAATAATTACCTGCGGGTACAGATCGCCAATCTGGTCGTATTTAATATGTTTCGGTGGGGCTTTGAGCCGCAGCGGCTTTTAAGTACGTATCGAAAGCTGATTAGTTATAGGGGGTAGGGGTAGACTGAAAGAATTCAATGCGGTAAATGAAATTCTACAAAGTCTGATCAGATATCTGGCCAGAGTGGGTGCGAATGATTCTGGCGTGCAGGGATGGCATGATAAGTGGATGAGATTTGATATTGATCTGAAGTTGAAAACTTCAGATAGCGTGGGGACATCAGCTCTTTTAATGCCAAGTCCTCAGCTTTTGTCTGATGAAATTTTTCCTCCAGCGAACTAAAATATTACAAAATGAAAGAAAGTGGAATAGATCATATTGATGAAGAATTATCAAAATTAAAAAGTAGCTTTCAGTCTATCATAAAGTCTTTTGAATTACTGAATGAAAAGAGTAATATCAGCGAGGAAGCTAAGAATTTGAAAAGGGCATTAAATGATTTTCGATATAAGCTTGCCTACAATAGAGGAACAGAGCATTACGAGACGAAGTACGGCTGGACAAATGAATTTGAAAATATGTGTAATAAACTGGACACAGTCATAGACTCAACCAAAAAAGATACATCAACCTAATATTTGTCCCGCTGGTTGAAGTTTCCCAACTTCAACCCAATATTTACGAATGTTAAATAATAAGAAGGGATCGCAAGTCCCAAAATCTCTCTTTTGATGTCCTGCGATCCACCGCTAGTTGAAGTTTCCAAACATCAACCGAATATTTACGAATGTTATTAAATAATAAGAAAGAATCGCAAGTCCCAAAATCTCTCTTTTGATGCCCCGCTGGTTGAAGTTTCCCAACTTCAACCAAATATCTGCGGCTGTTATGTAGTACCACTAAAGGATCGCAAACCGCGGATCTGTTTTCTTTTCCTGCCATCCTGTCTACTTCATTTAAGTGCCAGATACTAGAGCGGCTATCGAGTAGATTGTAATATTGATCTGAAGTTGAAAACTTCAGATAGCGTGGTTGGAAGCTAGACCCTGCGAACGCTAATTACATGCCAAATGATGCTAAAGATTTTTTGAATGCGTTAGCTGATGATATTAGAGTAACTTTGGATAATTCTTCAGGTCCAATAGATAATTTAGACCTCGGACTTTAGTACTGAGATAGAACTTTCTTCATTAAACTTTATGCCAGTAAATTCGGCATCAACTAAAGCTTTATGTAGTTTATTCGAGATGTAGATTGTTGAAGTAAAAGGAAAGTAAAATACATCAGTGTTGGGTTTGCCATTAAGGAAAACATGTTTGGGTTTTATTTTTTTTAAACTTCCTAACTCCTTGGATTTGTGAATGTAGTCGTTAAAATCATTTAATTCAATTTCTCCCAAGTGTTTTGAGAGCTTTTTAATAATGAATTCAGAATTCTCCCAGTTGATTATGTTTACACTGTTTGTGTCTATAAATTGGATCTAACAATATTCATTGGAACAACCTTCGTCTTTATATATTGTAGTATTAAATGATTTGTTCTTAGGAAGATCGTAATTGCTCAAAAAATTGATCAACTCCTTATGCATAATAAACCCAAAGCTTGCAATAGCGGCTTGACTGCAAATGCTTGTGAGTTTTGAGTTTTGTGAAAGTCTAAATCTTATATCAGGATTAAAGTCCGGTAATTCGTGGAAGGAAATGTTATGAACGGAATTTTGAGCTTTGAAATTGTAACCGTCAATAACCATTAGTTGTGGGAAATTAGGTCCAGTTTCTTCTGTCCTGGAGGCTGCCTTTATAGAGTAAAATTCACCCATTTTGTATTTCAGATTTGAATTTACGATTGGTGATGGAAGAATCAATCATAGCCAAGACCACTTGTCTTATTCTGGTAATTTGCTGATCTCCAGTGATCTAATGCAACGAGACAATCCTGGCTTACTTTGAAAGCCTCTGCTATTCTTTTTGCTATGTCTACAAAAGGTCTTGCGTCATTGCGTTCATATGGACCAATGATCTCTCTTGACACTTCAATCTATTTTGAAAGTTCGCTTTGTGAGCATTCTTTAAGCTTTCTAAGTTGTATAATCTTACTAGATAACTTGATCATATGCCTTTTGATTTCAACAGGATTCAAGAATTGGCTATAAAAATAGGAATTAGATGACTGGATAGAACTATTCTAGACATTTTTTTTGCAAATATGGTAATTGGTATTGTTAGAAGGTTCACACCCACTGGTGAACTTTCCCAACTTCAACCGAATATCCCCGAATGCAGTTTCACAGTAAAATAGGATCGCAAGACACAAATCTTTTTATGCCATCCTGCGATCCTATCCAATGTATCTATGCACGAGGTTTTAATAGGGGCCATCGATTAATAGCATCTGAAATCTCATATCCCAGGCGTAAACCTTCTGCACAATCCATGTGCATGTGGACACCCAGCGGTACTCTGGCAAAGGCGTTTTCCGACGCCATCTGACGGAAGCTTCTAAAGGATCGCGGTGTACTTCGAAATTCGGTCCGACCTTCATGAGATCGATCTGTAAAATCAATCTTATCACCAAAAGTATCAATGAAGACACCTGCTGCCGCTGATGCGAAGCACGAGTGGCCGGATGGATAGCCTGGGAAGGAAGGATTCGGCCAGGGAATCAAACGATACAGGTTTGTTTGAAATGAGGGGTCAATAAACTCCTGAATATAGACGCTGGGACGCATGACCATATACTCATATTTGTATTTCCAGGTCGATACGGCCGCATCATTCAGTGAAAAACCCAATTTCAGATACAAGGCCAGGGATTCTTGCAGGTTAAGATCTGTCTTTGCAATAAGCTGATTGGCGATGGAAATTTGACGTGCAGGGGGACTAAACATGAGGGTTTCTACATCATCACTCCAAAACTCGGCTTGCCATAGGTCGTCACCATCCTCTTCCCGTGCATTATTGTTCGCCTCATAGGTTTCCAACATTTGAGCATAGTAGGGACTACCTTCTGAAGTACTGTACTCGATAGGTGGAATCGTGTGCGTCTGTTCGGGAGCGATCACAAACGTGCGCACATCTTGCCAGTATGGGAACAAGCCACGCTCGGGCTCAGCGCTATAGGTCCAGTAGCCCTCGCCTGTGGGCGGCTCGTATGAGTGCGGTTGTGGATCCTGCACCTGCTCTTCTGCTGCCAGATCTGATTGGCTAAACGATATTACGGCATTCGCTATGGCATGTCCCCAATCTCTGGAGTTTTTAATGGTCTCTTCTCGAAGCTGTTTCGAAAATTCATGATCTAATGTAGACTTGAGCTGCTCGATCTTACCCATGTATTTATTGTCGACATTGAGTAAGAAATGGTCCAGGACTGTTGCATAGCAAGCATTGAGTGCCATTTCCCAGTCAATATCTTTTAGATCCTTCCGTGGTGGCAGATGGAGCTGAGAAAACATCTTATCATTTGATTGATAGTTGGGCATAGCGGGGTTGGCACATTCGTAAGCGGCCAATCCGATATAAGCCAGAGCACGTGCTGAGGCATTGGGTCGCATTCCAATGGCATACCGATCCAGTTCGAGATATAGATCCATCCATTGCAGAAGTACTTCATTTTGAAAAGTGGAAATATCCCGGTTTGGTGGCGGCTGATCATTAGATCCAGCATGACGATAATATTCGTCGTAAGTGCTCGAAACTTCGGGACTAATAGATGGGTCATCCTTGGAACATGCAGTGTAGAAAAACGCAGACAGGCTCAGACATAATAGGAGCCCAAATTGATTGATTGGCATAAAAAGATACTTTAATGGTTAGTAAATTAGGCCTGATCATACCTGGTAAGAAGCAGGTATATCAGAAAAACACATTCAGTTCAGGCGCGCTCCAAACTGAGTGATGAGTAGAAGTATCTTTATAATTAGAATTTGGTTTCTCCTCTACTAAGGAAGGCAGATGCTAATTTGTACTCATAGATAGTACATTTTTTTTTCAAATAGACATTAAGGAGTGATACAGGATCTCAAAGCTTTAGTAAGGTATACTGGGAGATCAATCATGTTGGCCATTAAGTACTGATCTTGGTATAATATTTTAGAACCCTTTAAAATGACATTCCCTTACTATAAGTTAGTTTTAAGCATACTTTGACTTAAATTTGCCTCACAGTGCCATTACTGGTATGATATTAGCTGATTTTTTTAAAAGACTATTATGAACACCAAAACCTTTAATATTGCAGTTCTACTGTTGCTCATCCCTGTTTATTCCTCTCTTGCTCAAAATACAATCACGATTCAACCTGATCCTCAAGAGGGAAAGGACGCAGCTATTCGTGCTTTATACATTGATTCCGCTTCCAGTCATGCTACATATGAGTACATCCGAAGCTCTGCATGGACGCATTCTGGGATTTATTATATATGGAAGACGCTTATAGACTTTCCGGTTATTAACGAATTAGAGGGAGTCAATTCTGTTTCTAATGCAAAACTAGTACTATATGCCGATAGAGAATTTGAGAATGATTATGGAGGTCAATATAATGACAACACCACTCTGCTAAGTTTGGTAACTGAACCATGGGAGGAAGATGTAGTTTGGCATAATCGACCTAGTTATGATCCATCTTATCAAGTGACTATTCCCAGAAATAATGACTATGACTCCATCGAAGTCGATATCACTTCTCTAGTAAATCAGAGGTTGCAGAATGGCTTACCGTTCCATGGTCTAATCTTTGAACCGAGCAACCCAAATACCTATAGAAGTATGGTTTTTTGGACTTCAGATGCTCCTGACCCTTCCAAGAGACCGAAGTTAGTTTTAGAGTTTAGTAGGGAAGGGAGTTGTCCAGATTGCGTTTCTGATTACTGGAGCTTTACCCCACTTTCATACGGACCTTCGGGAGGTATTTTTCGATCTGGTAGTGTTGCCATTGGTATTGATGATCCAGGAGAATACAAGTTGGCGGTGGGAGGTCAAATTGCTGCTCAAGAGATAGTAGTAGACGTTGATACCTGGCCCGATTTTGTATTTGACCCAAATTATCAAATGATTTCAGTAGATTCTCTAGAGACTTTCATTCTTGAGAATCACCATTTACCTGGAGTTCCTTCCGAGGAAGAGGTATATAGCAATGGTGTGAGTGTAGGAGAAATGAATGCAGCAATCCTTCAGCAACTTGAAGAGCTAACTCTTAGGGTTATTTCATTGACAAAAGAAAATAGGGAACTTATGCAACGGATTGAAATGCTGGAAAAATGACAGAACACCCATAAAGACTAGACTATAGGATCATCCAAGTCTTTGCCTTTCATGAAAATGTCTTCCCAAATGGCTACACCGAGGACGATCCAAAGGTAGTTATAATGCCAGCGCATTTTGCGGTGTGGTTTGTGATCCATGATCGCTCTTAGATAATCATAGTTGAAGATGCCTTGTTTTTCAATAAAAGTCTTTGTGAGTTTCTGTTCTGCTTTGGCTTTTAGATCTTTCTTAAATTGTAAATACGGGTTTACAGTGAAGCCCCATTTTTTCTTTTTTATAATACGTGCTGGGAGCAGCGGTTCCATAGCTTTTCGGAAAATGTATTTGGTCTGATTATGCTTGATCTTCATCTCTATTGGTATGCTCATTGCAAAATCGACCAGATCTAAATCTAGAAATGGTACGCGCTCTTCTACCGAATGTGCCATTGACATGCGATCTTCCACCAAAAGATAATCATTGACCATTTTGCTGTGTATTTCTGCAAAAAGCACTTGATCTAAGGGAGATGCTGTTTTTACTTTTTCAAAGTATTTTGAGAACTCTTCAAATGTTTTGGACTGCGATCTGATTTCTTTTAAATATTTGGGATGGTAAATGTTTTTATAGAAGTCATTGTCAAAATCCCAAACGTTTCGAATTATTAAGTAGTACTTTTCTATCTGCCCAATGGAAAGTAACATTTGTAAACCTCGTCTGTACTCGTCTAAATGGAGGGTACGACTTTTATTTTGTATCCTAAATAAAAAGTCCGATTTCCACCTCATTAATCGGTTTAGCCCAGAAGGGATGCGCCGGTGCCAAGCCTGGGTAGGATAAATAAACTTATGAAGATCATATCCAGCAAATATTTCATCACCACCCAAACCACCGAGTACTACCTTAACATGTGGTTGAACGAAAGCAGACATGTTA
Source organism: Saprospiraceae bacterium (assembly GCA_050298535.1). Classification (GTDB taxonomy): domain Bacteria; phylum Bacteroidota; class Bacteroidia; order Chitinophagales; family Saprospiraceae; genus JABDMH01. The sequence goes on from JBNKUI010000114.1 coordinate 37,923, forward strand.
AATCCCTGGAGTAAATTTATTTTTGGTTCTTCGGCATGCCAGATTACTTTATTATAATCTTCCAGGGGATTCAATGCAAGGGAAAGTGTACGATGATTTGTATTAAAGTGTTTGGCAACTATACTGGCATCTGAAAACTCATCAGTTGGTTCATTAAATCCGAGCGTAAAGGTATTAATGTCTTTCACCCCTAATTTGTGCATTTTCTGGACAATGGTAGAAGAATCCATTCCACCTGACAAATATACTCCGATAGGTACATCGCTCACCAACTGCCGCTTAACGGCCTGTTGGAGGTAATGGTTGACTTTTTCAAGGGTCTCTCCCTCACTCAGTAGATTCGTGAATTTTGGTTTTAACTCCCAATAGGTCTTGATCGTAAGTTGGTCCCCTTTTAAGTGTAGATAGCTGGCAGGAGGTAAGCGTCGTATGCCTTCAAACAGTGTCTGATCTCCCTGGGTATATCTAAGATTCAAATGTATGTGGAGACTGTGGGGATTTAAGCGTGGTTGATAGGCAGGATGCATTGCAATGGCTTTTTGCTCTGATGCAAAGACAAATAGTCCGTCTTCCTGATAGTAATGCAAGGGTTTGATTCCAAAATGGTCTCTAGCAATGAATAGACTTTCATCTCGCTTATCGTAGATTGCAAAAGCGAATATGCCATTCAGTTTCTTTAGGATACCGGAACCGTATTCCTCAAAGCCATGTAAGATAACTTCCGTATCACTTTTGGTCTTAAAAACATGACCTTTAGCTAGAAGTTCTGATCCAAGGTCAAGATAATTATATAGTTCACCATTGTATATGATGCATAAAGTCTCATCTTCATTAAAGACGGGTTGATCGCCGGAGGAGAGGTCAATAATAGACAGCCGAAGATGCCCCAGCATTGTTTTTTGATGAGTAAAGACTGCTTGATGATCCGGTCCACGGTGATGCATGACCTCAAGCATTTGTTCCATGATTGTCTCTCCGGATCTATATCTATCCACTATGCCTGCTATCCCACACATTTTAGAGTCTTTTTAGATTTCGCAGAGATTTGAGTTTTGATTGATACATAGCTAGGATGTTTTTCCAGGTAATGTAGGACTCAAATTTACGACGATAGTTTTCAACTTCCTGTCTTGCTGTGATTCGATAAATTATCTCAAGTTGTATAATGATTAATTGGAGGTATGTAATCGTGCATGGATCATCGGTAGGGTAGTTCGGTAGTTCGCATCGATTGAACCGTACCCAGTTTCCCAGGTCATAATGCGGTAAGTCGTCCACCAGACCTTGGACTCCCTGATCAAATAATTGGCGAGCATATTTTTGCATTGTAGGCGATGGAGCTGCACGTACATAGTCGAAGAGTCCAAATAGTGCGAACAAATGGCCATCCAGTACTCGCGTAGGTGCGGAAGCAACATATTCTTCATAAAAAACACCTGTGTGTTGTCTTCGGATGGACACACCACCCTTAGCAATATCAATAGTAAAGGGTTGAAGCGCCAAAGTGGCTGTATCGAGATAAATTTCTTTTTTCTCCAATTGCCAGGCACGCATTAGCACAGAAATGGCTCGACTTTGGGTGAAAGCAGATTTCCACCGGTCGGTGACCTGATACTCTGGCTTAGGTACATCTGTATACCAAAAAGTCCCTAATCTTGGATCATCAACTCTTGTTTTTATAAACCAATCTGCGATTCGGATAAAATGCGCCCGTTTTGATGCTTCATTTGATTGTTGATATGCATTATAGATGGCCATTGCCACCTGACCTATACTAATAGGGTAGTAATGAGTTGTGGTAGACTCCACGTCGATGTATGACTTATTTAGTGGAATACCCTCCTCATCATAACCCACAATTAATTTATTTAATTTTGAAAGGTCCGTACCAAAAGCGATATAGTACGGCCCCAATCGGGGGGATGAAAGATCGTCTGAAATGGTCACATACTTTCCTTTATTGGAGAGGTCCCAAAGTAATTTTTTGAGCATGAACCATGACTTGTCTATCTGCATAGGTCATCAAAAACTTTTGCTAAAGCTGCTGTCAAATTCCGTCGACTGTATTTTTTAATTTCTTGCATATTACTCCGATTTTTTATCTTCGACTTCCAGGATTCAAAGTAACTTAAAATCAGATCGTATGGGCTGTCTGTATAGCTTGTCATGGTACCACCTTCACATTTTTTAATCACCTCCGCAGCTATTCCTGTAGCATCACCAATACCTAAAATTGGATTGCCACTGGCCAAATACTCAAACAATTTTCCCGTTAATATTCCCTTTGCATGCGTATGAGGAATCAAGAGCAACAGTAGATCAGCTTTCATCATAATTTTAGTGGCTTCATGATGTGGAATATAGCCATGGAAAGTAACAATGCTTTGTAGGTCCAGTCGAGAAACGTTCTCTTTTACCACTGCATCTACAGATCCATAAAAGTCTACTTGAGTTAAACGCCTGATTTTCACTGGGAGTTGAGCAAGTGCTTCAAAAAAAAGAATCGGATTTTGTACAGATGCCACATGTCCTGTATAGGAAATTACAAATTTTGTGTTTGCCTGGAAATGATTATTTGTAAAATCTTCCTCATCGTACCCATTTGGGATAATGGCAACTTTATCATCGATCGGTTTACCGAGTAGCTGAATCACTCCTGCACTGACCGACGTCACACAATCGGCAGTAGTTACTATTTTGTTTTCCAGGGATTTATTTAGCCAATTTGTTAGAATGTTACGCTTCAGGCCTTTGTCGTAAAATGATTTAGTCCATGGATCTCTAAAATCTGCAACCCATGGTATATTACCTCTTCGTGATAAATGACTAGCCAGCAGCTGTAATGAATGAGGTGGAGAACTAGAAAAAATCAGTTGGGGTTTTACTTTTTGAAGGATCTCGAAACTCTTTTTTCTTCCCTTTAGATACCAGCCGATTCTTGCGTCAGGAATAAAGATATTCATTCGAATGTATTGAGCTATTCGATTGGCCAACCCAAGATTTTTATGATCCTTTACCAGCTCGAATGTTTCAATTTTCTCGCCTTTTCCTTTACCGGTTAGTTTTCGAAATAGGTCAAAGAATTCTATAGATTTGACTTTGTATACTTCAAGGTCACTTGGAATTTCTGTGACTAAAGAATGATCAATGGCAGGATACTCTCCATCCAGTACTGTCAGTATCACCGGATGCCAACCAAAATCAGGTAAATATTTAGCAAATTTTAGCACTCGTTGCACTCCTGGCCCTCCGGATGGCGGCCAATAGTATGTAATGATTAGTACTTTTCTGTTTTGATGCACTCTCTGAAATCAGCTGACTGGTTGGGTTTTAGAATTTATCAAACTATTCAATGGTCGGAATTGATGGAAAATAAAAAGCAGTAATCCAATCAGTAGTATTATGGAAGCTATCGTCGATACTTTTTCGCCCACGAAATATGATCTCGGTGCAAATTCAAATTTTATCGTATGAGCACCTGCAGGAATTCGCATACCTCGCAATGCATAGTTCACTCGAATAAAGGGTACTTCTTCGTCATCAATGTAGGCTTTCCAACCCTTATCTGGACCATACCAGATTTCAGAGAAAACAGCAAATCGTTCACCTGTTCCCGTACTTTCATAGGTGAGTCGATTAGGGCTATATTCAGTTAAAGTGATCGAGCCATTATTAGATGGTTGAAATTCTCCTATATAATCTGAAAATTCTTCATGATAGATCGCCACTGTCTGCGGGTCAAAATTGCTCAGCGATTCAATTTCGGCATTTGCATCTGGTACTTGCAATAGTCGCTGAACGTACCAAGCATTACCTAGTGCATTAGTATTTACTTGTAGCTCTCCATTTTGTTGCACTAAATATTTCATATTTAGCATGTTCAAGACCGGATCATGACCCTTGCTGATATATGTATCGATTAAATCCTGATAGCGCTGGAGTTTTGCAGCATGATACCCCCCGATTAATTTATGATGTGCAGCTGGTAAGGCAGAATTAAAAGGATCCACAGACAGATCGAATACTCTAAAATACGGGTCATTATCTTTAGATATCAATTGATCAACTTGTCGTGGTGCCAATGCGGCCTCTGCCTGGTTAGGTCTTATAAAGGACTCGTTGTTAAGGTACCTGCGACCTACTCCCCAAATGTCAATGGTGACCAGAATCACCAAAGCAACCACCAGCCAGCGAGCATTAAGCTTTGCCTGCAAATAGTAATAAATCAGGCCGCATGCTACTGCAATGAAGACAAAAGATCGTAAGGCATCCATGCGCATCAACGATCTTCGGTCACTTATTAGAGCATCAACGATTCGAGGGTCGTAGTTATCATTAAGGCCTTTGAATGAAAGAAACATGGATCCAAAAAGGGCAAATATAAGGCATAACCCACCAGTAATCCCTCCGGCGTAGATGAGTCCCTTTTTCCAGGTTTCTTTCTTTATTTTACCATCAACTAGTTCCGAAAGCGTCAAAGTAGCCATTAGAATCATTAAAAACTCTGTGACAGAAACTATACTATTGGGTGTTCTAAATTTGTTGAACATTGGGAAGTAGTCAAAAAACAGACGATTAAAGAACTCAAGATTCTTTCCCAATGACAGTAACATGGTTAGAATTGTAGCGCTCAAGAGCCACCATTTTAGATCACCTTTGACAACGATAGATCCCAGAACAAATAAGAGGAGTATAGCCGCTCCAAGATAGGATGGACCACTAGTACTAGGCAAGCTTCCCCAGTATAGAGGAGACCTGACTTCCTGCGCTGATACCTGGCCTATAATGCGAGCAAACTCCGAATCATTGCTGATTCGCTCACCGGAACTTCCACCTACCACACGTGGAATCAGGTATGTGAATAGATCAAGGGGACCATTACTCCACCGCATAGCATAAGTCCATGCCAATCCATCGACATCGCTGCTACTGGTGACGTCTGCTACTTCTTTCGTGAGTATGGGTTTACCCCGCATGGTCTCTTGGGCATACTCGTATGTCGTCCAAAGATTGGTTGTGTTAGACAGAGCTGCCAGCATAAGCGCCACAAGCAGTACTCCACTTGCTTTTGCAAAATGTAAAACCTTACCACCCCTAATGTCTCTATAGAGTAAAATGCCAAGATATATCAACAGTGAAATGAATAGATAATAAGGCATTTGAATATGATTGACACCAATTTCTAGGGCCATCCCAAGCGCAAATAGCAATCCTCCAAGCATATATTTTCCCCTATAGGCATTTACAATGCCTGATACTATAATACCAAAGAAAGCAAAGGCTCTCAGTTTACTGGTATGACCAGCTTCGAACAGCACAAAATGGTTTACTGTTAAGCCAAAGGCAATGCTACCCACTAGAGCAACTAAGGGTCGCATTCCGAATGTAATACACATGATATAAAATCCAATCATCATGGCGATAAAGTACCCTATTGGGCGACCTAAGAAGAGATTGAAAACCTTTTCCACAAATTTTATCTTATTGCCTGATGTGGGCATGGAAATCTGGTAAGCAGGCATTCCTCCAAACATGGAATTCGTCCAAAGTGCCTGATCTGTATGTGTGTCGTTGTAATCTCTGATTTCTTTGGAGGCGGCCTTGAAAGCATCGATGTCACCTTGCCTAATCACCTTACCCTGTAATTGGGGGGCGAAATATGCAATACTGACAAGTAAAAATGCAGCGATGGCAATTCCATGCAATATCCATGGGTTTGCTTGCTTTTCTATTTTAGTTTCTCGCTTTTTTGCCACCTTAATTTTCTTTTTTGCCACGAAATTCTCCTTTTATAGTCCTACTAAAACGCCCAAAATACAAATAGTTGTATTAAGTTTTATGTTATGTATTCGATCAGATAGGCCAGACTCAAATTGTTAGCATGGCCATTCAATGCGGATCCCCAATATGATGAGATTATACATAACTATAAATTACCATGTATTTAGCTATTTTTGTAATTGATAATAAATGTCACATCATCGAGAATGACCTTAGATAGGCTAGACTATTCGATCATTGTTGCTGTTTACAATAGAATTGGTGAAGTGCAAGAACTATTGAGTTCTGCAGAAGATCTTGATTTTGATTCCACCCGATTTGAGCTACTTTTTGTGGATGATGGTTCTACGGACGGCTTCCGTGATTATATTGAGCACTACCATAGCGAAAAAGGTCTTCAAATTCGAACCGTTTATCAATCCAATAAGGGCCCTGGTGCTGCTCGTAATCATGGTATGAGTGTTGCCAAAGGAGACTATTTCATATTTGTGGATTCTGACTGTATGTTACCTAGGGAGTGGTTGGCGGAAATTGATAGAGAAGTGCGGAGAAGAAAACTTGATGCCTTTGGTGGCCCTGATACCTATCATCCATCGTTTTCGCCTTTGTTGAAGGCTATCAATTACTCAATGACCTCCTTTTTAGGGACAGGAGGCACAAGAGGGTCTAAGAAAAGTGTGGGGAAGTTTTATCCTCGAAGCTTCAATATGGGCATATCAAGGCAAGTTTATCAAGACATAGGGGGAATGAACACTTTACGACATGGACAGGATATGGACTATTCTGCACGTATTTATAAGGCTGGATTTAAAGTGGGGTTGGTTGCGGATGCCTATGTCTACCATAAGCGACGCACGAGTATTCCGAAATTCTTTAGACAAATATTTAATTGGGGAGTTGCTAGAATCAACTTGGGTCGGTTACATCCAGCTCTAATGAAACCAGTTCATTTTCTTCCCAGCATAGCCACACTTATAATGGTCCTTTCTGTTATCTGTGCATTAGGGCCGCTGCCCATAATTGGTGTAATCGTCGGAGTAGGTTACCTAGTTGTTTGCCTGATGGCTTTTATTCAGTCATTCACTCTTTATAAAAACTTGAAAGTGGCTTTTCTATCAATCTTAACTTTAAACATTCAGGTCGTGGCCTATGGTCTAGGTGTATGGTGGGCACTTTTGCAGACACTCTTTGGGAGAGAGGCCAGGGGTTTTATTAAGAACTATTACGGAGGAAAGTGAGTTGTTTACGTCGGAGTTGCATTAATTCCTTCTGATTGGTGGCTTGGATGCCCATTTGGCGACAAAAATCAAGAATAGTCTTATACAAATCAAGCCAACCTGGATTTTTGATTGGTGAAAACATATCATTATGCCAGAGAATGGATATCGTGCAATTTTCCTTATGACGAGATAGAAAGTCCAAGATATCAGCTTTCGCTTGTTGGGGTGTTTTCCTCTGGTAGTATTTGAAGGTAGTATCCATTATTTGGAGAGGTACTTCCAGGAAGGAATAAGGTATATTCGCGTCTAGATTGAAGGGGATAAATGGTTTTCCATAACTATTTCGAAATCCGAATTGTGATCCAAATCCCATACTAAAATCAAGCTTGATGTCACTTTCTTCAATGGCATCAAAGTGATCTGGAAGATAGTAATGTAGGTAGTGATTTCGATTGGCTAATGTATACTCCTCAAGTATTGAAAGTTCTTCATTAAAACTTTTTTCTGTAGTACTCTTGTGAAGGCCAATTTCAAATCCGCGACTGATTATGTTTCTTATTTGCGACTCAATTTTTGCATTAGATATATCATAGTCAGATTGGGGTATACTAACACCACTACTTTGCTTGACTTTCTTACCTTTTTCAACCATCCAAAAGAATGTTGACTTTACATCGTATTCGTCATGAATATCCATAATACGATCCATGTCTCTGTAAGAAGGACCACTAATAAAATAGTTGAAAATTATTTTTAATAACAATAGAAGGTTTCCATTTAAAAGGGCTGCCTTTCCCTCTTGAAAGACAGCAGCATTAATGATGTCAATGTCGTGAGATAGAAATACTTTCGAAGGCTCATTTTTTAGCATGGTGCCTTGTAAAGCTGGGCTGGATTTGATTAGTGCCCTAAATAGATCCTCAACAACATTGTCTTGAAAGTTTGCCATCTTGTGTTGGTAGGTGCATTCGGGTTTGAACCGATCATACTGATCATATGAAGATGCGGGGGCATTAAATTCTTGAAGACAATTTATCATATAAAAAGCCGTCCCAAGATAATCTGGATTTCCAGATTCAGTTTTTAATAATGGATTGTTATCATTAAGGATTGGAAAGGAGTCTCTCAAATCTTTTCTTAGGTCGCTAATCGCTTTGGAGATCTGAATGTCATTTTGATTGCTCAGGCCAATAGAAATCTGAGATTTTGGTATTGTTTCGGTATTTAGATCTAGTCGGGACAAAAGAAGTGCCCATATATATCTGATTTTTGGTTGGACATCTTCAGGTAAATTAATAATTGCTTCCATTCGATCAATTAGAGGTTTTTAACTTCTTGATGCGATCTGATATGTCGATCCAAGCAGGGATGTTAATCATTGATCTAAGAGCTGTTTTGGTGTTATTTAGTTCGCCCACTTGCTGCACTTTTTTATTAAAGTTATATATCTGGTCTATGCTTTTTGGCCAGTTGAAATTGCCTACTTCTATTGATAGACCACTTAGGAGATCGATTAATTTGGAGTCAGGATCCAATAATGCTAATTTATTCCAACATATTTTACTACTATATTTGGGGCTTTTTATTTTCATTCCCGAGGTGTCAGAAAGTAGTTCAATTAGATTTTTGATTCTTTCATGATTACATACAAATATTTTTTCTTGATAGCATATTAAAGGGATTTTCGAATGATGTAATTTTTTTGGAGTAAGATTTTTGCCATAAAAAAGTAATTCTAGAAGCTTTGTTGAATAGTGCAAAAAAGTGAATATGGCCTTCTTTTGAATAAGAAGAATCACTGTTTCATCCTTTAAGCCCAGGTAGAGTAACAAGCGGATGATTCTTGTCTTGTTTACTTGAGAAACATATCTTTCTGGAGTAGTGTATTTTAGTAATAGCCTCAATATTCGAATATCTAGGATCGCTTTTTTTTCGCGTTCAATCTGTAAATTTTGAAATCTGTTTTCGAAATTTTTACTGATAGATGGATCAATTTTATTAGAAATGAAAATGGCTCCGCCCTCCAAGGATGTTATCGGTTTGTCAAATCCATAGCTAAATAGAGAGGCCTGCGAAAGTGTGCCAATTTTCACGCCAGATATACTGGAGCTTTTTGTTTGGGCTAAGTCATCAATTAAAATGATGTCGTTTCGGTTGCAGTAATCTGCTATTTCAATATATTGCTTATTTGGGATACCCTGGTAATGTGTAAGAAGTAGTGCATCGACTTTGCGATCAATGCTCTGAAGTTCGTTAAATGATATGCTAAAGTCGTCCAGGTTTATATCGATTAGTACAATGGTACAGCCTGCTTGCAATGCAGCTTCGGCGACAGATTCGCAATTATAAGCCTGCATGGCTACTGTGACTTTTCTGTTTCTACTATAGTTTATGGACTCCAAAAGTAGTTTCAAACCACAACTTCCTCGATTAAAATAGAACAAATTAGGCGAATAGCATGGTGGATATTTAAGAGCAGTATCGAAATTGTCAGAGTTTAGTACTTTAGGTCTGTCACGTATAATTAATCCAGTCATATTTTTCAGTTTCAATCTGGAGTTGGCTGATGATCTCATTATCTCGCTTTCGATTTTTCGCAGTTTTAATGGAGGGTAGATTAAATTTATTTCTAGTAATGGCTCCAATGAATTCCTGTAGTTGCAAGATTAGATTTGGTTCTTGAAGGTTTTCATACTCTAAGATTAGGATGTTGTCATTGTTGAAAAGATCTAAATCATGTTTGATTTGTCTTTCGATAAAGTATACTTGTGCCACTGCTTGACCTGAAGGAGGAAGATTGCTGATTTCTTTCCAATTCTTTGGTTTAAGTGACCACCAATGATTGAAGTCTTCATAAAATTGCATCCGTGCATGAAGAATTGAATAGGCTACGTCAATTGGATCTCTTTTGATCCAGACAAACTTGGCATCAGGATATATCTTGCGGATTAAGTTGAGTCTCAAGCTAATATTGTTGTTCTTAATTACCAGGGGCCTCTTGAAAGTGTTGATAATGCAATTAAAAATGCTTTTAATCTCAAAAACATTTCTTTTGTATTGATAATCTGATGGAACATAGGATATTCCAGACTCAATCCATTGGTACCAGAATTCACCGCATTCACTAGGAGCGTGAAGACCATATTGATGGGTTTCTCCCAGAGAGGATTTAAAGTTATTATGTGCTTTTTTTCTAAAAAAGAAATAGGATAGCGTAAAACCTGTTAGGATGTTTCTAAATAGAATATGTGTGAGGTTGTCAATATACGAGACTTCAAAGGTGTTCGTGATAATCTGATATAGTAGCGTGGATCCGGTTCTGGGAGCACCTATTATGAAGATGGGTTGAGACAGAGGTTCTTCTTGGGAGTGGTTGCTCAAAAGTCGCCCATCAATTAATGAGAGAAGGGGTTTGAAAATGATAGCAAGTTTCAAGCTAATATTGAACCATGTAAATTTCTTTCTTAGATTCACTTTCAATCATTTCGTAGAATTATGAAATATCTAGATTGGTATTTTTTAATATTTATTATCTTAAAACTATGTTTGTTAATGGTCTCTTTAAGGTGCTTTTCTGTGATTTTGCCGTGACCAACTTCCCAAAAATGATAGGGTTCGGTAATTCTAAATTTTGGCAAAGATATTTCGAAATTAACGATTTTGAAGAAAGGTAATTTAATAAGCATCTGAGTTAATGAATATTCATTTTTTGGAATGCTTAATATTATATTTTCCTTCACAACATGTTTGAGTTTCGAGAGGATTTTTTCAAATTCTGAAAATGGAATATGCTCAAATACTTCGAATGCAAGTACATGATCGTATGTTTTAGGAAAATCATATGATACGAGATTGGCAACGATGTCAGGTCGTTTATTTTTATCAATGTCCAGAGTATCTACTTGATGCCCTTTCGATTTTAAGTAATTCGAAGTAAATCCAGAGCCTATCCCGATTTCCAGAATACTTGAAGGAGCTTTAATTACACTCTGAATCATCTTTTGCTGAAACCAGTAAAGTAGCCAATGGTCTTGTCTTTCTAATTGGTTTATCCATTCACTCTGATATCTATATGAGATACCCTCTCGGACCTCACTAAATTCCTTCTCCCGGACCCTCTCCGTCATGTTACTTATAGTTTTGTATAATCTGTTCTAAAAGTAGTAAAATCTAGCGATTACTTAGATCTTTTGGTGGCTGATTTACTGTGTTACATCTAATTCAGCTAAGGGATTGGAGACTATTTCACTATAAAGTTGGAACCAATAAATTGTGATATGAGTCAAAGAAAATATTCAACAAGTCCGAGAGGCTAGCCATTCTGGACTACATCGATAAACACGGTGAGACAGCCACATTCGGATGTTTGGTATCTCATCGAATTCGATCTACAAGTTGAAAGACTAGTTAAATGAAAAAGAAGTCTCATCTTTAGAACCACAGAAGCAACTGGCCAAGAATGCCTAGCAGATTCGTTTGGAACGATAGAATGTAGAGCTAAATGCGATTGTTGCAGAGAAAGAGCTACAGATTAGGATACAGGCGGAGATACTAAAAAGAAGAAGTTAGTGAAGGAAGATCGAATTATGAAGGAGATTGGGTTTATAGATCAAGAAAATCCGGCTGGTATGGTATTAAACATGCTTTCCGTAGCAAAGAGTACGTACAATGCAAAACTAATCCAAAGGCATAGAAGAAAAGTACCCATACCTATATGACTCGTGGAGCACGTGTTTCCAATGACCAGGTTATTGAGCAGATTCAAACACTCCTAAGTCAGGAATTTGTGGAATATGGCTATCGTAAAGTAACTCATTGGGTATGTTAAAGTAAGCACTATGTAATCAATGATAAGAAGGTTATCGATTAATGAAAGAGCATCAACTTCTAAATGTCATGGTACCAAAGCAACGCTCCAAAAGTCAGTGGGTAAAAAAGTTGGTCCCTAATTCGGTGCACGATTTATTCTACTTGGAGATTGATCTAAGGTACCTGTACATAGTGAAGTGAGAAGAAATGCCCCGTTATTGTCTACTATTGATGTCAAATTCAAGGTGGGTACTGGGGCACTACTTAGCTTGGCAGATAAATAAGATTGATGTCATTGATTTATTTGGTGGAATATTTAGAAGTTATGACTTACCCAATAAAATATTCGTCTAAAATTGCAATGGATCCCAATTTATAGTGACACTGGTACGAAGATACTTTGCTAACCTGGGAATAGAACAAAAATTTTCACATCCATTTACACCTGAATAGAATGGTCACATCGAGGCATATCACAGTATCATTGAAAAGATCATATGTCAAGGATATGAATTTGATAACTTAGAATAAACTAGGCTACGATGAAGTGATTTTTACGCTTTTACAATTATGAGCGATTACATTCGGGTTTAAACTATCTAAGTCCCTATGCGTATCTATCAAAAAGGAATATGGTGGGAAAATATGAAGATCTATTATTAGCACTGTTCTTTCAACCTGAAAATCTGCACCCGAAATAGCCCTGCAGTTTTAGGGTGAGGGAGCCCACTTTGTCTTGTGGTGTTCTTTGTGGTTGTTTGAATTAGAGCTACCTTTGAATAGATCTAATATAGATATAATGAATACTGAACTTATAGGTAAATGGATGTAATTGCTAGGCAGGGTTTTAAGCAAGCTATAGTGAATTTGGTGGGCATACTTATTGGTGCACTTAGTACCATCTACTTATATGCTCATGTTTTGGAAGCATATGGATTGGTCAGATTTCTAATAGATACGGGTTTGTTATTGACTCCATTTGTGTTATGTGGATTGAATGTGGTTGCAATCAAGTTTTTCAATGACTTTGAGGAGTCTAGTCATTCTCAGAGGCAGTTTTATTCGTTCTTGATTACTGCCCTGCTTATCCTGTTTATGATGTTTGGCGTGGCATCATATATCCTTATTACCAAAATTGGTATTTCATTGGATACGGAGTATGTTAGATTTTTGATTTTCTTGATTCCGATTACAATATTGTTGTCTTTAAGTGGCTTTACAAGTAATTTTATATCAAATTATAAGAGAATAGCAGTAACTGGATTACTGACCAACTTCCTATTAAAAGTATTGATTCCAATTTTACTCTTATTATACTATGTGGGATGGATATCGTTGATTTTTGTCCCATGGGGTATAGTTTTAGTTTATTTGATTTCTGTGTCGGCCTTATTATTTTATCAGAATCATATAAGGAAAATTAGAATTGCTAGGCTTGATCTTAAGTTGTTTAAGCCTTTTAGGAGGGAGATGATAACCTATGCTATCTTTGGGATGCTAGGTGGAGTTGGGACTGTACTAGCATATAGAATTGATTCAGTCATGGTAACTACCTTAATTGATTTGAAAAGTAACGGAGCATATAATATCGGTTATTTTATTGCCTCAGTTATTGCGGTACCTACAAATTCTATGAACGCAATAGCAGCACCATTAGTGGCTGCGGCATGGAGTAAAGATGATCTTAATGAGGTTGAGAGGATTTACAAGAGTTCATCTCTTAATTTGATAGCGGTTGGTGTTTTGATATCAATCTTACTTCTTTCTTGCATTGATTTTGTCTTCAATATTATACCAAATGTTAGGGAGTTGGAGAACGCGGGGTTGGTCGTAACTCTTCTGCTTTTTTCTCGCCTTTTTGATATGGTAACAGGTGTGAATCACCAAATCATTATCTATTCCAAATACTATAGGTTCAATCTTATACTTGTGCTTGCATTGGGCTTGGGAAATGTAGGCTTGAATTACATTTTTATAGTTTGGTTTGATTTAGGCATTGTTGGAGCAGCTTTGGCAACTTCGATTAGTATTTTTACTTATAATCTTATCAAACTTGTATTCATTTGGATCAAGTTTAAAATGCAACCCTTTGTATGGAAGTCATTAATGGTGATACTACTAGGAGCCATACTATATTTATTCGCATCCTTATTGCCATTGACCTCCAGTGCATATTTGAATATTGTTGTTCGGACGCTGTTCATCTTCTCGATATATGGTGTGGCCTTATATTACATGAAGATATCTAAACAATTCAATTCATTTGTTCTTAGAATTTTGAGCATTGTATTTGATTGATATCACTCAGGAAATTTTAGATTCTTGTAGTATGTAGCAATTTTAGCTATAAAACTGTTTTGCCGTGAAGCTCTAAAATACATTACTGGTTTTCCTCCAAAACTACGAAAATAGCTTTCAATTGGTTCAATTATACTTCCTTCAAAGTCAAATACTTTTTGGAGAGAATGAGAAAAATTTAGAGCTTCCCAGAGCAATAAAGTCCCAGGTTGGGATTGTCTGAATTCATGATGTGTGCCTCCAAATAGATAGTACATTTTCTTTGCATCCCAAGCTAGGTATATGGCTGCAATTGGCTGATTGTTTTCGTAAGCGATCAGTATTTTACGTTTACCATTGGATTTGCAATAAGAATCTATTTGTACAAGTTCACTTTTATTAAAGGTTGGTTTTGTGGCTTTACTTTTAAAGGATTGAATTATCAAGTCATACAGGATGTCTGTACTGTCGACTTCTTGGATGCTAATGTATGAGTTGTCTTTGTTTAGAAAATTCCGAACCTTTGGGGAAAGATTTTTTTTTATCTCTGCAATATCTATTCGCGTATCGATTTGATATGTAAATCTTGGTGACAGAGAGAAATTGTTCCAGAGGAAAGGGAGATAATATGATTCTTTGACAAATACTTTGAAATTGTAGATATCTGCCTTTGGTAAGTTGTTAATAATTTCAATTAAAGTGGATTTCGTTTTCGATAGTTTTTTGATATATGAGCTATTTTCAAAATTATGAATGATGACTTCTTGAAATAGAGTGGAGGCATTTGTCTTTAGTATCCTTAGGGGACCAACCGACTTGATTTCATAAGGAAATGTCGCAATGATATTAGATTTGTTTTTAACTATAATAACATCCCAATTGTCCCCGCAAGTGGCGTCAAGCCAACCTGGTTGTTCAAATAGAGGCATATTTTCACTTGTACACCAATCACGGTAGACATCCTTATTTTTCATGAGATTTGACACTTAAATATATTGCAAGAGTAAAAGTACGAAAGAGATGTGACTTGTAATTCTTGCAGTAATTTATGCTTGAGTCACTATCCCCCTCTTTAACTGATACTTCTCCCCACTTTCACTACATACAGCCATTCCATCTTCATCAAAATGCAGCCGCTGTCCATACTGGCTAATCCATCCAATTTGCCGTCCCGGGTTTCCTACCATCAGGGCATATGCCGGAACATCTTTTGTGATGACAGTACCTGCACCTATAAAGCAATAGCGACCCAGTTTATTTCCACAAATGATCGTGGCATTAGCGCCAATTGAGGTGCCTCTTTCCACGATCGTTTCTTTATACTCGTTTTTCCGGATCACGGCACTTCGAGGATTTATCACGTTGGTAAACACCATAGAAGGCCCCAGGAACGTATCATCTTCACATATTACACCCGTATATAGGGATACGTTATTCTGCACTTTGACATTTCTACCCAGTCTGACTCCATTTGCTACGAAGACATTCTGACCCAGGCTGCAATCTTCCCCAATGATTGCTGTGGGCATTACATGACAAAAGTGCCAGATTTTGGTTCCTTTTCCAATCGTGGCACCTTTATCAATCACCGCTGATGGATGGGAAAAATAGTCTTGTTCTTTATTCATTACTTAAAATATGCAGTTACTGCGCCTGTGATATACTCCAGCAAATCTGAGTCCAATTCGGTATGCATAGGAAGCGAGAGGACGGTTTCGCACAATTTTTCAGTGACTGGCAAAGTTCTGCCAGGCTCCCAGTACGGCGCATAGGCTTTCTGTGCATAAAGCGGCACCGGATAATAAATCATAGATGGGATACTTTGAGCCTCCAGTTGAGATCGAAGTTTTTCGCGGTCATCTGCAGGTACCTGTAGTGTATATTGATGAAATACGTGGCTTGAATACGGGGATCTTGCGGGTGTCGTGATTTGTTCGATCGTTGTGAAGGCCGCATCATAGTGATCTGCTGCATTGCGTCTTGACCGGCAATAATCATCAAGATGAGGTAACTTCACCTTCAGTATTGCCGCCTGAAGAGCGTCGAGTCTGGAGTTAACTCCCAGACGATCATGATAGTATTGCCGTGATTGTCCGTGGTTGGCAATCATCTTAATGCGATCAGCCAAGTCACCATCATTGGTAAACAAAGCACCACCATCGCCATAGCATCCCAAATTCTTGGAGGGGAAGAACGATGTACAGCCGATATGACCAATCGTGCCGGTTTTTTGCGTCTTTTCTTGCCCATAATAGTCGGAGCCTATGGCCTGGGCGTTATCTTCCACCACGAACAAGGCATGTTCTTTCGCAATTTGCATGATGGCATCCATGGGTGCTGATTGTCCAAACAGATGCACAGGAACAATCGCTTTCGTCCGTGGTGTGATTGCGGACCGAATCGCCTCTTCAGTAATATTGAAGTAAAGCGGATCTACATCCACCATGATAGGCTTCAGTCTGAGAAGACCAATAATCTCTGCGGTGGCAACATAAGTGAAGGATGGAACGATCACTTCATCGCCTGGCTCGAGACCCAGGGCCATCATTGCGATTTGCAGGGCATCTGTACCGTTGGCGCAGCCAATCACATGTTTTACACCCAGATAATTGGCCAGGTCCTCCTCAAAACCAGCCACTACAGGACCCTTAATATATCGTGTGGATCGGATCACTTCGAGCACCGCCTGATCCACTTCTTCCTGGATATGCTGATACTGTTTTTTTAGATCAACCATCTGGATGTTTTCAATCTTATTCATGCTTCATTTTCTTTTTTAATCTGGTTACAATTTCTTTACCAATTGCTAATGAGGCTGTGGCAGCAGGAGAGGGTGCACTAATCACATGGAGACCTCGTGGTGCATCGAGTATCACAAAATCATCAACCAGGCTACCATCAGGTGCACAGGCCATGGCTCGAACCCCCGATCTGCCTTCGACTACATCATCAACGGTAATAGCAGGTATTAGTTTCTGCAACGCTTTCACAAAAGCTGATTTTGAAAAGGAGCGATGGATTTCTCCCAGACCGGTGCGCCAATATTTAGAAGCGAGGATTCTAAAACCCTTGTATTGCAAGGTTTCCCACAGTTCCCGGCCATCAAAATCCGTACGGTGGTAGCCCTCCCTTTTAAAAGCCAGGACTGCATTGGGACCTGCCTCAATACCACCTTGGATCATACGAGTGAAATGCACCCCCAAAAAGGGAAAATTTATATCAGGTACCGGGTAGATTAGGTGGTTTACCAAATGCTCACTTTCTGGCTTTAGCTCATAGTATTCTCCTCTAAAAGGAAGAATCTGGTAGCCTGGATTCACCGCACTCAATTGTGCAACATGATCCGAATACAGTCCGGCACAGTTGATAAAGAATTTACTTCTTACGCTTTTTCTTTCTGTTGAAATCTCCACTTCATTGTTTCCAGCTTCGATTTGTTTCACAGGAGAACCTGTCATAAGTTCACCACCTTGTTGCTGAAAAATTTTTAAATATGTTTTGGCAACCTGCTCGTAAGACACAATACCCGCCTGCGGGACCTTGATCGCTCTCACACATTGTACATGGGGTTCAATAGTAGCGGCCTCCTCACTGTCGATGATCTTCAGGTCTTTAAGACCATTTTTAATACCCTTATCATATATCGCTTGTAGAGTGGGGACTTCCTCCTTCCGGGTAGCGACAATTAGCTTTCCACAGAGTTCATAAGGTACTTGATAACGATCGCAAAACTCCGTCAACATGCGATGCCCCTCGTGGCAGTTACGAGCTCGCAGGGATCCTGGACGATAATATATACCAGAGTGAATTACACCACTGTTGTTTTTGGTTTGGTGCTGTGCTACATCCGTTTCCTTCTCGATGACACAGATCTCAAGGTCCGGATTAGCTTCCTTCAGCTGGTGTGCAGTAGACAGACCCACAATCCCTCCTCCAATAATGGCAACATCAAACATCATGGTTGCCCTTTTTGTCCATGATGTGAGGAGCTAATCTGGCATACAGGTAGCTGTCAATATAAGTGTCTCCTTTTTTAAAAGCTTTAAGAAGTGTTCCTTCTCGCACAAAGCCGGCCTTCTCCAGCACCTTACAGGAAGCCAGATTTTGTCTAAATACCTGAGCCTCAAGTCGGGTGATAGGGCGATTTTCGAATATGAAGGAACAGAAGGTCTTTAAGACGCTGGTCATGATGCCCCGATGCCAATAAGGTTTTGCCAGCCAGTATCCCAGCGATGATCTATGACTGGTGAGACCATAATCATACAATAATCCAATACCTCCGATTTGTTCACCGGTGCGATTGCGAATGGCCCAGTCTCTTTGTATCTCGTTTTCAGCTTCCCATTGCAGCACCTGGTCAATAAAGATGTCCGCATCACTGATTCTATAGGGATAGGGGATGCTAAGGGTTTGACGGTGATATTCTTCCTCATTCAGATATTTCACCAGACAGGTAGCATCAGACCTGTCTATCATGGTCAAATGAAATCCATCATCCAAATCGATCCTGTCAGAAGTGCGAAAGAGTCCTGCCAATGTGCCTTTGATTTAGAGGGTGAAAATACAAAATCCACTTTGCATGCTCTCAGGCAGGTACTCTGACACTTGGGCCTTTTCAATAAAAAGTAGGGCTGATTAAAGTATTTTGCCTGTTGATCCGTCTGTTATGGTATGCATCTGTTGGGATATCGGATGCGTTTCATGAATTGAGATGCATGGTTACGGACGAAATATGGATTTATCATTGGCAAATAAACGAGATCATACAGTCACAGAGGTAGTATCGGAGTATGGTCAGCGCTTGTTTCGATTTATTCGTAGCAGAGTGTCTTCGAATGCAGATGCCGAAGATATCCTCCAGGATGTATGGTATCAGTTCAGCAGAATAGTGGCGGTGGAGCCCATTGAGCAGGTGAGTGGTTGGTTGTTTCGGGTCGCCCGCAACCGTGTGACAGACAATTACCGAAAAAAGCGACTTCCTCTGGTAGATGATCTCGCGCCTGATACGGATGATGAATCAGAGTGGCTTCGCGATCAATTGTTGGCTGATGATAATACTCCAGAGACTGAGTTACTACGGGAAATGTTTTGGGAAGAACTCATGACTGCTTTAGATGAACTGCCAGAAGATCAAAGAAATGCCTTTGTTTGGAATGAGCTGGAAGGTAGAACATTTCAGGAAATTGCCGATGAATCAGCTGATAATATAAAGACCTGGATTTCTCGAAAGCGATATGCCGTTAAGTATCTCAGGCAAAAGCTCAGCGATTTATATGATGATTTTATGGACTTTTAGATCCTGTAATCTTTGATTATGTTTGATAGGAATATGCGTAGACATCACGGACCACCGAAGTGGATTTTCTTTGTGGTAGCCATGGTCGCCTTTGTGTTGGTGATGGGCGGCGTAGTCATGTTTTTATGGAATCATATCGTAGCAGATATCACGGATTTGCGAGAAATATCCTGGTTTGAGGCAATGGGATTGTTGATCTTGAGTAAGATACTTTTTGGAAAAATCGGAGGTCCTGAAAAGAAATTTCAAAGACATCGTAGCAAGTGGAAGGAGAAGTGGATGCATATGACCGAGGAGGAAAGGCATGCATTTAAGCAGCGATGGAAAGATCGCTGTGGTCACTGAGATCATGCAGTCCAGCTTTCTGGTAGGGCCTTAACAATAACTTTCGATCTTACGAAAGATTTATGTTAAATTGGATTTCTAACTACCAAAGAAGCCATGAAGAAATCAAATCAGCCCCGATTGATCGCCTTGTCTGTTATTTACCTGGTCGCTCTTTTTATGACCACATGCCAACCCGCAAAATCTGAAATAAAGACTAAGGTGCAGACTAACGAAAGCTTTCCTTATTGTGTGCATGACCATGGGAGTGCTCTCTGTAGCACCTTACCC
This sequence comes from Saprospiraceae bacterium, assembly GCA_050298535.1. Lineage (GTDB taxonomy): Bacteria > Bacteroidota > Bacteroidia > Chitinophagales > Saprospiraceae > JABDMH01. The sequence continues at coordinate 57,921 of JBNKUI010000114.1, forward strand.
CATGATGTGCTTACTCAATTTGGTTTTGACTATTTCGATCTCGATTCCACTCCGCAGGCAGATTTGGATATATTCAGTTGGCAAACGTTCATTGGACTCAACTGGCCGGCACAAGTGGATGGTATGCCTGATACCTCAGTCACCATAGGTGATGCACCGAAAAGTAAGCGGGTTTGGGAATTCTACCCAACTACTGGTGACGTTTTTCCCGGGCAGAAAGTGATTAATTGTAGTAATAACGAGGACTTGCCTGTCATTCGGCTTTCTGCGAAGGCAGGACTAGGTAATCATACTGATAATCCATTTTTGGAGTCGACTGGTCAGCCTCTAATTGATCGTAATGGGAACTTCATCCTCTACGATATTAGGCTGAACAACCATGAGGCGCGATGGATTGAGCGCGAAGGGCTCAATACAATTGCCGGGCAGAAGGAGTATACAGATTCCGTTGCTTTTCCCGTAGGATGGTATGCTAATAATGATGATCGAACGGGAGGCAATGTGGGTGCAATGGAGATCAAGACATCATGGATGATCCTGGATGATACTGTGGTTCACTCTGATTATTTCGCGATGGATGCCCATGTGCATGTTGACAGTTCAGATGTGGAAGGAGGGGATGCGCCTTTGTGTTTTAAGGCAAGGCTTGGACTAGTGGGCATGCATATACTGAGAAAAACACGTGGCCCATATCGGATGTCTATGGGCTCCGGAGCACTCGATACCACAAATGTCACACCTCAATATTGGATATGGACCTCTTTTGAACACATACGTAATGCACCTTTAGCGAGTAATCCACAAGATCCGACACAGTATACAGTAGCTACTACGAGGTGTGATCCACCCTCAGATATTTCCACGACATTCAACCTGTTTAATCCTGACTGTACATTGCCAAATGGTGATCCATGCCCGTCGAATACAGCACCTGCAAAGCCCTACCTCTGGAGTACTTCTCCACCCTATGCTTCCAGTCTCCTGGTCAATGGTAAGTATGGTACGCAAGTGGTAAGATGCTTCGACTTATATAGTAGTACAAAGGCAGTCAATGCAAGATTTCAGGAAAAACTGGCCGGGACGGTTTGGGAAAACTATAGGTTGATCGGAACCCAATGGCAAGGTGATCCCGCCACGTCCAGCGGCAAGCCTGTACCGGGATCGAATGGTAATCTACCTCGCTATTTTTCTAACACGACCCTGGAAACTTATATACAGCTGAAAGATTTTGGTTCATGCATAAGCTGTCACCAGGGTGCTAAACTGGCGGGTAATTCTGATAAATCTGCAAACTTTAGCTATCTGCTGCAATTAGAAGTGACTGAATAAAAATTGAAAATATTTTCAGAGTATTTAAAGTAAAGATGAAGGTGTTCCGTCTTCTCTTGTATAGGTTTTACAATTAATACTTCAAAAAAATAAAGCTATGAGAATATTCAGATCATTTTTTGTCGGAGCTCTTGTCTTTTTCTTCTTGATGTTTGTGGCAAAGTTTGTAGTGTTGGCCTTATTAGTGGCGGCAGTTCTTACCTTGATAACTTTGTTTGCGAAACGGGTAGGTCGGGAAATCTATGAGAGCCGTTACCGTGGGCGATATGCATCGGGTTATCAGTCATACCTACGACATGATGTAGAGCCGATGTGGCCAAAATATGAATATCAAATCGAGTATCTCGAGGACTTCAGGAAGATACCCGTCCGGTAAACGATTCAGTAAAACAGACAATTTCAAAACATCTCAACCATCAATGGGTGCAGACGCGCCCTGGAGATCTATTATATTTTTTCATAAAATCAATTTGACAATTATGTGCATGGGACATTTTAAATATCAGCATTCAGAGCACCCATTTCATCACGGACATCATCGTAGACATCGGAGGCATCATAATAAACCATGGGGACGAAAGTGGGATCGTGAACATCCTGCGGCCAACGTAGTAGAGTTGGATGATGCATTTGAACTAAAGCTATACGCAGCCGGATATGATAAGGAGGATTTCGTCGTGGGTGTCCGTGACAATATCCTGGTGATCAAGGGTGAGTCGAAGGCCTGGGATGAAGATCAGCGCTGGAGACGACTGGAATTTGAGCGACGTGGATTCAAGCGAAAATTCGAGCTTGATGACCGTATTGATCAGGAGAGCATTGTGGCTTCATATGAAGATGGGGTACTGACAGTCGTGTTGCCGAAAAAAGAGGGCATGGAGACCAGTAGTTTCAAGGTTGATGTAAACTAATACCTGGATAAAGAAGGATGGAACATAGACCGTGTAGCATCCTTCTTTATCTTCATAAATCTGGTATTGACAATTTATATACATTTGAAACACACAAAAAGTAGGTATGTCAGAACAGGTTTTACAGGTAACCCGAGAAGGATCTATAGCAATTCTTACCCTAAATCGTCCCTCCTCCCTTAATGCGATTAATGGTGCTCTGATGAAGAGCATTTTTGATTTTTTCCAGGATTTAAGTGATGATCTGCGAGGGATCATCATTACAGGGTCTGGTGAAAAGGCATTTGCGGCAGGTGCGGACATCAAGGCTTTTGAGTTGGATAGCAAGAAGACTGCCGCTGTCAGTCGATTTGGACATGACACCTTCAATGCGGTAGAGTCCGCAAAGGTACCCGTCGTAGCGGCCTTAAATGGGTTGGCATTGGGAGGTGGATTGGAGCTTGCCATGGCCTGTCACTTCAGGATTTCTGAAAAACATGCCCGGTTTGGCCTTCCTGAAATAAAATTGGGCTTGATACCTGGGTATGGTGGCACGTTCAGATTGCCCAGATTGATTGGAAGATCTAAAGCAGCCAGGATGATGCTGACGGGTGAAATGATAGATGCTCAGCGTGGCTATGAATATGGGTTGGTCGATGAAATAGTGAACGAAGGCTCAGCGCTGGATCGGGCCCGGGAGATCTTGTCCACAGTATCGGACAATGCACCTATTTCAGCAGGAAATATCCTACGACTTCTATTCGATGATGAGATTAGTGATCCCATGGAGTCCGAGATTCAGGCTTTTGGTAAGGCCTTTGATACAGAAGATGCCCGGGAAGGTATTTCGGCATTCGTGGAAAAGAGAAAACCGACTTTTAGGGGAAGATAGGAACTATTCGATTTTCCACTGGTAGTCGGAAAGTATGTGAAATGAGTGCAATGGCAGATTACCTGACGAATAGAACAGGCCCGGCTGAACTTTGAAGTCAAAGGCACCGCTGACCTGATCTGCAACACCATGATTATCGTAACCTACCAGTTCCACATGATAGGATCCTGCATTGAGAGGTAGTCGCTCGAAGCGACATTCGAATACAGTAGTTGTGTTAAATCGTTGATGCGGATCAATTTGCATTCGAGATACGCAGGCAAGGACAACCTGTTCGGCATTGGATTTAATAAGAAGATGAATGTTTACACCATCAATGTCCTTTCCTCTGCTTTCGATTTCCACTCGAAAAGTAGCTTTATCCCCTGCATTCATGATCGACGTGACCTGGTCATTTTTGTCCAGCAGCACCAAACTTTTGAATCGATACTGACCGGAACCTTTGCGAAACTCAGGTTCACTAAAGGCATCTGTCTGTTGCTCGTACACTGAATTCAGATAAAGCTCTGTCACCTCCGTAGCTTCACCGATATGTTGAAGGGTACCCTCGCGCAGTAACAGGACACGATCACAAAGTCGCTCAATGGTTTCCATCTGATGACTTACAAATAGTACGGTTCTGCCCTGACGTATATCTCTTTCCATCTTAAGCATGCTCTTCTTACGAAAATCAGCATCGCCCACAGACAGGACTTCATCAACAATTAGAATATCGGGATTAAGATGAGCCGCTACCGAAAATGCCAGTCGAACGTACATTCCACTTGAATAATGTTTGACCGGAGTATCCAAAAATTTCTCCACCTCAGCAAAGGACACGATTTCATCATATTTTGATCGGATCTCCTGACGAGTCATACCAAGAATAGAGCCGTTCAGAAAGATATTTTCATGACCCGTAAGTTCGGGATGAAATCCGGTGCCCACTTCCAGTAAGGTGTTTACCCTTCCTTTGATACGAATTTTGCCAGTGGTGGGAACCGTGATTTTCGAAATAAGCTTCAGTAATGTGCTTTTACCGGATCCATTAGGGCCAATAATGCCCAATACTTCACCTTCTCCTACATGAAAATGGATATCTCTTAAGGCCCAGAATGCTTTTTTCTTACGTCTGCTGACGGGTGAGAAATTGCGAAGCGTACCTCTAAGTGTCCCTTCCTTGTGTTGAGTAATACGATACTGCTTACCCAGGTTTTCTACCTCAATTGCGTGTTTCATATTCTATATGATATCGGCCATTGTCTTTTCACTATGATTAAAGTAGAAAAGGCCGCCAATCATCAACGCAGCAATCCAAACTAAGGAAATGGTGACTGCCGTGATTGGGAATCCACCTCCAAAGAAGCACCATCGAAAGCCTTCCAATACTCCAGTGATAGGATTGATAAGAAAGAATATCCAGTATCCGGGATCTACGGATTGAAGTGCATATGCCACTGGACTGGCATAGAGTCCTAGGCGCAAAATAAAGGGGATGAGATGATGAAAATCCCGATATCGAATACCTAATGCACTTACCCAAATACCGCTGATACTGCCAAGTAACACTGCCATGACGAGGAATAGCGGAAAGTACGTAATATTAGAAGAGGGTAGCTGCTGATGAAAAAGAAAAACGATCAATAGAATCATCAGGGTGATCAGTAGGTCAAGTAATCCAGCGATGGAGACCGATATAGGTAGTAAAATGCGCGGAAAGTAGATTTTTTGAATCATGCTTTGAGCATTGACCACGGACTGTCCGGCCCAGGTGACCACGGTAGAAAAGTATGTCCAGGCTGAGAGTCCAACCACCGTAAACAGAAATGGATCATAGCCGAGGGTGTCCATCTTAGCAATCTTCCCAAAAACAAAACCGAGAATTATTAAAGTGAGTAGTGGATTAATGACAGCCCATGCAATTCCAATGGCGGTCTGAGCATATCGACCACGAAGATTGCGATAAGTAAATGCCCACAAGAGCTGGTAATAGTCCCTGATGTCCTGCAGATATGCTCGCAGGGAAAGTCCTTTTGGCGTAATGACTGTAATGCGAGTCCGGGACATGCAGTAAATAGTTGGGTGGTCTCAAGGGTGTATGCGGGCTAAAATCTATCCTCCGGTTTCTCTTCGTAGCATCTCCATCTGGCTACTCCATAATTGCTTTTGGTCATCCACTTCATCAGAATCGCAAAAGTCAGTAATGGTGAGGATCGTCTCATTAGTGACCGGTGAGATCTCCATCCGAAACTCGAGGTATTCATTGTCTTCGGCATCTTCCCACTTAAATCGGAGACGTTCTTCCTCTATATCATCAATCATCGTGGCTACCTCCTCAGCACCGCTCCACTCAAATACAAAGGTTTCTTCCTGGATATCCACTGAATCACAAAACCAGCGCACCAGGCAAGAAGGTGTCGTCAAGAACTTATAAAGTATAGTGGGGGAGGCCCTGAAAAGGAACTCCATATCTATCATAACTCTTTCCATTCAAACATCGAATATTAAGGGTAATCTACACCTATGTCTTCAGGTGCAAAATCCGATTTGCGTCCGCGCAATTAATGATAAAATATCGAGTTATGCAAAAAAATCTATTTATTTTTAGGCGTATGGAACTTCTGTCCGTCTGGGGGGTTAAATAAGATAGATTTTCATGATTGCAGGACAATTGCAGGTTCATGACTTATCTACCCCGTCAGACTGCGAAAGATAGTCCGGGTTTAAATGAAATAGCTACAGAGTTGCAAGCAAGAAATCAGAGAAGATATGTTCCCTATGTATATCGTTTCCAAACTGAGAAGAACCCCATCATCGTACCCGGTTTGGATTTTTGTTTGCGCTTAAACGTAAATTCTGCTATTTTTGCAATCTTTTTGACGATTCCTATTTGCTAACCAGTTAACAGTATCAAAAATTAGTCTATATGAGGCAGCTGAAGATTACGAAGTCGATCACCAATAGAGAAAGTCAATCACTTGAGAAGTATCTGCAGGAGATCGGGAAAGTAGATCTTCTAACTCCTGAGGAGGAGGTAGATTTGGCAAAGAAAATTAAGGAAGGTGATCAGGAGGCGCTGGAAAAGCTGACTAAGGCTAACCTGCGATTTGTGGTATCAGTTGCGAAGCAATATCAAAATCAGGGACTATCACTTAGTGACCTTATTAATGAGGGAAATCTAGGTTTGATCAAAGCCGCTCAACGATTTGATGAAACGAGAGGATTTAAATTCATCTCGTATGCGGTTTGGTGGATTCGTCAATCCATTCTTCAGGCATTGGCCGAGCAATCTCGTATTGTTCGACTTCCTCTCAATAAAGTAGGCTCATTGAATAAGATCAATCGGGCTTTTTCTGAATTGGAGCAGGAGTATGAGCGAGAGCCTTCCTCGGAAGAGTTGGCTGAAGTGCTTGAAATTCCAACGGATGAAGTGGAAACCACATTAGGGGTTGCCGCTCGTCACGTATCTATGGATGCACCTTTTGTGGATGGAGAGGACAATTCTCTGCTTGATGTTCTGGAAAACGCAAACACGCCAAAGACAGATACTAAGTTGGAGTACAACGAGTCTTTACGACAGGAAATTGAGCGATCCCTCAATACCCTGACAGAAAGACAATGCGACGTGATCAAGTTGTACTTTGGAATCGGTGTGGAACACCCTATGTCTTTGGAAGATATTGGTGAAAAGTTTGGTTTGACCCGGGAGCGTGTACGACAAATCAAGGATAAAGCGATCAACAAGTTACGATCAGCCTCAAGAAGCAAGCTGCTAAAGCACTATTTGGGCGGTTAATCCGGGTCGATTTCTTCGCCGGACTCCAAAATATTAATAGGTCGATTAATACTCTCTTCCAGACTGATGAACGTTTCAGTGCGCTGAATACCCATGATGGACTGGATCTTCTCACTAAGTACATCACGGAGATGGTCAGTATCTTTACAGACTACTCTTGTGAAGATTGCATAGTTGCCTGTGGTGTAATGGGCAGCCACGACTTCCGGTATTTCTTTCAATTGGCTGATGACTTCCTTATACATGTAGCTCTTATCCAAATAAATTCCGATGAAAGCACTTATGTCATATCCTAGTTGTGTGTAGTCGACCTTTAAATTAGCCTCCTTCACCACACCCATTTGTTCCAGCTTCCGCATACGGACATGGACTGTACCTCCCGATACAAATAACTTCTTGGCAATGTCTGTGTAGGGCATTTTAGCATCACGCATCAGGATTGATAAGATCTGACGGTCCAATTTGTCGATGTCATTGGGCTTTCTCATGCTTGCTTAATTGCTTATAGAAAATGAAATAAATGAAAATTTTTCAATTAAATAATTTTTTCCTTAGCATAATCTTAATAAATGAGTAAAAACTTTTCTGATAATTAAATAGTTTTCAATTAGGGGCAGTAAGTCATGTAGCCTATCGTAAAGTGGTATTTTTGTGCTTAGATAGATGAAGGAGAATCGTACATATCAGGTTTTACAGCCTTTACTTTTGGCAGGTGTCTTGGTCCTGGGGATGTTTATCGGGACACAGATTGATGACCAGCTGCCCGGTGGGGACCTTATGAAAATGCACCAACAGGATGAATGGGATGAAGTCCTGGATATAGTGGAATATGTCAAGTCCAGATACGGAGAGGAGTTGGATGAGGATAGCATAAGTGATGCTATGATCAAGACCCTGGTCTCCAATCTTGACCCGCATTCCTACTACCTTTCGGGTTTGGAATATATGTCTTTCAAAGAACGAATGGCCAGCAGCTATACAGGCATAGGTATTGATTATCAAGTAATAGAAGATACTGTCACACTGATTCGTATTATGGAGAATAGTCCAGCTGAGTCAGCGGGACTAAAAATTGGCGATCAGATTTTGGCCATCGATGGAAACTCCCTCTTCAATCTTAGTAAAGAAGAAGCCTACGAAGTCTGGCGCAATACCAACAGTCAATTGTCTTTGACCATCAATACGCAGGGAGAAGATACCAGAGTGGTTGAATTGGAAAAGGATCATATCGAGATGCCAAGCGTGCCGGTGGGAATAATGATAGATGACAAGATTGGATACATCCGAATCGAAAGATTTAGCAGTGATACGTATCGTGCCTTTATGGAGTATCTGGAGCCACTCTATAATGATCAAGATTTACGCAAGTTGATTATTGATGTTCGAAATAATCCGGGAGGATCTCTGGATCAGGTGATCAAAATCCTAAATCAATTGGTGACAGATAAGGATCAACTCATGCTCTACATGGAGGGCAAGCATGTCAAGAAAACTGAATACAAATCAACAGGCAAAGTGTTTTTTCCATTGGAAGATATTGCCGTTATCATCAATGAACATTCCGTGTCCGCCAGTGAGGTCCTGGCAGGTGTACTGCAAGACCTTGGAATCGCCACGATTATAGGTAGAAGGTCTTTCGGAAAAGCGCTGGTGCAGGAGATGTATCCCGTCACTGATGAATCGGCTATCAATCTTACAATTGGCAAATACTATTTGCCTTCTGGTCGCTTCATACAGAAGTCATACGAGGATAGAGTCGCATATGATAAGGAAATTGATCGTCGCATCTCATCTGGTGAGTTATTTATAGAAGATAGCCTTTCGTTGCAAGGAGTACCTATGATGGAAGCATCCAATGGTGTTCGAAGGCCGGTAGGTGAAGGTGTGGTGCCCGATGTGTTTGTCGCAGCAGATTCGCTCCATTACCAAAACTATTGGAAGGCAGTCGATAGATTTTTATATCTAAGAGCGTTTCAGTATCTGGAGCATCATCCACAGTTACGCAAACAGATTCAGCAAGGAGATTTCAATATAGAAATATCAGATGAGGTCTTGTTGACTCTTGGCGATGAGCTTTCTGAGGAGTATACGATTGATAAGGACAAAGCAGCAAAGTCATTTGTAAGTGCTCTTGTCTGGCATGCCGGTGGAAAAGACATTTACTATAAGTATATCAAGGATCAGGACCCTGGGATAAAGGCGGCTTTACAGATCTTGTCTAATCCACCTTCGTAACATACTCAATCAGGTACGGAGAAAAACCAGTTCTGCTTTTTCACTGACCTTCACGATCACCGATTCCGCCGATTCACTTTGGTCATCTTGCTTATACTTCACCACATAATCAGATTCTTTGATCACTTCAATGTCGATGCTTCCAAAATTTCTTGGAAATGGTCGATCACTTTTATTGGCTGAAGTAGCGATGATGGGTTTTCCCAGTTGTTTTATGATCGTCTTACAGAAGAGATCCTGAGTCACTCGGATACCTACGCTCTTATCCGGACCCATCGCAATATCCGGAAGATTCTTAGGTGAATCGTAAATGACAGTAAGTGGTCTCTCATGATAAAACAAGAGTGTCTCCAACCGGGGATGAATGTTGTCTACATACTTGTGTAGCATATCTATTCCATCCACCAGCAGGATAAATGGCTTGTCTTTGGGTCTGTTCTTGATTTCATAGATACGCTCGACTGCTGCAGCATTCGTAGCGTCACATCCCAGTCCCCATATAGTATCGGTAGGATAAAGAATGGTATTCCCAGCAGCAAGCTTCTGTACAATCAGATCAATTTCTGACATAAAGATTAGGTATGGTCAGGCTTCAAATAATATTTCTGATATAACTTAACGCGAGAGATTGTCATTTCGTTATGTCGATTCTGAAAAAGATGAATCTGGAATAGGGAAAGCAATGGCTGTAGACAAAATCAGGTCTCAAACAAACGTTTTGAATGATCCTGACGTTTAAAAATCGGTGAAATACTTCCAACTCAGCGTAATTCTATTTTTCTGCCTTGTTACCAGTTCTCAGGTATGGTCAAAACATATCATTGGTGGTGATATGCAGTATACCTGCATGGGGAACGGAGTATACCGGGTTACTCTTAAGATATATCGTGATTGCCGACCACAACAACAAGCAGCTTCATTGGATGGAACGGCCAATGATCGTGAAGGAGGTGCTTTTATCGCCATTTACCGGGGAAGAGGTGTCAACCTTCAGATTGTTGATCGCTTGACGGTGCCCCTGATGGAGCAGCAATTTGTAAGTGCGCCAGACTATCCGTGCCTAATTCCTCCAGACAATTTATGCGTTGAGGAAGGTACGTATCAATTTGATTTTCAGATAGATGATTGGCCCTCGGACAATCCGTATCATATAGTATATCAACGGTGCTGTAGAAATAACACCATCACAAACATCGTAGATCCGGGTGATGTTGGAGCGACGTACGAGATAACGATTACTCCGGAATCTCAGGCCGTGTGCAACAACTCTCCCGTGTTCAAAGAGTTTCCTCCAACCGTTGTGTGTGTTGATGCGGACATCAGCTTCGATCACAGTGCGATTGATGAAGAAGGGGATAGCCTGGTCTACAGTTTCTGCCACCCTCTGATAGGAGGAGGATTGGCGGGAGGTCCCGATGATGTCAATGGAAACCCGTATGCCTGTAATGGCGTCAGGCCGTCACCTGCCTGTCCACCCCCTTTTGACAGGGTCACATTTAAGAGCCCGTATACGTACGATGCACCCATGGCAGGATCGCCCCTTGTTTCCTTAGATGCCGTAACTGGGCTGATCAGTGGAAGTCCAATGGTGATCGGCCAATTTGTGATGGCCGTGTGCGTCCAGGAGTACCGGGATGGAGTATTACTGAGCGAGATAAAACGAGACTTTCAGTTTAATGTGGCGGATTGTGACCCCACAGTCTTTGCCCAGGTAAAGAGCGATGCCCGGGTAGGGGAGAAATCGTTTGTCATCAACTCATGTGGGAACAACACAGTCCTGTTTGAAAACGAAAGTCAGCTGGAGCAATTTATTTCCACCTATCGCTGGGATTTTATGATCAATGGAAGTTTGCAGCAGTTTAGTACCCGAGATGCAGAAGTTACTTTTCCGGGTGTTGGTGAGTATCGAGGCGTCATGATGGTAAATCCAGGACTTGACTGCGGTGATACAGCCGATGTCTTTGTCAACCTTTATCCCTCCATAAATGCAGACTTTTCTTTTGACTATGATACATGTACAGCTGGTTTTACCACTTTTACTGACCTTTCAGAAACAGGTGGTGATCGACTCACTGACTGGAAGTGGTCTTTTGGTGAGGGTGGCACCTCTGAAATGGCTAATCCCCGATACAAATACCCGATACCTGGTGATCATCAGGTGACACTAACGGTACGGGACAACAATGAATGTGTAGACTCTATAACATATCCAATCGCTTACTTTCCTGTGCCAGAGATTATTGTGGTTGAGCCGACCAGTTTTGTAGGGTGCAGCCCAGGGACGGTCACTTTCCAAAATCTTTCCTCACCTATCGATTCTACCTATACAATTGACTGGGACTTTGGAGATGGCGGATCTTCGGGTAAGGTATCACCTACGCATGTATTTGAAACACCGGGCCGATTTAGCGTGTCAGTTGATATTACTTCACCGATCGGATGTAATATATCCCAGAGTTTCGATAGTTGGATCGAAATCAAGCCTTCTCCTACTTCAGAATTTATTTTCACGCCGGAGGAACCCAGTAGTTTCCGACCGACCGTCGAGTTTTTCAATCAGTCCTTCAACTATGTGGGCCAAGAGTGGATATTTGGAACGGAAGGTCGTTCCCTGGAAGTAGATCCCGTGCATACCTTTAGCGATACCGGTCGTTATGAGGTGGGATTGGTTGCTATTCATGAGAATGGGTGTAGGGATACTTCTATACAGATCATCGATATTCTTCCACTTGTGACTTATCACATGCCCAACGCCTTTACTCCCAACGGTGATGGTCAAAATGACATCTTTAAGGGTAAGGGATTTACGGATGGAATTCGCGACTTTCAGCTAACTATATGGGATCGCTGGGGCGGCTTGCTCTTTGAGACAGACAACCCAGAGGAGGCATGGACAGGGGCCAGAAATAATACAGGAGAAATTTTGCCGAATGGAGTATATGTATACCAGGTGAAATATGTGGATCCCAGAGGTGAGCCTGTCGCATATAGGGGCTTTGCTACTTTGATTAAATAGACAACCGGCAAAGACCATTTTTTGCTGTAATTTCATATGTAGATATGGAAATCACTCGATGAGACTAAGGCATTTCGGTTTGCTGGTATTTATGATGCTGCTAACCATACCGGCAGAAGCATTTCATATCATTGGAGGCGAGATCACCTATGAATATCTCGGTGATGGTGTCTTTAGATTTACGATGCGTGTGTATCGTGATTGTCGAAATCAGGGACAAAATGTGGGACAATTGGATGAATTTGCTCCGATCGGCATCTATGTGGAGCGAGACCTGATCCAGGTGCTCTCGGTGCCTCTTTCACAACAGTCATTTGTGGAAGCGCCTACCTATCCTTGTTTGGTTCCTCCTAATAATTTGTGTGTTGAAGAGGGTGTTTACATATGGGACTATGAGTTTCCAGGTGGAGACACGGATGATTTTTCAGTAGTCTATCAAAGGTGTTGCAGAAATAATACCATCATCAATCTCGTGAATCCCCTGCAGTACGGAGCTACCTATGACCTGGAGGTAAAATCTGTGGCGAGAGGTCTTGAGAATAGCTCACCAGTTTTTAAGGAATTTCCCCCAACAGTAGTTTGTGTCGATAGCGAGCTAAGCTTTGACCATTCGGCTATCGATCGAGATGGAGATAGTCTGGTCTATAGCTTTTGCACCCCGCAGCATGGTGGCGCTTTCAGTACCAATCCCGGAAATGCGAATGGGTGCGCAAGTGCCAGACCAAACCCTCCATGCCCCGGACCTTTTGACCTTGTCAGATTTGCCAGCCCATATTCAGCACTCACTCCAATGGCAGGAGATCCCGTTGTGTCAATTGACCCCGTGACCGGTTTGATCAGTGGAAAACCCCAGACGATTGGTCAGTTCGTGGTCGGTGTCTGCGTAAAGGAGTACCGAGATGGTATTTTGCTGAGTGAAATAAAGCGGGACTTTCAGTTTAATGTGGCCGATTGTGATCCTTTAGTTTTTGCGAAAGTGAAAAGTGATGCCGAAGTAGGTAATAAGGAATTTGTAATTAACTCTTGCGGCAACAACACCATTCTATTTGAAAATGAAAGTGAGATTGAACGCCACATAAATACCTACCGATGGGAGTTTGATATCAATGGTATCACAGAAGAGTTTAACAGTCGCGATGCTCTGGTCACCTTTCCCGGAATCGGTGAGTATCGCGGAGTCATGATGATTAATCCCGGCTTGGACTGCGGAGATACTGCCGAAGTGTATGTCAATTTGTACCCTTCGATCGAAGCCGATTTTAACTTTGTTTATGATACTTGTACTGCAGGTCCGGTTATTTTTAATGATCGATCTTCGACGGGTGCCAGAGAGATACTTTCCTGGGAATGGAATGTGGGGGAAAGTACAACACTGACTGAAAGGCATCCTGTGTTTACCTATCAAACACCTGGAGTGAAAAACGTGTCTCTCACCGTTACAGATGACAATCAGTGTATGGATACAAAGACCGTAGCGTTGCCTTACTTTCCGGTTCCTCCCCTGGTAGTGGTCGATCCCACTACCTTCCTCGGATGTAGTCCAGCACCGATTCGATTTGACAACCTCTCCGTTCCCATAGATTCTACCTACATCATCCTTTGGGATTTTGGAGATGGTAATTCTTCATCAGCCCTTTCTCCTGTGCACATATTTGAGGATCCTGGCCTATTTTCTATCTCTGTAGAAATCACTTCTCCTATTGGATGCTATACTGAGGCCAGTTTCAATGATTGGATAGAAGTCAAACCTGGTCCAGGGGCTGCTTTTTCATATAGTCCCGAAGACCCAACCAATGTCAATCCTCATGTCGATTTTAGGAATCTCAGTTTTGATCACATCGATCAGCAGTGGTTCTTTGGGGCACAGGGAAGATCGATGGAGAACCACCCAGGATATACATTTCCAGATACGGGAATATATGATGTGGCACTTATTGCATATCATGAAAATGGTTGCACAGACACTGTGATACAGCAGGTTCATATTCTTCCTCGTGTGACTTTTCATATGCCCAATGCATTTACCCCGAATGGAGATGGCCGTAATGATGTCTTTGCAGGCCAAGGTTATCTGGCTGGTATGCAGGACTTTGAGCTCAGTATTTGGGATCGGTGGGGAGCCCTTTTGTTTGTGACTGAAAATCCCGAGGACGGCTGGGATGGTAGCCGACAAAATGCAGGAGAAACGCTGCCGGGTGGAGTATACATTTATCAGGTTTATTATGTCGATCCGATGGGTGAAGAGATCAATCTTAAAGGATTTGCCACATTGATTCGATAGGATGTAAGTAAATTTTATACCAACCTTTTACAATGTTGTAAAAATTCATATTTTTGCGGTCCATTTTAAGGAGCGTATATAAACCATTAGACATGGATGCAATTAAATTTGTGAATGAGCAGATGTTGAACAAGCCAGATTTTCCTGACTTTGCCCCTGGCGATAACATTATTGTGACCTATAAGATTATCGAGGGAGAAAAGGAGAGAAGTCAGTCCTTCAAGGGAGATGTTATTAAAATTTCTGGTGAAGGTCTTGGTAAGAGATTCACAGTTCGAAAAATGTCCAATGGCGTTGGTGTTGAAAGAATTTGGCCTTATTCTTCACAGACGATCACCGAGATAAAAGTTGTAAAGAAAGGCAAAGTACGACGCTCTAAGCTCTATTATCTGCGAGGTCTGGTGGGCAAAAAGGCTCGTATCAAAGAGCGTAGATTCGTCAAGTAGTTTGTCTTACACCGGCATTCCTTCCGGCGGTATATCATTTTGTCCTGAACATTGCGTTCATTTGGTAGTTTAGTAGACTAAACTTTCCGCATTCATGCGTCTGATATTCTTGCTAGGACTGATTTTCCTGATTGACCTGTATGCATTTCAGGCATTTCGGGGTGTCACATTACAATGGTCAGCCTGGTCTAGAAATCTCCTTTTGATTTGTTACGGAATATTATCCCTACTGGTATATATGTATTTCATAGGGTCAGCAAATCGATGGTTTGAGGGATTCAGTAAGGAGTTTATTCTATTTGTGCGTGCTTTTGCTCTGATCATTACACTGTGCAAGATTCCCATTGCACTCTTCCTGGGCATCGATGATTTTCGTCGCCTGGTTCTTTATGGAGTCAATCAAATGGGCCTCAAGTCGGACACTGATCTTTCAAGGTCTCGTTTCCTTACCAATGTAGGTGTATTTATGGGAGCAGCTCCTTTCTTTAGCCTGATTTATGGCATGGTACGAAATCCGTATCGGTACAAGGTGCATAAGCATAAGGTGCCTGTACGGGGACTGCCCAAGGAGCTCGAAGGTCTGAAAATTGTACAGATCAGCGATATTCATGCTGGAAGTTTCATCTTTAAGGACCCGATCAAGAATGGCATAGATCTTATCAATGCTCAGAATCCAGACCTGGTATTCTTTACTGGAGATATGGTCAATACCGCCTCTGATGAAATGCTACCTTACATTGATGTGTTTAAGAATATTCAGGCGAAGTACGGAGTCTATTCCGTGTTAGGCAATCATGACTACGGAGACTATCAATCGTGGCCTACCAGCGATGCAAAAATTGCAAATCTGGACGCATTGAAGGAGATGCATCGTAAGATGGGTTGGAAGCTTCTTCTTGATGAAAATGATATAGTGACAATCAACGATGAGCCCCTGGCGGTGATCGGAGTTGAAAATTGTAGTGCACTACCCAGATTTCATACCTACGGAGATTTGAGAAAGGCTTATGAGGGCGTTGAGGATGTGCCAACCAAAATCCTGCTTTCGCATGACCCTAGCCATTGGGATCAGGTAGTAAGAAGAGACTATAAAGATATCGCTTTAACGCTGTCTGGTCATACGCACGGCTTCCAGTTTGGCGTTGAGATTCCTGGTGTCTTTAAATGGAGTCCAAGTCAGTACGTTTTCAAGCAGTGGGCCGGCCTCTACAGCGAAGAAGGACAACATTTATATGTGAATCGTGGGTTTGGTGTTTTGGGATACC
The DNA here is from genome assembly GCA_050298535.1 of Saprospiraceae bacterium. Taxonomy (GTDB): domain Bacteria; phylum Bacteroidota; class Bacteroidia; order Chitinophagales; family Saprospiraceae; genus JABDMH01. The sequence continues at coordinate 74,050 of JBNKUI010000114.1, forward strand.
CGGGAAGAGTTGGTATTTTGCCAGAGATTACTTTGATCGAACTGCTCCAGTCTGAAGAATCTTGAAGATCATGAAGAATATCGTATGTTTTCTGATGTCTGTTTTTGTGTGGGTATCCTGTGGAAGTGACCAGGAACCTCAGGAGTCCGGGTCCCTGGAAGGACGATGGGAATTACAATCAGCAACCGTCAATGGAAATACCACCGATCGGTTGCGAAACTTGTATTTCGTGTTTCTTCCTGATAGCAGTTTGCAGACTAATCTTATGGGAAGTGAAGCTAACTATAAGTACAAACTGAATGAAAAAAGGATCACTCAGTTTAGTGACCCTGAAGTGATATATGATATGCAGTCATTATCAGATTCAGCACTTGTTCTTGAGACAGAAATTCAGGGAGCAACATTCAATATCTTTCTATCCAGAAAACAGCCTGCCAGCACTATCGCTGCTCCTTCGGTGGAGTCTGATGACTTGCCTACAGACTAATAAAATCAACGCAATACCGGTATTTCTTCAGTCTACTCCAAAGGATTTACAGAGCCTGGTCTATCAATCGCATAAAGATGAGGACAAGGAATGGACATACGGCAGAGATCCATATAAAATAGAAATACCATCTCGGCACTTTGGAACGTTCAACCCATTCGACAACATGAGATATGATCGCAATAAAAAGTGCGATGGTGCCCAAAATCGTGCATAACAATACACCGATATGGTTGTCCCAAAGGTAAATACCGAGATAGAAAATAAGCTGCCCCAACGTTATTTCCTGTAGATTGCGCCTTGAAAGGTTCATCTTGTTAAAGTAGAATTAATCCTGACTAACCCGTAATAATGTTTGGCACGTTATTGTTAATAGTACATCTGTCTCAATGCTAACAACTTTAAAAATGAAAAAATTTGTGTGGATGATGGGCTGTCTTGGGTTGTGCCTAAGTCTACATGGTCAACAAATCGATACGACCACGTACCAGGGTAAATACGAGTACGAATACCAGCGACGGATTCGCATGACCCACATCAATGGTAAATATATTCCAAGGGATCTTAATGATGCTTTGGCCCATTTGGACAGAGTCGTTGAAGATGCCGGTAAGAAGCGATTTGCCGCTCAGCCCGAAGATGAGGCCGTACGAAAGATGCACTTTTCCTTTGGGAGGTGGATGGTAGTCAACTGGGGGTTCTATGAAGGGAGCAGATTGTCACATTTTCTAAAGAAGAAAGGAATAAGCTATCCCGATGATATGGCAGCCGTTCTTATGCGATGCTATCACCGCAAGTTGAATGAAAAACCCCTCGGTTTTGAAGAACTGGCTACTGAGATCGAAGAAACACGTCGTAAGGAATTAGAGCAACGCTTACAGCAAGGAGATATCATCGAAAAGCAACCTGTGAAAGTCGAAAAACAATAGGCAGGATATACCTCTGGATCCTATCATCAGACAGATTTGAAGACCTGGACCAACAGGTGAATTCATCTGATAATTAGGACATTTTAATTTCTATATTAATTTTGTGCCCATTGTTTGACACCCATTAGACCATTGCAAAGAACCTGACATGTCCAAAAATTTACTAATTGTGGAGTCGCCGGCTAAGGCGAAGACCATAGAAAAAATACTCGGTAAAGATTATAAAGTTAAGTCCAGCTACGGTCACGTACGTGATCTGGAGCGCAATAATAGCGCGGTAGACGTGGACAATGACTTTGAGCCCAAATACGTGGTAACGCCTGACAAACGCAAGGTTGTCAAGGAACTCAAGGAATGGGTGAAGAAGGTAGATCAGGTTTGGCTTGCAACGGATGAAGACCGAGAGGGAGAGGCCATTTCCTGGCATCTTTGTGAGGTCCTGGATTTAGATCCAGAGCAAACGAAACGTATTGCTTTTCGGGAGATCACAGCCCCAGCCATCAAGCAGGCCATTGATCATCCACGTACAGTGGATATCAATTTAGTGAATGCACAGCAGGCTCGAAGGATCCTGGATAGGTTAGTGGGCTATGAACTGTCAGAAATCCTGTGGAGAAAGGTAAAAGGCAAGCTTTCAGCCGGAAGAGTTCAGTCGGTGGCTGTGAAACTAATCGTAGATAGGGAGCGTGAGATCAAGGACTTTGAATCGGTACCGTATTTCAAAGTGACGGCTGAGTTTCCCGTCAAAAATGAATATGACCGCATCGTCAATATGCGAGCTGAGTTGGATCAGCGTATAGAGGATGGGACTACAGCCCGAAAGTTTCTGGAGTCCGCCAATGGCGCAATCTTTACCATTGACAATATTGAGGTCAAGCCCACAAAAAGAAATCCCGCAGCTCCTTTTACAACCTCAACCTTGCAGCAAGAGGCCAGTCGCAGGTTTGGATTCGGTGTAAAAAGAACGATGATGATTGCCCAGCGTCTATATGAAGCAGGGCACATTACCTATATGAGGACGGATAGTACCAATCTGAGTGCCGTGGCCATGGCAAGTATTGCTGATGAGATCAAAAAGAGCTTTGGGGACAATTATCTGCAGGTGCGAAAGTATTCCAAGTCCAAAGAACTGGCCCAGGAGGCGCACGAAGCCATCAGACCCACTTATATTGAAAAGCAAGTAGTAGCTACTGACCGCGATCAGCAGAGACTATATGAATTGATCTGGAAGCGGACCATTGCCAGCCAGATGGCCAGTGCTAGACTCGAAAAGACAATTGCTACCATTGGTATCTCTACAGTACCGGAACGAAACTTTATAGCAACAGGGCAAGTGCTCAAATTTGACGGGTTTCTAAAGGTGTACCTGGAGTCAAAGGATGAAGATGAGGCAGAAGATGAAGAGGGTATGTTGCCTCCATTGAATGAGGGACAAAAGCTGGATCCTTCCACTATTGAAGCCATGCAACGTTTTACACGGCCTCCGGCCCGATATACAGAGGCAAGTCTGGTAAAGAAGCTCGAAGAACTGGGAATTGGCCGACCTTCAACCTATGCACCCACTATTGGTAAAATCATGGAACCCGACAGGGGATACATTACGAAAGAGAGCCGGGAAGGTGTTGAAAGAGTATTTGAAGTACTCACGCTCCAGAAAGGGAACATCAAGTCAGAAGAGCGGACTGAAATTACGGGGACTACCAAAAACCGCCTCTATCCCAGTGATGTCGGTATGATCGTTACAGATTTCTTGAGTGATCACTTTGAGGGTATCATGGATTATGGCTTTACGGCTGATATTGAAAAGCGATTTGATAATATCGCCGCGGGAGAATTTGACTGGACAAAAATGCTCAAGGACTTCTACTTTCCCTTTCATGAGACCGTAGAGGAAACCATGCAAAATGCAAAACGATCTCGAGGAGAGCGCCTATTGGGTGAGGATCCTTCCTCGGGTCATAGTGTGCTGGCCAAGATTTCCAAGTATGGTAGACCAATGATTCAAATTGGGAGTGTGGAAGAAGTTGGAGAGGAAGGTAAACCTCGATTTGCCAATCTAAAGGTAGGTCAGTCTATAGAAACCATTACCATGGAAGAAGCACTAGAGCTTTTCAAACTGCCCCTGGTGCTCGGGACGATGGATGGGCTGGAAGTATCTGTAAATACTGGAAGATACGGACCTTATGTGAAGTACGGCGAAGACTTTATTTCGTTAGGCAGGAGAACGGATCCCTTTGAGGTTTCTTTTGAGCAAGCCAAAGAATTGATCGCAGAAAAAAAGAAGGCGGATATGCCGATTGCTACCTATCAGGGATTACCTGTGACAAGGGGCAAGGGTCGGTTTGGTCCATTCCTTAAGTGGAATGACATTTATGTGAATATTCCACGAAAATACGATCCCGAAGCATTGACTCATGATGAAATCAACACGTTGATTGCTGCCAAGGTGGAAAAAGAAGCAAATCGATACATCCATCGCTGGGATGAAGACAACCTTTCAGTGGAGAATGGACGTTGGGGTCCTTACATCAAGTACAAACGAAAGAATTTTAAACTGCTCAAGAAAGAGGACGGTTCGAAGTACGAAAAAGAGGAGCTACTCGATATGTCTAAGGATGATTTTTTCAAGATGATTGAAGAGCAAGCTCCAGGTACCGTTAAGAAAAAGAAAGCAAAAGCTAAAGGGAAAACTAAAAAGTCCTAATAAAGTCTTGTTTCGTATAATTATTTGTTATTGCAGTCGGTTGCAGCAAGCTTTGTGCGCAGATTGGTAATATATTTGGAGGTAATGTTTTATTACTAACTAAATATAACTTCCGGAATGAAAAAGATCGTGCTCCTAACCCTATCACTTCTCTCCGTTTTTGTAATCGATATGCAGGCCCAGTCATTTAAAGTGATTACAGTGGTCGAGTCCATTGTCCCTGGTGGTCTTGGACGTTCTCGCATCATCGAGGAAAATAGTCCCATGGCGGTCGAAAGCTTCACTACGGAAAGAACGGATGGAAAAGACAGTAAACAAAGCGAGGTCAAAAGGAAGGATGCCAAGGTGGATTCTTTCGAAGAAACAAAGCTGTTGAACTTCTACAGTATTGCGGGGATAAATTTTCAGAACATCGCATCTAATGATGCCATCATTACTTCTAAGCTAAATCAAATGGCTGAAGAAGGTTGGGATCTGGCTTTTGTGACCAGCGGTGTAGAAAGTTCTAGCGGCGCTGATGATGGTAACGGTATTTTTATTACCCGCTTCGTATTCAAAAAATAGTACAGTATTACTTATCCGGAACTTGAAGATTCCTGAATAGAAGTGGTAGCCTCCAGGTCCCGCAGTATTAAATGGGCAAGACGCTTTGATGCTCCGGGACCTCCCAATAATTTTCGCATCGCCCGATACCCTTCAAATATTTTCTGACGATGACTTTCATCAAACAGTAAGCGCTCCAGTTCTTGCTTCAGGTTTCTGCTATTTAGTTCGCTCTGAATTAATTCTTTTATTAGCGGTCTATCCACTACCAAATTGACCAGGCTTATATATTTAATTTTCACGAGTCTTTTGGCAATATGGTAACTAATGAAACTCCCTTTATAACAAACTACCTGGGGAATACCCATCAGTGCAGTCTCCAGGGTAGCAGTGCCACTGGCCACGAGCGCTGCGGCAGCTTTTCGTAGTACGGATCTGGGGTCGTCCATGACAAGCTCCAGCCTTGAATATTTTTGCAATACGTGATCATAAAGAGACTTATCTACAGTAGAAACACCTGCTACGATAAATCGATAGTCCGGATATTCATCGAAAACTGACGCCATGATTTCCAAATGTCTATCGATTTCCTGTGCACGGCTTCCAGGCAAAAGTGCTATGATTTTCTCCCTGGACTCTATAGCTGGCTCTCCTATAAGATCATCAATGAGGGGATGACCCACGTACTCCACTTCAAAATCATACTTCTGGTAAAAGTCTTTTTCAAAGGGTAGTATGACAAACATCTTGTCTACCACCTTTTTAAGGGTATGTACTCTATTTGACTTCCAGGCCCAGACCTGAGGAGATATATAATAGTATATGCGGAGGTTCGGCATTTTTTCTTTTACCCATTTAGCAATCCGCATATTGAAGCCTGGATAATCAATTAGTATGAGAGCATCCGGACAACTGTTTAGAATATCTGTTTGGCAGGCATCAATGTTTTTGAATATAGTTCTTAAGTTTTTCACTACTTCGATAAAACCCATGAATGCGGTATCGCGGTAGTGTTTTTGAAGATCCATTCCCACGGCTTCCATTCGGTCACCTCCCCATCCTCTAAACACAGCACCTTCATCTAGTTGACAAATTGCCTTCATTAGATTGGCTCCATGCATGTCTCCTGAGGCTTCACCTGCGATGAGGTAGTATTTCATATTCTTGGCTTATAAAACCGATGATCCAAAGATGTAGAGCCATATACCTACTAAGATTACAGTAGGAAATACGACACCCCGCATAGCCCGGTCCATGTACTGCGTCTTGAAGATCTGCAGGGGTAAAATATTGAGACAAATACCCACTAAAGCAGAGGTCCTTTGACGAAAATCTGAAGAAATTCCTCCAGGCTCAATCCAGCCCATATCTTCGATTCCATCATAGATGCTGAGCATGATGAAATACCAGAACGCTGGCAGAAGAAATCCTGCAAGTATCCCGATTATGATCTTGTCATATTTTCTAAACCTTGTGTATGCCATTCTGTTTTTCCAATGGTTTTAATGCATCAATATCTGTATAATCTGTCAGGTCGTGCTTTGAAGGCACGATAGAAATGAAGCCTGATCGAAGGGCGTTGACATCCGCATTAGGATCATCATCATTGATTTCAAAGTTACCCGTCAGCCAATAGTAGTCCTTCCCCCGGGGATCTTTTGCTTCCCGAAATTCTTCCACCCACCTGGCTTCTCCCTGTCTACATACTTTCATTCCTTCAATAGCCCCTGTTGGAATATTCACATTTAATAGTCTAGTCTTTCGGGTATTGTTTTCCAACATATATTGACAAATAGACTTGATGAAGGGTTTCGCAGGTTGAAAATTCGCATCAAATGAATAATCGAGTAGAGAAAACCCCACACTGTGCACGCCCTCAAGCGATGCCTCCATGGCTGCAGACATGGTGCCGGAATAAATTATATTGATAGCTTCATTGCTGCCATGATTTATTCCGGAAACGCATAAATCAAAATCACGGTCCTTCTTAATGACGTTCATGGCCAGTTTTACGCAATCTACCGGAGTCCCGGAACACTCATATGCCTCTATTTCTCCAAATGCATCCACCTGGTTGAGTCGCAGAGGTACGTCGATTGTGATGGCATGTCCCTTTCCTGATTGGGGACTATCAGGAGCTACAATGATGATATCTCCCAGATGACGTACGACATCCACCAGTGCGGCCAGGCCAGGTGCTAAAATGCCATCGTCATTTGTAACCAGGATAAGTGGTGTTTTTGTCATCATCCGTCCTTTTTTTGACAAAGATAGGATAAGACCACATATATAGCATTTGGCTTATGTATAGTTCTGTCCAACTTTGGCGTTTCTTAAAATTTAATAAAATTGTTAATCGAGTAGGCCGTATCAGACCACTGTATACTGACAAAGTAGAGACCAGCCTCAAGAGTACGTACATCCAGCCTTCCATTGGTAAGCGCCTTGAATTCCATTATGGTTCTGCCGTTCAAATCGGATATGATGGCCTTTATTGGATGTGACGCTCCCTCATGCTTGATGTTTAAAAAGTCTATCACCGGATTAGGACTTAGAAGCACCCTATATAACTCATACTCAACTACAGAAGTGATACCATCACTTCGAAGGTCTAGTTGATCAAGGCCAAAGGTGACGATCGATTTTCCAAAAGTGGCCGCTATCAACTCATTCTTTTCCACATTGTAATCTAGATCAAAGACTGGGATCGCCGGGAGGTTATTACCCAGGGGAGTCCACTGAATTCCTGCATTTATTGTTATAAAGACACCGGCATCGGTCCCTGCAAAAAGGACCTCATCTCCATTATTAGGAAGTATAAACAGATCATTCACAGGGACATTAGGAAGATTACCAGCTATGCTGGTCCAATGCTTCCCACGATCTAGGGATCGTAAAATATGAGGGGTATTGTCTGCATCTTTAAATCCCGAGAGAGACAGATAAACATGGTCTTGCCATGTGGGAGAGTGGTGAATGGAGGTAATATATCGATCTGGAATTTCTGAGTCAAAGTTGTTCCAGGTTTCGCCCAAATTTTCGGTGGTCCAAAAATTACCATCGCCTGTCCCCACGGCCAGAAATTCGGGTTCAAAAAATGACTCTGAAATGGCGGTGATATTGCTTGTTGCTTCCAAAAAGACTATTGGGTCTGTCAGCACCGGACTAATAACCTGAAAGTCAACGTCTGTACCATCAATACTTTGATACAGCCGATCTGTTCCCAAATAGATATGATCCGGATTATGGCGACTCAAGATGACAGGTGCATCCCAGTTTATATTATCCTGCGACTGTATCCCCATCGTTGCATTCTGATGTGTTTGACCACCATCATTTGTCACTGAAAGACCACCTTCTTGGGTTTCAACATAATATACCAGGGGGTCAACAGGATGAAAGATGGTCCGAAATCCATCCCCACCAAAATATCTTCGCCAGTTATTGATGTCGGATGCATTTCCAGATAAACTACCATTGTCCTGAGCTCCTCCGTAGTATGTATCAGGTAGGTGTGGATTGTAAGAGACGTGGTAGAATTGGGTGGTTGGTATATTTTCCAGGTCTGTCCAGGACTGACCTCCATTTTGGCTCCCATATAGTCCGCCATCTGTGGCCAGTAAAAGCTCTTGATCTGAAAGGAAGACCAGGTCATGCATATCCACATGCACTACATCACCAGTACCTGTGTCAGCCCGTTGCCAAAGACCTGTATTTGGATTTCTTCTATATAGCCGTACGCCGAGTAAGAAGACTTCCTCTGGATTTGTGGGGTGAACTTCGATTTTTCCAAAATACCAACCAAATCCCTGCAAGGCTGTGGCTGGAAGTCCACTGAGGGGATCGGTAGCAATTTGTGACCAGGAGACACCACTATCCATGGATTTGAAGACGCCATGCACCTCGTGATTCTTACCCACATAGACTGCATAGATTTGCTGAGCATCTGATGGCACTATGGCCAGGCCGATGCGAGATTGAGGATCAGTGGGCAGGCCGCCCTGGAGCTCGGTCCATGTGTTGCCTGCATCCTGAGACTTAAAGATTTTAGCACCTTCTCCATATGTGACAGATTCCCGGTTGTTTCGGACCCGGTCCCATCCAGCGGCAAAGAGTACATTGGGATCTGTGGGGGACATCGCAATATCGATAATACCCGTCATCTCAGAGACAAAAAGGATCTGTGTCCAGGTGGTGCCACCATCGTTGCTCTTGTACAATCCGCGGTCGCTGGTCCGTTCGAAAGGGGATCCCATCGCGGCGGCATATATGGTATTAGTTTCGGTGGGGTGGATGATAATCTCAGAAATTATACCTGTCTCACTGAGTCCGATAGGCTCCCAGTTAGCACCCGCATCTTCAGACTTGTAGATTCCATGACCTATGAATGGTATGCCGGTAATATTGGGGTCACCGGTTCCTGCATAGATTCTATCAGTATCAGCAGGATCAATAGCCAGACAACCAATAGAAAGTATGGGATAATCATCGAATATAGGACTCCAGGAATTACCGCCGTCCTCTGTCTTGTAGATGCCACCTCCGGCATACCCAATATAAATTGTCCTTTGATCGGAAGGATCCACTGCAATATGGTTGATACGGGCTCCTGCATTGCCTGGTCCCTGAGTTTGCCATGATCCGACTGATCTCTGGAAGGATGAATTTTGTTGGACAGAATGTAGCGTTCGATAGTATGCTTTGAGGTCAAGATTTTCCTCTGGATATGCTCGCTGAAAATGAAGATGATCTGATGGTCGGTAAATATGATGTTCAGTTGCCTCAGAAGTCTGATGGATATCATCTTTAGGACTTAAGTGAATAATCACGTAGGAGAAGAGTACAAGAACTAACACCAATTTTCCCAACTTCTTCATATCTCCTGATCGGTTGTAAAGTCCTGAATGCTGTCGAAAGATATGAAAAAACACTGCGTTCAAATGTCCACCACTTATGGTTTGATAAAGGATATGTGCATCTTTGAGGTTCAAAAATTTTGTAAAATTCGGTGTATATAGATGTTGTGATACCACTGGCCGTATACTCTACGTATACCTATAAAGTCCCCAGAGAACTGGAGGATTCTATCCAGTTTGGTGTGCGTGTGGAAGTACCATTTGGAAAGAAAAAGTTGTACGCAGGTCTTGTCATTGAGATACATAAGACGCCTCCTTCTTATGCAACACGGGAGGTGATATCAATTCTGGACGAAGAGGCGATTATCACTCGTGCGCAGTTGGAGTTCTGGCAGTGGCTAGCTCGCTATTATTTCTGTGGCTTAGGAGAAGTGATGCATGCCGCTGTGCCTTCCAGACTGAAATTAAACAGTGAGACCATCATTCTTCCTGGCCCGATGCTGGATGAAAAGATTTTTGACTTGGATGACCGGTCCTACATGATTGCAGAAGCCGTTCAAATTCAAAAGGAATTGACCATTGACAAGATTCGGTCTATTCTAGAAATCAAGACAGTATATCCCCTGATAAAAAGCCTTCTGGAAGAGGAAGTCATCAAGGTGAAGGAAGAACTCCAGGGTGGATTTAAGGCCAAAAAGATGGTGGCCATCCGACTGAGTCGGGACAGTTCGAATGCACAGGTTCGGCAGGAGATGTTTGATCGGGTGGCCAGGTCTGATCACCAGACCCGGGCCTTATTGACCATTTTTCAGCTTCAGAGAGATATGAAGGTGATCACCCAGGAGCATTTGGTCAAGGTGGCAGAAGTATCACATCAGGTCCTGGTAGCCATGGAGAAAAAGGGCATTATTGAACGCTTTGAGACAACAGTAAGTAGATTAGGTTCCTATGATGAAACGCTTGATACAGAAAAACCCCTCAGTGAGCAGCAGAGAGCGGCTGTGGATGCGATTCATACAGGCATGGATCATCAGAAGCCTGTTTTGCTGCATGGAGTGACAGGCAGTGGCAAAACCCGTGTATATGTTGAATTGATTCGGGAAGTGCTCGCCCAGGGGAGGCAGGTACTCTATCTACTTCCGGAGATTGCCCTGACTACCCAAATTGTGGGCAGGCTGAAAAGAATCTTCGGAGACCAGCTTCTGGTGTACCATTCGAGGATAAATGAACATAAGCGTGTCGAGGTCTGGCGAAAGGTGCTAGGGACTCCGAAAGTCGTATTGGGAGCCAGATCCAGTATTCTGCTCCCTTTTGCTGATTTGGGGTTGGTAATAGTAGATGAGGAACACGACGGAAGCTATAAACAGACAGAACCTAATCCTCGATATCAAGGACGTGATGCTGCCATATACTTAAGTCAACGTCATGAAGCGCTTTGCATCCTGGGTACCGGAACCCCTTCGCTGGAAAGTTATTACAATGCACATCAGGGAAAATATCAGCTCGTTGAAATGCCGGAGCGATTTGGTCAAATGCCTCTACCTGAAGTGATCCTGGTAGATATGAAAAGGCAGGGATCAAATGACCATTTTAGCAAGATCCTACTCGATGAGATGGAGGAAGTCCACAAAAAGGGATTTCAGACAATTCTTTTCAGAAACCGCCGAGGGTTTGCTCCCGTCATGACCTGTACTAACTGTGGATGGACTGCCCTGTGTACTAACTGTGATACTAGTCTGACCTATCATCAATATCGGAATGAAATGCAATGTCACCTGTGCGGTTACACCGAAAAAACTGCACTGGTCTGTCCTGCCTGTGGTAATCATGAACTAGTCTTAAAAGGCTTTGGCACGGAGCTCCTGGAGGATGAGTTGAAGATTCGATGGCCGGAGATGAAGATTGGAAGATTGGATCTGGACACTGCTCGCGGTAAGAAAAATCTTGAGCAAATTCTGGATAAATTCGAGTCTAAGCAGCTCGATATCCTGATTGGCACGCAGATGGTAACCAAAGGTTTGGATTTTGATCATGTTAGTCTGGTGGGGATTATTTCCGCAGACCACCTGCTTCATTATCCTGACTTTAGAGCCACTGAACGTGCCTTTCAGTTGATGGAGCAGGTAAGTGGAAGGGCAGGACGGAAACACCATAAGGGACGGGTAGTGATTCAGGCATATCAGATAAGTCACCCCGTCATACAGGATGTTCTTCAGCACGATTACCAGCGCTTTTATGCTCGGGAAATTCAAGAGCGTAAGACTTTTGGCTTTCCTCCGTTTTCGAGAATGATAGAAATTACTGTCAGGCACACAGATGCTACTAAGGCAGATGCTGCAGCACGTTTTCTCTTTAAATATCTTGCAGATCGATTGGGAGATCGGGTCAAGGGTCCGATTATACCTTCTATTCCCAGAGTAAGAAATAGATACATTCAGCATATTGTGCTTAAACTTGAAAAAAAGGCTAAACTCATTCGGGATACCAAGTGTTGGATAAAAGAATCTGTGGATTATCTCAAAAAGCAGAAGGGTTTGACTACAATTCGTGTAAGTGTCAATGTGGATCCTTAGCAAGGGCATCCATGTGAAAAACCTATCTTAGGCCCATGAAGGAGTTGCGCGTCATAAATAAATACTTCCTGAGGTACAAGTGGCATATTGTACTGGGTTTCGTGTTTGTAGCCCTTTCCAATTATTTTAGGGTACTTCAGCCGCAGGCCATTCGCCAGGCCCTCGATATTCTGTACGAAAACATCAGAATGTACCGGTTGTACGATGGATTTGAAGCACAAGATCTTCTGTACCGGGACATAGGCACATCTCTGCTGTACTTCGCCATTCTGGTCCTTGTATTTGCACTACTGATGGGGGTCTTCATGTACTTCATGCGGCAGACGATTATTGTGATGTCTCGATTAGTTGAATATGACCTTCGCAAAGATATTTTTGCACATTATGAGGAAATGGACCAGGCATTTTACCGTCGTAATATGACAGGTGATTTGATGGCTCGGATTTCCGAGGATGTATCAAAGGTCCGTATGTATGTGGGACCTGCCCTGCTATATGGTATCAACTTATTTACACTTTTTGTGATGGTGATCTATTCGATGCTGTCGGTAAGTGTGGAATTGTCCCTGTATTGCTTGCTCCCATTGCCTCTTCTTTCGCTATCCATATACTTCGTGAGTTCGATTATCCACAAGAAAAGCACCATTATCCAAAGACAGCTGGCCAAGTTGAATAGCGTCGCTCAGGAAGTATTTAGTGGTATACGAGTGGTTAAGTCATACACCCACGAAAAAGCAATGACGAGTTATTTTAGCGAGGAGTGCGATGAATTCAAGGATAAATCAATGAAGCTGGCTGTCGTCAATGCGCTTTTCTTCCCACTGATGTTGCTGATTATTGGTACTTCAACAATTCTCACCATATACTTTGGTGGTTTGCAGGTCTATAAAGGAAATATCACACCTGGAAACATCGCCGAATTTGTCATTTATGTAAACATGCTGACCTGGCCTGTCACCTCGATCGGCTGGATTGCTTCTATTATCCAGCAAGCAGAGGCATCACAAAAGCGTATCAATGAATTCCTTGCAGAGGAGCCGGAAGTAGAGAATCTTGTGGATCAGTCACCTGATCTCAAAGGCGAGATAGAGTTTGATAATGTCTCCTTTGTGTACCCTGATACGGGTATTAAAGCGCTCAAGAATGTTTCATTTACTATAAAGAAGGGTGAGAAGTTGGCGATTGTAGGCAAAACAGGATCCGGAAAGACCACCATTGCTGATTTACTATTGAGAATGTATGACATTAGCGAAGGAAGAATCCTATTGGACGGTCGTGATGTGCGGGAACATAATCTAAGGACTCTGCGACAGGAAATTGGCTATGTTCCGCAGGATTTCTTTCTGTTTTCAGACACAATTCGAAATAACATTCGATTTGGTTTAGAAGAAAATGCAGCAGGACAAAAGGCGGAGCATTACGCCCGAAAGGCAGCTGTGTACGATGATATCATGGAATTGCCAGAGCAGTTTGAAACTCGTATCGGTGAACGTGGGGTCACGTTATCCGGAGGGCAAAAACAGCGTGTATCCATGGCCAGAGCATTTATGAAAGAACCCAATATCGTTATCCTTGATGATTGCCTCAGCGCGGTAGACACCAGAACAGAAAATCAAATTTTGGGCTATCTCAACGAAACGTTAAAGGACAAAACAACGATCATTATTACTCACAGAATATATAGTTCACTGCAATTTGACAAGATCCTTGTATTGGATGAGGGTCGGATCGAGGAAATGGGGACTCATGAACAACTCATTGAAAATCAAGGCTTTTATTCCAAAATGTATGAACGACAGCAGCTGGTTGACTCCGAAAATAAAATTTTGTAAAATGCCAGAATTTTAGGGCAAATCTTTACATTTGCATGACTTGATCTGATTTTGAACCAAACATTTGGACGTGGAGAACGACAGAAATAACCGGAAGTTTGAAAGTGTGTATTCAAACAAGGTACGAGCTGGTAAAAGGAGAACCTATTTCTTCGATGTCAAAAAGACGAAGGGCAATGACTATTACATCACCCTGACAGAAAGCACAAAGCGGTTTAATGGAGATGGCTATGAAAGGCACAAGATTTTTCTCTACAAGGAAGATTTTAACCGATTCATAGAAGGGCTTGAAGAAACTGTCAACTACATAAAGAATGAGTTGATGCCTGATTATGATTATGACGAGTATACTCGCAAGAACCAGGAGTGGGAATCAAGGAGAGAAAATGAGGATTATGATGAACAAGATGACGATGCCGCGGAAGTGACTTCGGATTCTGATGAAGTAGATTCAGAAGAAGATATGAGTTGGTAGCTGCTTGATTGCTTTAGACTTAATCTTATCAACAATATACTTGACCGGTACGAGAGGTATGCTCGGCCGGTTTTTTTATTTAGAATAACTAGGAATGATACATTCGATAGAAGCGAAATATGCCCAGCTACTGGTTGAGTACTGTTTGGAGATTCAGAAAGGCGACCGATTACTGGTACAATCAACTATGCTGGCCGAGCCCCTTGTAAGGGAGGTCTATCGACTGGCAATGCGTAGAGGGGCACATGTGGTCTGCAGCTTGTCGTGGCGGGAGGAAAACAGGATCTTCTATTCAGAAGCTTCTGAAGAGCAGTTACGCTGGCATTCACCCTTGCAGAAAGCAGCAATGGAGTCATTTGAGGCCTATTTATTTATCAGAGCCCCATATAATCTACGAGAGGATCAAAGTATCGATCCTCAGAAACGAAAAGTGCGTAGTAGCTCTTCGCAAAATCTTCAGCAAACCTATAGCAAACGAACTGCTGATCGTTCATTGAAGCGGTGCCTCTGTCAGTATCCAACGCAAGCCGCAGCACAACAAGCAGGTATGTCTCTTGAGGAGTACCAGCACTTTGTGTATGATGCCTGTAAGCTTTTTCAAGATAATCCCGAGGAGGCATGGCTGGAGGTAAGAAGGCATCAACAGAAGATTGTTGACTATCTAAATCGATGTAAAGAGATTCGCTATAAGAATGCTTCTTCGGATATTAAATTTAATGTCGAGGGACGGATATGGATGAATTCAGATGGACAAACCAATATGCCTTCAGGCGAAGTCTATACTGCGCCAGTGGAAGACTCTGTCAAGGGTCATATTCACTTTGATTATCCGTCGATCTATCAGGGGCACCCAGTCAAGGGCATTACCTTGTGGGTCGAAGCAGGTGAGGTAGTGCGCTGGGATGCCCACGAAGGACGGGAACTGTTGGACAAGATATTTGAGGTGGAAGGTGCCAGGAGATTTGGCGAAGTCGCTATCGGTACTAACTATAATATCCAGCAGCCAACTGGCAACATCTTGTTTGATGAAAAGATCGGTGGCACAATACATATGGCAGTAGGGCAGGCATACTTCCAAACAGGAGGCAAAAACAAGTCAAGTGTACATTGGGATATGATTGCCGAGATGAAGGATGGAGGAGAAATCTGGGCTGATGATACACTGATCTATCAAAATGGTGTCTTTACCATCACCTAATCACTCAATGAAGTAGTCAATGCTTGTCACCACTCGTGCGATCTTATCTTTGTAAAACTCTTCTGATTCACTGACTCTATTCGCAGGAATGAGTGATATAATACCTTGCCGGGCCTGTTTTATACCACCTACTGTTTCTCCAGAATTATCAGCAAATTCTTCAGCTGATCTTAAAGCTGCTTTGGTAGCCTCTGCAAGCAGAGCGGGTTTAATATCATTGATCTGAGTAAAATAAAATCGGGGTCGGGACAGCCAACGGTCGCCGGATAGAGAAACACCCTTCTCAACCAATTCATTCACTTCCCCTGAAGTTTGATCCAGCAGATCTACATTCTTGGTAGACAAGGATACCTGAAGATTACCAGTATAGCGAGATGTGACATTACCATATATATTTTCAAGAAGACTCATTTCGGCCACTTTGATCTCTGATGTTTCAAAACCTTTCTCACGAAGCCAGCTCTGGATGGCACTCACTTGCTGATTGACCGTTCGTTTTAGTTGGTCAAGATCGTTGCTAGTGGCTGTCGCCCCTATGACCCATGATCCCTGGTCAGCCACTACGTTTTGTTCGGCTAATCCTTTGACGGATACAAATCGGTTGTTTTTACGGGCTTCAATAAACTTGTTACCGAGGAAAAACATACCCAGAATGAAAGAAATTCCGAGAATGAGCGAAGCTGGCACATTATTTGTCTTCATGTAGTTGTCTTTAATGACGCTCCAATTTAGAAAAATCGCGACATATAATGAACCCGTCTAATGTTGCGAATTTCAAATGCGACCCGAGGACTTTCAGTCCGATGAAATATTATCCGTTATAGCTCGACCCCTGGTCGGTGCACAAGTACTTTGATATATGATTCCCTTAGGAATTCTAAGATATTTTTGATCGGGATAACTATGGTTTTCTAAGGCTGCTTAAAGAAGTGGCCTTAATTTTTTCCTTGTTAGGCTTTGTCATTAAAAGGAATAATCATAATCGGGAGGGACTGCAACATGCAGTCCTTTTTTATTCTAATATTCCGATTCGACTTCTTGCATTGATTTTCTAAGACCTTGCATAGACTTCTCAGATAGTTGCATTAACGGAAGTCGTACTTCGCGGCTACAAAATTCCTTGATTTCCATAGCGCCTTTTATTCCGGCAGGATTTCCTTCGTCGTACAGGTATGGATGTACGTCTACCAGATCCATATGGATTTTTACTGCTTTTTCCAGATCACCCTGAAGTGCTGCTGCAGTCATCTCCGTGAAGTACTTTGGATATACATTGGCAATCACAGAGATTACTCCATCCCCTCCTATGGCCATAAGCGGCAGAGCGGTCTCATCATCTCCGGACAGTACAAGAAAATCTGGTCGGGTATGCTTAATGATTTTACCGCCTTGAATTAAATCACCAGATGCCTCTTTTATACCGATAATCTGCGGGCAAGTATCAGCAATTCTTACTGTTGTGTCAACGGTTAGATTACAGGCAGTACGTCCAGGTACATTGTACACCACAATCGGAAGAGGTGTGGCTGCACTTAAGGCTTGATAGTGAGCCACCACACCGCTTTGCGGCGGTTTGTTGTAAGCAGGACTTGCAGATAGAAAGCCATCTATTCCATTGAGATCATATGCATCAAATGATCGTATGATGGCGGCGGTATCATTGCCCCCGAAAGTGCCAAGCATGATAGGTACCCTTTGAGCGTTTACAGATTTGGTCAGCTCAATCACTGTATCTTTTTCCTGCTTTGTTAGGGTAGTGGCTTCTCCTGTCGTACCGAGACATACGAGATAATCTACGCCTGCAGATACCTGGAAATCTATGATTTTCTCGAGCGCCGGAATATCGATCTTTCCATCTTTGAAGGGTGTTATTGTTGCTACGCCAAGGCCTTTAAAGCGCTCCTGTATCATGGTTGATTAATTTTTAAAAATAAATCTAAGGTTTTTTCAATCACGCTAGATAGTTCCTCCTCCCCAGAAATATCCACAATGATGTCATAGATATTAGAATAGGCTCGATTAGTGCCTACCTTATGCCTTGCATTCGCTTTATATGCTATTTGATGCAGGAGGGGATAGTCATCCAAATCTAAGTTTATGATCAGATGGTAGTCTCTTTGTACAAAAAGCTCCACATTTTTTCCCTGGGATTCAGCCGGCCAGAAGGAGATATCACTTCTGCTGATGTGCGGAAACCCCATCACCACATTGGGGTCCAGATTCCGATTTAGAAACCCCAACTGATGGGTATAGGCACTATATTGTTCCTGGAGTTTCTGCGCCAACTTATTGACTTCCTGATGATGTGCCAATTGGTCTCCGGAAAAGAGGATACCAATATGACTTTTCTGTAAGTGTACATTGCCGGAGGGCGTAAATTGGTATTTTGATAGCCGACGGGCTATGCGCCTGTCAATGAGATGGTCTCTATAACTCATTTTACTCCATTCTCACCTACTTTTTGAAACTCCCCCATTTTGCGGTATTTCTCAATGCGGAGATCCAGTAGTTCCTCCATAGGTACCTTCTTAAGTCGTGTGATTTGTTGGCGAAGATGTCGTTTGAGCGTTTGGGCCATTTTTTCTGGATCGGTGTGTGCTCCTCCCAAGGGCTCCTTGATGATACCATCGATCAGACCAAAACGATGCATGTGATCGGATGTCAGTTTAAGGGCTTCGGCGGCCTGCTCCTTAAAATCCCAGCTTCGCCATAATATGGAAGAACAAGATTCTGGACTTATAACGGAATACCAGGTATTCTCAAACATATAGACAGCATCACCCAGGCCAATACCTATGGCACCCCCGGAAGCTCCCTCACCGATGATGTAGCAAATGATGGGAGTCTTCAATTGGGCCATTTCATAGAGATTGCGTGCAATGGCCTCCGCCTGTCCTCTCTCTTCAGCTTCGATCCCTGGGTATGCACCAATTGTGTCTATAAGACTGACTACCGGCAATTCAAATTTTTCGGCGAGTTTCATCAGACGAAGTGCTTTACGATACCCCTCAGGATTGGCCATTCCAAAATTTCGATACTGTCGCATCTTGGTGTTGACTCCCTTCTGATGACCAATGACTACTACACTTTGTGAGCCTAATTTTGCCAGGCCGCCCACCATAGCCTTGTCATCTTTAAAAAGACGGTCACCATGTAACTCTATAAACTCATCAAAAATCTGAGAAACGTAGTACAGTGTATAAGGTCGCTCAGGATGACGAGATAGTTGTACCTTCTGCCATCCAGTCAATGAATCATAGATCTCTTTCCGCTTTTTCTTGATCTTTGTTTCCAGTTCTGAGATCATAGGATCGACATCAAGATCACCTTCCTGACCTACTTGCTTTATTTTATCGAGCTGTTCGTAAAGACTCTCCAGCGGTTTTTCAAACTCAAGGAAAACCATATTTTCAGGTTTGGTTAAATAATCTGCACAATTGTGACCATTTTAAGCAGAGAGGGGGCGCAAAGGTAGACAAAGTAACCAAAAATTAAGATAATTGACAATTTTGGAAAAGCTCCTATGCCATGCCTGAATATCTTAGAATGATTTCACCTGATAGGGATATCTCTCTTCGTAAAGTTTAAGTATTTCTTCTCCCAGGGCTTCTCGAAAATCCGTGATGCCTTCTCTCTCTCGAGCTGAAATGAAGATGCAGGGTTCCTCAAATTGCTTTTGTATTGAATCCTTAAGTGTGCTTTCAAGCTCCTCCTTGGTTTCATCATCTAACAGATCATCGAAGTAACGGGATCGGTAGAGATCCATTTTATTGAATACCATGATCATAGGAGTATCTCCGACCCCTAGCTCGTGGAGAGTAGATTGTACAGTTTTTATATGATCCTCATAGTTTGGGTGCGAGATATCAATCACGTGTAATAGTAGATCGCTTTCTCGTGTCTCATCCAGAGTAGACTTGAAACTTTCGACCAGGTGGTGCGGTAATTTTCGGATGAAACCAACCGTATCCGAAAGCAAGAATGGCATTCGGTCAAATACGACTTTACGTACCGTGGTATCCAGGGTAGCAAAGAGTTTGTTTTCTGCAAATACATCAGACTTCGAAAGTAATTGCATGATGGTGGATTTCCCCGCATTGGTATATCCCACCAGTGCGACACGAATCATATCGCCCCGATTCTTCCGTTGGGTGGTATTTTGAAGATCTATCTTCTCCAGCTTTGATTTGAGCAGAGCAATCTTGTCTCTGACGATCCGGCGATCTGTTTCGATTTCCTTTTCACCTGGTCCACGCATTCCAATACCCCCTCTCTGTCGTTCCAGGTGAGTCCAAAGACCCCGTAATCTTGGTAAGAGATACTGCATTTGAGCCAGTTCCACTTGTGTTTTGGCTTGTGCGGTTTGAGCTCTGCTCGCGAAAATATCCAGAATCAGTGTACTGCGATCTACGATTTTACGCTTTAGGTGTTCTTCCAGAATGTTCTGCTGCTTACCGGTGAGGTCTTCATCAAAAATGACAAGATCTATGTCGTGCTTTTTCACATACTCAGTGATTTCCTCTAGTTTACCTTTACCAACGAAGGTTTTAGTGTGAGGATGTTGAAGGGTTTGCATGAATCGTTTCTCCGTGACAGCTCCAGCTGTCAAGGCAAGGAACTCGAGCTCATCAAGATGCTCCTCGATTTCCTCCTTGGTATATTTTCCATGGACGAGGCCCACAAGAATGGCTTTTTCCCCTTTTCTCTTTAGTCCCTGGTTATTCTGTTTCCCTACATTCCAGTCTTTCTCCATAAATTTCTAGCTATTCTTACTGGGTCATTAACCAGTCTTTGGGATCTAGAAGTTCCTTCCCATGCCAAATCTCGAGATGAACTTCGCCAATACCATCACGATCCCTGGCAGTTCCAAGTATCTGATCTGATCCTATTTTCGTACCCTTTTCCACGTTTACTTGTTTTAGATAGGAGTACACCGTATAAAATGACCCGTGCGCTAATATAAGCATATGGTCAAAACCAGGGATATATTGGGTGCCCACGACAGTCCCCTCAAAGATCGCATGTATTGGAGCAGCCACTTCAGTGCGGATATCCACTCCATTATTATTTGTACTAACATTCTTTAGAGTAGGATGTCTTTGTGTTCCAAATGGTCTGCTTATGACACCTCTTCTGACAGGCCAGGGTAATTTACCTCGATTCCTTTCAAAAGACTGCGCGAGTTTTTTCATGGCCGGCGTAGTGGGCAGTGCATTCCCGGTATTGTTGCCAGCGACCTCAGATATAATATTTGCAATAGCACGCCGTAGTTTTTCACTGGCCAGCTTATGTTCTTTCAGATCATTTCTTAACCGTTTCTCCTCACTGGCCAGTTCGCTAACGATTTGACTATGCTTGGTTTTATCGGCTTCAAGACGCTTTTGTTCTTTCACACTCGTTGCCAAGAGAGCATCTTTCTGCACCACCAGATGGGTCAAGTCACGTTGCTTTTCTTGCAGTTTTTCTTGTTTCTCTGACATTTCGGACAATCGAGATCTCCAAAAGTTATTTACTTGTCTTAGATATTGCCACCTCCTGAAAAGTTGATTGAAGCTGGTAGCTGATAATAAGAATAACCATTTATTATGCAGCAACTTTGCCCGGTAGCTGGTTTTCAACATATCCTGATAACTTTCCAGAAGACGGTCCATCTGTTTTTTAAGGGACACGATTTCTGTTTCGGTCTTCACCTGCTCATTCTTAATATTGAGAAGTTCCTGTCGATAGTTGCCAATGAGAGCAGTACGTGCATCGATTTGGTCTTTTACTAGTTGTAAAGCAGATACCGATTCTTTTTGTCGACTGGATACCTTCCCGAGTAGAGTATTGGTATAGGAGATTTTCTCCTGTAGTTCTTTTTGTTGACGTTCGAGATCTGCCCTGTCCTGGGCTGACAACATGAAGGAAACGCAACAGGATAAGAGCAGGAGACTAGCGCGCGAGCTCGTAGTGACCCGGAATGCTAAACGGAGTTTTCTTCTTCTCTTTCGTATCAATGCTGGACAGATTTAGTTGAATATTTGCAAGATACGCATTATTGTTCTTTATAATGTATTCTCTGTAATAGGGAATTTTCAATGCGTTTTCTAGAGGTCGGTAGTCGTCCAGTTTAAGTTGTATTTCGTAGCCTGATTCCTTGTCAAGTACGTTCAACTCTGCAAGTTCGAGTGATGATGCATTGACGATGTGATGGGTGATGTATTCAGATAGTTGTTGATTCAAGAGGTATTGATCTTCCTGTAGTTTAAAATCAATTGGTTTCGCTTTTTGCAGGAGATTGTTACCCATGACAATCTCTTGCAATTGATCGTAAGACACCGGAATCTCAAATTCTTTATCAAATCCCTCATATGAGTCTTTCATGTACGTTTTTTCCCATCGGTTGATGACGAAGATTGAGTCGGGTCGTATCAGAATGCGTGCGACCTCATAGCTCAAAAAAGTGGCATTTACCCAAATGAGTGAATCTTTTACCATGCGCAGATTAGCATTAAATGTCACTCTCTGATCCCCATCGTCAAATCGAATTTTAGCTTTTGCATTGATGTGATCGCTTGTCAACATTTGTGACTGCAGATGTTGAACCACCTGTTTTTCGGTTCGTTTCTTAAAAGGTACTGCGGTTGTGGCTTTCTTGCTGGCATTACAGGCAAATACACCCGCTATGACCACCAGGATCCCTATATGTAGGAGGATTCTTGTCACTGCTCTTCGATGAGATTTTCTTCGGAGATCTTTCGCTCCAGTAGTTTTGAGCCACCACCTTTTTCGAGTGCCATTTCCCATTGCTTAATGGCTTTCTCCTTTTCACCTTGCTTGAATAGAAGGTCGCCATACTTTTCCAGGACATAACTATAGTTATCACCTCCGGCTTTGATGGCTTGCTCCATTATGTTCAATGCTGTATCGAGTTTCTGCATCCTGTAGTTGATCCAGGATTTTGTTGCCAGGAAACGTGGATTCTCTGGTTCTTTATTAAGTGCCTTATCTACCATTTTCTCGGCATCGGCAAGTTGCTCGCCTCTCAGTGCCAGATGGTAGCTGTAGTCATTCAAGACGTGGGGATCGGCAGGTTTTATCATCATTGCTTCCTCATACGAGGTGGAGGATGATTCGAAGTCATTCAACTCATGGTATGCTTTGCCCATGAGTGCGAGGATATTGAATTTAAGGTCCTTATTACTGCCTGCCATAAAGACAGCCTGATCTAGGCCGTCAAGCGCCTCATCATATCGTTGCAGATTGATGTTTGCAAGTCCATTTAAATAGTACAGGAGAGCCTGATTTGGGAAGATTTCCATAGCTTGCTCAGAGTACTTTGCCAGATCTTCCATGTGTTGATGGTCCGCCTGAAGCATGAGCATCTGCTCCCAAACCAGGAAATTAGATTCATCCAGGGCTAGTGTTTGTTTATACTTTTCTATGGCCTCTTCATCTCTGCCAGCCAACATCAGCACATCAGCATGTAGTGCATATGATTTTGCCTCGTCGGGGTTGGTCTTTTCTAAAATGGCGATAAGTCCCAAAAGTTCTTCCAGGTCACCCTGCTCTTGAGATCGCTGGAGTTTTTTGACAAAAGGCATCAATTCATTAATCTTCAGATCAATACCAGCCTCTTCGTTTTCTAAAATTTTGCGAATGGATGAGAGATACCCCTTTTCGTCACCACTGTCCTTAAGGTCACTTGCCAGGGCAACATTGGCACGTGCATCTTCGGGATTTTGTGCCAGTATCTGACGATATATCTCTTCAGCTGCAGATTTCTTATTGATTGCTTTGAGGTAGTTGGCCAGGATATGTTTGTATTCAATCTCTCTGGGGAATCTTTCCACCAGAGCTTCGAGACTCTCTTGAGCCTTACTTCTCTTCTTTAATCGATGATACATGTCATGCTTGGGAAGGGCAGTCTTGTCAGAGACCCCGAATTGATGTTCTATCTGTTCCAGGATAGCAATAGAAGCTTCTAATTCACCTCCTTTCTGGTATAGGAAGGCCATGTG
The DNA here is from genome assembly GCA_050298535.1 of Saprospiraceae bacterium. Taxonomy (GTDB): domain Bacteria; phylum Bacteroidota; class Bacteroidia; order Chitinophagales; family Saprospiraceae; genus JABDMH01. Next base: position 97,647 of record JBNKUI010000114.1, read on the forward strand.
ATGCAGATATGAAGGTTCATTAGGTTGCAGTTCATGCATCTGTCGATAGACATCTGCGGCATCCAAAAAACGTTGCATGCTAGTCAATATTTCCGCCTTCTTCTTATAGTACCAAACATTATCCGTGTCGATACCGACGGCCAGATTGGCGTGATGCAGAGCATCTTCATAAGCCTCCTCTTGCTGGTAAATTTCCGCCAGCTCATAGGCAGCTACATCATGGTTGCGATATTTTTTCAGGATCTGTGTCAGAAGATCTTTAGCAGCGTCGATGTCACCAAGAAGCTTGTACTTCTTTGCCTCGATGTACTGTTTTTCAATCGTGACTTCTTCCTCACTGTAGCGTAAATCTGTGACCTGACCAACCACGGTCAGCGACCAGATACTACAAACTAAAAATAGGATCTGTAACTTCAAAGCGCAGAATTTTCTTGATTACATAACGATGACCAGGTCATCTGATTGCACCATCTAGGCTCAATCCACTAACGTAATCTTAAGAAAATTCGTTCTAAATCTTCTATGGAGCGGCATCGAACCTGTATTTACCAGGTAGTCACCCGGTTTTACTTCTTTTACCTCTGTAAGAATATGCATGAGATCGGAGATTGTCTCATCAGTGGAAGTAAATTTATCGTAGTAAAAAGATTTAACGCCCCACACCAGACTTAGCTGACATAATGTAGAATGCACATCGGAAAAGATGTAAATCTTACAATTAGGACGATAACTTGAAATCTTAAAAGCGGTGTGACCCTTTACAGTAATCCCTACTATGCCTTTTGCATGTATATCATCTGCCGTTTTTCCGGCATTGATACAAATCACATCTGAATAGTAGGTTTTCGATTTACGGGAAGCTTTGGCTCGCTTACCTGTCAGATCATAGTTTTTCTCGGCCTCAAAGATAATCTTTGTCATGGCCTGAATGACCTTTACAGGATGCTTGCCGACCGCGGTCTCTCCACTCAACATTACGGCATCTGTTCCATCAAGGACGGCATTGGCAACATCCAGAATCTCCGCCCGGGTAGGTGAAGGGTTTCTGATCATACTGTCCATCAACTGGGTAGCTACGATCACGGGTGTGCCTCGCTGTAAGCACTTGCCAATGATCCTTTTTTGTAGCAATGGAAGACGTTCCATCGGTACTTCCACTCCAAGATCTCCACGGGCAATCATGATCCCATCAGACTGCTTGATGATCTTGTCGATGTTTTCGATGGCTTGTGGCTTTTCGATTTTTGAGATGACCTTTGCGGGATGATTAGCATCTCTGATTTTCTTCTGCAATTCTTTCACTTCAATGGCCGATCTGACAAACGACAGGGCAATCCAGTGTACCGGTTGAGTAAGAATGAATTCCAGATCTCTTACGTCTTTTTCTGTCAAAGAGGGAAGCGAAATAGAGGTCTCCGGCAAATTCACACCTTTACGTGAAGAGAGGTGAGTGCCATGTACCACACGCATCTTTACTTTTTTCTCCTTGTCAGTCTCCAATACTTCAAGGACTACCTTTCCATCATCAAGTACGACATGCTCACCGGGTTCCACGTCCTGGGGAAAGTTTTGATAACTGATGTAGACCATCTCCCGGGTGCCAAGACAGGGCTGATTTGTGAAGTACAGTTCATCTCCCGATTCAATAGGAAATCCGTCAGCTTCCAAATCTCCAATTCTGATTTTGGGTCCTTGAAGGTCAGCCAGAATACCCACAAACTTGTTTTGCGTCTCGTTAATCCTGGTAATGTGGTCAATGACCTCTTGATGTTGCTGATGCGAACCATGCGAAAAATTGAGTCTGAATACGTTTACTCCGGCCTCAACCAAGTCTCGTAGGGCATCATAAGAGCTGGAAGCGGGCCCGACAGTGGCGACTATTTTTGTGTTTCGATGGGCTACGTGGTCCATATAGCGTGGCTTAAATTAAGCGGCAAAGGTAAGTTGTAAAGGTATCTAATCAAAGAGTGAATTTTTTTCATTCTGCCGTCGTTGGCTTCAGTGTGGATATAAGGTAATGATACTGAAGGAGAGACGAATTTTAAAAAAGATCAAAAAAGTTGTTGATCCGAGAGCTAAAACTTTATTTTTGCCACACATTTTTTTAACCTAACAATAATTAATATGTCGAGTATTGCTGAAAGAGTTACCAAAATTATCGTTGACAAACTAGGCGTTGACGAGTCTGAAGTTACTTCTGAAGCCAGTTTTACCAACGATCTCGGTGCAGATTCTCTTGACACAGTAGAACTTATCATGGAGTTTGAAAAGGAATTTGATCTTTCGATTCCAGATGAGCAAGCTGAAAATATTCAGACTGTAGGACACGCTATAGAATACCTGGAAAAAGCAACGCAAGGATAGCATAGCATATCAAGCAAACTTCTTGAATCCACAAATGCGATTTCGATTCATTTGTGGATTTTTTATTTTTACGATCACTTCTAATATGAATCTTATGCGAAGAGTAGTGGTGACTGGTCTGGGTGCTCTCACGCCCATTGGAAATACAGTATCCGCTTATGGTGAGGGATTGAAAGCTGGTAAGAGTGGGGCTGCGCAGATTACTCATTTTGATGCGACGGCCTTCAAAACCACATTTGCCTGTGAGTTGAAGGACTTTGATATTGAGACCTTTATGCATCGTCGGGAGGCTCGTAGATTGGATAAGTTTACCCAGTATGCTTTAGTGGTTGCAGATGAAGCGATGCAAGATTCTGGATTAGATCCTGAGACTTTGGATCTGGACAAGGTTGGAGTTATTTGGGGGTCAGGTATCGGTGGTTTGAGATCACTTGAGGAGGAGATTGAAAACAATACGGATACTGAGATCCCTCGATACAATCCGTTTATGATCCCGAAGATGATCGCTGATATCGCTCCTGGACACATTTCCATAAAGTATGGATTCAGAGGGATCAATTTTGGTACCGTGTCCGCTTGTGCATCGGCTACACATGCTTTTATCGTCGCACTGGATAACATACGGTTGGGCAGAGCAAATGTAGTGGTGACCGGAGGATCAGAAGCTGCAGTCACTAAGGCCGGAATCGGTGGTTTTGGATCGATGAAGGCTCTTTCTCAGAGAAATGACGATCCGGCTACAGCATCCAGGCCTTTTGACAAGGATCGCGATGGTTTTGTACTGGGTGAAGGAGCTGGTTGCTTGATTTTTGAAGAGTATGAGCACGCCAAAAAGCGTGGTGCCAAAATTTACGCCGAGATTGTAGGAGGTGGTATGACCGCTGATGCTTATCATATCACAGCTCCCCATCCTGAAGGACTGGGTGCTTCAGCAGTAATGCAAAACACACTGGTGGATGCCGGACTTAACCTAGGGGACATTGATTATGTCAATGTACACGGTACTTCTACACCCCTGGGTGATATCGCAGAGCTGAAGGCGATTCAAAAGATCTTTGGAGATCATGCGTACAAGCTGAGTATAAGTTCCACTAAATCTATGACCGGCCATTTGTTGGGCGCATCAGGTGCCGTGGAAGGTATTGCAGCAATCTTGGCCCTGAATGAGGGCTTTGTACCCCCTACGATAAATCACTTCACAGATGATCCTGAGATTGATCCAAAGTTAAATCTTACCTTTGGTGAAGCGCAAGCCAGGAATCTGAACGTGGTTTTGAGCAATACCTTTGGATTCGGTGGTCATAATGCTTGCGTGATTTTCAAAAAAGTCTAGAAGTGTTTTGACTGGTATAAAGGGATACTATAATCTTTATTTTTCTACTGAGCGCAATCTGGCAAAAAAGCTTCGACCTATTCTGGGATTTGTTCCCAGAAACATGAAACTGTTTGAGCAGGCTTTTCACCATAAGTCTAACCAAAACGGAGGAAGTGGTAAAGGGCATCGATACAATAATGAAAGGTTGGAGTACCTGGGAGATGCGCTACTTAGCACCATAGTGGCAGAATATCTCTTTAAAAAGTATCCTGGAGGAAATGAGGGATTTCTCACTAAAATGAGGGCAAAGATCGTCAAGAGAAAAACGCTAAATTTCATTGGTGATCAGATGGGCCTCGATGTCCTTCTTTTAGAGTACAATAATACCCGGCTCAGTAAGTCCATGCTGGGTAATGCCCTAGAGGCTCTTGTAGGGGCAGTCTATCTTGAGCGAGGTTATCACCTGACCAAAGCTTTTGTGATAAACAAGGTCTTGAGGTTATATCTTGATATTCATGAGTTGGAGGTCAACGATGATAACTTCAAAAGTCAACTGTTGGAATGGTGTCAAAAGAATGGCAAGGACATTACCTACGAGGTGTTGGATCGATTCAAGGTGGATAAAAGGGATCGATTCAAAGTAGCTGTGATGGTGGATGGCAATCAAATGGCAGAAGCAGAGGATTTTAATAAGAAAAGTGCTGAACAGTCTGCTTCCAGAATCGCACTTCAGCTCATCAGCAAATCTAAGACGAATGCTACTTGATGAACACCGACCTACTACCGGCAGCCGACCGTATACTACTCATGCAGCGTGGTGTGGATCAGCTTCGGGATTGGCTCGATGATATTCTTCGCATTGGTTTGTTGGAGTATGATTTTTCTGAAACCTCCTTACATGAAATTTCAAGCCGGTTGGTAGATGCCAAACTAGGTGGACTTGCACGTCGAGTTCGAAGTCTTTCAAACATTCCTAAATCCGACCAAAACTGGAAGGAACGCATGCTGTTTGAGCTTTCTCAGCTGTATCTATATACTTCAGCATTTCAACGAAGGGAAACACTGCCCGAGTCTATGCAGCATACCATTTACAGTGTCGGTGGTTATAATCTTCAGAAATCAAGACTCCCAAAGGATAACGCAATTCGTGATGTATGGATTCTGATCGGCCAGACACACCATCAAGAAGAGCAATTGACCGCTCGAAGATCATGGTTTATTGGGGCAAATACAAAGCGTCTCGCATTGGTCCTTGAATTCACTTTCGGTCGAAATAAGTTTGAAATAGACTGGAATATGCATTCTGGTTACATCGCAGCACTTGTGTATTATCCGGGTACATTTTCACTGAGAGGACATTTGTTTGACGTGGAAACCATGAAAAGGCCAAAGGTCCCACTGCCAGCATATGATCTACTTTCAAAATTTCAAAAACAATTTGCGGTAGCACTTGCTAAAAATCCCTGGATTCGTGCATTCCCATGTAGTCTACGTAATATGCGATTGATAGCATCAAATGAAGATATTTTTATCAGAGACGAAGAGGGCACCATGATTCCCATTGCCAATAAGTCTCAGGAGCAAACCTGGTCACTCGTAGCCATCAGTGGCGGAGCACCGATCTCACTCTTTGGAGAATGGAGTGGATATGACTTTACCCTGCTCTCCTATACCAATTCAGAGGGAGTCAGTCTGCTTCTTTAGTCAGTTTCCAAATCCCGGACACAACGAAACCCAGTGTGTTCCATGCCGGTGTCAGGACTTGTTTTCATGCGGGATGCTACTCGATATCCTGAACAGTAGGAGTCGCTGCATAAGAAGGATCCTCCTCGAATGACCTTCTTGGGTATGGTGGGTTCGTCCGGGTCTAAGCTCCTTTCAGGACCCATGGGATCCTTGATTTGTCCCTGCACCTGTGCCTGATTTTGATAATATTGGAAATGATACCAGTCACCCGTCCATTCCCACACATTACCTGCAATATCAAAGAGTCCATATGGATTGGGGTCAAAGGATTTGACCGGTGCGGTATGGAGATAGTTATCTTCAGGGTCGTGCGTGACGGGAAATTCTCCTTGCCAATAATTCGCCATTTCTGGTGTCAAAGAGTCATTACCCCAGGGATAGATGTTATTGTAAGTCCCTCCTCTGGCAGCGTACTCCCACTCTGCTTCAGTGGGTAGCCGCTTACCGGCCCATTTGCAATAAGCCAGGGCGTCGTACCAAGCTACATGCACTACGGGATGATCCATCTTGTCTTCGATATCTGAACCTGGACCATGCGGTTGCCGCCAATTAGCTCCGGGCACCATGCGCCACCAGTCGCTAGGGTGATAATATGTGCGGCCGGGAGGAGGAGGATTGAAGACTAATGAAAACGGTTGAATTGCCTCCGGAGGTGGGGGGGGAGTGCCTTCAGGCAATTGCTTCATCATTTCAGCGATATCTATTTCCTGTTCTGCCACGGTCACATATCCAGTGGCGTCCACAAATTCCTTAAACTCCCGATTAGTTACTTCCGTTGCATCCATCCAAAAGCCCCCAACAGAAACAGTGTGTTTGGGCATCTCATCAGTCCGTGCTTGGGCATTATCGCCACCCATATCAAACGTGCCACCTTCGATTTTCACCATCCCCTCAAAGTTGCCTGCTTGCTCAGCATCCGGCTGAATGGCATCAATATTACGAAGGTACTGAGCAGTAAGAAAGTTTTGTCCTTCCGATGCTTCCTCCTTGACCTCTCCGCTGACGATACGGTCGGAGTGACCATCATCGCAACTGATCAACATTCCAAATACAAAAAGAAGGAAGACTTGAATTACTTTCATTATAAATTGATAAGACCCCAAAGGTATCATGGAATTTATACAGAACCAAGTCAGTGTCGATCAACACCCGTTTTTCAGGGCATTAAAAAGTGAAAAGAAGTAGTAGAATTGTAGGATATAGCCTCGACTGAATTCGTAGTACCTGCCTATTGGAAGGCGGACCTTGTAAGTGCTACCTGAAAATGCTATGTCTGAGAAAACTATGTTGCCACTGATGCCCTCAAATGAGTTGAAACCATCCGGGTATATGTCATTTTAATAGGCATACTGCATCCTATTCATCACCTTGTCAGAAATAACTCAAAGGATGGATATGAAACTCTGGTGGAATCCTGTATCTTATCCTCTCGCAAAATTTTACTCATATTACACATAATCACATCTAAGGAAAAAAGATCATGACAAGATTATTGATACTACTGATGGTCGTAGCTTCTATGGGCTATCTGAGTTGCGGATCTGATGATGCTAAATCTACTATGGAAAAAGAAAACATTGATACCGGACTTGAAATCGAAAAGACAGTATTTGGCCAAACTCCAGAAGGCATGGCTGATCTTTTTCACTTAAAGAATCGGAATGGTATGGAAGTTTCGCTTACAAACTGGGGCGGCATTATTGTGACCATCTCAGTAGCAGATCGCAATGGCAATTTTGAGAATGTAAATCTGGGCTTTGATAGTCTCAGTACCTATGTCGAGAGAAATCCATTCTTCGGTGCCTTGGTGGGAAGATATGGAAACCGCATTGGCGGAGCGAGTTTTGAGATTGATGGTACGGAGTACCCACTACTTAAAAACAATGGTGAAAACCACCTTCATGGAGGCGGAAAGGGATTCGACAAGAAGCTCTACACAGCAGAGATGATTGAGACTGACAACCATGTAGGGGTCCGCTTATCGCGCACCAGTCCTGATATGGAGGAAGGGTATCCCGGCAATCTCGCTGTGGAGGTCACGTATACCCTGGATAACAATAATACACTGACCATTGACTACAAGGCGACGACAGATAAAAAGACCCATGTCAATCTGACTAATCATGCATACTTTAATCTGGCAGGTGATGGAAGTGGAGATATTCTCAATCATTTTGTATCCATCAATGCTGATCGCTATACGCCCGTGGATGATGGTTTGATTCCCACAGGTGAACTAGCACCTGTCGAAGGAACACCTTTTGACTTTCGCGGTGCAACGATGATCGGAGCACGTATCGATGAGGACCATCCACAACTACAGATAGGTGGTGGGTATGATCATAATTATGTACTTAATCATGAGCCGGGAGGTGGAAGGATGCAAATGGCCGCCACCGTGTATGAACCAGACTCAGGTAGATATATGGAAATTCATACTACCGAGCCAGGTGTTCAATTTTATACAGGCAATTTCCTGCAAGAGATGACAGGGATGGGCGGTCGCACCTATAATCGTAGAGGTGGCTTCTGCTTTGAAACGCAGCATTTTCCAGATAGCCCCAACAGGCCCGAGTTTCCTTCCACCCTTATAGAACCAGGGCAGACCTACTCTTCGACTACATCTTTTACTTTTTCAGCAAAATAATTCAAATCAAAAACTATAAAACAGCACTAGAAAATGGCATTTACACTTTCTAAGGAGACACGAATTGGATGGATAGGTACTGGAGTGATGGGCGTTTCCATGGCAGGGCACCTTATGGACAATGGATATGCAGTGTCGGTCTTCAATAGAACGAAATCTAAAGCGGATCCCCTTATTGAAAAGGGAGCGACTTGGAAGAACTCACCCAAGGAAGTAGCGGAAAATTCAGACGTAATTTTTACCATCGTAGGTTTTCCTCAGGATGTGGAGGAAGTATATTTTGGTGAAAATGGCATCATGTCTGGTGTCGCTTCGGGGGCGATGCTGGTGGATATGACCACCACGGCTCCAAGTCTGGCAGTGAGAATCTATGAGGCAGCACAAGAAAAAAAAGTGGGGTCGATTGATGCCCCGGTGTCTGGAGGAGATGTGGGGGCTAAAAATGGTACACTTTCCATCATGGTGGGAGGTGATAAGCAAGACGTAGATGCAATCATGCCCTTGTTTGAGATTATGGGAAAGGGTATCGTGTATGAAGGTAAAGCAGGGTCAGGACAGCATACCAAAATGTGTAACCAGATCACTATTTCAGGTACGATGGTGGGAGTCTGTGAAAGCTTACTATATGCTCAAAAGGCAGGCCTTGATCTGAACACCATGCTGGAAGCCATCAGCGGGGGTGCTGCAGGATGTTGGTCATTGTCAAATCTGGCTCCCAGAATTGTAAATCGGAATTTTGAGCCCGGATTTTACGTCGAGCACTTCGTTAAAGATATGGAGTTAGCCCTGGCTGAGGCACGACGTATGAACCTGGCGCTGCCTGGACTGGCACTGGTACATCAACTCTATAAGGCGGTTGAGGCCCAAGGGTATAGTAAAAAAGGTACCCAGGCATTGACTTTGGCACTTGAGCATATCAACAATGTACAATAGGTCGCGTCCCAAACAAGTTCATAAAATTTTCTATTGCCAAACTTCTCTTAGCCTTTATTCTATCGGCAAATTGTTAGAACATCGCTGACGCTCAAGTGGATGTCGAGATGAGCACGGACTCACAGGTATGGCTGGAGCGTCTGGATGAGGCACTGGTAAAATATGACTTCGAGGAGCGACCAATGATCTAGTATTGCCGTACCGACTCTTCACTTCTGCAGAAAATAATGGGGATCTTCCGTTGGTGATTTTTCTGTACGGGCGAGGAGACCACGGTTCGGATAATAGTCGACAGCCCTGGTAGAACATTGGTTTGTTTACCAATGAATATTCTATATTAAGTAAGCAGATGCAACGGCAATTTCCTTGTTATACATTAGTACCACAATGCTCTGATAAAACGAGAAATGAAGAATGGGCAAAATGGGTAGGAAATCGCCGGATACACCTTTTAAAGGTCTGGGCAAGGATGGCTCATACCATATGCATGACAAACCTTCCGATTCAGGAAAGGCAACTCGCGAACTATGCCTATGATATCGATCAGGACAGAGTATACATGGTCGGGATATCGATGGGTGGTTTCGGTACCTGGGAATTTGCAGCCAGAGGGCCTGATTTGTTTGCGGCCGCGGTACCAATGGCCGGCTTCTCAGATCCCACCCAATTAAATAAGATTGATCATATACCATTTTGAATATTTCACGGAGGTGCAGATAAGGCAAATCCTGTAGAAGGTTCACGCATCACGTACGATCTTTTGCGGGAGCATGGAGCCGAGGTAAAGTATACTGAGTACGAAGCCACAGGTCACAGTGAGGCTTTTCACACGGCTTTTCTCGAAAAGGATCTCATTCCCTGGATTTTTACTCATACAAAAGGGGATTGAGACCCTATGGGAAGCAGTCGGCTAGTCGATGTTTAGAGATATTAATGAGTCGATATTTTCTGTCGTATCATGATCACCCACTTGATGTTTTAACTCAAGAAGCCGACTCTTCATGGATCGAATGATGTCTTGATATTCCGCATCACGATAGGCATTGTACGCTTCGTGGGGATCCTTTTCCAGGTCATAAAACTCCCATGCAGGACTTGTCGGCACACTATCCGAACCCGGCATATCCAGGGGATGTCCATAAAACAAGGCGAGTTTGTATCGATCATTTCTAAGTCCCAGATGAGCCGGGCGCACTTCCTGGTGCAACCAGTATCGGTAGTAAAGATCATTTCTCCAGTCGGTAGGCGTGTTTCCCCGGAGATTGTCTCTAAAACTGATGCCCTTCATATAGGATGGAATGGAAACACCACCATAGTCCAGGAAGAGAGCAGGGAAATCAAGATTTAGGATCATGTCACGATTCGTGATTCCAGCCTCAATTTCAGTTGGGTACCGGATGATGAATGGCATTTGAATCGCTTCTTCGTAGATCATTCGTTTATCAAAAAAGCCATGTTCTCCAAGGAAGTATCCCTGATCGGCGCAGTATATGACTACCGTGTTGTCTCCCAGACCTTCATGATCCAGGTAGTTAAGTAGTTTGCCGATATTGTCATCGATGGCGGCACCACTGCGCAAAAAGTCTTTCACAAATTTCTGATAAACCTTCGACCGAGCCGGTCTTCGATCTAATCCCTCCAGACTGAAAGGCATACCAGGATAACGTGTGCCCAATGAGTCGTGTGTATATCGATTGCCCAGGATATCCAGTTTCTGGCCAATGAAGGTTCTGCCATTGGTCTCTTCTCCAAAGTCGTATAGCGAGGCCGGTTCGGGCATGGTTACATCAGCATACATTGTGTCATATCGTGCCGGATAATCAAAAGGTTCGTGTGTCGCTTTGAAATGACACATCAAAAAGAAAGGTTCTTCCCGATTTCGCTGGTTTAGCCATTCCAGGGCCAGGTCACTGATTACGTCACTGGAAAATCCTTGAAACTCTCTGCCATCTGGCCAGTTGCTCTCGTCTCGGAGGATTGGGTTATTGTATCGTCCCTGACCAGGTAGGACCTCATAGTAGTCAAATCCGGCAGGTTTTTGTTTGAGGTGCCATTTGCCGACCAGAGCCGTTTGATATCCTGCAGACTGTAGCTCCTTGGCCACATTATTACTATCAGGATGTAAACCCTCGCTAAGAGTGTATATTCCATTTTGATGACTATATCTACCCGTCATGATCGAAGCCCGGCTGGGAACGCATATCGAATTGGTACAAAAGACCTGGGTTAGTATAGCCCCTTCAGCAGCCAAGCGGCGAATGTTTGGAGTCCTTGCATAATCTTTAAATATCTCGTCATAGATACCCCAGGCTTGAGAGGTGTGATCATCTGACATGATAAAGAGGATATTAGGACGCTCTGTACCAACATCTCCAGGTGTATTACAAGAAATGTATAACAGAAAGAAAAGTAGCATTAGTCGATTCATAAACCTATGATAGAAAAATTCACCCGCTTATCTCAGATTCATCCCATTCAGTATCATGAACCGCTCCCCAACCTCTATTTGGGATCGACCGATCGATAAGCTTCCAGTGCTTTTTGTGCCCCTTCTTTACCCGGTAGCGAGGTGCCATGCTCCAGACCCACAAATCCACGATACCCCTTGTCGTGGACGTGCTGCAAGGCATTCCAAAAATTGATTTCTCCCGAAGTCGGTTCATCACGGCCGGGTGTATCACCCATCTGAATGTAGGCGATCTCATCCCAGGCCAGGTCCAGGGTGGGCAATACATTGCCTTCTTCGATTTGGACATGATAAAAATCGAAGAGCACTTTTACACTGGGATGATTTACTGCTTTGGCCAGCGCATACGCTTGCGGAATCGTGCGAAGAAACATTCCGGGATGGTCGTGTTTGGCATTCATACTTTCCATGACCATGATCAGATCATGTTTTTCATATATCTCGGCGATCCGTCGCAACAGGTCGATGGCATTGGCCATTTGAAACTCATAAGGAAGTTTGGGATGAGCGACACCGAGTACATTATGTACGAACTTTGTTCCCATTCTTTGAGCAATTTCCACCGATTTTTCGATATCATCCAGGACGCCCTTTCGCAGCGCCTCGTCTGTACCGGCGAAGGTGATGTCCTCGAACGTCATGGTCCCCACAAACTGGCCAAACTCCATCCCAAGATTTTGAACGGTACTGCTGATCTTCTCCTGCTCTTGCACCGATCGAAATTTGAGACCCGTATTTTCCCATGCCCTGAAACCCTGGTCATAACCCCACTTGATCTGGTCGATGGGATCATCGCCTGCCAGTGCTGAAAAAATGCCAAAGTCGGGTGAGAACTTCATATTGAAGGTTTCCTCTAATCGGGAACCGAAGACAGAAGGTAAGCTAGCAGTTGCCATTCCGGCCAATCCCATGTTCTTACAGAAGTTGCGACGATTCATAGTTATTGCTTCATAGTTAAGTTTACAGGATGTCTTTTATACGCACATATTGCTGATCCTGTAAAAGCAGAAATATCATTAAATCCGATAGCTCCTGCTCTGTGAGGATACGATCCAGACCTTGTGGCATCAATGAAACATCGGTCTGTGTAATTTCCACCACATCTGATTTGGCAATGCGCACTGATGTTTCTGGGGCAATACCCAGGACGATTACGTCAGGTGACTCCTCACGTATGATGCCGATGTGTGTATCGCTCTTGGTTTTAATTTGATAGGTTTCATAGTCCCGCACAAAACTCACACTGGGATATACTACCGCCTCTATAATATCATGAATAGAGCGGTCCGATCGTATTGAAGTCAGGTCAGGACCCAGATCACCTCCTTCGTGACCGATCTTATGACAGGTGTAGCAGGTGGCCTTTCCAAAGAAAATTGCACGTCCCCTGTCAATATCACCGGTGGTAAGTGCTTTTTCGATTTCTTCCAGTCTACTGAGTCGTTCCTCTTTTGATTTATTCAATGTCACGATCAATTCTTCCACTACAGGTTGTAGCGCAGGTGGAAATGAATCGAATGTGCTCCGAATTTCTTCCTCTGAAAAATTGGCAAGCACCGGTGTCTCTGAAAGAGCTTTCGTCAGCTGCTCCCCAACTTTCAAATCCTTACCTCCCCGAAAAATAGGCATCAACTGCGGGAGAATGTAACCATCAGCCTTTGCCAGGTAGTCATTTGCCAATGTTCCCAATTGATCTTCAGTGAGCCTTCCTCGTTCGAGTGCATGAATTGCTTGCTTTTTGATAGTCACCGGAGCTTCGCTGTCTATGAGCCCATAGATGTAATCAAAATCTGCATTGCTGATCTGGGGATCCCAGTTGTACAGGGCGGTAATGGCCGTAAGGCGTGTCTTGTTTTCCAGAGATGGATCATCAGCAATAGACTGTAGCTCTGTCTGCATGTCAGGCAGTTGTCTTAATTGAAGCAATTGGATCAAATCTTCAATGACCAGTGCATCGGTGGTGCTATTCAAATTTTCTCGTACAGCTTGTATCCACGTTGTCGGAAAGTTTTTTGCGTCAAATTTTTGCATCACTTCAATGACAAACCGCTGGGTAGCTACACTTCCCGCTGTCAGCTGGTTAGCCATAAATGATTGCATTTTTTCATGGTCACTTAGAGAAACCACCAGGTTTTCGATGAGGGAATGCTGGTCCGGATCCTGGATCTTTGACTGTATAAAAGCGGTGAATGCGGTGGCCCACTCCGGATGGTGTGTCGCTACAAAAAGTCCAGCTTCCTGCACCTGCTCTGTTTCACTTTCAAGGAATGGTATGATATGTCTAGCTTGCAAACCCCTGGCTTTTTTCTGGTCCAGGGCTATCAAAGCAGCTCTTTTTATCTGATTGTCATCATGTTGCAGTGCCTCCAGCAACATACTTTCAGAAGCGTGGTTGATCAACGCCAGAATAATCGCATGATCTGCAAAGCGGTCAGTAACACCCTGCATGGCATTGAGTAGGTCAGCCGTCATGTCGGAAGCACCCATGCGATTTAGGGCAACTGCTGCCTGTCGCCTTACTGCAAGATCATCGTCCCTAAGAAGTGCCAAAATTGCCTCAATGGCAGGTTTGTATCCATCTAGACCCAGCACATGAGTTGCCGCTATTTTGACATTTGTACTTTCGGAGGAAAGAAATTCTTTCACTTTTTCCAGGGCTTCCTGGCTTCCTGTCCGGTACAGGGCAAATATGGACTCGAGTTGATTTTTCTCAGTGGGGTTGCTGGAGATCCATTGATCGATGGCAGCGATGACATCATCTGATGCTCTGGTTTCTAAGGTGTGATGGGCCAGTAATCGCACAAAGGGCCGATCATCTGCCAGAAAGCGTAAAGCATCAGATGCAGATAATGCATCCCAATCAATTCTCTGACCATATGGATCATCGACCTCTTGCCCGGCATCCTTTGGCTTTACCCGGTATATGGCCCCTTTGAGCTCAGGTTTACTCACTTGTGACAGGGGACATCCCTTGATGAACCATCCACCGGTTTCTACCACTAACAGGCTTCCATCACCTGATTCCAACACATCAGTTGGGTGAAAGTCTGTGTCTTCTGACCATAGAAAGGTTTCATCCTCCGTGGTGAATCCAGCACCCTCACGTAGTAGTTTATGGCGTACTATTCGATGGGTATTAAATTGTGCGGTGAATAGATTGTCTTGATAGTCGGATCCCAATTTGTCGTTTTGGTAGCGCCAGATACCAGAGGGTGCCAGTCGAGAGTAATGAGTAATGGCCGGCATCAATGATCCGGTGCGTACCAAACCATCCCGATCCAGACTGCCGGTAGGTTTTGGATACACGCCTCCGTCGATCCAGTAGATCAGCGCATCTCTCAAACCTGCCTCCGGATAGCTATAAAAAGTCTCCGTGCCAATTACTTCTCCGGCGGGGGTAAAGGTGAGCTCTACCGGGTTATTCATACCACCAGCTGCAATCCATTCCAGGTCAGATCCATCCCTACGGACTCGCCATATGCGTGCGGTTTCACCCTTGAGGCGCTCGCCCTCTTTGGTCTCCACGTCGAATCCCATGATGGCATTCGTCATATACAGCCAGCCATCAGGTCCCTCAAAAGGTCCGATTAGACTGTTGGCATTTACATTGAGAATCCATCCGGAGAGAATCACCTCTTTTTCGTCGGCGACTCCGTCGTCATCAGTATCGGTAAATTTGATCAGATCGGGTGCGGAGGAAGCATACAAACTTCCATCGATGAAGACTCCTCCCTGTGGAAAACTCAACTTGTCGGCATAAATGGTGGCTTTATCAAATTTGCCATCCCCATCGGTGTCCACCAGCAATTTGATTCGAAATTGAGGATTGTCGAGGGCTTCCTGAGTCTCCTCATAGACATTACCGATTGATTCAAAGACGAAAAGTCGACCGAACTCATCTAGCGTCGCAAACATAGGATAGTCAACCAAATCACTACCAGCTGCGATTTCGACTTCAAAGCCATCGCCCACCTGTATCCGAGCTTCAGCCGTACCATCCAGACCTTGTGGTGCATTGCAGGCGGACCAACTAATGATTAGGCTATAAATAAAATATAATCTGCTTTTCATAGTGCGATGTAATTAGATCAGGGCAGGAATAATCTTTTATTCCGTTCTTAATATAACACTAATGTCAGGATGTGCTATGTGATAGTATACTGCGAGCAGTCTCAAAAATCCGAATCTCCATGTATCGGCCGTTACATGTACTGTCAGCACAAAGTAGATGGACCGATTCCATATGCTTCCTTTTGTAAAATTTTTCTTAGCGTGGACCAACCATTTAAGAAAAGTAGGTTCTCTTAGATGATTTGAAGTATTTTGTCTGAGAAACCCAGCTCTTCATATTCATCATTACAAGTGAATAACGCCAAGATTGTAGTCATTGGAAGCACTAATATGGACATGGTTGTCAAGTCTGACCGTATCCCGGTACCGGGGGAGACAATATTAGGCGGTGATTTTTTTATTAACCCCGGAGGCAAGGGTGCCAACCAGGCTGTAGCCATAGCTCGATTGGGGGGAAATGTATTATTTATTTCTAAAATAGGAGATGACATTTTTGGTGGACAATTACTACAAAACTTTAAGGAGGAAGAACTAGTGACAGCCGGTCTTTTTATTGATCACGATACACCCACAGGAGTTGCTTTAATAACAGTAGATCAAAAAGGGGAGAATAGTATCGTGGTGGCATCCGGTGCAAATTCGAATTTGCAGCCAGAGGAGGTCGGTAAAATTTTGGAAAATACTTCTGATGTGGGACTGATACTCTTACAATTAGAAATACCCATTTCTGCGGTTCGTAAAGGGATGGAAATTGCAAAAGAAGAAAATATAAAAGTAGTCCTTAATCCCGCTCCTTTTCATGAAGAAGTATCTCAATACTTTGCATTTGTTGATGTTATCACGCCAAATACTCAGGAAGCCGAGATGCTGACCGGAATTTCGATTATTGATGTGGATAGTGCAGAAAAAGCAGCCCGTTGCCTCAAGGAGCAGGGAGTAGAACGTGTAGTGATAACTATGGGTGAAATGGGAGCATTTGTCCTTGATGATCAAGTAGCTACCTTTGTCAAAACGCAAAATGTCAATGTGGTAGATACAACGGCTGCGGGCGATTCATTTAATGGCGCCCTTGCGGTAGCTCTATCGGAAGGAAAAAACTTAATATCAGCAGTTAAATTTGCTAATGCTGCTGCTGCCATTACAGTGACTCGATTAGGTGCACAAACTGCTTTACCCTTTAGGAACGAATTGTCAATTGAATGATAAAAACTGACGCAGCAAGCTCACAAATAAGTAGATAAAATGACCAAAAACGCTAAAGAAATCAGATTTTCCGCAAATCCAAGATTTGCAAAGGTTTATGCTAGTTACATATCTTTCCTTGTCTTTCTGATGGCCACATCTCTTGCCTATACCCAAAGTGATGCCTCTGCTTTACTTTCCAGGCTGGAGCCAGCCGGTGAGGGTCTGGTGGAGGTGATCATAGATACCGATACTTACAATGAAATAGATGACCAGTTTGCTGTTGTTTATGCACTTCTTGCAAAAGAGAGATTACACGTAAATGCCATTTATGCTGCGCCTTTTTTAAATACCCGATCTGAGAGTGCCGGTGATGGTATGGAAAAAAGCCATGAAGAAATTCTGAGATTATTATCACGAATGGATATTGACCCTGAAGGATTTGTCTTCAAAGGTTCGGACAGATTTATGATTGACAATGATGGCCAACCTGTACCCAGTGAAGCTACACAACACCTGATCAATCATGTAAAAAATGCAGAAGGACTGACCTATGTGGTGACGCTGGGAGCACCCACCAATGTTTCATCGGCGATTTTGCTTGCTCCGGAAATAAAGGACAAGATTGTCGTCGTCTGGTTAGGAGGGAAAGCGCATTATTGGTCCACTGCCTCAGAATTCAATTTAATGCAGGATCTGAAGGCCAGTCAGGTGTTATTTGACTCGGGAGTTCCTCTGGTGCAAATCCCTACTAATCCAGTCACTTCTCATTTGATGACCAGCCTGCCAGAGATCGAAAAATATCTGAAGGATCAGGGAGCCATCGGCCACTATCTGTATGAAATTTACGAAGACTACTATTCAGATCACTATGCCAAATCTAAAGTGATTTGGGACATCTCAGCAGTAGCTTATCTGCTCAATGAGGACTGGTTTAATACTACCCTTGTGCAGAGTCCGATTTTGACTTCTGAAATGACATATAGTGTAGATCGATCCCGTCACTTTATCCGGGTGGTGAATAATCTACATCGTGATCCTATATTCGGCGACATGTTTAAGCGCATCCAGGACTTTGTGAAGCAGTAATCACTCGCTGGGTTTTTCGCTTGCTAATTTGAAGCATTATAAATTGGGAACATTTCAAACAGTATGGGCTTTGACGTAGTTTAATTTCTTTAACCATATTAGTACATTATGCCCATTAGTTTTTTCTGGTTCAGACGTGACCTTAGATTGGCCGATAACATAGCATTACTACAGGCCCATAAGGCAGGAGACCCTGTGCAGGCCGTTTTTATCTTCGACCTCAATATTTTGGAAGAACTTCCGAAGGATGATGCCCGGGTGACCTTTATTTATACACAACTCCAGAAGATTGACAAGGACTTACGAGATAATGGCTCATCACTCCTCGTCAAAAAGGGCAAGCCCGAGGACATCTGGAAAGAACTACTGGAGGAGCATGAAGCGGTAGCAATCTACCTTAATGAGGATTACGAACCCTACGCGGAAGAGAGGGATCGGACGATTCGTCAACTATGTGAATCAAAGGATGTACGATTTGAGAGTTTTAAGGATCAGGTCATTTTCGAACCCGGAGAGGTACTGAAGGATGATGGCGATCCATATACCGTCTATACTCCCTATAAAAATAAATGGCTAGAGCACTTCGAATCCTCAGGCTGGGATGATTATGACCAGGATGTGGATCCTGTATGGCATCAAAGTACATATAACTTTCCCTCATTGGATGCTATTGGGTTTAAGCAATCTTCTATTGAAGTGCCTGATTTTGATCTGTCCGTAGCAGATGACTATGGGAAGACCCGAGATTTTCCAGCACGGGACGGGACCAGTCACCTGGGACCACACCTACGATTTGGTACCATCAGTGTCCGGGATGTGATTCGTGAACTCTCATCCAAAAATGAGGTGTTCCTCAGTGAGCTGGTATGGAGGGAATTTTTCATGCAGATTTTAGCGCATTTTCCTAAGGTTGTGGATCATAATTTTAGGAGTAAATATGACGGTATCAATTGGAGGAATGATAAAGATGACTTCAAACGATGGTGCAAGGGACGGACTGGTTATCCCATGGTAGATGCCGGTATGCGACAATTAAATGTGACAGGTTATATGCATAATCGGGTGCGGATGATAGTGGCTTCCTTTCTATGCAAGCATTTGTTGATCCATTGGAGCTGGGGCGAAAGTTACTTTGCCGAAAAGTTACTGGATTATGAATTAGCCTCAAACAATGGAAACTGGCAATGGGCCGCTGGAACAGGATGTGATGCAGCGCCGTATTTCAGAATCTTTAATCCGCATTCTCAACTGAAAAAGTTTGACAAAGACCTGAAGTATATCAGAAAATGGGTGCCAGAGTACGATTCAATGGAATATCCTGAGCCGATGGTCGAGCATAAAGCGGCAAGGCAGAGGGCATTGGACGCATATAAGGCAGGGATTGATAATGCTTAATTTGTTAGGGCAAATGAGCATTGAAAAGGAAGCCGGCAGACAAATGTCGTTTTGCCATTGCTGCCAGTCTTCCAATGTTTATCGTCTACCAACGTGAATTGGAACGTGAATTCGATCGACCGCCATTGTTTTTGCGTCGATCTTCTGCTTCCTTCACTACTATACTTCTTCCTTGAAGACTTGAATCGTTTAATTCACTTATAGCTGTATTCGCTTCTGAATCATTAGGCATCTCGACGAATCCAAATCCCTTGGATCGTCCACTGTGTTTGTCAAAAATTACATTGGCAGAAGTAACTTCTCCATATGCTTCGAAGGCCTCCTGAAGGTCCTCACTTTGGGTGTCAAAACTGAGTTTTGCAACAAAAATATTCATGAAATAAAAATTAATAATTAAAAATTTCCTTTAAAAAAGAACCTCAATCAATCTTACTAAGAATCTTAGTTCTGATTGGATGTTAGCTCCGTGACAACATTGGAAAATAACAGGAAAAATATTCTGCAAGAGGGGTGTGCCAGAGAAGAGATCTACTAGTTACATATCGATCATTGTCAAAACAACATGATGCAAATACCTTAGATCACATAGTGATAAGTTAATAACATCACATTCTGTCCACAAAGATACACCTTTTTAGATAGTAAGTACGATTTTCTATAATAGGTGAAAATTTATCACCGGCAGTTAATCCATGTTTTCAGATATTTATTCACACAAGGAGGTCTTTTGAATGAAATTTAATTGGATCAGCATATGCTTTCTGATGCTTTGTATCTACAAAGCGGGTTGGAGTCAGAATCTTACAGAGTACTCCCGGTTCCACACCACAGTGCAGCCATGGAGCCCTCTTCCATATTCGAAGGACCGGGTTCTTGAATTAGTGGAAGAACTTGTCGAAAAAAACACACAGATTCAAGATAGCACGGGTGCTATAATTGATCCAGTCTTACAGCGTGAGCATCAATACTCCACGCCCTATTTTGCTCATGCCGTGGGTACTCTATTACGGTATGGGAGAGGACAGGAGTTTTTGCAAAATGGGGTGGCGGCTATGGATAAAGCACTCTCTGACTTTCGAAAGGGAACGGCACATATCCCGGATCAGCACGGAGAATTTTATATCGCAGCCCTGGCAAAAGCACTTCCTCTCTACAAGACCTTTGTGGATCAGAGGACATATGATGACTGGTTGTCGAAGATTAAAACACCACTGAGCGTCATATGGAAAGGTTCTGACAAAAGTCTGAACAACTGGAGGACATATGTCATGAAGGGTGAGTGGGAGAGAGCACAAAAAGGCTGGGCCGATAAGGACAGTGTGGTGGATTTCATAGAACACAATTGGGAGCATGAAACACAGAAACTTCGCATTGCCATGGATCCTCAGGGTTTATATCAGGACTGGAGTAGTGATCCTCAATCATTGGCAGTAGAAGCCGTCGGTCGTGGTAATCTGACCGCAATTGCATTCGGAGGTTATGATGGTCCTTCTGCTACTGAAATAAAAGATGCCATCATGCGGGGAGCCATGACATCCTTACAATTAATGAGCCCTACAGGTCAATGTCCTCCTAATGGTCGAACCGATAATCACGTTTTTAATGACATTTTGTATCAGCTCATCTTCCAGACACATGCTTTTGCGGCGAAAAAAGCGGGAAATGTAAAAATGGCAGGACAATTTCAGCGAGCTGCTGCATTGTCCTTCGAAAGTATACAGAGATGGATTCGGGAAGATGAAGGATGGGCTGGCGCTCTTAGCATCACCAAAAACCACTTCGAACCCGGCGATCGGGTGGGTTATCAACCGGCAAGTCAATGGGGTAATTACAGTGGTGCCATGATGTTTCACCTGGCGGAAGTTGTTGAATTGATAGATGAAAGTATTGAGCAGGTGCCGGTACCAGCTGAAATCGGAGGATACGCCACCGAAACAAATTCGGCATTCTCCACCTTCACGGCTAATGCAGGTGGAATGCAGGTAGTGATAAATCTGCGAGGTGCATCCGTTCCTAAGTATGACAAATACTGGACCCCACTGGGAGCGGTACGCTTTTCGAAAGTCAATTGGGATGATCGCTTAGGTCCTTCGGATGGTATACGGAATCTAACTTTTCAACCAAATGAGTCCTCAATCTGGCCGGGCACGGGACTTACCTTCGGCCCAATCTGGAAAAGGGGTGACAGGTGGGTGCGATTGGCAGATATGGCGCATCACTATCAAGGCAAAGTGGATGTGAAGTTTGTACATCCGCTTCTGGTGAAGTTTAGGATAACATATACGTACATGACAGGACTGGGAGGACCTTACTTTTATCAGGATTTTACAGTCACTCCCGATGGAGTAGTTACAAAACTATCATCCCCTCAGGATATTTCGTTTGGCAATTCTATTCCATTACTGACAAATGATGGACGAAAGCTCAGTCACCGAGTGGATGAAGGTATTGCCAGTACCTCGTACCCTGGAGGCCCTGATACTCAAAACTTCATATGTTTAAACGGTATGGCTCAACTCGACACGACTGGCGATCCTCTCCTGAGTACGTATGGTTATTTGCTTCCAGTCATTTGCACGACCGATGAGGGTGAAAACATGATATTCATCTATCCCTCGGATATCGGAGATCCGGATGCCAGAGAGGTAAAGGAGACTTATGAGGAGTTTGAAGAGGGATTTTCGACCATTCTGGGATCTGTACAGGGTACGATATATCGAGGGCGCATAGCAGCGGGGGGATATGGATCAGGTCTGGATCTCAACAATGATGGGCATCAAGAGCTGCAATTTGATCCAGCATGCAACTTTATGGTAATCCATTCCGAAGGTCGCATTACAAGCCTCGAAACAGACCGCGAGGTGAGCTATGAGTATCAAGGAATTCAAGGAAAGATAGATCCTTTTGCAGTTGTGCAGATAGAGTGATAGTCTTTAACGCTAATCATTGTCAATATGAGAGGTAATCGCTGTCACCTCTGGTGGTTTGTCCTTCTTTTAACTTGGTTGTAAACTACTTGTATATGAACATTAAAATAGCCGATCTGATGGTGGCACATGTAGTCACCACGCAGCCTCACAAAAGTTTGGGGCACGTCAAAGATATAATGCAGAAGAATGGAATAAGCTCGGTGCCTGTCGTGGATAGCGATAATCATCCGGTGGGAATTGTGACGTCGAATGATTTGAGTAAGGGACTAAAGGATACGACGCCTGTGAGTCAGATATTACCTGAACACGTCATTTGTGTTCCTGCATACAACGATATATCGGTGGCCGCCAAGATCATGCGCAACCACAATATTCATCATGTGCTGGTCACGCATGAAAAGGAACTGGTGGGGATCATTAGCTCATTTGATTTGCTGAAATTGCTGGATGATCATAAATTTACGATGAAGAATCCTCCCACACCTAGTAAGAAAAAATCCAGAGGTGGCAGGTGATTTGTCTGACCTCTAAGTTTGTGGCTTGAAGAAAGTACAATTATTTCTCTTATTGATCATCTGCCTGGCAAGTGGGAGTGGGGTACATGCCCAGGTCGCCTTGATCGATGATGCGGATGGCTACACCAATTTGCGCAAGGGACCCGATGTGCAAAGTGAGATTGTAGCTCAGATCCCTGATGGATATGTCTTCTTCTACAACTATGACCATATTGTAAAGGAGGATCCATGGGTCGAGGTCTTTATTGCTAAAGATCCTTTTTCATTGGGTGCCATGGAGTCTGGAGATCAGGTAGGATTTGTACATCGATCCCGAATAAAACTGCTGGAACAATGGGAAAAATACGATGGAGAGGATTTTTCATTTAGATATGATTTGGCTCCTTTTGACAGTACCCAGTTTAGCATTGATCGTGAGGCGGGATGGATTGTTGGCATTAATGGTAGATCTCCCTGGGGTGTACTGAAAGAGTTGCCACTTAATAGTATAGAGCAGGTACATGTAACTTATGCTGATCGTAGGGTTACCGTTCATAAGGCCTTTTTTCAGGATATTTATCAATGCCACAATGATTTCGTAGTTTACAGAAGAGGTGATACATTTTACGTACATCATGGCAGTGGCGATGGGGAGAGCTACTACGAAATCGTGTGGGTTTTTAATGCCAGCGGACTTGTCCAGCGGTTGGTAGGTGCTCCCTTCTAAAGTCTCTGTCCGCTATTTTGAATAAACTGTTGCTATGAAGACATTAATTGCACTATGTGCATGCTGTGGCATGTATTTTTATGCCCCTGCACAGACCTTTAACATTCAAGGAGATCTGGATAATCCACAAATAAGCTTTGCCATTGCCGAAATTCAGATGGCTATTTCAGAAAAGAACATGAACACCGTGTTGGGTACCGTGAGGGACGGTGCTTCACAAGACATTTCTCAAATCATCTT
This sequence comes from Saprospiraceae bacterium, assembly GCA_050298535.1. Taxonomy (GTDB): domain Bacteria; phylum Bacteroidota; class Bacteroidia; order Chitinophagales; family Saprospiraceae; genus JABDMH01. Next base: position 121,247 of record JBNKUI010000114.1, read on the forward strand.
GTTATCCGAAGAGGGTAATGCAGGTGGTCAAATGTTGGCATCGCTCAATCTGGGTGACCTTCCACCTCTAGAAAACGAGGGATTCAGTATTCGATCTTCCGACAACACATATTGGGTCATCGGAGGTGCCAGCGCCGGGGTGATGTATGGCGGACTTGAATTGGCGGAAATGATCAGGACAGATAAATTAAATCAGAACCTGTCCCTTGATAAAAATCCGTACATGGGAATGAGGGGTACGAAGTTTAACATTCCCCTGGATGTTCGCACACCCAGTTATTCAGATATGAGCGATGCCGGGCAGAAAAATATTCCCGAAATGTGGAGCATGGATTTTTGGCAAGAGTATATTGACAACCTGGCTCGCTATCGATACAACTATATTTCCCTGTGGAATTTGCATCCTTTTCCCTCACTGGTGAAAGTACCTGATTATCCGAATGTAGCGCTGGATGATGTGCATCGATCCACCCATGATTTCGATGAATTTTATACACTGCAGGGCCGATTGTATGATGCTCCCGAAATTGTTGATAATTATGAGGTGGTTAAGGAAATGTCCATCGATGAAAAGATCCAATTTTGGAATGAAGTAATGGCATACGGTAAAAGCAGAAATGTTGATTTCTACATCGTGACCTGGAATGTCTTTGACTATGGTGCCGAAGGTAAATATGGAATCACGGACGATCTGGATAATGAAATTACCAAGGATTATTTCCGAAAAAGTATTACGCAGTTATTTCTCACCTACCCGGATCTGAAAGGCATTGGATTGACTACGGGAGAAAATATGGAAGGAGCGGATTTTGAGGCAAAAGAAGATTGGATGTGGGAGACTTATGGGTTGGGCGTGCTGGATGTGTTTAATAGTCAACCCGATCGACAAATCACATTTTTGCACCGACAGCATCAGGCGGGTGCTGTGGATATCGCGGAGCGATTCAAACCGCTTGCACAGCATCCCAACGTCGATTTTATTTTCAGTTTTAAATACGCACAAGCACATGTATATAGTTCGACCACGCAAATTTATCATCCTGAGTTTGTGGAGGAAATATCCAACAATGATTTGAAAACGATCTGGACACTACGAAATGATGACATTTATTATTTCAGATGGGGAGCTCCCGATTACGTCAGAGAATTCATCAAAAATATTCCCTATGACGTATCCCGTGGTTATTACTATGGGTCGGATCAATATATCTGGGGCCGTGAATTTTTGAACACAGAACCATCCCTTCCCCGAAATATAGAGATCGTTAAACACTGGTATCACTGGATGATCTGGGGCCGACTGGGATACGACCCCGAAATGAGCAATCAGGAATTTGTCGATATCCTGGCAGCCTACTTCAAGGGTGTGGATGCTGAACAATTATTTAAAGGCTGGCAGGAGGCATCCTATATTTATCCTAAAGTGACAGGCTTTCACTGGGGACAATTGGATTTTCAGTGGTATATCGAGGGAGGGAAGAGTCGAAAAGGTCCTGCTGAAAATCCGGTGGGGTTCCATGATTTAAATCGGTTTATTTCGCTGCCCCCACATGCGGGCACTAATTATGTTTCCATACCTGATTATGTCGAGAATCAAAACATTGGATCAGGGATGAAATCACCGCTGGACGTTGCAGATGAAATTTTGGCTCATTCGGATCAAGCCATATTGGGGGTAGATAAGATTAAGTACGTAGATAATAAAGAATTAAGGCAAACGGTCAAGGATATTAAAGCGATGGCGTACTTGGGAAAATATTATGGGCATAAAATTAAAGCGGCCACCCATTTAGCCTTTTTTAGAAAAAATCTTGCAAGTGATCACCAACAAAAGGCGATTGAAGAAGCCAATCAATCTGCGCATTATTGGAGAGTTTATGCTGCCTCAGCTTTAAGCCAAAACAAAAACCCCCTCTGGACGAACAGAGTGGGACACGTCAATTGGAGGGAGACTTTCCAGGACGTAGTCAACGAGATTAATAATTTGGGTGGTGCAATAAATATTCCCTCCGCAGATCTACCCGAGACAGGAGATGTGCTGGAGGCGGAAGCCGCAGATTTACACAATTACCGCATCGAAAATAGTCTGGATGGATATTCCGGCGATGGCTATATTCAGTCGAGTGGAGCACATCGTCAGGTGACCTGGACCTATGCTGCTAGTGAGACCGGTATGTATCGTCTCACCTTCCGCTACAGTATGGATTGGCTGGAAGATGACATCTCATCCCTTCAGGTTGATGGGCGCGATCAAGACTTTAGCCTGTGGTCTACAGGTAGCCGTGACACTTGGGCTTGGGATCAGGTCACAGTGCACTGGTCTCCTGGAGAGCATACGATTTCACTAGCCCCCGAGCGCTATGCCCTCATTGATTGTCTACAAGTAGAGTATGTAGGGCAGTAATTTTTGTCGGTATCCGGTGTCCGGTGTCCGGATTGCCTTTCCCGCTACCCCGGCCCTGTTTTCTCGCAAGCTGCGAAAACCGGGAGTCTACCCGCTATCCGTTTATTTGTCACTAGTTGAATAATCTGCAAGTATACAGAACTCAACACTTCAACAGTTCGACGATTCAACCCTTCGACAGAAAGCAGTTATGTCATCACTTCAAAGTCAAGTCGAATGATTTGCTCTCCTTGCGATTAAATAGTTTAATCTTATAGTCCCCTGGAGGTAGCACAAGCGGAAGTCTTGTGAAGCGATGTTTAATTTCGACGATGTCTACTGGCGTTCCATCTTCCCTGGCAGGTGGGTAGGCGGCTAAGAAAAATGGTGTTTTGATTTGTATAGAATCAAATGGCAATTCATACATGACACTTTCATTTTCAAATAACCAATCAGGTCTACCTATTGTATATCGGGTTTTGGGATGCATAATTTCCAGATCGACGTGTGGGGAAAATTTGATGTGATTTCCGTCAGTATCTAGAAGGACAGAGGGGGTGCTAACATTTAATTGTTCAAGCAGCCCATGTTCAGTCTCTATGACTTTCTCAGTGAAATTATCCTGATAAATGGTCAATGGGTCAAGACCTGTTTTTTCTTTTAGGTATTTCGCCATAAAGAAACTATTCCTCCGCTTAATCGTGTCAGATTCGATGGCGTGGTACCATCCACAGTGAATGATGCATTTTCCCTCTCGATTATTCTCTAGATACTTGATGATATTTTCTGCTTGAATTTCGTCCCGATCTTTAGACTCGGATCGGTAGGTACGTTCATAACCAAAGATTTGGTAACCTGCATCAATTGCTGTACGAATCAATCGACTCATTTGAGGTTCGTTCGCGTAGATCCCCGAGATGGGACCAGCCATGGCATATCCTCGCTGTTGTAGTGCTGTATCCAATAAAAAATTGGATCGGGTACTGTCAGGATTTAGAGCTTCGAGACCCAAATATTTATACCCTTTATCTCGCAAGACAGATAAAAGTTTTCTTGAAAAGATTCGATGGAAAGCCAGATAGATTAGGAAAGATAGAGATAACTTCATACTGATGAAGATGTTGAATTATAAAGATTAGTTGTATATCAGCTCTACAGTTTCACAGCGGGCAGACTCCCCGAATCGGAGTATGCGAGCAACCTCCGCTCTGGCTACGGTTGCCACTGAAAATCAGATACCCTGCGCCCCAGGGCTTCGGCTACCGGACAGGCCGGGGGTCGTGTGTGAGCAAAGCGCAGTCTAGCAGTGAGCAGTCTGGCAGTTTGCAGTCTTGCAGTCTTGCAGTCTTGCAGTCTACAGTGTTTTCCTTGATTATACATAATCGACAAATCAACAGTTCGACAATTCAACTATTAACTATTCAAGCAGCATCCCCGTATTTTGGAGGTAAAGGAAACAACTCAACACCTCAACACACCCACACTCACTCTGCCATCCGAAACTTCAGTGCAGGATGGACGCACACTCACACACACACTCACACTCACACTCACACTCACACCCAAAATTAGTATATTGTTTAATAAATCCATCCGATCATGACATATCAAAAGTTTCATCTCCTCGGAGTACTACTCTTTGTGTTTGCACTCTCTGTGAATGGTCAGACACGATATGTAACCGTCTCTGCGACAGGACCTGACAGTGAAAATGGTATCCATACTTACCGAATGGCTGGTAATGGGAATTTGACCGCCGTTAGCAAAACGGACGCCATTACAGCATCCAGCTACCATACGTGGCATCCGGATATGTCCGTATTATACGCCGTAGGTAACAATACCGTATATGCACTGAAAATGGATCGCCGAGGTAATCTGACACTGCTCAATGAGCAGCCCAGTCATGGTCGGGGCCCCTGTTACGTTTCTACGGACCAGAAGGGGCATTTTGTCATGGTGGCCAACTATTCCGGTGGGACCATCAGTATCTACCCGGTATTGGCAGATGGTTCGCTGGGAGCAAGGTTGCAAAGCATAAAACATGAGGGATCTTCAGTACATGAAGGTCGGCAGGAAGCCGCCCACCCGCACCTGATTATTTCCAGCCCGGACAATCATCATGTGCTGGTGCCGGATTTAGGCATGGATCAGATCTTTGTCTATCAGCTGGATCCCATGAAGGGCATGCTCAAGCCCAATCCCATACCTTTTGTCAAAACAGATCCGGGTACAGGTCCTCGTCACATCGAATTTCATCCTGAAAAGCCCTATTTGTTTGTGCTGAATGAACTGATGTCAACGATTACCTCCTATCAGTGGGATGCCAATCTGGGTAAACTGACCCCCATCGAAACGCAGAAACTACTGCCGGATGATTTTGAGGGTACGAATACCTCTGCAGATATTCATGTGACGGCCGATGGCAAATTTGTTTATGCGTCCAACCGGGGACACAACAGCCTGGCATGCTTTAAAATAATGGAGGATGGTACGATGCAGCTGGTGGATCGATATCCGAGCGACGGAGAGCGTCCTCGAAACTTCCTGATCACGCCCGATGATAAATTCATTTTGGTTGCCAACCGCCAATCCAACAAGGTGGTCCAGTTTTCCAGAGATATGGAGACAGGAGCTCTCACCAAGGTGACGGAATTTCCAGATATCCCGGAAGCACTGTGCATTAAGATGAAGCCTTAATGTGATTATTGGCGCATTTTCTTTTCGACAGAAAAGGTCACCTCACTTTCCTCGTCAATCTTCTCAATGATGACCCAGTGTATGAGTTGTTCCCAGGGCTCGCATCCGCCACATTCGGTGATATTTATACTGAATTTATAGCTGTTGGCCCCTGTCCGGGATACGTCTCGGTGATAGACTCTGTCACAACCCGTGGCACCGGTGCTGAGTACGAGCACGGTCTTTTCCTCAAAGTCAGGCAGGTCCCAAAGACATAAGGTTTGATCCAGACCCAATGTTCTCATGAGGGCTTCCATAGATTCCAGATTTTGTACCACCATGCCCTCGGAGAAAAGGTCGGGTTGAAAGTCCGGGTAAAAGCATCCCTGACGATGCTGAAAATCGAATATCTGATCACGGATCAGACCTGTATCCCCATCTGCATCATCACAGGATAAGAAGTCACTCTTACTGCAGGAAAACAGAAGTAAGAGAGAAAAAAAAAGCAGATAGAGTGTTGACTTCATTCTAGAGAAGGTTAAAAAGTGTCTTATTCTTATAAGACGAAGAGAAGCAGGGTGAGGTTGGGCTAGACTGATGTTTTTTTTATACTTTAATCCTGGGTGATGGATGATACAAATGTATAGATTTCATGCAATAGTACTGGGCTGCCTCATTTTGGCAAGTTGTCATAATGAAGTAAAGAAAAAACCAAACATTTTATTTGCCATAGCGGATGATGCTTCCTATCCCCATATGAGTGCCTATGGGACAAAATGGGTGCATACCCCAGCCTTTGATTATGTGGCTGCAAACGGACTTTTATTTAATAAGGCGTATACCACAAACGCCAAATGTGCACCATCTAGAGCCACTATTTTGACGGGCCGTAATAGTTGGCTCCTGGAGGAGGCTTGCAACCACTGGCCCCATTTTCCTGAGAAATTTAAAACAGTGACCGAGGCCTTGCCGGAAGCAGGATATTATGTGGGATACACCGCAAAAGGGTGGGCACCCGGGAAAGCGGAAAAGAACGGCCAGCCCCGTGATCTGATCGGTCAGTCTTTTAATGAACATACAATCGAGCCTCCGGCAAAATTTATTTCCGGCAATGACTACGCTCGCAACTTTGAAGCATTCCTGGAAAGCCGTCCTGACGATAATGCTCCCTGGTTTTTCTGGTATGGAAGTACTGAGCCCCACCGGGCCTATGAATTCGGTGCGGGGCTAAAGAACCGATCCCTTGAGGAAATAGATGAAGTGCCTCCCTATTGGCCCAATAATGATACGGTTAGAACTGATTTGTTGGACTATTCCTTTGAAATTGAATATTTCGATAGTCATCTCGAGAAAATGATACAACTATTGGATGAACTCGGCGAACTCGATAATACCATTATTGTAGTGACTGCAGATAATGGCATGCCCTTCCCCCGAGTGAAAGGTCAGGTGTACGAGCGAGACCATCACCTACCCCTGGCGATCATGTGGCGAGAAGGTATTGAGGCACCCAATAGGGTCGTCGATGAATTCGTGAGCTTCTCGGATTTTGCACCTTCCTTCCTGGATGTGGCAGGATTGACCGTCGAGGACGCAGGCTTGGCTCCGGTGAGTGGTTACAGTCTGTTACCCATTTTGAAGAATAGCGAAAACCGATCACCCTTACGGGAGCAGATGATTATTGGTAAGGAGCGACATGATGTGGGCAGACCCAATGATCAGGGCTATCCGGTGCGGGGTATATTGAAGGATGACTATTTGCTGGTGATCAACTTTCAGCCAGACCGCTGGCCGGCCGGTAATCCGGAGACGGGATACCTGAATTGTGATGGAAGTCCCACCAAAACGACCATCTTAAATCTACATCGACAACAGAAGGAAGGGAAGTACTGGGAGACCAGCTTTGGAAAACGACCGGAAGAAGAATTATACAATATCAAGGAAGACCCCTACTGTATGACGAATCTAGCGGCAGATCCCGAACACAGTTTACTCAAGTCGAAAATGAAAGATCTCATGATCCAGCAGTTGTCTGCAGAAGGAGATCCCCGTGTACTGGGGAACGGGACGGTATTTGATCAATATCCGGATGCTTCATCCATGGCTGACTTTTACACGCGATGGCAGGAAGGAGAAGAACTCAAAGCCGGGTGGGTCAATCCTACAGATTTTGAAAACGTTGCTATAACCCAGATTATGGATTAGAACTTTGTGATGAGGTGAAAACTCCAGCAAAGCGCTTATTTTGCCGACATTTCAGGCAGTAATAGAATTTCTAATGCCTAATCTGGGTTCTAATTCAGGACTAACTAAAGATTAATAACTATAAACTATGAAATACGTATTACAGATCTTAATCATCTGGGCGCTGTTGATCACAGGCACACAAATTTCGGTGGCTCAGAAAGCCTGGGAAATGGTTTCTTCATCGGATGGGAGTAAGCCCGTGGCGCGGCACGAAGCCGCCTTTGTACAGGTTGGGAAAAAATTAATCTTACTGGGAGGAAGAGGAGCTGAAAAGCCGGTAAACATTTATGACACGAAAAAGAAAACCTGGACGAATGGTGCGGTGGCACCCCTAGAAATGCATCATTTTCAACCGGTTGTTTACAAGAACAAAGTATATATCATTGGCGCTATGACGGGAGGATATCCCGGAGAGACTCCCATACCGGACATCTACATATACGATCCTAAGAAAAATATATGGAGCAAGGGAGACCCTATCCCTGAAAATAGGCTGCGTGGCTCTACGGGAAATGTGGTATACAACGGAAAAATTTATGTTTCCTGCGGCATTAAAAATGGTCATATTGGAGATCACAAGAAGTGGCTGGATGTCTACGATCCTAAGACGGGTATGTGGAATCAACTTCCCGATGCACCCCGAGCACGCGATCACTTCCAAGCCACGGTCGTAAATGACAAACTCTATGCCGCGGGTGGTCGCACATCCAAAGCACCCGATCAAACTTTCTCTCTCACGATTGGAGAGGTAGATGTCTTTGATTTCAAGACGTCCAGTTGGACTACCTTGTCAGATCCCCTACCCACCGAGCGTGCCGGTAGTATGACCCTGGGTGTGGGTGATGATGTCGTAGTGGTGGGTGGTGAGTCCGCTGCTCAGGCAGAAGCACACAACGAGGTAGAAGCCTACAACACGATGACCAATGCCTGGCACAGCTATCCGTCCCTGATCACCGGTCGTCATGGATCGAGTGTGGTCCAACATAAAGATCATATCTATATTGCCGCCGGATGTAGCCGTCGGGGAGGGAGCCCGGAGCAGGATACCATGGAGAGGCTGAAGGTGGAATAGGTCTCGGCGAAATTCTGGAATATAAAATGGGCCCAAAATACATCAGAGTATCAAGTGGAAGTGCGATGATGTCCGGGTTACATGCCGATATGGTATCTATATTGCCGATTTTTGCGGCTTAGACAACGTTGGCAGCAAGCTAAAAAATGAACAAACAACCTGACTTCATAGCGAGACTTAAATATCGAACGGCAGAAGAAGGTGGTCGACAAGGATATGCTGCGTCAGGTTACAGACCGCATATAGAATTTGATCATATTCCGAATTTCAAATCTTCTGGACAACAAATCTTTCTAGAGAAGGAGA
>JBNKUI010000115.1:0-80974 GCA_050298535.1 Saprospiraceae bacterium
GGTGACACTGGATCTTACCGTACATCCCACCTATGATATCGTGCTGGATGAGCAGATCTGTGAAGGCACTACCTACGATTTCAACGGTGACATTTTGAATGCTGCAGGATCATATACACAGACACTCACCACCATTCATGGCTGTGATAGTATCGTGACGATTAATCTGACAATGCTGGATGTATTGAGAACTGATTTGATTGCTTCAATTTGTGATGGTGAAACCTACAATGAGAATGGATTCAATGAATCAACAACAGGCTTCTACAGCGATACATTGACAAGCACCATTGGTTGTGATAGTATAGTAACGTTAGACCTTACCGTGTTGCCAGTGACATCTGAGACAATCACGGCAGAAATCTGTGAAGGTGATATATATGATTTCTTAGGAAATATTACGAATGCAGCAGGTACTTATGTCGACACAGTAGTGGGAAGCAATGGCTGTGACAGCATAGTAACATTGATCTTGACAGTACATCCAAACGAGGCTTCTGCATTCAGTGCAGAAATTTGTGAAGGCGAGATATTTGACTTCCATGGAATGTCACTGGATACTACCGGCATCTATGTAGATACCGTACAAACAGTATTTGGCTGTGATAGTGTTGTGACATTAGATCTTACCGTTCATCCTACCTATGATATTGTGCTGGATGAGCAGATTTGTGAAGGCACCAGCTATGACTTTAATGGTGATATTCTCACCACGGCAGGATCATATACACAGACACTCACCACCATCAATGGCTGTGATAGTGTAGTGACCGTTAATCTGACAATACTTGATGTATTGAGAACTGATCTGGTCGCCTCTATCTGTGATGGAGAGACCTATACTGAACATGGATTTAGCGAATCAGTGACTGGCACATATACTCAAACACTCACTAGCACCATTGGTTGTGATAGTATAGTAACCTTAGACCTTACTGTGTTGCCAGTAACATTTGAGACAATCACGGCAGAGATCTGTGAAGGTGATATATATGATTTCTTAGGAAATATTACGAATGCAGCCGGTACCTACGTAGATACAGTGGTAGGAAGCAATGGCTGTGACAGCATAGTAACATTGATCTTGACAGTACATCCAAACGAGGCTTCTGCGTTCAGTGCAGAAATTTGTGAGGGCGAAGCATTTGACTTCCATGGAATGTCACTGGATACTACAGGCATCTATGTAGATACCGTACCAACAGCATTTGGATGTGATAGTGTAGTGACATTGGATCTTACCGTACATCCCACCTATGATATCGTGCTGGATGAGCAGATCTGCGAAGGCACCAGCTATGACTTCAATGGAGACATATTGACGACTGCAGGTACCTACACACAGACACTAACTACTGTGAACGGATGTGATAGTGTAGTGACCATAAATCTTACTGTACTGGACATCTTGAGAACTGATCTGGTTGCTTCTATATGTGATGGAGATATATACACTGAAAATGGATTTAACGAATCAGCGACCGGTACATATACGCAGACACTGACAAGTTCCATTGGTTGTGATAGTATTGTCACATTAGATCTGACAGTACTGCCAATTACCATGGAAACCATAACGGCAGAAATCTGTGAGGGCGATTCATATGACTTCCTAGGAAATATTACCAATGCAGCAGGTACATATGTCGATACAGTGGTAGGAAGCAATGGCTGTGATAGTATAGTTACACTGATTCTGACGGTGCATCCGAATGAAGCATCATCTTTCAGTGCAGAAATCTGTGAAGGCGAAGTATTTGACTTCCATGGCATGTCACTGGATACGACAGGTATCTATGTAGATACCGTACTAACAGCATTTGGATGTGATAGTGTAGTGACATTGGATCTTACCGTTCATCCTACCTATGATATCGTGCTGGACGAGCAGATCTGCGAAGGCACTAGCTATGACTTCAATGGAGACATATTGACGACTGCAGGTACCTACACTCAAACACTAACTACAGTGAACGGATGTGATAGTGTAGTCACTATAAATCTTACTGTACTGGATATCTTGAGAACTGATCTGGTCGCTTCTATCTGTGATGGAGAGACTTACACTGAAAATGGATTTAACGAGTCAGCGACCGGTACATATACGCAGACACTGACAAGTTCCATTGGTTGTGATAGTATTGTCACGTTAGATCTGACGGTACTGCCTATCACCATGGAAACCATAACGGCAGAAATTTGTGAAGGTGATTCGTATGACTTCTTAGGAAATATTACCAATGCTGCAGGCACCTATGTCGATACAGTGGTAGGAAGCAATGGCTGTGATAGTATAGTGACATTGATACTTACGGTACATCCCAATGAAGCATCATCTTTCAGTGCCGAGATTTGTGAAGGCGAAGTATTTGACTTCCATGGTATGTCACTGAATACCACAGGTATTTATGTCGATACCGTGCAGACGGTATTTGGCTGTGATAGTGTAGTGACATTGGATCTTATCGTACATCCTATCTATGATATCGTGCTGGATGAGCAGATCTGCGAAGGCACCAGTTATGACTTCAATGGAGATCTACTGACGGCAGAAGGATCATATACGCAAACACTAACTACTGTGAACGGCTGTGATAGTGTGGTGACGATCAATCTGACTGTTCTTGATATTCTAAGGACTGACCTGCTAGCCTCCATCTGTGAGGGTGAAACGTACACGGAGAACGGATTTAATGAGTCAGCGACCGGCATCTACACGCAGACGTTGACAGGTTCCATTGGCTGCGATAGTATTGTTACATTAGATCTGACAGTACTACCTATCACCATGGAAACGATTACAGCTGAAATTTGTGAAGGTGATTCGTATGACTTCTTAGGAAATATTACCAATGTAGCTGGAACCTACGTCGACACAGTGGTAGGAAGCAATGGCTGCGATAGTATTGTCACATTGATCCTAACGGTGCATCCGAATGAAGCATCATCTTTCAGTGCAGAAATCTGTGAAGGCGAAGTGTATGACTTCCATGGCATGTCTCTGGACACAACCGGCATTTATGTCGATACCGTAGAAACAGTATTTGGCTGTGATAGTGTAGTTACATTGGATCTTACTGTACATCCTACCTATGATATGGTGCTGGATGAGCAGATCTGCGAAGGTACCAGCTATGACTTCAATGGAGATCTACTGACGGCAGAAGGATCATATACTCAAACACTTACTACGGTGAACGGCTGTGATAGTGTGGTGACGATCAACCTGACTGTTCTTGATATCCTAAGGACTGACCTTGTAGCCTCCATCTGTGATGGTGAGACATACACGGAGAATGGATTTAGTGAGTCTACGACTGGCATATTCACGCAAACATTGACCAGTTCAATCGGTTGCGATAGTATTGTGACGTTGGATCTTACCGTTCTACCAATCAACACGGAGACGATCACTGTAGAGATCTGTGATGGTGATTCGTATGATTTCCATGGTGATGCTATCATGGTGGCAGGTACCTATGTCGACACAGTGGCTGGAACTAATGGCTGTGACAGTATCGTAACGCTCGAACTAACCGTACATCCAGTAGCTGCTAGTAGCATTAACGCTGAGATTTGCGAAGGAGAGTCCTATGATTTCCATGGTCTGTCATTTGACACAACAGGTGTATACCATGATACCCTGCAAACCATTCATGGATGTGATAGTGTGGTGACTTTAGACCTTATTGTACATGAAGTGTACGACACCATGATATTCGCCCAGACATGTGATGGTACACCGTATGACTTCCATGGTGAAGAACTTCTGGTGGCAGGATCCTATACGCATACATTACAAAACATTTATGGTTGTGATAGTGTTGTGCATCTTGAGTTGGAGATTCTGGAAATACTACGTACCGATCTGATAGCTTCTATTTGTGACGGTGAAACGTATGCAGAAAATGGCTTTAGTGAGTCCGCCACGGGTGTATACACTCAGACACTGATAAGTGCCATTGGCTGTGATAGTATAGTGACGCTTGATCTTACTGTACTTCCAATTAATACGGAGACGATTACAGCGGAGATCTGTGAGGATGACATATATGACTTCCATGGCGATTTGCTTTCTCTAGCTGGTACTTATGTGGATACAGTGGTTGGAACCAATGGCTGCGACAGTATTGTTACTCTGGAATTGACAGTGCATCCAATAGAGACCAGTGCTATTAGTGCTGAAATATGTGAGGGTGAGATCTATGATTTCCTCGGTGCCAGTCTGACTGCCACAGGTATTTATATGGATACATTATTAACGGTACATGGGTGCGATAGTATCATCACACTTGATCTGCTAGTACATCCAATATATGATACTACCGTAGTTGCTCAGACTTGCGACGGTACACCGTACGATTTCCACGGGCAGCTACTGTTGGTAGGTGGATCGTATGTTGATACCTTGAGTACAGTAAATGGCTGTGACAGTATAGTAAGACTTGAGCTTGAAATTCTTGAAATATTAGAGACTAACCTTGTAGCAGCTATCTGTGATGGTGAAGTCTATACTGAGAACGGATTTAGTGAGTCCGCTACAGGCATTTACACGCAGACATTGACTAGTTCGATTGGTTGCGATAGTATAGTTACTCTTGATCTTACTGTCCTGCCGATCAACAGTGAGACGATTACAGGTGAGATTTGTGATGGAGCAGAATATGATTTCCATGGCATGATGCTCACAGTTGCAGGTACATATGTTGATACCGTAGTGGGAACCAATGGCTGTGATAGTATAGTAACGCTTGAGCTGATAGTACATCCTAATGAAAGTAGTGTGCTTTCGGCAGAAATCTGTGAGGGCGATATCTACGATTTCCACGGCATGATGCTGGATACTACCGGCAGCTACGTGGACACATTGCAGACTGTATTTGGTTGTGATAGCGTGGTGACATTGGATCTGATGGTTCATCCGGTCTATGAGACTATTGTGGTCGCGCAGACTTGCGATGGTACACCGTATGACTTCCATGGCCAGGAAATCCTGGAAGGAGGAACCTACACGGACGTGTTACAGACTATCAATGGATGTGATAGTACGGTCATACTTGAGTTAGAGATTCTTGAGATCCTCGAGACAACGATTGATGCCAGCATCTGTGAAGGTGAAGTGTATGCAGAAAATGGATTCAGCGAATCGGCATCAGGAAGCTATACCCAGACACTTACCAGTGCCATTGGTTGTGATAGCATCGTGACTCTGAATCTGACCGTGCTCCCAGTTAATACTGAAACTATAACCGGTGAGATTTGTGATGGTGGAGTATATGATTTCAATGGTGAACTGTTGACCATTGCAGGAACGTATGTAGATACAGTGGTAGGATCAAATGGCTGTGATAGTATCGTAACACTCGAGCTCACAGTCAATCCATTGGCGGCTACAGAAATTGCCGCAGAGATCTGTGATGGTGAACTCTATGATTTCCATGGCATGATGCTAGATACTTCGGGTATCTACACAGACACGCTACTGACCGTGCATGGTTGTGACAGCGTGGTGACGCTCACTCTGGATGTCCATCCTGTATATCATGACATGGTTGAGGCTGTGATCTGTGAAGGAAAAGCGTATGATTTCAACGGTACCTTGCTTACAGAAGAAGGCATTTATACGGATACGCTCACTACGATCAATGGCTGTGATAGCATCCGTACATTGGATCTGACCGTACTACCCATTATCAGGGAAAATATTTCTGTGGAAATTTGTGCGGACGAAACATTTGATTTCAATGGAGTCCTACTCTCTACCAGTGGAAATTATGAGGATACGCTCGTTAGTTCTATCGGATGCGACAGTGTTGTCTTCCTCGAACTGACCGTGTATGATCTACAGTATACTGATCTTGCAGTAGAGATTTGTGAAGGTGGGTTCTATGACTTCCTGGGAGCCAGTCTGACAACAACGGGTATCTATACAGATACACTACAGACCATAAATGGTTGTGATAGTATTATCACACTGGACCTAACGGTTCATCCGGTGTACAGGACACCACTGGATTTCTCCATCTGTGATGGTGAAAGCGTTGAGGTAGCAGGACAAATGTACTCTACAGCTGGTGTATACCAGGATACACTACAGACAATAAACGGCTGTGATAGTGTCCTAGTAATCACCCTGGATGTGAGGGAAATTCGCTTCGGTTCTGTATCTGCAACAATTTGTGATGACATTACCTATGATTTCCATGGTGTGACACTGGATTCTTCAGGCACCTATGTGGATACACTAGTGAGCTCGATTGGTTGTGACAGTATAGTTACTCTTGAGCTGGAAGTACTTGAGGTGACCCGAACTTCTTTCGTCAAGCAGGTTTGTTTGATGCAGGATTACAATTTCAACGGTGAGATTCTCACGGAGACGGGTATTTATCATGATACACTGACCAATGCGGCAGGTTGTGATAGTATAGTGACCGTTGACTTGAGGGTAGTGGAGACAATTGAAGTGGATATCATTGAGACCATTTGTGAACTAGATTTTATCACGATAAATGGCAAGGACTACGATACTGCTGGCAACTTTGAGGATACATTGACAGCGGTAGGTGGTTGTGATAGTGTACTTCACATCACCATTATAGTTGCTCCAATTGAGAGAACAGATCTTCAGGAGACTATCTGTGAAGGTGAGGTATTTGACTTCCTGGGGGCTATGCTGACTGAGACCGGAACCTATGTGGATACATTGACCACAGTCTTTGGATGTGATAGTATTATCACTATGGATCTGGAGGTTATCCCAACCGTTCATACAGATTTGGTAGAATCAATCTGTGAGGGTGAGTTTTATATGGTAGGAGATACGACATTCGATGTGAGTGGTACTTATGATGTGACGCTTACATCTCAGATGACTGGCTGCGACAGTGTAGTACATCTGGATCTGACGGTCATACCAACAGCCCGACATACTGATACCACCATCATTTGCGAAGGTGAGACATTCCTCTTCAATGATGTAAGCTACGATTCGACAGGTATCTATATTGATACATTCACTTCGGCAGCGGGTTGTGATAGTCTTGCGATACTCGACCTATATGTGCATCCAAGAGCCTTCACGACAGTGATGTATAACCTATGCTTTGGGGAGGTGGCAATCATTGATGGAGTAGAGTACAGCGAGGATATCACTTTTGATCAAATTTATCCCGGAGAGTACGGATGTGATAGTACAGTCACTTACGAAGTGACCATACTGCCGATAGTAGAACTCACCGGTGAGAATGTTGAAATCTGTGCTGGGGAAAGTATCGAGCTACCACTAACGGTGACAGGTACTGAAAATCCCATGTTGATCTGGACACCCTCCAATGATTTGTCTTGCGATACTTGTATGAATCCGGTTGCATCACCTGAGCAAACTACTACATATACAGTTACTGCTGTGGGATGCGGAGGTGAGCTAGTAGAGACAACAATCACTGTGACCGTTGTACCATATCCTGGTCTGACAGTGGGTGAGGATCAGACAGTAAATCTGGGACAAACAGTTGAGCTCACAGCAACCAATGAAGAACCCACGATACCCATTAGTTGGTACAATGATGATACAGGAGAATTGATTTGCAATGATTGTCCTCGTACGGGAGTTAGACCAGATGCTCCTGGAGAATATCACTACCGAGCAACTGCCGTAAATAGCCTGGGTTGTGGTGAGGAACAGGTAACAACAATTACTATTGTTGATCCTTGTGAAATTGGAAAAATTGAGGTAGCTAATGCATTCACTCCCAATGGTGATGGATTCAATGATGGATTTGAAATCAGAAACGAAGGGGTAAGCACGATCACGCTCTTACAAGTATTTAACCGCTGGGGTGAAATGGTGTTCGAAACATCTAACATCAATGATCAGTGGGATGGAACGTATCATGGAGAACCTGTTAACCCAGGTGTATTTATGTACATTATTGAAGGAATTTGTGTAAGTGAGGAAGACTTTGTGATAAGTGGCAACGTTACTGTGATTCGATAATCATGGAAATTGGATCACTTAGAAAACTATATTTTGAGAGAAAAGAGAAGTTTATGGTAGCATCATTACGTAGAAACTGGCTATGCACTAGCAGACTAATGATTGCTTACCTAACAAGATTTTTTTGAAGAAAACATTGAGGAATGGTATCAGTCGAAGTCCCGGCTGTAACATTCTTCAATGTAAACTTCCTGCATATTGGTTAATCATTGAAAAATGAGTATTACTGATTAATATTTAGAGACATACGAATTAAATTATTTTTTGAAGTATTCCATTTCGGAGAATAAGTTGCATAAATATCTGAAATCACCTTAAGATTCAAATCCCAATCGCGTATAGCATCAGGATCTAACACTTTCATACGTATAAAGTCTTGTGGCATATCTTTTGCCATCTAAGGTATACCTGCCATAAGTTTATCACGATCCGACTTTAAAAAATCGAACGTATGGATCGACCATTACCCCTTAGGATGCGGGTTTTGCTTGTTGTTTTCCTTCTGGTCTCTCCTAAGGTTATTGGAACCCTACTATCTCAGCCGGATTGGTTTGATTGTGCCTCATACATGACCACCACTGAAAACTGTAATAGTGGTGTGCCAACGATGTTGTTAGATTTCCGAGGTTATCCAAGCAATAAGTGGTATTCCTGCAGTATAAGCCGAGGCTCCGCTGTTGACACCTGTTGCGGCTATTCCCAGGTGTCGAACAATGAGCGATGCATCGAGTTCCAGGTCATACTTGATCCTGGTACACAGGGATTTATATTTGAGATTCCTCTAAATAATGAGCCCGAATGGACGGATGATAAGCAAAATACACCCGGGGCACCAGGGTCGACGGGAGCGGGTCCGGCAGAAAACTTTCAGTATCGGATAAATTGTGAGCCAGGACTCTTTCAAGCAACAGAACCTGTATGCGTTGACGATCTGATGAATTTTGATATCAATAATGACACCCTCTTTGTCACACTTTGTAAACCAGGAGGCAACGCCAATGTATATCGCATTAAAGCATTGCAAGGCGATCTAAATGCAGGTAGTCTAATCATTCAACAAGGACTTTGTGGTGGAGATGTCAGTATCCAAGCCCAGGATATAGATATAAGTACCATTAACTGGAGCTCTACAGATCATCCATCCTATGATGCCTTTCTGAATATAACTTCGGGAGATACAGTGGTGACCGTGACGGTGCCTAATGGTGATCCTTTGACACATGCAACGTGGATCTCAGGAGTTCCATATCTTTCTTATGAAGTTTGTGGTGAAGTGATTGGGTATAGTACCTGTAGTAGCTTGCAACCAGTCTGTGCGACAGCTCAAGTCGCGGTAATAAGACCTCCAGCTATCACTGCAATAGACGTTACGGTTTGCCCAGAGGATCCATATTATGTGGAAGTGACACATGCTAATCCTTCAGTTTTTGATTATTGGTGGTATGATGGATCTTCAGCTTCAGGCACTCCAGTAAACTCTCCTGCTCCAACGAATGACTGGAATTGGACTTTTTCAACCCCTGGAACAAAGACAGTCGTTTATCGGGATCCTACGGTTGCATCATTGGGACTTGATCCTGATTGTACCCGCGATACTTTGCAGGTCACTATTAATCTATTTCCCCTTCCTCCAGCAAATATTACTGGACCTGCCTTAATCTGTGTGGATGGATCATATACTTTTTCTACTCCCAGTGTATCAAGTGCAGACTACTTTTGGGAATTTGAAGAGTATCCTGCGGGAACACCTATTTCCATACCTGGATCTGTGGCCGATGACCGTCAACCTACAGTGACCTTTACAACTTGTGGGGATAAGCTGGCCAGAGTGACGGTTACCTCTGGTGACGGTTGTGATAGTACGATCACCAGAGTCTTTCAGTCCGATAGCATACCACCCGACGTGTCTGGATGTAGCCTACCTAATCCTACGGTCGACTGTGGAGGTACAGCGCAGAATCAAACTAATATCATTAATTGGCACAATGCAAATCTGGCCATGTTGACTGATGGTCCGGGTACCTGTGTGGTGGATGACTGTAGTTGGACAGTTACAAGTGATTTTGACTTGGGAAATTTCCAATTAGACCCAATGTGTGGAAGCACGACGGCTGGAAGTATCACAGTGATGTATACATTGAATGATGGTTGCCAGACATCCACTATTAGTGCGACTTATACGATTGAGGATATGACACCTCCCGTGGTAAATGATCCTATGTTGGACGACATGTCTTTCGAGTGTGTTGGTGCAATTCCAGAGCCTGATACAAATTTCGTTGTTGTGGAAGTGTGTGGTACGGTTAGTAGAGTATGGATTTCTGATGTTCGATCAGGAAACTCATGTAGTTCTACCGTGGTCCGAACTTATAGAGTCACAGATGCTTGTGGAAACTTTACAGACTTTTTGCAAACGTTCACCATTAGTGATCAGACGGCTCCAGTTATAACTTGTCCGGCAGCAATTACAGGTAATGGTTGCGACGTCTCAGATGTAGAGATGGTTTCGGGACTCCCTTACGTGGATGTGAATCTTAGTTTGCCGATGGTGATTGATTCTGCAACCTTTGTTGCATTGGGTCCCGGGGCTTCTGTATCTGATAATTGTGGGATAGAGCGTATTAGCTACGTAGATGCAATCAATCAGCAAACATGTCCACTCATTATCACTCGAACCTTTACAGTAAGGGATAGTTGTGGTGCTACTGCTACTTGTACCCAGCAAATCATAGTGGAGGATCAGGTGAATCCTGAGATAACCGCACCCGATGATATTAATACAGAGGGTTGTGTTCTGGCAGATATAGGAACGCTCTCAGGTCTTCCTTATAGTCCTGATACATCATCAAATATTGCTTCTCAATTCCTCACATTAACTCCAGGTACACCCTATGTATTTGATAGCTGTGGTATTAGTACAATTGTTTATATAGATGCCTTAGTTGAAAACTCATGTACCTATACCGTGACCCGAACTTTCGTCGTTCGTGACCTTTGTGGTCGAAGATCTTTTGATGTCCAGGTTATAAGTATCACCGATTTGACACCCCCAATGATCACAGCACCCAACGATATCTTGGATAATGGATGTACGACATTGGATGTAGATGGTCTTTCGGGACTGGCCTTTTCAACTACTACTGTTGTAATCTCACCAGCAACCTTCTTAGGACTTCCAGGTGGCGGGCTTGCCCTTTCAGATAATTGTGGTGTTGAGTATGTAGAATATATTGACGTGTTGCAGCCAGTGACTTGCCCAACGGTGGTTGAAGTTTTGAGAACCTTTACCGCATATGATTCCTGTATGAATATGGCGATGGATCAGCAGATTATTGCCTTGCAGGATACAACCTCACCCACAGTAAATTGTGGTCTAATTAGTGACCTAATATTACAATGTGATCAGGACTATGATGCTGAAATAAATCAATGGATCAGTGACATGACCGCATTACTGGCAGCTGATGCCATGGATGATTGCGTCAACTTTACGGTCACCGATGACTGGGATGGTTCGTATCCCACACTGGATTGTCCGGGTACAGATGGACTTACTGTCACTTTTACAGTGGCTGACGATTGTAATAATCAGGTCACATGTCAGGCAGAAATCATCATCATTGATGATACACCTCCCAATGTCGACTGCAGCGTACTTGAAGATCTTGTACTTGATTGTGATCACGACTACCTGATGGAAATACAGGAGTGGATTGACTCGATGGAGCAACGGCTGCTGAATGCCACGATCGATGCCTGCGGTGATACTTTGATTGC
Organism: Saprospiraceae bacterium; assembly: GCA_050298535.1. Classification (GTDB taxonomy): domain Bacteria; phylum Bacteroidota; class Bacteroidia; order Chitinophagales; family Saprospiraceae; genus JABDMH01. The sequence continues at coordinate 11,774 of JBNKUI010000115.1, forward strand.
AAGTAATGACTGGGATGGCAGTACGGTACCAGCTTTAAGCTGTGATGGTAGCACAGGTATCACGATTACCTTTACCATAGAAGATCGTTGTGGAAATTCTAATCAATGTACTGCCGATGTCATCGTGCAGGATAATACACCACCTACTGTTGATTGTTCTGCTCTATCTGGGACAGTGGTTCAATGTTGGGATGAATTAATCTTCATTATCACCACAGATAGCCTTCTGCTTACAGACGAAATAACTGGGATTGTCACAGATGATTGTTGGGATGATTTTACCATAAGTATCTCGCCCATCCCACCTGCTGACAATTGTCCCAATGATAATATTTCAATAACATATACTATCACAGATCCTTGCGGAAATAGTACGGATTGTGAGGTCATTTACGAAATCGATAATCCCGGTCCAACGATCGATGTTTGTCCAGTACCTGAATCCTACATGTGCTACGCTGATCTTTTAGCAGAGGTGCTGGAAGATAGTCTTGAGTTAGTAAATGGTGGTGTTTCCACTTCCTGTGGAATGCCATATTCAGTCGAAGTTGGTGTCATTCCTACGATCACAACTTGTCCCACAGATGTCACCGTCATCTTTACAGTACGAGACAGTTGTGATAGGACTGATTCCTGCCCGGTAACGTATTCATTCATAGAAGAGGCACCTCAAATTACCTGCCCTGCGAACATTACGGTTGAGGGATGTTCACTAGATACCTTAGATCAATTGACACCCTGGCCTTATAGTCCCACATCCACCAGTTTGACCACCATGGAATATAATGATAGTGATGGTCCAGGCGGAGTTGAAGCAACTGACAACTGTGGTGTGGCGGATATTACTTATAGAGATGATGTAACATTGACACCTTGCGAGATATACGTGAGACGTGTCTTTACGGTTTATGATAGTTGCGGACTTGCTGATTCTTGTGATCAAATCATCATATTACAAAATCTAGGTGGTCCTACGATTGCCTGTCCCACAGGATCTGTCCAGGAATGCTATCTTGATCTGGAGGCACAGGTGATGGCAGACAGTCAGTTTATCATGGACAATTCTATTACTACCTGTAATATTGAATTTTCGCTTCAGATCACAATGCCAGTGGTAGAAAGCTCGTGCCCAGGTACATACACGGTCGAATATCTCATCACGGATAGTTGTGGTAGGACCGATATGTGTACAGTGGACTATACTATAGACAATTCGATGTCATTAACTTGTCCACCCGGAGAGACAGTAGAATGCTGGAGTGATCTGCTAGTCGAGGTGGCAGCCGATAGTGCAGACATAGCGGATCCAACTGCAGGTTTCATCAATATTCCATGTGACATTACATATACCGTGGAGGTACGACTGCCTTCGGCAAATAGTTGTCCTGGCGTTTACACTGTGGAGTATGTGGTAGAAGATAGTTGTGGTAGACGGGATAGTTGTCTGGTAGATTATACCGTAGATAATTCTTTAGTATTGACCTGCCCTCCAGGTGAGACTGTAGAGTGCTGGGATGATCTTCTGGTCGAAGTGACAAATGATAGTGCAGCGATTGCAGATCCCCTCAGTGGATTCGTCACAATAAGTTGCGATATTGGATATACGGTTGAAGTGCGACTACCCACGCCGAATAGTTGTCCTGATATATATTCCGTCGAATACGTGATTCAGGATAGTTGTGGTAGAAGAGATAGCTGTACAGTTGATTATAATATTGACAATGCATTAAGTGTTACCTGTCCTTCTGGAGAAACGGTGGAATGCTGGGACAACCTATTGGTTGAAGTAACGGCGGATAGCTCTGCCATTGCAGATCCCACGAGTGGTCTGGTCAGTATTTCATGTGATATTGGATACTTTGTGGAAGTGCGACTCCCCACTCCCAATTCCTGTGCAGGTACTTACACCGTGGAATATGTGGTGGAGGATAGTTGTGGACGACGTGACAGTTGTTTGGTAGACTACGTGATTGACAATTCGCTTTCTATGAACTGCCCTTCCGGAGAAACTGTGGAGTGTTGGGATGAAGTTTTGGTAGAAGTTGCCCTTGACAGTTCAGCCATTGCTGATCCGACGAGTGGATTAGTTTCTTTCAGTTGCGATATAGGATATACGGTGGAAGTGCGATTACCTGTTCCAAATGCATGTCCTGATGTGTATACTGTGGAATATGTAGTGGAAGATAGCTGTGGACGTAGAGATAGTTGTACGGTGGACTACACAGTGGCGAATACACTCACTCTTGTCTGTCCTCCAGGTGAGACAGTCCAATGTTGGGATGAAGTTTTGGTAGAAGTTGCTCTTGACAGTGCAGCCATTGCTGATCCTAGTAGTGGTTTAGTAAGCATTAGCTGTGATATTGGATATACAGTGGAAGTGAGATTACCTGTCGCTAACGCATGTCCAGATACCTATACCGTAGAGTATGTGGTCGCGGATAGTTGCGGCCGGCGAGATAGCTGCCTGGTAGATTATATTGTGGTTAACTCCATGTCGCTGTCATGTCCCGCTGGTGAAACAGTGACTTGCTGGGACGATATTCTAGCTGAAGTCGCTCTTGATAGTGCGGCGATAGCAGATCCCACCAATGGTTTTGTAAGTATTACCTGTGATATTGGGTACACAGTCGAGGTCCGGTTACCTACCCCTAATGCCTGTCCAGGCACATACACGGTGGAATTTGTGGTAGCCGATAGCTGTGGCCGACGAGATAGCTGCACCGTGGACTATGTCGTGGACAATGCCTTATTATTGACCTGCCCTGCGGGAGAGACGGTAGAGTGCTGGGTCGATCTGCTGACGGAAGTTGCCAATGATAGCGCATCGATTGCCGATCCAACCAGTGGTTTAGTTGGCATTACCTGTGATATCGGATACACGGTTGAGGTACGTCTACCAACACCCAATAGCTGTCCAGGGGTATATACTGTAGAATTTGTCATACAAGATAGTTGCGGTAGACGGGATAGTTGTCTCGTAGATTACACGGTCGAAAACACTTTCGCTCTGTCCTGCCCGGTGGGTGAGACGATCGAATGCTGGGACGATCTGCTAGCAGAAGTGGCATTAGATAGCTCAACGATAGCGGATCCACTGGGTGGTGCAGTCACCGTTTCATGTGATATTGGTTATACTGTGGAGGTACGACTACCAGAGCCCAATAGTTGTCCTGGGGTATATTCGGTAGAGTTTGTGATACAAGATAGTTGTGGTCGCCGTGATAGTTGCTTCGTCGACTACACAATAGAAAATAACCTGGCATTGACCTGCCCTGCAGGAGTAACGATCGAATGTTGGGATAATCTGCTGGCAGAAGTCACCGCCGATAGTACTTCAATCGCTGATCCGACCAGTGGTTTGGTCAGTATAAGTTGCGACATTGGGTATTTCGTTGAGGTGAGATTACCCGAACCCAACAGTTGTCCTGGTATTTATTCGGTAGAGTTTATTGTTGAAGATAGTTGTGGAAGGCGAGACAGTTGTTTTGTCGATTACACTATTGATAATTCTTTGGCCCTGACGTGTCCTGCAGGTGAGACTGTAGAGTGCTGGGATAATTTGCTAGCGGAGGTATCACTAGATAGTGCATCAATTGCTGATCCTACCAGTGGTTTAGTAAGTATTAGTTGCAATATAGGGTATACAGTAGAAGTGAGATTACCGGAGGCTGCTGCTTGTCCTGCTACCTATACAGTAGAATATGTCGTAATTGATAGTTGCGGCCGTAGGGACAGCTGTACAGTGGATTACGTCATTGCTAATACACTTACACTAATATGTCCTCCAGGGGAGACGGTAGAGTGTTGGGATGATGTCTTAGTGGAAGTGGCAAATGATAGCGCAGCCATTGCTGATCCCACTAGCGGATTGGTTACGATCAGCTGTGATATTGGATATGCTGTCGAAGTAAGATTACCTACGGCAAATGCCTGCCCTGATACCTACACGGTTGAATATGTTGTCATAGATAGTTGTGGACGCCGCGATAGTTGTATGGTGGATTATGTGGTGGCAAATACTATGACACTTGTATGTCCGCCAGGAGAAACCGTGCAATGTTGGGATGAAGTATTAGCCGAGGTAGCTACTGATAGTGCGGCGATCGCAGATCCCACCAGTGGTTTAGTGAGTATTAGTTGTGATATTGGCTATACGGTGGAGGTTAGATTGCCCGTCGCCAATGCGTGTCCCGGCATATACACAGTCGAGTTTGTGGTTGCCGATAGTTGTGGAAGGCGAGACAGTTGCTTGGTCGATTATACGGTGCAAAATAGCCTATCCCTAACTTGCCCGGCAGGAGAGACCGTTGAATGTTGGTCTGATCTATTAACAGAGGTAGCTAACGACAGTGCTGATATTGCCGATCCGACCAATGGATTTGTGAGCATCAGCTGTGATATTGGCTATACGGTGGAGGTCAGATTACCCACTGCCAACGCATGTCCAGGAACCTATACTGTTGAATTTGTGGTAGCAGATAGTTGCGGTCGAAGAGATAGTTGTACCGTAGACTATATTGTCGAGAATACCCTGTCTTTGACATGCCCATCGGGCGAGACAGTGGAGTGTTGGACAGATCTTCTTGCAGAAGTCGCAAATGATAGTACTTCAATCGCTGATCCAACCAGCGGTTTGGTCAGTATAACCTGTGAAATTGGTTACACAGTCGAGGTCCGCTTGCCAGAGCCTAATAGTTGCCCGGGCATTTATTCGGTGGAATATATTATTGAAGATAGCTGTGGCCGAAGGGACAGTTGTTTCGTCGACTATACAATAGAAAATACGCTGACCTTAACATGTCCTCCAGGCGAGACAGTGGAATGCTGGAGTGATTTGCTGGCAGAGGTTGCCGCAGATAGTTCCGCGGTGGCTGACCCAACAAGTGGTTTTGTTAGCATCAGCTGTGATATTGGATATACAGTCGAGGTCCGTTTACCAGAGCCTAATAGTTGTCCTGGCTCCTATATGGTGGAATACATTGTGGAGGATAGTTGTGGTCGTCGAGATAGCTGCTTTGTAGACTACCTTATTGAAAACACATTAGTATTAAGTTGTCCTTCTGGAGAAACAGTGCAATGTTGGGACAATTTGCTTGCAGAAGTATCGGTGGATAGTGCATCCATTGCTGATCCTGCCAGTGGTTTTGTGAGTATATCATGCAATATTGGTTATTTCGTAGAAGTACGTTTACCGGAGGCCAACAGTTGCCCTGGGATTTACTCCGTTGAATTTATAGTGGAAGACAGTTGTGGACGCCGTGACAGTTGCTTTGTGGATTACACGATCGATAATGCCCTTTCCATGAGTTGTCCAGCCGGGGAGACCGTTGAATGTTGGGATGATGTATTAGTCGAGGTCGCTCTGGATAGTGCAGCGATTGCTGATCCTACCAGTGGATTGGTTTCGATTGCCTGTGACATAGGTTATACCGTAGAGGTTAGACTTCCAGTCGCTGATGCTTGCCCCGATGTATACACTGTTGAATTTGTAGTGATCGATAGCTGTGGCCGTCGAGATAGTTGTACTGTGGATTACACAGTGGCAAATACGTTGTCCTTAGTTTGTCCTGTAGGGGAGACAGTACAATGTTGGGAAGATGTTCTAGCTGAAGTTGCACTTGACAGTGCGGCCATAGCAGATCCAACGAGTGGTTTGGTAAGTATCAGTTGTGATATAGGATATTCCGTAGAAGTGAGATTGCCTATTGCTAATGCATGCCCCGGTGTATACACAGTTGAATATGTAGTGGCCGATAGTTGTGGTCGCCGTGATAGTTGTACGGTGGATTACAGTGTAGATAATGCAATGTCTTTATCCTGTCCAGCCGGGGAGACCGTCGAATGCTGGGAGGATGTATTAGTGGAAGTTGCAGCTGATAGTGCTGCCATTGCTGATCCGACCAGTGGTCTAGTCAGTATCACTTGTGATATCGGATATACCGTGGAGGTTAGATTACCTATACCGAATGCCTGTCCTGGAACGTATTCTGTAGAATTTGTGGTAGCGGATAGTTGTGGTCGCCGTGATAGTTGTATTGTCGACTATATCGTAGAAAATACATTGGCTTTGACCTGTCCATCAGGTGAAACCGTAGAATGTTGGATAGATCTTCTGGCAGTAGTTTCAAATGATAGTGCCTCCATTGTCGATCCTAATAGTGGTCTTGTAGCTATCAGCTGCGACATCGGATATACTGTTGAAGTTCGACTACCATCAGCTAACAGCTGTCCTGGCATTTATACGGTTGAATATGTAATCCAAGATAGCTGCGGCAGACGGGATAGTTGCCTTGTAGATTATACAATAGAAAATATATTGACACTTAGCTGCCCTGCAGGGGAGACAGTAGAGTGCTGGGATGATCTGCTGACGGAGGTTGCCCTTGATAGCGCTACAATTGCTGATCCATTGGGTGGTGCAGTAGGAGTTTCTTGTGAGATTGGTTACACCGTGGAGGTAAGATTACCGGAGGCCAACAGTTGTCCTGGGATTTACTCTGTTGAATTTATAGTAGAAGATAGTTGTGGCAGACGCGATAGTTGCTTTGTGGATTACACGATAGAAAACACCTTGACTTTAACCTGTCCTGCAGGTGAAACCGTGGAATGTTGGGATAACCTGGTGGCGGAAGTGTCGGCAGACAGTAGTTCAATAGCTAACCCAGGAAGTGGCCTTGTGAGTATTAGTTGCAACATCGGGTATTTCGTAGAAGTGAGATTACCTGAACCCAACAGTTGTCCCGGTATATATTCAGTAGAGTTTATTGTACAAGATAGTTGTGGTCGAAGAGATAGCTGCTTTGTAGACTATACTATCGGTAATACCTTATCTCTGACCTGTCCTGCTGGAGAGACCGTGGAGTGCTGGGATAATTTACTGGTAGAAGTAGCATTAGATAGTGCATCCATATCAGATCCAACGAGTGGTTTGGTGGCTGTCAGTTGTGCCATTGGATATGCTGTGGAAGTGAGATTGCCTGAAGCAGAGGCTTGTCCAGGTATTTATACGGTAGAATTCGTAGTGATAGATAGTTGTGGCCGTCGCGATAGCTGCCTGGTAGATTACACGATAGCCAATGCACTGACATTAGTATGCCCTGTAGGGGAGACCGTGCAGTGTTGGGATGAGTTATTAGTAGAAGTGGCCCTAGACAGTGGTGCTATTGCCGACCCTACTTCTGGACTAGTGGGAGTAAGCTGTAATATTGGTTATACCGTCGAGGTAAGGTTACCCGCGGCAGATGCCTGCCCTGGAATCTACACCGTAGAATATGTAGTGGCAGACAGCTGTGGAAGAAGGGATAGTTGTACGGTAGACTACATCATTGAAAATACGCTCACCCTGACATGTCCTGCCGGTGAAACTGTAGAGTGCTGGGAAGATCTATTATCGGAGGTTGCACTAGATAGTGCGGCGATAGCTGATCCAACCAGTGGTCTGGTATCTATTGCATGTCAAATTGGCTACACCGTGGAAGTTCGATTGCCACAGGCCAATGCGTGCCCCGATACCTATACCGTAGAATTTGTCGTGGCAGATAGTTGTGGTCGGCGCGACAGCTGCACCATTGATTATATTGTCACTAACACCCTGCTTGTGAGTTGTCCTCCAGGTCAGACGGTAGAATGCTGGACAGATTTATTGGATCAAGTGAGCAACGATAGTGCGCTTATTGCTGATCCGGGCAATGGATTCGTAAGTTTATCATGTGGCATCGGTTATACAGTAGAGACTTATCTCCCCACTACATCAAATTGTCCCGGCTTGTACGAAGTGATTTATGTAGTGACTGATAGTTGTGGTCGATTGGACAGTTGTTCGGTTGAGTATTCGATTGAAAATGAATTACCCACGATTATTTGCCCTCCTGATGCCCTGGTAGATTGTGGCACTAGTATCGATACTACGATCCTTGGCAGCGCAACAGCATCTGCTTCCTGCAATCTTGATTATTCTATCGAGTATCGGGACAGTATTATTCCCGGTGAATGTGCAACTGAATTTGCAGTAGCACGAATCTGGTCCGTAACAGATGATTGTGGAAGGACTTCATCATGCATTCAAATGATTCAGGTGCAGGATACAGTGCCACCAGTACTTGACGGTGTGCCTAATGACATCGTGGTACCATGTGATATGATACCAGATGCGGCACAGATTGGAACAGACATCACCGCTACAGACAACTGTAGCGAGGTGGAAATTATCTTCACTGAAGACAGTATTCCAGGAGTTTGCGAAAATACATATGATTTACTTCGAACCTGGACAGCAACTGATAGTTGTGGAAACGTATTTTCACTCACGCAGACAATTACGGTTGAGGGGTGTGTACCTGAAGTCAGTATTTCAATCAACCCGAATCCGGTTTGTCTTGATGAAGATGTAGTATTTGATGCCACTATAATTGGCAACTATGAAAACCCGGTTTACAGATGGCAGCATCTACATTCTTTGGGCATCTGGGTAGATGTTCCAGGAGGAACCACTGTGCCATTCACATTTGAAAATGTCGGTACTGAAAATGCGGGGTACTACAGGCTTCTTATTGCCGATAATGTTGGAAACTTGAGCGATGAGGATTGTAATGTTGTTTCGGATTCAATTGAACTAATCATAAATCTTCCGGCTACAACAAGATTGAACCAACAGATTTGTGATGAACAGACATATAACTTCCAAGGAACGGATTTAGATGAAGCGGGTACATATGTCGATACTTTACTGACAGCCAATGGTTGTGACAGTATCGTAATATTGGAATTGGAGGTACTAGATGTACTGACGACAGATCTTCGGGATACCATTTGCGAAGGTCAATTATACAATTTCAACGGAAATATTACTGGATCAGCTGGTCGGTATACGGCAGCATTAATCAGTGAAAATGGTTGTGATAGTATTGTTACTTTAGACTTGGTTGTCCTGGATGTCACTTCTGAAACGTTGGATGTAGAGATTTGTGATGGAGAACAATATGACCTGAATGGTAGAATACTTACTACATCAGGTACCTACATCGATACGATATCAAACGTGGGAGGGTGTGATAGTATAATCACCCTTAACCTTATCGTCAATCCTGTGTATTCGATCACCTTAAATGAAGAGATTTGTGAGGGATCAGTATTTGATTTTCATGGATCGCCTCTAGATTCTACAGGAGTATATGTAGATACTTTGCAGACAGTGAGCGGTTGTGATAGTATAGTGACTTTGAATCTTGTGGTCCGTTCAGAATATACAATCATTGAGGATGTTCAGATATGTGAAGGTCAGGTGTATGATTTCTTTGGAACAACGTTAGATGAGAGTGGTACATATACTCAAACTTTCCAGACTGTACATGGGTGTGATAGTACAATCACAGTAAATCTCCAGGTACTTACCGTATTAAGCACATTTTTGTCGGATACGATTTGTGAAAATGATACCTACTTATTTGGAGGTTTAGCACTTAACACGACGGGTATCTACGTTGATTCTCTGGTTAGTGATAACGGGTGTGATAGTGTAGTGACACTGGATCTTACCGTCCTGCCCATTTTGACAGAAGTGATTACTGTGGAAATCTGTGAGGGAGAAACTTTTGATTTCAATGGTACTCCGTTATCCTCTGCAGGTACATACAATGATAATCTGATATCAAGCTTAGGTTGTGATTCACTAGTCTCCTTGACTTTGATAGTGAACACGAATTATGAAGAAGCAATTACAGCTGAAATCTGTGCTGATGAGGTATTCACTTTCCATGGGAGAGATCTGGATAGCTCAGGAATATATAGTGATACTTTAGTGTCATCATCTGGTTGTGACAGTATAGTTACACTTACTCTTGAAGTGCATCCAGTGTACATGGACACAATCAATGCACAAATTTGTGACGGTAGTTCCTATATGTTCGACGGTCAATCAATCACTGTGGCAGGTACTTATGTATCTATGCTACAATCAGTCAATGGTTGTGACAGTATTACCACGTTAAATCTGGAAGTGCTGGATGTACTTAGAACGGATCTTATAGAAACGATTTGTGAGGGAGAGACGTACAATGCCAATGGTTTTAATGAGACGGCTACAGGCGTCTACAGTGACACTCTACTAAGCACTATAGGATGTGATAGTATAGTCACACTCAATTTAACGGTTCTTACCGTTGCTACTGTGGAGCTAAACATAGAGATCTGTGATGATGAAATTTATGTTTTTAATGGTGATACCCTCTCTTCCTCGGGGCAGTTTATTGACACAATCAGTGGAAGTAATGGTTGTGACAGTATAGTAACCGTCAACCTGGTAGTTCACCCATCGACCGCAAGCTCCATGTCCGTGGAGATTTGTGAGGGCGAGAGCTACAGTTTCCATGGCACATCATTAGATACAACCGGTATCTATCACGATACGCTCAGTACGATTTATGGGTGTGATAGTGTGGTTACACTGGATCTAGTGGTACATCCTGTATATGACACCACTGTCTATGCTCAGACTTGTGAAGGCACACCGTATGATTTTCTTGGACAGTCTTTGACGGATGCAGGAACTTATATGCAGGTATTACAGTCCATAAATGGCTGTGATAGCATGGTGACGTTAGAGCTCGAAGTTCTTGAGACTTTACAGACAGTCATCGATGCAATTATCTGTGAAGGAGAGTCTTATAATGAAAATGGGTTTAATGAATCCACTACGGGTACTTACACTCAGACACTCGTGAGCACGATCGGTTGCGATAGTGTGGTGACACTCAATTTAGATGTCTTGCCAAATACGTCAGAGAACATTACTGTGGAGATTTGCGAGGGAGAGTACTTCATCTTCGATGGAGATTCATTGACAGCTTCCGGAAATTACACGGCAACATTCACAGGAGCAAATACCTGTGATAGTATAGTGACATTAGACTTGATTGTCCACACTGCGGGCACCAGCTCACTTACAGCCGCCATTTGTGAAGGTGAAATATATAATTTCAATGGAGTCTCGCTGGATACTACGGGTACGTATTTTGACACTTTAAGCACGATACATGGTTGTGATAGTGTAGTGACACTTGATCTAGTCGTCTATCCAGTATATGATACCACAATATATGTCCAGACATGTGATGGAACACCCTACAACTTCCTTGGGCAGGACCTCACAACACCGGGTACGTATGTGGAGACATTGCAGTCTATTAATGGTTGCGATAGTACTGTGACACTTGAGCTCGAAGTGCTTGAGATTCTTACGACTGATCTGGTAGTGACCATCTGTGAGGGCGAGAGCTACACCGAAAATGGTTTCGATGAATCGACTACTGGCGTTTACACCCAGACCTTAACCAGCGTAATTGGTTGTGATAGCGTAGTGACACTAGATCTTACCGTTCTTCTGGCGACCTCAGAAACGATTTCAGCAGAGATCTGTGAAGGAGAGTTCTTCAATTTTAATGGGGACTCCATTTCTATAGCCGGTTCATATGTAGATACTGTGCTGGGAAGTAATGGATGCGACAGTGTAATTACTCTGGACTTAATTGTACACACCGTTGGATCCAGTTCAATCTCAGCTGAAATCTGTGACGGAGAAAGCTACAACTTCCATGGAAAGACACTGGATACCACGGGCATCTACGTCGATACAATTTCTACCTCAAACGGTTGTGATAGCATTGTAACGCTCGATCTTACTGTCTATCCAGTGTATGATACAATTATTAATGCACAGACTTGTGAAGGAACACCGTACGATTTCCATGGACAAATGTTGCTTGTGGCTGGAAGCTATGTGGATGTACTACAGTCCGTCAGCGGTTGTGATAGTACTGTACATCTCGAACTTGAGATTTTAGAGGTCCTCAGTACGGAAATAAATGCCAGTATTTGTGAGGGTGAGACATATTCTGAAAATGGTTTCAATGAATCTGTTTCAGGAACCTATACGCAGACTCTGGTCAGTATGATTGGTTGCGACAGTGTTGTGACCTTAAACCTCGAAGTGTTACCGATCCAAACAGAGATGCTGGTGCAGGAGATTTGTGATGGAGAATTCTTCTTTTTCAATGGAGACTCTCTTCGATCTGCCGGTACGTACATCGATACGGTTCAAGGTAGTAATGGCTGCGATAGTATAGTTACTTTAGATCTCATCATACGACCAAGCGTCACAATGGAAATCTCAGGAGAAATTTGCGAAGGGGACTTGTATGATTTCCATGGAATGATGTTGGATACTTCAGGCATTTACCAAGATACACTCCAGACGATTTATGGTTGTGATAGTGTCGTCATTCTGACCTTGGAGGTACATCCTGTTTACAATCAAGAGTTTGATGCTATCATTTGCGAAGGCAGGGCCTACACATTCAACGGTACTCAAATCACAGAGGCGGGAACCTACACCGATGTATTGCAGACAGTAAATGGATGCGACAGTATTCGTACTGTTCATCTTAGCGTACTTCCCATTATTAGAGAAGATCTGTCTATTGCAATATGCGCAGATGAGACTTTTGATTTTAATGGTGAAATTCTTTCAGTAAGTGGTACTTACACGGATACCCTGGTCAGCACCACAGGTTGCGATAGTGTGGTTTTCCTTGATTTGACTGTACATGATCTTCAATTCACGGATCTGGATGTCGACATCTGTGAAGGAGAATTATACATATTCCAGGGCGATACATTGACAACTTCAGGTGTCTTTGTTGACACGCTGCAGACTATCCACGGTTGTGATAGCATCATTACATTGGATCTGGACGTGCATCCCACCTATATGGTGCCACTCGATTTCACCATTTGTGAGGGTGAGTCAGTCATGGTAGCCGGAGTAGAATATACTGCTTCAGGTACCTATCAAGACACTCTCCAGACAGTAAATGGTTGTGATAGTGTATTAGTGATATCTCTGGACGTCAGAGAGATTAGGTATACATCAATTTCTGCCACAATTTGTGACGATATCGCTTATGATTTCAACGGCACAGTCTTAACCACCACCGGCACATATGTTGATACGCTGGTTAGTTCGCTGGGATGTGATTCTGTCGTTACTCTGGATCTTCAAGTGCGAAATGTAAGTCGCACCTCATTTATCAAGCAGGTTTGCTTAGAGCAGACCTATAATTTCAACGGTGAAATACTGGACGTTACCGGTATTTATTCAGATACCCTTACCAATGCCACGGGTTGTGATAGTATTGTGACAGTTGATTTCCGAGTAGTAGAAACAATCGAAGTGGACATTTTTGATACGATCTGCGAATTTGATTTCATCACGATCAATGGAAAAGATTATGATACTGCCGGCATGTATGAAGACACATTGCAATCAGTCGGTGGATGTGACAGCGTGATGCATATCAACATCTACGTTGCTCCGATAGAGTATACGTCACTGCAGGAGACTATTTGTGAAGGAGAAGTGTATGATTTCGTAGGTACCCCATTGACCGAATCAGGTATCTATAATGACACTTTAAGCAGCAGATTTGGTTGCGATAGTATCCTGGAGCTTGATTTGACAGTTGTACCTACGATTCACACAGATCTTATTGAGTCAATTTGTGAAGGTGAAGTATTTGCGGTGGGTGATGACAATTTCAACAGCTCAGGATCGTACGATATCACATTGACTTCAGAGGTAACAGGCTGCGACAGCATAGTGCATCTGGACCTCACAGTGATTCCCACGGCTCGATATATGGAAACAGTGACTATCTGTGCTGGTGAATCCTACATGTTTAATGGCATGTCCTATGATTCGACAGGAGTATATTCTGATACGTTGACATCCGCGGCCGGGTGTGATAGCATAGCGACACTAGATCTTTATGTACATCCTCAGTCGACGGCCACAGTGATGTTTAACCTTTGTACAGGTGAAGTAGCATCTATCGATGGAATCGACTATGATATGGACACGACATTGGTCGTATCATATCCAGATATCTATGGATGTGACAGCATTGTTACTTATGAAATCACAATTTTGCCGATAATTGAATTAATCGGCACGAATGTTGACATCTGTGAAGGGGAGAGTGTTGAATTGCCACTAACTGTGACCGGCACAGAATCACCCATGTTGATATGGTCTCCAAATACAGGATTGTCCTGTGACAACTGCGTGAATCCGATCGCAACCCCTGATCAAACAACAACATATACAGTATCTACAGTAGGCTGTGGTGGAGATTTAGTTGAAACCACGATTACCGTCACTGTTTTGCCATACCCTGGCCTTACAGTGGGAGAAGATCAAACAGTCAATCTAGGACAGACTGTTGAGCTTAATGCTACGAATGCTGAAGCCACCATACCGATCAATTGGTACGATGATGATACCGGAGACTTGATCTGCACCGACTGCCCCCGCACAGGTGTTAGACCAGATGCTCCTGGAGAATACCATTACCGAGCTACCTCTGTGAATGCTCTGGGATGTGGTGAAGAACAGGTGACGACCATCACCATTGTTGATCCTTGTGAGATCGGAAAAATCGAAGCAGCTAATGCCTTTACCCCTAATGGCGACGGCTTCAACGATGGATTTGAAATCAGAAACGAAGGAGTAAGTACCATCACACTAGTGCAGGTGTTTAACCGCTGGGGTGAGATGGTGTTTGAGACTTCAAATATCAATGATCAATGGGATGGTACATTCCATGGTGAGCCCGTTAATCCTGGTGTCTATATGTACATCATGGAGGGAATCTGCGTGAGTGCCGAGGATTTTATCCTCACCGGAAACGTCACAGTAATTAGATAGAATCTGAATCTCGACAAAAATGAAAACAATTTGCTGATGAAAACTTAGTAGGAATTTGAACACACATTAAAATATTTAGGACCATGAAGATAATTATGAACAGACGATATGCCCCGCGTGTCAAAGAGCATCCCCCTGTGGAGTATGCTGTCGCAAGACATGTACTTTTTGAACCGGAAAGCGCTATTACAGACCTTGTGAGAGCACTGTTTGTAATAGCCTTCCTACTCCTCTTGGGAGTCGGTAGAACGATAGGGCAAGACATACACTTATCACATATTCATGCATCACCGACTTATATAAATCCTGCAATGACGGGTTTATTTAACGGTGACATGCGAATCATTGGAAATTATCGAAGCCAGTGGCAGTCATTCACCAATGGATTTCAGACTTTTCTGGGATCGGCTGATATGAAACTAAATCAAGGCTTCGGACTACAGGATGATGTAGGAGCAGGCCTTCAAATCAGTAGGGACCGGGCAGGTGATCTGAATTTCACGACTACATCTGCTAATATGACGTTCTCTTACTTAAAGGCATTGAACGGTATCGGAGACCACTTCATCTCGGTAGGTATTTCCAACGGAATAGTACAGAATAGACTGGATCTTTCTCAACTCCGTATTTTCGACCAGGATCCATATCTTCAAAGTGGAGACTTCCAAAATCAGGTGACGTATTACGACCTTTCTGCAGGGGCAGCCTGGTTTATGCCTTTGAGGAGACAAGATTTTGTTTACATAGGTGGGTCAATTTTTCACCTTAACCGAGCATTAGTCTCTTTCAAACGAGATCAACCGGAGTACCAGAACGGATCTTTTCTAATTCCCCGATATATACTACATGGAGGGGCTAGCTTGAAACTTAGTGAGTTTGCTACACTCAAGCCGAGTTTCATATTCTTTGATCAGCATCCACACCGTGAACTGAATGTTGGATCTTTCATTAAGATCACCAGGGAGACAAGGACCTATCTGAGGCCGGAGTACGCTTTCTATGCCGGATTCTGGTATCGATGGTCAGTCAAGGAAGGAGAATTGAATCGTGATGCACTAATAGCTTCATTGCGATACGACTTCCGAAATACAGTATTCTCGTTTTCATTTGACCTGAACATATCTCCTCTGAAGAAAGCAAGTAATGGCTTTGGTGGGCCAGAATTTTCCATTATGCATTTTATTGATTTCATCCGACCCGAGCGCAAGCGTGTCAAGGTGAAATGTCCTGAAGTATAAACACTCAAATTCTCAATATATGATGTACATTTTACTTATGTGGGCAATAAAAAATAGGGGGAACATTTCGTCCATTGTTGGCAGGTTTTTAAAGGACTAATGAGATCTCTATTGCCATTTTCTCATGTGAAATCGTCAAATACTAAAAATAATACGTTCGATTTTGTCTTTTTTTATAGATTTGTTAGCGATAATACTATGAGAAATAATTTTTTACATCGCGGTCTTCATCATCTAACTGAGCTTCAGCTTCAAGTGATGAGATGATCCTGTGTATGTAGGAATATATAAACGGCTTATCACTTGAAGTGGTAAGCCGTTTTCATTTTAATATTAATGACATGTTGAAAATTGCAATTCAGAAATCGGGAAGGCTGAGTGATGGATCATTAGCACTCCTGAAAGACTGTGGACTTAGTTTTAGTAAAGGGAAAAATCAACTTGTGGCTCCAGCTCGGAACTTCCCGGTTGAAGTCCTTTTTCTTCGAGATGATGATATTCCCAAATATGTAGAAGGAGGAGTTGCAGATATCGGCATCATAGGTGAAAATGTGTTTCTGGAAAGCACTCGTGAAGTACAGATGCTGCGGAAATTGGGCTTTTCCAAATGCCGAATGTCCCTCGCGATTCCCAAGAATCAGAACTACAGCGGTGTCCAATTCTTACAAAACAAGCGGATTGCTACTTCCTATCCCAATATTCTCAAGAAATTTCTTGGTGAACATGGAATTACTGCTAGCATTCATTCTATCTCTGGATCGGTTGAAATCGCTCCCGGCATCGGCCTTGCCGATGCTGTGATGGATATAGTCAGTACCGGTAGCACGCTCTTAAGCAATGGTCTCAAGGAAGTGGAAACCGTGCTGGTGTCAGAAGCCATGCTAGTAGGTAACAAGAGCTTACCGGATGAGAAAAAGGCCATTCTGGATAAACTACTCTTTAGAATGGAGTCTGTACTCAAAGCCAAGGGATTCAAGTATATTCTTCTAAATGCACCAAATACTAAGGTACAGGAGATAGTGGATGTTTTACCGGGCATGAAGAGTCCTACCGTCTTGCCTTTGGCGGATGAGGGCTGGAGTTCGATACATTCTGTAGTAGACGAGTCAAAGTTCTGGGATATTATCGATCAATTACAGGACCTTGGAGCTCAAGGTATTTTAATTGTACCTATCGAGAAAATGATCCTATAAATCTAGAAGGGGATGCCAATAAAAGTATACGATAGACCTGATCCTTCATCCTGGAGCGACATTGCAACCAGGCCCAGTCCTTTGGTGGCAGATGTGGCCCAGAAGGTGACTGCCATTTTAAAGGAAGTGAAAAGTAAAGGAGATCTTGCCTTGCTACAATTTGCAACACGTTTTGATGGTGTAGACCTGGAAGACTTGAGGGTAAGTCTTGAGGAATGGAATACGGCAGTCACGCACCTTGATGATGATTTGAAAAAATCTATAGATCAGGCGAAAGCGAATATTCATTTGTTTCATAGTCATCAAGTCGCTGCCAAAATGGAGGTGTCTACGATGCCAGGGGTCTCCTGTTGGAGAGAATCCAGAGCTATCGAAAAAGTAGGTTTATACATCCCCGGAGGTACGGCACCCTTATTTAGTACAGTTCTTATGCTGGCTATTCCAGCATCCATTGCGGGTTGTGGAGATATTGTGCTGTGTACACCTCCTGATAAGAGTGGATCTGTCCATCCCGCAATCCTCTACGCAGCACATATCACTGGAGTCACCGCTGTATATAAGGTAGGTGGAGCACAAGCTATTGCCGCGATGGCTTTTGGTACAGAGTCTATTCCCAGGGTGTTTAAAATCTTTGGTCCCGGCAATCATTTTGTCACTGAAGCAAAAATGCAGTTGTTTCAATCCGGCGTAGCAATTGACATGCCGGCAGGACCTTCAGAAGTTCTTGTCATTGCGGACCATACAGCAAATCCCCAGTTTGTTGCCGCTGATCTCATCAGTCAGGCGGAACATGGCGCAGATAGTCAGGCGGTTTTCGTAACCACAGATCAAGATCTGATAGAAAAAACCCGTACTGCTTTAGGAGAGCAATTAGCCTCATTGCCTCGAAAGACCATTGCTGAAAAATCACTGGATAAGAGCTTGATGATCAGGCTCGAAAACCTGGAAGATGCATTCGCCTTCTCCAATATCTATGCACCGGAACATCTTATACTTAGTATCGAAAACCCGACGGCATGGACCGACCGGATCGTAAACGCTGGATCGGTATTTCTTGGTCATTACAGTCCTGAATCTGTAGGAGATTATGCTTCCGGTACCAATCATACTCTTCCCACGAACAGCTGGGCGAGAAGTTATTCAGGGGTATCGCTGGATTCATTCTTAAAGAAAATTACTTTCCAACAATTATCTAAGGAGGGATTATCTGGTATTGGACCTGTCGTGATGAATATGGCAAAGGCAGAACTCCTCGAAGGACATAGCCGGGCCGTAGAAATCCGTCTTAAGCAGTTATAAACATGGAATTACGCGATCTGGTACGACCAAATATTTGGGAGCTAAAACCCTACAGTTCGGCAAGGCATGAATTTAAAGGGCATGCTGAAGTGATGTTGGATGCCAACGAAAATCCTATTGAAACAGGCTTGAATCGATATCCGGATCCTTTGCAGCTAAAACTGAAGGGGCTGATAGCTGAATACAAAAGCATTTCCAAAGACCAGATTTTCCTGGGAAATGGTAGTGATGAAGCTATCGATCTCCTGATTCGTATTTTCTGTAGACCGGGTCAAGACTCTATCATAATCACGCCTCCTACCTATGGAATGTACCGGGTATCTGCAGATATCAATGATGTGCAGGTACAGGAGGTGCTATTAGATGAGTCTTACCAGTTGCGTGCAGATGATATATTAACTGCGGCAGGATTAAACACAAAACTCCTGTTTCTGTGCTCACCCAATAACCCGACAGGAAACAACCTGAATAAGAAAGAAGTTGAACATCTCATCCAAAAATTTAGGGGCATTGTGGTGATAGATGAAGCGTACCATGATTTTAGTGATGAAAAGAGTTGGATCTACCGCTTGTCCGATTTCGACAACCTGGTCGTTATGCAGACTTTTTCCAAAGCATGGGGGCTGGCAGGCATTAGATTGGGGATGGCCTTTGCAAGCTCTGACATTATCGAACTATTTAATAAAGTCAAGCCGCCCTACAATGTCAATAAGTTAACACAGAATCAGGCAATACTTGCATTTGAAAATGGTATTGATAAAGTCTCAGCTGCCATTTCTATGATTATTTCAGAAAGAGCTCGAGTACAGGAGGAGCTGCAGTCACTGGATGAAACCATTAAAATATTTAGCTCTGATAGTAATTTCCTTCTGGTACGTTTTAGACATCCGCTGCAAATTTTTCATGCTCTACGCGAAGAGGGAGTGGTGGTCAGAGACAGAACCTCGACTCCGCTTTGTGAAGGGTGCCTGCGCATAACCATTGGCAGGCCCGAGGAAAATGATCGTTTATTATCCCTTTTAAAGAATATGAAGTTTTGAAAAAGATCCTATTTATCGATCGAGATGGTACTATCATCAAAGAGCCACCTGAAGATTATCAGGTTGATAGCTATGAGAAGCTGGAATTCTTACCCGGGGCATTATATTTCCTGGGGAAAGTGGCAGCAGAGTTAGATTATGAGCTGGTTATGGTCACTAATCAGGATGGCCTGGGTACAGATTCGTTTCCGGAGGACACATTTTGGGGGCCGCATAATTTGATGATGCGGGTGCTGGATAGTATGGGTATTAGCTGGAGAGAAGTCGTCATTGATGAAAGTTTTTCAGCGGATCAGTCACCGAATCGTAAACCCGCAATTGGGAGAGTGAGACATTATTTGCAGGGTGATTTTGATATGTCTGCATCATATGTCATTGGTGATCGACTGACTGACATGATTTTTGCGCAGAACTTAGGTGCACAGGGCATTTTCATTGGTAAATCAGAAGATACAGCGGAAGATCATCTTGCGGAGGGTAAAAACCTAAATGAGATTATCGCTCTTGAAACGGAGCAGTGGAAGGATATTTATAAATACTTGAAAGGACTACCCAGAACCGTTGTAGTAAAAAGAGAGACTCTCGAAACCAGGATTCACATTCAACTGAATCTGGATGGGACAGGGACTACTGATATAGCAACGGGATTGTCCTTCTTTGACCATATGTTGGATCAGCTGGGTAAACACGGTGGAGTAGATCTGAAGATACAGGTGGAGGGAGACCTGCATATCGATGAGCACCATACTATCGAAGATACAGCCCTGGCCCTGGGACAGGCCTTTCAGACCGCCATGGGTACTAAACGTGGAATGGAGCGGTATGGCTATGCTTTACCTATGGATGACTGCGAAGCCATGGTGACATTGGATTTTGGAGGCCGCCCCTGGTTGGTATGGGAAGCTGAATTTACTCGCGAAAAGATTGGAGACGTCCCCACAGAAATGTTTTATCATTTTTTCAAGTCATTTAGTGATACATCCAAGTCAAACCTGAATATCAAGGCTACCGGCACGAACGAGCATCATAAGATTGAGGCAATTTTTAAAGCACTTGCCAGAGCCATTCGACGGGCTGTGAAGCGTGATATGGATCAATTTGAATTACCCTCAACTAAAGGTGTCTTATGAGAGTTGCTGTGATAGACTACAATGCAGGAAATACGCGATCCGTGTACTATGCACTGCAGCGATTGGGAATTGATGCTCTATTTACCCGAGATCCCGAAGCAATCAAGGCAGCGGATAAAGTAATTTTTCCCGGTGTAGGTGAAGCTAGCACCACCATGGAATTTGTGAGATCTTTTGGTCTGGACAAGCTCATTCCCAATCTAAAACAGCCGGTATTGGGTGTCTGCCTAGGTATGCAATTAATGTGTAATTGGTCAGAGGAAAATGATACAAAATGTCTGGGCATTTTTGATGTGGACGTAAAGCGATTCAGACCAACAAAGGATGAGAAGGTGCCTCATATGGGGTGGAATAGGATCTATGATGCTAAGGAACCCCTTTTTACACACAGTGAAAATGATCAATACGTATATTTTGTCCATAGTTATTATGTACCTCTTCAAGAAAACACAGTAGCTACCTGTGACTATACCCTACCTTTCTCTGCGGCTATTCACAGAGATAACTTCTATGCTACTCAATTTCATCCAGAAAAATCCGGACCGGTAGGTGCCCGAATCTTGCAGAACTTCATAAATCTATAAATCCGATTCGCATGTTTATTATTCCCGCTATTGACATCATTGATGGAAAGTGCGTACGATTAGAGCAGGGGCAGTATGATCGTAAGCAGATTTATCATGATGATCCTTTGGAGATGGCAAAGATGTTTGAAGATCACGGTATCGAGCGACTCCACTTGGTGGATCTAGACGGTGCCAAGGCAAGTCATGTAGTAAACTGGAAGGTGCTGGAAACAATAGCCTCGAACACATCACTTCGCATCGATTTTGGTGGGGGGATTAAATCACAAAAAGACCTGGAAATTGTATTTAAGAGTGGTGCAAAACAAGCAACCGGCGGAAGTATCGCAGCAGAAAAGCCAGAACTCTTTTTTGACTGGTTGGATCAGTTTGGTGCGGAAAAGCTAATCCTGGGAGCCGACCTCAAGGAAGGATTTGTGGCCACTCGAGGGTGGTTACATACGACAGATAAATCCTGGTCTGGATTTCTCAATGGGTTTATTGATAGGGGGGTTAAGTATGTGATATGTACAGATATTTCAAAGGATGGCATGTTGCAGGGACCCTCCATAATGCTCTACAAGGAAATGATGGAGCGGTTTCCCGAGATGCAATTGATAGCCAGCGGTGGTGTGAGTAGTATGCAAGACCTTGAAGAGCTTAGGGAGATAGGTTGTTATGGTGCCATTGTAGGAAAAGCGATCTATGAGAAGAATGTTTCACTGACAGACCTTAAAAAATTTGCAAATGCTAGCTAAGCGTATCATACCCTGTCTCGATGTAAAGGACAATAGGACAGTCAAAGGGATCAATTTTGAACAACTCAGAGATGCCGGAGATCCGGTCGAGTTGGGTAAGCTGTACAGCGACCAGGGTGCAGATGAATTAGTTTTCTTAGACATCACAGCTACTAAAGAAAAGCGTAAAACATTAGCGAATCTGGCGAATAAGGTAGCCCATCATTTGAACATACCCTTCACCATCGGAGGAGGTATTTCCTGTGTCGCTGATGTGGATGCTTTATTGGATAGTGGGGCGGATAAAGTTTCAGTGAACTCTTCAGCAGTGAAGAATCCAGAGTTAATCAATGAGCTATCACTGCGATTTGGGAGCCAATGTATAGTGGCTGCCATCGACGCCAGGGAGGTTGATGGTCAATGGATCGTGCATGTTGCAGGTGGATCGATTCCCACCGACAAGGAATTATTTTCCTGGGCCCGGGAGCTTCAGGAACGAGGTGCTGGAGAAATCCTGTTTACTTCGATGAATCATGATGGTACCAAAAGTGGTTTTGCTATCGAAGCACTTCGGAAATTGTCGGATGATCTGGAAATTCCCATTATTGCCAGTGGGGGAGCAGGGACAATAGAGCATTTTGTAGAAGTATTTGAGTCAGGAAAAGCAGATGCAGGTCTGGCTGCTAGTATATTTCATTTTCAGGAAATTGGAATACCCGAATTAAAAGATAAACTTCGTAGCCACGGAATAGTAGTAAGGTAATATGGAAATCACGAACGAGAACATATCTGCACTGGACTTTGAAAAAGGTGAAGGGTTGGTGCCGGTAATTGTGCAGAATGCAACTTCTAACCTGGTCCTAATGTTGGGATATATGAATGAAGAAGCGTTAGTGCATACGCTGGATACGGGTAAGGTAACCTTCTATAGCCGCTCAAAGCAGCGGCTATGGACTAAGGGAGAGACATCTGAAAACTATTTGCATTTAGTCTCTGTTAAAGCAGATTGTGATAGGGATGCATTACTGATCCTTGCTGATCCTGAGGGACCTACGTGTCATACTGGGGATACCAGCTGTTTCGGAAACAAGCATTCGGGATTAGGTTTTCTGGCACAGTTGGGTGATGTCATTGCGGATCGCCATGAGAACCCCAGTGATCAAAGTTACACGACAAGTCTGTTTAGAAAGGGAATTGATAAAATTGCCCAAAAAGTGGGAGAGGAGGCTGTCGAGCTGGTTATTGAAGCAAAAAACGATAAAAAGGACCTGTTCCTGGGTGAAGCTGCGGACCTAATTTACCATCTAATGGTGTTACTAGAGTATAAGAAAATACCCCTTGAAGAAGTAATTGGGATTCTGCAGGAACGACACCAATAAAATCATTCTAGTGTCAGGCAGTTTATATCCTGTGTGGTTTACATATATGTTTTTTAGATATATGTAAGAGATAGCCTTAATGGTTAGAGTATTGCTACACTACTCACGTTCAAATATGTGACTTTTTACTAAATTTGTTGTTCGCTTAAAAATTTCGTAATGACGTTAAATTCTGGAAAAGAGCAGGGTCTATACGTGCCGGAGATGGAGAAGGACTCTTGCGGGGCGGGGTTGATTGCCAATCTGAATGGTGTCAAAAGCCATGAATTGATTGATAATGCGCTCACTATGCTGCACAATATGGAGCATAGGGGTGCATGTGGTTGTGAGCCTAATACTGGTGACGGTGCAGGGATCTTAATTCAGGTGCCTCACGAGTTTTTTGTGAAAAAATGTCGTGAATTAGGATTTGAGCTTCCAGAGTACGGTTCATACGGAGTGGGCATGGTATTCTTTCCCAAGGATAAGAATTTGATGACACAATGTCGTGTCCTGTTTAACGATTATATCGATGAGCAGGGATTTGAACTGTTGGGATATCGGAAAGTACCTACAGATAATGAGGATTTAGGTGCTTCAGCTGTATCGGTGGAGCCAAGAATTGAGCAGGTATTCGTTAAGCCAAAGGAAGATCAGGACCGAAAAGCACTCGAACGTAGGTTGCATGTCCTAAGAAAATTTGCTACGCACAATATTCATAAGACTTTTCCTCAGACAGAGGACCATTTCTATCTGTGTTCGTTTTCATATAAGACGATTGTGTATAAGGGGCAACTTACTACGGGGCAGTTGCGCACCTATTATCCAGATCTCTCCAATGAAACCTGTAAGTCTGCGATTGCATTAATACATTCTCGTTTTTCCACCAATACGGTTCCAAAATGGAAGCTGGCTCAGCCCTTTCGCTATATTGCACATAATGGAGAAATAAACACCATTCAGGGTAATGTAAACTGGTGGAAAGCAAGGGAGTTTTTGCTGAAAAGTGATTATTTCACTCCACTGGAGCAGGAGAAACTCAAGCCTATCATTGGCATAAACCATTCAGACTCCGGTTCTTTCGATAACATTCTGGAGTTTCTGGTACTGAGTGGAAGATCTATGCCACATGCTCTAATGATGATGATTCCCGAAGCATGGGAACATGATGATAAGATGGAGGACTATAAGAAGGCCTTCTATGAGTATCATAGCAATCTCATGGAACCCTGGGATGGTCCTGCTTCCATTGTATTTACCGATGGAATACTTGTAGGTGCTACTTTAGATCGAAATGGACTTCGTCCGTCGAGGTATCTGCTGACCGAAGATAATACGCTGATTGTAGCTTCGGAAGCTGGGGTCCTGCCAGTGGATCCAGCGACTATCCGATACAAAGGAAGACTACAGCCAGGGAAGATGCTCATTGCTGATATGGATCGCAAGGAAGTGGTGGGCGACGACGAACTAAAAAAAGTGATTTGCAACAATTCTTCTTATAAGGATTGGCTTGACAAATACCGAATTGACCTGGGAATGTTGGCGCCTTCTATCACGACTAATATTGGCTTGGATGAGACTAGCCTGGTCAGGCAACAGCGTCTTTTTGGATATACGAAAGAAGATCTGAATGTGATCATCGGACCGATGATTCGGGAAAAGAAGGATCCTATAGGTTCTATGGGTACAGATACACCACTGGCAGTATTGTCCCATTTCTCACAACATCTTGCCAACTACTTTAAACAGTTGTTTGCTCAGGTGACCAACCCTCCCATCGACCCGATTCGGGAACGTAGTGTCATGTCCCTCTTTGTAAACCTGGGGGGATCTGCAAACATTCTCAATCCAACAGCAGAGATCGCCAAATTCATTCACTTGGATCAACCGGTTATCTCAAATGAGGAACTGGGGAAATTAAAGCATATTAATCATCCGGATTTTCAGTCTGGACTTATAGATATGATCTTTGCTGCGGACGGGCAATCGGGTAGGTTGCAGGCTGCTTTGGACCACATATGTGCTGTGGCTGAGGATCTCGTCCAGAATGGGAGAAATATTCTCATCCTAAGTGATCGGCAGGCAGATGCATATCATGCCCCTATTCCGTCTTTAATGGCAGTGGGTGCTATACATCACCATCTTATAAAGGTAGGACTTAGGATAAAGACGTCCCTTGTGGTGGAAGCAGGAGATGTTCGGGAGACACATCATTTTGCGACGCTTTTGGGTTACGGTGCAGATGCCATCAACCCTTATCTGACTTTTGCGACGATTGTTGATCTGAAACACAAGGGCGCTTTCGGAGCGACGCTATCACAGGATGATGCTATCAAAATTTATGTGAAGGCAATTGGTAAAGGCCTTTTGAAGATTATGTCCAAAATTGGCATATCCACATTACGATCATACCAGGGTGCTCAGATTTTTGAGATCCTGGGACTTAGAAACGATGTCGTAGAAAAGTGTTTCAAAGGGAGTGTTTCGAGGATAGAAGGGTTGAGTTTTGATGATTTGGCCACAGAAGTCTTACAACGACAGAAGCAAGCATATCCAGAGAAAATACATCCTAAGGCTTCGCTGGAGGTTGGAGGTGTGTACCAATGGAAGCAGAGAGGAGAAGCTCACTTATTTAATCCGCAGACTATACATCTCCTGCAATACTCAACGCGTAAGGGAGATTATCAGACCTTCAAGAAATATTCAAAACTGATTAATGATCAGTCAGAGACAGCGCTGACTCTACGAGGATTACTGGACTTTAGAAAAGGGCAGCCGATCACACTCGAAGAGGTCGAGCCGGTGGAGGATATTTTAAAACGATTTGCAACTGGTGCCATGTCCTTTGGGTCAATTAGTCATGAGGCTCATACCACATTGGCTATAGCAATGAATCGTATCGGAGGAAAGAGCAATAGCGGAGAAGGAGGCGAAGATGAGATTCGATTTTTTCCTAAGCCGAATGGAGATTTGGAGCGATCCGCGACCAAGCAGGTAGCATCTGGTCGCTTTGGGGTTACAAGCTATTATCTCACCAATGCAGATGAACTGCAGATTAAGATGGCACAAGGTGCCAAGCCAGGGGAGGGTGGACAACTTCCCGGCCATAAGGTGGATGATTGGATCGCCAGGGTGAGGCATAGTACACCGGGGGTTGGATTGATTTCACCTCCTCCACATCATGATATATACTCGATTGAAGATCTGGCCCAGCTTATTTTTGATCTCAAGAATGCAAATAGAAGTGCCCGGGTTAATGTCAAGCTGGTATCCAAGGCAGGAGTAGGTATTATTGCTTCTGGTGTCGCCAAGGCGCACGCAGATGCAATATTGATTTCAGGGCATGATGGTGGTACCGGAGCGTCCCCCATCACATCCATCAAACATGCAGGTTTGCCGTGGGAGCTTGGATTGGCTGAAACACAGCAGACTTTAGTAAGGAACAAATTGAGAGATCGAGTGGTCTTACAAACAGATGGACAAATGCGCACCGGCCGGGATTTGGCTATTGCGACTTTGTTAGGCGCCGAAGAGTGGGGAGTGGCTACTGCGGCTCTTGTGGTGGAAGGATGTATTATGATGCGGAAATGTCACTTAAATACCTGTCCGGTGGGTATTGCCACGCAAGACCCTGAGCTTCGCAAGCGCTTTGCCGGCGATCCGCAGCATGTAGTCAACTTCTTTACATTCCTGGCTCAGGAATTGAGAGAGATCATGGCTGAGCTCGGATTCCGAAAGGTTGACGAAATGGTGGGGCAAGTCGAAATGCTCAAAATGAAGAAAGATGTGGAGCATTGGAAATACCGTAACCTCGACCTAAGTCCTATCCTGTATAAAGAACCGGTAGACGACTCAGTTGGATTGTATTGTCGAATTGACCAGGATCATGGTATTGACGACGTATTAGACAGAAAGCTAATCCAGCATGCAGGTCTGACCTTGAATGGTGCCAATCCAATCTCTGGAGTATTTCCAATCAAGAATACGGACCGTGCAGTGGGTACTATGCTCTCCAATGAAATATCAAAGCGATATAAAGGAGAGGGACTACCCGATGGCACCATAGATTTTCGATTCAGGGGGTCTGCAGGTCAGAGCTTCGGAGCATTTGGTGCTCCAGGTATCCAATTTACGCTTGAAGGTGAGTCTAATGATTACTTCGGGAAGGGACTTTCCGGAGCCAGACTCATAGTGACACCAGATAGGGATGCCACCTATCCTCCAGAGGAGAATATCATTATCGGAAACGTAGCATTGTATGGGGCCACTGCCGGTGAAGCCTATATTCACGGAATGGCCGGTGAGCGATTTGCTGTCCGAAATTCTGGAGCTCATACTGTTGTCGAAGGTGTAGGTGACCATGGATGTGAGTATATGACCGGGGGAGTGGTTGTGAATATTGGCAAGTGGGGCAAAAATTTTGCAGCTGGAATGAGTGGAGGTATGGCATACATATATGACCCGGAAAGGACATTTGGTGAATCTTGTAATATGGAGATGGTAGAACTAGAGCCCCTGCTCGATGATGATTTGGAGCTGGTGAGAAAACTCATCAGAAATCATTTCCGCTATACATCAAGCCAGCTGGCCTTAAAGTTATTGACCGATTGGAAAACAGAGCGTGACCACTTTGTGAAGGTAATGCCTAAGGACTATAAGGCAGTACTACTTAAAACGAAGGAAAGAGAAGCGTCTAAGGTCATTGCAAGTTAACTTAAGTATATCACGAAAAAAGAGAGTAGATAGATGGCAGATCCTAAAGGTTTTCTGAAACTTACCAGAGAATTGCCGGAGGCAAGATCTCCAGAGGAACGTATTAATGACTACAAGGAGATTTACAAGCCTTTTCCAACAGAGAAGACAGTGGGGCAGGCTTCAAGATGCATGGATTGCGGTATTCCTTTCTGTCACAATGGCTGTCCATTGGGTAATATAATTCCTGAGTTTAATGATGCCGTATATCGTGAAGATTGGGCAGAAGCATACGAAATATTGAGCTCTACCAATAATTTTCCGGAGTTTACGGGAAGGATTTGTCCTGCCCCCTGCGAAACGGCCTGCGTGCTGGGTATCAATCAGCCCGCGGTGGCTATCGAGCATATCGAAAAAACAATTGCAGAGACTGCATATGAGCAAGGTCTGATTAGACCTAATCCTCCATCAAGTCGGACGGGTAAGAAAGTGGCTGTCGTGGGATCAGGTCCGGCTGGATTGGCGGCGGCAGCTCAACTTAATAAGGCAGGGCATAGCGTTACTGTGTATGAGAGAAACACGAGAATCGGAGGTCTGCTTCGATATGGAATACCTGATTTTAAGTTAGAAAAGCGCATTGTGGATCGAAGGCTTGAAGTGATGGAGGCCGAGGGAATTCGGTTTGAAGTCAATGCCAATGTGGGTCAGAATATATCAGTCGACTCGCTCAAAGAGGACTTTGATGCAGTAGTGCTAGCTGGAGGTTCGACGGTACCCAGAAATTTGGATATCCCGGGTAGAGATCTGAAAGGAGTTCATTTTGCGATGGAATTTCTGGAACAAAACAATAAGCGGGTAGCAGGGGACGAAATCGATCCTGCTGAAGTTATTATGGCTACTGACAAGCATGTGGTGGTCATCGGGGGTGGTGATACCGGGTCAGATTGTGTAGGTACGAGCAATAGACATAGAGCCGCCTCTATCACACAACTTGAGCTATTGAGTAAACCGCCAGACCAACGAGCTCCTAATACACCCTGGCCGAATTGGCCAATGATGCTTCGAACCTCTTCGTCACATGAAGAAGGTGGCGATCGATATTGGTCGATCCTCACCAAGGAGTTTATTGGAGATGACGAAGGTCAGGTGCAGTCTCTGAAAATTGTGGAAATAGAGTGGAAAAAAGATCCAAAGACCGGACGGTTCAGTTTTCAGGAAATAGAAGGTACAGTACGCGATATACCCTGTCAGCTGGCATTGCTAGCGATCGGCTTTATTCATCCTCAGCATGCGGGCATGCTGGACAAACTGGGTGTTGAGTATGATGAAAGGGGTAATGTAAAAGCAGAAAATTACCAAACCAGTGTTCCTTCTGTATTTGTTGCAGGGGACATGAGACGTGGACAGAGTCTTGTCGTATGGGCTATCATGGAAGGCAGGGAAGCGGCAAGAGCCGTGGATAGATATCTAATGGGCGAAACTTCACTGGAGGGCAAGGCAGTCTCAGAAATGGTTGTGACCCGGTAAGATCAGCATAAGCCGGTTACGTGACCGACGTTTAATTGACTGCTTAAGGAGAGACCATTTTTAAATCCATAATTTTTTTTGATTTTCTTTGCATCAAATACAACTATTAGCTACTTTTGACCAGATTTTGTAAAATGAGAACTTTTAACAGCAGCCGTTTCTTTTACTTTTTCTTTTATGGTCAACCATAAGGAAGGGGTCCGGCTTGCTATAAACGATATATAAAAATGGGTCCCTTCAGGGACCCATTTTTAGTTTATGGAAGACCAAAATGAAAAAGATTGCAATACAGGGATATCCAGGTGCATTTCATGAAATTGCGGCCAGACTATACTTCAACGAAGAGATAGAAGTAGTGCCCCGTGATACGTTTGAGCAAGTAGTACAGACGGTGGAAGGAAACGCAGGGGCAGATGCTGGAATCATGGCAATCGAAAATTCGATTGCGGGGGGATTACTGTATAACTACAATCTCGTTAATAAGTCTGATCTTCAGATTAGCGGAGAGATTTATCTGCGGATCAAGCAAAACCTGCTGGCGTTGCCAGGGGTGGGACTAAAGGACCTGGATGAGGTCCATTCTCACCATATGGCCATCGCGCAGTGCAAGGAATTCTTCAAGAGCTATCCCCATATAAAGCTGGTAGAGACCCAAGATACAGCAGAAAGTGCTCGAATCATCCATGACAAGGATTTGAAAAATGTAGGTGCTATTGCTTCGGACTTAGCAGGTGAGATGTATCATCTGGATGTACTGGAAGAAAGCATTGAGACAAATAAGCTTAATTATACTCGATTTATCATATTGGACCACTTTATGAATGTTCCGCATAAGGATGACTTCGATAAGGTGTCGATTTCATTTGCAGTGAGTCACGAGATCGGGAGCTTATATAAGGCCTTGAAGACATTAAGCGATTTTAATGCAAACTTGACAAAGATCCAGTCAACTCCAATTCCGGGGAGACCGTGGCAATATTTATTTTTTGTGGATTTTATTATAGAAGATCCTCATTCATTTGGTGACCTGAGCCATGCGCTCTCTAAGACAACCCTAGGATTAAAGCTTTTAGGGAAGTACAAATCCGGCAAACACTATGAAGATTAAAACTGCCAGCAGACTCGGAGACGTTAAAGAATATTACTTCTCCAAGAAACTACGAGAAATTGCTCAGCTACGAGCTGAGGGTGTGGATATTATTAACCTGGGGATAGGCAGCCCGGATCAGATGCCGCCAGAGCCTGTCCTGGATGAGCTACTGGATGTCAGTAGATTGAAGGGTAGCCATGGTTACCAGTCCTATACCGGAATACCCGCCCTTAGAAATGCCTTTGCCCAATGGTATGATCGACATTTTGGAGTATCGATAGACCCCGAAAGTGAAGTACTACCTCTCATAGGCTCCAAGGAAGGAATCATGCATATCTCGATGACCTACCTGGAAGCTGGTGATGAAGTATTGGTCCCAGATCCAGGATACCCCACCTATCAGGCTGCAGCCACTTTGACCGGAGCAACGGTAAGAACTTACGATCTGACAGCAGAAAATGGATGGTTTCCAGACCTGAATCTTTTGGGTAGTCAAGACCTTAGTAAAGTCAAGTTGATGTGGATCAATTATCCTCATATGCCGACCGGGACAGACGCGAATCTTGACTTTTTCAAGAGACTGGTGGCTTTCGCCAAAAAGTATGAAATACTTTTATGTCATGATAATCCCTATGCTTTCATTTTGACCGACCATCCCTCCAGTATTTTTCAGGCTGAGGGTGCAAAAGAAGTAGCGGTAGAACTTAATTCACTGAGCAAAACATTCAATATGGCAGGATGGCGTATAGGTATGCTAGCTGGCCATAAGGACCGGATGAAGGAAGTGCTGCGGTTTAAAAGCAATATGGACTCTGGAATGTTTAAGCCCGTTCAAATGGCTGCCGTAAAGGCATTATCGATGCCGGACACATGGTACGAAAAGATGAATAGGGTGTATCAGTCCCGCCGTGGGGTGGCTGAGGAACTACTCCATTCATTAGGATGTGAGGTAGATAGTGATCAGGTGGGCATGTTTGTTTGGGGAAGGATACCTCAAGAATTTGCTACGGGATTTGATTTGGCGGATCTAGTACTAGATAAGGCTCGAGTGTTTATAACGCCCGGCAATATATTTGGAAACAACGGATCGCAATATGTCAGAGTTTCACTTTGTAGCTCTAAAGATGTTTTTAAAGAAGCATTAGAACGTTGTAAGGTGTTAAAAATGCATCACGTCGAGCCATGAAGGTTGCAGTAGTTGGTATCGGTCTTATTGGAGGTTCACTGGCGTTAGCCATGAAGAAGTCTGAAGTGGTGTCAGAAGTGGTGGGAGTAGACCATAGTGAGCAACATCTGATTCTAGCAAAAGAAAGAGGTCTGATAGATAGAGGTGCCTCGCTGGAGGATGCAGTTTCGGCATGTGATCTTATCGTGGTTGCTATACCGGTAGACAAGATTGCCGAAGTAGTACCTCAGATACTTGATATGGTTTCTGACCAGGTGGTAATGGATGTCG
The DNA here is from genome assembly GCA_050298535.1 of Saprospiraceae bacterium. Lineage (GTDB taxonomy): Bacteria > Bacteroidota > Bacteroidia > Chitinophagales > Saprospiraceae > JABDMH01. The sequence goes on from JBNKUI010000115.1 coordinate 43,855, forward strand.
GAAGTACAAAAGCCAATATTATGAATTCGGTAAAAGGACATCCGAAAAGAGGCCGATTTGTGGGTACGCACCCCATGGCTGGTACTGAATATTCCGGGCCTGAGGCCGCAATTGAAGATTTATTTATCGGGAAATGCAGCGTGATAGTGGATCACGAGGAAAGTGATGATGATGCGGTAGATCGAGTAGAGAATATGTATCGCTCGATAGGAATGTATTTGGTACATCATGAGTCTGAGGATCACGATATTCATACAGCGTATGTTTCGCATATATCACATATAAGTTCCTTTGCGCTGGCACTTACCGTATTGGAAAAAGAGAAAGATGAGAAGAGAATTTTCGAACTGGCAAGTGGAGGTTTTAGCTCTACAGTCCGTCTAGCTAAGAGTAATCCTGACACTTGGATCCCAATTTTTCAACAAAATAGGGATTATGTTCTGGATGTCCTGGATGAGCATATTAACTCTATCAGCAAGTTTAGAACGCTCTTGATAAAGAAAGATTTCAAGTCGTTTTATAAATTGATAGAACAAGCAAATCAAATCAAAAAAATCGTTAAGTAAAACAAACTATATTATGGAAATGCAGATACAATCACCTTTAGAAAAGCCACAGGGTCGGCCGATCTTGATCACAGGGCCTTGTAGCGCTGAAAGCGAAGAGCAAGTGATGAAGACAGCCCAAATGATGGCTGACAACAACATCCCATTAGATTTATTTCGTGCGGGTATTTGGAAACCACGTACGCGTCCTAACAATTTCGAAGGAATAGGTTTTGAAGGACTTAAGTGGTTGAAGAACGTTAAAGATACTTATGGGTTCAAAATTACCACTGAGGTAGCTAACACCCAGCACGTATTTGAAGCGCTTAAAGTAGGTGTTGACGTACTTTGGTTAGGTGCAAGGACAACCGTTAACCCTTTCAGTGTACAAGAAGTTGCTGACGCGTTGAAAGGTGTAGATATCCCTGTCTTCATCAAGAATCCAATCAATCCTGATCTAGGGCTCTGGAGAGGAGCTATTGAGCGTATCTATCAGGCAGGTATTACCAAGATTGGCGTCGTGCACAGGGGTTTCTCCAAATTTGGTCACACGATTTACAGAAATGTACCCCAATGGCAGATACCCATTGAGCTCAAAAGAAATTTTCCAGATCTGATGATGATCTGTGATTCGTCACATATTTGTGGCACTAGAGAGTTACTCTATGAGGTGTCGCAGACTGCTTTAGATCTCCAATTTGATGGCCTCATGCTGGAGTCTCACTGTGATCCTACTAATGCATGGAGTGACGCCAAACAGCAGGTTACACCCTTTGATCTTAAAGAGCAGATACTGGATAGACTCATCATGCGCACGGGTGATTCTACTTCCATAGATGACAATATCGAAGATCTGCGATCGCGAATTGACATCATTGATAAGGAAATCATTCAGATGATGGGAAATCGTATCAAGGTGGCACAAAAGATTGGAGAATATAAAAAGAAACAAAATATTGCCATCCTTCAGCCTGCTAGATGGAATGAGATCATCGAAAGTACTATGGAACAAGCTAAGCCCCTGGGACTGAGCGAAGAATTTATTTCAAGATTATTGAAAGCAATGCATCAGGAGTCTATCAATCATCAAGAGCAAATCATGCAGAGTGACTCATCTGTCAAAAATTTGAAATGATGGCCTGACTTTTGCACCGGATATAGCTGTTCTTTGCACGGACGAGACTCGGTATTTTACCCATTATGTTTTCCCATATATAGTCTTGTTTGTCCAATATAAGTAGTTATCTCTTCGAAGATTACATATTTGTAATTCGATTATATTATTTTTCCCCTCTAATATTCATTTTTTAATAGAAAATGATCATATTAGCAGCGAGGATCATGATTTGATTTTTAAAAACCGAGATAACTTGATATGTTGATTTTGTGCATTACCTCCGTTTCGTTCCTGCTGGGAGCAGCTATAATTTCTGGTACTAAGCTGGTTTCTACCAAGAAGCGAATGTTCTGAAGCCTTGCCTTCCTAGTTACAACACCACTTATCACTATTTTTCACCTTACAATCCTGACCCTGCTGGGTAACTTGTCTGTCGGACATACATGTCTGCCCTCCTTGGCACTTTGAGTTGACGCAGGCGCAGTCATTTACATTGTACATGATGTAAATGGGATCGCTTTTTCGTGAACCGAGCTCGATGTGATCTTGTTTAGATTGTTACCTTTGAGCAAATTTTTTCAACTGGAAGTATGATCAAGGCAATGTCCAATGCCAAGATCCCCACACCATGGGGTGAATTTAATCTGATAGCCTATGGCTCAAATGACCACGATGCCATGCCGCACTTGGCTTTGGTACATGAAAAGACAAAAGGAACAGAAAATGTGCTGGTGAGGATCCATTCTGAATGTATGACGGGTGATCTCTTTGGTTCAGCTAGATGTGAGTGTGGTTCACAATTGAGAAAATCGTTGGATCTGATCAGTCGTGAAGGTGGTATTGTCATTTATTTGCGACAGGAAGGCAGAGGGATCGGCTTGATCGAGAAGTTGAAAGCATACGAATTGCAAGATACGGGCCTCGATACCGTGGAAGCTAATGTCCAGTTAGGTCATGCCCCCGACGAACGATCCTTTGATCTGGGTGTTAAGATATTAAGAGATTTGGGCATTCAGTCCATTCGACTCCTGACAAATAATCCTGATAAGATCAAAGCCATTGAAGATTCAGAGGTTGAACTGTTGGAAAGAGTACCAATCATCATTGAGACCAATGCCGACAATGCTTACTATATGGATACCAAGAAGCGAGTTCTAGGTCATCTCCTTGATTAATCTAATTTATAGAAAAAGAATTTCTTAGGCACCGGCCTTGCCAGGTTCTGGCATCTTACAGGCCTCGTCTCCCGTCTTGCCACAGACGGTGCAAGCTCCAAATTTATCTTTGACCATTGGATTGTTAGTCGAACAGGTACCTCTAAACTCCTGGCCCGTTACCATGTGACGTAGATTGATCAACATGAAAGATACTCCGAATACCACGAAGATGATTAGCAACATATAGAGGAACTGAGTCATTACAGGAGATTATTTATGTTTCTAACAAAAAATGGGGTCTGATGTTCGTCAGAGTCTTTTAGGTACCTTTGCAAAGGTAATTAAAACGTGAAGAATAATGGATGCCCGACTCTCAGCATTTCATCGCCTCCTTGCTATCATGGATGATCTCCGGCAAAAATGCCCCTGGGATCGAAAGCAAACGATGGAATCGTTGCGTAATCTTACTATTGAAGAAACCTACGAGCTGGCAGACGCAATAGTGGATGAGGATCTGGAGGGTGTCAAGGAAGAGATAGGTGACTTGCTGCTCCATATGGTTTTCTATGCCCTCATTGGAAAAGAAAAGGGTGCCTTTGATATCACAGATGCCCTCAATGGTGTCTGTGACAAACTGGTCAAAAGACATCCACACATCTATGGAGATCTCAAGGTGGAAGATGCCGAAGAAGTGAAGAAAAACTGGGAGCAGATAAAACTGCAGGAAGGCAAGCGATCGGTGCTATCCGGTGTGCCCCGGTCCTTACCTGCCATGGTAAAGGCCTATCGGATGCAGGAAAAAACCAAGCAGGTGGGTTTTGAATGGAAGGATAAGGCAGATGTATGGAAGAAGGTCGAGGAAGAGATGCAGGAATTTACCGAGGCAATGGAATCACCAACCGCTACCCAGAAGGAGAAAGAAGAGGAGTTTGGTGACATTCTGTTCTCACTCATCAATTATGGAAGATTTGTCGGCATTGATGCTGAAACAGCCCTTTCCAGGGTGAATGATAAGTTTAAACGAAGATTTGAGTACATCGAAACAAATGCAACCCGTGATCTGAAAGAGATGTCTCTCGAAGAGATGGATGAGCTTTGGGAAGCCTCGAAAACACTGGCTCCCAAGTGATAGTAATACTAATATTCGAGCCACGAACCAAAGCAATAAGACGGTAAGACTGCCAGTAAAAGTTATGTCTGCACGGGAAAAATTATTTTATATCTTTGCGGCGCTATAACTGATTGTAAATCACTAATGGTAAATTAAAATTAACATGGCAGTTTATTTAACAAAAGAGAAAGTAGAAGAGATTTTTAAGGAATTTGGTGGTTCAGAGACCAACACCGGTTCTGCCAAAGGCCAGATTGCTTTATTCACCTATCGAATTCAAAGTCTTTCAGAGCATTTACAGCGAAACAAGAAGGACCATTCTTGCAGGAGAACACTTCTATCATTGGTCGGTAAAAGAAAGCGACTTCTGAAGTTTGTGGCTGAGCGAGATATCAACGAGTATCGAGAGTTGATCGAACGCCTGGGTCTTCGTAAATAATTTATGGGATTTTCTCCTTCGAAAGCTACAAATTGTCTTAATCAATCGAGTTCCCTCGGGATCTGTGGGGTTAGTAAGACTGTATTATTTATTAATTCAATACCTGCGAAAGTTTAATTATGGGTAATCAAACTCCTATTAGTACAACCTTTAATCTACCCGATGGTAGAGAGGTAATCATCGAAACGGGAAAACTTGCAACGCAAGCAGATGGATCTGTAGTAGTAAGAATGGGTGACACCATGTTGATCGCGACAGTCGTATCAGCAACGGAAGTGCGAGAAGGAGCATCTTTTTTTCCTCTTTCTGTAGATTACCAGGAGAAATTTGCTTCAGTAGGACGTATACCCGGCAACTTTTTTCGCCGTGAAGCAAAGTTGTCAGATTATGAAGTATTGATTTGTCGCTTGGTGGATCGAGCGATTCGTCCATTATTTCCGGATGGATATATGTTTGATACACAAGTCATCATTAATCTGATCTCCGCTGACCAGGATGTCATGCCTGATGCACTGGCCGCTTTGACGGCTTCTGCTGCCCTGGCAGTTTCAGATATTCCCTGGGATGGACCGATTTCAGAAGTTAGAGTCGCACGTATTAAAGGTGAATTTGTTATTAACCCGGGCAGAGAGGCTTTGCAGAGTGCAGATTTGGATATCATAGTGGCAGCTACTCTGGAAAATGTGATGATGGTCGAAGGTGAGGCCAAAGAGTGCTCTGAGTCAGACCTCGTGGAGGCGATCAAAGTGGGACATGAGGCCATCAAGGTGCAGTGCAAGGCTCAGTTGGATCTTGCACAGAAAGTAGGAGAAAAGGCAACGGTGAAAAGACCTTATGAGCCGGAAGCAAAGGATGAAGCACTATACGAAGAGATTAAAGGACAGGTCGAAGAAAAAATACTGACCATTGCACGTGGTGCACTTGACAAGCATGACCGTAAGTCTGGATTGAAAGAAATCAAAGAGGCTCTGAAGGAATCTATGCTGGAAGTGAAGGGCGAAGAGTTTATGGAGGAGCATGGTGGTACCATATCTGAGTACTTTGATAAGATAAAGAAAGAGACCATTCGAGAAATGGTGCTGGCAGAAGGTGTGCGACTAGATGGTCGAAAGCCCAATGAGGTGCGTCCTATCTGGTGTGAAGTGGACTACTTGCCCGCTGCTCATGGATCTGCTGTGTTCAACAGGGGAGAAACTCAGTCCCTCACATCATTGACATTAGGTTCGAAAGTGGATCAGAGCATGGTTGATACAGCACTGGAACACAGCTACAATAACTTTATTCTACATTACAATTTTCCCGCTTTTTCTGTCGGGGAGGTACGACCCATGAGAGGTCCCGGACGTCGAGAAGTGGGCCACGCTAATTTGGCATCCCGTTCTTTAAAGCCAGTACTACCTGATGAGCAGCCTTATACGATTCGAATTGTGTCAGACATTCTTGAATCTAACGGTTCGTCTTCTATGGCTACGGTGTGTGCCGGATCATTGGCATTAATGGATGCCGGTATCAGGATCAAAAGTCCGGTCTCTGGTATTGCAATGGGTATGATTTCCGATGGTGAGCGAATTTCCATTCTGACAGATATACTGGGAGATGAGGATGCACTGGGTGATATGGATTTTAAGGTGACTGGTACTGAAAACGGTATTTGCGCCTGCCAGATGGATATTAAGATCGATGGATTGCCCTATGAGACTCTAGAACAGGCCCTCAATCAGGCAAAGGAAGGAAGACTTCACATCCTGAGTAAGATGAACGAAGTTCTACCTACACCACGTGAAGATCTGAAACCACATGCACCGCGAGTGGTGGAGCTACGGATTGATAAGAGCTACATCGGGGCCGTAATCGGACCAGGTGGTAAAGTTATTCAGGATATTCAGGAGCGCACCGAGACTGTGATATCGATCGAAGAAGTCGATAATCAAGGTATCGTTCAGATTTCCAGTAGTGATAAAGCCGGTATTGATAAGGCACTGGCCATGATCAATAAGATTACATTCACGCCTGAAGTGGGTGGAGAGTACGAAGCAGTGGTGAAGACACTGGCACCTTATGGAGCATTCGTTGATTTCCATGGTAAGAGCGGACTCCTTCATATCTCTGAGATTGATCACTCGCGGGTAGATAAGGTCGAAGATGTTTTGAAGGAAGGAGACAAAGTCAAAATCAAGGTGATTGGGGTAGATCAACGTACTGGTAAGATTCGTCTGTCCCGAAAGGCACTTCTACCTCGACCAGAACGAGGAGATCGAGGAGATCGAGATCGAGGGGATCACGGTCAAAGGGGCGGTGGAAATCACCGGAGAAATAATCGAGACAGGGACTAATTTATCCCCTCTAGTAAGTCTCGAGGCCGGTAAAATGAGATTTCCTTAATTTTCCGGTAGTGAACCTCAACATAATTTTTGATTGCAGCGTTATAGGCTTGTAGGAAACTTTTTTACAAGAAAAGTTGTCTATGAATGATAATGGGGTATTAGTAAAATATTCCAAATTGTCAACCCCTGGTATTAAAGCCTTGAAATTCTGCAAGTATGCGTCAGCTTAAGATCACGAACAAGATCACGAATCGTGAAAGTCTTGCTCTCGATAAATATCTAAACGATATATCGAAGATTCCTCTTTTGAATGCAGAGGACGAGACACGATTAGCAAAGCGCATTAAGCAGGGTGACACGGAGGCACTTGATATTCTTACCAAGTCAAATCTTCGATTTGTGGTCTCAGTTGCTAAGCAGTACCAAAATCAGGGTCTTTCTTTAAGCGACCTGATCAACGAAGGAAATTTGGGCCTAATGAAGGCCGCTAAGCGTTTTGATGAGACGAAGGGCTTCAAATTCATTTCTTATGCAGTTTGGTGGATTCGCCAATCTATATTGCAAGCAATAGTTGAATATTCACGACTGGTACGGCTCCCTCTTAATAAAGTAGGACAATACAACAAGGTCAATGATGCAATCACCTACTTTACCCAAGAGTTTGAACGTGAGCCATCGATAGAAGAATTAGCAGATTTGCTGGACATGCGACCCAAGGAGGTGGAAACCGTGTTAAAGGGCAGTGTGCGGCATCTCTCGGTAGATGCTCCTATCAACGATAATGAGGAAAATTCAACACTACTTGATCTAATTTCTTTGGGTGACAATCTGAGTCCCGACCTCAAACTCATGGAAGAATCCTTAAAGCGCGAAGTCACAAGTGGCTTGTCTATGCTTTCTCCTCGAGAGGTTGATGTCTTAGTGGCGTATTACGGCTTGAATGGCAACAATGCCCGGACACTCGAAGAAATTGGAGAATTGTATGGTCTCACGCGTGAGAGAGTGCGGCAGATCAAAGAGCGGGCATTAAGACGTTTGCGCCGGTCCTTTAATAGGAATGCACTAAAATCTTATCTGGGTAATTAGACTCACTTTAATCTTTTGTCAGTTCTGAAATGACATAGAATATCGTCAAGGCCATAAATATTGGCTTCTGACCTTCATCAAGTCTTATATCCATGTCATAAACCCGCTGGTTGACGGATGAATCCATCAGGGGTAAGGTGATGCTTCCTACCACTTCATCGCCAATCGTGACGGTCTTGCGGGTTGCATCATAGCGATCTACCTTCCCAATCAGCTGTCGCTCTCCCTCATGATAGAAGGAACCATCCTCACCGATTGTACCGGTAAATTCTTCATTTATGAACACTTGAACCCCCTTTTTTCGGATCCTGAAGACAAATTCGTACTGGTGACTTTGAGCAAAGATGATAGCATTTCTCTTAGATGAAGGATACTCCTTATAATAGTAATAAAGCATCGGTTCGTGATATATGGATTCGATCACTGCCTCGAATGTGCGACCAAATCCGCGTTTCTTCACCTTGTTGATTTCGTTCCAGGAGAAAAGGGTGATCTCCTCATGTGTCCAGGGTACAAGGGCATCCTTCCACTTTTCAGCATGCGCCCTGAATCTGCTGACATCTGTGTTTACTTTTTTACTTCCAGGCTGAAATCCAATGAACATCTTATTCATCAGAAATACAGCCATAATAAATACTACAATACTCAGTAAACTAAACATGCTTGGAATATGACTAACCAGAAAAACTTACGTAAAGATATGATTCCGAAGTAAAGAATTAGCTGCATATACCTTGGAATGTAACTCTTATCCTTTTTAAGTGCACTACCGGTTTATCTGTGATTATTTCTACTAAAGAGGGCCAGATAGTGATATTAGGATTGTTCTTAATGTAAAAATTTCAATTCTTTTCTCTAAATTACTCAAACAATTCATGCTGAATGAGAATTATAATTCTGGTCTAAATCTCAATTTTGGCTACTTTTGCAGGACTACACTGATTGTATATGAGCATTTTTGACAAAGCTTGCCTGATCATATATCGATACGCGGAGAAGGGTTTAGAGATCTTTCTTGTAAATGATCCGGGAGATGAAAACCCTGTTTGGTCTATTCCTCAACAAGAGATACCAAAGGCAGAAGATAGGTTTGTGAACGAAGAGACTGAAATGATTGAGCTCGACAGTGTAGAAGTGGAAGATGGTCAAAGGTTTCGTGGAGTGGCCATAGAAGGCGACTATCATGATATTCCTTCCATGCGCTCACTTGTCAAGAATGATGTGATTTATGTGAAAGATAAGATCAAATCCATGATTCCCGAGCTGGAGCAAGGAACATTTGTGGCCGTTAAGGAAGCTTTCAAGAAAGTACTTCCTCATGAGTACGAACTTCTCAAAGAGCTAAAGGATATCCTGGCTGATAGAAATCTCCTGAAAAATATCTAGCTGTACATTTCCGGGTATTTCTAAGTTAAGTTAGGATTATGAAATCCTCTCTTTGAACCGCACCTGGTAAGGGTTCATTTTTAGTATTCAATTCGGTAGGTTTTCTTAACTTTCAAGCAACATCCTGCGCAATTATATTACCGAGCTTTTGAAGAACCAGACTTTGTATCATGAGTAGCCAGACCCGCCTATTGCTTTCCGTAATGATGTTTTTCCAATTCTTTGTTTGGGGAGCATGGTATGTGACGATGAGTACATACCTGTTAGAAATTGGGTTTGACGGACTGGCTGTTGGGGCAGCATATAGTACAATAAACTGGGGAGCTATATTAGCGCCTATACTTGTCGGCATGGTGGCAGATCGTTTTTTTGCGGCCGAAAAAGTGATGGCGATACTCCATCTGGTGGGGGGCGTGATCTTGTGGTTCGTTGCCAGTGTGACCGACCCAGGACCATTCTTCTGGGTGCTGCTGATTTATTCACTGTGCTATATGCCTACACTAGCCTTGGCTAATGCGATTTGTTTTAGCCAGATGCAGGATCCCGGTAAGGAATTTCCCTTTATTCGAGTACTCGGTACGATCGGATGGATCGTCTCCGGACTTGTGATTGGATTTGTTGTACCTACAATCGTGGGAAGCTCCATAGAAGCAACAGCGATTCCTTTCAAAATAGGTGCTGTGGTTTCAATATTTCTGGGCCTGTTTAGTTTTATACTACCTACTACTCCTCCGAAGTCTGCAGATCAATCGGTGACTATTCGCGATGTCCTGGGATTAGATGCCCTTCAGTTGATGAAGGACAGGAGTTTTGCCATCTTCATCATTAGTAGTTTGTTGATATCCATACCCCTTGCTTTCTACTATAGCTTCACGAATGGCTTTCTCAATGAGGAGGGCATGCAGAATACGGCTTTCAAAATGAGTTTTGGGCAGGTGTCTGAGATCGTGTTTATGTTACTCATTCCCTTTCTCTTTGTCCGTCTAGGTGTCAAGAAAATGCTGCTGATTGGTATGTTGGCCTGGGCAGTTCGATACCTTTTGTTCGCCTATGGTAATAATGAGAATCTGGTATTCATGTATTATTTAGGCATTGTGCTGCATGGTATCTGCTATGATTTTTTCTTTGTGACAGGTCAGATTTATGTAGATGAAGCGGCTCCCAGGAAAATCCAGGCTAGTGCACAGGGATTTATCACGGTAGTGACTTATGGCCTGGGCATGCTGATTGGTTCCTGGTTATCGGGCATCGTTGTGAGTCATTACACTGTAGAGGCTGATGGTGCTACCGTCCATCTCTGGAAAAATATCTGGTGGGTACCAGCCATGATGGCCATAGGTGTGGCAGTGATTTTTGCACTGCTTTTTAAGGAAAAGCCGATTGATCGGGCTGCCGCCGTTGCAGATATGTAGATTCTTCAGGATCTATCCTTGCCAGATCGTGTCTGATCCGTTGAGCGAGACTTCTTTCCCTTACTTGCATCAGTAGGACAAATAGATGGTAGACTTTGATGAGTGATTGATTATCTCGAGTAAACTTTTTTGCACGATTAAATCTTCCCATATTGCATCAAAATAAATCATATGGAGGCTCTGTACGAAACTGATTTTAAGTTTCCCGGTCAAACAAAATTCTACCGGGGTAAAGTACGTGATGTGTACACAGTCAATGATCGTCTGGTCATGATTGCGAGTGATCGGATATCGGCATTTGATCACATTTTACCTAGAGCGATCCCTCACAAGGGGCAGGTTTTAAATCAGACAGCATCGTATTTTCTCAATGCCACAAGAGATATTGTTCCCAATTGGTTGGAAGCGAATCCTGATCCGAATGTGGCAATAGGAATTCAATGTGATCCCATCAAAATTGAAATGGTAATACGGGGCTACTTGGCAGGTCATGCCTGGAGAGTGTACCGTGATGGTGGACGATCTTTATGTGGGGTTGCCATGCCGGATGGCCTGGTCGAGAGTGATCGATTTCCAGAGCCTATCATCACTCCGGCCACAAAGGCAGAAGAAGGTCATGATGAAGATATTAGTGCAAGTGATATCCTGAAGCAGGGTATTGTGACCGAGAAGCAGTGGAAGATATTGGAAGGTTATACCCGGGCTCTTTTTCAGAGAGGTACCGAAATGGCCAAAGAACGGGGACTCATTCTCGTCGACACTAAATATGAGTTTGGAATGTATAACGGAGAAATCATCTTGATAGATGAGATACATACTCCCGATAGCTCCCGGTACTACTACGCAGATGGATACGAAGAACGACAAGCCGAGGGGAAACATCAAAGGCAACTGAGCAAAGAATTTGTGAGGGAGTGGTTGATGGAGAATGGATTCCAGGGGCTGGAAGGCCAGGTCATGCCTGATATGCCAGATGAATTTGTTCATTCAGTGACTTCTCGATATGTGGAGTTATTTGAAAAAGTGACGGGCCGATCATTTGAACCGGCTAAAACTGATAAGATCGAAGACAGAATTCAAACCAATATAGCATCGTACTTTGGCTGGTAATTTCCACTTCAGCATTTCTGCAAATTGGATGTACACTATTATGGATCTATTTAATTCTAATAAATCGGTCGATCGAGAGTTGGAAAATGTCTTCCTGCTCGTTGGTAATTAGCAAATGATCGGGATCTGAAAAAGTAAGGGCCTCACACTGACGAGCTGTGATGGGTAACCACAGCACCTTACCGCTAAAGAAGTTATCTCCCTCAAAGTCTGTAAAGATCCAGACTGCATTATAGGTCAGAACAGCCAGACGTCTCTCTGTGTTGTCGAAGTCGGCAGCAGTAACCATACCACCTATTTCCAACTGGCAAAGCTTCACAGGAATGTTCAGGCCTGAGGACAGAGAGTCCAGTCGGTACAGAGAGGTTAGCGTGTTACCTCGATGCTTAGTGAGAAAATAGATAGCTGAGTCATCACTAAATACCGCTTCACAGTCAAAATTATTCGGCTCTCCGTCTGCAAAATGTTGATCTGGCCAGGCTATAGGATGTGTCGAAATTGTGTCCACTAGGCTGGCATCGAGTGTAGGTTCAGGTATCAGGTAGAGTAAGAGATCCCTTCTTTTGTTGAGGTTGTTCCCGATATCAGCGATGAGGATGTTATCTTTCCAATAGGAGATTTCTTCCCAATCTTTGTTCACCGCTCCCTGTATTCTAACGCCTTCATCGTCGAATGTCTTCCACGCTGTTTTTCCATCCAGAGTTATTGGAAAGATATAGGGACTATTTCCAGAATCGTTGTGAGTCCAAAACAAGTTTGGGTGTTTTCGACTCTTTACAATACCGGAGGATTCTTTGATACTCGATGATTCAAAGGTGGAGGTAGGCTCCAGATCGATTACATCCTCGTCGGGAATCTCAAATGTATGTTCGGTTTGCTGAGCAGAAAGTCTCGCAATGTACTGATACGGCAGCGCTAGAAGAAAAAACAAGACTAGCAGTCGTAAAAGTATTATTCGGCTATGAATCATCAATTCAATTTACCTACCTTAAACTTAAATTTTGCCTGGTATGGTTTACTTTGATGCTGATTATTTAAAATTCTTGCGGGAATTGCCTGCAAATAATAATAGGGACTGGTTCAATGAGAATAAATCACGTTTCAAATCCCATGTTGAAGCGCCGTTTCATGACTTTGTAAATACATTGATCAAGAGAATGTCTTCACTCATGGAAGGACTGGAAGAGATTGACGCCAAGCATTGTGTTTTTCGGATCTATCGCGATGTTCGTTTTAGTAAAGACAAGTCTCCCTATAAGGTCCATATGTCAGCACTGATTTCACCATCCGGCAGGAAAGGAATGTCAGATCCGGGTTTGTATCTCGAAAGCTCAGGTGAGCATCTACGACTCTACTCCGGAGCCTATCAGTTAGATAAAGAGGCTCTCGAACGGGTGAGAACAGCTATCATGAAAAATGAAAAGCAATTTGCCAAACTCATTGCAAATAAGAAATTTGTGGAAACTTTTGGAGAGATAAAAGGGGAGAAAAATAAGCGGATTCCTGCCGAGTTTCGAGAGGCAGCAGATGATCAGCCCCTACTTTTCAATAAGAACTTTTATTTTTTCAAGGAGTGGCCTGCTGAGAAAATTATGGACAATAATCTGGTCAAAGATCTGATCACTACCTACAAGGTAGCCCAACCTTTAAATGAATTCTTATTTGCTGCAATAAAGTGATCGATCCTATCAAATTTAATGTACTCATTATACTCGTAATCCTGATCTTGGATGTAGACTTCATTTCTGCCCAAAATCAGACTTTTAATGATAACCGTGAGCGTTTTCAAATCAGGGCGCAGCGGACGGTTGATGATATAAAAATCGATGGTATACTCGATGAGCAATCCTGGATGAGAGCAGATGTCGCTAAAGATTTTTTCCTCGTATTGCCCATAGATTCAGGACAGGCTGTATCGCAGACAGAGGTGATGATTACCTATGATGATGCTGAGTTTTATATGGCCATAGTATGTCACGATACAGTGGCAGGTAAAAGACCGGCAGAGTCCCTCCGAAGAGATTTTTCCTTTGGAAAGAATGATAATTTCCTGGCATTTATTGATACATATAGTGACCAGACGAATGGATTCTCTTTTGGAACCTCTGCTGCTGGAGCACAATGGGATGGTTTACAGGCCAATGGTGGATCAGTATCACTGGACTGGGATTGTAAATGGCGTTCTGCTGTCTATAATGACGCTGAGAAGTGGGTTGCTGAATTCGCTATACCTTTTCGTAGTATCCGCTACAAGGATGGAGTCAAGGAATGGGGTATTAATTTTAGTCGTCTTGACCTGAAGACGGCAGAAAAGTCAAGTTGGGCTCCGGTACCTCGTCAATTTCCTACCGCAAATCTTGCCTTTACCGGGACATTGGTTTGGGATGAGCCACCACCTAAACTGGGTACTCGATTTTCACTCATACCGTACGGCGCGGTACGATCTTCACGTGATGCCGAGGTGTCCGAAAGTTTGAATAATGTGGATTTCGGTTTGGATGCCAAAGTCACCGTATCGACATCCCTCAATCTGGATGTCACTGTAAACCCCGATTTTTCGCAGGTAGAAGTAGACAGGCAGGTGACTAACTTAGACCGGTTTGAGTTATTCTTCCCGGAGCGAAGACAATTCTTTCTGGAAAACTCGGACCTCTTTGCAAGTCTTGGAAGTGAAAATCTTCGGCCCTTTTTCTCCAGAAGAATTGGACTGGAATCTCCTGTTCAGGCGGGCATGCGGCTGAGCGGAAAGTTAGGACAGGATTGGCGTATTGGATTGATGAATATGCAGACCGGATCAAAAGACGACATACCCTCAGCAAATTTTACGGTGGCCGCACTACAGAAGAAAGTCTTTGACAGGTCAAATATTGGAGTTTTTCTAGTCAATAAGTCGATTACGGGTCAGCATCCAGACTATGCTGGAAATGATCAGAACGCAGTGGCAGGACTCGATTTTAACCTGGCAAGTAGGGATAGTCGCTGGACGGGTAAAGCATTCGTGCATCGATCCTACTATCCAGGTACCACGTCCGATGCACTAGCCTGGTCAACGGCCGTTAATTACAGCACGCAACGATGGCAGATCTCGCTGCAGCAGGCAAGTGTGGGAGAGGGATATATTGCAGAAACGGGCTTTGTGAGGAGAAAGGGATACTTCCAACTTAGTCCGGAAATTGGGCATCGGTTTTACCCCCAATCATCCAAGATTGCAAATCATGGTCCTTATGCCCAAATGGATATCCTTTATAATAGAGATGGGCACCTCACAGATCGACTTTTTACAGTGGGATACGCTACGCAAATGTTGGATCGTAGTGCACTTACGGTCTTTGTTCGTGAGACCTTTGTCCGATTGACGGCTGATTTTGACCCAACAAATACGGGAGGTAATATGCTCCTGCAAGACGAAGACTTTTCATGGCAGGAAGCTATTCTGGAATATAGCTCTAATGCCAGGAGTTTGTTTAATTACTCGATGTCACTGTACGGCGGCACATACTACAATGGTGAGCGATTTGGTACGGAGGGAACATTTAACTACAGAGTACAGCCCTACGGCAGTCTGGGACTGGTGGCTGCCTACAACCGAATCAGCTTACCCGAGCCTTTTAATGACGCAGATCTCGTTTTAATTGGACCCAAACTGGATCTTACGTTTACCGATAAAATCTTTTTTACCTCCTTCGTGCAATACAATAATCAAATTGATAATGTGAATGTCAATCTTCGCTTTCAATGGCGGTATGCACCGGTGTCGGATCTATTTCTGGTCTATACTGACAATACCAATACAGTCACCGGACTGAATCGAAACCGAGCTTTTGTCGCTAAGCTATCGTACTATTTTAACTAAGGGGAAAAATAAATCAGCCTTTTGAGTCGGCTACCAGACGCACAAAGTCCAATGAACTAAGCATGCCCACAATACGCGTCTCTTGAATGACCAGCAGATGATGGACTTTATGATGTAACATCAGCTTGGCCGCTTCTTTGGCAGTTGATTCAGGATCCACCACATATACTCCTCGAGTCATTATCTGCTCAATGGCAACGGTATCGTCAAAGGCTCCCATGAGATCATTATTCGTGACAATGCCGCGGATCAAAATCCGTTCACCTTTTATCTCGACGATGGGTACCGCACTAAAACTTTTTTGCCGCATCAAATCGCGGACCGTTCCTACATTGGAATCCAGCACACAAGTGATCACAGGTGCCTTCATGAAATCTTTAACAAGTATGTCCATGTACGTACCGTTTTGCAGCGGCTAAAGATAGCGATTCTTCTGGATCGTCAAACTTTGATCAGGTCTTTATCTCATAATCACATTATCAGATTCCGTACTCGATAGACCAAAATTTTTAGTTTGATTAACTTTGTGACAGATCGAATCACATGAAAACACAATCTGATCCCCTTGACGACAATGAATTTGTTGCAGCCGTTTACGAATGCACGCTAGATCCTTCCTTATTTACCCATCAAGCACATGTTAGGCTCGCATTTCTTCACTTGAAGTCAAATGATCTTGAGATAGCTTCAGAGCTGACTTGTTCTGCCATTCAAAATTTTGATCAATATGTAGGTGATGGCAAAAAATACCATCATACACTTACAATGGCATCGGTGAGGGTAGTAGATCACTTCATGAAGAAATGTCCTGACTGTGATTTTGAGACACTGGTGTCGAAGCATCCAAGATTGCTTAGCAATTTTCGGGATCTCATTGATCAGCATTACAGCAAATCAATCTGGAACAACCCCACGGCTAAGGAATTTTTTGCTCAGCCTGATCTTCAAGCATTTTAAGGATGAGCATTAAAAGTGATGAAGAACTACAGGGGATGAAGGCTGCCTCAGATGCAGTAGCTATTGCGCTAGTAGAAATGATTAAATATGCAGCACCCGGGATGTCTACAAAGGAACTTGATGCCTATGGTGAAAAAATATTGAAAAAATACGGAGCTATTTCAGCCCCTAAGAAAACCTATAATTTTCCCGGATGTACTTGTATATCGGTCAATAGTGAGGCAGCTCATGGCATTCCTCGTAAAAATGTGATCCTAAAAGAAGGTGATTTGGTGAATATCGATGTGTCAGCTGTCTTAAGCGGTTATTGTGGAGATAATGGAAGCTCATTTATTTTAGGAAGAGACATCAATAATCTACAGCCATTGGTTGATGCATCGCAGGAGATACTAATGAGGACTATTAAAATGCTAAAGCCAGGTATAAAACTTTGTACGATAGGGGCCTTTATTGAAAAGGCAGCAGAAAAGAAAGGCTACACCACAATCAAGAATCTTACCGGACATGGTATTGGCCGTCAGCTACATGAAGCTCCTCATCATATACCTTGCTACAATGATCGTTTTAATCGAAAAAGAATACAGAAAAATGCGGTAATTGCATTGGAAACCTTTATCTCGACTGGAGCAAGATATGTCGATCAACAAAGTGATGGGTGGACCTTTAAAACAAGGGATGGTAGTTTTGTGGCACAGCATGAACATACACTCGTGGTCACGGACAAGGGGAGTGTCATTCTGACAAAAAGGAATGGAATTGCCTGATTAATTATTCCTCTAATAATAATTGATAAAATTCAAGATCGAGCCATTTGCCAAACTTGTATCCTGCATGCTTTATGTGTGCACATGACTCAAATCCGAAAGAAAGGTGCAGTTTTTTGCTGGCAATATTATTAGCATCAATCCCTGCAATCATGTTGTGATATTTGTGTTCTTTAGCTAGTTGTATCAGGGCCGCCAGCAGTTTCTTTGCCAAACCTTTGCCCCTATGATCGCGATGTACATAGATTGAATGTTCGATTGTATACCGATAGGCGGGCCAATTTCGAAAGGGGCCAAAAGTACCATATCCCAGTAAATCATCCTGAGTATCTAGAATTCCGACAACAGGATATCCATCTTCTATTTTCCTGTGAAACCATTTTTTGATATAATCAATATCCAGTGGTTCATAGTAGTATACAGCGGTTGAATTCTCAATGACTTCATTTAAGATTTCTTGTATAGCAAGAATATGTCTCTCCTCTAAAGAAGCTACTCTATTTTCCACAGATTACTTGGATTTATTTTTCGCCATTAAATTCATAATACTTTTTGTGACCGGATGAAAAAAAATCACGGAAAGGGAAGGAGACACTAAATCCAATGAATACTGCTTGAAGAATGATACTGCTGTTGCAAATAAAGCCACAACTGTCTGAGGGATGAAAGTGAGTGAAATATAGTAATCCCAAAAATCCTGTGACAATTATAGTGCATGTCCAGACCCTAAAGTCAGTAAGATGCTTTGCAAAATTTCTAAGCTTTTTGAAATGCAGGTCCAACACTAAAATAGCCATTGCTAGCAGTGAAAGTATATCGAAAACTTCATCAAGAAGGTTCATATTAGAAGTTTAAGGCGAGTAGAATTAAACACTATGTGTCAGCATTTATTTGAGTAACATTGGATTTATTTGGACATACTTTATGCTTTTCTCATTTGATGAAAGGTGGTACGAGTAGGTGATATGCAACATGCCATCTTCCGACTGACTGAGTCCGGGATAGGAAAAGGAGCCGTTCCCCCTTTCCTTATTTTCCAGATCGAGTAAATGATTCCATGTACCACCTTCATCATGCGAGATCATGATCGAAAGTCTATATCTTCCATCATCCTGGAAGTTGCCAACCGTCAGCCATCGACCATCCTTTAGATCATGCATGACAATGCTGGCCGTGTTCGGAAGGTCTGTTTTGATCGCAGGACTCCATGTTCTACCCATATCTGCAGAGGAGCTTAGCTGAACGCGACTAGGTGCATCGCCACTGTCACGCATGTAGGCTTTGATTTCCCCTTTCCTAGCTTGTATGATACTTGGTTGTATGGGACCACGACCCACCACCGGAAGGCTGGGACTCCATGTTTTTCCAGCATCGGTAGAAATCCCCATCATGCTGAAGTTGTAACCATCCGAGTAGAGCGGGAGTAGAATCGTGTCAGGGCCCAATAGCAAAGGCACGGTGCGTGTCATCCATCCGATGCTGCGCTTGAGGGGATCTTTGCTGGCCTCCAGAATCATCCGGCCGTAGGGAGGAGCATATTCAGACCATCCATGGCCTGGATCCGCTACCTGCTTAAACTTACGTTCGACTTCTTCGGCAAATTCATCTCCCGGTTTGAATAAGATATCGTCCTGCCATTCCCACCGGGGGGCTCCAGATCCACTGTAATCGGTGCTGGTACGGACTCTGAGGATACTGTTTTCCCACCGATTGGCCATGACGGCAATCCAAATAAGAAAGAGTGTACCTTCCTGATTTAGAAAAATTACCGGATTACAATCCGGTATGCCCGGAGTATCGGACATTTCAAAGGGAGCGGACCAGCCCTGACCTTTTACCTTTCTACTCCCCATGATACGGACATCGTCGGCTGTGCGCTCACCTCTCCCTTCAAACCAGGTGGTGAGGAGGTCACCGTTGGGCAGTGCCACAATATTACTACCATGCGTGTGCTTTTCCTGTATTTCAAAAATAAGTTCAGAATGGGTAATAGCCGGATGCGTGGTTTGAGCTGATACAAGAAAAGAAAATAGACTGGCCGCCAGGCAGCATAAGTAACGTGGTAAGTAGATATACATAGTAGGAGCTGATTTATCAACTGAGGTATGACTATGAGCTAAAATAAGATATGTCCCCAATTTTGACGATCTTCTGCCCGATTTTGAAAACTGAAAAAAACAACAAATGAGGATTTTTGCAACATGTTTGATCATGCTTTTGAGCCTTCAATGGATAAATGCTCAGAGTCTTAGAGGTGAGACTGTCAGATCTACCACTGATCTGAAAATTGCACATGACATTTCTAATAATGCTAGAATCGCTACTGAAACTGTGCTGGCTCCAACCGCGGGAGAGCCTTGTGGTGAAGAAGTCACAGATTTTGTATTTACAGATGGAACCTGGGGTACTGTAGCTGGAATGAATGCTTTTGGAGATATACAAAAAGCACAACGATTACACTTTGAATCTAGTGACGTTTATAATGTAATTGGAGTTGTTGCATTTGTTACCAAGGCAGTTGCTGTGGGAGATGGAAGCCTTTACATGAATGTCTATAGTGTTAATGAAGACGATGGAGGCCCCGATGCCTACTTGGGTTCCACTATGCCACTACTTGTGAGTGAATTGGCACCTAGAACCGACACAACAGTAAATCCATCTGTCTTTCCAGTTCCGGATGATTCAGTTATGCAAATAACACAGCCTTCTTTTTATGTGAGCTACGATTTTACTGAATTGTACTTCACAGATGATACTGTTGCTGCAGGTCAAACTCCGAATATGTGTGGAGCTGAAGATGACACATGGGAGCAATTCTTTCCCGATGACACGAGTGAGCTCGTTTGGGGACCAGTATCATCTACATGGAATCTAAATTTTGATTTACATGTAGCAGCTGTCGTAGAATTCGATGATTTGGTAAGTGCGGATGATTACATTGCCAGCCAGGACCTTAAGATTTATCCTGCCAGCCCAAATCCAGCCCGTGACTATGTCCAACTGAATTTCGAAGTAGATGGCAGGACCGATGTGACGTTTGAGGTGTTTGATATCAAAGGAGGAAGGATGTACCGGGTGGTAAGAGAGCAAGTCTCTTTGGGACGACAGGCTGAGACAATTGACATCAGTCAGTTTCCGGCGGGGTCATATTACTATCGGGTAGCTACGGACAAGGGGGAGATGATGAGTCGATTCTTGGTCGGAGAATAATCTGGACAATTTCGCAGAAAAATTAAAAAAGGAGCAAATCCAGTGAGGGTTTGCTCCTTTGTATTTTTTATAGCTTGAAGTTTATCTAAACCAGTCTTTTTTTAATTACAGCCATTTTGTGTGATAATGGTCAGCTCTGCACCTAGATTGATTGTCTGTGTTTCTAATAGAAGTACGGTGGGAGCCATCAGTGTCACATCAGCATTGGAGGTCATCTGTACATTATCCAGTGTGATCTGTTGGCTGGCAGAAATCTCCTCGGTGCTGCTGATTTGTTCATTTGCAACGGTTTCTGTAGGAGGACAAGGACCTGCAGAGCTGCCACTGGGTGGATAAAACCAATCCAGGCACTGCACATCCAGACCGGTTATTGAGCTGGGATTGCTGGGATTCATATTGGCACTTCCTACGGATGAGCTGATGTGCCCCAGACCTAACGCATGGGTCATTTCATGGACCATCATATAGGTAAAAGTGCTTCCGCCACAGTAGCAACTTCCCACCCCGTTATTGACGGTTACATAGCCATATAAAGCATTTTTATAGGTCTGCCCGTTTTCCTGATGTTGGCTAGATGACCAGTAGAATCCTCCATGTGCAAGTACACCATTGCAACCACTTAGGTTAGGTAGTTCATTACAGGGATCATCAAATTGTACGACCAAATTTCGACTTCCCCCCAAATTATTATTTAGATATGCCACAAAATCATTGCCATGAGCCGTATTGCCACTGCAGGTGGTATTAAAATTATGCGTCCCGGCATTCACAAGATTTACTCCCCCGTAACTACTAGTGATCTGATTGACCGCACTTTGCATCTTGGACGACAGTCCCGAGCATCCACTGGCACCTCCTTGATGATATCGCATGGGTAAGGATGTTGTTGACATATTGGGCCAGTGTGGATAGGGACCACTCCCTGAAAGAAATGTACAGTGACTCGGTGCTGCCCGCTTAGTAAAAAAGTGCGCTTTTTCTATATCAGTACGGGCCTCTTTGCTATCCCACTGGCGAGTATCACCCGAAGCCACCGTTAGCATCCCCAAAAGAAGATCCCTATTGTAGACATAGAAGGGTTCTGCCTCCCCTTCACCCGGATTGTCAACCACTTCAAAGTTTAGCTCGTTATCTACGGGTACAAGGACAGGAAGACCATTTTCAGAGAATTCCTGAAAAACTCCATGGGAGAGCATCATGGTCCGCCACATGCCATTATCATCCAAGTCAAGAAAGAGCAAGTAAGATTCTCCTACCTGGAAATCTACATCTCCTAGAACGGTCCTCTCGATATCTCCCGACCGCAAATGCATGTCCTGTACATCGAAGTTGTTTTCAACATTACCAGCGACAACTTTCACGACCTGAAACTGTGTCCGGAATCGTGTCCAGCCATTACTTTCGACCTCGTAGTGTCGCATTGCCCTAGCGAATACCACAGCATCACTGGCTGCGGCCATTTCGGCAAGATTCTGAAAAGGAGCGATGGTGGTGGCGTAAGTTTGAGTGAATAAAATAGTAGCGAGTGCAAAAAGTGTTGCAAACTTCATAGCACATTTTTGCAGTTAAAAAATCGGTGTTCAGTCAGATCTTATAACAGATCAGTATTAATATGGGGCAAAACATGTTTTGAGAGTTGTTCGAAAAGTGGTTTGGTTATAGCAAACAGTTCCAAAAATTGAACCACTTTTCGCATAGACACAAATGAACGAAAATTTAAGTTCACTTTAGTGTTTTTTTAAATATAAAATCCGCACCCTATTAAGAACGCAAATTTAGATCAAACTGCTGTATTCACTCTTGACTTTTGGACTTTTTAACACATGTCTTCTTTAACTAAAGTTTTAGAGGGTAGCTCGCGTCACCAAGATGTTTGAGCTGCCTCTTCTACTGTATGGTTGTCCACCTCCCACCGAAACTTCGTAAGAGCCTTTCCGCAACACCAGATCCTTGCCTTCCTCATACATTTTAAATGCGTGAGCAGATAATGGAATTTCCACTTCCGTGTTTGCTCCTGCTTCCAGATGTATTCTTTCAAACCCTGCGAGACTTCTAATTGGGGTATCCGAAGTAGCATCTTCGTGCTTTACATAAACCTGAGCTACTTCTTCACCTGAGGCAGTTCCCGTATTGCTTACAGTGACAGTTAGGGTGATAGGATAGTCTTGATCTTCATTTTTTCGAATCTCCACATTACTAAATTCGAAGGAAGTGTAGCTGAGTCCATGACCAAAAGGATAGAGTGGATTACCGCTAAAAAACCGATAGGTTTGATTTGTCATATGGTAGTCCTCAAAGGGAGGTAGATCATCTTCTGTTTTATAGAATGTGACAGGAAGTTTTCCTCCCGGATTGTAATCTCCAAAAAGCACATCAGCGATGGCGGTACCCGCAGCCTGACCAGGGTACCAGCTTTCCAAAATGGCAGGCACATGTTCATCCTCCCAGTTTACGGCGACTGCACTACCATTTAATAGGACCAATACCACAGGTTTACCCAGGGCGCTGATCTCTTTTATGAGATCTGTCTGCACTTTAGGAAGGGCTAATTTAGTACGATCACCCCCTCTAAATCCATCGACCTGAACGTCCATTTCTTCCCCCTCCATGCGGGCTGTGAGCCCCATACACATGATGACTACTTCGGCTTCACGAGCAGCTGCCAAAGCTTCAGTGGCTAATTGAGGCTTTGGTTGGGCCCATACTAACTGGACCTGTGCGTCAGCATAACTTTCAATGGCATCGATACGGATGCTGTAGGTTTGGCCGGCTTCCAGTGGTATATAATCTGATTTTCGCAATCGTGGATCGCCATACTCATTTCGAAAGTGATAGGGAGTATGGGCAATCATACTGTCATTTAGATATAGACGCGTATAGCAGGTTGAGATAACACCCAGCTGGTAGGCTCCGCTCATATCCGGTGTCAATTGACCACTCCATCGCACACTAAAGTTATCGTCATCCATATCCTCTCTGGGTGCCCGGTCATTCCAGTTTACATCCAATACATTGTCAACACCTTCAAATAGTGCAGGTGCTTGAAGTGAGCCATTATCGAAATATTCTACACGGAGCCCTGGACTGCCATCATGCGATAGATCTTGTGCAGGTATGGGATAAAACATGGGCAATCCTTCACCCAATTCACTCCCTTGCGCAAAGAGTATTTCAGCATCCGGAAGTTTTTCGCGGATACCTCTCAATGGAGTAATGGGATCTGCCGGTACGCCATTGTAATTTCCGAGAAGCATCAGCCATTGATCCGCGTTAGGACCTATCACAGCTACCTTCTTCAAGTCTTTACTGAGTGGCAAGGTTTGATTTTCATTCTTTAAGAGTACCATTGACTTTCTTGCGGCATCGAGGGCCAACTCCCGGTGTTCATCCTGATCTACAATATCATAAGGAATATTTGCATAGGGCACTGATTCGATGGGATCAAACATGCCCAGCTTATATCGACCTTTAAAAAGACGTCGCACGGACACATCAATTTCTTCCTCGGTGATGAGACCCTTAGCTACTGCCAGACCCAATGAATCATAGACCTGTCCACAGTTTAAATCGCAACCGGCTTTCACGGCGATTGCTGCCGCCTCTTCCGGAGTACCCACCAGTTTATGAAACTTATAAATATCCTGGATGGCACCACAATCAGACACTACAAATCCATCGAATTCCCAGTCCTTTCGCAATAAATCATCTAACAGGGCATGACTGGAGCAGCAAGCTTCACCGTTGAGTCGATTATAGGCACACATGACAGAATATGCTTTACCCTCTTTGATGCCCATTTCAAATTGAGGTAGATAAGTCTCCACAAAGTCCTTTTGAGTCGAATTAGCATCGAAAAAGTGGCGTTCAGGCTCTGGACCATTGTGCACGGCAAAATGCTTAACCGTCGCTACGGTCTTCAGATAGTTAGGATCATCCCCTTGCAAGCCTTTGATAAACTGGACCCCCATTCTCCCCGTGAGGTAAGGATCTTCACCGTACGTTTCTTGTCCCCGACCCCAGCGGGGATCTCTGAAAATGTTGATATTGGGTGACCAGAGGGTCAATCCCTGGTATAAAAACCTTTTTCCTCTGCGCACAAATTCATGATGCTTTGCTCTGGCTTCATCAGATATTACACTTGCGACATTCAGCATCAGGTCCTCATCCCATGTGGCACCTAATCCAATGGCCTGAGGAAATACTGTTGCAAGACCTGCACGGGCGACACCATGAAGACCCTCGCTCCACCAATTATAGGCAGGGACACCTAATCTATCAATGGCGGGTGCCTCATTACGCATCTGCGATATTTTTTCGTCCAGCGTCATTCGACTTACCAGGTCATTCACTCTTGTGTCAATATCAAGTGAAGTGTCGAGATAGGGTAATGTTGTCTCAGGGCTCGTACATTGTACATTTAATGTGATAAGCACCGACAGTATACTAATAAACTGTATGCAGGATATCTTCATGTCGAACATTGTAGCTTTTGATGGAATTCTAATTATGATCTATACTAAGATATGGATATAAAGTACCTTTACGCAATCGATTGCATCTTTAATTTCTTATCTTATTATATTGAAGTGTGTTATTGACTAAAAACTTATGACTATGAAATACCTCATTTTACTACTATCAACTTTTCTTATTTCCTCTATCTCGGCCCAGCCAGATGTGATTGAGACAAAGGATGGAAATGTCACAATGACCCCCATCCTTCATGCGACCATGGTGCTTGAATGGAATGATATGACCCTATACATCGATCCCTACGGTGGTGCTGACCGATTCGATGGATTTGATGCGGCTGATGTCGTGGTTATTACTCATGCCCATGGTGATCATCTCAATCAGGAGACACTGGCAGGATTGGACCTGTCAGAGACTACAATAGTGGCGCCACAATCAGTGGTCGATGAATTAGGCGATATCACTTTTGGCACCGTCATGTCTCTGGATAATGGATCCAGCTGGAATTTCAAGGATATAGAAATAGAGGCAGTACCTATGTACAATCTCCCCAATGATGAAACGGCCCGGCATAAGAAAGGCTGGGGAAATGGCTATGTAATTACAATCGGTGGCAAGCGCTTTTACATTAGTGGGGATACCGAAGATATTCCAGAGATGAGAGCACTCGAAAACATCGACTATGCATTTGTGTGTATGAACCTACCTTACACGATGGATGTGGATGCTGCTGCTGATGCAGTGCTTGATTTTGCTCCGGCAGTCGTATACCCCTTTCACTTTCGAGGAGGTGGGGGTACCTTTAGCGATGTGGATGCATTCAAAAAAATGGTCAATGAGGGGAATGGTGATATCGAAGTACGCATTCGGGATTGGTATCCTGAATAAGGACGTATTAAAACATAAAAAAGGGCGGTTCAATATCCTTTGCCCTTAGATAAGCGATCGCCTGAGCTCTGTGGTGCGTCGTATGCATATAGGCGCGGGTCAGAAAATCGCAGGTTGTATGATCTTTCCAATATGGCCGGTCAGTCAAATTGTCCTTAAAGAAAATTTCGGCTTCAATGGATTGGATGATGGCTGTGTTTACTTCGTGCATTTCTTGGAAGTAGGCTAAGACGGTTTCTTGATCTATGATTTCGGGTTCAGGAGTTGGGGAGGTATTGCTGATAAAGGATAAGTAGAAGTTATTCCAATAAGAAAAGTGGGAGAATTGTTTGCCAAAAGGCATTTGAGCCTCAGTGGGAGAGAATGTAAAATCCTCCACGGGCATGGCTTCTAGGATGGCAGTGGAGTAGGCATGGCTAGTCTGCCATCGGGTGATAAATTGTTCTTTCCATTGATCAAAGAAGCTGTTAGGTTGCTTACCTATTCCCCTGGCCGAAAGACCGAGGGCAAGTCCCCCCATGTTTTTTAATGTGTTTCTACGATTCATTTTTACCTGAAATAAATTTTTTACTAAAAGGTAATTAATAAAATGATTTTAGATACTACTATGCCATGTGTGCTTCCAGGTGTTCTGATGATTTGATGTACCTTTGATGTTAAGAAAGGATAGATTATGCGAAGAGGGTATTTCCTGTTTCTGTCATTGCTCGGGACAGTAGTTTTATGGGGGCAAGCTCCTCAGTGGAAGGCCAAGTTCGAGCAATTGGGCCCATTATTACCGACCCCAAATAACATTAGGACGGGAGCAGGTGCACCGGGTCCCGACTATTGGCAGATGAAGGCCGACTACGATCTCAAGATAGTGCTGGATGATGAAGTACAGCAGATTCATGGCACAGGGAGTATCACTTACCATAATAATAGTCCCCACACGTTGGAATATCTCTGGCTACAACTGGATCAGAATATCCGTGAAGAAGGGAATCATACCCAGCTATCAAGCGTCCAGCGACTAAAAGATTCAGTGCGGATAAGGACATTAGTAGAACATCTGGAGGACTGGGACTATGATGGGGGAATGCATATCCAAAGTGTAACCACCCATGACGTGGGACTCCCTTTCACCATTAATAAAACCATGATGCGGGTCGATCTTCCAGAAAAGCTACTACCTGGAAGACAGGTCCAATTTGAAATAGCATGGTGGTATAATATTAATGACCGGATGCTGGACGATGGCCGAAGTGGTTTTGAGTTTTTTCCTGAGGATAGCAATTACCTCTACACCATTGCTCAGTTTTATCCCCGAATGGCAGTCTACGATGATTACGAAGGCTGGCAGAACAAGCAATTTTTGGGGGATGGTGAATTTGCCCTCCCTTTTGGTGATTTTAAAGTAGAAATTGATGTCCCGGCAGATCATTTGGTGGCAGCTACCGGTACATTGAAAAATAGTAAAGAAGTACTCACCCAACAGCAACTAGAACGGTGGGATCAAGCCTTGACCTCCTTCGAGAAGCCTGTGATCATCGCCTCTGAGAAGGAAGCAAAGGCACGCGAAGGAGAGCGTGTAGAGGAAAGAAAAACATGGAAGTTTGCCGCAGAAAATGTACGTGACTTCGCGTTTGCCAGTTCACGCAAATTTATTTGGGATGCGCAGGCAGTACAAATTGGAAAAAACACCACTATGGCTATGTCCTTTTATCCTAAAGAAGGTAATCCATTGTGGGAGCAGGAAAGTACCA
Source organism: Saprospiraceae bacterium (assembly GCA_050298535.1). Lineage (GTDB taxonomy): Bacteria > Bacteroidota > Bacteroidia > Chitinophagales > Saprospiraceae > JABDMH01. Next base: position 71,432 of record JBNKUI010000115.1, read on the forward strand.
AGGCAGTAAAAAATACAATTAAAACCTATTCCAAGTATACCATTGATTATCCATATCCGGTGGCCATCTCGGTACATACGGCTTCTTTAGGAATGGAGTATCCCATGATTTGTTTTAATTATGGGAGACCGGATCCGAATGGCAATTATTCCCGGTCGAAAATGTACCGGATGATTGGTGTGATAATTCATGAGATTGGACACAATTTTTTCCCCATGATTATTAATACAGACGAGCGCCAGTGGGCCTGGATGGATGAGGGATTAAATTGTTTTGTGCAATATCTCACTGAACAAGAGAACTATGAGAATTTCCCGTCAAGAAGGGGTCCTCCAGAAAAGATAACGGCCTACATGGCTAGTGAAAAGAATAGCATTCGGCCTATTATGACCAATCCTGAGCAACTCCGGAGAAAATTTGACAATGCATATACCAAACCAGCAACGGCATTAAACATATTGCGTGAATCCATCCTGGGCCATGAATTGTTTGACAGATCCTTTAAAATATTTGCTGAGAGATGGGCCTTCAAACACCCAAAGCCGGCAGATTTTTTTCGAACGATGGAAGATGCCAGCGGAACAGATTTAGACTGGTTTTGGAAGGGCTGGTTTTACACCGTTGATCATGTAGATATTGCCCTGAAAGATGTAAAATGGAAAACAACAATTCCACCCGATTCTGAAGCATATCGTGAGCAAATGATTGAGGTAAATACTTTTCCTGACGGACCCGGATATATGAAGCTGCTCAATACCCCTTTCTACTTTTATGGAGAGTTTATGAATATGCTGGATGAAGAGATGTATCGATCGCGCTACGCTGACAAACATTTTTATGAACTTGAGTTGGAAAATAAAGGAGGACTCGTCATGCCGGTGATCCTGGATTTTCATTTTGTGGATGGTACGAGTGAAAGAGTGCAACTCCCAGCGGAAGTATGGAGATACAATGAAGAACGGATTGTGAAAATATTTGCATTTGATCAGCCACTACATCATATCCTGGTGGACCCAGATGAAGAACTGGCTGACGTTGACATGAGCAACAATATATATCCTTCGGTAGAGCATATTTCGCGATTGCAGCAATTTAAGGCAGGTCAAGAATGAAGTGGTGCGTCATATTAAAAACCTCCTATTAGTTTCAGTCTTTCTGCTTTTCTCGCAGGAATTGTTGCGAGCTCAACCCACAGTAGGTGTGCTTCAGTCCAGTGATCAAGTGTCAGATGGCTACCTTTTATTTGGGCCCATCAATAGTAAAAATACATATCTAATTGATGCCTGTGGGCGAGTAGTCAATCAATGGCATAGTGCGTTCGAGAACCGCCTGTCAGCATATCTTTCAGAAGAAGGGTGGTTGATTAGGGCCGGTGGGACGAGGGCAAATGGGGTGAGAAAGAGTGTCGTCGAAATACTCGATTGGGATAGTCGTGTATTGTGGAGCTTTTCTCCTGATTCCATCTTTGGTTTGAGACATCATGACATAGAATTATTACCCAATGGAAATATCCTACTGCTGGTAGAAGATCGCAGGTCAGCTGAAGAAGTCCGAAATGCCGGAGGCATTACAAGTGCTCCATTTATCACGTCGGAGCAGATACTAGAAATCCAGCCTGAGCTGGAGAATGGTGCAGTAGATATCGTTTGGCGCTGGAAAGCCTGGGACCATCTGGTTCAGGATCATGATTCTACCCTATCAAACTTTGGCCAGGTATTAATCTCTCCAGGAAAATTAATATCAATTATCTCGGCTTGATGTCCTCGGATTAGCTGCACTTTAACTCGATAGATTATCACCCTGTCCGCGATGAAATAATGTTGAGTAGTCGACATTTTAACGAGATATGGATCCTTGACCATAGCACGACATCGGAGGAAGCATCTGGCAGTATTGGCGGTGCCTCAGGTCAGGGAGGCGATATTATTTATCGGTGGGGAAATCCAGCAGCTTATGACCAAGGAGGCATGTCCGATAGGAAATTCTTTTTTCAGCACGATGCGCAATGGTTGTCGGCCGAAGAGGTGCTGATTTTTAATAATGATGCCGGTATCCCAGAAAATCGATTTTTTTCTTCTTTATTGACTATTGAATTGCCACTTTCTACGGACGGTGCTTATGCACTTAATCAAGGTGTGTTCGGACCAGCTGAGGTTTCCTGGACCTATGTGGCAGATCCACCGGAGCATTTCTACTCTAACATTCTGTCGGGAGTACAGAGACTGGAAAATGGTCACACACTCATCTGTGAAGGAGTCTCGGGGCGTTTTTTTGAAATAAATAGTGAGGGTGAAGTTGTTTGGGAATATATTAATCCGGTGGGTATTGATGGGCTGGTGGCACAAGGAGAAAATCCCAGAGAAAATGCGGTATTTAAATGTCAGAAATATGATTTTGATTTTGCTGGCTTTCAGAATCGTGACCTGAACCCAGGCCACGTTATCGAAATTACCGATAGTTCGTATTGTGATATAGTCACGAAAATCTCGTTTTTAAGTACTACAGGCGTGTCCGTATCTATTTTTCCTAATCCTGCCAGAGAAGTGTGTAACGTTGAAGTCATAAACCTTGCAGGTGCTGCAGATCTTGTGATACATGATGTAAAAGGACGCGAAGTTTTTAGGCAAAAGGACATTACCAAAACCAGAGTCGTACCATTAAATGATTTGGGGGAAGGTATATATATTGCCACATTAATGAAGGGTGATCTGATATATGCAAGCACACGCCTTGTAGTTTACTGATCTTTTTGTCTCCTAGACAAAAATATGGGTTAGTAAATTATTGTCCTACATTAATAAAACGGATTAGGTGATCAATGTTTTATTGAAAGTTATATTCTCTTCTCAATAAATTTTGTGGTTATATATTGAACTACAAAATGCACAAGTTACAGTTGGTTGGAGCATGTTTAAGGGTAATTAAAAAATGGTCTTAGTCAAATACAGTGGGTTTGCAAATATGTTGTAAATTCCTAGTCTATGCTTGCAATCTGCGAAAACTATGAGTCTACCGTATTTCCAGGAGTAGGACGTCAGATTCAAAGTGACCCTGAGAGAAAGATGGCATGTTTCGCACAGTAAAATTTATAGCTCATAAGTTTTACCATCACAGGTATAGAAAGAGACACGTACAGAGAGCCTTATTTTCTTACCGAAGTAATTAGCGAATGATATAATTCTTTACATTGTAGGCAAATTTATGGTATACAAGAGTTTCAATAAGAAAATCCAGCGATTATGCCTACTTTCCAGCTCGGGACGATCAAAGCGAGGCAGAAGTCTCCTAAACTCTGGACCAAGATGAGAAATCGTCACCTATGAATCTGACTAGACCTTTGCTTCTTTCGGGCGATGCGAAAGAAGGCCCCACGCAGTGGACCTTTCGATAAATCCAAGACAAACCTCAGAAAAAAAGGAAAAGGAACATAGTACGCCAGAGCGAGATAAATCAATGGTATTTATTTATTCTTTGACCTTTTTAGGAAAAGTGAGTGATCCTGCCTTGGAGTAAAATACTTCCCTTTCAAATCATCTTTTTCGGTGGCTATTCTTAAAAGTCTCTCTAATAATAATATAGAATCTGACATAACTCACTAATTGTAACCTGGAGTCATATCTTTGTCTCTTTGAAGAAGTGCCGTAAATGCTTGCAATATTGGATTCCAACCTTTACCATTTGTTTATTTTTGAAGTTGGACCAGGCAGAACTTCGAAGTGTTTGAAGTAAGGTCGATACTTTCGATTAAATAGGGTCTGCCTTTTCTTAGCTTTTTGAGAGAAATGATAGATCGCAATTGCGAGGTAGGTATCGACTCTATCAATCTTTTTTTCTTAAAAATATTTATGATCTTGTTGGGACTGTCTCCATGGACGATCAGGTTTTCTCCGGAGAGATGAATAATGGGAGCAGTTTCTCTAGTTGACGATAAATCTAAGGGATTGATATGATGGCCACGGATCGTTACCTTATAGGCGATTTCCTGACCATCCTTATTTGCAATCAATACTTCTCCTTTTGTGACTTCTTCGGGCATCAAGATCTCGACTGGAATCTCCACTGTTTCACGAGGGTCAATGAGTATTTCGGAGTGTGTTTGAATGATCTCAGCATTAGATTTAAATGTCAAAGTAATGGGAAAATTGACCAGAGATTCAATTCTAATATTTCTTGTCAATGTACTTCCAATTCGCCCTTCAATAAGATCATATCTGCGATCAAATGCAATTGATTTATCAAATGCCATAAGTATGGGTAATGAACCGTTACGATGATCGGCAGTAATCCATCCCGGCATATTGTCCTCCTTATATTCCTGATAGTATATGTGTTCCAATGGACCGGTATACTCTTTCCATGCCTTGATTCTTCCATCTGGCCAATATAGAACTCCATGATTTCTAGTGTCATAAAATCCTTTTTCTGCATAGTCTCCCGGTAGACCCCGCATGAACAATTCGTCACGATCGAGGGTGCGAAACTCCCGGTCGACATATGTTTCGGAAGCAATCGCCCCATTAGGATAGTACGTGGAGATCTTGAAGACTTTTACCTCATTATCTTGCTCTATGAAAACCGTATCGGCTTGCTGACCGGTCATAATTAAGAAATGCATCACGACCATTAGGATAGTCAGGAGGTAGGATCTGCACATGTCTACTTGGATGGTTTCTCAGAAAATACATCAATTCTTTTAAAGTGTCAATGCCTGGGTTTTAGGACTATCGATCTCTCTGGGGATTTTATTACATTCACTATCCTTACCTTAATTAATAGACATGTTTATTCGAATACTTTCCTTCGTATCCGGTTGTGTACTGCTTGTATTTTCATCCGTATCAGTGCTTGCTCAAGATATCGCCAGACCTCCTTTTGAGCTGGAGCCCGTCCCGTATTTTCTCTCACCGGCTCCCGATGGAAACATTGTGATGCCCACGGGTGTAGCGGTGAATGATGAGGGCCATGTATTTGTCTTCAATAAAGGCAACAAGCAATTGATGGAGTTTGATGCGTCTGGAAAATACATACGATCCATGGGTGCTGGTCTCTTTTCCGACCCACATGGTTTACGTATCGACGGCGATGGGAATATCTGGACGACCGATCTGGATGGCCATATGGTCATGAAGTTGAACCAGGAAGGTCAGGTCCTCATGGTATTAGGACAACGTAATACCAGCGGATTTATAGATTCCACCAGAAATATGGTCTTGTTTAATCGACCTGCGGATATAGCATTTGGCAGAAATGGTGAGATCTATGTCGCAGATGGATACGGTAATCATCGGATCGTACATCTGGATCGTGATGGAAATCTGATCCGGACCTGGGGAGAACAAGGTCCCGAGGAGGGCAACTTTGACAATCCCCATAACATCTTGTATCGCCAGGGAAGAGTATACGTGGCAGATCGCTATAATGATCGTATCCAGGTTTTTAACAGTCGGGGCGAATTTCAGGAAGCATGGACGGATATTGGAAATCCCTGGGGCCTGGCGATTAGTCCTGAAGGGTATATATACATGACAGATGGGGCTAATGAACGTATTGTAAAATTTGAATTGGACGGTACCATCGTTGGTACTTATGAAGCCGGGGGTGGAACGGCCCAGGGTCAACTTCGGGCAGCACACGGTATTGCCGTAGGTCCGCAGGAGGAGCTCTTTGTGACCGAGGTGATGAATTGGCGAGTACAGAAATTTCAACAACGGTGGCAAAGAGATGATTGGGAACGCCTGGCTACTAATGGAGATGCTTCTCACCGACATGAAGCGGCTTTCATTGAGGTCAATGGAAAGTTCTATGCGATGGGAGGTAGAAATATTCATGGAGTGGATATATATGATCCTGCCACTAATACCTGGACCAAAGGTGCACCTAGTCCGCTTGAGCTACATCACTTTCAAGCAGTCGCCTATAAAGATGAGATTTGGGTCATCGGGGCGTTGACAGGACCCTATCCAAAGGAAGAACCGGTGCGATTTCTTTATGCATACAATACCAAAACCGACACATGGAGGGTGAGTGGTAAATTACCCGAGGGAAGGGAAAGAGGAAATACTGGAGCCGTAATATATAATGATAAATTCTATATGTTATGCGGTAATCTGTTAGGTCATCATTCAGGGCATCGACCCTGGTTTGACGTGTTGGATCCCGCTACAGGAGAATGGAGTACATTACCCGATGCGCCCCATACCCGAGACCACTTTCATGCCGTGGTTATCGATGATAAGTTGTTTGCAGCCGGTGGACGTAATACATCTCAGAGCACTAATCATGTACTGGATCAGCTAATCCCTGAGGTAGATGTATATGATTTTAAAACACAGAAATGGAGTGTACTGGATAGCAATTTACCTACACCGCGTGGAGGAACCACGGCATTTAACTGGAATGATAATCTGGTGGTGTTGGGGGGTGAAACCCATTTGCAGGTGCCGGCACACCAGGAAGTGGAGATGTATGAACTTTCCACAGAGCGGTGGTCAAGAATCTCTACCATGTTACAGGGGAGGCATGGGACCTCTGTTATCCTTTATGATGGCAAAATGTATATTGCAGGTGGAGCCAGTAGTAGGGGAGGAGGCCCGGAATTGAAGAGCATAGACGTCTGGCACTTAGACAAAAAGTAACCGATGCAGTCCAAAGTTGAGGCATATTTCGCCAGGGAATCGAAGTATATCGCGATTCTGGAGAAGCTTCAAGATCTCTTTCTGAAAAGTGGCCTTGAAGAGACCTACAAATGGTCATTCCCAGTGTACATGGCAGAGGGAAAGAATATTGTGGGATTGGGAAGGACTAAAAAATATGCTGCGATTTGGTTTTTCCAAGGTAACCTTCTAGAGGATAAGGAGGGTGTCCTGGTAAATGCGCAGGAAGGGAAAACCAAGGCCATGCGTCACTGGAGATTCACAGATGTTAGCGAGGTGGACGAGATATTGATTAGCACGTACCTCTCTGAAGCAGTCGCCAAGTCGAAGAAGGCGGTTAAGTCCACGACCCCTGCGAAACCTTTGATTATTCCCAAAATACTCTCAGATGCTCTTACTAAAAATCAACAACTTGCAGAGGCCTTTGATAGTATGGGACTCACCAATCAACGAGAATTCTGCGAGTATATTAGTGAAGCAAAAAGGTTAGAAACCAAAGAGAAAAGGCTTCAGAAGGTTATCAAAACGCTGCAAGCAGGTAAGGGCCTGAATGACAAATATCGAAAGTAGGAGTCAACGAAGACAGGAACCATGAAGCGAAAAATTACGCTGGCAGAAAAAGAAGAAATTGAAGTCAACTATTGGCAGAATAATCATCCAGAGCACCCGCGAAGATTCACCAGAGATAATTTTCTCAATAAAATGCAGGAGGCACGACATCTGCATTACAAGATCCATCGATATTGGCCAATTCTAAAAAACAAGACTCAGATTTTGGAAATTGGCTCTGGCCAAGGATGGGCATCCTCATTTATTAAACGATTTTTCCTTCCCCAAGCGCACTTTACGGTCACTGACATTAGCGAGCATGCGATTGCTTCATTACCTTATTGGGAGAAGTTATTTGATATATCGATCGAAAAATCGTTTGCCTCCAAAAGCTATTCGATCGATGTTCCTGATGAATCCTTTGATTTTATTTTTTGTTATTCAGCAGCACATCATTTCGTCCAGCATGAGGACACTATCGCGGAGCTAGGTAGACTTTTAAAGAAGAACGGGCATATCATTTATCTGTATGAACCTACTACCAGTAGATTTTGGTACCCATTGTATTACTGGTATGTGAATAAGGTGCCTCATGTGACGCCTGAGGATGTCCTGATACCACGAGAAATCGTAAGGTATGCCGAAAAAGCAGGCCTGGAGGTGGAAGTAGTACATGATGCTCATCAGAGCATACAGCGATCAGTTAGGATTACACTTTATTTTCGACTTCTGAAATGGTTGCCTTTTTTGCAGCGGTACCTTCCGGCATCTAGTGATTTTATTTTTACTAAGAAGTGATCTTTTCTGATCTACGAGATGTGTTTAATATTTCCTATGGATGGCTTACAAGAAGTTAAAATATTGGTTTGATAAAGAGTTAGCCAGATTGCTGGCATCGAAAATTGTGGAAGTAGAATCCGGGTTTGACTCCCCGGCGTTTATCAGAGATGTGGATACCAGCGTCCAGGACCTAGAATTAAAAGCACGTGTAGCCACTATTTCAGATAAGCTACACGAGTATTTGGGAGATTCCTATTCAGAAAATTTGAAAGTTTTAGTAGAAATCCTGGGGCCAGAAAATCCGGCCGAGACCGGTATGTTTACGGAATATTATTGGGTGATGCCTATCGCTTACTATGTCGAGAAATATGGACTGGATCATCCGGAAGTTTCATTTTCCGCCATCGTGGAAATCACCAAACGAAATACCGGCGAATATGTCATCCGGCCCTATTTGACCCATCATACTAAGACAACGCTAAAGCAAATTAAAATATGGGCGAAGGACCCCAATTTTCACGTGAGAAGGCTTGCCAGTGAAGGAGTACGTCCCCGCCTGCCGTGGGCTGCAAAGTTGGACACTTTCATCGACGATCCTACCCCTGTATTTCCAATCTTACGAATCCTCCGTGACGATCCGATTAAATATGTGCAAAAATCAGTCGCCAACTGCCTGCATGACATCTTTAAAGACAATCCGGAGCTCGCAAAGGAAGAAGTCGAGTCGTGGATCAAAGATGCTACCCCTGCCCGACAATGGATCATCAAATATGCATTGAGGACACTCAAGAAGAAGGAAGATCCATGGGCAATGGGGGTGATTGAATCTTTGTGAGTTGCTCACAAAGCTTTTTCTGATTTATGATTCTTGAATATCAAGAAGTTCGTTTAGAGTTCAATTTTCAAGGTTGTTCCAGTGTCCTAGTCTTTTTTGAATAGGACCGACTCTCAGTATTCTATTTTTCGGGTTCTGTTTTGGATGCTTATGGGTTCGTATTAGTATTTGTTTTATGCGCTATTTTGGTCTTGGTCATATAATGTGGGTTTCGTGAATAAGAAGTAAATTCATGTTGATGTTAACCATAGTGTAAATGCTAGATATGGTTTAATTAGAGTTAGCTAAAGGATTGTATTGCTCCAGATGCCTCCGGCGGCCAACTTTTTGCAGAAAAAGTTGGGCAAAACTGCCTGCTGTCAGCCTTGGTCGGTCACACTATATGTTTCTCCGCTATGCTCTATAAACTCGCGCATCTTACTCCCCTGCGATTAATTCTCAGAGGTTAGATATTGCAGGTTCTCCGCTCTACCTCTGACGTTGGCTCATACAGTATAGAGCATGGCCGCTTCAAAACATATGTGTGACGCTCGCCCAATCCTGAAGGCAGGAATCCAATACATAAAAACCGGCCAAAATCTTAAAAAAAGGCTCTATTCCATAAATAGTGGATTATCAAGATAAGTTTATCTTGTTGTGATGGAGAAAGAATTATTTGCACAGGCATTGGGATTGACTAAATCCTGGGAGATCACCAAGATCGACTTTAAGTCGGATGGAGGAGTC
>JBNKUI010000116.1:0-1668 GCA_050298535.1 Saprospiraceae bacterium
TAATCAGGATCCACAGCTTGGTTCTAACCGCAGGTCGGACAGCCTGGGCCGCGCTGTGCAGCAGGCGGGCAAAAAAACGATTGGACATGCATTGTATGAACGTCTACTTATCCGCTGCCATGGCTTCGATCTGTTTCAGATGCCCTTTCATGTGAACCGGATAATCAATCATCAGCTCACCGAGTGTATAGCGGGTCTTTCTATTGACCTGCCAGGCGTTGTCGATGCTGCGTTCATCCACGGCGGCGATGATCCGAGCCAAATGGAGGTTAATATGCCGCCACAACCGGATCAAAGCCTTCCAGTCGGTCCGGTTGTATCCCTGAATCGCCACCCAGCGGTCGTTGTCCTGGGAATAATCGGGAAATTGCAGATCGTCGGTGATCTGCAGTCGCACGAAGCGCTGGTGATTGTTGACGGCCGAATCCATCAAATGCCCAAGGATCTCCTTGGCCGACCACTGTCCCGCTCCCGGCCGCTTTGAAACCACATCCTCGGTCAAATTCCCCAGCCACTCGCTCGCTTCATCCACCATCTCCCTCAACTCCACAGCCAGCCGGTTCCAATCTGTTTTATTTTCCATCAATACAATACCTCCCTGCTTCGGAAATATTGGCGACGCACGCAACCGTTCTTTAATTATGACATTACAAATCCTCGGAGTCACTTTTCATCAGCTCTTCAATTCTTAAGTCGATTCCCAATACTCCTTCAATATGACCATTTATGTTTCTTATAGGTCCAGAAACTGTTATACAAAGAGCCTTTGTGATCCGAGATGTATAAAAGTCACTGACATGGATCTCTCCATCTTTCAAGGGTTCAATAAACCACTGCCGATTTGCATAATTTTCACCAACTCCGACATGGGCATATTTGGCTCTGTCTATGGTTTGGCAAATACTATTGGTCAATTGGATTCCCTGAGGGTCTACAACATAGGCAAATTGAATAAACTGATAGTTATCAATTAATGATTGTAATATTTCTTCGGTAAATGGAATATCCATTACCTTATTTTCGAGATTTTCAATTACCTCTTCAATGAGATGGAAAGCCATTTCCTGCGCTTTCCTTTTCAAACGATCGAACTCAGAAACAAAAATATCCGGCAGGTATTTACGAGTCACACTGGCCATTTCATGATCTGAAATATTCGTCGTTCGCCCCTTTTTATATTGTTCATTGATCCATTGATTGATTTTAACAAGCGATGGATGCACTTTTTTAACCTTTAAATTACCTGTTAAGGCAAAATGCGAGTTGATCCACTGGGCGATACCAGCCAACCCTGATTTGTCATTTATAGAAATTGAGATCGGGCGGTTCAGAACTTTATCTGTATCGAATATGTTATATACTTCTTCATTTTTCAAAATACCATCAGCATGGATCCCGGCACTGGTTGAATTAAAGTTTCCTCCAACAAAAGGCATATTAACAGGAATGACCACGCCCAAATCCCGTTCAAGGTAATTTCGAATTTCGGTAATCATTTTTGTATCAATGCCGTTGTTATCTCCAACCAAGCTAATATACTCTATAATCAATGCTTCAACAGGGGGATTGCCTGTTCGTTCACCGAACCCCAGCAAGGTCCCATTAGCAGCAGCACATCCATAGAGCCATGCTGTTGTTGCATTTATGAAGCCTTTGTAAAAATCATTG
>JBNKUI010000117.1:0-58184 GCA_050298535.1 Saprospiraceae bacterium
GGTTATTCATTGGATTTTCGTCATGAGGGTTGAAAGATCAAAAAAATAGGGTGCTCCGCGATGATTTTGACGCGCAAGCGTGGTCCTCATCACGATGAGCATCAAAATTGTCGTACGTGCCCGATTTTGAAGGTATTTCAGACCGTAATAGAATATCTAATGAGATAATCCGGGTCTATCGATGCATCAAAACTTTGGGGGATGATCACGGATGCGAATTTCTAATCAAATGCATTTTATGGGTTTTGTATATGGTGGCGTAATTAATTACCAGGTTCAAGAGGTAACATCCCTGATTAATATGCAAGATTTGAACCGTGGATCAAGGATGACTGATAGCCGAAGCGTACCGGGAGACCCGGTCAATTACGTTGAGGTAGACAAAACTACAGATACCGGACATTGCAACACTCTACAGACCATAAAAGAGATCTCTGGCCTCCGTCCTGTCAGGTTATAGGTAACCTTGTTTTCTCCCCATTGGCTTGCATAGCTTTACTGGACATTGTATCTCAAGAAGCTTTCGAAATGCACACGATTTCGTCCTATTGAAGCAGCGGGATCTATTAGCAACATACCTTCGGGTAGCACGCAGATATGGCCTTCCGGCGCTGTTTCATCCAGGTTTCGTGGAGGATAGATTTGACGTTGATGTCAGCGAAATATATACTCAAGAAGATATCTGGATCGATCGAATTGTAATGACCTTCCCAGACGATTACGCGACTGGCCTGGCGAAGTTGTATGAGAAGACACTACGATCCCTCCAACCTGGTATCACGGTTTTACTGGTACATCCGGCCTACGACACACCGGAGGTCCAGGCGATCAACACCGACAACATCGATTGCTGTGCCGCCTGGAGGCAACAGGGTTTTGACTTTTTCTCGGGAGACGAGTGCAAGCAGATCCTGGAAGAGGAAGAGATTCAAATGGTCACCTGGCGAGACCTGTCACAGGTCGGATGCGGGATAAGAGGATAAGAGAGACCAGGGATGTCTTCTCGCACCTAGTCCCCGACTCGTTACAATCCTATATAGAGTTTTTTTCTATGATTGGCCATTTAATTGGCGGCTTGTAGATCGGAAGATACCGAGCACCCACCAGATCGATGATCCTGTTTGGAATGTATAATATATGAATGTACTTTTAGGATACTTCGATAAAGGTAATTTATGTAGAAGGAAGGTTGTCAAATATTAACACCACCTGTAGTGACCCGAGAAGTGCCTTATAATACATTATGATCAACCATTAACCAATGATTAAATTCTTTAGAACAATTCGACAAAAACTGCTGAGTGAAAATAAACTTAGCAAATATCTGGTTTATGCAATCGGTGAAATAGTACTGGTAGTCATTGGAATTTTAATAGCCCTATCTATTAATAACTGGAATGAAGAGCAAAAAGCCAATCAAAAACAATCATTGATTTTGAATGAGCTTATCAATTCAATAAACAACGATTTATGGGAATATGAAAATTATTTGAACCCAAGGCTTAAGATAAAGAAAAGTGGGATCGATAGTCTTCGTACTTACATTCTTGATAACAAAGGAATTAAAGATTCTCTTTTTTTAAAATTTTACGAAATGTCACAACAAGATATTCATTTTCGTTTTGGCAATGGCCCGTTTGAAGCACTTAAATCTAGTGGTCTAGAATTAATCAGAAATGATTCCCTACGAACTCATATTAATAATACCTACACATCTGAATTACCTACTTTGGTTGTTCTCGGAAATGAGTACCGCTATGAGAACAAACTTAAACTTGATGAGCTGTTCTATAAGCTTATTGGAATAAAGCGTAATTATTTACCAGACGGAACAAAACATCTTGTTGAATATTTAATAGTCGATGATATAATCAATAATGAAGATTTTCTTTGGGCTATTAAACTAGAAATGAACAAATACGAGCAATATACTTTGCGATTTGAACAAATTAAAACTTCTTTATTAGATTTAAAATCGGCAATAGAACAAGAATTAAAAAGCTAACGAAAGCGCAATCGAGTAGATGGTCTTGAGCTATAGAGCCCACGGTGCGCCTCTCACATCTTGATACTGACCAGAGCGTCAGTGGATACTGACCAGAGCGTCAGTACCACCCCCGGTAGCTATGGGTACGGACCTTTCCGACGATAGATGTCGGAACAGGCTTTATACGGCGGTTCATTAAATCGAAAAATTAAAATCTAATTTTAGAGTAGTAATCTTGGAGATTCCGTTCGTTCTACCCCCTACATCCACTTTGGTTTTACCCTTCGCGACACCCACTTACCACACAATTCACACCTTCTCCCTACCGCCTGGCCATACCTCTAAAACTATCATTCTTGATCTTCCATTTTAAGATTTAGGAATTTTGTAAGTAAATTTATTGCCATTATTTAAAACTAAGGGGGTAGATCTTTCCAACCTTTAAATCCTTACCATGAGAGTCTTGACAACTTTATCATCGCTGCTTCTTTCTTTACTATTCATATCTCTTAGCCACGCGCAGAGCCTCGAACCCGTTAAAATTACCCCCGAATGGTTGGCCAAGATAGATTCTATAGCGCCGATCTCGACACGTGAAGAAGCTCCGGTACGGAAGATCATGATGTTTTCACAACATACGGGATTCTACCATTGGACCATTCCGCACAACATCGAACTATTCAAAATATTGGCGAAAAAGACAGGAGCCTTTGAAATCACCAATTTCAGGGATATCCACGCATTCGAGATGGAAAATTTGTCACAATATGATGCCGTGATCTTTAATAACTGCAATCCTTCAGGACCTAAACGTGATCTGTTTTACGACTTGCTTTCCATAAATACCAGCCTCGATGAAACGGCTATTACAAAGGCCGCCGCGACCTATGAAAAGAATTTCATGGATTATATTGCCGATGGTGGAGGCCTGATGATCTTGCACGGTGCCATTACCGTACAGAATAATTCGATGCCTTTTAGTAAACTGACCGGGGGCAGTTTTGATTACCACCCGAAGCAACAAAGCATGCACTTAAAGGAAGTAGACCCGAATCATGCATTGGTACAGGCCTTCAAGGGGGACGGTTTTACCCATGTCGATGAGCCCTATTTCTTTAAGAATGCCTACTTCGACTACGACTTTCGTCCTTTGCTCTACATTGAAACCGGCAGTCTCGAAGGCATGAAAGAGAAACCAAAGAGCTCTGTCACTTACGTTTCCTGGATAAAAAAACACGGAAAGGGCAGGGTGTTCTACACCTCCGCCTCACATAATGCCCAGAGTCTGGATAATCCGGAGTTCCTTCAATTTCTGCTCGATGGGTTACAATATGTGGTGGGTGACCTGAAGGCCGATGACAGTCCGCTCCCTGCAGGTGAACATCCGGATTAGGGTGCCACACCTTCTTACATAGTGCAGATTTCTCCCTCCCTTGCCAAATACTACTTCCCTGTCCTGACGGCCGCCTGTGCCGCGGCAATCCGGGCAATGGGTACTCTGAAAGGAGAACAACTCACATAGTTCATGCCTATCGTATGACAGAACGTTACAGAACTGGGTTCGCCACCGTGCTCACCACAGATACCCACTTTCAAGTCAGGTTTTGTCTTTCTTCCTTTTTCGGTTCCCATTTTCACCAATTGTCCTACACCCTCCTGGTCCAGCACTTCAAATGGATCTACTCGTAAGATACCCTCTTCAATATAAGTGGGTAAAAATTTACCTGCGTCATCACGCGAATAGCCGAAGGTCATCTGAGTCAGATCGTTGGTGCCAAAGGAGAAGAAATCCGCTTTCTCCGCAATGAGATCTGCGGTTAATGTAGCTCTGGGAATCTCGATCATGGTACCTACCAGATAATCTATAGTATCTCCCCTTTCATTAAATACCGTATTAGCGGTAGCTCTGATGATGGCCTCCTGACTTTCAAACTCAGCCAGCGTTCCAATGAAAGGAACCATAATTTCAGGTTTTACCGTAATGCCCTTTGCTTTTAGGTTTAATGCCGCTTCCATAATGGCTCTTGCTTGCATTTCGGTAATTTCAGGATAAGTAATTCCTAATCTACATCCTCGATGACCCAGCATTGGGTTGAACTCTCCTAATTCAATAATTTTAGTTTTTACGGCTTGTAAGGAAATATGTAAATCTTCCGCCAATTCTTTTTGTAAACTTAATTGTTGTGGCACAAATTCATGTAATGGTGGATCCAATAAACGAATCGTTACAGGCAAACCAGCCATGACCTCAAAAATACCTTCAAAGTCATTGCGCTGCATTGGTAACAATTTATTTAATGCGCGTTTTCGTCCCTTAATCGTATCTGCTAAAATCATTTCACGCATTGCCTTTATCCGATCCACTTCAAAAAACATATGTTCAGTTCTTGTCAGACCGATGCCCTGAGCACCAAAGCTACGGGCAATCCTGGCATCCTTGGGAGAGTCTGCATTCGTGCGAACCTGCATGGTCGCAAACTTGTCCGAAAGTTTCATCAAACTGGCAAAGTCATGACCTAACTCAGGTTCGGCTGTGGGAACCTTACCTTCAATGATATTGCCTGTAGAACCATTTAATGATATCCAATCCCCTTCATGATATTCATGACCATCTACTCTGAGCACTCTCGCTTTATAGTCTATTTTCAATGCCCCGGCACCCGATATACAACACTTGCCCATACCACGAGCTACCACAGCTGCATGAGACGTCATACCTCCGCGAGCCGTCAGGATACCTTTGGCAATATTCATCCCCTCCAGGTCCTCAGGAGACGTTTCAATCCGTACCAGGATGCTATGCTTAAATTTGTCGGCTTCGTCAGCAAAAAATACGATTTGACCCGTAGCTGCTCCAGGTGATGCAGGCAATCCTTGTGCTATAATATGTGCCGACTTCAGGGCTTGTGCGTCAAATACAGGATGTAATAATTCATCTAATTTATCAGGTTCTATTCGGAGGATGGCTTCTTCCTCTGATATCAAATCTTCCTGTAGAAAATCCATAGCGATTTTAACCATGGCCGCACCTGTTCGCTTCCCATTCCTGGTTTGAAGAATCCATAGCTTACCATCCTGAATGGTAAATTCCATGTCTTGCATATCCCGGTAATGCAATTCCAATTTCCTTTGGTACTCGTTTAATTCTGCAAAAATAGATGGCATCAATTCTTCTAAAGAGGGATAATTCTCTTTCCGTTCTACTTCTTCAACTTTTGCCAATTCTGCCCAACGTTGAGACCCTAGTTTGGTGATCTGTTGCGGTGTTCTTACACCCGCCACGACGTCTTCACCTTGTGCATTTATTAAGTATTCTCCATTGAAAACATTTTCTCCAGATCCTGCATCACGGGTAAAACAAACACCGGTTCCAGAATTATTTCCCATATTTCCATAGACCATGCACTGCACATTGACTGCTGTCCCCCAATCAGATGGATATCCATGCATGTTTCTATAATAAATGGCTCTGTCCCCATTCCAACTATTAAAGACCGCTATGACAGCTCCCCAAAGTTGATCTAATGGGTCTACGGGAAAATCCCGTCCTGTACGTCTTTTAACAGCCTCCTTAAAATCGTGCACCAGATCCTTTAAATCCTGCACATTAAAATCAGTGTCTAATTCTATTCCACGTTTTTCCTTGAGAGCTTCCATGATTTCTTCAAAAGGATCAATATCTTCTTTTGATGCTGGCTTCATGCCTAAAACAACATCTCCATACATCTGAATAAACCTTCTGTATGAATCCCAGGCGAAACGTTCGTTGCCCGTTCTCTTAGCTAACCCTAAAACTACATCATCATTTAGACCGAGGTTCAGGACAGTATCCATCATTCCCGGCATCGAAACTCTTGCTCCTGAGCGAACTGAAAGCAGTAATGGATTTTCTCTATCACCAAATTTGCTTCCCATGATAGACTCAATACTAGCGATCGCTTCCTCAATGTCCTCTTTTAAGAAGCCAATAACTGCATCCTCACCTAATGCATTATATTCAGTGCATACTTCAGTAGTAATTGTGAATCCCGGAGGAACAGGAATCCCTAATAAACACATTTCCGCCAGATTAGCTCCTTTGCCTCCCAAAAGATTCTTCATTTGGCTATTGCCGTCCGCCTTCTTATTACCAAACTTATAGATTCTTGTTTTGATATCTTCTGATACTCCCATCATTCCATTATTAATTCAAATGCTTATGCTAAAATCAAATGTCAATATTATGAAAGAGGACTTCGAAACATAATGACATATATCATGTACAGGGATGACCTCCATGGAAAGTATAATGACATACGACTTTATGAGGCCCTCAAAATAAAACACCGTAGAGGGTACTCATTTCTTCTGAAAGAATATTTCAAAAAAAGAGAAGAGACTTCGACTAATAATCGGGTCGTAATAAAATAAAAGTGATCGTAGTGGCGCGGCAAGATGGGATGCTTTCACTATTTATTGATTGGCAGAGGAGCTATTGGGTAGTGACTGACCTGATTTTTTTCTTACTTTACTAATACAATGAAAACTGACTACATCACCTTTAGTTTCTCCGACCTGTGAAAAATCGTATGGCCATATTGACGAAGCAATATATCATGCTGGTATTTTTGCTTCCGTATTCTTTTGGTTATAGTCAAAATCTCCCGGGTGCAGAGCTAAGAATCAAGAAGTTCGATGGAGAAATAGTGTTGGATGGGGTCCTGAATGAGCAAGGTTGGAAAGATGCTGACGTGGCGGATAATTGGTACCAGAACTTTCCGGTGGATAGTCTGCCTTCTCCATTTCAAACGGAAGCCCGGATGACGTTTAATGATGAGTTTCTTTATGTTTCCTTTGTTTGCTATGATGATGAGACTCCAGATGTAGTTAATTCTCTGAAACGAGATTTTAACTACCCTCTGAATGACAATGTCTCCTTTATATTCGGTCCGTACAACGATCATCTAAACGGATATTTTTTTAATGTGACGGCCATAGGTGCCAAAAGAGATGGGACGGTATCAAGTGGAGGTAATGGAGAAAATGCCTTTAATACGTATTGGGATAATAAATGGTATTCCAAAGTAGTGAGGTACAAAGACAGGTGGATCGCGGAGCTGGCCATTCCTTTTAAAAGTTTCCGGTACAAGAGTGATATCAAAGAATGGAATGTCACTTTTGACCGACTGGACAAGAAGAGGAATATCAAGTCAGCCTGGGTCCGTACACCCAGACAGTTTTACACCGGTACATTTGCCTATGCCGGGCAGTTGATCTGGGATGATCCTATACCCGTGTCTAAGTCAAATATTGCGGTCATTCCCTTTATCTCAGGAGGTGGTTTTCAAGACAGGGAAGTTAATCCAAATACATCCTCTACCGAACTGCAGGCTGGATTTGATGCAAAAATTGGTATCACCCCTTCCATGAACCTGGACCTTACCTTCAATCCTGATTTCTCTCAAATCGAAGTGGATCAGCAGATTTTGAATTTGTCCCGGTTTGAATTTCAGTTTCCCGAGCGTCGCCAATTTTTCCTGGAGAATAGCGATCTTTTTGCCAATGCCGGTTTTGCCTCTGCCCGGCCCTTCTTCTCGCGACGCATTGGCATCGTGCAAGACACGGCAGGAATAGTACAAAGAGTACCCATAGCCTTTGGTGCCAGACTTAGTGGCACGATCAATCAAAAGTGGCGGTTGGGGGTCATGAATATGCAAACCAGGGAGAAGGTAGAATTGGGATTGCCCACACAAAATTATACCGTAGCCACCCTGCAAAGATTGTTTCTAGATCAGTCCAGCTTTTCTATGACGTTTGTCAATAAACAGAACCTGGGAATATCCGAATCCGATTCTGCCAAGTATTTTCATCCCAGTATTTTCAGAAGGTCCAGTATTAGTGATCGATTAAGACCCAATACTTACAATCGAGTTTTAGATGCCGATCTGATCCTTCGAAGTAAGGATAACCATTGGTATCACAATTCCTTCATCGCCCAATCCTTCGATGACCAAAATATGGCCCAAACCATGTCTGGTTCTGCCTTTTTTCAATACTCAGATCGAAGTTTATTGGCCAATCTGGGACTTTTCTTTGTAAATGAAAATTTCAATCCTGAAGTTGGTTTTGCTCCAGGCAGAGGGGTTTATCCGGGACAATTGGGCTATTATTCAGAAGTTGCCTATAAAATCTATCCGGATAGTGATGTCCTTTTATATTCTGGACCAACCCTTGGTATCAATAACATCTTTCTTCCGGGAGGTACGTTAGCCGATCGAGAATTGACCGTTGGATATGTTTTTAGTCTAAAAAACTCTTCGCAGTTCGCAGTCGAATACGCACATATTTTCCAGCAATTAACTATAGACTTCAATCCGATCAGTAGTTCAGAATATAAAAGGTTTTCTCCAGGCGACAGATTCCATTGGAATACCATCTCAGCGAACTATCAGAGTGATTCAAGACGGAACGTGAATTTCGAAATCAACTCCACCTACGGAGGATTTTATAATGGCACCAACCTCAACATGGCCGGTCAACTCAATATTCGCTTTCAACCCATTGCCACCGTTGCCATGCGCTTTGACTACAATAATTTGAAACTAGCCGATGAATATGGTAATGAAGAACTGTTTCTCCTGGGACCCAGGCTAGACTTCACATTTACGGATAAATTATTTCTCACCGGCTTTTATCAATATAATAATTTGACGGACAACATGAATTTAAACGTCAGATTTCAATGGCGCTACCAACCAGCTTCCGATTTCTACATCGTCTATACAGAAAATTATTTTCCTTCCGATTTTACCAGCAAAAATCGTGCATTGGTTTTTAAACTAAACTATTGGATCAACCTTTGAAAAAGGGATGAATGATGGCATACGCAACATCTGTCATAATGAATCAGACTCTATTTGCCAATACTACGGCATGAATAAATGACAGCTTTTCAATGACAGGATCCGAAATGACAAAGGGATATAAATCAGAAATTCCCATGGATCGATTGATACTGTTCATCGCAAAGAAAAGGGGTATGCTGTAATCCAAAATTTGCTGAAAGTCATTTGTTTCATATGGATCAAATGTTGCTTGTGCCTGCATATGTTCGGCATTTTTTAATTCCGGTTCAATATCAAGACCAAAGTGATATGCGGTCTCCATTGTATCCATGAGATGCATATAATGTGCCCATGTCTCGGCCCAATCTTCCCAGGGATGCGAAGAAGCATAAGCACTGATAAATTGATTTTGCCATTGAGGAGAGGGTCCCCAATTATAGTGTGCATTGATGGCTTGCGAATAATCCAGCTGTTCATCACCAAAGATAGACCTGAACTTCTGTAAGTGATCCCAATTTTTCAAAATCAATTGATCCCAATAGTAATGCCCAATCTCATGACGCAAATGACCGATCATAGTACGGTAGGGTTCCTGTAGATCTTTACGCATTTCTTCTCGCTTAACTGAATCGGCCTCCGAAATAAGTATGGTGATTTCCCCATTTATATGCCCCATTTTAATCTCCTTGCCTTCTACTTCCTTATCCACAAAGTAGAACCAGAGACCATCATCTGCCGATACCCTCTTTTTGACCACGGGGAGTCGCATTCTTCTAAGGGAGAAAATAAGCCGATGTTTCGCCAATTCGAAATGACGCCATTTTTCAAGGGCTGTATTCATCTGTAGGTTTGGGATAGTATGATTCAGTTGACATGCGGAGCAATAACCATCTAAATGCGCAGGTACCAGCCAGTTACAGACATTGTAGCCATGATTTTGACAATAGCTGACCACTCTTCCGTCGGTAAGTTGCCATGATGTAAGATTGGGCTGTAAAGCATGCATCCGCTGCGTCTCATCGATATAACCTAACCAGTATCCACATTTCTGACAGGTTACATTTTCGAAGAAAATTGGATTAGAACAATTAGTACACTGAAATATTTTCATTCACGTTTTGGTCGATTATACAATGAATACTTCTGGCACCCTTTGGGAGTTCGGTATCACTTGATCGAAAAGAAACAAGGTAGATAATTGTAAGGATTACTTTATGTCCAACTTTGTCAACGATTGTTCCTATACCATATGGAAATCACCATTAAAATAGGTCGAAAGCATGGATTTAAAGCGGCACTGGAATATTGCGATTTGACTAAGAAAGAACCGATGGGCTAAGATTTCATTGCAGGATCATCTTCTATCAAAGAAACTTGCCCAGCGATGCGGGCCTGTACAGAAGCCATCCGGTGAGACTAAAACGAGACTTATATGCATTCAACACCCTATGGGGTACTTCTGCACTTTTAAAAAGGACGCACCTCGCAGCAACCGGATCCACTAAGGTCGTTGACTCATCCTTATGGTATATCTCCAGTTCTCCACCATCACCATTTTGCCAACCTTCATTCAGATAGATAATCATGGAGATCATGCGATTATTCCGGTTTTGAAATTGATCCAGGTGTTTGGCATAGTGACCTCCCGGCGGATAATTGGCAAAATGAAATTCAAACCCTGAAAGGCTGAGGAAGCAATACCGATTGAAGACCTGGATGGTTTCATCCAGAAGATCCCAGAAATCGGTCAACTCAATGTCCCGGCTTCGATCGAGCCAATAGGTATGATCTCCTCTGATCTCACGATGTACCGTATGATTATCCAGTGCACCGATACCCGCCTGCGCAAAGTTAGAAAGCCTGGAAAGGAAAATTGATCGCACGGTAGAATACAGATCTTCTTTCAGAAAGTGATCAATAATCACATAGTCTTTTGCAGAGAGCTCATCCACCCAGGAGAGCCAATCCTCTAACGTATGATAGGTATCCAATGCATTGTCCCAATTTGCGGCGAATGTAGTAAAAGCACATAAAGAAAAATGTTCTTTTTTGAAGCACCTGGCTGGCCCTGACTCCTTTCAACGAAGCACAGGGTAGTCTTTTGTAAAAATAAATTTGCGCAGTTAAGTAACTGCATTTATATTTGCAGTCAAATAACTGCATTTATGAAAACCAGGAGAGATGTATTTCAGGCCATAGCAGATCCTACCCGACGAGCTATCATCGGCCTGGTGGCTGTAAGCGCCATGACTCCGGGAGCCATTGCGGAGAACTTTGACAGCACCCGACAGACCATTTCGAGGCATATCCAAATATTGACCGAGTGTGATCTTTTAATCCAGGAGCAACAAGGACGGGAAATTCTCTATCACTTTAATCCTCAAAAAATGAAAGAGGTAAGTGATTTCATCGAACCGTTTCGAAGATTTTGGGATGATCGATTTAATAAACTGGAAGCTGTTATGAAAAAACACCAACCGAAAAAATAAATAACATGGAATTAAAAACAAGAGTTAGAGCTCCGGAGAATAGACAAGAAATATTTATAACCCGGAAATTTGATATCCCGGTAGACCTCCTCTTCAAAGCGCACACAGAAGCAGAATTTCTCTCGCAATGGATGGGAACTAATGTGAGGAAATTAGACGCCAGGAATCACGGTAGCTACCTATTTGAGACATGTGATGGTGATGGAAATGTAGTTTTCAAAGCCAATGGTACTTTCCATGAATGTATTCCAAATAAAAGCTTGATTCGCACTTTTAAAATGGAAAATACGACGTTCGATGTGCAACTGGAGTTTTTTGCATTCGAGTCAATTACCTCCGAAACCAGTCAATTAAGGATGCAAATTGTCTTCAAATCGATCGAGCAAAGAGATCAACTCTTAAAAATGCCATTTGCTCAGGGACTCAACATGGCGCATGGTCGACTGGAAAATATCTTTAAATAGTTTTCATAATGAGTAAACCACAGAAGATTACGTATTGGATAGCCACCTGTTGGCTGGCACTCGGTATGATTTCAACAGGTATTGTTCAATTGATTAAAATGGAAGAAGAAATGGAAATGATGTCGCATCTCGGCTATCCATTATATTTTCCAACGATTCTGGGTATTTGGAAGTTATTGGGATCTGTCGCCATACTGGTCCCCAATGTGCCCTTAATCAAAGAATGGGCCTATGCAGGATTTTTCTTTGCAATGTCAGGAGCTGTATTCTCACATCTTGCCCTACAGGACCCCCTTATTGACTTTTTTGGTCCTGTATTATTAATCATCCTTACCTTTATCTCATGGTATTTTCGTCCTTCAGATCGAAGACTTGTTGGTTGACTGGATCGATTTTACCTTTATCATACGAGATGAATTTATTTGCAGATCCGGGAAAAAAAATGAAAGGTGAGGGACACAATGAATTTTGAAGGAAGCAGTAAGTAGGGAACCTCGCTTTATCAGCGACGTATAGATATCAGAAAATTACTGCAATTTGTCTACTATTGTGTCCGTCTCACCTTTTCCATCAGGAATCTTTACAATTCCCCTTATATAAAGTCTAGTTATTACTCAAAGAAAGGAATATCCGGCACTGCATACTTCCGCATCGCCTCCTCATTGATTTCCACTCCCAGGCCCGGCACATCCCTCAGTGGGATATGACCATCATCGGTCAGCATGGGTCCCTCATAGTTTACTATTTCCTCATACATCTCACTTTCGTGGAAATAAATTTGCCACTCGAGAATCAAGAAATTTGGAACGGCCGCACAAACGTGAGCAGATGACATGGCTCCGAGATAGGAAGCAACCATGTGAGGTGCAAATGGCACGTTGTACGTATTGGCCATATTAGCGATCCGAAGTCCTTCACCCAATCCTCCACATTTCTGCAGATCAGGCATAATTACATCGACGGCTCCAATTTCCAGAGGATGTCTGAAGCCATAGGTCAGATACCAATTTTCGCCACCACAAATCGGTGTTGTCGTGGATTGACGAATTCGGGCATATGATTCCGGCACCTCAGCAGGAACTGGTTCTTCCAGCCACATCAGGTCAAACGGCTCAAGTGCTTTGGCGATTTTCATCCCTGCTCCCTCATCAAACCGACCGTGGCAATCCACACAAATATCAACTTTAGGACCTACTGCCTCACGCACGGCTGCTATCTGACTTACCATGCGATCCAGCTCCGGTATACTCACACTCCAGTTGTAAGGGTCCAGTTTATTGGGATCTCCCCGATCATCAATATCAAACTTCACGGCGGTAAATCCATACTTGTCCACATCTTCTTTTGCCCGTCTTCCCATCTCTTCGGGCTCCAGGCGGCTTCCTGCGGTGTCGCAGTAGACCCTGATTTTATCTCTAAATTTACCTCCCATCAATTGATATACAGGAAGCTCCAGTGCTTTTCCCACAAGGTCCCAAAGGGCTGTTTCCAGGGCCGTCATCACACATACATACATGCCCGCCTGAGCCCCTTTAAACAAACCTCCCCTTCTGATTTCTTCCTGCAGTCGATTGATATTCAAAGGATTCATACCAATCAAGTGTCGCTCGGCAATATGATGCACCACGTAATACGTGCCATATACACCATCCACACCCTGGCCATGACCTACGATACCCTGATTCGTATATATTTTGACAAATAAGCTATGCTCTCCTCTAATGAATCCACACTTCACCTCGGTGATCTTTAGATCGGATGGACTTGAAAACTTAGGCGTCGCATCCACCGAATGAGCAAGCCCATCAAACTTGGTGGCTACCATGGCACCTGTGACTCCTAAAAAGGATTTAGAGAAAAATGAACGACGGGAAAAGCCCGTTTTCGTAGATTTTAATTTCATGATTGATTTGACATTTATGAAGATTGCTAAGCAGACTTGGAATATATCCAAATCCCAGGAAAAACTATACATTATTTTGGAGGAATCTAAGTTTGCAGAATTTAAATAAGATAAATTTCAACTATCCTACTTTTTTGTTGCGTAATAAGAAATAAGCAATTGGACATTATGGATTATTAGCATCCCAAGGAGTATTCCTGGAAAACTTTTGCTTAGCTTAATTCTAAGCCGTATTATATCTAAAATTCTAAACCGGGTAAGATTAGAGTTCTTGTTTCGATATTATTTATTGCCATCATTTACGGATCATTCGCCTGTAGAAAGGATCAAGGATTGGCACCACCCACAATTCATGGATTCAGTCCAACATCAGCTTCATTTAATGAAAGCGTTACTATTTATGGAAAGAACTTGGATGATATTGAGCAAGTAACTTTAGGAGGCACCCATGTGCGATCTTACTCTGTAAAGGGCGATTCAATCGTCACGACACGAGTTGGTCTGGGATCAAGCGGCACCATTGTCATCACTGGACCTGGAGGAACCGCGATGGCAGATGGTTTCCAATACGTCCCCACTCTTCAATCCTGCAAACTACCCACCGTTTTATCCGGTGCAGTCGATCTTGGTTTCCCTAGAAATCCATCCCGTATCCCATCCACCGGCACCGTAAATGTCAGCGTCATCTTTGTTGACTTTCCTGATAATAAGGCTTTTACAGATCCAGAGGAATTGTTTAGGCAATACCTTTCTCCGCTCTCGGAAGAATACTTAAAAGCAGTTTCCTACGGAAGACTGGATCTCTCATTTACGCCTCATTTTGATTGGATTAGAATGAGTAAGCCTAGTGAAGAATATATGTGGTCATCGCTTACATTTGACCAACATCGAGTATATATTCAGGAAGCTTTGGATTTGGCGGATCCTATTGTTGACTTTTCAGAAAGTGATGGATTTGTAATTATCTCCAGTCCTTTTGCAGGTACCTTTACATTAGGTCCAGCCTTTACAGCCAGTGTAGGCGTTAATGTTGAGGGTAAGCGACTTAAAAATGGAGCTACTTCAGGAAAAGATCTACTCACCAATAAGTATTGGTTTGTACATGAATTTGGACATATGCTGGGATTAGTTGATCTCTATGCCTACAACGGAAACGGTGATCGGTTTGTAGGAGACTTTAGCCTCATGGGTAAATCATTCGAACATTCTCTAGCCCCCGAATTTTTTGGGTGGGAAAGATGGCTACTCGGGTGGATCGACGATGACCAGGTCATTTGTGGATATAATTCAAGTAATAATAAGGCCACTCTCACTCCCATAGAGGTTGCAGGAGGCATAAAAATTTTAGCCATCCCGATTAATGAACATACCTCATTAGTAGTTGAATCAAGGCAGCCGTTGGGCTACGATGAAAGAATTCCAAAGGGTGGTCCGCTAGTATACATTGTAGACGTCAGCGTTCCAAGTGGAATGGGGACAATTCGGATTTTGCCTGCCATTGATTCTGACAATAAAAAGCATGATGCAATTATGTCTCCCGGGCAAACAATCCGCTACGAAAATATTTCGGTTCAGTTTTTATCTGCAGATGATCGCGGCGATCACATAGAGTACTCAATAAATTGACATAAGGAGCAATCAGTGAAAAGTCAAAGAATATTCATATGTACAAAATCAAACCTTTCACCATCAAATAACCCTTTATCGCTCAGCTTTAACTTGGGGATTACAAGTAGGGCCATAAATGATAGCGTCATGAAAGGTGCACTTAATGTCGAGCCTCCCACATCCTTCACTAACCTATCAATCTTCGCATATTCGTGAGCCACCCTGTGCCCCCCCTGATCACTCATTAGGCCTGCTATCGGTAAGGGTAAGATATCAACTCTTTCTCCATCACTAAATGCTATCCCTCCCTTCTCGGTCATGACGGCATTGACCACCTGCACGATCGATGCATCGTCTACACCCACTGCGACTACATTGTGCGAATCATGAGCTACTGAAGATGCCAATGCTCCCTGGGAAAGACCAAATCCATGAATATATGCCACAGCAGGTTTACTGGCCTGATACCGGTTTACCACTACGATCTTCAGTATATCTCTACCACCTCTCTCTATGTCCTCAGCACGTACATCCAGTCTCTCTGTGACTAAAGCACCATCCACCGCATGGATCACCGAAACGGTATCTCGGGTATTGCTTACATTCAGGTCCGAGGCTTGGATTAGATGTCCTTCAAAGTTGTTTACGATGTGGGATACAGAAGGTGTAAATGTTGTGTTTTGACCATCCCATACCTGTCTACCAGCAATCCAGGTTTCCTCCACGTCAAGAGTCTTGAGATCGGATACGATGATAAAATCAGCCGGGTCGCCAATTTTCAATTGACCCACGGGCAGCCGGTAATGCTCCACGGGATTGACACAAGCGGCTCGCAATACATCCCAACGATCATATCCTAACGCAATCGTTCTGGCGGCCAGCTGATTAATATGACCCAATATCAATTCATCTGGATGTTTATCATCTGAGCAGAACATCAGACGATCAGGATAATCTTTCATCAATGGAATCAGCGCAGCAAAGTTCTTTGCCGCACTACCCTCTCGGATGATGATCTTCATTCCGTTTCTTAGCTTATGCCTGGCCTCTTCATAGGTCACGCATTCATGATCGGTAGTGATACCTGCCTTAATGTATCTTATCGCCTGATCACCTGATAAGCCCGGAGCATGTCCATCGATGGGTTTTCCTACTTGTATTGCATGGGTAATTTTCTCCATCACCTCTTCATCCTCATGTAAGACACCAGGAAAATTCATCATTTCTGATAAGTACCAGATATCATCTTTAGCAAGGAGTTCCTTTATTTCTGGAGCCGTAATTCGAGCTCCTGCTGTTTCATAGGCAGTGGCCGGCACACAGGATGGTGCTCCATAAAATATTTTCAGGGGTGACTTCTTAGCCTCATTAATCATGTATGTGACTCCTTCTACTCCCAGGACATTTGCTATCTCATGAGGGTCTGAAATCGTAGCTACGGTGCCATGTTGCACTGCTAAAGCCGCAAAGTGCGACGGCGTCAGCATCGAACTCTCAATATGGATATGGGCATCTATAAAACCAGGCATCATAAAACCTTGTACCACTGCATCGAGGGGTTCCACCTTCTGTATAACACCATCATCAATATGAATCTCTGCTGGAAAATATCTTCTATTGAATAGATCTACATAATTTGTCCTTATAATCATATATACCCTTTGTCGTAAGATATGAAATCAGTAGATCAGTTAAAATCATGCGTTAAGAGAGTATATTCTGAATTATTTAGACTTCGTGCTGACCAGCTAATGAATTAGAACATATGAAACGACCATATTCTGGCTAAGTAACTTCTCCTTATCAACCACAGAAATAAATTCCTTCTTGGTCTATCGGTGGAGATATTTATTAGATACCCGGATATTTAGGTATACAGGTAGCAGCAAAAGAGAATATTAGATATCTTATTGAATAAACAAGTAAGAATTCATGCAATACAAGGTAAACTCCCCTGTCCAGTACTTGGAGGAATTGGAAGCTGGATGGAAAAAAGAACGCCTTTCTCAGATAAGATCTATCCTTACAAGCCACCCATTTGATCTGAAAGAGGACATTGAATACAAGATGCTATGTTATCGCTACAATGGTAAAAGTATATTTCACCTCAACGCTCAGAAGAACTACGTAAGTTTTTATGTCGGCAACCTAGAGAAAATACCGCAGGCCCAAACATTACTTTCAGCTTTCCATCTGGGCAAAGGATGTATTCGTATTCGAAAAAAAGATGATTTTTCAGAAGAGAGCATGAAAACATTTATCACTACGGCCATCGATGTTTGGCGCAAGGGAGGAGAGACAGACTGCTAACTAGGTATCATTAATAAAACACATAAACTTTGACAGCTTTTACAATCAATTTTCTTGATCATGTAGCTATCCGGGTTAAAGATATCCAGGCGTCTGCAACCTGGTATGAAAATGTATTAGGTCTCAAGAAATATGAAAAGTCCGAATGGAGTCCGTTTCCCATTCTAATGTTTGCTGGAAAAACAGGGATTGCCTTGTTTCCGGCAGCTACCGATGATCCGAAAGTAGATCTAGCATCAAAAAATGTTAAGATAGACCACTTTGCCTTTAATGTTGATAATGTAAATTACAACAAGGCAAAAAAACACTTTATTGAATTGGGAATTAATTTCGAATGTCAGGATCATGTATATTTTCATTCGATGTATATAAAGGATCCGGATGGTCACACGGTCGAATTGACCACACTAATGGTTGAAGAAGATTCTTTTTACTGATGTTACCCAGAACATAAAGTTTCCCAACTTCAAGTACTTATTTACAACAGCCCCGCTAAGAACTCGAAAGACAATATTTGAGCATCACCCTCGCTAAGGCACCCACTTCTCGCCAGCATCATATCTCTCTAAATTTCCTTCAGCCAAAATGGCTCTGAGAATATCCAGCGCGTTATAAACATCCTGAAAACTTGAATACAAGGCGGAAGGTGACATCCGGATTATGTCGGGAGGTCGATGATCCACTACTACTCCATGATCATTTAATGCTACTGAAATTAATTGTGCAGCAGGATGCTGCAAACTTACATGACCTCCCCTCCGATCCGAATCTTTAGGTGTAATGATTTTTACATCAGGGTGTGCTGCCAGGATGATATCTTGTACGCATTCCATTAGAAAATCTGTCAGTAAAAGAGATTTTTTTCTAATAGCAACCATGCCCACCTGATTTAGTAAGTCAAGGGATCCATCGAGGCAGGCCAGGCTCAGGATATTCGGGGTTGAGATTTGCCATCCGCCAGCACCTGGCTCATGATCAAAGGTTGATTGCATGTGAAATTGCTGCCGTTTCTTAAAGCCAAACCATCCCTGCAGTCCCGGCTCCTGATTCTTATGTTTTTCATGAACAAATAAAAATCCCGTACTTCCTGGCCCACCATTTAAATATTTATAGCCGCACCAGGTGGCAAAATCGATATGATGATCATGAAGCGTATGTGGCACAGCACCTGCACTGTGCGAACAATCGAGCCCCACCAATACACCTTTATCCTGAGCAGCTCTTGTAATGCTAACAATATCCAACAATTGCCCACTTTGATATAGCACGGGAGATAACCAGATAATAGCCACATCTTCATGTAGATGGTCAATAAAATCCGATTCTGCTAAATGGTTCCCATTTTCACTTTGCACTAGTACGAGATCCCTTCCCGGATCACCACCTTTTAGCTTTATGATGCTTTGTATTGCGTATAAGTCTGATGGGAAACTTAAAATGTCAGCAACAATTTTTCTTCGTCGTTCAGCTGGTTTGTAAAACGCAGAAAAAAGTGTGTGAATATTTTGCGTGGTACCTCCGGTAGCGATTACCTCCCCCGGTTTAGCCCCAACGAGATTAGCCATTTTTGCCCCTACTTTTTCTGCCAGCCAAAACCAGGGAGACCTGGCAGACAACCACCCATTGATACCGAGATCTTTCCACTCCTGTATGGATTCCTGTATCCGGGCTTCCGCTTGCCTACTCACTAATCCCAAAGAATTTCCCTCCAGATATATCTTGCTGTCCGGCAAATAAAAATTATCTCGAAGATGTGCCAGTGGATCTTCACGATCCTTTTCAATGGCCTGATCTCGATAGCGACTCATCAATCTATCTTTTGAAGATGAACACCCACCGCGGCAGCATCTGTCCTGAAATTGGGCGGTGATATATGAATGTTATAATAGCCTTGTGTAAGTTTATTGAAATAGGCTAATTCCACCAAAGACCGTTTCTCCTGGTCGTCCGCCACGTGTCCAGTCATTGGCAAACCAAACCAGGCCCTGTGTGCCAAAAGCTTACCCTCATCCGATTCCTGATCGATGGAGGGTAAATCAAGAACAAGTCCAGCCATAGGGTGACCCTGACTTTTAAAATCATGCAGGTATTGTCCAGCTTTCTGACTTAGTGCCATAAATCCCCGGCCAGAGAAATCGAAGGTTTCCGGCAGGTCTGACGACTTTGTTTTGATGGCTACAAAGTTAATTTGCTGCGTAAGGGTGTCAAGATGAGGCTTGACATGCTCCATGTCAATTTTTGCATTGTATGATGTATCCAGATAACTCAGATCGATCAGAAACACCCTGCCAATTAATGCCGCGTTTTCTAAATCCGCTACCGTGGGAGGTGAACACTCCGGTGACAAGACATGTGCACTGGTTTCGATATGTGTGACATTATGCGGACAGAAGGTCAGGTAACTGACATTGCAGGATCCACCTCGATCAACATCTCCTATGAATTGACCAGGAAACTCCACCGTTTCCGCGGAAGGCTGATCCAGATAAAAAGCTCCTGAACTGCTAGTATTGGGATCGATGGTACGACTGACATTGATCCATACATTCTGGGCTCCCAGGTACCCTGTGGGACCCAGGACCAGCACACAAACTAAGCAGATTTCAGATACAATTGGCATGCCCAAATTTACATATAAAAGCAAGATCCTCAGACAAGTCCGAAAAATCCTTAATTTAAGCTAACAATATAGAGAAGGAATTCTCATTCTTACATTCACAACTTAAGTCATTCAATTAAAAGGTAATAGTGATCTTCCGTTTCAACCCATCACACATAATTATTCTGCTCACTGGTACCCTCCTGCTGTCATGCAAATCGGAACCAGCAAAAAAATCGCTTGCATCGGATATCGACGTCATAGTCACAGAAAATGGTCTAAAATGGATGACAACTAATCTTGACGTTGGCTCAGTTCGATCATATTGTGGAAATGACGAACCACGCTTTTGTGATAAATACGGTCGACTGTATTCCTGGGAAGCTGCAGTGGAAGGATGTGCCTCTCTGGGAGACGGCTGGAGATTGCCTACTGATCAGGAATGGCAAGATTTAGCGAGACCATACGGTGGCATCTATCAGGACTCAATCCATGATGGTAGCGAGGCCTACAATGCCCTGGTCCGAGACGGTGAGTCCGGCTTTCAAGTAACTTTGGGAGGTAATATTTCGCTCTTGGGTCGGTATGAAAGAGAAGGTAACCACGGGCTGTACTGGACAGCCACGGAAGCAGATACCGCACAAGCCTGGTTCTACAATTTTGCAAAAATGAAAACACTGATTAACCGGCATCTTGGTGACAAACGGATGGCTTTTTCAGTTAGATGTGTGCAGAGTAAATGATATAAATCAATAAATATTAAATGCTGCAATAAAAACAATACCATGCGGATATTCCTGACATTTTTTATTCTTTTTCATTTGTCTCTGGGTTCAAGGGCACAGGAATCTTCGGATGTTCCGCAGGTCCAGATTTCCAATGACATTATTGATGCAACTTTCTATTTGCCCGATACTGAAAAGGGGTATTATCGGGGCACCCGATTTGATTGGTCTGCTGTGATGCCTTCTCTGGAATACAATGGGCATTCCTATTTTGGAAAATGGTATGAAGCTTATAGTCCCACACTGCATGATGCCATTATGGGGCCTGTTGAGGCCTTTGCGCCCATAGAATATGATGCAGCAAAACCAGGAGACTCTTTTCTTCTTGTTGGTATCGGAATGGTGAAAAAGGAAAAGGCTGGAGATTATAACTTCACAACGTATTTTCCTATCCTAAATCCAGGCACCTGGAAAACAGAACATGAAACAGACGGGGTAAAGTTTTTGCATACTTTGGAAGATACAGACTATGCCTACGAATATGAAAAAGTGGTCAAACTCACGCCAGAAAAACCTCAGATGATCATCACGCACCAAATCACCAATACCGGTAAGAAGGCCCTGATGACGAATGTGTACAACCACAATTTCTTTGTAATTGACTCGCAACCGACAGGTCCTGATTTTACAGTGACCTTCCCCTTTACTTTGGACGGTGATGAGGGAGGTGTACAAGGAATCGGAAAACTCACTGAAAATCGCATTGAATTTCAAAGAGTCATTCAGTCTGGCGAATCATTTATTTATAATCCTTTGCGAGGTCATGGAGATACGAGTGATGACTATGACATTCGAATTGAAAATAAAGAAACCGGCGCAGGTGTAAGGATCACTTGCGATCAGCCTTTATCGAAATTGCTATGTTGGTCTGCATCAAAAACCATCTGTCCTGAGCCCTATATTGATATAAATGTGGCTCCAGGTGAATCAACTGACTGGACCATAACCTACGATTTCTATACACTGGAATAATATGGGTTATTTTTAATGTTGCATATTTTTTGATGCTTTAATCTATAAAAACAATAAACACGACGTGTCACAATGAATGTGAATGGCCAACATTTCCGCACCATTTGGCAGCATCCTTCCCATGCCAGTGTTATCCAGATCATTGATCAGCGACACCTCCCCCACCAATTTATCATTGAGGATCTTAACAATGTGGCTGATGCCGTCACGGCCATACGTGAAATGCATGTGCGCGGAGCCGGCTTGATCGGAGCGACTGCCGCATACGGGATGTATCTGGCAGGACTGGAAGCCAGTCAATCCGATTCATTTCACACGTGCATGAGCGAAGCCAGGGAGGCGCTGCTACGCTCAAGACCCACGGCAGTAAATCTGGAATGGGCTGTGAAGAAACAATGGGCAATAGTCGAAAGCCAGGCATCGCCTGAAGAGAAAATCAAGCGCCTACTTGAAAAAGCACATAGCATCGCAGATCAGGATGCTGAAGCATGCCGCAGGATCGGAATGCACGGAGTAAAAATCATGGAAGAAATCAGCAACAAGAAGCAAGGCCAGACCATCCATGTACTCACACATTGCAATGCCGGGTGGCTGGCATTTGTCGATTATGGCAGTGCCCTGGCACCTGTCTATGCTGCACATGACAATGGCATCAACGTCCACGTTTGGGTAGATGAAACCCGGCCCAGAAATCAAGGGGCGCGTCTGACAGCCTGGGAACTAGGCCAGCACCAGGTACCTCACACAGTGATCGCAGACAATACGGGCGGGCATCTGATGCAACACGGAAAAGTGGACCTGGTCATCGTGGGCTCCGATCGAACTACCCGTACAGGAGATGTCGCCAACAAAATAGGCACCTATCTGAAAGCTTTGGCAGCTCATGACAATAATGTACCGTTTTATGTCGCACTTCCTTCGTCTTCCATTGATTGGAAGCTACGTAATGGCCTAAAGGAAATTCCGATTGAAAATCGGGGAGAAAATGAAGTCAAATATATCCGGGGTCTCCATAAAAGCGAGATTAAAGAGGTACTCCTAACCCCTGAATCCAGTGTGGCTACTAACTATGCATTCGATGTGACCCCTTCCCGATTAGTCACCGGTCTGATCACTGAGAGAGGTATTTGTGCTCCTAATGAAATGGATATCCTGAGGCTCTTTCCAGAAAAAGATTGACAGAAGGAGTCTTCTGATACGGCAGATATCCTTATATCCAGGCTTCTTCTCTGGGAGAGAAATTCAATCTTAATTCAGGAATATTTACTATCTTCTAGGAGTGTGATTCCATTCTATATTGTTTCAATATTTACCATAATCTATGTCTCGTCTCTACCTAATCCAAAGTTTCCGAATCATCTTTACTAAAGACTTAATCACCATGCCAATATTTCTCCTTGTCATAATGATAGGATGGGTAGGTTTCGGGTGTCAAAATTCTTCGGACGCAGTCGCTCCAGACACTATCAGCGGCACTGTCACGGGTCCAAATGGACCAGAAGCCGGGGTCTGGGTAATTGCAGAAACAGATGATTTACCTACTCGGTTTGCGCGTATAGTGGTGACCAATGACATGGGAAAATATCTTATTCCGGATTTACCCGATGCATCATATCGTGTATGGGTCCGCGGATACGGACTTGTTGATTCACCTGAGGAAATCACAGCACCCGGGGTCACGCTCGACATGAATGCCGTACCTGCCCCCGATGAAAAATCAGCGGCAGAATATTATCCAGCCGGATATTGGTTCTCTCTATTAGAATTGCCTGACAAAGAAAATTTTCCGGGCACAGGAGAAGACGGTAATGGCATCTCAGAAAGCATGGTTAATCAGGCAAACTACATTCGCAATATAAAGTCAGGCAATTGTCTGGCCTGCCATCAATTGGGAAGTCTTGGAACAAGAAAATTACACCCTGATCAAAAGGGATATGCCGATCATTCGGAGGCCTGGATGCGCAGAATTCAATCTGGACAGGCGGGAGGCATGATGACCTCTGGTCTGGCTCGCGTCGGATATAAGCACAGTATTGAAATGTTTGCTGACTGGACAAAACGGATCGAGGATGGCGAGCTTCCCCCGGTCCCTCCCAGACCTGCGGGTTTGGAAAGGAACGTTGTGATCAGTCAATGGGATTGGGCAGATCCCACAGCCTACCTTCATGATGTCGCTTCTACTGATCGTCGCGATCCGACCGTTAATGCATATGGCAAGATGTATGGAGCCCTGGAGGCAAGTGCTGATTACTTACCGGTGCTAGACCCTGTCGCTCATAAAGGCGAAGAGGTACAACTTACTGTCCGTGATCCATCTACACCTGTCGCCTCGGCGTCAGAAAATGCCCAACCCTCCTTTTATTGGGGGGATGAGGCTATTTGGGATAGCAAAACCAACGTGCACAATCCCATGTTTGATCATCTAGGCAGGGTGTGGATTACTGCCGCTGTACGTCCACCCGCTAATCCTGACTTCTGCCTGGAGGGGTCTGAACATCCTTCCGCCAGAGAATTTCCTGTAGAACGTTCTTATCGCCATCTGGGAGTCTATGACCCACGGACCCAGGAATACAAGCATATAAGCACATGTTTTAGCACACATCACCTCATGTTTGCAGAAGATGAAAACCATACCCTTTGGACAAGCGGTGGTGGTAGTGTCATTGGTTGGCTAGACACCAAATTGTATGATGAAACCGGAGATGAAGAAATCTCACAAGGATGGACTCCCATCATTCTGGATGCAAATGGCAATGGTAAACGGGATGAGTATGTTGAACCTGGTGATGCTATCGATCCCTCTAAAGACAAGAGAATCAATCGTGGATTGTACGCCGTAGCACCTGCAGCTGATGGATCTGTATGGGGGTCTACGTTGGGATATCCGGGTGGTCTCGTACGATTGGAGCCTGGTGAAGATCCTACACACACAGCATTGGCAGAATACTATGAATTGCCCGTGGATGAAAATGGTGATCCCATAGAAGGCTTTTCACCCAGAGGAATGGATATTGATCGCAACGGTGTGGCCTGGGTAGCCCTTGCCAGTGGTCACCTCGCCAGTTTTGATCGTAACAAATGTCAGGGATCCCTAAATGGACCTGATGCAACCGGCCAGCATTGTCCGGAAGGCTGGACTTTCTACACCGAACCTTTACCTCAAATGAAAGGTCTGGAGATTCCCGGAAGTGCAGAATCCAGTTATTATACCTGGGTCGATCAGTTTAATACATTAGGCCTTGGTGAAAATATCCCCATAAACACGGGTAATGAATCAGAAGGGCTGCTGGTCCTGAAAGATGGACAATGGGTAGTACTTCGTGTTCCGTATCCTCTGGGTTTTTACACGAAATGGATGGATGGCCGTATCGACGATCCGGACGCTGGCTGGAAAGGTCGGGGTATCTGGGCCACCATCAGTACTCGGGCCCCATTCCATATGGAGGGAGGAAAAGGCAATACCAGTAAGGTGTTTCACTTTCAAATGCGTCCCGATCCACTGGCGGAATAGCAAGGCTCCGTAGTAGCCCTGCTAAGTTCTGCTCAAGAAATTGGTCAGGATTAGAATATTGACTCCTCCTGCAATATTGACTATTATTAATGATGGCCTAACAAAATTAAATGTGAACCGATCAAAAGAAGTCTTTGTGTTGTTATAGTGACATAAGCATTGCAATAAAACAATACAATCAACTTATGAAAAGAATATATATAATACTGACGCTAATCCTGGCAACCACCGTGGCAGCACTGTCACAGGTATCACTAAGACCACAGGTGGGAATCAACTTTCCAAGTTTTACTGAAGAAATTCTTCAAGGAAAATTTAAAGGAAATGCAGGCTACCAATTCGGAGCCGATGTACAACTAGGTAATGTATTCTATGTACAGCCAGGCGCAAATTTTCAAACTGCCAACCTCGAATTGTCAGACGTGGGTGACATCAATGTCAGCCGATTAAATATACCCGTTATGTTGGGACTTAAATTCTATGGTCCTGAGGGTGATCGTGCTTTTGGATTTCGTCTCTTTGCCGGTCCGAACTTCGCTTTCAATTTGAATGAGGATTTAGACAGCGCTCTAAGTGAAGTGAATATACGGAAAGATGATCTCAAGAATTTTCATCTCAGTGGTATGGCAGGTGCTGGTATAGATATCGGAATATTATTCGTTGATGTTGGATACAAATTTGGTTTGTCCAACTATTTTGATGATGATATCACAGACGGAACGATTAATATTTTCCTGGTTAATACCGGATTACGTATTGGATTCTAATTAGAAAAAAAAATTATAGATTTAGGAAAGGGACTTTGAGGGTCCCTTTTCTATTTCTCCAGTAAGGTAAAAATCTCTTCCACAGGCACGTCAAAAAAACGAGCCATCTTAAGGGCAATGACTGTCGAAGGTGTAAACCTCCCCACTTCTATAGTGCTGATTGTTTTTCTCGAGACCCCAATTTCTCTTGCTAAATCACTTTGACTCATATTTCGTTCGGCTCGTAACACCCTTAATCGATTCTCCAATTTGGATGTCATACGTTCCTGTGCCAATTAGAAAATAAAATAAAGAAACTTGTACTGAACGAAGCCAACATGACAAAAGCAGTGAGATTTAGGTAAAATTCGGCTGGCAATGGTGAGAAATCCTTCTTGGTCCCCGTCATGATAAAAACCAGAGCTATAAATGTCAAGATCCAGGAAATGGTAGATGCTCTATTCATGACACTATTCACAAAATTGTCACTGGAAGTCATTAAATAGGAAATATTTTGTCTCGGAATATATCTGACCTTCCAGAAAATCGCCAATGCCATCAGTATGCATAAAGTGACGGCCAAAGCATAACCCCCCATTTTAAGATAGTGGGAATACGAATCATCAATGAGGTAGAATGTAGACTTCAAGGCAAATATTAGAGACAAGACTAACATCCCCGCGAATAATATCTTACGATGCATGTCCACGTGGTCGGCACTTGATTTATGGGAACTCATAGCTTCAAATTTCATTTAATACACACAATGATACAAAAAGTTCTCAATATGTAACCCTAAGGTATCATATTATCATACAAAAAATGATGTGAGCAACTTGGAAAGGACTTTGGAAGGTATGTTACACCGTAGCTATTCATTCTTATCCAAGCTTGTTACCGTTAGCGGAAGAAGTTGAGATATTAGATATCTCTTTATATCTTTTCAAATATTGCTGTTTCCAAGAATCCCTTCAAAGTTTTGCACTATGAATACACTTCCAGATTACCAAGAAAAAATATGGTCTATCGGTAAGGCTGCACTCCTGACTGACTTGGCTATGTGCATTAACCGATACAGAATGCACTCGGTTGGAATGTTTGCTTGCATTCAGGCTACTGTAATATTAGACAGTATCACCGTGTACCCTGACTTTTTGATCATGATTAACGCAGGTCCTAAAAAACAATCAGAAGTTGACTTTCAGAATAACTGCTTTATGGGTCCTCCGAATTTCATTCTGGAAATTCATGATAAAAATGATGTAGAGCACTATCACCAGCGAAAAACTCTTTTCGAAAATTCGGGAGTACAGGAATACCTGGTGATGGATGAAAATCTGTCTACTATTCATTGGAATTGCTTACGAAATGGAAAATATCATTTGCTGGAACCTGACAGCAAAGGTGTTTTCAAAAGTGAACAGTTACCGGGTCTGTGGATACCACTAGAGGCATTGAAGACCAGAAACTTTTGGAATATCATGGCAGCCATCGATCAGGGCGTCACGCGAAAAGAGCATCATCACATGATGCAATCTATTTGGAAATAAGTAGACAAGACATCGAAACCCGGGATTCTTTTTCAAACCTCGTGCAACCATTCCGTGCAAAATTGAGTCTTCCTAACATTGATGGCTATCAAATCCTATCTTAAGAAATGATGATTTCCAACTACTTAAAAGTAGCCTGGCGCAACATCCGCAGGCAAAAAATGATGTCTTTCATCAATATTTTTAGTCTGGCATTAGGACTAGCAGCCTGCCTGCTGATTTTCCTTTTTATTCGTGAAGAACAAAGTTTTGATGCTTTTCATGAGAACCGAGCTAATATCTATCGCCTGGATGAAATCCAAAGCTTTCCGGGTACTAACACGCAGAACGTAGCCCTTTCCATGCCTGGAATGGGACCCGCACTTGCGGCCGACTATCCGGAAATCCGGAGTTATACACGATACTATACACGGGGTAAAAGGCTCTACAGAAAAGATGCACGTGAATTTATCATTGAGGAAAGTGTCATGGTCGACAGTTCTTTTCTCGAGATTTTCGATTTTCCCCTCTTGTCGGGTGATCCGGGTACAGCTCTTGATGAACCGTTCACCATCTTAATTAGTGAAAGTACTGCCATGAAGTTTTTTAGCGGTACTGAAGTCGTGGGAGAAACGCTCCAAATGGGTGACCGTGATTTTACGATTAAAGGAGTGTTTGAAGATGTCCCAGAAAATTCACATCTGCAATTCGATATACTAATATCGATGGCCACGGCAGTGCAGGATAATCCAGACTTTAATCAGCAATTTGGATCGAATTATTTGAATACATATCTACTGATCGATCCCAAAGCTGATATGGCCTCCCTTGAAGAACAAATGCCGGAGTTTCTACTTCGCGTCATGCCACCGGATCCGGGCGACACGTATGTTGTAACTGATAATTACCAATTATTCTTCCAAAAGCTCACGGATGTTCACCTGGCGTCCATGGATATAGAACACGATTACAACAATCACAGAAAATTTAATGGGAAATATCTGGGAGTCTTTGCCTGGGTCGGCCTCTTCATCATCTTGATTGCCAGTATTAATTTCATGAACCTCATTACTGCCAGAGCAGCTCACCGTCGGAAAGAAGTGGGCGTACGAAAGACGATTGGTGCATTGCGAAGTCAGCTTTTTAGTCAATTCGTGACGGAGTCCGTTTTGCTGGGAGGACTGGCATTCATAATCGGTATATTATTGGCGATCATTTCAGCACCCATGCTCAGTGATTTAATTGACAGAAACCTGAGCATGCAATACTTTCTGGATCACCCGGCGCTGTTGGCCGTTTCACTCGGTATTACATTGTTACTGGGGTTCCTGGCAGGTATTTATCCTGCGTATTACCTTTCCTCCTTCCAGGTTTCGAAAGTGATTAAAGGAGATGAGTCACCTCACCGCCACTCCCTTTTCAGAAATGGTCTGGTTGTTCTTCAATTTGGGCTGGCCATTGCCATGATTGTCAGTACACTGGTAGTAGTGCAGCAACTCATGTACATTCAGAATAAAGATATCGGCATTAATAAAGACCACATTTTATTAGTGGATATGAATAGCGATGCTAATGAGGTTTTTAATACGCTCAAAGAAGAATTAAAACGGGGAGCCAATATCCGCGGGGTTACTGCATCCGGGCAACGTCTGGGTAACAACTTTCATCAGTGGGGATTTAAATTAAAAACTGACTCAGTGCGTGGGATGACGCCTAGTAACGTCAATGTAGATTACGACTATCTGGATGTTTACGAAATAGGCCTCATTCATGGTAGAAGTTTTGATAGTGAAAGACCTCGTGATAAAGATTACGCATTTATTATCAATGAGTCATTCCAGAAAGAACTGGGCTTAGAAGAACCTCTCGGAGTGTCGGCCGGTCATAGTTGGTATCCGGATGATTCGTTAGGGACTATCATTGGCGTGGTGAAAGACTTCAATTTCAATTCACTACACTACCCCATCAATACCCTATCTATGGTGGTGCATCCGGAATGGGGGTATGATGAATTATCAGTAAAAGTAGATGGTAATAATATCGAAGCCGCCATCGCCTACACGCAAGAAGTCTGGAATCGACTGGTACCGGAATGGCCTTTCCAGTACTCATTTCTTGATGAGCACTTCGATGATATGTATCGATCCGATCAGCAGATGGGTGTCGTGGTAAAGATTATGGCGATTCTTGCCATTTTGATCGCCTGCCTGGGATTATTCGGCCTGGCTTCCATCAATACAGAGCAACGCCTAAAAGAAGTGGGCATCCGCAAGGTCCTGGGAGCTTCCGTGCAGCAAATTACGATGCACTTGTCTCGCCGGTTTGCCTGGCTGGTAGTGGTGGCTTTCGCCTTGTTCGCCTTACCCACATACCTTCTTATGAATACCTGGCTTACTAATTTTGCCGAAAGGATTTCAGTAGGTATCCCAGTATTTGTGATTGGATTTATTCTGGCTTTTCTGGTCGCCATGATGACGGTAGGATATCATACGGTAAGGGCTGCTTATGCAAATCCTGTCGATGCCATTCGCGACGAATGATCATAGTGCTTATAAGTATTTAACGGCTGATTAATACTGGCGACCATATTTTATGTTCACTTAATGTAAGCACCGTAAGTCCACCGGCGGTATTCTGTACTTTTACCCTCCAACTGTAAAGTATATACATCATGTACATGAAATGTTTGGCACTTGTTGCCATGACAGCAATGACCCTATCCCTATTAGGTCAGGATTTTCTGATCAAACCCTACCTGCAAAATGCTTCTCCATCCTCGATCACCATCATGTGGGAGACTTCCTCCGGTGATGAAAGTACCGTGGAGTGGGGATTGAGCGAAGACCTAGGAAATACAACGGAAGGAATTGCTTTCGATATTAACTATACGGAAGCCAGAGTACATGAAGTGACTTTAAATGGATTACAAAAATTCACATCCTACTATTATCGGGTGAAGACAGGTGATCTCGTTTCTGACATGTATACATTCAAAACACCACCGTTTGGATCCGACAACCGATCTTTCAATATGATTGCCATGAGCGACATGCAGATTGATGGCCGTAATCCTGGAAAGTTCAGAGAAATTATCAATGAAGGTGTTTTCGAATATCTCAAACAAGAACTGGGAGAAGACGTCCCCGAAAATCTGGCGCTCGTGATGATACCCGGTGACCTGGTAGGTACCGGAAGCAATTATTCACACTGGCACGATCACTTTTTTGGACCCTCGCAGCCTCTGTTTGCAGAAGTGCCTGTATATCCCGTACTGGGAAATCATGAGCAGAACTCAGTTTTCTATTTCAAATATTTCAGTCTGCCGAAAAATGGTACGCCAGCCTATGATGAACACTGGTGGTACAAAGACTATGGCAATACCCGCATCATTGGTCTGAATTCGAATGATGGATATAGGACCGGGATCCAGCTATCCTGGCTTGATGACGTTTTGGGGAATACGGCAGATAATGATACGATCGACTTTGTATTTGTACAGCTACACCATCCGCATAAATCCGAGCTTTGGTTGGACGGTGAAATTGACTACACCGGTGAGGTCATCAAGAAACTGGAGACCTTCACGGAGGAAACCGGAAAACCGAGTATTCACTTTTTTGGTCATACGCATGGGTATAGCCGAGGTCAGTCCCGCGATCATAAGCACCTGTGGGTAAATGTAGCAACCGCTGGTGGTAGAATTGATGAGTGGGGTGCCTATGCACAGGAAAATTACGATGAATTTTCAGTCACTGAATCGGATTATGGATTCGTCATGGTGGAAGTGGATGCCAACGATAGCAATCCGAAATTCACACTCAAACGTATCAGTCGTGGCAATGAATTGAACCCTAAAGACAATGAGCTAAATGACAGCATCACCGTATATAAAAGCAGTATCAAACCCGCTGCTCCACAAGTCACTTATCCTACAAAAGAAGCGACCGTGGATATCCGTCCAACTTTCAGAGCCAGTGATTTCAAAAGCACGATGGACTCTTCTTTTCATGCCGGCACCCACTGGCAAGTCTCTACAGATTCAGACTTCCAGCGGATGGTGTTCGATAGTTGGAAGAAGCACGAAGACCGGTTTTTTGACCGCGACCTCCAGGAAAATGATGATCTCACCGATGAAATCATCATGAATCTCCACAGCAAAAACAAGTACTATATACGGGTCCGGTATCGTGATCAGTTTCTGGTATCGTCTGACTGGTCCGATACTGTAGAATTTCAGGTGCATTAATTGGAGTCAACAAACAATCTCCTGCGGGTTGTACAGTTTACTCTTCAGTGAATTTCTGTCCGATAGTCCTCCTGGGCCCTTCCACAAATTTGACCCAAATAAATGTATTTTGGAGGATCTAATTGCCTGGTGCTATGTATGCGATATTGACAACTCCTAGAGTGGACCTCTGCAAGATGGATACTTCAGATGCTGCATTCATCCTGGAGCTACTCAATAGTCCCGGTTGGTTGAAAGGTATTGGTGACCGAGGTGTCAGGACAATAGATCAGGCCCGAAAGTACATTGAAGAAAACATCATGACATCCTTTCAGGATCATGGTTTCGGTCTCTTTAAAGTGGTAAGTAAAGAAAGAAAGATTGCCCTTGGTATCTGTGGTCTTGTCCAGAGGAATTACCTCGAATTTCCCGATTTGGGCTTTGCGATTCTTCCGAAATATGAAGGCAGAGGATTGACGACCGAAGCGTCGGAAGCAGTATTAGATTATGGGTTCAATATTTTGAAAATGGAGAAAATTTTCGGCATTACGAATCCCGATAATTTCGCATCCCGCCATATTTTAGAAAAATTGGGTTTTCAATCTTTGGAACTGGTTATTCCAGCTCCTGGAAAGGATCCATTGCAATTATTTTCACTAAGTAAATCAGAGACAGTCAAAAATTGAGACATAGGAAATCAAATGGAATATCAGATTATCGATCGTGACGTATCTCCAAAAGAACTGGAGCAAATAAAAAGAGGATTCGATCTTAATACGAAGGATAATGCTATCGAAGTGCAAACTTCTGACAGATTTGGATTTGTAGCTACAAATCATAATCGGTTTGTTGGCTGCTCCTCTGGACTTGCCTATAAAAATGGAAACGAATATTCAGGATGGTTTTATCTAACAGATCTCTT
Source organism: Saprospiraceae bacterium (assembly GCA_050298535.1). Taxonomy (GTDB): domain Bacteria; phylum Bacteroidota; class Bacteroidia; order Chitinophagales; family Saprospiraceae; genus JABDMH01. The sequence continues at coordinate 32,875 of JBNKUI010000117.1, forward strand.
TGTGGAAAAAGAGTATCGGGGACTTGGTATCGGTGCCTCCCTACTCAAATCTCTTGAAAATAAAATTGTAGATCTGGGTGTGAAAAATATTTGGACCTGGACTGCAGGCTACGAGGCGCCTAACTTCTACATTAAACAGGGCTACGAGATTTTTACTGAACTCGAAGATTGGTATTCGGATGGAAGTAGTCGGATGGCCCTAAGGAAGTCATTTGTTGACAAGCCCCTGGTGGCGTAACTCGGTTTTCAAATTATTCTCATTAAAGACTCTTTTCCTCAAGATCACCCCTTTGCAAATAAAGAGGTGATAAAAAGATTAGATGGCTTTAGGAGAAATTTATGAATTCAATATCTCGGTGATAAAACTATTGTTTGTGATATCTTCTATACATACGATCAGCCATGATCTTATCCCACATTTCTTTATCCTGAGAAGTGGCATTTTGCCATTCTTCTGAATCGTGAATGATTTGATACACGTCTTCACTCAACCATGTACCTTCCACCAGACACTGCTGAGTTTCAATGGCATCATCGTTTACCATGTAAAATGCATAGCCATTACCCGGATACCCCAGGCTGCGGATCGCTTCATTCGCAGATGCTATAGATGCCTTTACATCTTCACCAGTGTATCCATCCGGCATATTAAACATTGTCATACTCCTCACAAGTGGTCCGGTACCAGTAGAGTTATATCCCATGGTCTCACTATACATGGCATCTTTATGCTCAAAACAAGTTTCCCAGAGCTCAGAAACAAACGCTGGATCAGTCGCCTGAGCTTTCTCAATAAATGATTCGAATGAGGCTAAGAATGTGGGAATATCTTTTGCCGCATAATAAATATTCCAGTTCCATTCATCACCCCATGAATGTTCAAGAATACCCCAGTTTAGTAAATCACCGTTTTGCACCATTTCATTTAATATCGGAGCAACAACAGCCTTAGATTTTTCTCTCAGGGAAGTTAGCTTCCCATAATCGCATTTGTTTTGTGAAAAAACAACAGTCTGTGCGAAGATATCAGAGCAACAGAAAAAAGAGAGGGCGGTTAAAAGTACAAGTTTCTTCATGAGTGGTTGAATTAGTTAATAAAAAGAATGATAAGAGATTCCGGAGCTGGATCTTCAGAAGTGCTTCAATAAGTTAAATAATATATTTGACTATATCACTGCGAACAAGCTCAATTTCAGTTTACATTTGGAAAATCAATGGGGTATAGTCTTACCTGCAATCAAATAGGACAAATTTTGACTAATACCAGATTCACAACTCTCCAAACTGCTCAATGCTAAAAGGTTATGAAAATAGGATGTTTTGGTCAACTACTTACGCTAAAGAAAGGGAGAAAGGAAATGTGTAATCATTTGTGTAACTGATTCTACTCCAATTGTGTTCAGTACTCTGAGTCTCGGCATTGTTACCCGATTCATCATGGCAGTTTCATTACAAGAGATCTACCTGGGAGGCCAGTAGATTACCTCCATCTAAAGATATTTAAGCAATCATCCTCCCTACCTACATATGAATCTATTGCTCACTATATTCCATTAGCCAAAATGACAATAATCAGGTCGCACCCAGCATCATAATTATTGTGAAATGACCCCTCAAAAACGAGAATGAAATGCAGGAAATCAACTAGATCTTTCTGATAAAAAAACTTACATTAAATACAGTAGTTTTATACTAAAAATATGAATTTACAACTGGAAACATATTTCCAGCGTTATGCAAGACTCTCTAATGAAGAAGTAAATGAAATTACCTCAAGGCTAGAGGTCAAAAGATTTGATAAGAGATCCTATCTTCTGGAAGAAAATCATATCTGTCAGTACAAGTTTTTCATACTAGAAGGTTTAGTCCGACTCCTCTATATTGATGGAAAAGGAAACGAACAAATCACGCAGTTTGCCATCGAAAATTGGTGGGTGACCAGCCTGGAAAGCTTTACAAAAGGCACCCCTTCTTACCTTTCCATCCAAGCTGTGGAAAATACTAAAGTCTATATGCTGCATAAGTCTGATCTGTTGTACCTATATGATTCAGTGCCGTCACTGAACAGAATTTTTAGAATGATCTATCAAAATATGCTGATCGCCTGTCAGAAAAGAGCCGATCTCTATGCAAAGATGAGTAGCCGGGATCGATATTATCATTTCATCACGCACCAGCCGGACTTTGCCCAGAGAGTCCCGCAATACATGATTGCATCTTACCTGGAGATCACCCCTGAATATCTAAGTGATCTAAGAAGAAAGAAATAGAAATACCATTCTTAAGATATCTTAATCTTTTCCTTCCATACCCAACCTAAGTTTGTAGAAAATATCAACAAGCAATGGAAAGAATTTCATATCAGGAAGTGCCAGGGGAAATGTATGTCAAACTAAGAGCCATAGAAGAGTATCTGGATCGCTCCACAATTAAAAAAACTCTACGTGAATTAATTTGTCTACGTATTTCACAATTAAATGGTTGCGCCTACTGTGTAGACATGCACCATAAAGAACTGCAAAGCTGTGGAGAAACAGATCTGAGACTATCCTCACTGGTAGTCTGGCGTGAGACGCCTTACTTTAATCCAAAAGAACGTGCAACACTTGAGTATGCCGAAGCCCTAACCGGTGACATCCATCTTCCGTTACAAGCCAAAGTATATGATGCGCTCGAAGCATTTTACACAAAAGAGCAAATCATAGCTGTCACGTTGGTCATCACTCAAATTAATACCTGGAATCGATTGATGAAGGCTTTTCAATTTACTCCTGGGCAATATAAAGTCCCAAAGTCTCCTATTGAAAAAGATAGGTAGATCAGAGGCATATCAGACAACCTACTGATGGAGATCATAAATCCCATAATTCTCGAATCATTATCTTTAGAATAAGATCCTTTCTCGTTTGGAAAGGAAATTTGAAGGTGTTGGACTACGAATTACTGAAAATACTGGGAGTGGCATTAGGACTGGGGCTGCTGGTGGGGCTACAGCGTGAATATGATCAGGACAAGATGGCGGGTATACGCACATTTTCCCTGGTCACATTGCTAGGTAGCGTGATGGGTCTATTAGCGCAGCGCCTGGACTCAGGAATCATCATTGCGGCAGGAGCACTTGGAATAGTGATACTGGCTGCGGTGGTCAACTATTTTCGTCAGCAGAAAGCAAAACCAAATGTCGGTCAAACTACAGAAGTTGCCTTGCTTTTAATGTACAGCATTGGAGCTTATCTGGTGTTTGGCCAGCTAAGTATTGGTGTCGCTATGGGAGCAACAACAGCAGTCTTGCTGCATATGAAATCTACATTGGGAGGTATGGTGGATCGTCTGCAGGCTAAGGACATTCGGGCTATCATGCTTTTTGCAGGTATCTCGTTGGTAGTACTTCCCGTTCTTCCCAATCATTCTTTTGGTCCCTATGGTGTGTTCAATCCACGGGAGATCTGGATGATGGTGGTATTGATCGTAGGACTTGGTTTGGTAGGGTACTTTATCTATAAAATGACAGATAAAAATATCGGCACCTTGGCAAATGGAATATTGGGTGGTTTAATATCGAGTACAGCTACTACCGTTACTTTTGCCCGTCGTACCAAAGAAGTTCCCAAAGGATCCCTTCTTGCCGCCTTTATTATACTGGTCGCCTCGACGATCGCTATTGTCAGGATTATTATTGAAATCAGTATTGTGAGCCCAGATAGCCTGGGCACAGTCCTTCCGCCACTGATGGCTACGCTCCTGTTTATGATACTACTTTGCGTGGCATTCTTCAGATTCAATCGGTCACAGGAAGGTAGCCAACTTCCCGAACCGGAAAATCCAGCACAATTAAAAGGTGCGCTTGTATTCGGAGGCTTATATGCGGTCATCTTATTGGCTGTTGCGTTTGCTAAAGAATACTTCGGTGAAAGTGGGTTATATATAGTCTCCATCCTCAGTGGGTTGACCGATGTGGATGCCATTACGCTATCGATCTCAAACTCCATGAATCGCGGTGAAATTGGCAGCACATTGTCCTGGCGTTTAATACTAATTGCGTTTCTCTCCAATCTACTGTTTAAGGGAGGGATGGCTTCCGTACTAGGTGAACGCCAACTGGCAAAGTACATATGGCTCACTTTTTCAGCTTGTGTACTTTTCGGGCTAGTTATCATTTTTGTTTGGCCGGAGTCATGGTATTTTTGAGCATTAAAGTCATACTCAAACGTATGATGCGATCGATTAGATGGATGACGAAAAGCTGAGGACCAGACATTGAAGGTCGCCCTCCAATTCTAATATCGAGTCATTGACACATCCCAGATTTCAATGTGACATTTGTTACACCTTCTATATATTGAGTGACACCGGTCATTTTTGCACTTCCATACAGACCATAACCCGGATACGAGGCTTGTCGAGATGACCCTTTTTTGACAATTCCAGATATCCCCTCGCGAACAAATCAAACCACACCCTGTTAAAAATCGTGGAAAAGTGATTACTATGGGGCAATGAAATTTACACCAGTAAAGAGATTTTGGGGTCTTCTAAGTCAATACAAGTCAGAAATTCGACAGATCTATGTCTTTGCGCTTTTCATTGGTATTGTCAACCTGACGCTGCCATTAGGCATTCAGGCGATCATCAATTTCTTACAAACGGGTGAGTTGACCACGACCTGGATCATTTTGGTATGTTTTGTCTTGCTGGGCATAGCCATTACAGGAGTTCTTCAAGTCCTTCAACTCAGAATTGTCGAGAATATCCAACAAGACCTCTTTGCTCGATCAGCGATTGAATTTGGATACCGATTTCCTGAGATCAAGTATCTGGAATTAGATAAAATTCACGCTCCGGAATTGGCCAATCGATTCTTTGATACACTCACCATTCAAAAGGGCTTGCCCAAGGTGCTGATAGACTTTTCGCTCGCTATCTTTCAGATATTCTTTGGGCTGATACTTCTCACTATATACAGCCCCTATTTTATCATTCTAGGTTTTTCTCTGGCTCTAATTTTGTGGATCATTTTTAAGATCACTGGACCTCAAGGCCTTCGTACCAGTCTAAAGGAAAGTAAAATAAAATACCAATTAGCCCATTGGCTGGAAGAAATCGCAAGGATCACACGCAGTTTCAAATTACACACTACGGGTAAATTGCATATCGAAAAGACTGACCGGATTATTGGCAACTATGTAATATCAAGAGAAAAGCATTTCCGAGTGCTTCTAAATCAGTTTAAGTTATTCGTCGGCTTCAAAGTGATCCTGGCAGCTAGTTTGCTACTTCTTGGAGGATATCTTGTTTTTTCAGAACGGATGAACATTGGTCAATTTGTTGCAGCTGAGATCATCATCATACTCATCATTAACTCAGTCGAAAAAGTACTTCGAACCGTTGATACGATATACGATGTTTTGACTGCTTTGGATAAGATAGGATATGTTACTGACCTGCCGCTGGATCACCATCCCGGCAAGGCCACAATACCGGGTCATCAGGCATTTCACATAAAACTGGAAAACTTGAACTTTGGTTTTCCCGGGTCTCCAATACCCGTACTTAAAGACATTTCCCTTGAAATCAAACCTAACGAAAAGGTAATTCTTGACGGACGAACTGGCAGTGGAAAATCTACTCTTCTTCAAATATTATCGGGTATCTACCATCAGGATAGTGGGCAATATCTTATAGATGACATACCACAGGTCAATTTAGATCGCGACTTTCTCAATCATGAGATAGGGGTCTTTTTTCCCAGCAATAATCTCTTCAATGGTACTATCCTCGATAATATTTTAATGGGGCGAAGGGTCGATGAAAAAGAAATACAAGAAGTTCTCCATTTATTGCAACTTGAAACCTACATAAACCGGGAACCTATGGGCCTCGACACGGAAATAGACAGTGGAGGCCGACGCATTCCCCGAAGCATCATACAGAAAATACAATTAGCCAGGACGATTTTAGAGCGGCCTCGTCTTCTACTATTGGAAGATCCTCTAAACTTTATAGATGACGATGAAAAGAAAAGAATTATTGACTTTATCATGAGTCCCAAGGCACCCTGGACCGTGATTGTTGTATCAGACTTTTATTATTGGAAAGATAAGGCGGATCGAGTTATAAATATTTCGGACACATGAGAATAACATTATGCTAAATATTTCGCAAAATAGTATTTCGGAGTTTATAGAACTAGATCAGCTGCAATCAGCGTCCCTATTGAGACGAAGTAATACCCGTAATCTTTCTATCATTTTATCAGGTTCGCTACTATTTGTCTTCTTCCTTTGCCTTTTTCTTCCCTGGACACAAAATATTAGCTCGAAAGGTTACGTCACTACGCTTACACCGGATCAAAGACCTCAGGCCATACAGGCTATTATTGCAGGCAGGTTAGAAAAATGGTATATCCGTGAGGGAGACTTCGTACAGGTAGGTGATACCATTGCCTTCATTTCAGAAATTAAAAGTGATTATTTTGATCCTGATCTGATCACCCGGACGACTGAACAATTGGATGCTAAATCACAATCCATACAATCGTATGATCAAAAGGTGGTTGCTCTGGAATCTCAACTGAGCGCATTACGAGATGGATTGGAATTTAAGAAAGAGCAAACTCTAAATAAGATAATTCAGACTGAAAATAATCTCCAAAATGATAGTATTGATCTGAATGCTTTACAATTCAATTTAGAAATTGCCAAAAATCAGCTGGAGCGAACTCAGGCCCTGTATGATAAAGGACTGAAGACGCTCACCGAGCTCCAGGAAAAAGAGTTCAAGGTGCAATCCATCCAGGCCAAAACCAATGTCCAGACAAACAAGATCATCAATCGTGCCAATGAATTGGTGAATCTTAGACTTGAGTTGAGTGCTCTGGAAAGGGAATATGCCGACAAAATGGCGAAATCCCGATCCGACCAGCAGTCCGCCTTATCGAGTAAGTTGGAGAGCATGGCACAGACCTCCAAAATAAGAAATCAATTATCGAACTATAATGAGCGACGTAAGCTGTATTACATCACAGCTCCACAGTCAGGATACATCACTAAGACGCTCAAAAAAGGAATCGGCGAAACCATCAAGGAAGGAGCGGATTTGTGCACAATAATGCCTGAAAAGTATGATCTCGCTGTCGAACTTTATGTAAGGCCCATAGACCTTCCTCTGTTGGATACAGATCAGGAAGTAAGGCTGCGATTCGATGGATGGCCAGCTATCGTCATCAGCGGATGGCCTAAACAATCTACCGGTGTATTTACCGGCAGGATCTTCGCAGTGGATCGATTTATTGGAGAAAATGGACTATATCGGGTATTAGTACAACCAGAAAACGCAGTAAAAGAATGGCCTGACAAACTGCGGGTAGGAACCGGAACAAATGGCTTTATTCTACTGAATAATGTCCCTATATGGTATGAACTGTGGCGACAACTCAATGGGTTTCCACCAGACTTCTATGTAACGGAGAAGGGCAAGAATGAGGAATTAAAAAGGAAAGCACCTCTTAAATCCGTCAAATAAATGGCAGATCACTTCTCGATATTAAAGTATAGAATCCTTTTTCTCCTGTGTCTTTGTGCAATGGGGTTGAAAGCTCAAACTGATACAACTCAATTGTCCTACCAGGAATATCTTGATAATGTACTTAGGTTTCACCCACTCTCACAAAAATCTGACCTTTTGCCGAGGAGAGCGGCAGCGCGTCTACTGGGTGCACGAGGACTCATAGACCCATATATGGAAGGAAGTTGGGATGAGAAAAATTTTGATGAAAAATTGTATTACCGTCAATTTCGGGGACGACTCGTGTTTCCAACACGGATGGGAGTGAATATCATTGGGGGATACGAAAACACAGACGGAATCTTTTTAAATCCAGAGGACAAGACCGATGATCTCGGCTTATGGAGTCTGGGTCTGGAGGTGGATTTAATTCAAGGTTTAATAAATAACGAGCGGAGAATTGCGCTGGAAAGGGCTGATGTCTTTCGGCAACTGACAGAAAATGAGCAACAATTGGTACTTAATGAGCTGATTTTTGAAGCATCAACCGCATATTTTAATTGGCAATTGTATTATGAATATCAGTTAATCTACCTGCAGAATATTGCTATTTCTGAAGATTATCTGGAAGCCACGAGGAGTTCATACGAAAATGGAGAAAAAACGGCCATGGATACGCTGGAGGCCTTCACATTGCGGCAAGAAGCAATCACCCTCCTTCAGAAAAATGAATATGATCTGATCAAAGCCCGGCAAAATGTTGAAAATTACCTCTGGTTTGATGATGTGCCTGTCCTCCTGCAGCCTGCCACGGTACCTGATCGTTCTGATGATCCGAATTTCAATCTGGCTGAAGGTATAGATTCACTGGATCTTGCTAATCATCCTGCTATACTCCAATATGCTAACAAGATCAAAACAGCAGAATTAGATCAGGTACTGAAACGGGAAAAGTTAAAGCCAAAATTAAAGGCAAAATACAATGCGCTGCTGGCTACGCGAGAAGATATAGTGCCCACTTTCGAATCATCCAACTATAAATGGGGCCTCTCTCTGGAGGTCCCCATACGCCAACGAAGTGATCGGGCTTCCATACAAGAAGGTGTCATTAAAATCTCAGAATTGTCACTGGATATGTCTAACAAGGAAAATACCTTACGAAATAAAATAGAGAGTCGATGGATTCAGCAAGAAGTCCTTTCCGATCAGGTAGATTTGCTAAATCAATACGTAAATAATGCACGGCTTTTATTGGAAGGTGAAGGCGAGAAATTCCAGTTCGGAGAAAGCTCTGTTTTCTTAGTGAATAAGAGACAAGAAAAATATGTGCAAGCACAATTAAAAGTGGTGGAGACCGTCACCAAAATGAAAATGACGCAGCTGGAGTATCTTTTCTTTTCTAATGATCTTCTGGATTTCTTCAGATAGTGTTTTAGCCAGATCTATTCGGAGCCCAAAATTTCCTACCATGCGACCTACCCAGGATGACCTTTGTCATCCTCTCGCACTCCCAACGGCACCTCCGTAAATTGTATCTTTCCCATGTGAGTAAGCCGCAAGGATTCGATAGTGCGTTTGTCACTAACTGGCTAACATCAGGTAACATGAGGTGGATTCTTATTTCATTCTTCAGTCTACTCTTTCTTATCATTGCCTGTGCAGATGAGCAGGAAAACAGCGGTCCCTCTGATCTGACACAGGAAGTAAAAAGACTTAGCAGAATCTATGCGTTGCCTGCCTCTGTCAAGTATCCGGTAGACAATGATCTAAATCAGACCAAGGTTCATTTGGGACGGCTTTTGTTTTTCGACCCCATCCTATCGGGCGCTCAGGATGTCGCCTGCGCAACATGTCACCACCCGGATAACGGTTTCGCGGAAAGTCGAGACCTATCCATCGGTACCAATGGTGTGGGTTTTGGCAATGCCCGACATTTTAAACAGCCGAATGAAATACCGCTGGTCAAACGAAATGCACATACAATTTTAAATACGGCCTTTAATGGAATTGATCTGGGGCAGAGATATGATCCGGACCATGCTCCGATGTTTTGGGACAATCGGGCAAACAGTCTTGAAGAGCAGGCCTTGATGCCTATAAAGGCCCTGGAAGAAATGCGTGGCTCTGAGATTTCTGAGAACGATATTGTACAGGTGATTGTCGAGCGACTCCGGACTATAGATGCGTATGTTGAATTATTTGAAAAGGCGTTCCCTGGTACTGATCAGCCCATAGACTCAACCAACATTGCCAGGGCACTGGCTACCTATGAGCGAACACTGGTAAATAATAATACACGCTTTGATTTGTACAAGCGGGGTGATACCGAGGCCATGTCGCTGGGTGAAAAAGAAGGGATGGAGCTTTTTATTGAAGTGGGCTGTGCAGCTTGTCATAACGGTCCCATGTTTTCAGATTTCAAAACCCATGTACTTGGCGTGCCCGAAAATGATAAACTTGTTGAGCTGGATCGAGGATTTGAAGACCGCTTCCATTTTCGAACCCCTACCCTTCGCAACCTGCGATTTACCTTTCCCTTTATGCATAATGGTACGATGAGGTCCATCCGTGAGATCCTTGAGTTTTATCAGGACATATCGCAGGGGAAATCCAGAAACCCCAACGTACCCATCGATAGTATTGATCCACTGGCAAGATCGCTAAAGTTGAAAGTCAAGGATTTTGGACCCATTGAAAATTTTCTCCTGAGTCTCAATGACGACAATTTTGACCGGGAGATTCCCAAAGATGTGCCCAGCGGATTGTCAGTAGGAGGAAATATTGCTTCAAATTAGTCTTTGATATCACTCACAGCTTGAATTTGAGATCACTATCTTAGTTGTACATTTCTATGTGATCGGAATAGGAAGTGAAAATCAGTTTGTCATGAGAAAGTATCTATCGACTCTCTTAATCTTAATTATCTCGGGTCATACAATTATAGCTGCTAATAATCCTTCTGCTCCAGAAACCCCACCTGTAGCCACCGCCCGATATATCGAAGAAGCACCTGTCATCGATGGTGATATCATGAACGAGGATCTATGGAAATCCATTCCAGCAATTGAAGAGATGTGGCAAACCCAACCCAATTTGGGAGAATCCAGTACGGAGAAGACCAGTATCCGGATAGCTTATAGTGACACATATTTATACCTGGGTGTGATTTGCTATGACAGTGATCCGGAGCGATTGGTGGTCTCGGATGCCAGAAGAGATGCGGACCTCACCAATACCGATGCATTTATGTTTATCCTGGATACGTATCATGATCTTCAAAATGGGTTTGTCTTCGGCACCAATCCCATTGGTATCGAATATGATGCACAGGTGGACAATGAAGGACAGGGAAATTTCAATGCCAACCGACAGCAAGGAGGTACTATTGGAGGCTTTAACATTAATTGGGATGCTTCCTGGGAGGTAAAAACCAAGGTCACCGATTATGGTTGGGTGGCCGAGTTTGCCATCCCTTTCCGGACATTGCGATATAAGACAGGAGATAATGTAACCTGGGGATTTAATTTTCGACGGAATATTCGCAAAACGAATGAGATAAATTACTGGGCACCTATACCGGTCGGCTTTACTCTAAATCGACTATCCCTGGCTGGCGACCTCACCAATCTAAATTTGAAAAGTCCTGGAAATTTAAAATTCATCCCCTATATTCTTAATCAAAATTCGAAAGTTTCGACCGATAATAATATAAACAGCAAAATAGCATTGGGTGCTGATCTGAAGTATAGCATCAGTCCCAGTGTCACCCTGGACCTTACCTACAATACAGACTTTGCACAAGTAGAGGTGGACGAGGAACAGGTAAATTTAGATCGCTTCAATCTGTTTTTTCCCGAGAAAAGACCCTTTTTTCTAGAGAATGCAGGACTGTTTGGCGTGGGAAGCCCGGGGGAGGTGGATCTATTTTTCAGTCGCAGAATTGGAATAGGAGCCGGTGGTCAACCCGTCCCCATCATTGGAGGAACCCGACTTTCAGGTCGAATCAATAAAACCTCCGTAGGGTTTTTAAGCATGTTTACGGAGGGTATTTCGGAAAGTGAGGTGCCGCAAAACAATTTTAGCGTAGCCCGGGTAAATCATGAATTCGGTGGCAGGTCTGCCCTTGGAGCGGCTTTTATCGGTCGGTTTGGTATGGACCAGATTGAAGGTGATCGAAATCAAACCTTTGCAATAGATGGTAAATGGGGTTTGGGTAAGAAAGCACGACTTTCCGGCTACTTTGCCAAAAGCAATACACCAGGAATAGTAGAAAAAGATCATTCCATGAAGATGCAGGCTGAATATCAATGGAATAATTGGGAAATCAGCAGTGCATATACTGAAGTGGGTGAGGGCTTCAATCCAGAAGTAGGTTTTTTACTGCGTGAAGCCTTTAGAAAACCAGAATTCAGAATTCTATATCACCTGAGACCCCAAAACAAAATGGCAGGTCTGCTAGAGCTCAGACCTCATGTATCCTATCGTAGCTATTGGGATTTCAATGGTTTTTTGGAAACCAGTTTCCTTCATATAGATAATCATTGGGAATGGGTGAGTGGATTAGAGATCCACACCGGCATAAATTATACGGTAGAAGGTGTCAAACAGGATTTCGAAATTTCGGAAGGTGTCACCGTCCCTCAGGGTACTTATCGTCATAACGAGGCGCAAATTGTTTTTCGGACAAACCTTAGTAAACCATTTTATCTAAGTACAAGGCACGTGCTGGGAGGATTCTTTGGGGGAGAACGGTATGCAAATAGTGGGACGGTAGGATTACGTGTGGGTGACAAATTCAACTCAGAGGTAACCATTGTACTCAATGACATCCATCTTCCGGACGGGGATTTCAACAGTAATGTTTTTCGCGCCAGATTATCATATTCCTTCACGCCCCGAATATATGCACAGAGTCTGATGCAGTATAATTCGGCATCGGAGATATGGTCAGCCAATATGCGGTTCGGATGGCTCCAGCAAGCCAATACAGGATTGTTTCTGGTCTACAACTACGTGGACCGGACTGACTTTTTCAACCAGGCCAGCCTGACGATCAAGTATTCAAGAATGTTTGATGTGATACAGTGATCGTCTCAGACGATATGTCCGTCATCATGACTTTTAGAGTACATAATCCAAGCGATTTTACCTTTTGATCCGTACCGGGAACTTCGTATTCCTTTCCTGCGTTTACCAGCGATTATTGACATGATCTCTAAAGTATCACCAACATGCTAAAAATGAAATAGCGGCCTTAAAACCTTAACCATCTTTGACACATCCGAAAGGGATATCTAGTGTCATAATGCTTCTTCAGCCCTCATTTCCATCAACCCCCGATACGTGAATTTCAATTTTAAAATCAACAAACTAACCATAAAATGAAAATATGCAACCTGGTTTTGTCATGGGTCCTTTGTACCTCGGCTATATACGCCCAGGATGTAAAAGTGATACCCCTACCCAATAATGATATCCTGTATGTTTCTACTGTCGATCGTCTCTATGTTACCACTTCTGGAATCACGCTCAATGGTAATAGTTTATGTATTATAGACCCCTACTTTGGCAGCATTGGCACCTGCATTTTTTTAGGCAGCGAACCCAATGTCATGGCGCTTACAGAGGACGAAAAATTACTCTACATTGGCATGTTGGGTAGTCCTGAAATCGTAAAATTTGATATTGAAAAAAATGCGATCGATACAAGGTTTAGCCTGGGAAGCGATCCCTTCTTCGGACCCAATCTTGCGGAAGATATCGTAGTATTCCCCGGGACGAATCATTCCATTATCGTATCACTTATGAATACAGCAATAAGTCCCCGTCACAGAGGAGTAGTCATGTACGATCATGACATAGCCAGAGCCAAAATGACACAAGTACATACGGGAAGTAATATACTCGCTGCTATACCTTACAATGGTCATATATATGGGTACAATAATGAAACTACAGAGTTCGGTTTCCGAAATTTGATCGTAAGCGACTCGGGATTGATGGAGGGGTATGTATATAGTGCCATGATCAATGGCTTCGGAACCCTTATGGAAGCTCAGGACAGCTTTATATACTCATCGATCGGTGAAGTCTTGAATATAAATGGTGATGTTCCACAGCTTGTAGGTAAATATGACATCATTATTGAATGGCAGTCAGCCGTAGAATCTGCACCCGATTCAAATGTGGTCTATTTTATCACACAAAATCATCAGAATCAGTATAGCTTACAGACCTTCGACCGGGCCACATTCCAACCCCTGAGCGCTCGTGATCTGCCAGGATCCCTTTCCGGTACGATAGACAATTTTATTCATTGGGGAAACCAGGGAAAACTGGCGGTAAATACCTCGGAGGGGTTGATGATACTCCGCAATTGTACCTCTGACTTTGATGAGCCATTGACGTTCTCACCCACAACCCTGGGAGGTTGCTTAGGTGACACAGTGACGCTTGAGGCACCTTCAGGTTACGCAGATTATTTCTGGTCTAACGGGGGTAGAGGCCTAACCACAGAAGTGGTGCAAGAAGGAGAGTTTTTCTTCAAGGTCCCCGATGCCTCAGGTTGTCTTAGTGCACCTTCTAATGCAGTGTCTATTGGTTTTGACTTTCCTCCTTCTCAGCCTTACATCTATAGTGAATCTGATGGAGAAATATGTCAGGGCGAACACATTAACCTCATAGCAGACGGTGTTGCATTTGCATCCTAACAATGGTCTACCAATGATACCAGCCGGATCATTGACGTATCAGAACCGGGAAATTACTATATGCAGGGATATACTACATTTGGCTGTGTTTCACCCATATCTAACGTCTTTAGCATCACCCAACTTTCTGACTCGATTCCTGAAACGCCGGTATTGAATATTTCAGATACCACTGTTTGTATGGGTAATGCCGTACATCTGGCAGCTCCCGATGGATATCCATACTATGAATGGTCTTCCGGCCATACCAGTCAAGAGCTGGAGATAATTCAAAGTGGATCTTTCTCAGTACAGGTAGGTACCAATCCAGCCTGCCTGGCGACTTCTGAGCCAATAAATGTAAACGTACTTCTCACACCCGAACAGCCGTTTATTTCTGGTAATGGCAGTCTACTGGCTTCTTCATACTTTTCCGGAAACCAATGGTTTTTGAATGGTGTAGCCATCGAAGCAGCAACGGATCAATTTCATGAGGCAACCATAGCGGGCTTCTACAGTGTGCAAGTAACATTGGATGGATGCTCCTCCGCACCCTCCGAACTTTACAATCAAACGATAACTCCTGTTGAGGAAATTTCAAAGGACGAGCGGGTTCTATTATACCCTAACCCTACTTACGGTCAGATAAAGATTATTCAAAATGAATACAAACAGATACGGCTGGAGGTCTTCGATCTAGCTGGACGGAAAATGTACGCTAAAATAACCGCCGAAGAAGTAGACCTCTCAGATTTGCATGCCGGAAATTATGTGCTTAAGATTTCGAATACAGATGCTTCGAGAATTAGCACTTTCTATATTTCAAAAATTTAAGAAATGATTCATCCAAATACAGAACTTAAATTTATAAGCAACGAGATTGGCTATGGTGTGGTAGCCACCCAGCATATACCCGCTGGAACGATCACCTGGGTGCAGGACAAACTGGACCGGGAATTTAGCATTATGGATTTTGAAAACATGGAGCCGATCTATCAGTCCATTCTGGATACCTATACCTTCCGCAATAAAAAGGGGAACTTTGTGCTTTGCTGGGACAATGGACGGTATGTCAACCACAGTTTTAATTCCAATTGTATGACAACCGCTTACGACTTTGAGATCGCAATCCGTGATATTCAGGTGGGAGATCAAATCACGGATGACTATGGGTATCTGAATATTTCATATCCCTTCAGGGGAGTCGATGAGGGCACTCGAAGGAAGATCGTATATCCAGATGATCTATTACGCTATTACAAAATATGGGACAGAAAGATCAAGAATGTCTTTCATAAAATAGCCACCCTTGAACAACCTCTCTCCAGTATCATTCCCAATGAAACCTGGAATCAGATAGAGCGGGTCATAGCGGGCGAGGAGGAACTGGAGTCCATTTTAAGTAATTATTATAATGAGTCCGAAAAAGGAGATTAAAACAGATTCTCCAGATTTGATTTACCTCTGGATAAAATCCCGATATGTTTCCAAAGGAAAGAATCGAGTCCATTTATAAGCGTAAAAATCATAAGGCTCGAAACGACACCCATGATCATTAGGAAGGCAAAAGAAGACCAATCCATATCCTGACCACAGCTCCAGGAGAGTATGATGACTATGACTACCCACACCAAGTAAAATACTGCCATTGATAAGTGATTGCTAAAAATACGACTGACCCTTTCAAGAAATGCCACGATACTTGCTAATGACCCGGTCCATCTCATCCCATAAAGAAACATCAGGGCTACCAGATCGATGATCGTTAGGATATTGATCAAATAATTCGTAATTCTATCAAATCCAATATCAAAAAATAAAATATCCAAAAAGCCTTCAGTATCCACTTCTAGGTCAAACGCACAGTATATCTGATCCAGACTCAGTACCAGTATAAGAAGTATAGCTGCGCTCCACACGACACTTCTGAGGTACAAAAACAAATAGGAATACAGCAGGTAGATCAGGCTATTAATCATTTCTGTATTGGACAGGCCGAAATATAGATAGAATATTGCCGTGCCTTTTCACCCCATTGGGCGATTCTTTACATGACAATGATGGTAATTGTCTCATCATGTGTGACTTTATATCATCGGACCTATTTTACTCTGTTAAAAAGACCATCCAGCTTGTCCCTTAAACTCAATTTCTCTTACTTTAATTCATGGCTTTAATTCTGGACTGGTATGTCATTCTGTCCTTGATGACTTTTGGGATTGCTGCGTTTCTGGCCATTTTCTCTATAGCGCATGCCAGGTCGGATATTAGGAATGCTTTTCTGGGAGCATTTATCATGGTTTTGATGTTCAATCTTTATCATGACACACTCGTACATAGCCGGTTACTAATATATCAACCTTATGTCTGGGGCTATGGTGGAAGCCTTAATCCCTTCTTATTTGTTCTTGGGTTCTTTTTTGTGAAGTACAGCAATAGGGTGATATTTAGTAAGACTGATCTACTTCATCTTTTTCTACCGATTGGTTATTTTGTTTTTCGTGCAGTCCGTGCGTCCTTTAGCTCACGAGAGATAAGCGCACTGATCTCTTATTACGAACAGCCCAAGATCCGCGAATTCACGTGGGATGTTGCAAACCTGGTTGATCTTGTGATGGCGATAGGATTCTCAAGTGTATATCTAATATGCAGTTTTTACTCTCTCCAGAAAGTTAGCTCACCTTCAATACGCAGATGGGCACTTCTCGTTGTAATATTTTGCTCCTTACCCTTCCTTGTCACCCTATGCATGCTGCAAAGTTCGTCTGTGCAACAGGACTGGCAAATAGCGCTTGTTGCTCAGTTTCTTCAAATTGGATTTCTAAGTTGGTTTACGATCAGGCTCCCACTGAGGACACCGAAGGGTATGCAGACAGCACTAAAATATCAACATTCCAATCTGAGCGCCGTGCAATCAAAATTATATCAGAACAGGCTGGAAACTTTGATGAGTGTTGAAAAACTTTATGTACAGCAGAACCTATCACTATCAGATGTTGCACAAAGCCTGGCCATTAATCAGTCATACTTGTCTCAAATAATTAATGGCGAAATGGGCCTTACTTTTACCGACTATATAAATTCTCTTCGAGTAGCCGAAGCGCAAAGGCTTCTGTCAGATACCACTCAAAACATCTACACCTTGGAAGCCATCGCCTACAAGGTGGGATTTAATTCAAGATCAACCTTTTATCGGGCGTTTCAGAAATTTGTAAAAATGACCCCTTCACAATTTCAGCAACAGCGGAATGATCCGTAGTTGTCTCAATTAATAAACTGAGACATTTCGAAGTCTGCAACAGGCAATGAGAACCCTTTGCAAGCGTATGTTTGATATTGTTCATCAAAAAATCATATGCTATGAAGGTAATTAACAAGTACATCAGTATCACTTTCCTACTAATCATCTCTTCCCACTTCATCTCAAAGATCGCAGATAAATATGGGGCTCAAAGACCAGAGCACCACGTTGGTGCTGACGACTGGGGCCCAATGCCATCACCAGATGGTGAGCAAATTGCCTTTTATTCTACCAGAAGTAGTCCAGATGGACTGGGTCGGATTTTCATTATGCAGTCGGATGGATCGAAAATTCATGAACTACAGTATGAACACACGGGTGGACATGATGCCGAACCTCACTGGTCTCCCGATGGCAAATTTATTGCATTTACATGTCAAAGAATGGTAGATAGTATCCATACATCCCAAATCTACATAATGAGAAGTGATGGATCAGATTTACGAATGCATTGGGACAATAAAGATTCAATGGGAGCTTCACATTTTGGCGAATGGTTTGACGATGGTACAGGTTACGTATTTGCATACTGGAAGGGAGATTTCAATCCAAATATTTATTCCATCAATTTGGACAAATCCGAGTTGAGGAAACTCACCGATGATAACATGAGCTATAAACCGTACTTTGAGAATGGAGAGATATGGTTTACTTCGGATCGAAATGGGAAACCGCAGCAATTTAAGATGAAAGATGATGGCTCCGATATTCAGAATATAAGTGTAAAAAGTGGCAGGGAATTCATGTTTGGATCACTAACTTCCACTCGTTTTTACTTTGGGCAGGATGGAAAGGAAGAGAACTCCACCGCCTTCTATTCAATGAATCATATGGGAGATGATGTCGCAGAGGTTGTTGAGGTTCCCAGCTCACCTGCCATGTTTTTCAATGCAGCCTCTGCTGAGGATTATCTGGTTTACACAACTCCAGGACCGATAAACTATGATATTCACAAAGTAGATATTAAATCCGGCCAAGTCACAAAATTAATTCACGATGAATAATTACCATTACTTTTTATAGTATACCATGAGATCCCTCAAAGACAGTATTCTGGAATCCATGGATGGCGAGGATGGAGCCCTTCTGCCCTATCTACCCTACATATTGCAGGATGTTTGGGCATTGGGCACCGATCAGCAGGCCGTCATCAAATTAATCATGGCAAACATCCAGAATACCCAGCGACTTTCCGTCCTGGATCTGGGCTGCGGTAAAGGGGCCGTCAGTATTCATCTGGCGGAAGCATTAGGATGTAGATGTCATGGAATAGATGGTGTCGACTCATTTATTGAGGATGCGCAGCAGTACGCACAGAAATGTAATGTAGAGGAATTATGCACTTTTGAAGTAGGGGATATTCGAATAAAAATAAAAGAATTACTCTCCTACGACATCATCATATTGGGTGCCATAGGTCCGGTATTTGGAAGCTACACAGAAACGCTACAAAAGATGAATCCCCATCTAAATCCGGGAGGATCCATTATTATAGATGATGCATATCTGATCGGAAACGCGTCATTGCAACCGGGGTACAAAAACAAATCGCAGGTGCTCGCTCAAATACATGCGGCAGAGATGGAGCTTATTGATGAACACATCTTTTCCAATAAAAGCATGGAGCATATAAATGCGGAAATGTTTCAGTGCATAAAATCCCGGTGTGACGAATTAATGGTCAAATACCCCGATAAAAGGCAACTATTCGAAAACTACCTGAAGGCTCAGGTGGAAGAAAACCAAATCCTGGAAAGTGATGTAATGAATGCCATCTTCCTACTACAGGAAAAATAATCGTAACTCGACTTTATTTTTTGAAGATGTGATAATATATCTCGTTCCATTTGATTTTTTCCTTAAAGTCTCGCAAAGCGGTATTTTGATCGATCACTAAAAGTTCGATTCCTGCCATTTCCGCGAAATCCTCAATAAAAGCCGAATTAATCGATTTGCTAAAAACTGTATGATGAGCACCTCCGGCCAATATCCAGGCATGCGCTGCGATACTCAGATTAGGCAAAGGGTCCCACAGCACTCTGGCCACCGGAAGTTTGGGTAAATCCTTTTCCGGCATTTCCACATTAACCTCATTGACAATTAATCGGAATCTCTGGCCCATATCGACCAGTGAGACATTAATAGCCGGCCCGGAATCTACATTAAATACGAGGCGCACGGGATCTTCTTTTCCACCGATGCCCAACGGATGGACTTCACATCGCACCTCTCCATGGGCGATACTTGGGCAGATCTCGAGCATATGCGATCCCAGTACCCGGGATTTATCAGAGCCAAAATCATAGGTATAGTCCTCCATGAATGAGGTGCCTCCCGGTAGTCCCTGCTCCATCACCTTGACTGCATGAAGAAGTGCGGCTGTCTTCCAGTCACCTTCCGCACCAAAGCCATAGCCATCAGCCATCAGGCGCTGTGCCGCAATCCCCGGCAGTTGACGTAAAGCACCGAGATTTTCAAACGTATCCGTGAATGCCTGAAAATTACCTTCTTCCAGAAAAGTACGTAGGCCAATTTCAATGCGCGCTGCTTCTCGTAGGGATTCACTCCCCGCAACGGCAGAGTCCATGACATACAAATCTTTGTATTCTTCTGTCAGCGTATTTATGGCAGCGTCAGACACCGCATCGATATGATGCTCCAAATCCTGAATTCCGTATCCATTCACCGAGAAACCAAATCGCATCTGTGCTTCTACCTTATCACCTTCGGTGACCGCCACTTCGCGCATATTATCACCGATACGCGCCACTTTAGCTTTTTGTAAAGCACTCCAACCGGTAGCGACTCGCGACCAGGATCCAATGGCATCCGCTACCTCCTGATTTTTCCAATGCCCCACCACCACTTTGCGAGACTTTCGCATACGGGACATCATGAAACCAAATTCACGGCCTCCATGGGCCGATTGATTTTCATTCATGAAATCCATATCAATCTCCGACCATGGAATTTCACTATTAAACTGGGTGTGAAGATGGAGTACGGGTTTTTGTAAAATATTCAACCCATTAATCCACATTTTCGCCGGAGAAAAAGTATGCATCCAAAGCACGATACCGATGCATCGGCTACTATAATTGCAATCATTACAGATTCTACTGATCTCGTCTGGAGTGGTCACAATCCCCTTATCAATTACATGGACCGGTATGGCCTGATTATCATGCAGTGAATGGGCAATGATCTGTGCATGTGCTGCGACGTTTTTTAGTGTCTCATCGCCATAGAGATGCTGACTACCTGTTATAAACCAAATTTCACGATCTTTGAGAGCTATCATTTTTCAAAATTTTCCTGTCCGTAATAGGCGTTTGCACCATGTTTTCTCCAATAGTGCTTATCAATAAGGGCTTGCTTCAATCGCGGTGCCTGAGGATTGATTTGTAAAGTCAGAAAAGCCATGCGAGCCAGTTCTTCCAGTACTTTACTATTGTACACCGCTTTCGCTGCATCCTTACCCCAGGTAAAAGGTCCGTGATTTCCTAAGAGAATCATTTCTACTTCCTGGTATTTCAATCCTTTCTCATTGAGACAGTCAATAATCTGCTGTCCGGTCATGTGTTCGTAATCACCCTGTATGAGTTCATCTGACATGGGTGGGGAGCATGGAATATCGGATGGTAGATGATCTGCATGGGTGGTCCCCATAATGGGAATGTCCATCTGAGCCTGCGCCCAGGCAACTGAGTAGGTGGCATGGGTGTGGGATATGCCTCCAATTTCAGGCCATCGCTTGTAAAGGTATGCGTGGGTTTTAGTGTCTGATGAAGGTCGCATGGCTCCCTCCACCAGCTGAGCATCAAAATCCACAATTACAATATCTTCGGGTTTCAATGTGGCATAATCTACTCCACTGGGTTTGATGGCAAAGACTCCTGCACTGCGGTCTACAGCACTGACATTGCCAAATGTGTAAATCACGAGATCTAGTGCTGGCAATTGAAGATTGGCCTCAAAGCATTCTTCTTTTAAGGACTGATATCGGGACATATATATCTACTTGGTATTTATCTCTTGTTCTACAAAATCACCGAGTGCCACATATTTCTCAAATATGGCATCATAGATGGGTACCCTTTGCGCATTGGGTTCATAGGTAGTCTCAAATCCCGATCCCATACTTTCAATAGCCCTGGACATATCAGGATAGATTCCTGCTGCCACTGCGGCATACATAGCAGCTCCTAGTGCCGGAGCCTGATCTGAATTCGATACCTTGATAGGCATATTTAGCACATCCGCCAGCGTCTGCATCACAAGCTTTGATTTTTTGGCCACACCACCGATACCTACTACGGTTTCAATTTCTACGCCCTCGCTTCGGAATCGCTCCACAATCTTCCGTGAACCAAAACAGATAGCCTCCACCAGCGCTCGAAAAATATGCGGGGCTTGCGTACCCAAACTCAAATTGACCATCGCCGACTTAAGCAATTGATTCGCATCGGGTGTCCGGCGACCATTAATCCAATCCAATGCAATCGGTGACGACTCCGACGGCTCCAGCCGAGCTGCTTCCTCACTTAATCTTCGTATCATATCCGACTTCAGAGTTTCCACCTTTTCACTTCCAAGGTCATTCTTTAGCTGATCCAATGGCCATGAAAGCACATCACGAAACCAAGCTAAGACATCTCCAAAAGCGGATTGACCGGCTTCGAGGCCTATCATGCCCGGAAGCACCGAACCATCGACCTGACCACAGATACCCCTTACCTGCTGATCAGCCATAGTCTGTGGTGCTACTATGATGTCGCAGGTGGATGTCCCCATCACTCGGACTAAGGCCTTTTCCGAGATCTCTGCCCCCACCGCACCGGCATGTGCATCAAACGTGCCTACTGCCACTACCACTTCCTCGGTGAGCCCTAACCTTTCGGCCCATTCTGCACTGAGGTTTCCAGCAGGCACGTCACTTGTATACGTGTGTTGATATAATCTATTCCTCAAAGTTCCCAGATAAGGGTCCAGTGTGGATAGGTAGTCTTCATCTGGCAGTCCCTTCCATTTCTCATGCCACATGGCCTTATGTCCTGCGGCACATCTTGATCGTTTCAGCTGGTCCAGACCCGGTTCACCAATCAGCAGATAGGTCATATAGTCGCAATGTTCCATCCAGGAGTAGGCAGCCTTTCTGACCTCCTGGTCCTCCCGGATCACATGTAGGATCTTGGCCCAAAACCACTCGGATGAATAGATGCCTCCTACGAAATCTGTATAATCACCGGCCTCCCAGATCCTGGAAAGTCGATTGATCTCCTCGGCTTCATCAACCGATGTATGATCCTTCCAAAGGACTACCATGGCGTTTGGATTCTCTGCAAATTTCTCATGCAAAGACAACGCCTTCCCCGCTTCATCCACCGCTATGGGTGAAGATCCTGTGGTGTCAATACAAATACCCCGGACGTTTTGGGGATCCACGGCTGCATCATTCACTACCGATCTTATGGTCGCTTCCATCCCCTCTATATGATCCAGAGGATGTTGACGAAACTGATTGATGGCAGGATCACAGAAGGCTCCTTCTTTCCATCGTTGATAGTAATGAACTGCACTTCTGATGGTCGATCCATCGGTACAGTCTACCAATACAGCGCGAACGGAATCCGTCCCGAAATCCAAACCAATGACAAACTGATGATTCATCTCTTGTCTTACCCTTTATTCAATGTGTTTTCAAGATATATCTACGCAAGCCTGTTGTGGCTATGCCGGATTAGCGATCTAAGGTAATGGAAATTGATAAAATGAAACAGCATCAGAAAAGACTATTGGATAATTAAGCTTTATGGCAAAAAACTGCATATTGTCAGTGAAATCCTTGATCAGATGTACCCACTACTTCGAAAGAACCTGCAAAGACATGTGTCGCTGGATGAGTCGGAATATGCGTTGATAGAAAGTAAGATGGTGCCCCGAACCGTGGCTCGCGATGAGCATATTCTGGAACCCGGTAAAATCTGCCGTCACACATATTTTGTTGATCGGGGATTTCTTCGACTATATCATATCAATGTAAAGGGGTACGAGAAAAACACCCTGTTTGCCCGTGAAGAGTGGTGGGTCTCAGACCTATACTCTTATCACGCGCAAAAGCCCGGCACCTACTTTCTCCAGGCGCTGGAAGACACCGACATCCTTCAGCTTTCGAAACACGATATGGAGTTTCTCCTGGAACAAATACCTAAAATGGAGCGATTCTGGAGAATCTTACATATCAATGCCTTTGTAGCGCAGCAAGAACGGGTCATGCATATGATTTCCAAAACCGCGGAGGATCGATATCTCGAATTTATCGAGAAATATCCAGACGCTGAACTACGCATTTCGCAACGACATATAGCGTCCTATCTGGGAATCACCCCGGAATTCTTATCTAAAATGAAAAGTCGACTTAAGTCTTAAACTAGATTAATTTTTAAGTGACTCAATCGAGTTTTATTTGTTCTATCGATTTGTAAAAACAAAAAAAATAGAATGATGAAACAGATAATTCTCATCCTGACTTATCCACTCTTTATTCCGATTTTAATAATGGCTCAACCTGAAGAGGTTGGCAAGAGTCCCTGGGGGCCTTCGGATGAAATCGGAACCCTGAACATGATGACGGATGGATCACAACTTGAAGCGCTCTCGTCCATCCGAAGTGGAAAAATTTACGATTTGAGTGTTGAGTATTTTGTGGGAATGCCCAGCTTCCATCAATTGGGTGATCCACCCTACCAATACTGGCTCACGCATACACCACATGGCACGGTGGTCGACAATCCTAATGGACTGGGCGAGGCCATGAATAAAAAAGTAAGCTACACCGGTGATGCAATATCCATGTATACACATATGGGTACGCACATCGATGCCTTAAATCATTTTGGATTGAATGGTAAAATATGGAATGGATTTTCCCCGGAAGAACATCTGGGCGACAAGGGCTGGAAAAAAACGGGTGCGGAAACCATCCCACCCATTATTGCCCGCGGTATACTGTTGGATATTCCAGCATATAAGGAAACAGAAAGTCTAAGCCCAAATTATCGTATCACAGCTGCTGATATCAAGGGGGCCGCTCTCAGGCAAAAAATTGAAATTAAAAAAGGAGATGTCGTATTGATAAGGACCGGTCAGGCGGCACATTATGCCGAAGCAGAGACTTACCTGCATGCCTATCCGGGTATAAATCTATCGGCTGTGAAATATCTCGCCGAGGAAAAAGAAGTGATGCTACTCGGCGCGGACAATTTAAGTTTTGAAGCATTTCCACCCGAGAGAAACGACAATTGGGTCCCGGTACACACCTATCTTCTCGCCGAAAAAGGTATCATGTTCATAGAACAAATGTACCTGGAAGATTTGTCGGAAGATTCGATCTATGAATTTACTTTCATTGCTGCTTCATTAAAATTAAGAGGGGCCAGTGGTTCACCCATGAGACCTTTGGCCATACCCCACCAGTGATGGGAAGTATTTGATTATTCATCAAAATCAGCAAGTCTTTTTTTCCAGGGACTCAGCAAAAATAAATTCTAATCGCACACACTTCATGTACAAATAAAACAACCATGTCAAATCTTCGAAAAACCGCACTTATAGCAGGTATTGGATACCTTATCATTTTTGTGACCGGATTCTACGCCAATTTCAGCATCCTCGAAAGCTATGTGGATGGGGATAATCCTGCTCAAACATTTACCCATATACAAGCAGGCCCCCGGGGTTTTAATCTGGGCATATTCGCCTTTATTATTATGGTCCTGGCGGATCTACTGCTCACATGGGCATTATATGTGCTTTTT
>JBNKUI010000118.1:0-120287 GCA_050298535.1 Saprospiraceae bacterium
TGCTCATTCTGGCACTCTTACCATTCTTAACTTATCCAGATCCTCCACCGGGGCAGCAGGGGGTTCTTGTGAGCTTTGGTGCTCCAGACATGGGCAGTGGGGATGATCGACCCGACACTCAGCAGGAAGAAGAAGTGACTCCAGAACCCCCTTCTGAAGAAGAAGTGGTGGAGGAGGAGACTGAACCGGTCGAAGAAGAAGTCGTTGAGGAAGTGGTAGAGGAAGTACCACCCACACCCGCGGAGCCTGAGCCGGTACCTGAAATGCCCGAAGAAGTGGTAACGCAGGATGAGCCAGATCTAGTCGCGATTCAGAAGAAGAAAGAGCAGGAAGCCAGAGAAAAGGCAGAAGCTGAAGAGCGTGAGAGACAGGCTGAGGAGGCTCGGAAAAAGGCACTTGCAGAAGCTGAAGCAAAGAAAAAGGCTGAAGAAGAGGCTAAGAAGAAAGCGGAGTACGAAAAGGCAAAGAAACAATTTGGTGATTCCTTTGGATCAGGAAAAGGAAAAACTGATAAGCCGGGAAACCAGGGCGATCCGAATGGCGATCCTGATGCAAGTAATTTAGAGGGTATCAGTACAGGCTCCGGTATGGTAGGAGGAGGCCTGGGAGACAGAGGCCTTGTCAGTGCACCGACGATCACTGATAATTCGCAGAAGACCGGTGTGGTGGTAGTGCGTGTATGCGTGGGAAGGGACGGAAGTGTGGTCAGCGCTGACTATACACAGAAGGGATCAACTACTGCCGATAGTCAATTGCGTGAGATAGCAATTAAAAATGCCAAGAAGTTCAAATTTGCAAAGAGCTCAATCGATAAGCAGTGCGGTACGATCACCATTGATTTCAAAGTACGGTAAGAGCTGAGGATATCTGCCCATGACATACCAGGAGTGTATTAACTATTTATATGCTCAACTTCCTATGTTTCAAAGGGAAGGGGCCGCTGCACTGAAAAAAGACCTGACGAACATAAAGTGGTTATGCGAGGCATTGGGTGACCCACAAAATAGCTTCAAGGTCATCCATGTAGCCGGCACTAATGGTAAGGGATCAGTGAGTCATATGCTTGCCTCCGTACTACAGTCCACAGGTCTCAAAGTCGGACTATATACTTCCCCCCATTACATAGATTTTCGTGAGAGGATAAAGATAAATGGTGTCTATATACCGGAAGCTGAAGTGATATCCTTTGTGGAAGTAATTGCGCCCCTGATTCAAAAAATCAGACCTTCATTTTTTGAGATTACCGTTGCCATGGCTTTTCATCATTTTCGGGAACAAGGTGTAGATTGGGCAGTCATAGAAACCGGTCTTGGAGGGAGACTGGATTCTACGAATATCGTAAATCCCCAACTTTGCGTGATCACCAACATCAGTTATGATCATCAACAATTTTTGGGTGACACCCTGGTTCAGATTGCTGGGGAAAAAGCAGGAATCATTAAGGAAGGTGTTCCGGTAGTCATCGGACGTTATCAACCCTCCATCCATCATGTGTTTACTGATAAGGCAACCCAGTTGGGCGCTCCTCTCTTCATGGCGACAGATATAGTCAAGAAAGAAGAGGTGATAGTGAATGAGGATGGTATCAGCATGAAAGTGAAACTACCTTATCGCAACAAGCCTCTTGAAATCCAGATTGATTTAAAGGGAGAGTTTCAGGTAGAAAATGGTCAAACCACATTGGCTGCCATTCAAATCTTAAGAGAATTGGGAGTTAAGATAGGTCTGGACGGCTTATGGCAAGGGCTTCGCAATGTCCGCACGATAGTAGGCCTACGGGGCCGTTGGGAAACACTTAAGGAATCACCCAAAGTGATTGCAGATAGCGGTCATAATGAAGATGGCATTCGCAGGAATATGAAGGAGCTGGAGCGCCAGGATTTTCAGCAGCTACGAATGATCCTTGGTATGGCGAAAGATAAGGATCTCGAGAAAATGCTATCTCTACTACCCCGAGATGCAATCTACTACTGGTGTGCGGCCAACATGCCCCGTGCACTGTCCGCTGATGAATTATCTCGCATGGCAGCTCAAGTTGGACTTAGGGGAGATTTTTATGATTCTGTTGAGTCGGCAGTCCGACAGGCACTGGCGGACGCCAACGCAAAGGATCTGCTCTATGTGGGAGGAAGTACATTTGTTGTAGCGGAGGCCTTAGACCTTTCGCTTTAATCCATAGTGGTTCATCATCATTTTCTCGAATAGGGACGCTGGCAGATACCGTTTAAGTCTCACCACCAGCTGTTGAAACGGTTTAGCTACCACAACTTTTGATGGAAGTGTATCTCGTGCAATGATTTCTCCCACTTTGCGGGCCACTTGTAGTCGATCGATTCCTTTCTTTACTTCTTCATTCATCAGTACATGTGCCTCATTGATCTCAGGATTGTACGGTGATTTTTCAGGGACATGGGATACGCGCTTGTCTGCGATATCAGTATTGATTGATCCAGGAAGTACTGTGCAAGCCTGGATGCCAAACTTTGCAGCCTCCTGGCGAAGTGCTTCGGTAAGGCCTTCCAGGGCAAATTTACTCGCACTATATATAGATCGGAAGGGTAGTCCCATCTGTCCTCCCATCGAACTGATGTTAATGATCTTACCCTTGCCGGCCCTTCTCATGTGAGGAAGTACCGTTTTGATCATCCTGACCACTCCAAAGAAATTAGTATCCATTACTTGCCGGATGTTGTCGTACGGTGCTTCTTCCAGAGCACTGACCATACCGAGACCTGCATTATTGATGAGTACATCAATGCATCCTTCGTTGTCTAACACCATCTTGATGCATTTCTGAATGGATTCCATATCATTGACATCTAACTGAATCCATCGAAATGAATCGGAATCAGTCATCATCCGACGACTGGTACCGTATACTATGAAGCCTTTATCCGCCAGATGCCTGGCTATGGATTCTCCAATTCCTGTAGATGCTCCTGTGACGAGTACTACTTGTTGTTCACTCATTGATCTCCTGGTATCACTTGTTCACACAAGGATAATATTACTTTTTGACTTACCCGCACATGAGATAATTTGTGTGAACAATTTCCTCATCTATGTAAAAAGTCTTATATATAGGGATCGTATCGACTCCAAAGCGTCTCAGATAAGTCAAAAAGACGTATAAATAGTTAAGGAATGGATTGAATTCATTTAATCTGACTATTTTTGCACCCGCTTTTAATCTTCAATGACAATGGATCTATTTAGTAGAATTCGTAAGAACGCTGGCCCACTTGGTAAATATGCTGATGTGGCAGAGGGATATTATATCTTCCCCAAGTTAGAGGGTGACATCGCTAACCGTATGATTTTCAACGGCAAGGAGGTGATTGTTTGGAGTGTAAATAATTATCTGGGTCTGGCCAATCACCCGGAAGTGCGGAAGGTCGATGCAGAGGCTGCTGAAAGGTGGGGAATGGCCTACCCGATGGGGTCCAGAATGATGTCGGGGAATACAGACTACCATTGTCAACTGGAGAATGAACTGGCCGAATTCGTCAAAAAGCCGGCAGGATTGCTGGTTAACTTTGGGTATCAGGCCATGTCTTCCTGTATTGATGCGCTGCTATCAAGAAAGGACGTAGTGGTCTATGATTCAGGTTGTCATGCTTGTATTGTGGATGGAGTCCGGATGCATTTGGGTCAACGATTCGTCTTTGACCATAATGACATGGAAAGTCTGGAAAAGAATCTAATCCGGGCTAAGAATATAGTAGAACGAACCGGAGGGGGCATTCTCGTGATCTCTGAGGGAGTTTTTGGAATGCGTGGAGAACAGGGGGACCTCAAAGGCATCGTCGCCTTAAAAGAGAAATATGGCTTCAGGTTATTAGTTGATGATGCACATGGTTTTGGTACCCTGGGTGCAACGGGTGCAGGTGCTGGAGAGGAGCAAGGCGTACAAGATGAAATCGATGTGTATTTCTCGACCTTTGCCAAATCGATGGCTGGTATCGGAGCCTTCTTTGCGGGAGAGCCAGATATTATGCAATTTCTCAAATACAATATTCGCTCTCAGATATTTGCCAAATCGCTACCGATGCCTTTTGTCATTGGCGGACTTAAGCGGTTAGATATGATTCGCACTCAACCTGAAATGAAAGCGAATCTTTGGAAAATAGCCACGGCCTTACAGTCGGGCTTGAAGGATCGTGGTTTTAATCTGGGTAATACTACTAGCTGTGTCACACCTGTCATTCTGCAGGGGACGGTGGGTGAAGCTACGCAAATGGTAAATGACTTAAGAAACAATTATAGTATCTTCTGTTCTATTGTAGTATATCCGGTAGTACCCAAAGGTATGATCCTACTGAGATTGATTCCCACAGCCGTCCATACGATGGAAGATGTTGAGATCACATTGAAGGCTTTTACTGTAGTTGCAGACAAACTCAGGGCTGGTTCGTACAATACTGAGTTTAAGGAAGCAAGAATCGCCTAATAATAAGGTGCTTTCTGAAGGATGGAGGGGATCTAGATTAGATCTTTAATGTAACATCTTCTGCGTTTGTGTAGGCGCATTTCATAGCCTTTCCACAAGTTTTGGACATCCTGATTAGATTCCATCTCCGGATTAGTTTCGGCTTTTTTGATGTTGTATTTGATGAATGTCTCAATTAATTCATTGAAGATCAGTGCTGTAATACCCTTATTCTGAAGATCTGGGCGCACGGCGATAAGATAAAGATCTACACGATCGTTCTTTTTCATGGCTCGGGTGATGTGCCAAAGACCAAAAGGAAAGAGCTTTCCCTTTGCCTTTTGAAGAGCTCTTGAAAACGAAGGCATAGTGATGCCAAAACCCGCAAGCTTGTTGTTGGAATCGTATACGATACTGAGGAAATCCGGATTGATGTACGAAAGGTACTTCTTGATAAAAATATCTATCTGAGGTCCTGAGTGAGGAATAAAACCTTCCAGATCTGCATAGGCAGTATTTAACAAGGCAAATATTTCGCGACCCACGCGCTGGAGATCTGCCTTGTCGGAAGGTTTATATTCATGAAGGCCATACCGTTCTTTTATCATCTTGGCAAAACGCGACACTCTCTGTGGGATCTCGGTAGGCACATCAACCTCAAATTCCTTCCAATCTACCAATTTCTTGTATCCGGCTTCCTCCATATGCCTGGGGTAGTAAGGATAGTTGTAGATGACGGCCATCGTAGCGAGTTCTTCAAAACCTTCAATCAGCATACCCGCCTTGTCCATGTTTGAAAACCCGTAGGGGCCCTTGATGGCAGTACATCCTTTCTGACGGGCCCACCATTCAGCGCTTTTCAATAATTGTTGACTGACTCGCTTATCCTCTATGAAGTCTACCCATCCAAATCTGGCTACCTTTTCTTCTAGTTGTTCTTGCTCTTTATTGTTGATGATGGCCGCAATCCTTCCTACTACTTTGTCATTTTCAGTTGCCAGAAATAGCTGCACTTCACAATGTTCGAATGCAGGATTCTTATCTTCTTCAAATAACTCAATTTCCCCGCTACGCAATGGAGGTACCCAATAAGGATTGTCCTTATATAGGGTGTAGGGAAAGTCTACGAATCTTTTAAGATCCTGCTTGCCTTCGACAGGCTGTACTATAATCTTGCTGGCTGACATGGATCGGCGAAAATACGAAAAGGTCCATCATCCAATAATAGAAAGAGGTAGAGAAATTTCTTCCCCCTCTTTAGTCATTTTTAACTACTTGCCAAGATCCGTTGCCTGAGTTTCGATTTTTTTGACAGATATTTTCAATTGACTTAGAAATGCTCCCTGGTTTTTAAACCCTTTGGTCATATGGATAGGCGTACCCTCTTGATCAAGTACTACAAAGGCGGGGAAGGATGGCTCGCCACTACAAAGCTCGTATGCCAGCATATGAATACCCGCACGAAGCTTAGGGTTCCAATGGTAGTCCTCCCCTTTCCAGGCCAGTACCTCTTGCCCCTTGGCATCCAGTTTTACCGGGTAGAAATGCTCATTAACATAGCTTACAACATTGGGATCCAGTAATGTGCGCTGATCCATGAGCTTACACATGCGACATTGATCAGAATATATATCTACCAACAGTAATCCTGGATTTTTCTTTGATCGCTTCATGCCTTCTTCCCAGGAAAGCCATTCGATGACAGGATCGGATCCTGCGGGTGTCGTATTTGAGGGCGGGTCGCTGGAAAAGAGAAAAAATGGCAGAATTGCTAGGAGTGATATTAAACCATTCATGTCAAGTAAGAGTTAGTAACTTATTGCTTATCCATAATCAAATTTAGCGCCAACTGAGATTGTGCTAGATTTACCATTTAGTAATGAAAGGACATGCGTAGGGTAGTAGTCGGAATTGGGGGTGCCAGTGGGGCCATTTATGCAAAACAAATGCTGGATGGATTACTGTCGATACAAGATCAGTGGGATAGAGTAGGGGTTGTAATATCGAAGAATGGTATCGTAAATTGGAATCTGGAAATAGGTCCTTTCGATGAGTCTAAGTACCCCTATGACTTTTACGAAAATGATGACTTTAATGCGCCTTTTGCCTCTGGGTCAGCAAAGTATGACACCATGATCATTTGTCCCTGCAGTATGGGTGTATTGGGACGAATTGCCCATGGTATTTCTAATGATCTAATGACCCGGGCTGCCGATGTAATGCTCAAAGAACGTCGCAAACTGATCCTCGTACCGCGTGAAACTCCCTTGAGTCTTATACATATCAAGAATATGGAACTGCTTACTTTGGCAGGAACTGTAATTTGCCCGGCTATTCCCTCTTTTTACAGTCAACCTAAAAGCATTGAAGAAATGATTGACTCCGTGATTTCGAGGGTTTTGGATTTAGCTGAGTTTGATATTATTAGGCATCGCTGGGGTGACCCGGACCTCTCTTCTTGATCGCAGAAGGGTCGATTTTAGCATTTTTCTTTTTCTTTTCAGTAAGGATTTTGGCGGTGCGGAGGTCTCTGTTTATCGCAATGCTGGCATTCAGTTCATATCCTGCCAATAAAATAAAGCAATTGATTTGCATCCATACCAGCATAATGATCAAAGAACCTAGTGGACCATAAATACGGTTTGTAGTTCCAAAACTGTCGATGATGTAGGAGAAAAGGATACTGGTAAGTAGTGTGCCAACGGTGGCCATGTTCGTACCGGGTGAAATAAGTGCAATCCTCTTCTTTAGTGCCGGACCAAACCTATAGATCACACTTATCACACTGTAAAATAGAAATAGGATTGCGAGCCACTTTATACTTTCAAACAGAAAGACCGTGGCACCTGAGTCAGCATCTTCATCGAAAATCAACCCGAGTATTCGATTGCCTGCCACCACGATTACTCCGGATAGGATAAAGGATAACCCTACAAACAAAGTCAATCCAAGGGCAATACCCCTCTTGCGGATGAAAGATCGCTCCTTAAATGATACAGAATACGATTTCTCGAATCCACGAATCATAGTGGTGAGTCCACTTGACGCGAAGATCAGGGCAAGAATAAAGCCTAAGGACAGCAGTCCTCCTCGGGGAATGGACGTGATGCTATCCACGGTCTCAAATAGGAATGCATGGGCATTGTCAGGCATCACCTCATGAATGGCAGTACGAATCACACTGTCGATATCTTCCACGGGCAGGTAGGGGAGAAGCGTAAACATGAAGATAATGGCTGGAAAAAGCGAAAGAAAAAAACTAAATGCCATACTCTCACTACGTGTGACGATATCTTCTTTCTTGAGTTCTCCAACGAGAAATACCATGATATCCCAGATGGGGATTTTGAAAAAGCCAGGCAGAGAGGTATGCTTGGCCCACCGTGTCAGAAGTCGAATGAGCTTGTTCTTCCAGTGAATTAATTGCCTAAATAACTCACGCATCGTTAAAATAAGGCTTTAGTTTTTCGATGATTTTGGCCGGGGCTTTCATCATCGCACCATTTTCAAAATCCTGAAAGCAAAGTACCACTTTGGCTTTATGGATTAGGTGATCATTCTCATTGTGCATGGTAACATGGAAGGTAATCAATCGTTGCGGCAACTCCTCAATCGAGGTGGTGATCGTCAATAATTCATCATAATAGGCGGGCCTGAGAAACTTACTTTCAAGCCGCACGACGGGCATTCCTATGCCATCCTCCTCCAGACTTTTATAGGTCACTCCGAGCGACCGAATGGCTTCCACACGTCCCACTTCATAGTAAAGGGCATAATTTCCATAATACATGATGCCCATCTGATCGGTCTCGCCATATCGAACTCTGATCTTGGTTGTGTGTGTGAACATTCGTATTCTTTAAATCAGATCCGCTCCAGCTCTTTTCCACAATCGGACCAGTACAAAGGCAGCAAGCAAGGACACAGCCAGTAAAATCATGGCCGATCCATATGACCCATATAGAAACTTACCGGTAGCAAATAATAGGCAATACACGAGAAGGGTGCCCGTGAGCATGGCTAGAATTCCCATGGGTAAAGTGCGAGCTGATCCCTCTTCGAGAGGCTCATGATGTAAGGCGGCATCTTTAAGGACGGGCTTCCAGCCGGCAGCAAAGGGTTGAGTATGACTGTAGAAGTTTCTAAGCGTTTCGGCAGCCTCTGGTCGGGTCACATAGGTAGCTGTGATCCAGACTATAGTTGTGATCAGAACAATCAATGGAAATTGCAGACTTGGATCCCAGGAGTCAGGATATACTCCAGTAAATGCGAAGACAAAAGAAATGATGCCTGAAGAAAACATGGCTGCTATCTCGCTCCAAGCATTAATGCGCCACCAGAACCAGCGGAGTATAAAGATGAGGCCAGTACCCGCTCCGAACATGAGGATGTAGTTAAAAATTTGTAAGGCATTGGTCATAAACAAAGCCATAGTCGCTGCCAGCGCCATTAGAATGAAGGTGGTGACCCGACCTGCCATTACGTACTCCTTCTCATTTGCATTTGTATTGATAAATCGTTTATAGAAATCATGTACTAAATATGAAGCACCCCAATTGAGATGTGTTGAAATCGTAGACATGAAGGCGGCAATGAGAGCTGCCAGGACCAGACCGAGTAGACCGGCAGGCAGGAAGGTAAGCATGGCGGGGTATGCAAGATCATGTCCTAACTTGTCGTCGCTGATATTGGGGAAAGCTGCTTTTATACTTGCCAGGTCAGGAAAGACAATGAGTGATGCCAATGCAACCAGGATCCAGGGCCATGGACGTAAGGCATAATGTAGGATGTTGAAGAAAAATGTGGCACCTACAGCATGGCTTTCACTCTTGGATGCGAGCATTCTCTGCGCTATATAACCACCGCCACCCGGCTCCGCACCCGGGTACCAGGCCGCCCACCATTGCACTGCCAGGGGGATTATGATAAGTGTTATCACTACCTCCCTGTTGTTAATGTCAGGAAGGATATTCATGCTGGATTGGATGGATTCATGCGCAAACATGGCTTCAAGTCCACCTACCTCCGGGAGATTGACAGCTACAACCGCTGCACCAATAGAACCTATCATCGCTACAAAGAACAATACAAAGTCGGTATAGACCACACCTTTGAAACCACCCATGGAGCTAAAAATCACCGTTACAATGGCTGCCGCTCCAATGGTCTGCAGTGGAGATAGACCTAATATGATTTCTCCAATCTTAATCGCAGCCAGACAGACTGCGGACATACTCAGCACATTGAAAATCAAGCCCAGGAAGATAGCACGAAATCCTCTTAAGAATCTGGCCGGACCACCCCCATATCGGAGTTCGTAAAACTCAATATCAGTGGTGACTCCGGATTTTCTCCATAGTCTGGCATACACAAAGACAGTGAGCATGCCGGTGATGAGAAATATCCACCACACCCAGTTTCCAGACACTCCGTTTTGTCGAACGATATCGGTTACCAGATTGGGTGTGTCCGTAGAAAATGTGGTGGCAACCATTGACATGCCCAGTAACCACCAGGGCATATTTCTTCCAGATAGAAAGTACTCAGAGGTGTTTTTACCCGATGATCTTGAAGCATATAGTCCAATACCCAATGTCAGGGCAAAAAAGAAAATGATTATTCCAATATCAAGTGTAGTCAGGTCCATTTGTTCGCTTTAGGTGAATATACACAATTGACTTAGTTGGGATAACAATATGTAGGATAGTTTTAATATCTAATACAGCTTTCTATCTTTAACCCCATCATTGAAATAATCGAGAATGAGCGATCAGAAAATAAGTCTTTTGGTACTGGCAGCAGGTATGGGAAGCCGATATGGAGGCCTCAAACAATTAGATGAGCTGGGACCCAATGGCGAAACAATTCTTGAGTACTCTATATATGATGCAATACAAGCCGGATTTTCAAAAGTGGTATTTGTAATCCGAGATTTCTTTCAGGAGGAATTCGAACAGAAGGTAGGGTCCAAATTTAAAGATCAAATTGAGGTAGCTTATGTATGTCAGCCGGTAAATCCGGAAATAGATGGATTTGATGATCTTCCGAAAAGGGAGAAGCCCTGGGGAACTTCACACGCTGTGCTGGTTGCTGATGACCTCATTGATGAACCATTTGCTGTAATTAATGCCGATGATTACTACGGACAGCAATGCTTCGATATTATGAGTGATTTTTTGAGAGATGAAGCGTCCCCTCATGTGTATTCTATGGTTGGCTATCAGCTCAAAAATACGTTGTCCGATATGGGGACCGTCAACCGGGGGGTTTGCTCTACAGACGAGAAAGGCAACCTTTCAGGTATTGTTGAAACATTAAAAATACATAAGGATGAACGTGGCGTCGTAGTCCATGGACCCGATGCAAAAGAGGGATTAAGTGAAGATGATGTCGTGTCCATGAATTTCTGGGGTTTTCATCCTGACATCTTTCGTCATCTCCATGCGGGATTTCGGGAGTTTGTCGCTGCAAACAAAGATAACCCCAAAGCAGAGTATTACATTCCTCTGATTATTGATGATCTGATCAAGTCTGGAGAAGTGGAGGTAAGACTCCTTACCTCCACAGATCATTGGTACGGAGTGACATATAAGGAAGATGCAGAGCATGTGAAAGCTGCATTCGCGAGGTTTGGAGAACAAGGAAAGTATCCATACCCTATGTGGTCTTAATGCCGAGAAAGAACCAAAGATAATGGGAAAGGCCTTTAATGTTCCGGAAACCGATAAGAAGCGAATTGTAATAATAGGTGCTGGTTTTGCGGGCTTAAAACTTGCACAGTCCCTTCGGAAATCAGACTTTCAGATCGTGCTAGTTGATAAGAACAACTACCATCAATTTCAGCCACTTTTCTATCAAGTGGCAATGGCGGGACTGGAGCCCAGCTCCATCAGTTTTCCCTTGAGAAAGGTTTTTCAGCGATTTACTAATATCCATGTCCGATACGCCGAGATTAATGAGATAGACCTGGAGAAAAAACAGGTGTATGCAAATCTGGGTTACCTAAACTATGACTATCTGGTGATAGCCACTGGAGCCAAGACCAATTATTATGGAAATGCTGAGTTGGAGGCGAATACACTTCCCATGAAAAGCATATCCGAAGCCCTATATATCCGAAATTCAATACTAAAGGATTATGAAGCAGCCATCAGTACCAGAGATTATGATGAGCGACAAAAACTCATTGACATCGTTGTGGTGGGAGGGGGAGCCACAGGAGTGGAAGTCGCAGGTGCACTTGCTGAAATGAAAAGGTATGTCCTCCCGAAAGATTATACTGAGTTGCCAACACGTGAGGTCGATATATATCTGGTGCATTCAGGAGATAAACTATTGCCCGGCATGTCGGAGAATGCTTCTGTCAACTCTGAAAGATATCTCAAGGAGTTGGGTGTTCATGTCGTGAAAAATAAGCGAGTGCAGCGGTGTGACGGAGAGTATGTATATACCAACGATGGAGAGTCAATTCGGTGCGGGAAAGTGATCTGGGCCGCTGGAATTAAATGTCCGAAAATCAAAGGTATTCCCGATGAATTGTACGGTAGGGGCAATCGACTTCTGGTCGATGACTACTGTCGGGTAAAGGGAGTATCAGATGTTTTTGCCTTGGGAGATGCTGCTCTAATCACAGATGATAAGGAGTACGAATATGGGCACCCACAAGTGGCTCAGGTAGCTATACAGATGGCTAAAAGCGTGGCAAAGAACCTCAAGAAAAGGAGTGAAAGTGACTGGAGTCCATTCGAATATGAAGATCTGGGGACGATGGCTACGATCGGAAGAAATCGGGCCGTCGTAGATTTACCCAATTGGAAATTTAAAGGCTTTTTTGCCTGGTTGGTGTGGCTGGTAGTGCACCTATATTCACTTTTAGGCGTGCGGAATAAACTGGTTGTTTTCCTCAATTGGGTATGGAATTATTTTACTTATGATCAGTCTCTCAGACTTATCATTGAACCCCGAAAGACATCCTCATCTAGGAGTACTAAAGAGGACGTGTAATCATTGTTAAAAGTATGTGACGAAAGGAGCACCGGCCTAAATAATAACAATGAGCTGCTTATACATAACTTCTGATAATATATGTCTTACGGCAACATGATTGCTCCTATCTGGCAAAGATTTTGAATAAAGGTTAGATGTGAGACCTATTCGACCCTCCAATATATTTTAGTAAGCAAGAACAAACCATAGCTCAGACTTGATGTATAGTAGGTCTTAGCCTTACATGACATCGCATCCTGGTCAATTTTGGACGCAACAGAAAAATTGACTATGAGGTGTAGACTTCCTCTAGTTCCTATCATTATATTGATAATGATGAGAATCACCCTGGATGTGCAGGGAACCACAATCATTCCGTTTACGGATTTGGGTTCTTTGACCCAATATAGTGACGCAGTCGTCATAGCGACGGTGCTGGATCACTATGCCGTAGAACAAGAGGGTGAAACTCGATTTAGATTTAGATTGAAAGTTAGTAAGACTATAAAAGGTGCCCTACATGAGGATAATGATTTTGAGGTTCAGCGATGGGAGAAAGTAATTGACGACAAGTGGATGACGATGTGGGGTGATTTAGATCTGTATGATGGTGCTTCTTATTTACTATTCTTAGATAAGAGACCGTCTGGGTTATATCATCCCCTTTGTTTCTCCTATTACGTTTTCGAGGAGCTTACCATGAATGGGGTATCATATATGGTACCTAGTGAGGGCGCAAGAGAATTTGTTCTCCACCAAGATACAGAATCTGAACCTCTGGCAGTCTATCGGAAAAAAGATCTGATAGCCAGTCTGTCGGAGGTAGTGGCAGGTGCAGAGTGGAATAATAGTATTGCGAAAACTCATTTATCTCAAGATGATTTTTATCACTTTGATAATCAACGGGCAGTACCTTCTGAATGTACATATATGACAGCTGCCGGCAGGAATATTCGTTGGAATGTCTTCGAAGAGAATGCGGTAGGAATTCATTATACACAGGGTGGAGCTGCAGGTTGTTCCTCAAGTATTGCCCGTACACAGGCCGCTATATCAGGTCTACAGGCGGCATATCCAGATATTAATATAACCGATCAGGGGACGGTAGTCAATTTTGCTAATTGTTCGGATGAGTCGGCCCTGGGCTCCGATTTTAGATCCTGGGTAAGTGCGAATCTCGGGGGATATCGAAACATTGTCATCTTCTATGATGATCCATGTGATGAGGTCTCAGACCTTAACAACTGTGGTGGGATTCTCGCCATTGGCGGAGTGTATTCGATCGGAAAGCATACCTATGATGGGGTAGACTGGGGTACTGGACAGTATGGATATGTGGTACTCAATGATG
Source organism: Saprospiraceae bacterium (assembly GCA_050298535.1). GTDB lineage: Bacteria > Bacteroidota > Bacteroidia > Chitinophagales > Saprospiraceae > JABDMH01. The sequence goes on from JBNKUI010000118.1 coordinate 13,767, forward strand.
GACTGGGCACCTGCAAGTGCAATAATCAGTTCACAGAGGTACTTATGCATGAAATATCCCACGCACTTGGTCTGGGGCATATTGCTTCTGCTGAGGGTGCTGCCAATATGAATCCCTCATGTTGTAATGATATCACCGCCTTGGATCAGGGATGCATGGAGTATCCATATGCTGCAGGTGAGCAAAGCATCCTACCTCTGGAGCTTATTGGTTTTGAAGGGCACAGTATAGGATATAATAATCACCTTAGGTGGGAGACGGCCTGGGAGCAGGATGTAGAGGGCTTTGTGCTGGAGAGAGCGGATGCTCTTACTGATGGTAACTTTGTAGAAGTCGCGATCATACAGTCAAAGGGAAACACAGAAGGTGGTCACACATACGAATGGATCGATTATACCGGTGCTCCGGGGGCTAATTATTATCGACTAAGAAATCGTGATTTAGATGGCTCAGAAAGTCTATCACAGATTGTGACAATAACGCAAGAGGCTCGAATTAATTCCGTGCTTTATCCTTCGCACACCCGGGAGGAACTCCACCTGGTGAGACCATCCTCAGGTAATGCGAGAATGCAGATCGTTGACCAGAATGGTATCATTTACAGAGATACTGAGGTTCGGTCCATGAACGAAACAGTTTCTGTAGGCAGACTTCCGGTAGGGTGGTACTACCTGCATCTGGCCGATGCTAACGAGCTCAAGACATATCGGTTTTTCAAAATCGAATAGAAATACCAGACCATGGGTATTAAAAAGGGGTGTTCATCCGCAAGGATGACACCCCTTTCGTGTTTATTCCAAAGTTCTTAATTAGTTAAGAACCAATTTTACTTGCAGTTCGAATTCATCATAAATAGTTTTGTCTCCAAGGTTATCGAAGAAACTACCTGATCCATAACGAACATCATACTCAGATCTATCTACTACAATATCAGCAGTAGCGACCTTCATGCCACCTTCTTCATTGATTTGTGTGTTGAATTTGATCGGCTTTGTAATCCCTTTAATCGTTAAGTCTCCTACGACTTTGTAAGATCCCTCAGTGCCACGATGTACAACATCGGTAATCATAAATGAGGCTGTAGGATGCTCTTCCACGTTAAAGAAATCAGCAGACTTAAGATGACCCATTAGTTTTACAGCTCCGTCCTTGCCTGCCATGTCGTTATTTTCCATGGAAGTCATGTCTATGACAAATGATCCTCCTGTGAGATGACCGTCTTCCATTTTTAATTCACCTTCCTTCAGCTTGATGGTACCATCATGCTTACCTGTTACTTTTTTTCCAACCCAGGTGATAGTACTCTTTTCTACATCTACAGTACCATCTCCTAATCCTGGAAATGTGTTTGCGATCCCTGTAAGTGAAAATGCACTTACTAACATGAATAATAGATTCACTTTTTTCATACTTAATTTAAAAATTTGATATTATAGAAAAACTTAATCGAATTTCGAATTTATTTTATCCAATAGACTATTGATCATTTTTGCTTCCTCTTCACTGATATGATGTAGTCTCTCATTAGTGGCCTGATCCATAATTGATGATGCTTTTGCAATGACATCAAGACCTTCCTCAGTGATTACAATCTCCACCTTTCTTCTATCCTGGGAGCATTCAGACCTGCGTACCAGGTTTTTTGTTCGTAGCTTCTCCACTAATCGCGAAGCATTTGACATTTTATCAATCATCCGCTCAGCAATATCCTTTACGCCAATAGGCTTTCCTTTTTGACCTCGTAGAATGCGCAGAATATTGAACTGCTGGGAGGAAAGCCCCAGTGGCTTTAATGCTGCGTTCGTATGATAGTGTAGCTGCGACTGGGTGAAATACATGTTTAACGCCAATCTTTGGTGTTGATTCAAAATCACTCCTTGCTTTATTGCCTCTTCCATTATCATAGCCCAAATGTATGTCTAAACATTTGATGTATCAACATCTAATTTGTTAAAAAAGTTATAAGACCGGACTGAATCGGACTAAATCGAAGCTGAACCGGACATGAAGCCCTGGCTCAGCAGAAAAAATAATATCTACTTAGTACCCATTCTAGTTTAGAATAGAAAGATCGAAAGGTAATCTGGCCTGGGGTCGCTTACATTCGATCAAATATTGCAGTGTTTCACGCGTCTTAAGCAGTTCAGGAAAGAACTTTGCCAACATCTTCTGCTCAATTTTTGATTCTAGCGTTTGACTAGAGAGATCTTCAATCAGTTTTTGGAATGGATCTTTGATACGTGGGTATTGTGTCAACCTATAGTCAGATATATTTGCCATTTCCGCTGCTAAAGCAATCGCATCATGGATGTCACCCATTTCGTCCACCAGTCCTCTTTCCAGAGCTTGTTTACCAGTCCACACTCTACCCTGAGCTACTTCATGCACCTGGTCTCGGGTCATGGATCTGCCATCGGCTACTCGCGCCAAGAATGATTCATAGAATCGATCAATTTCACTTTGAATCAAGGCAGCTTCACGATCACCGGTCGGATAAAAGGGTGATACAATTCCTGTAGCATATTCGGCTGTTTTCACTGTATCAACATGGATACCTAACTTATCATTGAGTAGTTCTGCAGCATTTGGGATGATGCCAAATACTCCAATACTTCCAGTTATAGTGTTCGGTTCTGCCAATATCCGGTCAGCACCACAGGAAATATAGTATCCGCCCGAAGCTGCAACATCTCCCATGGAGGCGATTACAGGCACCCCTTGTTCTTGTACCAGTTCTAGCTCACGCCATATTTCATCCGAAACAAATCCATCTCCACCCGGCGAATTAACTCTGAGAACAAGTGCTCTTACTTTGTCGTCAGCCCTGATTTTTCGTATGACATCTACATAGTGCTGATCGGTAATCATACCATATGTTTCCTTACCTGCTCTGATTTCGCCCTCAGCATACAGTACGGCGATCTTGTCACCTGCCGTCAGATTATTGTCCTTATCTCTCTTGTCACTATAATCAGCCAGGGAGATAAATGGAATTTTGTCATCTTCGTCCATATCAAGCGAGGACCGGATTTCGGAGAAGACCTGATCTTCATAAACCAATTCGTCCACAAGTCCTTTTTCATGAGCCAGTGCCGCATATCTACCTTCCAGGTTACTAGCTATTGATCGTACTTCTGTGTTGCTTAGGCCCCTTGATGTCGCTATGTCCTCTACAAAGTTGTCATAAAGCTCTGAAAGGTAACTCTTTATCTGAAGTCGATTTTCGTCGCTCAAATCATTTCTTCGGTAGGGTTCTGTGGCACCCTTAAATTTACCGGCATAGAATGTTTGCATCTTCACCCCTAACTTGTCTAGCATGTCCTTAAAGAACGGTACGGCAGTGCCGAAGCCATGTAGATCGACTGCACCCAATGGATGAAGAAAGACTTTATCAGCGACAGATGCCAGGTAGTATGCACCCTGGCTATAACCATAATTGCCAGAATAGGCATAAATGAATTTCCCACTTTCTTTGAAGTCTTCCAATGCTTCACGAATGTCATCTGCTTTGGCATTGCCCATGCCTCCGGAGGATAGCTGTAGATAAATGCCCTTGATGCGTCGGTCACTTTTGGCAGATTGGATAGACTCAATGATTTCATACAACCCGAGAAATTTATCGTCGGATAGATTGTACATCATGGCCTCTGTATTATTTGTTTTTTGGGGGATTGGCTGATCAAAGGAGATTTTTAAAACTGAATTGCTGGTGATCGATGATGACCCACTGCCAGCCGTCATCAACGATGCGGTGTAAAATGAGAGGACAAATCCCAATGCAACCAACGCCAGGATTACGCCCAGGCATGATCCAAATATAATCTTGATAAAGTTTCTCATATCTATCTACAATGTGCCAAAATGATGCAGTAAAAATATCAATCTTGTTCGCGGTTTCAGATCTTTTTTCGATCAACAGCAATCAATCATCGTCGGGAAATCAACCTGATAAACTGATCTAGCGTATACTCACCCGATGTACACCTGGCTGGTATTTTTGGGATATCAAACGAATGATTTCGTCGAAATCTTCTTTTCTCTTCACAAAATCCATGTCTTCGACATCGATTATCAGAATTGGGTAGCTGTTTTCGCTTCTGAAGTATTCAAAGTAAGCGTTTTGAATAGTGACGAGATAATCTTCAGTGATAGGAGTTTCCATGTTCCGACCACGTTCACTGATGAGTTCCAGAAGTTTGGGGGTAGACCGGTGAAGGTACACGAGTAGATCAGGGTATGGAAAGGGGTTTTCCAACAGTTGAAATAAGTGCTGAAATATCCTGAATTCCTCATCATGTAGATTATTTCTGGCAAATAGCAACGTCTTTGTAAAGCAGTAATCGGCAAAAATATGCTCTGCAAACAAGTCATGTGTGAGAATATGCTTTTGCATCTGCTTGTGGCGTTCTGTCATAAAGAATATTTCGACAGGAAAAGCATACCGATCCGGATCCTGATAAAAGAATGGCAGAAAGGGATTGTCAGTAAATTGTTCCAGCAGGAGCTTGCCATTGTAAAGCTTGGCGAGTTTATTCGCCAAAGAAGTTTTACCACTTCCTATGTTACCTTCTATGCAGATATACCGGTATGGCAGAGGATATGATTCCATTAAGGTTCAATCAATAAAACGTCCAATGTATCCAAACATTGAAGATACAACTCTCGTATTGTCTTACCCAAAACAGGGTGTTTAAAATTAGGTGCCAGATCCATCAGCCCAGTCAGCACAAAGTTTCTTTCGGGAATTCCGGGGTGAGGTATTTGGAGTGATTCGGAATGAAGTATGACCTCCTCGTACGTTAAAATATCGAGATCTATAATTCTGGGGCCCCATTTGATTTTGCGCTGTCTTCCCAGCTTGAGTTCTATTTGTTGAATGACTGCAAGCAAATCAGCGGGTGATAATTCGGTCTGTACTTTCAATACCTGATTAAAGAAATCGGACTGATCTTCCAGGCCCCAGGCTTTGGTCCGATAGATCGATGATTTATCGATCATTTTCACCTTGCCTTCAAGCGCATTAATTGCATCTTGAAGATTCTGGTGTCGATTTCCTTGATTACTTCCTACACCGATATAAACTTCTGCCACTAAGTGATGGCATCTTTAATAGCCGTGAGATACCGGTTCAACTCTTCTCTAACTTTCGGGAACAGTATAAGTAGCCCAATCATGTTAGGGAAGACCATTGCGAGTATCATAGCATCTGAGAAATCAATAACTGCCTGAAGGCTCGAAGCAGAACCCACTATAATGAAGAGTACAAAGATTATCTTATACACCACGTCCGCTATCTTAGTTCTTCCAAATAGATACAGCCAGGACTGCAGACCGTAATATGACCAAGATAGCATGGTACTAAATGCAAATAAAACAATAGCAACTGTGAGCAGGTAAGAGGATCCTGGTATGGAGGATTCGAATGCCTGTGTCGTAAGATCTACGCCATTTAATCCTGAGGTATCAAGATAGTTGCCTGTCACGATGATGACCAATGCCGTCATTGTACAAATAAGTACAGTATCTATGAATGGCTCCAATAAGGCAACGACACCCTCGCTGGCGGGATATCTTGTTTTTACCGCCGAGTGTGCAATTGCAGCTGATCCAACACCAGCCTCATTTGAGAAGGCAGCCCTTCTAAATCCAGTCAGGATGACACCTACAAATCCACCAGCAACTGCCGTAGGATTGAAAGCCTCCCGTAGTATCAAGCCAAAGGCGGCACCTAACTGACTAAAATTAAGTACGATTACGGCCAGACACGATAGTACATACAAAACGGCCATGAACGGTACGATTTTCTCAGCAATATTACCGATGCGTTTGATACCACCAATGATAACTATGCCTACCAAAATGGCCATAACCACGCCCAATAATGTTCCAGCCGCCCCGGATGTCATATTAAATTGCGTCATTATCTGCGAGGCTGCCTGATTAGACTGAAACATGTTCCCCCCCCCAAATGAAGCACCAATACAAAGTATAGCAAAGACCACCGCTAAAACACGACCTGCTCCGGGGAATCCTCGTTCTTTCAATCCTTTGGAAAGGTAATACATAGGACCACCGTAAACACGACCTGTGGCATCGACATCTCGGTAGGTGACACCCAATGTACACTCGACAAATTTGGAGGACATACCCAATAGGCCAGCCAGTATCATCCAAAAAGTAGCACCGGGACCACCCATCACGATGGCAACAGCTACACCAGCGATATTTCCCAATCCGACAGTACCAGAAACAGCGGCTGCAAGAGCCTGGAAGTGACTTACCTCACCTTGTTTACCCTCCTGTTTGATGGTATCAATAACATCTCCATCCACAACCCGCACGGTGTCTGTAGTGATGGGTTCATCACTGCCTTCGAGGTCATCATACTTTCCTCGTACCACATTAATGGCCAGCGGGAACCTGGTAATATTGACAAACCCAAATCGCAGGGTGAAAAACAAAGCACCTCCTATAAGAAGTAGGAGAACGATGGGCACACTCAGACCCCCTCCAATCGGTATACTTGTGAGTACAAAGGATACCCACCAATTGGCAATAGGTGTGAAGAGTTCATTGATTTTATCATCCAGTCCACCACTTTGCGCCAGGGCAAGGGTTGGTAAACAAATAGACAATAGCAAGGGAAGTAGTAGTCGTTTCATAAGGTTAGAATTCGGTTTTAGCCACCGTTAAGGTAAAACGATTATCTGATTTATTGGAATTGATGCAATGGCAAAGAAGATCGAATTTGTGGTTTTAATCCTCTTCGGTGTAGTCATCCTTAAAGGACTCCAGTACACGGCGTTCACGCTTGGTAGGTCGGCCTGCACCTTTTTCCCTATGTTCCGGAGACGCTTTGCCAATGAACCACTTTTCATATTTATTCAACTCTTCAGCAGGTGTACGATCGATATATGCTTCCTGAGCTAGCGGAGCTGATACTCGTTTTTGAAGTAGCTTCAGAACTTCAAACTGTAAATTGTATCCATTTTTCTGGACCAATAATTGATCACCAACTACAATCAGATGTGAGGGCTTAAGCTTCAGGTCTCCCAATTTGACTTTACCTGCCTTGCAGGCAGCAGATGCAATGGTTCTTGACTTGAAGATTCTGACACTCCATAGCCATTTATCAATTCTGACCTTGTCCATATTTCTTCTCCTCTTCTGAAAGTATAGGCAATTGCATATTGAAACCTTCCATAATATCCACTATTGTCTTGGCGACAAAGTAATCGCGGTACCATCTTCTGTCCGACGGCACAATGTACCAGGGTATGGTACTACGATTGATAACATCCTCATAAGCCCACATGTATTGGTCCCATAGTTCTGCTTCTTTCCAATCACCCCAGTTGTGCTTCCAGTTCTTGGACGGGACATCGATTCTTTCCTGTAGCTTTTCCTTTTGCCGCTCGCGACTCAGGTGCATATAAAACTTGACCACGGTAGTATCGTTGTCAAACTGCAGAAGCTCCTCAAATCGATTAATGGCATTAATACGCTGCGACACATGTTCTTCATCAATCCACTTATGCACCCGTTGTATCAAGACATCTTCATAATGAGATCGGTTGAATATCTGAATTCTGCCTTTTTTGGGCGTCATTTGATGAATACGCCATAAGAAATCGTGCGCAAATTCTAAATCTGTTGGTTTTTTGAATGCCTTTGCCCAAGTACCTGATGGACTACAAAACCGAAACACTTTTTTTGTAGCGCCATCTTTTCCACTGGCATCCATTCCCTGGAATACTACCAGCAGGCTCCTCTTTCCTTCAGCATACATGAGATGCTGGAGGTCTCCAACCTTTCGGGAGAGTTTTTCTCTCTCCTCCTTGGTTTCCTTCTTCTTGAAACCAGCTGGCGCGTCAGTGGATATATCAGATAGTTTAATCATAAATGAATTTATTGAGTGAGCAGAAATATAGGACTTTTAGATGGATAGAGCTTCGACTTATGGTTTAGTATTCTTTACTGAGAATCCAGATGTCTTGCTGAGGTTGGTTTTTGCTTTGGCTGCCTGGTACATGTCTCTCTATCCTGAAGTCCTTCACGAGTGCTTTCACATAGTCAGGTGGGTGAAAAGCACTGAATGTTCTGCGACCTTCTTCCACTCCATCTCTGATGACGATATTATTTTGGTTATAGAGTCTTAACTCTTTGGTCGTGAGCTTGTGCATAAAGGCATCACCCTGGGTGGTCATCAGGAAGTACCCACCTTTCTGAAGTATTCGGAAGATTTCTTGGATCCAGGCATCGTGGGCTTTCTCTGACAGATGTGTAAATACAGAAATGCTGTAGACCCACTCAATACGCTCATTTTCCAATTTGATAGGTGGCATGAGGGCATTTTGAATAAATCGTACGTCAGGAATATTTTGTTGACACCATGTAATGGTTTGAGCATTGAAATCCGATCCCAACACCTGGCTCTCAGGCAGCAGTTTAGGCATATGTCGAATCACTCGTCCGGGACCACAACCCCAGTCGAGGATGGAATCCGGAAATTCTCTGCCAGCACATGCTTGAAAATACGACAAAATTTCGCTGGCAGTCTTTCTCCCGCCTTCAAAGTAATTTCTATAGTTGAGATTGAAGGTCTCATACATGATGTCGTCAGCTGGCAGTATGATATTTGGATACTCCTTGAGAAAGGCTTGATTTTCCCCCTTGAGCGTCCACCGTTGCCATGACATTCTTATACTGTCTATCACATCCCTGAGGCCTAAGTTACGCAGCCATTGTAAAACGATATTGGATAGCATAAGGTCAAGACTGAATCTCGCCAGGAGATCAGTTCATTCTGCTTCTTTTTATCAAGTAGGATTGCAGGACTGCCTTGAAGCCTTCAGCAATATCAGCTTCTACCAGGTCGATTTTATACTGAAGACATTTAAGTTTTAGCTGCTCTTTAAATGCCGCTAGTTTTTCGGTGTAAAGCTTCTTTACCTCGTGAGGTTGTACTTTTACTCGTTCACCGGATTCTACATCGATAAATAAGTAAGGCCTGTTTTCAAATTCAAAATCCATTTCCATCTTCTTGTCCACTACATGAAATAACAACACCTCATGTTTAGCGTGCTTCAAGTGCTGAAGTGCAGCAAACATATGATCCGGATCCTCAATACGATCAAACATATCGCTGAAGATGACTACGAGGGAGCGTTTGTGTATACTATCCGCTATTTGATGCAAAGCTTTTGCAGCACTGGTCCCCTTGTCAGGCTTAGCATCATTGATCGCATTGTCCAGGTAAGTCAATAAGAGCTTATAGTGAGAAGTACTACTTCTGGCAGGGGTATGTTGGCGGACCTCACTGTCGAAGAGGCTAAGACCAAAGGCATCTCGCTGCTTTCTAAGTAACATCATTAGCGACGCTGATGCCAACGAAGCCCATTTGATCTTATTAACCTTGAGACTTTTATCTCCTTCAATATCAGGAAAGTACATAGAAGATGAAATGTCAAGCACAATTTGACAACGTAGATTAGTCTCCTCTTCAAAACGTTTAGTAAACATCTTGTCGGTTCGCGCATACACCTTCCAATCAATGTTTCGCGTACTTTCACCCTGATTGTACAGTCTATGCTCAGCAAATTCAACTGAAAAACCATGAAAAGGACTTTTATGTAGCCCAATGATAAAACCTTCAACGACCTGACGGGCTATCAAATCGAGATTCTCAAGATCCTTGAGATTGTAGTTGTCAAAGTAACTCATATGCTAAAAATAAGAAAGCTCTTATCCTAACGAAGAATAAGAGCTTTGATTTCAATTGGATCGCAATCAATATTAGATATGCGATTCGATTTTCTCAGAAAGCGCTGCCTTTGTTGCAGTACCTACATGTTTATGCACCACCTCACCATTCTTGATGAACAAAATGGTTGGAATGCTTCGTACATTATATTTCATCGAAACTTCAGGATGCTCATCCACATTTACCTTGCCTATCAGGGCCTTCCCGTCATAGTCCTTTGACAGTTCTTCGATGATTGGTCCGACCAATCGACAGGGACCACACCATTCAGCCCAAAAGTCTACAACTGCCAGTCCTTCCTGATCAAGAGCTGTCTCCTGAAAGTTAGAATCTGTGAATTCAAAAGCCATTATTTCTAAAATTTTACTGTTGATAAATAAATTATGGGCTGCAAAAATAACCAAGATTACCAATCGTTGGTTACTTTTCAAGAATTGCTTGCTTTTGCAGCACAATGTCATTAACACAGAGGATACTGCTGAGGTTCATGGGTATCATTAAAATGTCGCCGAAAATACATTATGCTCCGCATGCCTAAATACAGATGGTTGATCGGACCTGTTCTGGCGATACTGGCATTATTGATGCACCGGGTTGCATCTTCTTCCTTTATCGAATCCTGGTACGGTCATGGTCTATATCCAATAGTCCGTTGGTTTGTGGATCACACCATTAGTCTCCTTGGTTTTCCTTTTTTCTATCTATTGTTGATTGGTATTATTGTCTGGCTAGTTTGGCGGATAAAAAGAATTAGGCAAATATCTCCACGAAAATTGAGAGCGTGGACCGATTTTGGAAAAGCCCTGCTTTCTCTTGCAGGTTGGGTTGTTTTCCTGTTCTACTTCATGTGGGGCTTCAATTATGATCGGCTTTCCATGGAGGAAAGACTCAGTTGGCAACCCGGCCCTATCGAACAATCAGACTTCGTCAGTGAATGCCAGTTAGTGGCCAGGTCCCTGGCTGATATCAGAACCAGAAATGACCAGATCCTGAGTGAAACACTACTGAGGAATCACTATAATCTTCTGGAGGTCACACTCAGAAAGTCTTCATCCGAGCTTGCCGAAGAATTGGGATATGATATTTCCGGTAAGATTCGCTGTAGACAGCTAGTACCCGCCGGTATATTATTGCGATGGGGTACGGCAGGTTTTTACAATCCCCTCTCCGGAGAGTGTAATATCGATCCAGGTCTTCACAAACTGCAGAAACCATTTGTGATGGCACATGAATTTTTTCATGCGCTGGGTGTCACCGGGGAGGGTGACTGCAACTTTCTGGCCTATGTACTTTGTAATCGATCACCCTATCCTCTCATCAAATATTCAGGTGAATTGGGCTATTGGCGGTACCTGCGACATTCTTTTCGTAGACTGGCTCCAGAGCAGTATAAGAGTACAGTTGACGCACTTCCGGAATCTGTGCAAAACGATTTGGAGGATATTGATGAAGCGATCAGAAAGTATCCTGACATTGCTCCAAGATTTAGAAATGCAATGTATGACGCATATTTAAGGTCCAATAAAATACACGATGGCATGGCAAATTACAATCGCATCGTGAATATGGTGATAAACTGGAAGCGTAACAGATCTTCCTGGTAAATACTCGTAAATGGCACATGGATATTCAGGGAAACCACTTTATAAGAAACTGGGAATGAAGCCAGGGAGTAGATGGCGTACCATCAACCCGCCCTCTGATTATAAAGAGTTATTGGGCCCAGTAGAAGATGTCAAATTTGTGCAAGATGATGAAGACCTGGATGGAATACACTGGTTTGCCCCGGATGCCCTAACAGTAGAAAAAGCTATTATTGAAGGTAAAGACATGATTAAAAAATCCGGTATGATCTGGGTGTCATGGTATAAGAAGAGTGCGCGAATTCCTACAGACGTGACCGAAGATGTGATTCGGGACACAGCATTGAGTTTGGGTTTGGTAGATGTAAAGGTATGCGCAGTAGATGCTAAGTGGTCTGCACTCAAAGTCGTATGGAGGAAAGAAAATAGGGGCTAAGTGTGATCTTTATCCCAATAAAATCGTTGTGCAGAGTAATACTATCTTTAGCTTTATGGGATGTAGATGCGTATGTTAATCGATAGCCATGGCAGAAATATAAATTATGTGCGTCTTGCAGTGACTGATCGCTGTAACCTGAGGTGCTTTTACTGCATGCCAGAGGAAGGCATTGATTATGTGGCTCGTCAGGAACTACTTACCTACGAGGAGATGGTGAGAGTCATTAACATAATGACAGATCTAGGTGTTGAGAAGCTTAGAATTACCGGAGGTGAACCGTTCCTTAGAAAAGATCTGATGGATTTTATTCGTCAGGTTGTTAAGTCCCCGCTAAAGGAAATCCACATCACAACTAACGGGACACTCACGAAGCAGTATATTCCAGAACTAAAGGATTTGGGGATTAAGAGCATCAACCTTTCACTGGATACCCTGGATCGAGACCGATTCAAGACCATTACTCGTCGAGATGAATTGCACAAGGTGCTGGAAACTCTAGACACGCTTTTGGCACATGAGATTCCTACCAAAATCAATATGGTTGTGATGGAAGGTAGAAACACAGAAGATATAATAGCCATGGCTGAATTGGCAGCAGAGAAACCGGTCCAGGTGCGATACATAGAGGAAATGCCCTTTAATGGTACGGGAGCAGAAAATTCAGGTGCTACATGGGACTTTAGAAAGATTTATGAAGTACTTCAATCGAAATATCCCGACATCCATAAACAACAAATGCTCCCGGGAGCAACTTCTACAAAGTACTCGGTACCGGGATTTCAAGGTTCTTTGGGTATCATAGCGGCGTATAGTCGCACCTTTTGTGGGACCTGCAATCGCATACGAGTGACCCCCAAAGGTATGATCCGAACCTGCCTGTATGATCAGGGTGTGTTTAACATTAGAGACTTGATGCGTCAAAATGCATCAGACAAGCAGATTGGGGATGCTATTACAGATGCAGTAAGACACAAAGCAGTGGATGGCTTTGCTGCCGAAAAACTACGGGGCTCTAATCCGATATCAGAGTCCATGTCAACCATAGGAGGATAAAAAATACACGGTATGATTTCAGTGAAGGAGGCAGAGGAGATTCTGGGCACGTCGTTATTGCCAGTTGCTTTGGAAACGGTACCACTTGATCAATCCCTGGGCCGGGTATTAGCTGAGGAGATAGTCGCCGACCGTGACTTTCCACCCTACCATCGAGTGACCATGGATGGGATCGCCATCAAGGGTTCGATCTACGAGAAAGGTAAAGCCATCTACAAGATCGAAAAAGTGGTGGCAGCAGGTGAGCCTCAATACAATATTGACGATCAGACATGCTGCGTTGAGATTATGACCGGCGCAGTACTACCTCAGGGCTTGGACACCGTCATTCGGTATGAAGATGTGACGATAGAAAATGGAGAGGCTACCATTTTAGTTGATAATGTAGAAACTGGACAAAATGTACACAGAAAGGGCTCAGATAGAGCACAGGGTCAAGCCATTGTCCCGGTTGGACGGGTGATGGGAGCGGCCGAGATAGCGATTGGTGCCACTGTAGGTAAGACCCACCTAAAAGTACACAAACTGCCCTCTGTAGTGATTGTGTCTACTGGTGATGAACTCGTGTCCATTGATCAGACGCCGGAACCTCATCAGATTAGGGCATCGAATGCTTTGATGTTGCAAGCTGCGGTACGATCCATGGGTTTGCCGGTGACGATCCGGCATCTGTCTGATGACCGTGAAGCTGTCAGGAATGGAGTCAGAGAACTTTTAGATAATTTTCAGGTAATGGTGTTCATAGGAGGGAGCTCTCGCGGTAAATATGACTATATACCAGAGACACTCGAAGAATACGGTGTTTCCCGATATTTCTACAAGGTAAAACAGCGTCCCGGAAAACCCTTTTGGTTTGGTGGGACAGAAGGGGGACGACAGTTTGTCTTTGCCCTTCCAGGAAACCCTGTTTCGTGTTTTCTATGTATGGAAAAATATTTTAAACCTTGGCTAAAAAATAGTTTAGGCGTAATTCAAAACCCTGAAATTGCTACCTTGAAGGAGCAGGTTCAATTCAGACCAGCATTGACTTATTTTGCTCCCGTTCGACTGGAATACGTAGGTGGACAATACACCGCGATTCCAATGACTGGTCAGGGCTCAGGTGATCTTGCTAATCTTGCTGATGCGGATGCCTTCATCCAATTGCCAGAAGATCAACAGACATTCTCTGCAGGTAGCACATATCCAATTATAAAATACAGACAGGTGTTATGAGCAATTCCTTTAGCCACTTAGATGCAAATGACAATCCCAGCATGGTCGATGTGGGTGATAAGAAAGTGACAAAGCGCACAGCGACAGCACGTGCTCTGGTCTTCCTTCCAAAAGAAGTAATGCAGCATCTGGAAGGAGAAGATATGCAGACTAAGAAAGGTCCTGTGTTTCAAACGGCTATTCTGGCGGGTATCATGGGGGCTAAGAAAACCAGTGATTTAATACCTCTTTGCCATCCGCTGGGATTAAATAAATGTAAAGTCGACATCGTGCTAGTTGACCAAAATCATATTCAGATTGATTGTACAGCCACGGTGGATGGAAAGACAGGAGTAGAAATGGAAGCCCTTACCGGGGCCTCAATAGCGGCACTGACCGTGTATGATATGTGTAAGGCATTTACCCATGATATGAGAATTGTAGAGGTGAAATTAATGTCAAAGAAGGGTGGGAAGCGAGACTTTTCACGACCGTGAAAAATCCACTTCACGGGTTGATCCTCATGGGTGGGAAGAGCCGTCGTATGGGGATAGACAAATCGACTATACAACTGCAGGGTATCACGCAAATGGAACGATGTGTTCAAACCCTTTCACCATTTGTTTCCCAAGTTTTTATTTCTAAGCGCAAAGACCAGGACATCTCTGTGGAGGGGACCTATGTAATTGACGATGCATACTATAACGCGGGTCCCATGGGAGGAATATTGACTGCTATGGAAAAATATCCCAATTACGCCTGGTTAGTCTGTGCCGTAGATTTACCTAAAATTGGCGACCGAACCGTGCAGGAACTTCTTGAGCAATTCGAACCACACTACCAGGTGATCGTGCCCACCGTTGATGGAAATACTCTTGAGCCAACCTTTGCGCTGTATAACACAGGAATACTATCCCTTTTTCAATCAGCTTTTAGGAGAGATCAATTGGGCCTGCAAAAGATTCTGAGTGAATCAAATTGTAAGATTTACAGTACAAAATATCCTCAGGATTTCTTTAATATGAATACACCTGACGACCTGCAGAATTTAAAAGAGTAGGTTTCCTATGGATGCGCTGCTACCCAAACTTCCCCATCTTCAAATCGTTCCTTCTTCCAGATAGGTACAGTTTCCTTAAGTGTATCAATGGCATATTGACAAGCTTCAAAAGCAGCTGCCCGATGCGGAGTAGATACCGCAATGATGACAGCAATGCCTGAGATATCTAGGTCTCCTACCCGGTGGTGCATGCTGATCTTTTTCGCATACCAACGATCTCTGATCGTATCAGCAATTTTTTGCATTTCCTTGATCGCCATGGGCTCATAGGCTTCAAATGTCAGACCTTGCACCTTTTTACCGGAGGTTGCGTTTCGAACTGTGCCTACGAAAACTGCAATGCCACCACAAGCGGGGTCTGTCACATAGTCGGTGCAAAATTGCACATCAAGATCTGTATGTCGAATTTCGATATTTGTTGACATTAGGACTGGTTTTATCCACCACTTACGGGCGGAATGATGACTACCTCATCTTGTGGCGATAAGCTCCTGCTATCCTCCACATAATTTTGATTGACGGCTATAGAAAGTGAACGCAACTTTTCAAAATCCGGAAATCGTTGTACCAGATGATTTTTCAGGTCTTCGACCGAAGCAGTATCTGGCAACTCAAGACTTAGCTGTCGACTGCCTAAAATTTCCTTCGCTATACCAAAGGCTAGAACTTTGATCTGCATATATTGTAGTCCAATTATTCTGTATAAAAGTAACGTAATTTAGAGAGTGGGGTTCATTATGCTGATGGCTGCTTTCTGAGAATTGACATTTCCGCACATGTCTCACAAAATCGAGCAATTAAAGGAGGTTTTTCAAAATAGATTTGAGACCCGACCCACTCTTCTAAAAGCCCCGGGCAGGATCAATATCATGGGTGAGCACATAGACTATAATGATGGGTTGGTACTTCCGATGTCTATTGATCGGTCTATTTATATGGCGATTGGTCCTAGCGGAGGGGACAAATCAGTAGTCATTGCGATGGATAACGAAGGTGAAGAGGTACATTTTGAAGATCCCATGTCAGTTGATCATAAGGGGTGGCGCGGATATGTGCTGGGGGTCATCAATGAGTTTAGGCTTCGTTATAAAAGACAGCAGGGTGTGCATATTGTGTTCACCGGAGATATCCCGCAAGGTTCGGGACTTTCATCTTCTGCAGCATTGGAAGTTGCTACCGCAATGGCCCTAAGTCATCAGTTGGATGTAGAACTATCTGATCTGGAAATGGCATTACTTTGTCAGTATGTAGAACATGAGTATGTGGGAACCCGCTGTGGTCTTATGGATCAGTATGCAAGTGTTTTTGGCAGTGAGCAGGCAGCCATACTCCTGGACTGCCAGACCGATAGACATTCGATGATACCAGTGCATCTAGACGAATACCGGTTCCTCCTCTTAAACACAGGTGTTCATCATGCTCTTGCTGAATCGGGATATAATGAGCGGAGGGCAAATTGTGAGCGAAGTCTTTCAATTTTGCAAGAAGATCATGGTGTTGACTCCTTCAGAATGGTAAGGAAGGAGATGATTGAGGCTTCAAAAAATCGAATGACCAGGGAGATGGAACGTCAATCCCATTATGTAGTCGAAGAAATTTCCAGAGTAAAGAAGGCAGTTGAGGCGATTCAATCCAGTGATTTGACGGCTTTGGGCAGGCTCATGTATGAGAGTCATAATGGCCTGTCAGCCGATTACCAGGTGAGTTGTGCTGAACTCGATTTTCTAGTGGATTTGGTACGAGAAAGACCTGGCGTACTGGGTGCCCGTATGATGGGTGGAGGTTTCGGAGGATGCACCCTTAATCTCATCCACAGAGATCAGATAGATTCGATCATCGAACTTGCCCGGAATGCCTATCAGGAAAAGTTTGATCTGGACCTCAAACCTATTCGGGTCCGTAGCGGATCCCGTTCGATCATATGATATCCCGGCTCTATCCTTCCTTTATCAGCTTGTACCGGAAGGAATCACAGAGAGCCTGATAACTAGCTTCAATAATACTGCCATCAGCACCGCACGTCCACCATACCTCATCGTCATCGCTTGATTTCATGAGTACCTGTACAATCGAGTCAGTACCTGCTCCTGTCTGGGTAATGCGGACCTTATAGTCGATGAGGTTTACATTGCGTAATGCAGGGAAATGCTGACCAAATGCCTGTCGCATCGCATGGTCGAGGGCTCCCACCGGTCCGGATGATTCAGAGATGGTCATTTTCATATCCTCATCACTGGCCATGCGATCCTTTAGACGAAGCTTTACAACCGCTTCACTGATATTCGTATTGCTATCCCGCACCATTTCAGAAATTGTACGATAACTTACCAAATCAAAATCATCCGTTAGATTGTGAAAGTGCTGATAAAGAAGCACGACAAAGGATGCATCGGCACTTTCGTACTCATAGCCCTTGTTTTCCAGCTCCTTGATCTTGGCAAGAAATGAGCGCATCTCAGCGGATTTTTCTTCCAGATCAATACCTAGTTGTTTCGCTTTCAGCGCCACACTGCTGCTACCCGACATATCAGACATGAGAATGCGTCGTTTATTGCCGACTAACTCGGGTTCCATATGCTCGTAGCTGTGTGAGACTTTCTTGGCCGCATTGGCATGGACGCCTCCCTTATGCGCAAAGGCGCTGATTCCAACATAAGGCTCTTTCTTGTTGGGTGTGATATTGGCCAACTTGTCGACATCGATTGAAAAGTCACGCAGTTGGGACATATGATCACGGCAATTTAGTTCAAAGCCCAGCTTGAAATGTAGATTGGGTAGAATGGTGGTCAGGTTTGCATTTCCAACACGTTCACCATAACCGTTGATCGTACCCTGCACCATAGTGGCACCGGCTTCAATTCCTGAGAGAGAAAGAGCCACTCCTAATCCACAATCATTGTGGCAATGCACACCTACCGGCGTATCGGCAAATTTTGCATCAACTTCCTTGACAATCTTGATAAATTCCTGAATTTGCGTACCTCCATTGGTGTCGCATAGTACTATGTATTCAGCACCCCCTTCAACGGCAGCCTGAAGGGTCTTCATTGCATATTCTTTGTTGGCTTTGTAGCCGTCAAAAAAGTGCTCAGCATCATAGATGACTTCTCGACCGGCTCCCTTTAAAAATGCGATGGATTCCTGGATCATTTTTAGGTTTTCCTCCAGGGTTGTTTTAAGCACATCGGTGACATGAAGTGTCCAGGATTTTCCAAAAATGGTGACTACTGGAGTGTTGGCTTCCAATAACTGTTGGAGCTGCGGATCATCTTCCGCCTCAAGAGATGCCCGACGTGTGGATCCGAAGGCAGCAAGCTTTGCATGTGTGAACTTGATGTCTTTAGCAAGTTCAAAAAAACCCATGTCACGGGGATTCGATCCTGGCCATCCTCCCTCAATGTAATCAATGCCAAAGGCATCCATTTTCCTGGCTAACAGCACTTTATCTTCAGCTGAGAAAGATATTCCTTCTCCCTGGGTACCATCTCGCAGCGTCGTATCGTACACCAGTACTTTGGTCTTTTTCATTTTTTCTCCCGTGTCTTTTAAAAATGACTGCCGAAGTTATTGAATATATTTAAACTATCAGTCGTGCGGGTGACTGATATCACTCAATGGTCTTCTGCTTTCTCTCCAGCCGTTACTTCGATTGCCAGATGATCATCCTGGGTAGGTAGGAGGCAAGTGGCATAGTCTGTGAAAAGACAGGGAGGATTGTATGACTTGTTGAAATCGATCTGGGTGAGACCATTTTCATCTTCATGGGGAATGTAAACATATCTGCCTCCACCATAGGTTTCTAATCCATTGGTTTCATCAGAAAAGATCACAAAGTACGTTGAATCGTCTCCTGGTAAGGTTCGCAATTTAAAATCCCGCCCATCCAATTGAAACCTGATATAACCCGTGGGCTGGATTGTAATTTTCATACCCAGTACATTATCGATTGTTACGGATTCGCTACTATCGGCAGGAACAAACTTTGCGGAGACATTCCATCGGGTATCAATGGGGTAGTATGCTATTGTATCGAAGGATTGTAGAATGGGTTTTTCTGTATCCCAAATTCGGAAGCCAACCTTTCCACCGCGTTCGAGTAAATGCCAATGATATCTTCCACAAGAAAACATACCACTGTCAATGATATCAGACCTAGCTATTCTCACCTGTTTGATCGGTTGCTGATCATATCGCACCTCCACTCCCTCATTAACTGCGACGATAACCGAATCAGTGGTTAAAGTTCCTGTACCGATATGTGCAGGAGCATGCTCAGGGAATCGAAGTGGCTGATCCATGGCACTACCGAATTGGACCGTCTTTTCTTCTTCTAACCAGTCCAGACCGGCGAGTGACAACCAACCAATAGGTTGCTTCAGTCGATCCACCCGGCCATTATGCCATTCCTTAACTTGTTTTTTGTGGTGATCTTGAGCATAAACCGTGAGAACATGACTCACGAAAAGTACTAAGCTGAGATAGCGTACAAGCTTTTTCATACCTACTTTATTATACTGGAAGCTAAATTAGTGATTTGACCTATTCTTCTCCCACGTAGAGAATAGTATCTACTTGAAGGTTTCGAAGGTCAAAGCGTAGATCGATATTTCCCAGTACCAATTCACGTATTTCCTCATCATATCCGGTACCCAGAAACCAATGGTGCCCTAGTGGAAAATCATTCCAGCATACTCGCCCATTTTCATCGGAGACTAATTCAAGGTCAAATTGATCCAAAGGTTCATAGCCGGGAAATTCCTCTGTGTTGAGCTTCACATAGATGGTAATATTGGGTATGATTTTTTCGTGGTGTTGTGTCGTGAAGCACAGCCGGGTCCTCTGAATATCTGCAGATGGAACACACCCACCAAGGAGTAGCACAACCAATAATATTGCAGATAAGAACTTCTTGTTCATATTTCAAATTAACGATCAAATTGAAAGAAAGGTTTTCTAAATGATCAATCTCATTATTCCGATTTTCTATTTTCTCACCTAACTTTAGTGGTGGTCATTAAAACCGAAATATATGTCAGGGAGGATGCATGCCATAGTATATAGAGCTTTTGGTGAAAAGCCTGTCGTAGCTTCTCTTGATATCCCATCCATATCGGAAAGCAGTGTCTTGTTGAAGGTGATAGCTACCGGCATTTGTCGCAGTGACTGGCATGGATGGATGGGACATGATGATACTATTGATCTCCCACATGTGCCTGGCCATGAATTTGCCGGTGAGATTTTGTCAGTTGGTGCACAGGTAAGTAAATGGAAGGCAGGTGATCGTGTAACAGCACCATTTGTTCAGGCGTGTGGGAGATGCTCATACTGCGATCGTGACGATCATCAGGTCTGTGAAAACCAGGAGCAGGCTGGTTTTACCTATCATGGATCTTTTGCTGAGTACATGGAGATTAAAAATGCGGATGCAAATCTGGTTCGACTGCCGGAGTCCATGTCATACGAAGTAGCGGCTGTGCTTGGTTGCCGATTTGGCACCTCATTTCGGGCATTGGTAGATCAGGCCAGGTTGTCTTCAGGACAAAAATTGGCCATCTACGGCGCTGGTGGAGTGGGTCTGTCTGCCATCTATATAGCGAAAGCTCTGGGTGCAGAAGTCCATGTGATGGATTTCAATCCAGAGGCCCTCGATCTGGCTCAAAAGGCGGGTGCTGATTATTGCTATCAGTCTGTCACGGATATGATAAGATCCACAGGGGGTAAGATGCAGGTGGCGATGGATGCCATTGGTAATGCCGATATGCTAACTCATAGCCACACCATTCTCGATCGCAGGGGTAAACATATTCAGGTAGGATTGGTGGCTCAGGACCAACCTTTAGCCTTCAGTCTTTCCAGGCTTATTGCATACGAATTCGAATTGATTGGTAGTCATGGGATACAGGCATTCCGATACCAGGCGATGATTGATTTTGTATTGGATAAAAAGCTACCCCTGGATTCCATGATCGTGCAGAAATTTTCCCTGAGTGAAGGGGCGAATTTCCTCATGAAAATGGGCAAAAACCAACACGCTGGTGTTTCCGTCATATTACCTGCCCTATAGCGACGCTGAAGCCTTAACTTGCACAAAAACAGGGGCTTGCTGAGGGGTTGGATTTGAAGTGATTCTCAGAACCTTGTTGTCGCCTGCGGGTCTTATATAAATATTATAGGTGCCATCATCTACTCTGCGAGCTCCAAAAGTTAGCCACTTGCCATCCGTACTCCAGCTGTGCCAACCTTCACTAAGTGTATCTGAGGCAGCTACCACTTCTTGGATTCCTTTCGGATCGATAGATTTTATGTCATAATTATCGCCAGACCAGGACATGTAGGAAATCATTTTCTGGGCGGAGTTCCACCGGGGAGGACCGGCATGATAGTGCTCTCTTCCTATCGAATCAACTACATGATTAGAGGTCAGTTGTCTTAGATTTTGTCCATCAACATCTATTGTCCAGATTTCATCAACACCAGACCGGGTACTCCTAAAAGCTATTTGAGAGTCATCATTAATGAAGCATGGATCATTTATGTCATAATCTTCAGAAGATAGCAGTGTGGAGATCAGGTAGCCTTCATCATCAATGAGGATGAGACTCTTGCGATTGCCAGTTTGCTGACAGATGATCAGTTCCTTTCCGTCTTTCCTACTATCAATCCAGGAGTCGGCCACTCTGGATAAATAGATTTTGCGAATTTCCATTGTGCTGCTGTTGAGTTCGTACAGAAAGTACATGCCTCGTGTCGTATCCCGGTCAGACACGAAGTAGATTCTATCGCCCTCACTGTGATAAACCCAATCCACTGAGGGATGATTGGTTAGATTTTGAGGATCAGAACCATCGGCGTTCATTAAATAAACGTCATAGTTTTGGGTGGTAGAGTCAACAAGAACATTGTAGGCGATCTTCAGGTCAGGAGGTATTTGTGTATGCTGGTTTTGAGGCTCACATCCCCACGAAAAGTAAGCAATAATTAAGCTGAAAACTAAATTTTTGACCATTGCGAGAAGCCTAAATCCCTGAAAGTAAGGTATATAAAAATAGTGAGAGATACTATTTGTTGGAAAGAAGGTATGTTGTATTTATCATGATGGAAGTGTAGGGATAGTGCTGAATGCCATGTTGCAAACCAAGACTTACACTCCATTGGTTCCACTGGTATGCAATATCCTGCTGTAAGAGGATGGGCTTGTCTCCCACGAGATATCCAAAGTAGGCACGAATTCCGGATGTGAAGATCCATCTCCTGGTACGGTATTCAACACCTAGACCTGTGAGGAATGCGTCATTTTGAAACTGCTCGTCGAGATTGGTTTGCCAGGCGTAAAAGCCCAGCATGTTAAAGACTCTGAGAGAGGTATTACTTGACTCCTGAAGGGTCCAGGAGGTTCCCAGATCGAGATAATATCCGGGAGCATTCGTATATCTGGCGGCCCCTTGCATGGTCGATGTAGGAAATTTGTAGCCTAAGCGAAGTACGCCTGAGCTGGATACTTTCTTCCATGCTCTTACATGGGTGTTTAGGTACAAATCACCATTGGCTGTGGTTTCGTCGTAAAAGGTATGAAATACATTTCTTTCGGTCTTCGTGTCGTGTGAGACATTGAAGTGCTCCCAGGGTACCCAATAAATATCAAATGAAATGAGATCGGTGACTAGGTTATAGTTGGCTCGAATACCCAGGTTTTGTGTTTTGTCTCCGGGATTGAAGTGTGAAGCCATCTCCAATGATAAGGAATGATCATTGTTAATGACACCCTGATTTATCGGAGGGACTGGAAGTGCATTAGGTCCCATGTATCTAGGAGCAGAAATGATATACTCACTCCAGTGAGTCACACCATCCCACTGCACATTGTTGGCCCACCAGTCGTGGCCCTGAGACCATGAGCAGGTCAGCTGGAATACCATAAAGAGTAAAAAAAGAAATCGTATTCTCAAGATATCTTGTTGATTCGGTCACAAAAAAACATGCTAGACCTCAAGATTTCAAGCGAGAATACGATTTATATCCAACTAAATTAAATGCTATGCCGTGCAGTCAGCTGAAATATCCATGAGCTCAAAGTAGCTCTGTTGGAGTGAAATTCATGTACACGCATGGCATGAGCTTCCAGTCGGAAGAAATTAAATGTGTTGTAGCCCAGGTATGCACCTGCTCGATTTTGTTGCACAGCACGATCGGTAGCTGAAGCATTTAGATTGAAAAATACTTCATCATAAAGCCCAAAATACATGTGGCCATCAGATGGTATTTCCAATCCAAATCGATATCGCAATCGGTGATCTACATTTTCGCCACTTTCTACCGCCTGAAAAATTTGTTGTTCCAACTGCAGATCATGCTGCATGATTGGAATACCAAAATCCTTACGGTAGCGAAGGGATTGTGCAAATCGTAACTCCTGAGTAAGGTCTCTGATTCCGTAAAACCAAAAGAATCCCATACCGGCACCGGCACTCAGATTATTTGTGATTTGATATCTAAAATTACTCCGTACATTAAATCGTTTTCTGCCTCCGGCATAAAAGATCTGACCAAAATCAGATTCTATGGACATGCCAGGTTTAAACTCAAATGTATTGGAATATTGCAACCAAAGACTTTGTTCTAATGTACTCTCAGGTCTTGTTGATTCGTACAGTGAGCCGCCAACAAGGGTTTGTGCGTTGGTTGCATATGCAGTCCACATTAGGACGCACAAGCACACAAACCGACGACCGGGGGATAACGGGTTCATAGGCAATCGGGTTAAGGCTTAAAAAAACTATGGTTTAAATATGTAACACATCCTGAAGATAGCTTTTTCAGGAGTAAAAACAAGATAAAAACGGCACAGTTTTGGTATTAATTGTCCTTTAGCCTTCGCATGTAGCACCTTGAAAACCAAGAATATACACCAAATGGGGTAGAGGACAATTGTAACTGATGACTAATATTTCAGCCCCTTACGAAGTAGACATTTTTTGATATCAAAATATTTCTATTAAGCAACCTACTGAGCTTCTTGACTGTATTTAGAATTCTACCGATTAATGCCGGCCTGGATATCTCTCATAAGTCCGTAGCTCATTGCCATTCCATTTTTGGAAAAAGGGATCGATGAAAAAAAATTAAACTTTTTTCAAAAAAATCAGAATTAGGGCCCAAAATCGGAACCTAGGATGTAGACAACAGAATTTGGGCTACCGATAGCAGTTTCGATAGATTAAAAAACAGACCTACAAAAAAAAATGACTATTCAGCCAAACATTTAAATACTTCCCGGTAGAAATCCGGATGAGATTGCCAGGTTTGACCGGTTACGATCCTACCATCCCGCACGGCTTCTTGCTCACAATAGGTCCCTCCGGTGGATTCAACTTCAAACCTCACATGTTCGTAGCAAGTGATATTCTTGCCATCTCCCAGACCGGCAGCGAGCAAAATCTGGATGCCATGACAGATCGCAAACACCCATTTGTCCTGCTCATCAAATGACCTGACGATTTGCAGTAAAGTTTGATTATGACGCAAATATTCAGGGGCCCTGCCACCAAGAATTAGTATAGCATCATAAGCAGTGGAGTCCACCTCATCAAATGTGATGTCTGACTCGAGTTTATAACCTGGCGACTCCTTATAGGTATCCCATCCCGGTTCAAAATCATGGATTACAAGGTTCAATAACTTCTTGCTGGGTGCAGCAATAGTGGTTTCAATGCCTGCTTCGGCAAATCGATGTTTGGCGTACAAAGTTTCATAACTTTCGCCTGCATCTCCGGTTACAACTAATATTTTCTTCATAGCGACATGAAGATAGTAATTCACCTTTCGTGTGCCAAAAAATTAAATGCAACAGTTAGGTAGGGCAAATGCTTAGATAAGGTGGAAGAGATCATTTGCACCGATGACTCGAGGTACGGTATACCCCTCACCAAAATCCACACCGATTTGTCTGCCGTAGGTCTGGGCGCGTGCTTTGATAAAGTCTAGAAAATCTTTTCCTGAAATCGGAGAATCTGCTTCTGACGAGTCAGGATCATAAAACTGCGAGCGATAAGCAAGGATGCTCTCCATCTTTTTGTCCATGTATCCTGTGATGTCTACGACGAGGTCTGGTTTCAAGAGGCGATCCTGGATATAGTTGTAGATTGCTTTTGGCCGCCAACGATCCTGGGGTTCACCATTCAGGTCTTTTGTTTCTATTTTTAACAGCCCGGCCAGGAAACAGGCGTCGTAGATTAGCTTTGCTGCCCGCCCATGATCAGGGTGTCGATCTTCAATCGCATTGGCGAGTACGATTTCAGGTCGATAATATCGAATCCATTGAACAATCTTCAACTTGTTAGTGGTATCATTTACGAAGAACCCATCCGGGATATCTAGCATGGTTCGGTGCTCAATACCCATGATTTTGGCGGCCTGCATGGCTTCCTCCATACGTAGAGGACCATTTCCCCGAGTACCTAATTCACCATGTGTCAGATCCAATAGAGCAACACTTTTACCCTGGTCAATGTGTTTTAGAAGAGTTCCTGCACAACTTAATTCAATATCGTCTGGATGCACGCCAATAGCGAGAATGTCTACTTTCATGAATGAAAAATTCTTTATACCTGAGTCCAACAAAGAAACCAACCAAAAAGATGTCGTATCAGAATATCATACTAAAACATTACCATCTAAGTAGTGAGGCTCCCCAGGTGAATCCACTACCGAAGGCTGCTAAACAGACAAGATCACCCCTTTTCACTTTACCTTCATCCCTGGCCTCCGAAAGCGCGATAGGAATAGAAGCTGCTGTCGTGTTCCCATACTTCTGGATATTATTAAATACCTGATCGTCACGGAGTTTCAATATTTTTTGCACAAATTGACTGATCCGAAGATTTGCCTGATGGGGTATCAGCATATCTAAATCTGATGGCTGGTACCCGGCAGTAGTGAGAGCTTCCATGATGACGGCGGGAAATTTCTGTACGGCAAATTTAAAAACGTACTTGCCATTCATGTGCGGGTAGATCATTGCGTCATCGAGCATCTTTTGCGTTACAAAGACGGTGTCAAAAGCATTGTCTGAAAAACCATAGAGTTCGATTGCTCCGTGGTATCCGCCATGACACCCGGGACTGATAAAAGCAAGTTCCTCAGCGTGACGGCCGTCAGAGTGCAAATGAGAAGTGAGTATTCCCTGATCTTCTGCTTCCGTCGGTTGCAGAATGACAGCACCGGCTCCGTCACCAAAGATCACCGAAACATTGCGTCCCCGGGTCGTAAAGTCCAGTCCCATGCTATGCATTTCCGCCCCAATCAGCAATATATTTTTATAGACTCCGGTCTTTATATATTGATCAGCCACAGATAAGCCGTATACGAATCCCGAACATTGATTTCTTATATCCAATGCACCTACTTCTGTATCGGAAATTCCGAGTTCTCTCTGCACAAGCACACCACATCCCGGGAAAAAGTAGTCGGGACTGAGAGTCGCAAAAATGATGAAATCGACTTCCTCCTTTTGAATACCTGCATCCGCAATAGCCTTTTCGGCGGCCCGGGCACCCATGGTTGTTGTCGTTTCTTTGTGTCGTTCTCCAAATCTTCGTTCGCGAATACCGGTACGTTCTGTAATCCACTCATCGGAAGTATCCATGAGTGACTCAAGTTCCTTGTTGGATACCACGCGCTCAGGCAGATAGTGACCTATACCTGCTATTTTAGTCTTCTTCATTCTGATTAGATGCAGTTTGATAGGAAAGATAGCAAATTGATCTTTTTCCCAGCTAAGCCAGGAGAAAAAGGTGGCAGCCGTTACATCTCTACGGATACAATCGTACCGTCATAGGGCACTGATCGTGAAAGGAAAAATGCTAGGTCTTCTGTTTCTTCTTTTTTGCCGCAGGAAACAACACGTTGTTCAGAATCAGTCGATACCCTGGGGAGTTGGGATGGAGACTTAGATCGGTATCTGGATCTCCCACAAAATGTTGATAATCCTCCGGGTCGTGTCCACCATAAAACGTCCATTGACCTTCATTCATCGTACCATGAATATATCGGGCTTCGTCGGCAGGTTTATTTTCTCCCAGTATGAGGACATTGGATTTGATGTGTTGCTTTCTGAAACTGGTAGATTGCCCCATAAACCCTTTGACCGTGCGGGTGTGGTTTTGCGTGAGCATAGTAGGTACTGGATCCCACTTAGCTGAAAAGTCAAACAAACTGAAATAGTCTGTTTGCGGTGTCACCTTCCGGTTTCGATTGTCAATAGTACTGTGCTCATAGTAGAGCGGATTCTTTATCAGGCTGAAATTTTGAAATGCAAACGTCTTGCTGAAGTCCAGTTTTTCCTGAGCGTTAGCATCAGCAGGATCACCGTCATAGATCTCATCACATATGTCGAGACCCTCCGCAGCAAGGGCAATGTCATAGGTGTCAGTCGCAGAGCACATGGCAAACATGAATCCTCCACCGATCACGTACTCACGTATCTTCTTTACTACTGATAGTTTTAACTGAGAAACCTTAGCGAATCCGTGATCTGCCGCCAGTTGTTCCATCTTCTTCTGATTTTCTCTATACCAGGAAAATGCATGATACGAGCGATAGAATTTTCCATACTGACCCGTGAAGTCCTCGTGATGAAGATGCAACCAGTCATATTGTGCCAGTTCGTCATCTAGTACCTCCGTGTCATAGACAGTCTCATAAGGGATTTCTGCATAGGTCAATACCATAGTCACCGCATCATCCCATGGCTGCACAGCCTCACCCTTCGCATTGAAATCGGGTGAGTAAACTGCAATTTTTGGCGCGACTTCCAGTTTGATCGCATCCATATTCACCGCAGGACTTGCGATTTCTTCGAGTAGGACATTAAACTGGGCATCAGGCAGGATTTCAAATGAAATACCCCGGGTTCTGCACTCCTTCTCAAAAAGGGCGTTGTGTTGAAAGGCAAAACTTCCTCCTCGATAATTCAACAACCACCAGGCTTCTGCTCCTTTGTCTAGCACCCAGTATGTCACACCATAAGCTTTCAAATGATCCTTCTGGTCCGGGTCCATAGGTAGCAATATATACGACGCATCGACACGGGCCGAGATGAGAAGGAGCATGAGGAAAGTCAATAGACGTGGCAGTGTATTCATAGCATTCTAGCTTTACATTCGTTTAAAATTAACGCCTACTTGGCAGAAAAGTTACCTCTCAAGCAAATATTCTGGTCCTAATAGTACTTTAAAATTGTGGAGATCAGGTGAACTATTTACTATTTGAATTATTCTTACCTTCGATCATTGAGCTTCCCAGGTAGTTGCCTTAGCTGAATTTTTTACCATCGGGAGTTCATCGGAGACATAATAAACTACACCATTTGTGCGTGTCTCTGATTACAATGATAGAAACTCTAAAATTGAAGTGTAAACTTTGGGAAATATAGAAATTCAGTACCCCTTCTGGAGTGTTCTGCTTTGCCTTCTGCTTGGAGGCGCATTTGCATTCCTTCTTTATTATAGAGCACAGTACTTTCCGACAGCAAAAGGTTGGGTGAAGAGTAGCTTGGGATTTATTCGGTTTGCCAGCATTTCTCTTTTGAGCTTACTCCTACTTTCGCCCGTGCTGAAGACCAGCAAACAAGAAAGCAAAAAACCTATTGTGGTGGTAGCGCAGGATGTGTCCGCATCCATTCGAGAAGAGATGGATAGCAATGCCCTGAGTGACTACACAACATCGTTGATGGCCGTAGCTGAGGATCTGAGCGAAGACTACGAGGTGCGCTCCTACGCATTTGGAGAAAACATACGAGATGGATTGTCTACTACTTTTGATGATAAGAGCAGCAATCAGTCTTCGATGCTACGTCATATCGGAGATCTGTATGGTGATCAAAACCTGGGTGCGGTCATCTTTGCGACAGATGGTATTTACAATGAGGGATCAGATCCTCTTTATTCGAATGCAGCTTTCAGTGCTCCGATTTATACTATAGCGTTGGGAGACACTACGCCAGACAAGGATCTATACATCAGACAGATTTACCATAATAATATTGCTTATCTGGGAGATAAGTCAGGCGTCCAGATTGATGTCAGTGCATACAACTGTGAGGGTCAGAGAGTGACGCTGCAGGTATACCATATCGAAGGGGAGGAAAATAGGGTAGTAGAAACCGAGACATTCACCATTGATGCGCATGACTTCTTTCATACCTTCGAATTATCTATTCCTCAAGAGTCAATAGGCCTCCAGCGATTCCGAATGTCTTTGTCACCAATCTCTGGTGAAAAGAGCACAACTAATAATCGGAAGGATTTCTTTATTGATGTGATTGATGCGCGTCAGAAGATATTGATGCTAGCGGCTAGTCCGCATCCCGATATTGCGGCGCTGAAAGCAAGTCTGGAAGAAAATAAGAACTATGAGGTCACATCCATTCTGGCTCGCGATTTTGCGGGTAATCTGGACGAGTACGATTTTGTGGTGCTCCACCAGCTACCATCCGCCCGATTTAGGGTGACTCCGCTATTGCGCTCCATTAATGAAAAGAATATCCCCAAGCTAATCATCGTGGGTGCGCAGACTAATATTGCAGCCCTCAACCAATTTCAGTCTCTCGTCAACATCAAGCCGAAGGGCAGTACTTCCAATGTGGTGGAAGCCATGGTAAATCCGGGATTTAGTCCTTTTACTACCACCGATGCTTTAAAGAATCAAATATCATTGTTCGCACCAATTGATGCCCCTTTTGCTGACTACCAGATAGATCCGGGGGCGGACGTACTGTTGAGACAGCGAATCGGAAAAGTAGAAACCGATTTTCCACTTTGGGTTATCGGTGATGAATCAGAATCCAGGACAGCTATAATCTGTGCAGAGGGACTGTGGAGATGGAGGATGTATGACTATCTGCAAAATGATAATTATGAGATCTTCAATGAGATCCTCGGGAAAACGGTGCAATATCTAACCCTGAAGGAAGACAAACGTAAGTTTCGGGTCTTTCAGGCCAACAATTTATTGAATGAGAATGAGGATGCTCTCTTTGATGCTGAGTTATACAATCAATCCTATGAGCTGATTAATGATCCGGAAGTGAACATGATCATATATAACAGCAAGGGGGAGGCTTTCAATTTCGGCTTTTCAAAACGCAACAGTGGATACTATCTGGATGCCGGTCGACTACCAGTAGATGACTATCGATGGACTGCAAGCACACAGTTCGAGGGTGAGCGTTATTCGGCGTCGGGGCAGTTTAGTGTCCAGGCCATTGAAAAGGAGAGCTTTGTCACGGTGGCCAACCACAATATGCTGGCGCAGTTATCGAATAATTCGAATGGTGCGATGATTTATCCTGACCAGGTAAACTCCCTAACAGAAATGATTCGGGAAAGTGGTGAACTGAAGCCCATCCTGTACCGGGTTTTTCAAAGTACCAATGCTATAAACCTAAAATGGCTTTTTTATGTGTTGCTCGGTCTTCTCGTGATCGAATGGGGCCTAAGGAGGTTTTTGGGCACTTACTAGAGTGCCACTGCTTTCATTTACCCACTCCGCCGGTAAACCATTTTCTTTCAATTTAGATTACATTAGTGACTGTTGGATCAGTTAGGACCTTCTGAACTCAAGAATGTTATTATACCACACTATATGACGAAAAAAGATCTGGAGCTGAATATGAATGAGGATTCGCATAAGCTGGAAGTATCCCGGCTCAGGCAACGTCTTGACTTAATTCATTTGGGTGGAGGTAAAAAGCGGATCGAAAAGCACAAGGGTCGGGGTAAGATGACGGCTCGTGAACGTATCACATATTTATTGGATGAGGATCGGAAGCAATTTGAGATGGGTGCGTTGGCTGCTTTTGAGATGTATCAGGAGGAAGGAGGAGCCCCTGCCGCAGGAGTCGTGGTCGTGATGGGGTATATTGGAGGTAGATTAGTTATTGTTGTAGCCAATGATGCAACAGTAAAGGCGGGAGCCTGGTTTCCTATGACAGGGAAAAAGAACCTGCGAGCCCAGGAGATTGCGATGGAAAACAATATTCCGATTATCTATCTGGTGGATAGTGCAGGAGTATATCTTCCCATGCAATCTGAGATATTTCCTGATAAAGAACACTTTGGGCGCATATTTCGCAATAATGCCCGAATGTCAGCCATGGGGATTCCCCAGATTGCTGCTGTAATGGGTTCGTGTGTTGCAGGTGGAGCTTACTTACCCGTCATGTCTGACGAATCTCTGATTGTTGACAAAACGGGATCTATTTTCCTGGCGGGTCCTTATCTGGTCAAAGCTGCCATAGGAGAGGAAGTAGACAAAGAGACTTTGGGAGGGGCGACCACACAGAGCGAGATATCCGGGATCATCGACCATAAAGTGAAAGATGATGCATCATGTCTGGACCGCATCAAAGAATTGGTGGCCGATATCGCAAGACCTACGCAGGTCGGATTTATTCGAAGGGAACCGCAGCTCCCTAAGTACGCACCAGAGAAGTTGTACCAAATACTGCCGGAAGATCGCAGCAAACCCTATCAAATGGCGGAGTTGCTTAAGTGCCTGGTGGATGATTCAAGGCTTTCGTTCTACAAGAAAGAATATGGAAAGACTATCATTTGTGCCTATGCTCAAATTGATGGATGGGCTGTCGGCATAGTGGCCAACAATCGAGAGGTTGTTAGGACCAAACAGGGGGAGATGCAGTTTGGCGGTGTAATTTATTCGGATAGCGCAGATAAGGCAGCTAGATTTATCATGCTTTGTAATCAGAAGAAATTGCCGCTTGTTTTCATACATGACGTCTCCGGATTTATGGTGGGCAAGCGATCGGAGCATGGGGGCATAATCAAGGATGGAGCCAAGATGGTGAATGCGGTGGCAAATAGTACGGTACCTAAATTTTCCATCGTGGTGGGTAATTCATACGGCGCAGGAAACTATGCTATGTGTGGAAAAGCATATGACCCCCGACTCATCGTTGGATGGCCCTCAGCCAGGATAGCCGTGATGGGGGGAGATCAGGCAGCCCAGGTATTAACTCAGATTAAAGTAAATGCCCTGAAGCAAAAAGGGGAAGCTCCGGACGAAGCGGCTCAAAAGAAACTCCTGGAAGAAATAAAAGGAAGTTATCAGGAGCAGACCTCACCTTATTATGCAGCGGCAAGACTGTGGATTGATGCGATCATTGATCCTGTGGAAACAAGGAAGGTAATTTCCATGGGTATTGAGGCGGCAAACAATGCACACATTCCAAAATTTCATACGGGAGTTTTTCAAGTATAATCCATGCCACAAGACAATAGCTTTAAGACCTACGTCCTGAAAACCTTGCACGGACTGGAAGAAGTATTGGCTGAAGAAGTCAAATCCTATGGTGGAGACGCAGTAGAGGTAGGAAATCGATCCGTCAGTTGTAAGGGAGACCTGGCTCTATGTTATCGGTTGAACTATCGATGCAGAACAGCATTATCTGTGCTGACCCCCCTGAAGGAGGGGAAAGTACCCAACGAGAAGGCACTATATGACTTGGTTTCCAGCATTCAGTGGCATCAGATTTTTGATGTTAAAAAGACATTTCTGATAAATGTTGTTTGCTACTCAGATCTGTTTAGAAATTCACACTTTCTGGCACTGAAGGCCAAGGATGCGATTGTCGATCAATTTCGAGATCGATTTCATAGGCGACCTTCGATTAGTAAGGACCCTCAGATTAAGATCAATATTTTTATAAAGGGTGACGATTGTACCATTTCGATGGATACTTCGGGAGCTACTCTTTTCAAGCGTGGGTATCGGATACAACATGGAGAGGCTCCCATAAACGAAGTACTGGCAGCTGGATTGTTGAAGATGAGTGAATGGAAACCTGGAGAAGCCTTGGTTGACCCCATGTGTGGTTCCGGTACTTTTCTTTTTGAAGCGGCTATGATGCAAAGGAATGCACCACCACAGGTACTTCGCAATGAATGGTCTTTCCAGCATCTGAATAACTTTGACCAGTCGATATGGAAGAAGATCAAAGACGAAGCACTCTCCGAAATGAACGACCATTCAGTTGATAATCTGGCGGGTCATGACATAAATCGCAGAGTCCTAAACTTTGCTAAGTCCAATGCAGCTAACGCGGGGTTTGATGAGATCCAATGGAAAAAACAGGACTTCTTCAAATGGGAACCTACGGAGGATCATGGAACACTAATCTTCAATCCACCTTATGATGAAAGGCTGCCCCTCGCAGATGCTATCGGGTTCTATAAACGTATTGGGGATCAGCTAAAGTGGCATTGTAAGGGATGGAAATGCTCTGTTATTTCCTCTCATCTCCAAGCAGTAAAACATATTGGTTTGAAACCCAAATCCAAAAAGATTGTCTTCAACGGACCTCTTGAATGCAGGTTTGTCTCATTCGATATGTACTAAATGAGTGTCAACCCAATAACCCAACAACCCAAAACCCAAAACCCAAAACCCAAAACCCAAACCCAACACCCAACAACCCAACAACCCAACAACCCAAAACCCAAACCCAACACCCAACAACCCAAAACCCAACAAATGAAACCTCTGGCAAGACCAAGCATTCCGAAGCAGTCTTCTCATCTCATTGCCAAACCGTACATATGGATACCCGATACTGGACCCCAGATCTATTGACAAGAAAAAAGGGACAGCGGGTCCTGCCCCTTTCTACGATGCTTTGAATAAAAAGCGTCATACCCCTTGTATGGTAGCTTTTGATTACAAGGACTTTGGGCATCATTTCATATTGCTGATCAAAGACATCTATGATCTTCTAAGCATACTATATCTCAGAATAAATCTGGTAATAGAATAAACGACCAAATATGCTACGGCGTATTTAGGGAATTGTTAAAACCCATTTGGATTTTAATACCTTCTGAGGAGGCCAAGTTATCCTAGAATCGTTACATTCGTCAGCTTATAAATTACTCGCAAAAAATTAGGAAATAATGGAAAGACCGGGATTTATCCACACTGTTTATTTCTGGGTACATGAAGACACATCAGAAGCAGATCGAAAGGCATTTCACGAGGGAGTGGAAGAATTAACCAAGTGCAAGACGATCTTAAACTCTTTCATTGGGCCTCCCGCAGGAACTCCTCGTGATGTGGTTGATAACACCTATGAATTCGCACTTCAGCTGTTTTTTCGAAGTAAAGAGGATCATGACATTTATCAGAATGATCCTGATCATCATGTTTTTATTGATAAATACAAACATTTGTGGAAGCGGGTCCAGATTTATGACCATTTGCCGATCAAGTGACCATAGGAAGAGACCCCTCTCGATTTGATAGGATCTTAAAAAGAAACTAATAATCTGAAACCAAATGTCAGACAATTGTTGGGATACTGTGATAGATGCAGTACTTTAACAGTAAACGCACTGATGAAAAATGCAAAGCACACTCTCATTAATCAATCTCATTCTTTCTGCGCTGGAAGAGCGAGAAGCCACATGGGTGGATGGGAAAATTGAAAAAATTAAATCCGACCCCACATCCAAAAACTTTTATCTGGCATTTGGAATGGTGCCAAGGGTAGTCAAACGATCCATAGTGTCTATGGATGAAGATCAGCTTCGGTCGATGAGACTGAAGGCGGATAATTTTGATCCGACGCATTGGCGTCATGACGAACTAGCCAGACTGGCAATTATGCTATCCCTGCCTGGATCACGGAGCTATGACATTATTGATCCGATGTTTGCCACAGCAGATATGAGTGAATTGGTAGCCCTTTATAAGGGCTTGTATTTTCTCGAAGATCGCGAGCGATATGTGGACCGGGCTATAGATGGAATACGTACCAATATGTCTCCTGTTTTTGATGCCATTGCTCTTCACAGCAAAATGCCTTATGATTACTTTAATGAATCTGCCTGGAATCAAATGGTATTGAAAGCTATCTTTATGGCGCGTCCTATCTATAGAATACATGGTCTGGATGAGCGTCGAAATCAGGCTCTGGCTCAGATTGCTCAGGATTTTGCACATGAGCGCTGGGCGGCAGGACGCAAAGTGACACCTGAACTGTGGCGGCTTACGGTGCCTTTCGTTGATGAAACCATCTTTGAAGATTTGAAAAAAACTTTCCTGAATGGAGATCCTTTGGAAAAATCTGCAGCAGGAAGAGCCCTGCAGGAATGTACTTTTGAGGATGCAGTCCCTTGGCTTGAGAAAAGTGCAGGCTTTGAGTCAAAGTCATGGAATGACATTGGACAGCAATTTGAAGCACTGACAGAATAATTTGTAGAACAAAATCTGAGAAGTAATGAAGTTTATTGATCCGCACGTACATATGACCTCCAGAACTACGGACGATTACGAGGCTATGCATAATGCTGGTATCGTGGCGTTGATAGAGCCGGCTTTTTGGCTGGGACAACCACGGACTGAGTCTGGATCTTTCAAAGACTATTTCAGCAGTTTGGTGGGGTGGGAGCAGTTTAGAGCCTCTCAATTTGGTATACGACACTACTGTACGATAGGACTCAATTCGAAAGAGGCTAATAATGAACCACTGGCAGAACAGGTCATGGATCTCCTGCCGATGTTTGCATTGAAGGAAAATGTGGTGGCCATTGGTGAGATTGGATATGACGACCAGACTGAAGCTGAAGACAAATTCTTCAGACTACAGATAGAGCTGGCAAAAGAACTGAATATGCCAATCATGATCCATACACCACATCGGGATAAGAAGAACGGCACTTTACGAAGCATGGATGTCCTCGAAGAACATGAGATGGATCCATCCCTGGTCGTGATTGACCACAATAATGAAGAAACAGTCAAATCAGTCCTCGATCGGGGATTTTGGGCTGCTTTCACTATTTACCCACACACAAAGATGGGCAGTGCCCGAATGGTCGATATTGTCCGGCAGTATGGTCCAGAAAAGATCATAGTGGATTCTGCAGCTGACTGGGGAGTCAGTGATCCGCTTGCCGTACCGAAGACGGCGGCTCTGATGGAAAGAGAAGGCATTCCCAAGGAACATATCCACCTGACATGCTATGGGAATGCACTGGAAGTATATGGTACTAATGGGATCATGAAAGAATCAGATTGGGCCGATGGCGTTGATATCGATCAGACCCAATTGTTCCAGGGTAATCGGGTACTAAGGGGACAAGAGCCCAAGGTCACTACTTCCAAAGATATCGTGGAAAACTAGTCTAAGAGACGGAGAGTCAAAGTAATATCCAGATCTTGAAAAATTCCGCTTCTCCTTATCTGACATTAATGCGGCCGGCTAATATTGTGACGGCCATTGCGGATATTGTGGCTGGGGTAGTGGTGGCCGGAGTATTTCTTGAAGATTTTTCCCAGTATACCAATAGCATTGTCCTTCTCATCCTCTCGACTATCGGCCTGTACGGTGGTGGTGTAGTGCTGAACGATTACTTCGACGCCGATATCGATGCACGCGAAAGACCTGAGCGTCCCATTCCCAGTGGTAGGATTTCAAAGCAAGGAGCAGGATTATTTGGACTATCACTGCTGATGATCGGTGTTTTCTCCGCACTTTTCGTTTCATCGCTTAGTGGAATAATCGCTCTGGGTGTTGCATTGTCGGCCGTGATTTACGATAGTCAGGCTAAGGATCATCCATTATTCGGGCCTCTATTTATGGGACTCTGTCGGGCAGGAAACTTACTGCTGGGTATTAGCATCATACCCGGCATGGTAGCGATACACTACATGCTTGCCATCATTCCAATCTTGTTTATTGCTGCGATCACTTTGACCAGCCAGGGAGAGGTCAAAGGACATAATAAGTGGGCCGTGGGATTATCAATGGGTATCGATTTGGTTTTGGTCATTCTCATACTTTTTTGGCAGCAAGAAAGCGGTGGAATCATTATGCAGGTATTGCCGTTCCTATTATTATGGTTACTTTTGAACCTTTCAGCAAAGGGTAAAGCTTTGATGAATAATCAACCAGAAAATATCATGAAAGCGGTGAAAATAGGAGTCATTTCACTGATCCCTATGGATGCAACTATTGCTGCCATCTTTGGGGGTTGGATGCATGGTGTTCTGGTCTTGATATTACTGCCCCTTTCATTTTTCATGGCTAAAAGATTTGCGGTCACCTGATATGAGTGCGTTAAGACAGTCATTTACAATAGATTACAATTACCCCATATATTTTACTTCTGATCTCTTCAAAGCTGAAAATCAGCTGCTGGTAGATGCAATTCGTAAGGCGACAGATCAGGAAGTAGCCAAATTGGCTTTCGTGATTGATAAAGGTGTCAGTGATCACCATCCTGCCCTCATCAAAGAGATTGAAACATATTGCCAGACTTATCCCCGTCTTACACTTGCTATCGAACCGTTGGTGCTGGAAGGTGGAGAGTCTTGTAAGAACTCACTGGATCCACTCATGGAAGTCCTCAAAATGGTCCATGAGGGAGGGATTGATCGACATTCTTATGTGGTGGCGATTGGAGGGGGTGCCATTCTGGATATGGTGGGCTTTGCGGCCACCATTGCCCACCGAAGTGTACGGCATATACGAATTCCTACCACGGTCTTATCACAAAATGATTCGGGTGTGGGAGTGAAGAACGGCATCAATTTCTTTGGAAAGAAAAACTTCCTGGGCACATTTGCTGTGCCGGATATGGTCATTAATGATGTACAATTCCTGACCACATTGGAGGTGAGGGATTGGAGAGCGGGTATTTCAGAGGCTATAAAAGTGGCGCTGTTGAAAGATCCTGAATTCTACTCATGGTTAGAAGATAATGCTTCATCATTAGCTAAGCGGGATCTTGATGCAATGGCTTATTTGATCCGCCGGTGTGCCGAGCTCCATGCAGAGCATATCAGCCAGGGAGGCGACCCTTTTGAAAGTGGATCGTCAAGACCACTCGACTTTGGTCACTGGGCAGCGCACAAGCTAGAGCAAATAACGAATTATGAGGTCCGACATGGAGAAGCGGTAGCGATAGGAATTGCCATGGACGTGATGTACTCTGCAGAGCTTGGAAATCTCGATATGGCAACAGCCAATCGTATTATTGAGTGTTTTGAGTCGCTGGGATTTGAGGTTTTTCATCCTTTATTATTGAGCAAAGACGGTACTCGGTTAAACCAAGAACTCCTGGCTGGCCTGACCGAGTTTAGAGAACATTTAGGAGGTCAACTCACGATTATACTGCTAAATGACATTGGAGACTCCTTCGAGGTCCATGAAATAGACACTTCCAAGGTAGAAACCGCCGCAATCAAATTAGCACAGAAAAATCAGATTCATGCAGGTTAATTCGAATGCACATCTGACCTACTGCTCTAACATTCATCCGGGAGAATCCTGGGACGCCACCTTTCAAAATCTAAAGAAGTACACCACCAAAGTAAAAGAGAAACTCAGTGCAGACCGACCATTCGGTATTGGACTTCGACTTTCTGCACAGGCGGCCCAAACTCTTCTAGAGGGAGAAAACCTCATAAATTTCAGAGATTGGTTGGGCGATCATCATATGTACGTGTTTACCATGAATGCCTTTCCGTACGGAGGATTTCATCAGCAAGTGGTCAAAGACAAGGTGCATGCACCGGATTGGACTACGACCGATCGGCTGAAGTATACTCTCAATACGTTTGACATATTGAGTGACCTGATTCCTGTTGGATTGGAAGGAGGTATTTCTACCTCTCCATTGTCTTACCGACACTGGCATGATACTCCCGAAAAGTTGGAAGCTGCAAAGCAAACGGCTCTCGATCATCTCATGACTGTGGTTATGCACCTGCAGCAAATAAAGGAAAATAGGGGTAAGCATTTGCATCTGGATATTGAGCCAGAACCGGATGGTATCATTGAAAACTGTGACGAATTCATTGCTTACTTCCAGGATTATCTGCTGAGGCAGGGGGCAAAGAAGTTGGCGGCAAGGACTGGACAATCAATAGACGAGGCGGAAGAAAGTATAAGGGAACATGTGCAGCTTTGCCACGATGTCTGTCACTTTGCCGTAGGTTTTGAGGATGCAGGAGAGGTTATTACAAAGGTGCGATCCGCCGGCATCAAGACAGGAAAAATCCAGATTAGTGCAGCATTGAAAGGAAGCTGGAATTCGGCAGAGTCGCGAGACCAGATATGTAATAACTTGCAATCGTTTGATGAGCCCGTGTACCTTCACCAGGCGATGGTCAAGCCCACAGGCGAGGAGATGGAACGGTACCGCGATCTCGCACCAGCCCTCAAGCGAATGG
This sequence comes from Saprospiraceae bacterium, assembly GCA_050298535.1. Classification (GTDB taxonomy): domain Bacteria; phylum Bacteroidota; class Bacteroidia; order Chitinophagales; family Saprospiraceae; genus JABDMH01. The sequence goes on from JBNKUI010000118.1 coordinate 53,105, forward strand.
AAGGAGTAGCTGAAGGGGAGGTTCGTACTCATTATCATGTGCCACTTTTTACAGAGCAATATGATCAACTGCAATCCACGCAGTCCGACATTGTAGACACGTTAATCCACTGGCTGCAGTCACCCTTTACACAGCACCTAGAGGTGGAAACATATACCTGGGATGTGTTACCCGATGCACTGAAAGTAGATATTGTGGATTCCATCAGCCGCGAAATGGAATGGGTACTTAAAAAGATATCGAGATGAAACCGCTAGTCGTGATCGATGTTGTGGGGCTGTCATCCAGATTGCTGGGATCTAATACTCCTTTCCTCAGTGAATGGATTAAGAAGAAGGAGCTACACATTATTGAGCCTGTCTTACCCGCTGTCACTTGTGCGGCTCAGAGCACATACCTGACCGGAAAATGGCCCTCTGATCATGGTATTGTTGCTAATGGTTGGTACTTCAAGGATGAATGCGAGGTGAAACTCTGGCGGCAATCCAACAAATTGGTGCAGGGGGAGAAAATCTGGGACATAGCCCGGAGGATTGATCCATCGTTTACCTGTGCTAATATGTTTTGGTGGTACAATATGTACTCGACTGCTGACTTCAGTGTGACTCCGCGACCACAGTATTTGGCAGATGGACGCAAAATGCCAGATTGCTACAGCCATCCTGCGGATTTGAGAGATCAGCTACAAAAAGAACTCGGGATTTTTCCATTGTTTGATTTTTGGGGGCCAAAGACTTCCATTAAAAGTAGTGACTGGATTGCTGAAGCTTCCATGCGAGTCCATGACTGGAATAACCCCACATTAATGTTGATCTATCTGCCCCATCTGGATTATGTATTGCAAAAGCAGGGACAGGATGGGCCCTCTGTACCCAAGGACTTACGGGAGATCGATGCAGTGTGTAAGAAGTTGATCATGCATTTTGAGCGTAAGGATGTGAATATCAATCTCATTTCAGAGTATGGCATTACAGATGTAGATCAGCCCATCCACATCAACCGAATACTTCGGGAGATGCACTTGATCCAGGTACGAGAAGAGCGGGGACTGGAGCTGTTGGATGCAGGAGCTAGTCGTGCCTTCGCCATGGCCGATCATCAGATCGCACATGTGTATGTTAACGATCCCACTTGTATCGAAGCTGTAAAGAGACGACTGGAGGAGACGCCCGGTATAGAACTTGTACTGGATGAAGCAGGGAAGAAGCAATACCATTTGGATCATGCACGATCAGGAGATCTGGTGGTCATGGCGGATAAGAGAAGCTGGTTTACCTACTATTATTGGCTTGATGATCGTCGAGCACCTGACTTTGCCCGTATGGTAGATATACATAAGAAGCCGGGTTTTGATCCGGTAGAGATGTTTTTGGATCCGGAGAAGAAATTGATCATTCCGAGAATTGCCTTAAAGTTGCTGAAAAAGAAATTGGGGTTTCGTTTGGTCATGGATGTCATTCCACTGAATGCGGGACTCATCAAGGGATCTCATGGTCGTATCGGTATGGAAGATCCGGATAAACCAATCCTGATAAATAAACAAAAGCACACCGGCAACATGGAAGCTACCGACGTGCAGGACACATTGTTAGAGGCGATCTTTGGGATGTAAAGGGGATTCAAATTCATAGCTCGAGGTCACAACCATCCCAGTGATACAAAGCAATTGTCTCACATGGGTCGGGTTGAGATTTTTTCGAAATTAATTCTTACTGACTATCCTACTGATGGTCAGATTGTCTTCTTCATTGAGACGCGCAGGCATTTTCTTGGCATAACACACTGCCAAATACTCTTGTAGAACAGTCTCCTTGTTCTTAAAGGACCAAACTTCTTCGTAGTAACGGTGGCCAGTATTGCAGAGCCAATGACGGTAATCGTCAAAATCCTTGATATCCTGCTTGGGAAGCAAAATGGGCATAACGGGTAGTTTTTGATTCGGTAATACCACGTCAAGACAACAAAAAAGAGCTTGCCGCAGCTGGTTTTCACCTTCAAGATAGGTATAAACCCATGTAATTACAAGTATCAAATGTTAAATACCTACTCTATAATACGGTGACAGACAATGACATATGTTACATTTTTCTGCATGTGAATATTCATCAAATTCATTTCTAATCACGTATGCATGGCACTTTTTGTTGACTTAATGAAAGCTCTAATGCGTAAATCAGCAGACACTTTTATCACATATTTTTTCCCTTAATAAATCAAATTAAAACTTAGTAAACTCTTTACGGTAGTGAGACTCTTGTTAATCATTGCTCCTCTCAACCCCCGGCCCCTGCTTTCTCGCTGAGCTCTGAAACCCGGGGAGATCGCCCACCACCTACACCCAAAAACCCAAAGACCCAGAACCCAAAGACCCAAACACCCAAAGACCCAACACCCAAAGATCCAAACACCCAAAGACCCAAGTGCTCCTCTCAACCCCCGGCCCCTGCTTTCTCGCTGCGCTCCGAAACCCGGGAAGACCACCCGCCACCCAAAACCCAAAGACCCAACACCCAATAACCCAACACCCAATAACCCAACACCCCAACACCCCCAACACCCCAACATCCCCAACACCCAAAGCTTTACGCGAAGGACCCAAAAATTTTTCTTTTTTTTGCGACATGAATGGTTTGAAGTTATCTCTGGTCTTTTTAAGCATACTCTTGATGATTGCATGTAGTAATTCGCCTGAGTCAGATACATCCTCCTCGGACAATAGTTCCGTGTCCCTAAATCAGGATGGAGTAGTCCAATTTGATAAGACAGGATTTGAGTCTCCGAACATTGATGTGACAGTCACTGGATATACAGAGGGACAGGTCTATTTGATTGGCACATTTGAAGATCAAAACTTTGTTGTGGACTCGGCGCAAGTTGATCGGGATGGCCATTTTGTCTTTCAGCGATCTGAGCCCTATGATCCAGGGCTTTACTATTTATATATGCCCGATCAAAGCACGTTGCAGATCCTACTAGACAAGGATCAAACGTTTGAGCTTACCAGCAACAAGGGTGACTATGTTTTCTCCACCGCGGTAGCAGGCCAGGTGGATACAGAGCTGTTGTACCATGGATTTCGTTATGAGGCCGAACTGCAACCTCGTTTTGATGAGATTCGGCAAAAGTTGCAGGGGCTACAGCCGGGTGACCAGAAGTATGAGCAGATCGTGGAGGATAATCAAGGTATAGCGCAGGAGCGAAAGGCACACTTTGATGAGTTGTTTAGTAAGCATCCGAATGCCCTTTGGACTCTATATAAACGGTCCGGTCAGAATCCCGATCCTGTGGATGTGCGAAATCCTGATGGTACGTTGGATGCTCCCCGACAACTGATCATCTATAGACAGCAGTTTTGGGATAATGTCGATTTCAGTGATTATAGATTACTACGTACTCCAGTCATTGCCAATAAACTCAAGAGATACCTTACCGAGTTGGTCCCACAATCTGCTGACAGCATCATCAAAGTATCCAACGCATTGATTGATCAGGTGGAAGAGCATCCTCCCTACTTCAAGTTCTTCGCCAACTGGGTAGGTGTGAACTATGAGCCAGGACGAGCACAGATTATGGATGCGGATGCCATCTTCGTAAACCAGGTGAAAAACTACTTCACATACGACAAAGCCTTCTGGGCAGATTCTGCATCTATATACTCCCTCCAGCTACGTGCGGCAGAGATGGGAAACAGCCTGGTAGGGCAGAAAGGACCCAATGTCACCAGTACCGACTTAAATGGTCAGAAACAATCTATCTACGATATTGAAGATCCCTACATTGTGGTCTTCTTATACAATCCTACATGTGATCACTGTCGCGAGCAGGTACCCGTCCTTGTCGATCTCTACAACAACTGGAATGGCCCCAACCTGGAAGTCTACGCCATCGCTATCGAGACCACCGACGAAGAGTGGCGTTCCTATGTGGCGGAGGCAAAGATGCCATGGATCAATGTCTTCGATCCTACCAATGAGTCCATATACAAGACCTACTATGTGGATAACACCCCCGAGGTCTATGTCCTCAATCGTGATCGCACCATTGTCGCTAAAAACATCAATGTCAACCAGATTGCCGAGGTGATTTCGAGGGAAGAAGTGACTTATAGTGTGCAGTAGGTTCCGGTCTGTCAGCGGGCAGTCCATCAGCGGGCAGTATGTTTAGTGTGCCGTCTATCAGTGGATAGCTTGTATATATAGCCCTGTAACCGAAGCTTTACTAGTAGGCAACACCCCTGCGGGGTCCGAAGCTTCACACGAAGGACCTCATTGCTCCACTCAATCCCCGGCCTCGCTGGTAACCGAAGCCTTGCGTAGGTTACTCGCGTCGCTCCGAAACCCGGTGAGTCAGCCCCGCTTCATCATATAACCTGAAATCCAATGAAAACGCAGGAAATTAGGCTTTGTCCCAAGGAGAAATTACCACTGCGAGGTCCGAAGCTTCATGCAAAGGACTCACCGCGGGGTCCGAAGCTTTACGCGAAGGACCCAACAACCCAATCTCCCGTTTGTCGAATATTTACAAGTAAATGTCGGCTTTCCTTCACAAATGATTGACAATCTGTAAGAAATGACCTAAATCAAAGAATGGGCTTTGCGAATTATGCCATATTATCAGTAAGAAATAATCGAAGAATTCAGACAGATCTGAAAGACAAGTATTTCAGGTCCAGAAGAATTACGCACAGAAATACCAAGCGATACATGCCAAAATTGGAGAAGGTGGTTACCAATAGAAGGCATCCTAATCTATCCAGATCCAATTTGATCAGTTTGGCGATTCTCATTTTGCTGACAGTGATTGTATATCGGTCCTTTGATCAAGGATTTGGGATCCTTCATTCTAAATATATTTCGAGTTTGAATAATCATGAAGTCAAATCATCAGAACTCGATCAATCAGAAGCTTACGGTCTCCTGATAAAGGAAGGCAATCAGTATTTAGAAGATGACCGTATCATATTAGCTCAAGAGGTATTCATCCAGGCCCTAAAAATCTACCCTTCTGGAAAGACGGCAAATTACGCTATGACAAGAGCACTTCTTATCCAGTGTAAAAACTCGGGTAGAAACTGTCATTCGGCCCATACCTACCTTGAGATGATCAAAGATTCTGGACTTTATACTATCGAAGAATTGTCGCTTTTGAAAAGTATCAGTGGAACACCGTGAGGTCCGAAGCTTCACCCGAAGGACCTCATTGTTCCACTCAATCCCCGGCCTCGCTGGTAACCGAAGCCTTGCGTAGGTTACTCGCGTCGCTCCGAAACCCGGGGAGTCAGCCCCGCTTCATCATATAACCTGAAATCCAATGAAAACGCAGGAAATTAGGCTTTGTCCGAATGAGAAATTACCACTGCGGGGTCCGAAGCTTCATGCAAAGGACTCACCGCGGGGTCCGTAACTTCATGCCACAATATGACAATTCCCGGCACCTGGTACCCGGCACCTGGCGACCTACTGCTAACCAGTTATAAAAAATATCCTACCGCTTACTAACTCACATGCACCGGAACTGCCATTCCTAAGATTTCCAACTCACCGCAAGTTCTATTTTGATCTGCGATAGAATGATAAACCCCAGCGTGTAGTTCGCAGTAATACCCATTAAGACCTCATTCTTCTCAAAGAGTATAACAGCAGGACTACACTTTGACACACTAGACCATAGTAAGAACGTGACGCACTCCACTCAGGAAATTCTTGCCCTCTCAGATCATCTAGGATACCACTTTGTACCTGCCTCCGACATTATTGCCTGTATCTCTGAGGGGAACTATACGCATATCCATATTCGTGGAGGTAAAAAATACACGACATCAAAAAGCTTAAAACTAGTCTGTGATCGTCTCGATCCAGATCTCTTCGTCCGCATCCACCACTCTTACCTGGTGAATCTGGATCAGATACAAAAATTTATTGCAGAACCCGAGTCCGTCGTCGTGATGACCGACGGCTCAAAACTACCGGTCAGCCGACGCAGAAAAAAAGATCTATTTGACCGGTTTGTGATGCTGTGAGCAAGTAACCACTTAGAAAAAACGAAGCACCAATCTTATGAGAAACCTGGTACTATTAAAATGGATGTTGATTTTAGGAAGTTTTTCGATTATGAGACTGCACGGAGGGTAATAGCTACATGACGATGGAGCATGATCAACGAATCCCCCACCATCACCGGCGTGCTCGGTCTGCAATAACTAGACCCAACGGCCCAAAACCCCTGGGGTCCGAAGCTTCACGCGAAGGACCCAACAACAAAAACCCAACAACCCAAAACCCAACAACCCAAAGAGCTTTATGCGAAGGACTACAAGAAAGTCACTCCATCCATCATGTCTCCCTTCTTACGTCGGGACACGGCAAGTTCCTCACCATTCGTCATGCGGACCGTATTGATCTTGCTGTTTTGGTATCTTACTACATAATTTAGATTGACGACATGGGCCTGGTGGATTCGAACGAATAGCTCAGGTTCGAGTAGCTCCTGTATGGCTTTCAATGTTTTGGATACCATGTATCGCGTACCATCATTAAAGTACAGGGTGGAATAATTTCCTTCAGCTAAACAATACATGAGCTCTCCCGTGTTTCTGAAGATAAATCCGTCTTTACAGGGGACGGCGAGCCTCTGAGGTGTTCCTTTCATTACAATTTGTTTTACTTGGTTTGAGTTGTAGTATAATTCAATTGATTTTCATGATCCTGGAGACGATGCAATGCTTTTTCCAGATGATTGTATCGAAGTGCAGCATGTAGAAATCTAAAATACTGCATAGGCATCTGTAAGATACGTACAGTTAGGATAGAATCAATTTTCCTTGGATCTGGACTTTTGTCTGGAAGTACTTTAGTTAAAACATACTCTTTCCTAAACATACATCATTTTTAATTTCTTAACAACCATTCGCTTCAACCTTTGCAGGCATTTATATTTCAGGTTTTTGGCGGTACTAGGATTTTTGTAACCCATTACCACCGTGATTTCTTTCATGGAAAGCTTCTGATAGTAAAAGCACTCCAGTAGCTCCTGGCAAGGTTGACCCAGTCTTTGTAGGGCTGAGGTGAGCATTTTTACTGCACCTTGATCTGTAGTTGACTTTTCCTCTGGTTTGATGATCAGTTGCATTAAATAAGGATCACCAATATTTCGGGTACGGGCTCGGGCACGTTGCCATTCTTTCCACTTGTTTTTTGCTACAGCATAGATGTAGGACTTGAGTGTGCTATGCAGGGACTTTAATTTGCCTAAAACAATGTTGTCATAGGTAATCAGTACAGCAATTTGGTAGAGTTCGCATGCGTCTGAATGAGAGCATTGAAACTCACCTTGTGCCCATCGTATGAAGGGTATTCTGTGTAGAACATAAAGCTCTTCCAGTGCTGATTTATTACCAGACCGAATGGCTTCGAGGATTTTATTTTCTTGGGTCATCACTACTGAGTTAGGGGCTCAATAAGCGACGTTGAGCCAACCCGGGTATCAGATCCGGGTTGGGTGCTCAGTCAGTCTGCGATTGGTTTCCAAACATCCCTTAGGGTGTCGGTACGGTAATCAAGATGGAATTGAAACCTTTTTCGATGATTGATATGTTAGAAACCTAAGCCTTTGCCTAGCAGGATGCGATCTTGAGGCTTGCTCATCGTCGTAATTTACATTCTATCTTTGAGCTTTCACGTTAAGCAAGTTTTAAGCATGTTCAAATCATAATCTCCTTAAATTAGATCTTTAAGATGGTAATACATTTACATATTTATCAACACTAATGTTTCAAAATGCAGTACAAATGTTACATTCTGACGGAAACCAAATGATGAAAGTAAGCAGATTGCTGGCCATAACTGGAATGTTACATTCTTATGTTACAAATGACTCTGTAGTGCGACGCTTGATTAGCTTGTCGCCTTAAAGTTAGATTCTACCTGCAATGATCAGGTGTATGCAATGGACTAGAGAGAAGTTACCACTTCGACGGGAATCTTTTCCATGATGCCCAGGTCTGAATAAATGTGTACCATTTGATAGAGTGATCCAATAAGTGATTTGAAAAATGATACTTGATGCCAACATGCCACCGCAGGCCATTCACCTGAATCTTGTCGCATCATAAGACTGAGACTGAGCACTTCTGCATCATGATTTTCGGATATTTCTTCAAGGAGTTTTAGTTCAATACCAGGATTCGGTATTTCAAGAGTGCCTACTACATGTAGAGCATGGGGCCTTTGACTATGCCACTCAATCCATGCATACCACCCCTTTGACTGAAGGTCGCCAGTATCTAGTAGCTTATGTTTCGTTACCTGAACCATGTATTCGTTGGGGTTTGAATCTGAAGTGGTGTAGGCGCCTCAACCAAACGGATATACATCCACGTCATCTCTCTTAAAGATGGACATTTTCTACGGGAGAATCCGCTTACTATGTTTCATTTTTCGACACTATAGTACCAGATCATGGGATGAAGAAAGGCTCGAGACTCAGTTGTTCGCCCGATACTGGGATGCATTCTGCTGAGTAAACTCCTTAAATATGCGCCGAAAATAAGTGGGATTCTTAAATCCGACTTCATAGGAAATTTCCTCGATGGATTTATCGGTGGTTAGTAGTAATTCCTGTGCTTTTTCTACTCGTATTGCACTTACAAATTTAGTGGTATTTAATCCTGTAATGGCTCGTATTTTACGGTGTAATTGAGTTCGGCTGATGAAAAGCTTATCGCAGAGAAAGGAAGGTCCCATGTCTTCATTTTGTATTTCCAACTCAATAATGGATCTTAATTTCTGAATAAATTCATCCTGTACGGGTGTAGTACCTGCAGTTTTTTTGTCTTGACGCATTCCATTGACGGCGTACCGGGATCTTAATTTTTCGCTATTTTTTAATAGATTTTTTACTCGTACCTGAAGCTCGACCTCATTAAATGGTTTGGACAAATAGGCATCGGCCCCTTCATCCAGTCCCTTTACTCTATCCTTCACCGTGATCCTTGCCGTTAACATGATAATTGGAATATGACTAGTTTTTTCATCTTCCTTAAGAATGCGACACATCTCTAGTCCATTTACCTTGGGCATCATGATATCTGTAATGATTAGATCGGGAATTTGCTCCAGAGCAAGTTGTTTTCCGATCTCTCCGTCTGATGCTTCCAGTATTTGGTAGCTTGGTCCAAGCGTCGATCTAATCACGTATATCAGGTCAGCATTGTCTTCGACTATTAGGACTAATGGGGCTTTCCCTTTACGTCTGGCAGCCATCTTTTGATCGCCAGCTGTCTGAAGATTTTTAGTTGGAACCGTAGCCATCCGTGCATTCCGGGTTATAGGAAGCGTTACTATAAATGTCGTTCCTACCTCCACCGTACTTTCTACATGTATCTCCCCTTCCATTAGTTCAACCAGTTCTTTGACAAGCGCAAGACCTATACCTGATCCAGTCTGAATGTGATCTTCCGTTTGATAAAATCTATCGAAGATATGGGGGAGATCTGCGGGCTTTATACCCGTACCTTCGTCCTCTATCTTTAGCCTAAATTCATCATTATTCGCAGAAAGCTCAATCTTAATCTTGTTATCCGAACCTCCAAACTTAATGGCGTTGGAAACTAAATTTTGGACGATTGTTGTGATGCTTGCAGCATCGAAATCCATTAATATTTTATCCCGGTCTGCAACAAATTCTAATGATAATCCACGAGTGTCCACACTTTCTTTAAAAACTTCCAATTGCGATCGAATATAAGTCACAATATTTCCCTGTCGGGGAGAGGTCCTTAAGACTCCCGATTCCACTTTTGCAAGATCCAGCATCTGATTTATCAGTCGCAAAAGAGTGCCTGTATTTTTTTGAACCAATGCTTCAATTTTACCCAGGGAATTATTGGATTGAGATTGGAGTGATTTTGTCAGTCCAGAAATTATCGTGAGTGGGGTTCGAAATTCATGGGTAATATTTGTGAAAAATCGATTTTTAAATTCATTGATCTCTTTTAGACGCTTGGCCTCTGCTTCCTGAAGTGCGAGATGAGTTTTTAGCTGGAGGCGATTTCGGGTTGTTCGAAATATTAGATATCCTACTACCAGTATCAGTAAAAGGTAAAGAAGTTTTGCCCAGGCTGTTTCCCATGGAGCCGGGAGGACCGTAATGTTCAGGGAGGTGGGTTGATTGCTCCAGATCCCATCATCGTTTGAGCTGCTCACGAGAAAGGTATAATCTCCTGGCTTAAGGTTGGTGTAGGTGGTATACCGTTGGTCAGAATGCACTGTATTCCATTCCTCATCAAGACCGTCCAGTTTATATCGAAATTGATTTTCACTTGGTTCGAAGTAGCTATTGGAGGAAAAAGTTAGTGTAAATACATTGTCACGATGACTAAATTCTAGGTTAGGAAGAAATGAAATATCTTCCTGTAATAATGAGGAGTCCGAAATAATGACCGGCTTATTTAAGACAGTGATCTTCGTTAATAGCGCTTTTGGCTGAAATTCATTTATTTTTATCGTAGCGGGGTCAAAAAAAGTAAAGCCATTTTTACCACCAAATAGGAGCTTTCCGTCTCGGGTCTTATAGGTTGAAAAATAGGTGAATTCATCGGATGGTAGTCCATCCATGTGATTAAATACATGGACAACTTCGTTTGATTTTCGATCAAACTTTACCAATCCGTTTCCGGTGCTAGCCCACAGAAAACCTTCATCATCAATTAATGTTCCCCAAATAATGTCATCAGGAAATCCATTAGATGTATTAATGGTCTCGAAAGTTTCAGTTTTCAGATGCATTTTATTCAGCCCCCCACCATAGGTGCCAATCCAGAGTAGGGAGTCACCATCGCTCATGATAGACATGATCAGGTTACTACTGATAGATAGGCTGTCTGAAGAAGGTTGAAAGATTTCAAATTGTGGATCCGAAAGATTTTCCAATCTGGAGCGTGCCAGCCCACCTCCTAAAGTACCTACATACAAGTATTGCGTTGAGGTATCATAGAAGATGGCACCAGCCCCATCCTCTGGTAGTGAATTTGGATTATTTTCCTCATTTCGGATGCGAAGTCTTTCTTCGCCATCATAGGAAAATAAATGAAGGCCAGAATTAAAGGATGCAGCCCATATCTGATTTTCTCTACCTTGAGCAATTAAAGCAGCAGTATTAGCGTATCTTCTTAAATCTATCCCCGATTCATCAATATTAAGTTGCTGAATGTCCTTCAATCTCGCTAGGGAATGTCCTTTTCCTATTTTAAAGATTCCATTACTGCGGGTGCCAATCCAAAGTCCGCCCTGACTGTCTTCTACGATATTAGCGATATATTTATTTCGAATGGGATGACTTTTATCTATATAGGGATCGAGATTTATGAGGGCATGCTCTGATCGGTCATAAATCTGCAATCCACCTTCTGTTCCGAACCAGATAAGATCGGCTTCATCTTCCCAAAATCCATGAATATTATTATTTGAAAAATCATCACTCGCAATATCGCGATTGACTTTTTTGAAAGGTTTTAAGATAGGTCGTAATTTGAAAAGCCCATTGGCCATTGTACCGACCCAAATTTGATTATTTTCTGTTATAAGTGCACATTGCGAATCTTCAATTGAAGGAAATGTAGAAATCACTTCATATTGATGATTCAGCATAAATAAACCTTCATGTGTTCCAATCAGTAGCCCCTGAGAAATCGGAAATAGTAGATTTATGTTCGTAAGTGATTGAACTCCTGCAATCGACAATTGAGTAAATGGATCACTCTGTGCTGGATGACCGTGATAGACTCCATCCTCCGTTCCTATCCAAAGTTCTTCCTGGTAAAAAGTGATAGACTTCACCTCATTTCCTGATATACCCATAATAGACTTGTCTAGTTCGATTGCCAGATTATCATCAGTATTGATCTGGTAAATAAATTTACCTGTCCCTCCCGCAATTAAAGTGTTGTTGCGACTTTCTGCAAAATCCAGAATGGTTATCGGACCTTGATCGGTAGAAGTAGGTACTTTATTCCATTGATGATATCTTAGATCATAAGTCCAGACACCATCCTCTGTAGCCAGCCATTGCCTTCCACTGCTCATGGATGAGATATCATAAATCCATGTCACACGTTCTTCATTGACTGGACCTGCTACGATATGAACCTTATCCATCCTGAGGTCGATGAATTGATAGGCACCACCGGCAGTACCTATCCACAAGGTGTCGCCCGAATCATTTAGTCCTAATGTATTTACCAGATCAGATGAGATGCTTTGATCAGCACCACTTCGACTACGGTATGCAATCATGTCATAGCCGTCATAGCGAAAGACACCCCGATCCCGGGTTGCGATCCAGATAAAGCCTCGTGGGTCTTGTAGGATGTCCATTACGTCCTGGAAAGCGTCAAATTCTCTGTGTTCAAATTTGACAACCTCATAAAGAGGCTCTTGTGCTTGGAGAGCAGTTGCCAGTACAACTGTGTTCAGGATAAGGATGGTTTTATAGAAACGCAAAGTAATGGTCTAAGAAAGACAGAAGATACGCATTCTTCTAGTTACCAACAGCTTGGTTTCGTCATGAAAATGCCATATTTTATCAGCATAATAGCCATATTTATCAATCTGGAATCGATGATAGGAACTAAAATGGATTTGCTGTTTTCCCCATTTTTAGTACATTACTTACACATTCCCTCAGCACATGCCAGACCAAAATATCTTTGATCGAATACTTGGTGGAGAAGACACTGTACTGGATGATATCTATAAAAGGTATCGTGAACGTTTTATTTCCTGGGTACGAGAAAAATACGATTGTTCCGGAGACTTGGCGGTTGAGCTCTATCAAACAGTTGTCTTGATTTTTTACAACGAAGTTGCGTCAGGAAAGCGTGGGGGTAATTCAGGTAATTTTCTTAGTCAGCTTTGTGCTATTGCAGATGATAGATGGGTGGAATTCAATCAATACAAGCTTTCTCAGCAGACTACAAATGACCTCAATCATTTACAGCTCATATTAGATAGGTATGGGTCCAGCCAGAGTCAAGAAATTCGACTGTTGTATCAGGCAATAATTCAGCTTGGTGACCCTCATCGCAAGATGCTTGAAGCTATTTATGCCTTTCCTTTGGATCATGACAATGAGTACCCGCCATTAGGCTCTGAGGTCGATTATACTCTTAGAGCTAAGAGATTTCAGTCTATTCAGCAGTTGATACGAATCTTGGCGAAAGACTAAATATATCCTAAGCACTTTTTGTATTTTTATCTGTAAGGTTGTAGCATTCGCTATAACTCATGCAGTAGATAACCTACTGTACTAGTAATTAAACACACTCAAATCTACATGTGTAGAAACCGAACATCTATGCCATGTATCATGGCATTCTTGCATCAAACACTGATTTCAACTGATGTGATCTTATCCTATTTGGGTTACTTCTCCTTCGGTTGTGCACCAAGAGATAGCGATTGTCTGTCTATGGGCGTCGACAGGTTCAATCAGATCAAGTAAATGCTATGAGTGATGAAAAAGATATGAGAGACCTGGCGCTTCTTGAGGCGTATTTGTCAGGAAAACTAAGAACTGAAGTTAGGACTGCAGTTGAGCATAGATTACAAGGTGATGCAGCATTCATGGGCCTTTTTGAGACGTTAAAGCATTTGGGAGTTGCAACACGACTGAGTCATCTTTCTCGTAAACGGGATGAGCTACAAGATCTGGAGCGTAAGATCAGTGAAGAGGAGTAGGGTTATCCGCTGAGATAGTAGATTTTCTTTCAAACCATAAAGGAAGTTTTCGGTCGATAGTGTCAATTATAATAATACTCCGAGTATGCTCCATGCTGCTTTGTTTTCTACTAATTTCAGGGTATGGTTGGATCACGACTACATATGTGCCTCGCTTTTTTCCTATTTAGAGTATTGATATCAGATAGCATTCTTGCTCAAAAGTATACGAATCCCATCACGCCTCCTCTCAGCATTGCTGACCCCTTTGTGCTTGAGGCTGGTAATAATTATTATCTATACGGCACCAGTGCGGGTGATGGATTTAAGGTATGGAAGTCTGATGACCTTGTGGATTGGGATTCACTGGGTTATGCATATCGGAGGAGCGAAGATAGTTGGGGCCAGGGATCATTTTGGGCTCCGGAGGTTATTCGTTACAAGGAAGCTTACTACATGATATACAGCGCCAAAGGTCCAGAGGATATTGGCCTTCGACTTTGCCTGGCAGTAGCTGAGCAACCGGAAGGTCCTTTTCATGATCTGTATACGCCATTGTTTGATCGTGGCTTTTCATGCATTGATGGACATCTTTTTGTGGATGAGGGTAGAGTGTATCTCTACTACGAGATGGTCGGATCGGTGGGTACTCACTATAATGGTAAAGGGTATCTCTGGGGGATGATTTTTGGTTCGGAGCTATCAGATGATTTATCTTCCTTGATAGGGGGTGAGCCAAAATTATGTCTATACCCAACTCAAGATTGGGAAAATCCGGGCAGCATGTTTGCTCGATCGACAGAGGGTATGACCGTATTTAAGATCGATACGACCTACTATATGACCTATTCGGCAAACCACTATGCCGATCCTCAGTATGGGGTAGGTTTTGCCTCCGCGACTGAACCTTTAGGATTGTGGACAAAATTTGAGGACAATCCGATTCTCACCCAAGACCTGACGAAAGGAGTTTCAGGTCCCGGTCATAATGCGGTTCTTCTGGATCCTGAAGGGGCTGAACATTATATTATTTACCACACCCATGCAGATCCAGAGAATCCCTCACACAAAAGGGTCCTAAACCTTGACCGATTTGAGATAAATGATGGCGTGATACAGATACTGGGGCCCACGAGGTCTCCATCTCCTATTCCATTTTCGCACTGATAAGATGTGTCTCATACTACCCCTTGCATCTTACCATTGGCATGCATATATTGATGCAGACCTTAATTCATAGAATTTAACTTTACTAAAGTCCTCATTTTGAAAAGTCTCTCCATATCAATTTTATTAAGTCTAGGTATACTGATCAATGGGATGAGTCAGGCTTCTTTTGACAACCTGGAAGGTTTACCCTATCTACTCCCTTCCTTCCAGCCTGGGAAACTTTACTACGAGAATGGAAATGTGCAGGAACGGGATGTCAATTACTATCTCATCACCGGTGAATTAGTGGTCCTGATCAATGACAAGATCGTTCCTCTTGGCCTAGTGACAACTCTTGACTCTGTAATCGTGGGAGATAGAAAATTTGTCCAGCATGACATGAAGTTCTACGAGTTGATGTATGACGGATCAGTGGACTTGCTAGTATATCACAAGGAAGATGCAATTCGGGACGCGGAGGAAGGTGCGTATGGAATGAAATCTCAAACAGTAAACGTAGAACAACTATGGGATCCAAAGCAAATGCAGAGTCAGAACTACACGTTGGAGTGGAATGATGAATTCAAACGAGTAAAGAAGACCAGTTTTTGGCTATCTAATAACCGCACACTTTCACGCGCAGAAAAATTGAGCGACTTCACCCGGTTTTTCGGAAAAAGTAAGAAGGACCTCAAGCCTTACACATCTAATAACAGTATCAGATTTAACGATGTACAATCTGTAAGAGCTCTGGTGCGGTTCTGTGACCAGGAGTTGTAATCCTTCCCAGCCTATTGAAATAGAGGTTAGTACGTTGACTATATCCGTTCTAGCGCGTAGGTAATAGTAATGGTACCGTTTGCTTCCTGGAATGTTACCATCAATTCTTTGTAATTAGGGCGGTCGGTCATAATTTCATAGCGCGTTTCTTTAGATCCCTCTCTTACCAGTATCTCACTGGGAGTACGTCTCCAGATGAATTCGCCCTGATTTATATCAGTTTCGCCCCCATAGGTCATGGAGTAATCACTAAACCCTTCTCCAGTGGCATCAAATCGCATAGTACCATCGGTATCAAATGTCCAGTCAACATCGACATTCTGTGTGGCGGCCGAGGCATCAGCTTTTAAGACAATCCATGTTCCGACCATCTTGTCGCCTTCGAAAAGCTCAGGATGATCATGCTTCTGACATGATATAAAGGAAATGAATAATATGAACAGTGAGATCTTGTACACTTTCTTTATCATCACAATAAGGTTTTAGTGATCTATACGGGTCTCACCGTTATAACTATCTTCAAATGTGATGCCGAATTGTTGCAAAATGCTTGTTAACTGCCCCCCATGTTCATGTGGTGAGTAGAATTGGAATCATAGGAGGATCTAAATCAACGATTTAACCATTCCTTGAAGTGTCTCGTATTTTCGGTGCTTATTACAATATCACGGTAGTATCAGGTTGCAGCTTTACACTCAGTCGACTTTTGGAAATAGCGCGAATCTGATCGATTGCTTCAAATCGAGCTAAAGAATTTTAACGGTGCGACAGGGAATCCGTAAATGATTAACGGAATACAAATGCCGGTTACTTCTTAATCAGTGGGTTAATGCTATAGTAGGTTGTCACGGGAAGAAGCGTAATTGCTTTAAGTGCTGTACAAGTCGACGATCATTAAGTTTTCTGGATACCAGATGTTGGTGTCGGTACGTCATGGAGTAGATAGAAAACGTATTTTTGAGATTTCACAACGAAAGAAGTAGGGAAAAGGACTGGTATGGGCCCATCTATTTCGCATGCAATTATCGGCAACCATAATGCCAAGATATTTGTTGAGAGCCAGGTGGGTCAAGGGACGACCTTCAAGATAAAATTTCCGATTGATGCAGAAAATTAGTCAGATTCCATTTTTTTTGGTTTTGGTTTTATTCTTTTTACTGTCTACTATTTCTCTGGTAACATGTCAAAACATATCACCTTCTAATTTGGAGAATATTTACGAACGAAGAGCCGAAGATGGATGTCTTGAATTATTGCTTTTGCCTGATGTCCGCCAGGTAATGTTGATACGGCATGGAGAGCCCGACTTACATAAGGATGGATGGAGAAATCGAAAAGCAGCTAAGGAATTTATCAATGAATATGATAGAGTGGGAATAGTACCGGTAGAAAAATTCCCGATCTGTGTTGATAGCCTGCCGGATGGTCAGTTGGTTTTTCATAGTACGGTGAGGAGGGCAGCACATACTGCAGAATTAGTTTTTGCTGATCGTTTTCGACTGGTAGGGGATCCGGGATTTAGAGAGTTTGAAAGGAAGATTTTTCCCTTTCTAAACATCTCTCTTCCTACGAAATGGTGGACGACCTTGTCCCGAGCCTTTTGGATGTTAGGTGCCAATAGTAAGGGTATTGAAACCTTTTCTGAAGCAAAAGAAAGAGCACGGTACAATGCTCATTTCTTGGGAAATGTGGCTGACGAAAAGAGATTGGCTATCCTGGTGGCTCATGGTCTACACAATCGATATGTGGCAAAGTATCTGAAAAAAGATGGCTGGAAACCGATATTTCAAGAGGGTAATAATTACTTCTCTGTTCGGATTTTGGCGAAATGATTCTAAGTTGACGGGTCACCCGAAGCCGGGATAGGTCACTCCATTTGTAGAATATTCCTATCATTGCCTCCTAAATTCTGGTCATGACCACGCAATGGATATTTTTTGATTGCTTTAATACCCTGATTGATGATTTTGATGCCTCTGGTGATGAAACGGGTATGCTTCCCATTGCCCATATTCCTGCAGAAGCCGGATTTTTTGAGAATGCGGACCAATATTATCAAGCCTACATAGATTGGAGAAGGCAATATTGGTCAGGTACCCATTGGGATGAGGTCCATCTGGCGGATCGGTTTCGCCACGTTTTAGTGGGAGCACAGCCCCAGAACGATCATCTTGATCTGGAAGGTACGATTGAACGTATGATGACCGGATTTTATGAAAGATTTCCGGATACAGTCCGGTTGACTCCTGGAGTGCGCGAAATGTTAGATACTTATCAGGGTAAAGTGAAAATGGGAGTGGTCAGTAATTTTTTCTTGCCGGGTTATCCGGCTCAACTCTTGAAAGATCATGGACTAGACCATTATTTCGACTTCGTCCTTGATAGTGCAGAGATTAATAGTAAAAAGCCGGGTGATCTTATTTATCGAAAAGCGATGGAAAGAACGGAGCTAGCTCCAGAGGATTATTCGCAGGTACTATTCATCGGAGATAATGTAGTGAATGATGCGCTTACTCCGCTTAGGCTTGGTATGAAAGGGGTTCATTTTGACCGATCGGATATGCGACCGGGAGTACGTACTTCCCCAAAAGTGCCCGCCATAAGGCAATGGTCTGAATTTCGTTTCCTGCCGGATTAACCGTTAGTTCGGATCTGCAAATGCTGGATTTTCTATCGTCTCCATATCCGTCAAGGTACCGAGAAAGGCGATGATAGCTTCTTTTTCAATGTCTGTAAGCCGCAGTGGATATAATAAAGGATCCTTATTGACTTGAAAATGTCCCCCACTACTATAGTGAGCTAGAACATCCTCTAGCGTGGCAAATCGACCATCATGCATGTATGGAGCGCTCAGTGCGATATTCCGAAGGGTAGGTATCCTAAATTTTCCAATGTCTAAATCATTCGAAGAGAATTCAGCAAGTCCTTTATCCGGAAAGTCTTCCAGGTTCTCCAGCGGTTCGATTCCGTTGTTTCGATATTCATTAATGGTAAATAGTGGGACATTGTGACAATGGCCACATTCCGCATCCTTTATATCTGGACTCAAGTCAAAGAACATTACATAACCGAGAAATTCTTCATCAGATAATTCTAACTCTCCACGTTGAAACTTATCAAATTTGGCATTACCAGACGAAAGAATGGTCCGTTCAAATTGGGCTATCGCTTTGACGGCTAGTGTCCGGTCTATTTCTTCTATGGACTCGATGCCAAAAGCTTTTCGAAAGAGGCTGGGGTATTCAATATGGTTGCGTAGACGATTTTCGACTTCCGGCCAAAGAGCATGTAGCTCCAGTGAATCTTCTACGGGAAGCAAAGCCTGGTCCTCCAGTGTTTGCGAGCGGCCGTCCCAAAATAATCCACTGGTTGCATATCCAATATCTATTAGTGACATCGAGCTTCTTCTGCCTTCCAAATCATCAATGCCTTTGCTGACTGCTAAATTGTCTGTAAAAGCTCCTTCTGCATGATGACAGTCGGCACATGCCATGGTTCGGTCACCTGACAAGATGGGATCGTAAAACAATTTCCTGCCCAAAAAGACACCTTCTTCTGTAATTAAATTATCCGTTGGGATATCCATTTGTGGATAACCAGGGGGGATTATTAAATCTACAATGGACGGATCATAGGGAATATCCAACAGGGGATTTTCAGGTGTAATTTCTTTTTTACATCCAATGATCAAGATCATTGCCAGAACTGATAAAATAACAGATTTCAAACCTCGTGTTCGGAATTTTTACATAAAATATATAAACGAAAAATACATCAGTAAAGTTATGCTAATCTTCAAAACTAATTTGTGATCAAAGTCGTTTCAACATAACTACAGCGTTTTAAAATGAATAAATATGTACTCTTTTTTTCCTTGCTATTTCTTCTCGCTTGTGACAAAGATGATCCGCAGGTTGAATTGGAAGTTCCTTTTCGGTTTCAGCTAAACTATGATGGGACTCCACTGCAGATGCTAAAGGATTACCAATATCCTGACGGAAAGACGATCCGCTTTACCAGGTTTAGTTTTTATCTGTCTGAAATAGTCTTAAGAGGGGAAGGAACGTCTGAAGAGGTGCTGGATGTAGCCTTCGTGGATTTGTCGCCCCTGCATACTTCGGGAGTAGTCAATGAAACACCTTCATTTACTGTCAAGACTACCATTGCAGACATAACCAATGTTCAATTTAATCTGGGACTTACTGAAGAAATGAATCAAAACGTTCCGGCAGATTTTGCAAGTGGTCATCCACTGGCAAAGCCGGGTGAATACTGGTTAGCATGGGATAGTTATATCTTTGTGAAAGTCGAAGGATGGGTCGATTTTGATGCGGATGGAATGGCTGAGACACCTGTGGCAATTCACCTGGGGTCGAACGATGTGAGACGAGCTGTTGATTTCCCTCTATCTGAAAATACAAATGAAATAACCTTTGAAATTGATCTGAGGTCATTTTTTATGTCCGATGAATTATATGATATCAGGGCAAATCCCCAGATCCATAGCTTGAGTCAGTTGCCTCAATCTGTGCAACTGGCTGATAATTTGATGCAGGCAATTCATCTCAATTGAAGGGAAATAAAGCAATACTAAAAATTGACTACCCAATGCGCTATCATATCGTGTTAGCTCTTTTCCTGGGAATGCTCCTGGCGTGTGCTGGCGAGAATGAGCAAGAAATGGCTGAGGAAGTAGCTATCAGCTGGCCTGCTCATTTTCCGGATCCCGAAATACCATCCGATAATCGCCCAACTACCGAGCGTATTGCGCTGGGGCAGAAAATGTTTTTTGATGCCACCCTTTCAATCGATAGTACAGTGGCTTGTGTCAGCTGCCATCGGCCACCCATGGCTTTTACCGATCGAAGAGCCAAGTCATTGGGAGTTGAACAACGCATCGGTAAGAGAAATGCACCCTCATTAATCAATGCCGCTTTTCTACACCATATAAATAAGGATGGAGGTGTTAAAAGTCTTGATATTCAGTCACTTGTTCCTCTGGAGGATGAGAATGAAATGAATATCACAATACCAGAACTAGTACGACGATTGAATGAAAATCCCGCATATGTTTCTTTGAGCCAGGAGGCTTATGGTCGTAATCCAGATGCCTATGTCGTGACAAGGGCACTCGCATCCTTTGTACGCTCGCTGGTGGGAGGCAGTAGTCGATATGATGCATTTCTCTTAGGTGATTCAACTGCAATTTCACAGCAGGAAAAATTGGGCTTGGAATTATTTACTGGTGATCGGTTGAATTGTGATGGGTGTCACAGTGGTGTACTATTGGATGGTCCTATCTTTGAAAATAATGGTTTGTACGAACACTATGAAGATTTGGGCAGAGAACTGATATCCCTCGATTCAACAGATCGAGGTAAGTTTCGGGTCCCTTCACTCAGGAATGTTATGATGACCGCTCCTTACATGCATGATGGAAGTTTAAAATCGATTGAGGAGGTGATAACCCACTATGAAAACTTTGACCGGCAATTGCGACCGATGGCCAGTGAGAAATTACGAGAGTTTACCTTGTCTTCACAGGAAAAGGAGGCATTGATCGCTTTCTTTCGTTCGTTGTCAGATCAAAAAACATTGTAAATAATGTGGAACCAATAATTTGGAGTACGTATCTTTGGAATGAATATTTATTGATTTGAGAAACTTTTTGGCATATAGCTTACTATTTTTTGTGCTGGTGCACTCACTACGATTGGTGGTCATACAGTCAAGCTATTCTGTTGCCAAGGATTTCTATACGGCGCGTTATTGTGTGAATGTGGATCAACCTGAGTTAATGTGTAATGCGCAATGCTTTATAAATGATCTTACAGAAACCAATATCAATTGCAATGATCATGAAAGCAGAATCGAAACACTTAAGGTAGTTGAGTTACCCTATGCTTTTTCCAGCTTAATAAACCTAGATAGAGATATTGATCTCACTTCCAATACTTTACATACTTTTAGGCGACTCTTTCAAACCAGAAATTATCGCAGTGGTGTCTTCAGACCTCCGGTAGTTTAGGATATCCCACCTATTCAACTTATTGTTTTTTTATCTAAGATTTTCTCCTGGTTTTTAGGAGATGATTTTGATCATACATTTTAAAGAAGATATCAACATGCAAAAAATACTTTTTTTCTCTTTGCTAGTAGTTTTTCTGTTTTCCGCTTGCGCGAAGGACAACAATGATGTAGCAGATGTAGCTACTGTCACTTTCGCCTTTGACATGAATATCAATGGTCAACCCATTGAATACGGAACAGTCTATGACTTGCATGGTACCGCGATCTCATTCGATATTGCCAGTTTCTATGTAGGAGGGTTAGAGCTAGCGCTTGACAATGGCAATGTGATTAATTTTGCCAATAATTACCTCTTGGCTGACCTTGGAAACTCTTTCAACGTGAATAACTCATTTGAAGTGGCCGGTATTCAAAATGCTAAATTCTTCATCGGAGTTGATTCGGTGACCAATGCTCAGACAGAAATGGACTTTACACAGCGTCCTGCTTCAGATCCTTTGGGCATCCAAGATCCTTCAATGCACTGGAACTGGAACACGGGATACAAATTTCTACGTGTCGACGGAGATGTTGATACGGATGGTGATGGTACAGTAGATACAGGAGTAGCCTACCACCTGGGATCCAATGCATTATTGAAATCTTTTGATATGCCACTGAGTATTCAGCTGGAACGTGGTGCCAACACCATCTTCTTCAGCCTGGATTTACAGACCTTATTTAGTGGGGTAGATGTAAGCACTGAGCTGGATACCCATACAGGAAATAATTTGCCCCTTGCGATGCGCTTGCACGATAATCTTGGAGCCGCCATTTCTTTAAGGAAATAATTCGCTTATTCATAGTATGGGAGTGGCATGTCACTCCCAACCTCTAAAGATTTCGTGCCATGAGATATGCAATGCTTTATTGCTGTGTTCTGCTATTTGCTTTTCACAGACCTGTACAAGCCTGTGATGCATGTGCTTGCGGGATTTCTGGAACCACCAGTGGTCCTTTGACTAACTATAAAAATAATTACCTGGGTTTTACATATCAGTCTTTCTCATTTTATAATCATTTGATTAATAGCGATGAGAGTAATGATAAATATCATCTTATCAACCTTCAGGCGCGTTGGGAATTGACAAGCCGGGTAAGGCTGGTAATCCGACAAACCTACCGAATAAATAAGAGGTTGGCTGGGCCTGACATTCAGCAGGTTTCCGGCCTGGGAGACCTTTTTATTCAGGGAAGCTATAAGTTGTTTAATCTCGAGAATATTGATGGAAGTTCATCCTTCCTTTTTGAATTAGGAGGTGGCCTGAAATTACCCACAGGAAAATATGATCCGGATATTCATTTACGGGATTTACCTGAAAACTTTAACATCGGCAATGGGAGCTGGGGGTATTCGATTAATCCTGTTATGATTTTTAAACGGAATAGAGTGGGAGCTATAGTGACCGGCGTTTATCAGTTTTTTTCAAGAGCTGCTAATGGATATGAATTTGGTGATCAGTCTGCGGTTGCTATGGAATTATCTTATACAAAAAACCTGGGGATGATGAGTAGTTTAACACCTGGTCTGGGGCTTTATTATGAGTCAAATCGAAAGGATTATTACGATGTGGGACTCCCAGTCCATGGCACAGGGGGAAGCGGATTATTTTTAACAGTTTCTAATAGTGTCAGAGTGGGTAATATACTTTTGACAGGTCAGTTTATTCCTCCACTTATGGCTGATTATTCAGACAGTGAGGTGAAAGCTCGTAATCGTTGGGTGGTCAGTGTCAATTACATTTTGAATTAGTGACTATGAAAAAAATTTCACCGTCATTATTAATAAGCTTCCTGTTGATTTTTTGTAGTTGTGCGAAAGAGGAAATATCCGATGCCGTTTCTGTGAATGATCAAGATCAGACAGGAGTGGATTATAGCTACCATACGCATATCTATTCGCCTGAAGATAGTGTCGGATATCTGGAGGATGATCTTCAGGTGTATGTCACTTTCGAAAGTCATAAAGGATGGCCAGTATATCATATTCAGGTGCTAATTATTGATGCAGAAACTCCAGATACATTATACAATGCACCTGGTGATTATTTACCGGATGAACTTACGATAATGTATGATTATGTGGATGAAGTACGACTCTCTACTGAGATGGGTTATAAGTCAGGTAGGAAGTATATATTGGTAGCTAAAGTCTGGGGGAATGATGATGAACCAGGAACTATGGTTTCAGAAGAAGTTAATTTTAAAATAGAAGAATAAAAATTTATGAATCTACAAATGATAGTAAGGTCTGCTATTTTACTTTTTGTGATGGTATTCGTTTCCTGTGCTGAAGACACAAAATCTGATACATCATGGCGTATGGATCAGTGGGAAGAGATGATGGCAATTCATGATGAGGTGATGCCCAAAATAATGGACATTACTAAATTAATTACTGAAGTAAAGGAGGACTCATTAAATCCACAGGCTACTCAAATATTGACTGACTTGGAAGGTGCTGACAGCCTGATGTGGCATTGGATGCATAATTTGACACCCTGGGTCGATATCGAAAAAATGAGCGAGATAAAAGCAAAGGAAGTGCTCAGGGAAGAGACTGAAGAAATAGAAGTAGTCGCTCAAAAAATGAATGAAAGCATATCAAATGCACGGCAGTTTTTGGAGCAGTAGGGTAAGATTATTGGACTTTAATATTAGTATTCTCAATCAGGGATAGTTTCTCCAGCAAACCATTATCATATAAGGAATCAAAGGAATTGATATTCATGGTCTCAGGATTCGGCTTATAGTTTTCGTAATCAGCAAAACGAATACCTCCTTCCCTGCGCTTATTATATGCAGCTCTGAATCGGGCACCCCCACCGTCTGTCTGATAGTTATAAGCCAGGTAGTCCATGGTTTTTGTTTTTTGATGAAACCAGTAGATGAACTGATCTTCAAAATCTTTTCCACCCTGGTTCTCTGAAAAAGTCACCTTAACCTTATCGTAGATCTCTCCCTTTATTTCGGAGGTGCCTATATATTCTGTAAAGACGGCAGGGTCGGTCAGGAAATAGGGTAAAAGAGCAAAATAAATCACCGAGTTGACGGAGTTAGCATAAGCGGCACTATCTTTTGCGGTGAGCGTCACTTCTTCATCATCGATAAAACGGGTCAATCCCTCATTTGTTAGCACATCTCGGACAGTTCGACTGAGGCTATCCTGAAAGATGCGCTCATATTGAAAATCTCCATATGCCCGCTTCGAACGATAGGACCTATTTCGAAAGTCAAAAGAAATATCATGCTCATCATAACGATCACCTCCATGTGCTTCTATGCTTTCAATAATGATTTCCTGTGCCTGAGATAGCATAGGCTTTTCATCTGATTCTGTTCCACAAGACAATAGCACTAATATAATCAGTACCGGCAGGTATTTAGTCATGACGCTTTTGCTCATTTATGTTGTGAAAACAGGACAAAAGATAAATGGTTTTGGAAAGAGAAGCGATAATAATGTATAAGATGCTAATCAGTCAATGATCTACAAGACTACAATCAGTGCACATAACTTGATACTATGCCATCGAGCATTTGTAACCTTGATACTGAGTCAGCAATTTCCAATTGTAGTAGTGAGCGATAGCGAGCGTAAATCCACCGATTGCAGCGATGGTGTGACCCATTGTACCATGGAGTGACTCACCCAGGATAACTCCCAGAAAACCAATAGAGCCAAGGATGAGTGGTGCAGCTTTGCGATGTCCTGTTCGATAATTTCTATAAAGGGATAGAAAGGCAATCAGCAATAAACCCACAATGATGATCCATTGGAACACTGAATTGTGTAATGTCGACATATTTCCGAGGAATCCAGCCGAAAGTAGGAAAGGTAGTGCTAGGCAATGCACAGCACAAAGGAAAGACCCACTGAAACCTAGAAAGTCAAGATTAAGTCCAAAAAATCGCTTCATGTGCCTGTTTATTTCGAATCTTATCAACGGTTAAGGAACCGATCAAATGAAATATTGTTGCAATAATAGTAAAAATGCAACATAGTTGCGTTAGATTTGTGGCATTATTATCGGTTTATTCAGTTGATACCTAACTCAGGATCGAAGCGGCAGATCCGCATTTTCACCATATTGGCTCTGGTTGTCGCCAGACTGGGCATATCATGGAGCCAGGTAGATTCCTGCACTTATAATGCTTCGGGGCATGTCTATGACATCGTCACAGGTGAGCCCTTAATGTTTGCCACTGTGCAGGTGGAAGGCACTACTATTGGTGTGGAGACTGATTTTGAGGGAGCATTCCAAATAGTGAATATCTGTGAGAAGGACTTTGATTTGGTTTTTTCCTACGTTGGCTACAAGGAAATGCGTCATCATCATGATTTTCATCATCCTTCTGTCGAGATATATCTCGCCCCCGATACCCTTCTACTGGAAAGTGTAATTGTGGAAGGAAAAGCTATTACACATGGTCTTTCGTCTGCTACATCTGAGACTATCTCACTTCAGGATATTGGTATCATGGGTTCAGAAGATTTTGGAAGTGTAGCTGAACAAATCAGTGGGGTAAATATCCTAAGTACCGGAAGTAACATTTCAAAACCCGTGATTCACGGTCTTCATAGCAATCGCATACTCCTAGTCAATGCAGGTCTACGACATGAATTTCAAAATTGGGGCGCAGAACATGCTCCTGAGATTGACCCCTCTATGGTGGATCAGCTCGAGGTCATAAAGGGTGCCGCCACCGTCGAGTTCGGACCAGATGCTATGGGAGGAGTGCTGCTGATTCGCGAACCGGAAATTGAATTAAGCCAGGCCTTGACGGGTAAGGTATCGGTACTTGGAAAGTCGAATGGGAGATCGGGGGAGAGCACAATTGCGCTTAAAAAAGGATACAAATGGTGGGGGGGTATGCTGAATGGTTCTATCCTAAAGCAGGGAGACTTACATGCTCCTGACTATCAGTTGACTAATACCGGTAAGCGAGAAAGAAGCATATCCGGTGGGATCCGTTTGCATCCTCTGGCCGAACTGGACATCAATCTATATTATAGTCATTTTTATCAACAGTTAGGAGTGCTAAGAGGCTCGGTGAATGGCAATCTCGATGATCTTTTGATTGCATTAGAATCTGATGTTCCTAATTTTACATCACCCTTCAGCTATGATATTAATACGCCTAAGCAAGTCGTGGATCATGATTTGTACCGGATTGATACTCGATGGATTGGTCGACACCATTCATTTCACTTGAAATATGGTTATCAATTTAATCACAGACAGGAGTTTGATGTGAGGCGTGGCAATGACCAGGAAATCCCTAATATTGACCTGACTCTAGGGTCGCATCAGGGATCCTTTGAATGGAGTCACACAGATATTGGGGCCTGGAGTGGGAAACTTGGTTTTCAATGGACCGCTCAAGACAATGAGAACCTGGAGGGGACTAATACCGTTCCTTTTATTCCGAACTACCGACAAGAGCGGTTTGGTATTTATGCTATCGAATCAGTAAAATTTAACAGGCATTCTTTGGAATGGGGACTGCGGTTTGATCGCCAATATGCTGATGTCATTGGCAGACAACCTAACAATGTCATTTACCGTAACTATCTTGATTTTGAAAATGTATCCGGAACTGTTGGATTTGAAACTGAAGTCACGAGTCACTTTTCTTTTCGATCCAATTTTGGTACCGCATGGAGGCCTCCCAATATCGCCGAGCTATATCGATATGGAAGGCACCTTAGCTTTCTTGAATATGGACTCTTCAGATATGAACTCAATGAAGAAACTGACCAGATCGTTGCGGGTAATATCCTCACAGAAGAGGATCGGAAAATCCCAAATGAAATTGGATACAAATGGATTTCAAATTTTATCTGGGATTTTGATAAAGAGCACATTGAGCTGACTACTTATGTCAATTGGATTGAGAATTATATTTATGCAAAACCTGCGGGACTCACCCGAACGGTGCGGGGTACGTTTCCGTACTTCGTTTATGATCAAACAGATGCTTTGCTTTGGGGTATTGATGTCAGTAGCTTTACTGAGCTTAGTGAAAAATGGGATGCCAGGATCAATGGTAGTTACCTCCATGCGAAACAAAAACCTTCTAACTACAATTTTGTAGGAATGCCCCCTGCAAAAGTTTCTCTGGAAATGATCTATGAGGACAGAAAGTGGAATCTTGACAATCTACGTGTCTCATTTTATCTTTCGCATACTTTCCGACAGTTTCAGGAACCACGTATCCTAACAGTTGATGAAGTTTTAAATGCTTTTCGTACTGATATTGATCTATTTGTTGATAATGTAGCAGACTTCGACATTTCAGACCCTCCCGAAGGTTATTTTTTATCTAGGTTTTCCTTTGCTGCTACTAAAGGAAAACTCACTCTACAGGGGGGTATAAATAACATCTTTAATGTAAGGTATAGATCATACACGGACCGCTTGCGATATTTCGCAGATAGCCCTGGGCGTAACTTTCTCTTAGGCCTAAGTTGGAAATTGTAAATACTTTTTGCAATACTGTTGCATTAGTATATATTTGCAATGTTGTTGCATCTGTTAATTATGTCTAAATGAAACGATATTTTACCTTATTCGCAGTTGTATTCTCTTTCACTTTCATCTTAGCTCAGGAAAATCCCCTTTCTATCGTAGCCCTTGAGCTTACTTGGACACCTCTGGCAGGCGGTGAGGATATTTATGCCAGTGCAATAGATGCAGATGGTTCGGGTCCTGGAGGTTTTGTAATTGAGTCACCTATTGTTTTGAATGAGAGTAGTGAATATTCTCTTACTATCGGCCTGATAGATTCATTTAGTGCAGTGCCTAGCGGAACAATTATGGCAAAGGCTGATTCCTTTCAAATCTTTTTTGGCTGGGATGAAGATGTGTTCGAGACTCCCAATGGTGACGGCAATATCGATGATAGCACAAATCCTGTCGGGTATCTTGACATGGATTCTCGGGGATTTCCCCTGGGGCTCATGACGGAGTGGATTTCAGGTTGCGTAGATGAAAATTTGGGCGGTGATTTCAGAATAGTCATTTCCAGGTTTGCAGAGAAATCCGATACTAGTAGTGTAGCGGGTGGACAAATAATGCTGGATATTTTGTTTGAGGTAGAGGTTACCGATTCACCGGATGCACCTCCATGCGAAAACGAAGAAGAAATAATCACTGATGTGACGCTGACCTGGACACCTGTGGGTGGAGGAGAGGTTGTCACCGTCAGTGCCGTTGATCCTGATGGATTTGGACCACTGGATCTGGAAGTATCTGGGCCCATCGAGCTAGAAAGAAATAAGACATATGAGATGTCCCTGATCTTTTTGAACTCCATCGAAGGAGAGGATCTTACCGAAGAGGTACGGGAGGAAGGAGACGAACATCAAATCTTTTTCGAATTCACAGAGGGAGTCTTCAACGACCCTATTGGTACAGGAAATGTAGGGGATGCTGTAGGCAGTGTAAACTATTTGGATATGGATGAGAATGGACTCCCGATTGGATTACTTACACAATGGAGTACAGAGGATAGTGAAGGCATGTTGGGCACTTTCCGTATCATTTTAAAACATCAACCTGACCAAAAATCAGCAAATAGCGATGTGAATACAGGAGGTACCGACCTGGATCTATCCTGGGATGTTGGAAATTTAGTGACAGATGCGGCCGACTTTCAACCTGGAGTAAACATTATTATATTTCCTAACCCTACAGTTGATTTTTTGCAAATCGAAGGCATACACTTCGATTCTCGGATATCCCTTTATGATTTATATGGCAATCAAATTAGGCAAGATCAGAGATTACAGAATAGTAGAGTTGATGTATCTGATTTATCTTCTGGAGCCTATATACTGGTGATTCACGAGGCGGATAAGGGCAAAGTGAGGAAGCGTTTTATCAAAAAATAGGACTGAATCCCTGCAACAATAGAAGCATGAAAATTGTAGTATTTTTGCTGATAATATTGGCGTTGTGAGATGGGAAAAGAAGATATCAGAAAAGTTTTAAAGGATAGAAACCTGCGGGTTACACGTTCGAGAATGGACGTATTAGGTACTCTATTTAGTGCAGGTGATACAGCAATCTCCAGTCAGGAGATTGAACATAATCTGGATAGTATAGATCGTATCACGCTATATCGCATGCTGAAGACTTTTGAGGAAGTGGGTATAGTACACAGTATTGCAGATGGAACAGGTAAAACTAAATATGCAGTTTGTTGCGATGGTTGCAGCGATGGTCATCATGTAGATGATCATGTCCACTTCCACTGTCGGAAATGCGATACTACGAGTTGTCTTGAAGGAGTTATAGCACCCAAGGTACGATTACCGCAAGGTTATCTTGCGGATGACACTCAATTTGTCGTGAGTGGCATCTGCAAGGATTGTAGTTAGAGGCTAGGACCTTATTTTCAATGTCTCTAGTACTTCCTCAAGGTTACCATCATTAGGAGCTGGATGGATCTGCAATAGTTGACACATGAGATTGTATAGATGTATATTCTCAAAAGCTTGCAGTTGAACATTTTCCTTGAAATCTGGTCCGATACCCAAGAAGATCCCATGCATACTTTCATATTGTGGATCATATCCATGTGCCCCTCCAAGGTAATTTGTGGGGTGATTTTCGAAAATCTCATGGGTGGTGATTGTCCAGCCATCATGAGCCGCTGCGACGATAGGAGCGATCCTGGGGTGATTTCGAAAATGCCAGTGGTCAGGTGTTTCCTCTCGAAAAAATACATCCCAATTCGGATGGGCTTCATCTAAAGCCTCGAAAACGAAATTTCGTAGAGAGTCTGCACATACAATTTCAGCATTTGGCGAACGATTGATAAGAGTAATGTCGTCCAAGTCAATGTAGTCATCCAGGAAGATGACACGATCCCGGCTCAATTGGGTCATGCCATGATCTGATGTAATCATGATATTGACTTTGTCTGTCATATTGAGATCTTCGATACCTTTGATCAATGCACCCACCAGAGAATCCACAGACTCCACCGCATTTTTCGTTTCCGGAGAAAAGGGGCCATACGCATGTCCTTCACGATCTGGCGATTCAAAATAAAGGTTTAAGAGACTGGGCCGATCTTCATCAGAAAGTGATAACCAGGCCAGCACTTGGTCTACTCGATCTTTGTATGCTGTACTGCCATCATAGTATCGATGATAAGTGGGCATCACACCCATAATGGGTGCGTCCGAACCGGGCCAGTAAAAGGTCGCAGTTTTTCTCTTTTGCTTTTCAGCAGTCACCCAAATGGGTTCGCCACCAAACCAGTAGGGATCACGAGTTGGGCTGCTGCCACTGCCGATGCGAAACCAGTCATCTCTGGCCATGTCGTACATCACATTGCCTACAATGCCATGGTGCTCAGGGTATAGTCCTGTGACAATACTGTAGTGGTTGGGAAAGGTTTTACTGGGAAAACAGGGTAGGAGACCCTTAGAGCTTACTCCCTCTGCTTTGATTTTTTGGAAAGTGACAGTGGGGAAAGTATCCAAATAATCGTGTCTAAAACCATCAAGCGAAATGAGAATTAGGGATTTATTCGTGGAAGAATCCTGAGAAATGGGTGACCGCTGGCTCTTATCACACGACAGAAGAATAAGTATTATCCAGAGGAAAATGGATTTACCGTACATACGATTCATATTCCAAAGATCGGACTTGAAAGTTATTTCAACCTTAAGTAGCTGTAAAATCTGACTTAGTAATTGTCCTCATCATCAGAATGGTCTTCCCAAAGGATACCCTGCAAAATACTTTGAAAGTAGAATTGGCTGAATCTAGCATACGAATAAAACACTTTCTGTAGTCTCTCAGAAAAATCACCGGTATACCGATTTAGAAACAAAGACTTCCTGTTGACCATGCCAAAATGCTTCCGTAGATACTTGTAAATGTTAATAAACTTTCGCTTTCTACTAGATCGGGGATAGACCAGCATGGATACCGCACCATCTTGGTATCTATTGGTGATCAGCGACAAACTGATGATCCGGTCGGCATTAATGTAGCGTGCACAGAACTTGTAGGTATCCACATTAGACAGTCGTTCCCAACGAATATCGTCTATCTGAAAACCGAAATGACGTAATTGCTCCAGCATTTCCCTGGAACGATCCTGGAAGACGTTCCA
Organism: Saprospiraceae bacterium; assembly: GCA_050298535.1. Classification (GTDB taxonomy): domain Bacteria; phylum Bacteroidota; class Bacteroidia; order Chitinophagales; family Saprospiraceae; genus JABDMH01. The sequence goes on from JBNKUI010000118.1 coordinate 84,952, forward strand.
CTGATGTGAAAACTCAGGTAAAGCAGGATTTCGATATCCGATTTTCATGGGAAGTACTGAACTGACTTACTATAGCTTAACGAATATGAGACCAAATTGTATGGAACTGAAGACTTTTTTTTGAGAATTTTCTCCATCTTCTTCCCCTAGGTCAAAATCCGCGCGTCATTTTCTGTACCTTATCTTATCAATACAAGCAACTGTTAATGTAAAATCCAATATGCAATGAATCGACGAAAATGGTTACATATCACCGGACTGGCAGGATCAGCCACACTTCTCTCACCCACAGACACAATAGCGAGATCACTAGAAATGCGGCCTGCCGCCACACCCGCCAGATTGTGCTATAATGAAAATCCGTTTGGTCCTTCCGAGATGGTCAAGGAGGCGGTGATGAAGGCTTTCATGGAGTCATCACATCAATATCCATTTGCCAAAATTTCGGATCTACAGCAGGACATCGCTGAGAAAGAAGGTGTCGATCCTGGGTCTATTGTCGTCACGGGAGGTTCCACAGAGGGATTAAAAGCAACCGGATTGACCTACGGATGGAAAGGAGGTGAAATCGTAAGTCCAGACCCTACGTATCTGTCACTACTGAGTTATGCTGAGCAATTTGGTGCCTACATCAATAAAGTGCCGCTCAATGATAAATTGGAGCATGACCTGGAGGAGATGGACCGTCGTGTTACGAGTAATACACGATTGGTTTTTGTTTGCAATCCAAATAATCCAACAGGTACAATCATTGCCAGGGATCGTATCGAAGACTTTTGTGAAAGCCTCTCGAAAAGAACGATCGTATTTTCGGATGAAGCGTATGGTGAATTCATTACTGAAAAGGACTATCCCAGCATGACCTCTCTGGTGAAAAAAGGTGCAAATGTGATTGTCAGCCGTACCTTTTCCAAGGTGTATGGTCTGGCTGGACTACGGGTTGGGTACCTGATTGCCCGACCGGATATAGCTGCCCGCATTCGACCCAATGCAATGGCCTCAACTAATATGCTAGCTGTTTTTGCAGCTAAAGCCGCATTGAAGGATGAGCAGTTTTATGAAAAAAGCATTGCGAAGAATCTTGAGGCGAAGGAATATATGTATGGCCTCTTTGATGAGCTAGGATTAAAGTATGTAAAGTCACATACCAACTTTGTATTCTTCCACACAGGAATGCCCATCGGGAAGATGATTGAGAAAATGCAAGAGCAAGATGTTCAGGTAGGAAGACCCTTCCCACCACTGACCGATTGGTGTAGAATCAGTACGGGGCAAATGAATGATGTTATGAAATTTGGTGAGGGATTGAAAAAAGTATTTGCTTAGCAGATGCTCGATGATTTGAAAATGAGTTAGAGTAAGGAAGCACGACCATAGAATATATATTTTCATGGCTCCTCATGCCGAGGAGACGCAATAACAGGACGACTGTCATGGCAGCTGTTCCCTAAATCGTATCGACACCAATTGATATCTTTGAGTCAATGCATCTGCAACGTCTCACACTGCACAATTTTAAATCGTATGAGCAATCATCCTACGATTTCTCACCACAACTGAACGTGATTCATGGCCTGAATGGTGCCGGTAAGACAAATCTCCTGGACGCCATTTATATGCTGTCAATGACCAAAAGTTTCTTCTCTATTACCGATCAGCAGCTTATCCGTGCCGGGACCTCCTTCTTTAGAGTGGAAGGTACTCTGATGAAGGAAGAAGAACATTTGATTGTGGCAAAGTTGCAACGAGGAAAGAAGAAGGTCATCGAGCGAAATGGGCATCCACTTGATAAGTTTTCCGATCATATTGGCTTTATGCCATGTATTATGATTGCACCCGATGATATACTCCTGGTGAATGGGGGCAACACGGATCGGAGGAGGTTTATCGATGGCACCTTATCACAGATTCATCCATCCTATTTGAATGCTCTCTTACAGTACAATCGTCTTCTCCGACAACGCAATGCATTATTGAAGTCACTCCTGGAGCAAGGATCTAAAAATGATGATTTAGTGGAGGTTTATAGTCAAAAGATGAAAGAACCCGTAGAGAGCATTCATCAATATCGTAAGGAGTTTTTTCAAGCCTTTGATCCATTGGTGCGAAGAGCCTATGAGGAGGTTTCTAATGGATATGAAAGTCTCACCTTAAACTTCCAAGCAGATCTCGCGGACTCGGAGTACCTGACAATGATGCAAGCATCTGGTGCCAGGGATCGAATGACCGGAAGAACCAGTAGAGGTCCTCATAAAGACAAGCTGGAATTCAAAATAGACGGTAAGGCAGCCCGGACTTTTGGATCGCAGGGTCAGAAGAAGTCGTTGGTCTTTGCCCTAAAACTTGCCCAATATCAGTGGATGTCCTCTATGTCGGGATTCCAACCCATTCTTCTGTTGGACGATATATTTGATAAACTTGACTTAAATCGAGTGGCGCATTTGCTCGGGATCGTGATTAAATCTAATTTTGGTCAGATCTTCATCACAGATACGCAAAAGGATCGCATAGTGCCTCTGATTGAATCTCTCGATGTAGGGTCAAGATATATTGAGATCATCGGTAAAAAACCTGAAGCAGATGAGTCAGAATGAACAAAAATTAGGTGATATCCTTCGACAATTTGTCCAGTCCAAGCCGATCAAGGATAAGTACTTACTCGAGGAGATTAGATCTATTTGGAATGCTAACATGGGGAGTACCATAGCCCGGTACACCTCAGAAATGAAATTCAGAAATGGCATTCTTACACTCAAGATTTCCTCAGCACCTTTGAGACAGGAACTGCTATACGGTAAGCCAAAACTTATTTCAATACTCAATGAAGACCTACCTGGGGACCCCATAAAGGATGTCCGCATCTATTGATGACATGTTAATGTGAAGTAACCTCTACGCTCTGCCTTTGTCGGTGCCTTGTGCGGGTCTGGTTTCACTTGCTTTATTTTTCCCTTTGTTCGTGATTTCGAAAGCTTTACGTAAAGCCGAGCGCACATTCACAACACCACCACTGGAGCTCAGGTCCTTGAAAGGAACAAGTTCACTGCTTCCTGGCTTTTTTACTTGTAAATCAACGGTGACGCTACTTTCTACCAAGATCTCTTTTACTTCCTTGGCGGATAACTTAGGAAAGTGGGAACGTAAGATGGCAGCCACTCCCGCTACTACCGGAGAAGCCATACTCGTGCCGCTAGCGTTCTCATATTTTCCATCCGGTGCAGTGGAGTAGATGTCTTGACCTGGAGCAAAAAGGTCTACATTATTCTTCCCATAGTTAGAGAAACTGGCGACCATGTCCTCCCCCTTTCTCCAGCTTAAAGCACCTACTTCGATCCAATTTTGTGCTCGGTTCTTGCTAAACCAGGGCTTATACTTATCAAATGTTGCATTGGGGAAATTTGGCTCCACATCATTGTTCTGACTACTATTGCCTGCGGCATGTACTAAAAGCACATCCTTTCGCTCAGCATACTTGATCGCTTTTTCCACGGCCTTCTCCCGGGGAGAAAATCCTTTGCCGAAACTCATGTTTATGATAGATGCCCCATTATCTACAGCATATCGAATAGCATTGGCTACATCCTTATCGCGCTCATCTCCATCAGGAACCGCTCGCACTGACATGATAGATACATGATCGGCTACCCCCTTCATACCGATATCATTATCACGTTTCGCAGCTATGATACCCGCTACATGTGTACCATGGAAGGCATGAGGACCTTTGACATCTGAGTTTCCGTAATATCTTTCGTTGACATCGTCAAAATTATCATTCACGATCGTACGAGAATCGTAATCAATGTTGTAGGCATAGTTCATCTTAACAGAAAAGTGATCCAATGCCTCTTCCATATCGGCAAGTACGAGTTCCCGAAGCTCGGCAACACTACCTTCAAAGGGACCTAGTTGAGGAAAGAGTTGAGCAAAGAAAGACTTGACCATTCCATATTTGTCACTATCCAGTGCGTCGATATTTTCCTTGGTCACTGGGTCATCACCCAAAGCCTCTTCAGTCATTTCGAGGGCCATATTTACATAGTTGATGATCTGTGAGTACTGCTCTACCTGTGTAGCTGCCTTATCCACTTCATTATCTACATCCTCCTTATAAGAAAGGTACTTGTTATATCGCTGGAGTTCAGCACCCTTTAGTGTGGCTGGATCCACATCCTTAAACTCCTCACTGAGATTCTTGACGATTCGGGTCAACTCATAGGTGTCATGATATACATGCTCACCATTTTTACCACCGATGAAATTCCATCCGTGGATATCATCTATATAGCCATTGTTATCATCATCAATTCCATTGCCCGGAATTTCATCCTTATTCACCCACATGACATCTTTTAGATCTTCATGTTCAGGATCCACGCCACTATCGATTACTGCAACGATGATCTTCTTGGCAGGCACGTCTTTGAGGATTTCTTCGTGCATGCGATCACTGCTGACCCCATTTATCTTGTTTACTTGGGGATCCAGATTAAACCAGTTTTCAGGGGCACCATATTGACCCAATGCCTGAAAAGCTAGAAAAAGAGTGAATAGAATGATGGATGATAATTTTGTTAAATGCATGTGTCTATTTTATTAATAGAAAATAACTTTGGCTAAATATTTGTTTAGATAGAGAGTGAATGATCAGGATAACATGCAAAGTAGCCCTTATGCTTGTGTATCCATAGGAATTAATAAAAGATTAACGAGGTAAAAGGACGAAATGATACACAGCTCGCTTCGATATTTAGTGGTGGGCCTTCTGCTTTGCAGTAGCATGGTCGCACGAGGTCAGTTCTTCGAAGGTGGATTAATCCTCGGGGGTACTGTCTATGAGGGAGATCTATCTCCTAAAGCAATTGGTGATAAGTTTGCAAATATTCGACCTGCTGGAGGTCTTTTTGTGCGGCAGAACTTCAATGAAAATTGGGCAGCCAGACTTTCCTTTACCTATGGTACGATGACTGCGGCTGATGGTGCCGAGAGAAGATCCAGAGGTCTTAGTTTTGAAGCGCCTTATGGTGAGATAGCCGTATTGGGCGAGTTTAGCTGGCCCGGATACGATCCAACCGCCTACAAACGGATTTCTCCTTATGCATTCGCAGGTATCGCCTTGACGCATTATACTCCTAAGGCCGAGTATCAGGGTCGACTTGTGGAGCTACAACCTCTTGGAACAGAAGGACAGGGCCTGGATGGATATGATGACTTCTACAGTCTCGATATCTTTGCTATTCCTTTCGGTGGAGGTATTAAGTATGCACTTTCCCCTTCCATCACGATTGCGGCCGAATTTGGTGCCCGATTAACCTTTACCGATTATTTGGATGATGTAAGTGGAGCATATCCTGTGTATGCTGATCTTGCTACCCTGCGGTCCACCACAGCAGCCAATCTATCAGATCCGACATACATCACCAGAGATCCTGAAAATCAGATTCGACCAGATGGTGCTTTGCGAGGGGATCCAAAATTCAATGATTGGTACTTTATTGGCAACATCACGATCTCTTATCATTTCTACGACCTCTTCGGAGGGCTGGGCAACTGCCCATCCGATTTCTAAAGATAATTTCGCTTCGGGCTCACTGTACTTTGGTTAGATAGTACATACTATCTTTACCCCGTATGCAGGAGGCAGCTCGCAAGATATTACACCGATACTGGGGGTATAACGATTTCAGGCCCTTCCAGTTTGAAATCATCAAGTCCGTGCTTTCAGGTCGCGATACCCTGGCCCTGCTACCCACGGGTGGCGGAAAGTCTTTGACATTTCAGGTGCCGGCCCTTATGTTGGAGGGTCTGACCCTTGTGATATCTCCTCTCATCGCCCTCATGAATGATCAGGTGGCACAATTGAAAAAGAGAGGTGTCAAAGCAGATTGTTTGCATAGTGGACTGCATCGTCGAGAAATCGAAAGACTCCTGGATAATGCGGCTTTCGGAAATACCAAGCTGCTCTATATTTCTCCCGAAAGATTGCAGAGTAAAGACTTTCTAATGCGTATGCCGCAGCTTCCCGTTTCATTACTTGTGGTTGATGAGGCACACTGCATCAGTATGTGGGGATATGATTTTAGGCCCTCCTATCTCTCCATTGCAGAGGTCCGTTCAGAGTTGAATGAGTGTCCTTGTATTGCACTTACTGCATCTGCGACATCAGAGGTGCAGATTGACATCGTAAAGCGACTCAAGCTAAACGATCTAGTGGTGGTACAAGGACAATTTACCCGGCCTAATTTGAAGTTTGGCGTATTGAACACAGAAGATAAAGCACAGAGGGCTTTAAAACTCTTGCATCGGGAGGAGGGTAGTGCAATTGTCTATGCAAGAACCCGGAGAATGTGTCGAGAACTAGCAGGCTTTTTTGTAAAAAATGGACTTAGTGCTACCTATTACCATGCTGGCTTGGATCGAATAGAGCGTGTGACAAGAGAAAATGCATTCTTACAGCGCGAAACACGGGTAATGGTGGCTACAAACGCTTTTGGGATGGGTATTGATAAGTCAGATGTCCGTATGGTGATACATCATGATCTTCCCGATAACCTGGAAAGTTACTATCAGGAGGCAGGTCGTGCAGGTCGTGACGGTGAGGAAGCATATGCCCTTATGCTATTTCATCAAAGTGACATACTTCGGCTGGAAAATCAATATGAACAGTCTTTTCCGGATCTCACCGTGATAAGGAGAATCTACCGAGGCCTGGGAAACTATTTCAAACTGGCCGTGGGAGGGGGGCTTGGAGTTACCTATCGATTTGAGCTTGAAGAATTTGTGAAAGCATTTGATCTGAGTGCGGTTACTGTCCACAATTCTCTAAAAATACTGGAACAAAGCGGATGGATCCACCTGGCAGAAGGCGTTTTCGAACCCTCTAAGGTCCAGTTTTTAGTGGAAAAAGACACGTTGTATGACTACCAACTGCGTAATAAGTCCAGAGATCCTATCATTCGTGCACTTCTTCGTCTATACCAGGGTATTTTGACCGATCTTGTACCGGTGAGGGAGTCACAGCTAGCATCATTCTTACACATCGACGTGACTAATGTCAAAGCATCTCTTAAAGAAATGAAAGCCGATGGTATTTTAGAGTATATAGAACAAAGCGATAGTGGCCAACTTACTATGCTTCGGGAAAGAGTTTCGCATGAAAATCTCCTCATAGATACCGATCTGCTCCAGTTTCGAAAAGAGCGATACAGGAAAGGCATAGATGCGCTCACCCAGTATGTGCATGGGGGAGTTTGTCGTCAGCGGTTCATACTGGAGTACTTTGATGTGCCTGTAGAAAAAGATTGTGGTGTTTGCGACCACTGTGCGATGCAGCGCAGAATACAGAGAATGCAGGGTGAGAGTATTGAAAAAATAACAGAGAAAGTGCTGAATACACTCAGCCCTGATCCACAACGCATCTCACGTATTACGCAGCAACTTGACGAATATCCGCAATCACTGATTCAGCAAATTCTTCAGCTATTGTTGATGGAGGAGAAAGTGATTAAAACCGATGACCAAATCCGATTAGCGCAATGAGTGATAGGCGAGTTATTTGTCTGGTCACAAACGACTTATCTCAGGATCAGCGTATGATCCGAATTTGTACAACATTACAATCCCATGGATACATTGTGGAGTTGGTGGGGCGCAGATTGTCCGACTCAAAAGCACTGCAATCCTTTCCATTTAGCACAGTGAGATTGGGGGTTCCGTTTCGAAAAGGAGTACTGTTTTATATCACCTATAATATCCGTCTATTTTTCTATCTCCTCTTTAAGGGAGTAGACATGATCAATGCAGTAGATTATGACACTTTATTGCCAGCTATCTTGGTAGGAAGGCTACGAGGTAAGAAAGTAGTATTGGATGCACATGAATGGTTTGAGGAAGTACCCGAACTAAGTGATCGTCCTATGGTGAAGCAAATCTGGAAGCGGATTGCACAGTTTTGTATTCCGATGACGAATGGTCGATATACCGTATCTGCACCCATTGCGATGCAACTGTCTAGAATGTATGGAGCAGATTTTGAGGTGATATACAACTATCCTCTCAGGAAAGTAAATGAGCAGAACTCAAATCGAGAACGTCGGATCGTGTACGTAGGTGTATTAAACAAGGGGCGGGGTCTCGAACAGATGGTAGAAGCGATGGTAGATATTGATGCCGAACTTTGGCTGGTGGGCAAGGGTGATGTAGAAACAACACTAAAAGGTAAAGTCAAAGGCCTGGGGCTCGAAGGAAAAGTGCGATTTACCGGATTTTTGAACCGGGAAGAAGTTGTCAATGTACTGATTACCAGCTATGTCGGGATCAATCTTCTGCAAGATGATTCGCTGAGTTATCGGTACTCACTGGCCAACAAATTCTTTGATTATGTCCAGCAGGGGCTACCTCAGGTGACTATGGACTTTCCTACCTATGCTACATTCAATGAAAAATATGAGGTGGCAATCTTGTTGAGCAACCTGAAAGTGGAGTCAATGGTATTGACGATAAATGATCTTTTAAATAACAAGGAAAAATGGCAAAGCCTCCATGAGGCTACACAGGAGGCGCGGCACGAATGGGTTTGGGAATCTGAGGTACCTCGATTAGTATCTTTTTACAATAAGCTATTACCTTCTGACTAGTGGACTGTAACACTAAGATGAGTAGTATAAATTGGAGTTATTTTGTAAAAGATCGAAGAAGCAATACCGCACATCCCGAAGGACTGCGGGACGTAAGGCTATTAATGCTTGTCCCGCAGTTTGTGCGGGGATGAAGAGCTGATGCAAAAGAAAGCAATTGATGCACTCGATTTAAATGTTTCAGTCCACTAGTTGTTATCCTCCATGAGCCACAGCAAAAAAGCAAATTCCATTGCTGTCTCACGATGTCGCTTAAATCTGCCCGATGCACCGCTATGCCCTGTTTCCATGTTGGTGTGAAGCAAAATGAGATTTTTACTATCACTTTCACTGCGCATTTTTGCCACCCATTTTGCAGGTTCCCAATACTGTACCTGTGAATCATGTAACCCAGTAGTGACTAACAAGGCTGGATACTGCTGTTTCCTGACATTGTCATAAGGCGAATAACTTTTCATGTAGTGATAGTATTTTTCATCATTGGGATTCCCCCACTCATCATATTCACCTGTGGTCAGAGGGATGGAGTCATCCAGCATTGTGGTCACAACATCAACAAATGGAACGGCAGCGATCACTCCTTTATACAATTCTGGTGAGTCATTTATAACGGCACCGATCAGTAATCCACCGGCACTTCCTCCCAGGGCAAAGGTTTTTTCGGGGCCGGAAAAACCTTCTTCTTGCAGGAATCGGGTACAATCAATAAAGTCAAAGAACGTGTTCTTTTTTTTTAGGAACTTTCCATGTTCATACCAGTCCCTGCCCATTTCCTGACCTCCTCTGATGTGGGCTATAGCAAAGGAAAAACCGCGTTCGAGCAGGCTGAGTCGGGCAGAGTTAAAGGTAGGGTCGATGCTATGCCCGTACGAACCATAACCGTAAACCAGTAAGGGGGCCTTACCATCACGTTCGAGATCTCTCGAGTAAATGATAGAGATCGGGATGCTTTCTCCATCTCTGGCAGGAGCATATAATCGTTCGCTAGCATACAGGGCGGGATCATAACCTCCTTCGACTTCCTGCTGTTTCATTAGTGTTCGGACATGCGTATGCATATCAAAATCATACATGGTGATGGGTGTGACAAGTGAAGTGTAGCCAAAACGCAGCACAGAAGATTCGAAGTCTCGGTTAGTGCCTGGATATACGGTGTATGTTGGCTCATCGAATGGAATATAATATGGATCCCCGGCAAGAGGTCTTACGCAAATATGAGTGAGACCGTTCTGACGCTCTGATAAGACGATGAAATCTCTGAATACTTCCACATCTTCGAGCAGGACGTCTTTGCGATGAGGCAGGATCTCTTGCCAGTGTTCGATTTGTGTCTCATCTTCTGATGTTTCCATCAGTTTGAAGTTTTTGGCTTCCTGATTAGTACGAATGAAGAATTTACCATTAAGATGATGGTCAATGTAGTACTCATGTTTCTTCTGACGAGGCGTGAAAATCCGAAATTCACCCTCAGGATGATCGGCATCCAGTATCCTAAACTCCGTTGATAAGGTGGCGTAGGAAGCTATGATGATGTATTTACCAGATTTCGACTTGTACACTATAGTATTAAAAGTATCGTCCTGCTCATGGTATACCTCCACATCTTCGTCCTGGGAGGTGCCCATTCGATGCTTGAATATTTTGAAAGCGCGAAGACTCTCATCTTTACGGGTGTAGAAGAGTGTCCTGTTATCATTGGCCCATACAGCTCTGCCGGTGGTAGTCCTTACCTCATCTTCCAGCATTGCACCCGTGTTGAGGTTCTTCACACGGAGAGTATATATCCTACGACTTACAGTATCCTCACCAAAAGTTAGGTACTGATTGTCAGGACTTACTGACAAGCCTCCTACCTGATAATATTCATGTGGCTCAGCGAGCTCATTTACATCCAACAATTCTTCATATAAACCTTTTTCAAACTGCTTTGATCTGACATACAAGGGGTGTTCCTTACCTTCTTCATAGCGCATCTGATAGAAGTATCCATTCATGAAGTAGGGTACTGACATATCCGTTTGCTTGATTCGACCCGTGATTTCTTGAAATAAATCTTCCTGTAGTTTCTTTGTGGGGCTCAGAACAGCATCGGTATATTCATTTTCTGCTCGGAGATATTGAATTACTTCCTCGTCTTCTCTTTGATTTAACCAATAATAAGGGTCCACTCGGACATCATTGTGCTTTTCAAGTATATAGTCTATGCGCTTTGCGATAGGTGGCTTCATAGAAAAGAGTGATTTAGCCGACAAAGTAAAACCTTTTTTAGATCCTGTCATTAATAGCTTAAGCTTGAATTTTGACAAAGTTCGGGAGTGTATGTATGGTTAGTAGAATAATTTTGGAGGTGATCGACAAATGTGCTACGTTGCAGTAGTCATGATCGATCACTGCTGCGAGTTGATATTGATCTAATGAAGATTGAAGTTTCGGAAGATACACAGCGGGAAAAAGCCCAGAGTAAGCGAAATCTGAGGCTTTCCTACAAGCAAATATTCGCTATCTCGGCCCCTATAATGATTGGGAGCGCGGCCCAGAATGTGATTGCATTGAGCGATAGTATATTCCTGTATCATCTTTCGGCATCTGATTTCGCCGCCATTGGCTTTGTTAGCGTATTTTTTCTCATTATCACCGCCATCGGATATGGTTTTTCGAGAGGTGGTCAGATCCTGGTAGCACGAAGGTTGGGAGAGAAAGAACATGTGAGTGCCGGGGCCAATTTCTATTCAATGCTATACATGGAGGTAGGACTGGCCGTGTTCTTTTTCCTATTTATCGTGTTTCTATGTCCCTATTTCTTTACACTGTTTGTTGATACAGAAGTCATCTATATAAAGAGCCTGGAGTATTTGAAATACAGGGCTTATGGTGTATTTCCGGCATTTATCGGTATGTCTCTGATCGCATTCTATACAGGTATATCTCGTACCAAGATTATCATGTATGACACGATCGTCCTGATTGTGGTCAATTTGGTCCTGAACTATTCACTCGTCTATGGTAAATGGGGAATGCCTGAAATGGGGATCGCAGGAGCCGGCCTTGCAAGCACCCTGGCCGAAGTAGCGGCATTGATTGTTTTTAGCTTTTACATGTTTTTCGATAGAAAGTTGAAACCTTTTAAGCTCTTGAAGATTCCAAAACCAGACCTGCCTTTGATAAGGAGATCCTTGCGAATTGCCAGCCCAATAGTGGCTCAGGCGGTGGTGGGATTAGGTAGTTGGTTTTTCTTCTTCTCGATCATTGAAAACATGGGTGAACGGGAACTTGCGGTAAGTAACCTTGCCAGAGTGGTGTATCTCACACTGAGTATTCCATGTTGGGGATATTCTGTTGGGGTGAATACACTGGTAAGTAACGTAATCGGACAGGGGAGAGTGCGAGATGTCATGCCTGTGATTAAGAAGACCATATATATATGTGTGGCCAGTACACTGGCCCTGGCAATACCGGTACTTTTATTTCCCAAATATATTCTCTACCCCCTACTGGGTTCTGAAGACATGTCACTCTTCGTAGAGGCTCAACCTATCTTCTATATCCTATTCATTATACTCACTTTATTTTCGATCGGCGGCGTTCTTTTTAATGGGATGGCAGGCACTGGAGCTACTTTAGAAGGCTTAAAAATCCAGATCATTTGTGCCATCTTCTATGTGGTACTAATCTATGTGCTCGTAAATTATTTTGAGGTAGGTTTGGTGACGGCCTGGACAATAGAAATCGCCTACTGGCTACCGCTTTTATGGTTGGTGTACCGATATCTTAGCGGCAACCATTGGAAACATCTGCAAGTGTAGTTATTCACACCTTGTGGAAATATTATGGATTGGTGCCATGTTTAATAGACTATATTTGTCGCTGTGAGACTGCAAAGACTAGAGATAAAAGGATTTAAAAGTTTCGCCAACGAAACCGTCATTAACTTCAATGAAGATGTACTGGGTGTCGTAGGGCCAAATGGGGCAGGCAAGTCAAATCTTGTCGATGCTATTCGTTGGGTTCTGGGCGAACAGAAAAGCAAGGATCTCCGGCTGGACAAAATGTCGGATGTGATTTTCAATGGAACCAAGAAGCGCAAGGCAGGTAGCGTCGCTTATGTTGCTCTTACTTTTGAGAATACGAAAAACATTCTACCCACAGAGTATAATATAGTAACGATAGGCAGATACCTGTACCGATCGGGAGAAAGTGAATACAGATTAAATAATGTGCCCTGTCGGTTGAAAGATATCCGATCTCTCTTTTTAGATACGGGTATTGGTTCAAACTCCTATGCCATCATTGCACTGGGTATGGTCGAAGATATCCTGGCAGATAAGGAGAATGCCAGGAGACGAATGTTTGAACAGGCCGCTGGAATAAGCAAGTATAAGACTCGCAAGAAAGAAACGCTCAATAAGCTAAACTCAACACAGGCAGATCTGGATCGTATCGAGGACCTCCTCTACGAAATCGAACAGAATCTCAAGGTTCTTGAGAAGCAGGCTCGGAGAACCCAACGGTACTTTGACCTGAAAGAGAAATATAAGGGACGTAGCATAAAGCTGGCCGTGGTCAAAATAAAGGACCTCAAAGATTCATATCAGTCCCTTTCTAAAAAGATAGAAACAGAACAGGACTTCTATAGAGCTCTCGATGTGAAGATTCATGACTCTGAGGCAGCACTGGAAGGGTTGAAACAGAAGCATCTGGATAAGGAGAAGTCATTGTCTGACTTTCAACGGTCGATGAACGATTTGATTTCCAAAATTCGATCCACCGAAAATGATAAGAAGATCCTTGAGCAAAAGCTGAATTTTTTGCAACAGTCAAAAAATACGTTGGATCAAAGAATCAAACTCAACCAGAAACGGATTCATGAATTAGATGAGAGTGCCGCTGCACATGATCAATCGCTATCGGAGATTCATGGCCGGGAAGCAGAGCTACAGCAAGAGCTGGAAGAGGCAAGAAAGGAGCTGGAGGACATTCAGTCCGGGCATGGTAGTACCAAAGAAGCACTTAACAAAGTCATAAAGACCCATCAGGAGAAGCAGAATGAGCTGGTAAGGTTGGAGAAACAATTGGTAGCTACCGAAACCAATATGAATGCCGCACAGCAAGATATCAAGAAGCTGGAAGATCAGATCCGAAGTCAGAGTGAAGAGTACGCCAACACAGAGAAATCCCTTGAAGAGTTACTGACTCGCATCAAAGATCAGCTGGACGTAGTACAAGATATAGAGGCGCAGGAATTTAAACGACAGCAGGAACTTGCAGACCTGGAAGCAAAGGAAGATCAGGTAGCGGCTTCTCTCAACAATCTCAACCGTCAGCGTGATGCCAAGAAGCATGAGTATGACCTGATTAAGTCTCTGGTAGATAAGTTGGAAGGATTTCCCGATAGTATAAAGTATCTGAATAAGAGTGAAAAGTGGAATCGCACCGCTCCTCTGCTGTCGGATCTCATCTATTGTTCTGAGAAACACCGAGTCATCATCGAGAACTTCCTCGAACCCTTTCTAAATCACTATGTTGTCGATACGATCGATGATGCCGCTGAGGCCATTCGATTGCTCTCGGATGCACAAAAAGGAAGGGCAAACTTTTTCGTGCTTGAAGCTTTTCAGTCACGAGATATCAACACCATCAAAGTGGCAGACGCTAGTCCCGCAATTGATGTAGTAGAGGTAGAGAAGAAGTATGAGCCGGTAGTACAGCACTTGCTCCAGAATGTTTTCATCGCAGGCGAAAGTACCATCACCAATACAGATGATTTACCAGCGGAGGTAGTACTCCTTAGTGATGATGGAAAGTATATTCGCAAAAAATATAGTCTCAGTGGTGGATCAGTGGGGCTCTTTGAAGGTAAGAAGCTTGGCCGGAAGAAATACTTAAAAAAGCTTGAAGAGACTATACGAGATCTTGATGAGAAGTGTACCAAGAAAGAGGAGAAGCTCGATGAGATAAATGATCAGCTGGCCGCTCTCGACGAAGGAGATAATTCTGATCTTCTGGAGAATGAAAGAAAGACCCTGGAGGAGCTGAAACGTGATGAGGTCTATCTTAAATCTCGACTTGAGCATTTTCAGGACCTGGGTTCTGGTTCGCATCAAAACGCAGAGGCCCTGCGGGAGAGACTGCGTACTCTAGATGAAGATCAGGCATCTCTTAAGATGCAGATGAATCTTGTGGCTGACGAACTCGAAAAAGATCGCACACAAATGGAATCTGTGGATGATTCCTACAATCAGATCGCAGGGAAACTGGCAGACCAAAATGCACTCGTCAATCAGAAAAACATCGAACTGATCCGACATCAAAGCCGTAAGACTCAAATCGAGCGCGAGCAGTCCTTCAATGCGCACCAAAACAAGGAGTTGTCGGAGCAGATAAGAAATGATAGGGAAGAGCTGGAGAAAGCCCAGTCGGACAGCGCAGATATCACGGATAAAATCGAGGTACTAACCACTGAGTTGAGAGGCTGGTATGAGGAACGTAAATCGCAGGAGGGTGATTTGTCAGGACTTGAGCAGTCATACTATGAGGCCAGGGGTGAGATCAGCCAGATGGAGGACGCGATCCGTGCCACCCATAAAAAGCAAACTGACCAGCAGCAGCTCATTAATGATCTGAAAGATTCGTACACGGAGGTCAAGTTTAAGATGAGTAATGTGGGAGAGCGCCTCAAAATTGAATTCGATATCGAGCTCGAACAAGTGCTAAGGGAAGCGGATCCCGAGGAGGAAATCGATCTGTTGACACTGGAGGAGAAAGTCGAAAAGATGAGGAACCGTATCAATAATTACGGTGAAATCAATCCGATGGCAGTAGACGCCTACAATGAAATGAATGAGCGTCACGAGACAATCAGCACCCAGCGGGATGATATTCTCGAAGCACGGGATTCGTTGATGGAGACGATAAAGGAGATTGAAAACACAGCCACCCTTCGGTTTATGGAAGCATTCTCACAGGTCCGTGAGAATTTCATTCAGGTTTTTAGGAGTCTCTTTACAGAAGATGACAACTGTGACTTGATTCTTATGGATCCAGAATCACCTCTTACCTCGCCGATTGAGATTATTGCCAAACCCAAGGGTAAACGACCTAAAACGCTGAGCCAGTTATCTGGAGGAGAAAAGACATTGACTGCCATCGCATTGCTTTTTGGTCTGTATCTCTTGAAACCGGCTCCGTTCTGTATTTTCGATGAGGTAGATGCGCCATTGGATGACACCAATATCGAAAAGTTCAATAAGATCATTAAGCGATTTAGCAAGGAGTCACAGTTTATTATTGTGACACACAACAAGCTGACAATGGCTGCAGTAGATGTAATCTATGGCGTCTATATGGAAGAACAGGGTGTTAGCAATGTGAGTCCTGTGGATTTCAGAAGCTTTTCACATACTTCACTTTTGGAAATCACCAACTAAAACCTGATAGAAGTAATCAATTACGAACGATCAGAGAGTTCGATCATGCCATGCTCCAGGGCATAGACAATCATTTCAGTAGGAGAAGTCAGATTAAGTTTTCTTAGGATATTCTTACGATGGGTATAGATGGTATGCGGACTGATGTGGAGATCTGCAGCAATCTCCTTTGCTACTTTGCCTTTAGCGACCAGAGTAAGTATTTCTTTCTCTCGGGGAGTGAGAGGGGTGGCGGTACAATCCTCAGATTTGGAGGGAAATGAGCGTTCGATTATCAGATCCAGAATCTTGTGACAGTAGAATTTGTCACCTTTGGCAGTCGCCTTGATGGCATCCAATATCTCTCCCTCATCACATTGCTTGGTGAGAAAACTATTCACTCCATCCTCCAGTACCTGATAAATGCGCTCTTTACGATCATCCGAACTGATAACCAATATGTGGGTGTTTGGCGCACATTTTTTGATTTCTGCAACTACTTCGGGATTGAAGTAATCGGGTTGATTATAATCGACGACAACCACGTCGATCGGCTTTTCCTCCACAATTTGCAACAATTCATCAGCATTGCCGGCCTGGCCTACGATATCCACGTCAGGGTTTCTTTGTAGTACATCACAAAGGCCCACTCTGCATAGGACTTGTGCATCCGCAATGGCTACCTGAATCTTCTTACTCACCGCACTAAATTAGACTAAATACAAATAATTGCAAAGATATATAACCCCAAAAAAGCAGGATAGTTTGAGCTTGTCAAGTTTTGTGATGAAATTTTACGAACAATATGTTGATAAACCAATAATTGAGAAAAGTGCTTTTCAGAAGAATATCTCTTTGAATAATCCTAGCCCAGACAAGGCGACAACCGACCTTGTCAATGCCTTCCACGTGGTAAAAAATGGGTACCTTTACCAGTGCATATGAAGTCACAATCCAAATACGAGCAACGAGGTGTTTCCGCCACAAAGGATGAAGTACATGCCGCTATAAAGGATCTTGATAAAGGACTTTATCCCCTGGCATTTTGTAAGATTCTACCAGATCTCGTTGGCTACGACGATCAGTATTGCAATATTATGCATGCTGATACTGCGGGTACCAAAACCAGTCTGGCTTTTCTATACTGGAAGGAAACGGGAGATAATTCTGTATGGAGTGGTATCACACAGGATGCAATCGTCATGAATGTGGATGATATGGCTTGTGTCGGATGCGTATCCGATATCGTGCTTTCATCCACCATTGGTCGCAACAAAAATCTTATTTCAGGTGATGTAATTAAGTGCCTGATTGATGGTACATCTGATTTCATTGCTAAGATGGCAGGTCACGGAGTCAACATTAATTTGGCAGGTGGCGAAACAGCAGATGTGGGAGATATTGTCAGGACGTTGGACGTAGGATTCACCACTTTCGCCAGGATGAAGCGGGATGAACTGGTCATCAATAAGATAGCTCCGGACGATGTGATTGTAGGTCTGGCCTCTTTTGGACAGGCGACGTATGAGTCTTCATATAATGCAGGTATGGGAAGTAACGGACTCACAGCAGCAAGACACGATGTTTTATCAAAGCACTATGCAAGGAACTATCCCGATAGTTTTGATCCCAACACGCCTAATGAGGTGATTTATACGGGCTCATCTCGCCTCACGGATGCCTTTGCCTATGAAGGAAGTGAAAAAATGACGGTCGGCAAGGCTCTTCTTTCGCCCACCCGGACTTATCTCCCTGTATTGAAAAAGATCTATGATGAGCATTTGAAGAACATTCATGGTGTAATTCATTGTACTGGAGGAGGACAGGCAAAAGTCTTGAAGTTTATCAAAAATAGACACATCATAAAGGATGAGTTGTTCGAAAACGTGCCCTTGTTTGATTTTATTCAGGCAGCTTCCGGGACGTCCTGGCAAGAGATGTACCAGGTCTTTAATATGGGGCATCGTATGGAAATCTACATTGGTTCAAATTATGCGGAGGAGATCATCGAAATAGCATCTTCCTTTGGCATTGATGCCAAGATTATAGGAAGAGTGGAAGAAATGGATGGTGAGCAGGTCACTATCCGATCATCGAAAGGGACATTCACTTATTCCTAGATCACTACATATCAAGTTCCTCAAAGTCTCGCTTAGTCGTCCGATAATACAGGAGTAGAGCCAGTCCTCCACAAATAAGTATTGCGGGCAAATAACTCAATCCTTCTTTCATCGTTGTGACAGACTCTAATGCTCTACCCACGAAGACACCAATGCCTACTGCAATGGCGAGAAAAGCCCATTTAAGCGTAGGTCGGCTACTACGGTAGCGTCTGAAAAGCGTCGCATCCTGTGCATTTTCAATGAGTGCAATCCGTTCTCTATGTCTTGTCTTCAGATATAGATAAACCAGAAAGGTGATGGAGCCAAAAGTGCTAATGATGGCAACAATGGATACGGCGGCTACAAATTCATTCATTTTGACTGAAGTAAAATCCTTTAATCTAAGATATCAATTTATTGGACGAGATCTTCCACTGACCCGTTACAGGAGCGATTAAATCTTTTGTAATATCGTAACGGTATGGCACAAGCAATCGTCAATAAATAACAACATTTGGACCCTAAAGATTATATACAGAGGGTGCTGGATGGAGATCAGGAAGCATTCAGTGCGATTGTGGAGACCTATCAAGCCATGGTATATTCATTGTGTCTGAGTGTGTTGAAAAATCGTGAGCTCGCAGAAGAAGCGGCTCAGGATACGTTTGTCAAGGTATATCGTAAGCTGGGAACTTTTGAGGATAAGTCATCCTTAAAAACCTGGATATACCGAATTGGGTATCACACCGCTATAGACTATACAAGAAAGCGTAGAATGCAAGTACAGGAACTGGATACCCAGTACAATTTATTCGATTCATCGAGTAATATGCAGGAAGAGCTAGAGTTGGACGAACGAGCGCAAAATTTGAGAAGGGCTATTAGAAGTTTAAAGGATGAGCAGGCCCTGATTATTACTTTGTATTATTTGGAGGAAAAAAATGTGAAAGAGATTTGCGAAATTTTAGGATTAACGGATTCGAATGTGAAAATTAAACTTTTTAGGGCTCGCAAGGCACTCAAGAAGGTCCTGGAATCTACATCAAGAAGGTGATGGAAGAACAAGATGATATAATACTCTGGAAATATCTGGATGGCTCTCTTAATGAATTTGAGAAGAAGGATGTAGATGAACGACTCCTGTCTGATCCCTCATTTAGAGCGCTCTTTACTGAGATTCAGGAGTTAGATAGCGGATTAAAGGACCTATCCGATAAGGAATTGTCACCAGATTTTAGTGAACAACTTTTGTTTCGCTTACCCAAGAAGACTGCCAGGAAGGTGCAACCTTTTGCACAGGGAACTGGCTGGTCGGTCGCGATTATTATTGGTGTTTTGTTTTTTTTGGCCACATCCTTATATCTGCTCAGTCTGGGGCCTGGTGATGAACTGGCAGCGGCTAATGCTCAGGGTATTGAAGTCCTCAATAATTTTGAAATCCTCAACTTGCTGATTTGGTCTGGCTACGCTATTACCCTGCTAGTAATATTTGACTTTTTCATAAGAAGGAAGTACCGTGTTCGATGACTTAATTAAGGTTTGGGAACCTTACCGGTATAATTGCTGGGAGTGATCATTCGCAATTCTTCCTTTACGGTGTCTGTCACAGGCAGTCCATTAACAAATCCCAGGAGATCACTTTTTTGAAGAGCTCCTTTACCACGGGTAAAAGCCTTCAATAATTCATAAGGCTTTGCGACTCCTTCTCTTCTCAGTATAGTCTGATATGCTTCTGCGACTACGGCCCAATTATTTTCGAGGTCTGTCTGCAGATGATGTTCGTTCAGCTTTAATTTGCCCAATCCTTTGAGGATGGATTTAAAGGCAATCAATCCATGTCCTACGGGCACACCAATGTTACGGAGCACCGTACTATCGGTTAGATCGCGTTGCATACGAGATACGGGCAGCTTGGAAGCAAGATGCTCTAATAGTGCATTAGCAATTCCGAGGTTTCCTTCCGCGTTTTCAAAATCAATAGGATTCACCTTATGGGGCATCGTCGAGGATCCTACTTCATTTTCATTCACTTTTTGACCGAAATAATTCATGGAGATATAAGTCCAAATATCGCGACATAAATCGATTAGAATCACTTGGATACGTTTGATTTGATCAAATAGAGATGCCATATGATCGTAGTGATCAATTTGGGTCGTATATTTAATACGCTTGAGACCCAGTTCGTGGACAAAGTCTTCGGCAAATCCAATCCAATCCACGTTTGGATAGGTGACATAATGTGCATTCAGATTACCAACAGCTCCTCCGAATTTTGCATAATGTTCTGACTTTCTCAACTGATCTACCTGGTGATTTAGTCGATCTACAAAGACATAAAGCTCCTTGCCCAGTAGAGTAGGGGATGCAGGCTGGCCATGGGTATGAGCCAACATCGGCACATCCCACCAATCCCTTGCTAGTGCAGAAAGCGATTTTATAACTTCTTCGATCGAAGGTATGTACACATTCTGCAAGGCTTCTTTCAGAGAAAGTGGCACAGCGGTGTTATTGATATCTTGTGAGGTCAGACCGAAATGAATCATTTCGCCGTACTTTCCCAATCCAGCAGACTCAAATTGATTTCTTATATAATACTCCACGGCTTTGACATCATGGTTAGTCTCTTTTTCAATGTCCTTGATAGCCTGGGCATCCTGTGCCGCAAAGTCAGAATTAATATTTTCTACCAATCTCATTTTTTCTCGTGGAAAACTTATCAAAATAGGAAGATCCAGCTCGAGTAATTTTAAAAAGTATGTGACCTCCACTTGTACTCGGTACTTTATCAGGGCATATTCAGAAAAATACTCAGACAGCTCTGAGGTTTTGTTGGCATATCGTCCGTCAATGGGACTTATCGCAGTTAACATTAATTGCAGTTGTTTATTTGTAAAAATATGAATGAGGTCACATCTCCTCTGAAGTACTTAGAAGATCACTAATCGAATTGGAAGATACGGAATGATAGTTGGGTCTCGCCTGCTCAAATATTTCTCTGGCAAGCTCAAGCTCACCATTCTCTTTAAGTGCACGATATAATGGAGTTAGGAACTTTCTTCTTCCGACTTCAACAAGAAAGGCATTCAATTGGGAGAGATTATGATCACGGAGGTATCCACTTTGAATACTCTTTTCCAGCCAGGCAGCCAGAATCTCCGAATTTCCAGAATCAGATAGTGCATAAACATCATCAAGTTTCTCGTAAAAAGACACGTGGAGATCGGAAGGAATCTGTCGGATGAAATGTAACCATTCGTGTGTGGACCAGTCTTTGGAAGATGACCGGTCAAGTCTGCCCAGTCGGACAAATTCTCTGGCATGACGATCTACCTGGTCAAATTTATTTGAAACGGGCTGCGCAAGCTCTTCGGGAATACCTGGACCATAAAGCCATGCGCTTATATCAATATCCAAATCGTTAGGATCAATGAGATTTTGTCTTACATAAGATTCCCACTGTTCAGTAGAAAGTGACTTAAATTTAAAAGCCTCAAAATATGATTTGAGATAGGCGTCAAAGGTTTCTCTACCTGCAAGTTCTTCCAGAGTCCTCAGCAGTAAATATCCTTTCTCATATGCCACATCATTCATACCATCATCGGGATCTCTCCCTTCAAGAGACAATTTTAAATGAGAATCTTCACTGGAAGGCCCCATGTCATCAATCGTCGAGGTAAGATCTTGCAATCCCAACTTGGCTAACATCTCACTATAGGGTCGACCGTAGAGTGATTCCATTATTCTTCTTTCGAGATAAACAGTATGACCTTCATTGAGCCAGAAGTCATCCCAGGTGGCGTTTGTCACCAGGTTTCCTGACCATGAATGCGCTAGTTCGTGGGCAACTAGCGCGGTTAATGATCGGTCTCCAGCGATAATCGTAGGGGTGGCAAAAGTCAGTCGTGGATTTTCCATTCCTCCGAAAGGAAAACTGGGAGGCAGAATAATTAAGTCATATCGATCCCAAAGGTAGGGACCGTATAGCGCTTCTGTTGCGACAACCATTTTCTCCAGATCGGCCATTTCGTATGCCGCATCTTCGAGCATACCCGGCTCTGCATAAACTCCGGTCCGATCTGAAATGGACTGGAACTCGATATTTCCCACGGCAAGTGCCATCAGATAGGCCGGTATCGGTTGCTCCATTTCAAAAGAATATCTTCCATCCTCAGTTTCTTCCATCGGATTACTGGCACTCATCAATGCTAAAAGACCGGAGGGAACCTGTACATGGGCCGTATAGGTGTAGCGAATACCTGGACTATCCTGAATGGGAATCCAGGTTCTTGTAAGAATAGCCTGACCTTGTGTAAATAGAAATGGATCTGTTTTACCGAGGGTTTGTACGGGTTCTAGCCATTGAAGAGCCGCAGCATCGGGATTAGTACTATACTGGATGATTACTTTTGCGGTGGCGGAGGTGATATCGATAGTCAATGGTGCCCCCATAAAATCAGTAGAGGTACCTACATGAAATGACGTTGAAACTCGGGTTCCAGTTCCTTCTTCAATCCAGACGGAGTCAATATTCAAGTTATTGACATCCATAATGATCTGCTCAGCATTCTCTTTAGTCTCAATATCATAACTAGCTGTCCCTGAGATTGTACGCTCAGAAAAGTCGACGGAAAGATCCAGGTCAAGATGCGTGATTTTCGCTACCTCAGGTTGCGCATACGAATGCACATCTTTGGCATCCGGTATTTCTTCGTAGGTCACAGTTTTTTGTTCTTGTGTACAACTTGCTAATAGGAATATAGCCGCTACTATCCAATAATTACCCATAAAAATTCCAAATTAAGTTCCAGTGTGCAAAGGTACGTGATCCAACGCATTCAAAGAAGCAAGTTGCGGTAAGCCATTAGTTTAGCGAATCGGCCACACGTAGTACTTCATTCCATACTCGCATCACGTTGCCAGAACATATCTTCTCGATATCCAACTCAGAGTACCCCCTTGCAAGTAACTCAGCAATGAGATTAGGATAGTCGCTTACATCCTTGAGTCCAGTAGGAAGCGTATCACCAACACCGTCGTAGTCAGATCCCAGTCCCACATGATCGATACCCGCCAAGGAAACAATATGATCAATATGGTCAGCCACCATTTGAACATCTGAGTAGAGCTTTGGATGCTTTTCCTCGAAAGCTTCAATTAAAGCTTTACCCTCCGGATCAGTGCTTGACAAACCTTTTTGCTGCAGTTGATTTGTGAGGATCACACGCATACTATCATTCACGGCTGAGACCTTTCCATCCAGAAAGTCACTTCCGAAGTTGATCTGTATAACACCTTGATTTATAGCGAGATACTTCACCATGTCGTCATTCATATTGCGTTCAAATCCGGGAGTGAATTTTCTACTCGAGGAATGCGAGGCAATAACAGGTGCTTTGGTAATTTTCATGACATCGTAAAAGGAACTGTCCGAAACATGAGATATATCGATCATAATACCTGTACGATTCATCTCTTCTACTACTTTTTCTCCAAAAGGTGAGAGACCATTCCAGGTATATGTGGTATCGTAGCTTGAGTCACATATTAGGTTATCCTTGGAATGCGTGAGGGTGACATAGCTAATGCCCTGATCTCTAAAGTATTTGACATTATCAATGTTATCTCCGATAGGAGCCCCGTTTTCCATGCCCATAGGTAATGCGATTTTTCCCTGAGCAAATGACATTTCTACTTCTTTAGGAGTGGTGACGACCATAAATTGATCAGGATGTGCTATCGCAATGCCCTTAACCATAGTGATGAGGGAATCGGCCAACTCTTTGGCACCTCCATCTTCCTGATAGCGGGCAGGTATATATATAGACATGAAAGGTGCGTCTAATCCTCCGGCCTTTGCTCTCACGTAGTCAAAATCCCCATTTTCTGAAGCAAGTGGGATACCCAGGTATTCTTTCTCAAGTCGAAAATTCGAAACTTTCAGCCGATAAGGCAGATCTACATGGCCATCGATGATTATGTATTTGTGGGCTAAAACCTGCGCCTGATACTCTAGGGATTCAGTATCTGTCTGAGCGTTTGATACCGGTGTGAAAACATGTAGAACGAATAGTGATACAAGGACTATGTAACTGATTTTCGAAGACATGGCATTAGCAATTTTAATCTGCCTCAAGATACTTCAAGTATCAGTTCAATGAAACGTAAGATGCACTGAAATGTGATCTCCAAAATCACAATTCTGACCTCTCAAATAGCCCATAGACGCAAGTTTTCAGATGTTTCACCTAAAATATAAGCTCTGATAGCGATGTATAATCATCAGAAAATCAATGTGAAAAACATATTGAATTTATATAGGTATAAAGCATAGAAAATCAATCATATTATAATATTATAATATATATAATGTATTTATATTGATAGGATTAATTGTCATTTTGTAGTATAATTACTATGTAGCACTGGAAGTAAGTTATGCATAAACATATGATCATATATAAAGTATATCTATGCACAATCAACTGATTTAGAGAAAAAAAAACCCAATGACGTACTTATATATAATCTATTTATATATATATTTGTCCCGGTTACCAAAATTTGACACCATGAAAAATATTTTACGTTACTTTTCTTTAGTCATCTTATGCAGCCTCGGTCTTGTTGCTCAAGCGCAAGTGGGACCAAGTTGTGTAAGTTTGAATGTCCCTCTGGACATGGATGGTAATGCGACATTGACAGTAGGCCACTTCGTGCCTAATATTATTGCCGCAGAACTTATCGATGTGGAAATACAGAATCCTTATGGTGGAATTATTGAGTCAGTAGCTGATGCAGTTGGAACGACAGAGATCGTCATTTCTGCTTGTGGCTACCTGGGTCGTGAACTGATGTTCGTGGCTAGTAATTCTGGAGGAACCTGTATGAAGGAAATTACCTTCAAACAGAGCAATGGACCTGTTATTGAGGCGAGGACTGACACAGTTTATTGTGATGATCCTCTTCTGGATGAAGGTGCTTTGATCGATGGAGAGTACCCACAAGCAATGATACCCTGTGTCGGACTTGTCGACGCTGAGTTTGTTGCAGATTGGGTTGAAGTTTACGACTGTGTAAATGGCGAGAATCTCGCCAAGAGAATTATTCGGGAATTTGAGGCTTTTGATAAGCAGGGAATTAGAGGTGTAGGAGCTGATACAATTTACGTATTTAGACTACCAGAAGTAAGCGATGAAAACCTTTACTGTGTAGAGAAAGATACGACTTACTGTGGTATTGGAAATGGTGAGCCTTTCGGTCCTTATATGGTCGTGGATGATCTGACACCAACTGATGAAGAGCTAATGAATGCTGATAGGTGTGATACCATCTACTTCATAGGTCCAGATGGTAGATCTACTGCCCTAGATCCTAAGTGTGGTCTTTCAGTTGCAGTGGAGATAGAGGATTTTGGTGGAGATTGTGCGTCTACGTACAAATACACTGTTTCTATCAAGCAGTCTTGCTATGGGGAACCTGGAGCATGTACAGTGGCACCTCCAACAGGAAGTGGTTTGGAGGAAGTTGCTGATGGTTACTATGTCTGTACTTTCTGGTTGATTGATCTGGACACTGTACCACCGGTGGTACAATGTGATCTATCACATGGAAGTAATTTCGATGGTGACACTTTGATCGTTCCTACAGGATCGCATGATTGTTATGCTAACATTGGTGTACCTCCTGTCTATGCCATGGATACTGCATGCAATGATGTGGTAGCTGTGAAAGCAATGATCGCAGGTATCGGTACTATTCCTTTAGAGTTTGACGGCGAGCAGTGGGTGTCTACCAAGATCATCAAATTGCCATTGCACGAAAATGCAGTCGCTGTTGTATACGAAGCATATGATGAATGTCATAACTATGGCTACGATACTTGCTATATCAGAGTTAAAGATCTGAGTAGGCCTGTTGCTGTAGCAGATAAAGGTATCAATGTGTCACTCACTGATAAGAAGATTTGGGTTGATGCTGAAACTTTTGATGAAGGAAGTTATGACAATTGTGGTATCAATATGCTATTGGCACGTAGATCCGATTGGCAAGAGGCTTGTGTTGATCTTTGTGATTCATTGATTTATGACTATGTAGATGGTACGGATACTCTATGGTTGCCATATCTAAGTGATGATAAATTGGATGAGCCTATCGAAGCTCACTACAAAAAAGTGATTGAGTGGTTAGGTTTTGACGGTCAGGAGTGCAGTGAGTTACTATACTATGCATGGAAATACGCCCTATATCATTATGGAACAGTGGTATGTAAGGGTGTAGATCAGGAAACTTTTGATCATCTGATTCATTATGAGTTGGGAGATTTTGCAGATGACGTGGTTCTTTTAGGTGGTGGATGGGCTCCAGAAGTTCCATTCTCATGTGATGATGCTTGCCAGGCAGTGACCGTAGAAATCCTTGTGATGGATTACTGGTGCAACTGGAGCAAAGCATGGACAGACGTTTGGGTGGAAGATAAAACTCCAGTAAATATCGTTAAAGATGTAGCTACTGAGTTTGATATCACGTGTAAAGCATATCGTGAAGATGTATATACATTCAATGGGGTACCTGCTAGTATCGAAGAAATCGTGGTTGCCGCTGGAGAAGGGGATGAAGATGCTTACTCAGCATTAGATGCCATCTTCGGAGGATATCAGAAGGCATGGGTCAATCCTTATGGAGACTATGTGGATTCGTTGAATAACGAGATTGTTTGTGACTTTGATTTCCATGATACAAGATGTACTTGTTACTATGTGAGAGAGCTGGATACAATACCTGATGAGCACATCGGTGTAGTGATCGAAGAGGTACCCGTAAGATACTGTGAATACCTGCCAGCTTCATTCGAGTTGAATCATGGTATCATTGCAGTGAATTGTGCTCAGAATGTACATTGCGAGCAAGATGTATGGTATGATTTTGACCACTGCGGTCAGGGTGTGATTTACCGTAAATTCAAAATTTATCAAGGCTGTCCCACAACCGACTCACCACACATACCAGATACGATCGTGAGAATCCAGGAAATCTGGGTAGGAAATAACTGCAAATTAGATCTTGGAATGTTCGACTTACCTGACCACGTAGAAGTAGAGTCATGCGGTATTGAGTATGATACTGATGGAAGTGGTAATGTGGGAGGTGCATTGAGCCCTGACAGTATAGGACGGCCAATTTATACTTTCGACGATGATTGTCGAATCGTAGGAGTGGGCTATTACGACAAGGTATTCGAAATCGTTGGAGGTGACGGTGCATGTTTCAAAGTACTACGTACATGGTGTTTTGCTGATTGGTGTGAAACAGAGAAGCCATTTGGAGATTCATGGATGAAGCAAATGGAAGAAGACGATGGTGTATTGAAGTATGTTCAAAAGATCATTGTGAATGATACAGTAGCACCGGTTGTAAGTATCACACCAGTAACGGCGAACGATACAATCAATGCAGGTGGATGTATGGTCAATCTCTCCACAACGGCAACTGTCGAGGATGAGTGTGGTGTGCTTTCATACCGATGGACTCTTTCTGATGATGAAGGTACAATAGTAGATTTTGGTCAAGGGGAGTTGGATGGAATGGCTGACAACTTTGACATCGAATCTCCTGATTTAGGTACCGGTGAGTTTACACTCCGGGTGATTGTGACTGATCAGTGTCAAAATGAAGGTGTAGCAGTCTACACATTCTTTGTGAGCACTAATAAGAAGCCTTCACCAGTATGTATTACTGATCTTACTGTGGAGTTGACGCCAATGGATCTTAACAATGACGGTGTGATTGATACGGGAATGGCAGTAATCTGGGCTGCGGAATATGCTGCTCCTGGTAGTAGTATCCCAGCTTGTGATGATGATTCACTCGCATACTTTATCGAATTTGTAGATGGTATAGGTGATGATACATTAGATCCAGAAGATGCTGATAGCCTGGCTATAGGATGTGAGCATTTCACTGGAGATAAGACTGTAGTAAGACTTTGGGTACAGAGCTTCCCATCAGGCACATATGATTACTGTGACGTTCTTCTGACCGTTCAGAATAATATGTCAGCGTGTGGAGATATCAGTAGTGCACAAGGTGTTGCAGGTACGATCTTGACTGAGCTCGAAGAGAAGGTTGAGCAAGTGAATGTTGTTGCTAAGCTTTCGAATGGCCAGGAACTCAGTACGGTTACAACCGCGTCTGGAGCATATAACTTTGCATCGGCTCAAGGAGTGGATGTGACTGTGACTCCAGTGAAAGATACTGATCATATGAATGGTATTAGTACTGCAGACCTAATCAAGATTCAGAAGCATATCCTGAGAAAGGTTGATCTTGATAATGAGTTGAGAGAAATCGCCGCGGATGTAAACAATGATCAGAAGATTTCTGCACTGGATCTCTTGGATCTAAGAAAGCTGATACTTGCCAAGATTGATGAATTGCCAAACAGCGATAGCTGGAGGTTTGTAAATAACCTAAATGGTCAGTCATCATACACGATTGAAAATATCGAGCAGTTAATGGCGATTGATTTCACAGGAATCAAAGTCGGAGACGTAAACATCGATAACGATCCAAGCCGAAGTGCACGAAGTAAGCACGACCTGACATTGAATGTTGATGACATGGTAATGAAGACCGGAAATCGATATGAAGTAGCTGTAAAAGCAGAAAACTTCAACGACATTGAAGGTTACCAGTTTACCATCAACTTTGATGCCACAGCGTTAGAACTTGCTGACATCACATACACAGGAGCCCTGGATCTTACCGCTGACAACTTCTCACTACAGCGAGCGAATGAAGGTGTTATCACCACTAGCTACAGTAGTGCTGATGCGAAAGCACTATCCGCTGATGACGTATTGTTCACGCTGGTATTTGCTGCTAAGGCCGAAACTCAATTGAGCAACGTCTTCACAGTAAACAGTCGAGTGACAAATGCAGAAGCATACAATAGTAGTAATGAGCTCCTAGGAGTATCCGTAAACTTTGGAGATCAGGCAGTGACTGGACAAGAGTTCGCACTCTACCAGAACAGACCTAACCCATTCAAAGAAACGACTACGATTGGATTTAATCTGCCATCAGCAAGCGCAGCAAGTCTGACTATTTATGATGTAACAGGTAGAGTACTCAAAGTTGTGAACGGAGACTTTACAAAAGGTTACAACGAAATAGCGGTGAAGAAATCAGATGTAAACGCTACAGGTGTATTGTACTACCAGTTGGATAGTGAAGAATACACAGTTACAAAACGAATGATAGTCATCGAATAGATGACTCACAAAGAGGTATATCCTTGAGTTAGTTACTATACATGAGTTCTAGTGAGCCGCTCCCAATGGGGAGCGGCTTTTTTTACTTTATATTAGAGCTATTTCATATGTGAAAATTACCCCCTTTTACTACTAAGTGCGTTTCTTGATTTCTTTACCTTTATAGAAGGTTTCGTGCGAAAGCCGGGCCTGTAACTAAATCAAGGACCATGGAGAAAAAAAACCTCCGTATTTTCTCCGTATTGATATTGACCGTAGTGGTTGCCCAATTGCAGCTCCATGCTCAATGTGCGCCAAATTGCCGTGATATCAATGCGAGTGTTATTTACGATCTCAACAGCGAAGAATTTCACGCCAAGATATTCTGGGAAGACGTAGTCACCAATTATGAAGATTGTGCAGCACCAGTTGATTATGCTTTCTTCTCGCGCGGTGGCAGTCCCATAAATCAAGAAGATGAGGTGGAGAACGAAGACTATGTCTTGTTTTCCGTGGTGTGTGACTATCTAACGGGTGTGGACATGGTGCTATCCAATGATTTAGGTGAGTGCACCAGTCGAATCACATTCAAAACAGGTATACCAGTGATACTGGGTAGGTCAGTTGATGTCTACTGTAATGATAGTATTATTACCGATCCTGCCATCCTGATTAATGATCTGTTGCCAACCACGATTATTCCCTGTGATTATGGGACTGTGGTACCAAGGTTTGTAGCCGACTGGATAGACGCCTACGAATGTGATCCTATGTCTGATACAGTGAAGGTCATTTATAGAGAGTGGGAAGCTTTTGGAAAGAATGGTCAGAGGGGTGTCGGTGTTGATACCATCGTTGTCCGAAGTTTACCTGATATCTCATTGTTAAATACCTATTGTGTAGAAAGAGATTCCATTTATTGCGGAAGTATAGATGAGAAATTTGGTCCTTATATGGTGTACCCGGAAGATCCGAATGGCCTTTTAGATCTGGATGGTGACCAATCTCTTTGTGATACGATATATTTTCTGGAGTGGGATTTCGGTGCAAATGGACTTACTGTTTCGCCGGCCTATTTAGATGCTAAATGTGATATCGATATCCATGTCGATGCATGGGAATATGAAAATCATTGCTCCCCTCAATATAAGATCGTACTGGAGATAAAGGAAACTTGTCCTGCTCTGACCATGAGCCAACCTGTTTGTACTGTTCCCTTTCTAGGCAACGCACTTGAGCGTGTGGGCCCGGGCTACTGGAGATGTGAGTTCTGGATCATCGATTATGACACCGTTCCTCCCATTGCCGAGGTAAAGTATGACAAGTTACAGGATCAGAATATTGCTTGGCCGGAGTACTGCGAAAACCAAGAGCAGCATGGTGATGGGGATCCCATACATTGTTATCCAACACCAATCTATCCTGGAAGTGGGTATGATGCACCCGTGGTTATAGTTCCTGCTTCCTCACATGATTGTGCAGCTCACACGTACATTCCACCTTTATGCGTATATGATGATTGGAGTGGTGTAAAGCAAGTGAAAGCACGGATTGATGGGATAGGTACTTGGGTACTAGAAGGAACGGGTGAAGAGTGTGACGAGTTGGATACTGATGATCTTTATTGTGAAGATCATGACTATGATGTAGCTGGGTACTGCTATGAGTCACATCAGACTATTAAACTTCCAAAATCCGAGCTTCCATACAGAGTGACGTATGAGATCTATGATTACTGTCACAACATTGATACAGTGTATAGTTATATCCTGGTTAAAGATCAGACCAAACCTGTAGCTGTTGCTGATAAAGGAGTGACAGTGAGCCTATCTGACAAGAAAGTATGGGTTGATGCCTATACCTTCGATGAAGGTAGCTGGGACAACTGTGGTGTAAACTTCATACTGGCACGTAGAACTGACTGGTATGAGGCATGCTTGGACCTTTGCAAAAATTACGATGAAGAAGGTGAAGAGGTGTCAGCAATCACTGCGTGTTGGAGTGGAGAGCATGGTGACACTTTATATTTCCCACACTTAGAGGAAGACAAGCACCTGGATGAAGTGGAGGCACATTATGTCAAGACATTAGAATGGCTATGCTACGATGGTGTCCCATGTGGTGACTTAGTATACAATGCATGGTTATATGACCTTATGAAGTATGCTACATTGCATTGTGTAGATCATCCATATGAGGTTGATAACAAGTACTTCCGACATTTATTTGAACAGTTTTACGCAGGCAATGGAACCTACTATGATTGTGATTCGAGTGAAGCTGTAGAATTCTGCATTGAGAAATTCAAGATAATCTACCCATACTTTGATCCAGGTTGTGAATTTACAGCTCATAATGGATTCATGACTCAGCCGGTTGGTGGTACTGCGGGTTTAGTGGCTGCAGGATATGAATTATCTGCCGCTGAGTTGGGACTAATAGACAAATACGAGCAGATTGGTGGTGGATGGAGTAAAGAAGTGCCATTCGATTGTGCTGATGCCTGTGGTCCTGTAACTGTTGAGATTCTTGTAATGGATTACTGGTGTAACTGGTCTAAGGCCTGGACAGATGTTTGGGTAGAAGACAAGACTCCAGTGACTGTTGGAAAAGATGTAGTTGAAGAGCTAGAAATCACTTGTGCAACTTACAAAGAAGCACGATATGGTTACGGTGACGAAGTACACAAGGTAAGCCTTGAGTACCTGGTAAATGCTGCTAAAGAAGGTGATGAGATCGCTTATGATTCTCTTGACGCTATCTTAGGTGGATACTGCAAAGCATGGAAAGATCCATATGGTAACTACGTAGATATTGACGGTGAAGAAATTGACTGTGATATCGACTTCTACGATAAGAGATGTTATTGTAAGGAAATTGATACTTCAATCAGAGTATACGATGAGCACTTTGGATATATCTGGAAAGATTCAGCTTACACCAAGTGTTATTATGACGATGTTCATCAGGATCTATACAAAGGAATCGTAGTTGTAAACTGTGAAGAGAATGTATACTGCGAGCAGGATATCTGGTGTGAGTTCGACCACTGTGGTCAGGGCTACATCTTCCGTAAGTTCAAGATCTGGCAAGGCTGTCCTCCACAGGAAGGATATGGATCTAGCCACACTCCTGATACAATTTACAGACATCAGCGAATTTGGGTAGGAAATCAGTGTGAGCTTGACAAGTACATGTTCGACGTACCTTACGATCAAACAGTATATAGCTGTGGCATTGAGTATGATGCAGACGGGAGCGGAAACGTATCTGGAGCAGCAGATCCTGAGTTCACTGGATACCCAGAGTACAAATTTGATGATGACTGCCGAATCGTGGGTATTGCCTATGAAGATAAGGTCTTTAAGATTGTAGGTGGTGACGAAGGTTGTTACAAAATCGTACGAACCTGGTACTTCGCCGATTGGTGTGAAGGAAAGCCAGTTGAGAAAAAATGGTGGAAGAAGGACAAAGGCTATACTGATTACTGCGTGCAAAAGATTCTCGTAGTGGATACTATACCTCCTGTATGTACGATCACAGGTCCAGTGGACGAAGGTGGCACTATCGAAGCGGGTGGTTGTGATTATACTTTCAATGCGAGTGTGAATATCACCGATGTTTGCGGTGTAATTGAATACAGCTGGCAATTGAAGGAAATTAAAGGTTCTGAAGCTGAAATCTTCCAGGAAGGCTATGGCGAATTAAACGGTGATTCGACTGATCAGGTAGATATTTCGATCAAAGATCTTGTCACCGGATCGTATAAACTCGTGGCTGTCATCACCGATGAATGTCAAAATGAAAGCTATTGCGAGTATAATTTTGATGTGGTCACGGGTAAGAAACCGGCCGCTATTTGTCTCACAAGTTTGACCGTTACCTTAAATCCCTGGGATACGAACGGTGACGGAACTATCGATACTGCCATCGGAACCGTGTGGGCTGACGAGTTCAATCAAAGTAGTACCCCTCCCTGTGATTCAGAGGAGGAACTAGAATTCTACATTGAGCTCTTAGGTGATGGTATGGGAGATGCAGATTCATTTGATATGACGTATCTGGAGGACTATCTGGAAGTGGGATGTGATCAATTAGGATCGGACCAAATGGTTCGCATGTGGGTGGTTGCGGGCGAAGGAAGTGCTGACTTTTGCGATGTCATTCTGAAATTCAATGCCAATGATGAAATATGCGTTACCGAAGGTTCTGTTGATACTATAATAGGAGAGACCGGCTCTCTTGTAGGAGAGATCTTAGATGAGAACGGAATCACCGTGGAGCATGTCAATGTGATAGCTGAGTCCAACGAAGCCTTTGCCAGTCTTTCTTCAGGAGAGGATGGTAGTTATAATATTACGGCCACTATGGGATCCATTGTTACACTGACTCCAGAAAAGGACATTTTTCCAATGAATGGCGTAAGTACCCAGGATATAGTGAAACTACTCAAGCATATAGGTGGAAGTGAATTATTACCCACTAAATACCGATATCTCGCTGCGGACGTCAATCGTGATGGCTTTATTAATGTGCTGGATGTGAATGATATCCGTAATCTTATTCTAGGGAATACTGATAGATTTCCGAGATCGCAGTCCTGGAGATTTCTGTTGAGTGACTATGAATTTCAGACGGATAATCCTGCAGGCGAAACAATTCCGATGCGACTTACCCTCAATGTGGATGAAACCAATATGCGGCGTGATTTCATTGGAGTCAAGATGGGGGATGTAACGATGGACAATGACCCGGCTCAGCGAGCGCCCCGATCGGGCAACGAAGTTGTCCTCGTCGCCGAAGATGCCCAGTTGCAGCCCGGTGAGAGCATTGAGGTCAGTTTGCGGTTGCGAGATGCTAAAGCATTGGCGGGAATGCAGTTTACCCTCCAATGGCTGAATGAGATGATCGAAATCTCTCCGAGCTTTGGTGATGAAACAGTAGCAGGTGAGGAACATATGGGCGTGAGAGTTTTGGATGATGGATACCTACTCACTAGTTGGACTTCCGATGATGGCACGGATCAAGATCTTGCCGGTGATATGGGAGTGATATCTTTTTCTGTAAAGGCGAAGGTAGCGTTGAGACTTAGTGACGTAATTGCTATAAATAGTAGTATGTTATCTCCGGAAGCGTATGCTGGTATCGAAGTGCATCCAGTGTCTCTGCAATTTGAAGGTGAGGTCGATAAACCTGACTTTGAGTTCAAATTAGAGCAAAATTATCCTAATCCATTTCGGGCAAGTACCCGGATTAGATATTGGCTCCCTACCAGTGATGATGTGCAAATTACTGTACAGGATGTGTCTGGCAAGTCAGTGTTTATTCAGCAGCAATTTTCAGACGCAGGATGGAATGAATGGATTCTCGACCGTTCTGGCATCGAGGCGCCAGGAATCTATATGTATCGATTAGAGACTAG
This sequence comes from Saprospiraceae bacterium, assembly GCA_050298535.1. Taxonomy (GTDB): domain Bacteria; phylum Bacteroidota; class Bacteroidia; order Chitinophagales; family Saprospiraceae; genus JABDMH01. The sequence continues at coordinate 119,767 of JBNKUI010000118.1, forward strand.
TAAAGGAACGGCCACAAGGAAGATGCTCGTGACTCAGTAAATTTAGTATAGGTCTTACATTTATCTGTTCTACATCCTGGTTTCTATAACGGGGCTGATTTCTATTGAAATATTAGAAACATCTCACATTTGATCTAATACCCTCAATTTCAATTTTTTACATTAAGATTGAGACTATGTGATCTGTGAAATCATATGGTGTTAAAATTTAATTGGTATCATTTTTGAATATGTTGGTGATTGATTGATAATCAGAAACCGACACCATGGCAAATCTTTACCAAAGACTTTTTGGTGAGTATTTTGCAACACGATCGAGTGATGCAGGTGCTCATCTTCGACTTACCTTATTACTATTCTTATTGATTGTTCTCGGCGTCCTAAGTGCGAGTGCGCAGGTCGGGCCGAACTGTACGCATATCAATGCGTCTGTAGGTTCGGACGATACGGCGCGGATTCTGGTACGGGAGTTTGTTACGAATGCGGATCAGATCCGAGCGCAGGGAGACAGTCTCGACATC
>JBNKUI010000119.1:0-32056 GCA_050298535.1 Saprospiraceae bacterium
TAAGTACTTGTGAATGTATATGACACATATCACACATAGGATGCAGAACTGTAGAAATAAAACACTAATTTTATGAAATAATAACAACTACATATCATATACCACTCATCGGCTCTATGGTTGCGGTGCTTTTACATAGGAGCCATTGTTAGCCTTTCGTTATTCTTATTAAATTATTGTCTCTTTGTTTATTCCTTAATTAATTTGAGGATAGGTATTTTACCAAACATTACCTTCCTCCTGGAGGACAATGTAGTTTTAAGTAATTTGTATATAAGGTTGACAAATGTTCAAATGTTCCTGCTCCTTCTCTTATACCGTGTGTTCTGTTTGGATAAGGCATAAACTGAAATTGTTTGTTGTGTTTTATCAATTCATTTAGCAATAATTCTGCATTTTGATAATGGACATTATCATCCCCAGTTCCGTGAATATAGAGCAAATTTCCTGTTAAATATTTTGCATAGGTAATTGGAGATCCTAGAATAAAATCTTCCATGTTTTCTTGAGGTAAGCCCATATAACGTTCTTGATAAATATTATCGTACGTTAATTGATTTGCAGCTGCAGCGATTGAAATTCCCGTTTTGTAAATTTCAGGATATTGTAACATTAAATTTAAGGTGGCCGATCCTCCTCCGCTCCAGCCCCAAACGGCTACTCGTTCTGCATCTACAAAATCCCATTTCAAAATTTCTTTGGCAGCCATAGCTTGATCATTAATATTAACCACACCAATTTTTCTGTAAATTGACTTTCTCCATGCGCGTCCTTTTGGAGCAGGAGTTCCTCTGTTATCCAGTGAAATGTAGATGTATCCATCTTGGGCCATGTCACCTTTATATAAGCGGTTTTGACCAACGCTATAGACGTCACTTACAGTTGCACCAGCGGGTTCAGAATAGACATAAAAAACTACAGGATATTTTTTCTTTGGATCGAAATTTGTTGGTTTTACCATCCATCCATCCATTTCAACATTGTCTGCTGTTTTTATTTTAAAAAATTCGGTAGTCACTTTTTCTTCCAAATTTTTTAGGTTATTAACAATGCTTTCTGCTTCGCTTAAAGCTTTATGATTGGCAACGTTGATAAATTCTTTGGTTCTCGGGGTATAGTGATTTGAAAAAGTATGTGATGCGTATTTACCATTAGAAGAAAAAGAATAATCGTGATTTCCTTTTAAGCTTTCAGGACTTAATAATTCGTTTTTTCCTTTTCCATTAAGTTTGGTTTTATATAAATACTTTTGAGTGGCATTATCGGGTGAAGCTAAATAGTACACATATCCTTCTTTTGAATTGATGTGTTTTAAATCGATAACATCAAATTCGCCTTTTGTAATAAGTACTTCTGGTTTACCTTCTAAAGACACTTGGTATAAATGTCGCCATCCATCTTTTTCTGATGCCCAAAGAATACTTTTCGTTTCTTCTAAAAAACTAAAATTATTGATGTAATCTATAGCATAAGGATTGCCTAATTGAAACAAATCTACCCATGTGTCGTCCGATTCTTCTTGAATCATTTTTGTGCTTCCATTTAACGCATTGGCAATGTATAATTTACTTTGGTTTTGTTTTCTGTTTAATTGTTGGATTAAAAGATCGTTGGTTGTTGGAATAAACTCCATTCTTACTAAATAATTTTGAGAGGGATCTCCTGGAACATCCATCCAAGTTGTTTTGGCATCTGATAGATCTACGACACCAACTTTACAAGCAGAAGGGCTTTCACCAACTTTAGGATATTCTAACGGAATTATTTGAGAGTAGATAGAATCTGTATTATTAATCATATAAAACTTTTTGATTGCGCTTGCATCAATTTGCCAATAAGCAATAGATTTGCTGTCAGGACTCCAACGAAATCCATCTCTGCACCAGAATTCTTCTTCGTAAGCCCAATCAAATGTTCCATTGATTAAAGATGCTGAACCATCAGTTGTAAGCGGTTTAATTTTACCACTTGCATAATCTTCACAATATAAATTGTATTCCGATACATAAGCGATAGTATTGCCATCAGGTGAGAATTTGGCAAACATTAGGCTTGAAAGAGGCAGGCCTTTTCCTATTTGCTTTAAAGTGTTTTCTTTCAGATTGTAAACCCAATAGTCTCCTTTCGTTTTTAATCTCCATACTCGTTTTGTGTTCGTGAACAGTAGTACTTTATCCTGTGCTGAAGAAAATGAAAAGTGATCAATCTCCAGGGTTACCGATTTTCCTGCTGGTGCAAGTTGTTCTTTCGAAATGACGATTGTTCGATCATGATTGGGAAGACTATATCTAACTAGTTGATTTTCCTCTACGCTATAATAGGAAGCTCCATTATCTGCCCATTTGATTTGAGATTCTGCCCTAAAGTTGCAAAGGATTAAGATTAGGATCACAATGATATGGCTGACTTGTGATGGTGTCGATATGGAAATGTTGGATTGTCTCATCGATGTTGATATTGTTTTACATTACTTTGAAATAGTTTTCTTCCATTGTTCTAATTCATTAATCAAACGGTCTTTGATGGATGGATAATTATACCCCACATCATGGCGCTCCCCAGGATCTTCATCTAAATTGAATAACAGTTTCGAGGTTCTGTCGTAAATCAATTTCCAATTTCGCTGTCGTAAAGCAAATTGCTGATATACATTGCCAGAATTACCGGGGGGATATCTCCAATACAGTGTCCGTTCCAGATCTACTGGCTCAGAAAGTAAATCTACCCCATCCAAATCACCAATTGGCAGGGAGGCTGCATTTAATAGGGTCGCGGTTATATCCATATTGATAGCCAACCTTGTATCAACCATATTCGTTTTTTCGACAAATGGATTACAGATTATGAGGGGTATTCGTATACCTCCTTCCCAAAGTGTCGCAAATCCATGGAATAATTTGCCGTGATTTACGTAGTCCTTGCCTCCGTGATCATAGGTAAATACAATTATGGTTTTATCACTTAGACCCTTCTGTTCCAGTGCATCGAGAATTCTTCCAATGTTATGATCTAAATTCTCAATTACTTTTACATAATCTTCCCTGGTGTTATTATTCCATGTTGTTTTGTCCCGTATATCCCCGTCGTTTCCTGGAACTTGTAATGGGGGTAGTGGAGCATTGTAGAAGAGGCTTATAAAAAACGGATTATTCGACTTATTATTTATAAATTCGATTGCTTCATTCGTAAATACATTTGTTATGTAACCTTTTGCCTCTGTCGGACTATCATTCTTATAGAGACCATGGCCGTTATACGTTTTATGACTGTAATAATCAATGCTCCAGTCATTGAAGCCAAAGAAAAAGTCAAATCCATTGGCATTGGGGGATGACATTTTGGAATGTCCTAAATGCCATTTACCGACAAAAGCGGTTCTATAACCCTGTTCTTTTAATTTACTCGCAATGGAAGGAAATTCTCTGGTTAGTCCTTTGTCATCTTCCCATACATTCGCCTCAATACCGTTATTAAATGGGTACAGTCCTGTTAATAAAGCTGCTCTGGCCGGGCTACATACTGGTGCGGCCGTGTAACAATTAGTGTACTTTATACCTTGCTCGGCCAGTTTTGAGATAGAAGGTGTTTTGATTTCTGTTGATCCGAAAGGTTCTGTATCTGCGTACCCCATGTAGTCACACATTATTACAATGATATTTGGCTCATCCTGGGCATGTACTACAGGAGTTGTTCTGAAAAGGAATATTAAGATCAGAATCAAGAAATTTATTTTGTCTTTTTTCTTCATAGCAATGGATTTTAAAGGCACCTCTTTAGGAAACTTCCTGATATTGTTAATTGGCTTTGTCTTCGTTACTATGCCTCACGGTAACTCTGTCTTCGTGTACGGTTAACACCCCCGCCTCTTAACATAGTACAGCAGGCAGATCGACCTTCCAATTCACCCTGTGGGGAAATGTTTGTTTAAAATAAATTAGATGTTCCATGGGTTGATACACATGTATTCTTAAAAGTACGGTTCAGTAGTATGCATTCCAACTGTGGCCATCAATCTGTTCGTGTGACAAGATGCCTTTCTATAGAGTCTTTGGAGGATCACAAGTCACCGGAATAGGTGGAAGTGTGAACTTAGTTGCTGTCTGTTTCCTAGTCTTGCGACGATGGTCTCTGCTACGTCGTGTGTGCGTCTTAATGGAACATTGTCGCGTAATTTGTATTGCACCTACTTTATTCTACTTCGTTTTTATAGATTACCCCATTTTTCATAACAAAATCCACCTTTTGTAATAAGGTAATATCCTCTAATGGATTTCCTTTTACGGCTATGATATCAGCAATGTATCCTTTTTCTATATGGCCAAGATCGTTACTTCGATCCAAAAGTTCGGCTGCAAGACTTGTACCCGATTTAATGGCGTCCATTGGCAAGAAACCTGCATTCTCTACGTAATATTGCAATTCCCTGGCTTGATTATCATCCCATGGAAATGATCCCACATCTGAGCCAAGTACAATTTTTAAACCCATTTTATATGCTTTGCTCAACATTTCGAATAGCTTGTTACTTAAGTCATTATTTCTGTTTATATGCCCATGGACTGTAATGGTTGGACAGAGGAAGATATCCTGTTCTATTGCCTTGTTGATTAACTCAATGGTAAAACCATCTCCATGTTCAATTGATTTCACACCTGCCTCAATTGCCAAAGCAATTCCTTCTGTTAAAGTGGCGTGTGCTGCAACATTTACTCCATATTTTTTGGCTTCATTTACTATTGTGGTTAGCTCATCTAAATTAAATGTAACATGCGACCAATCAGTAAATACTTTTATCCACTGAGCACCGTGGGCAATTTGTTCTCTTGTGGCCTTTTGACATTCATCTTTTCCTGAAACGTATTGAGCCCCTGCGGGCAATGTCAATTCCCAGTTTTGGGCCATTGGTGGTGGCATATAATTTCCCGTAATTGCGATACCTTTAGTTGAGGGGAAAATTCGAGGTCCATCAATGTATCCTAATTGAACGGACTTTGCTAAGTCAACATCAGCATATCCAGCACCTTCGGTACAAACATCTCGTATAGTTGTAAAACCATTATGGAGAGACTTTTTAAGATGTGAGACAGCTCTTAGAGATCGAAAAGTTGCTGAATGTCGATAATTATCTTTTTCATATCCAGTGAAACCATCACCTGCTACTAATAAATGTGTATGTGCATCAATTAGCCCGGGTAAAATCGTATATCCTTCCAGGTCAATTACCTGGACTGAATCATGAATATTTTTTGAAAGACTGACCTCAATAATTCTATCCTCTTTCACAATAACCACTGGGTTTTTTAATATTTTATCTGAATGACCATCAATCAGATAATCTGCTTTTAGGCTATAAGTTTGGGCATTTATCGACAAGATTAGACAGGTAGTAAATATTGCAAGAACGAGAGTTTTCATGATCAATGCGATTATAAATTATGTACAACCGTCAAGCTGAAATGAGCATGCTTCATAGTTGCTTAATGAGTCATCCTTTTAAATGTAGCTCAAAACTAAGTAGAATACTAAGATCGAATATTCATTTTTAGGGTTTGTTATGCACCAAGATTCTTTTTCTTGATGTTTATTATTCTTGGAGATGTAAATAGTTAGCCGACTACAGCATCTTCCATTGCCAAGTTTGAATTTTCCTTTCTTGTCAGCATTCTATAATTCATTACATCAATTCAGTGCAGGTTATTATCTAGTACTTCACTAACGCCCGCCGGGTCCATTGGTCCTTGTACTCGAGTACTACCACATACATGCCGATAGCAAGGTCTTCCAGGTTGATCATATGTCTGAGGCTCCCGGGGAAATTCCCAATAAATTCACTTTGCACTAGTTGACCGTACATATTCCGGATCTGAATATTGACCCGGTCAGATGGCAGGCCTTCAATAATGATCGCTGTTTGGCCATCTGTCGGGTTGGGTTGCACCTGGAATAGACGCAGGCCGTCAATTTCAAGGACCGAAACCGTACCAAATTCAAAGGGCTCAGACAGTTCGCTGGTACAACCGTTTATATTAACAATGACGGTATATGCTCCCATAGCTTCTGGTGCAAGGGTCTGTCCGGTAGCACCTTCTATTTTCACTCCATCCAGGAACCATTGATTGCCGGATTCAGCACTTGACATGAGCAGTGTATCCATTTTTGTTATCACGGGCCGAGCAGGAGTGGGTTTCTCCATCACCTCAATAGTGTCCGAAGCGGCACATCCGAAGGCGTCTGTAATTTGTAGAACGAATACACCGCCGGAAGTCGCGACAGGATTGGCAACAGTCGAGTTGTCCATGTCTAATCCCGGGCTCCATATGTATGAGTAAGGAGCCTCGGTACCGAAAGCAGAAGGCGCGCCACCCAGTTCAATTGAAGTGCCCTCACACAGCGTTGTATCTGTTCCGGCATCAGCCAGCGGCAGGTTGCGAATCACAAAACTCTGTGAGGTATCAATAGACATTCCCGATGCGTTGTCCAGCACCCTAACCAGATATTGTGTGCCGGGCATAAGGTCTTCGGGAATTGGCCAGTCCAGTAAATTCTGGGTGGGATCGACTGCCAAGGCGATTGGCGAGTATGTGTCGCCTCCATCCGCTGAAATCTCCAGATCCAGGGATGCTACAGAAGTTGTGTCCCAGCGAATCACCAGATTATCGAGGAGACAAAATGAAGAGGTACGATTCGGCTCGAGAATAAATCCCGGCCGCTCGATAATGGTAGTAGCTTCGGGAAGGTTTTTTGTCGCTTCCACATTGCCGACGTTATCTGTTGCACGCACGTATAAGTCGTAGGCATTACCATATTCTCCTGTGAACGATGCGGATGTGCCCGTTATGGCAGAATCAACGGCTTCAAAAGGACCGTCGTTTTCACTATAAAACAATTGATATGACCGGATACCTGATCCGCCGGCATCGTCCTGTCCTGTCCAGCTGACTGTGAACGTCGTGTCGGGATTGAACAAGGGCAGGTCTTCGACTTCTGAAATAGGTGGCAGGGCATCCACCACATTGTAGATCTCGGGTGTGGAGATGGGAGCATTGATGTCGAAAACAATGTCAGCTTTTGCGTAAATCGTATCTCCAGTTACTGCGGTAGATGAAGGCCTGATGGTATAGTTGACGAAACCCTCGCCACTGCCCAGGGCGTCGTTGATGGGCAGGAATCCAGTCAGTGCGTTGGCCGGGGGGAGACCGGCGACTGGATCGATGGTGTTGAATACCCAGAACAGCTCGCGGTTGACAATGTCGACCCCGGCAGTCAATTCGACATCGTATCCCAGTGAATCAGCTAATGGAATCGTCCTTTGATAGTGCGCTCTATTATCAGGGATATCGTACACCTGGCTGTTGAAACCAAAGCTCTGCAGGCGGAACGACAGCGGATCGAGGTGAGGGTCGATTGCCTGCCGGATCTCGACGCGCTGAGCCGCTGCACTTGCGAACGTTGAGTCATTCTCGAATCGGATCGTATAGGGGAGGGTGCTGCTGCGTGCCACGAAGCGACCGGGGAGGTAGCCATCGGGGCCCAGGATATCGTTGGGGTCCTTAGGAATTATTACAGGTAGACACAGTTGTGCAGCGAAAATTGCCAGGACACGATTCTCAATTTGTTCGAGATCAGCAGCTTCTTGCTCAGTCAGCTGCACAGGCATACTACCCGGTCCTGAGGTAGGAGTGCCAGGAATCAGCCCTGAATGATACAGAGCTCCAAAACCCAGTACACCAAGAAAGCCGGTTCCAGCACATTCACCAATGTCTACCGTCCTGAACGAACTATTGAAGGGAATCAGTGGTAGAGTTAGGGATTGACTATTTCCCTCTTCTCCGGCCATACCAGGTGTACCGGTTGAGTTGACGCCTGTACCTCCTTTACCACCTTCTCCTCCCTTGCCACCTGGGTTACCTTTGCCACCTTTACCACCATTGCCACCTTTACCTCCCCGACCACCAGCGCCAACTTGAAAACTCGAAAGAGGACTAGCTGAGTCATAGTTTAACGCTTGGAGAAGATCTCCACTGGAACCGCCAGGGCCGCCGTTTCCTCCTGAACCACCGGGACCATTGCCGCCATCACCTCCAATTCCACCTTCGCCACCTGTGCCACCGTCTTGCCCAATACCTCCCATACCGCCTTTGCCTCCCGGACCACCTTTTCCCGCAAGCATGTTCAGATCAGCTGGTCCACCATCACCGCCTCGGCCACCTGCCCCCGGAAGTATGATGCCATCACCCGGGCCACCTGGTCCTCCTGGGCTCCCATCTTGCCCTGTTTGCCCAGGTGCACCAGGCACACCATTTTCTCCAATTCCCGGCTTATATGCTGTGAAACAAACATTCAGATAATTCTCACTGCTGGTTATATGAAATGTACCTCCGTAAAGCTCATTGTAAGCAGCAAATTCGTCGATGTTTAGAATCACTTTGTCAGGCTCAAATCCCTCAATGCCTTCTGCGGCATAAGCCACAGGCCAGCAATTATCGACTGCAGGGTACCAGCCACTCAAATAATCTGCATTTCCGTTAAAGTCGAAACTAGCCATTCGTATTGTGAAAGGATTATCAACCGTCGCTGTAATACGCAATACATTCTCGACCTCGATAAAATCCCATCCAGGGTTGTCACCCGGATTACCTTGATAATTATTGATTTTCCAATCGTACACCATCCCACTTCCAAAAACTACCTCTTCATAAACAGCTGTCCTAATCCCTGAATAGGGATTTAAGGTCTCGGCCGACTCACTTTCAAGAACCGGTAACTTACATTCGACACATCTAAAGTCGAGAGAGGCGACAAACATCGAATCAAAGTAACCTCGCTCATACATTGGTGCCAGTAAGGATTGGGTGAAGCCAGCACTGTCCAGGTAATTGGACAAGTATTCTGAATCGGGTATGCCCCCCCCCTCTAAAATGGATTTGCGAAGATTCTCTATATAAAACAGTTGAGTTCTTGTAAAGCTTTCCTTAGATAGGGCGGAAGCTTCAAAGACAGCCGGCATCAAGGGTGGTGAAAAATCACTTATTTGGACATTTAGATAAATAAATTCCCCTGGAGCGAGGTCCAAACCGATGAAAGGCAATATCCTTGAAATTTCAAAATCATAATATTCCTGTGTGACTTCTACAAATTCTTCAGGTAAGAATTCTACGCGACTTCGTCCATTTTTTGAAATGCTGAATTCATCGACTTTGGTACCTACTGGAATTGTTAGGTTACCTTGGACAAAAGGGATATCAACATTGCCCACATTCGTGAGATAAAACGATAATAGACCATTTCTACCAAAACGTAATTCATCTGGTACGACCTCCTTGTAGTCAAGTTGATATCCAGTAGATTCCTCAAGCTTGATGGCATTCGCAACCGTAATTTCCTCAGCCTGATTCACGGCACGCAAGCCGTAAGTACCCAGAGGTACGTTGGTCATATCCCATTGAAGGGTAGCTGACATACTACTCACAAAATCTTTGATTTCGGCGGCCGCAATCTCTAATCCGCTACCATCCACCAGGAAGAAGTCGGTGGACGCCCTGAATCCTGCTCCACTGATTTGTGTACTTACGACAGACTGACCTACGGTGGCTGGTGTGATCTCGAGGATTTGAAAAGGGAGTGCCTGGGCCAGTATCGCTACTCCCTGATCCATAGCATTGAATATCGGCGTGCGGATCATTACATAATAATATCCTTCCCGGGTCTCTGGCACCAGTACACATTGATTCGATGCATTCGTTGTAGAATGCCGGGCATCATGGTCTTCAGATGTTGGCACACGATCGTACGCGATATACATTTCATTAGGAATGTTATCTTCATCGCTCTGCAAAGTGACGATCAGATCCTTATTCGCCTGGACAAAGACTTTGTAGTACAGGTAATTATCTGCCGTAAGCGTTGCTGACTCTTCAACTTCAAGGTCCAGTTGTCTTATGCTCACTGCCATCCGACCCGTTGTGAACACCTGGTTATTCTCAAAATTCGATTCGGATAGAATGTGTTGCCGATTGGTCCACCCAATGCCGTAATACTGATTTTCATCCAGACCATCCAGCATTTTGTCGAATTGCACATTCATCGACTCGCCAGGTTCCAGCTCGATGTATTGCCTCTGCAGTGTAAAGACCTGATCCTCGGTCCCTTCAAAGGAATCATCTGCCGAAAACAACCAGGCATCGGCATTGACACCAATAGCAGGATTGGCCCCCACGTTACTTATAGTATATCCGACCGAAATGTCCTCACCAAGAATGGCCTCTTCGGGCATGGCAAGATCACTCACCACAATGTCTGTCGGTGAGGCAGGTTGGATTTCAATGGGGACGAACTGCACATTATTATCTTCACCTTCATGCTCATAGATTGAGTTATTGCAATCTACCTGAAGGACCAGGTAGTAGGATCCTTGTGCATATGGTGGTATATCCACCTCAGGATTTTTACTGTAGTTTGCTTCGGGTTTCACCACATCATTGACCGCCAAATTGGAAAGTCTAATCGATTGGTTGGTCACCACTCTGGTGGTGCTCAAATAGATGCAGTCGTACCATCTTCCACCATCTGTGGAGCCGGTACCCGTATTTTCAACTTCATATGGCAATTGTATGCGTTGGCCCGCCACAAGAGTATCTGAGGGTGTCTTCAGAGAGAGAACCTGGAAATCAGGTGATGGCAGAAGCGTAACCTCAAGCGCTACATTAGCAGTATTGTTATTGACGATTTCCTCATTCACGACCTTTCTTTCATGATCCGTCGAAATCAGTAAATAATAATCACCACTCACGCCATTCGGTATGGCTACAGTAGTATTGACATTGTAAGATTCGTTCGCCGCCAGTAGCCCGGCATGCTCTCTGATACCTATTACCTCATCACCAATATCGAGGACAGCATCTTCAGAAAGGAACAGGTAATCACGCCACACTTCACGGGTTGTCGGCACCTGACCGATATTCGTGATCTCATACTCGATCCTGACAGGGTTACCTGCCTGTCCCACAGAGAGTGCTTCGAAATTTGATATTGCCAGATCAGCCGTGCCTGGCAGGACGGTAATGCTTCCGACGTTTTGTGGGAATTGCGATTGGTTTGAAATATTATTGGTATTGCCATGCTCTTCATACACCTTGTCCTCGGCATCGGTGAAGATATACAGATACCCGGTTCCAGCTAAATAGCGTGGTATCGTGATCGTCATTGACCGGGAATAACTTTCATTTTCCGGGAGATCGTTGTTCACAACAGTAGCTGACAGAGCAGCAGCTCGTGACGGATCCCAGGGCACTAGGGGTGAATAATATATCCGGTCAGTCCAATTGGCACTAGCCATAGCTTCCCCGATATTCTGAACACCATAGGTAATCTCAGTCGGATTACCGGTAAGGATCGTATCAGGGACAGTGAAACTGGAAACGATCAGGTCTGCAGATGGAGAAAGCGTAATATCGATACCATTGGAGCGTACTATGTTGTTTGCTTTAAGGTCGAATTCAAAGACATTTCCTTCGGCATCCGTTTTCATAAAGATATAGTGAACTCCCTGGAGACCATCAGGTATGGTCAGGGCCATTTGCCTGGAATAGGAACTGCCAGCCGCCAATTGGTGACCATTCGTGTAAAAGCCATAGCCAATAGGTTGCGCCTGTTCGGCATTGAATGTATCTAGCGATGAAATATAGAATTGATCTTTCCACGCACGCTCGACCGGTGCTGTGGCTCCGACATTTTCCACCGTCCAGTTTACTGTGATGTCCAGGCCCGATGCACCGTCTGCCGGTACAATTATCTCTTCTGCCAGCAAATCTGCGGGGGGCGTCAACGTGATATCGATCGCCTCGCTGCGTATGGAGTTATTTGATTCACCGAGCTCTTTGACCAGGTCGAACATGTCACCGATCACGTGGATATAGTACGTGCCGTACAGAAAATGCGGTACAACGACCTGCACGACATTCTGATAAGAACTATCGACCGGAAGATGGTCGGGCGTTGCAATCCATGCTTCCTCCAGGCTGCAATCCGGTTGATCAAACTGCATAGATCGCGCTCCAATGCGAGTGCTGGAAAGCAGGATTGCGCTATCTGCGTTGAATATCGAGTCCCGGGAAAGGTAGATCCCGTCAGTCCAGTACGTCTCCCTCAATTGGCATCCGTTCAATCCGGATCGCCCGAATGTCTGACGAGACAGCCTGCTCACAGCCTGGAAAGTACCACTGTTCCTACCTGTGTAGTTTACCGAAATTGATGCCCCGGAAAATATCGCGGTCGGAACACCGATCGATGTCAACTGCAAGTCCGGGCGAGGAGGAATATCAACAGTAACTTTTGGAGATTCCACCGCAAGAGGTAAATTGTTGATTTCATCACTCTCAGCAAGGGCGTCATTTCCATTAACGGGTACATCTGCAAAGACAAGGACATTGAATGCACCGATTGCTTCATCAGGTACATCAAATTCCAGGTTCTGTACATAGCTCTGCCCAGGGCCAAGAAAACTGATATTGGGCCTGCGTCCCAGGAGGATATCTGAACCATCGAGCTCATCGTCGAGTGACAGGAATATTGCATCTAACCAGGACTTCTGACCCGTTCCACCAGAGCCATCATTTGTAACCCGAAAACTGACTGCAAGCCTCTCTGAGGCAAAGACAAATTCGGGGGCCTGGATCTTATCTACATTCAAATCCGGAGCCTCGGCCGTAGTAAAAGTTTGAATAGCGCCCAGTGTGCTCTGACAGGAATTCAGCGCTTCGACCTGCCAATTATAGGCCTTACCGGCTTCAAGGAATCCCAGCGTCTGCTTAATATCCTGGATACTTCCAATCTCCGGCTGCGCAGGTCTTGCCTCACTGGCCAGCCAAATCCAAAGGTTATATGTGCTTGCATTAGAAGCAGCAGGCCACGAGAATTCGTAAGGGGGTAACAGATTGACCTGCCCTTCGGAAGGTCTCATGTCCATGACCACTCCCGGCGCGACCGGCGGCACCACATTGATCGTCACCTGGTCGGTATATACACAACCTGAATCTGAGACACTGGTTATGGCATAGGTTGTTGTTTCATCCGGTGAAATGACCAGTTCTGTCGTATTCGATCCATCCGACCAGGTCAGGTTGCCCGGGTTGATGACGCTCAGAGTGACCGAATCACCTTCACACAGGGAAGTTGGAATGTTCAGGTAATCGATAAAAGACTCCTGATCCACATGGATCTTCACTGATGCGGAGACGCTGGAGCAGCCGTTGACTGTGTGAGTCACAAAATAATCTCCTGAAACCAGAGGAATTAGCCTTGGCTGTTGCAGGTTATTGTTCCATCTCACGTTATTCTCAATCGTTGAGGTCAGGGTAGTTGTTTCCTGGCCGGCGCAGAAGGTGGTTGGTCCTGTCACGATAATCTCGGGAATGGCCGGTGCTTGAATGGTGCTGACAACAATGGTATCGGCACCAAAGAACCCCGAGGTATCTGTTACGGTGACGGAATATGTCCCTGCCTCCGATACAGTCAGAGTCTGTCCTGACGATCCGTCCTGCCATTGGAATGAAGTCGCTCCCTCGTTGCCGGCATCAAGAACCAGGGAATCATTGGAGCAAATGGTGGTATCCGGGCCCAACTCAGGTTTCTCCAGGATGGGCGTAGTCGAAAGTCGGATGAGGATGTCATACGTAAAACATTCGTCGGGGGCGGCATTGTCAACAACAAGGTAATAAGTCACTCCCCCGGTCAGGGTATCCTTAATGATCTTAGGTTGATTTGTGGCATTGTGCACAAAATTGACGCAGGTCCCACCCTGGTCCGTCAATGGGCAACCCTCAAACAGTGTAATCGATGCCACCTGGTTGCTGAACTCTGTCAATGCTACCTCGTACTCGTTGGTTTCCGGTGCTGTGAATGTGTAGACCACGTCGCGCCCGGAAAGAAAGGTGCCAAAGCCGCAGGCCACCGTGTTATAAGCCCCCAGGTCATTTGCTGCGCCACAAGTTGTCTGATCATCCGCGTCGTAGGGCAATTCACTGATTTGTACGATATCTGACCCGAGACCGTCAGGACATTCAGCCGGAACATCGATCGACAGGTCAAATACAAAGCAATCCGGACCCGGGTCATGATCGACGACGAGATAGTAGGTGATGCCTGCCTGCAGGTTAACACTCATCAGGTTATTGCCCACAAAACTGACGTTGCTCTGCACGCACTCTCCACCCCCACCGTTCAATGGGCAACCCGAGAACAAACTCAGCGAGGTGGTTGCGGTCGTCACATTGGTCAGGGTAATGTGGTAAACGGCGGTCATTCCGGGGGTGAAGATGTAAACCATGTCTTCTCCCTCGATGGCAGAAGCCGAAGCGCAAGATGGGGAGTTTGCGGCGAACACATTATTACCTGCATCACAAGTGGTCTGTGATGTCGCAACATAGGGAAGGGCATCAATCATCTGTACCCCATCACCCAAAGACTCCATGCAACTCAACGGTGCCCTGATCGACAGGTCATATGTGAAGCAATCCTCCACGCTATTGCCCTCAACGATCATGTAATAGGTGATATCCGAATGGAGTGAATCCACATAGACGATATTCCCGGACCCGCTGCTCAGTGCCTCCAGGCATTGACCGCCCTGCCCCAGAAGCGGACAGCCATCATAGATGCGTATACTGGTGTTTGTCACAGAGGGATTCGTCAGGCTGATCTCGTACAAACCGGACTCGGAGGGGGAGAATAGATACACATCCTCCTGGCCTACGGTGAACACATCTTCAGTGCAACTTTCGAGGTTGGCATCAGACAGATCGTCGCCGGAGCCACAGGTCGAGAGCCCCGATCCTTCAAAGGGAATCTCAATTTCGTTGATGCTCCCACCAAGTCCGCCCGGACACCCTGCCGGAGCACCGATCTCCAGGCCGTATCCAAAGCACTCGGGAGATCCGGAGCCATCGATCAGCAGGTAGTAGGTCTGACCGGATTCCAGCATAGCTGAGATGACCTGTACGAGGTCGATTGGATCGTTTACCGCACCCAGACAGGTCATCTCACCCGCTTCAAACGGACAGGCGCCAAACAGTGTCATTCCGGCACCGGTAAAGGCCTGGTTCAGGGTGATGGTAAAATGGTATATACCGGTCGTGGTTGGTTCGATCACATAGATCTCGTCTTCACCGCCGTAATCATCAGAAGAGTTGAGGCACGCGACACTGTTGAGGCCGGTAAAGTCATTCACCTTGCCGCAGGTGGTCATGTCGGGCGCACTGTAAGGCAGGACGTCAACGATGATCACGCCGGTGCCCAGGTCATCGGGGCAAGAGCCCGTTTCCTCAATGATGAGATTGTATGTGAAACAGCCAAAAGAATTGTCGACGATCAGGTAATAGGTCATGCCGGCAGACAGTTCAGCTACTATGTTCTTTGAGGTGCCCTCTTCATGCTGTGATCCAACGCAGTTTGCGCCCCTGCCGTCCAACGGGCATCCGTCGTAAAGAGTTATGTTGCCATAGAAATCCTGCCCTGATATGCCAATCGTGTAAGTTGCAGTGGAATCAGGTGTAAAGCGATAAATGTCGTCCTCGGATTGCAATGCGAACAGAGAACCGCAGTTCTCCAGATTGTCGGGACCCAAGTCGTCACCAGATCCGCAGGTTGACCGGTCTGTTGCTTCGTATGGCAAGCTGATATCTTCCAGACCCTCGCCCAACTCATCGTGGCACGATGGAGAAGCCTGCATCTCAACTTCCTGCCCATACATTGGCAAGCACGGAGCACATAATAGCACAAGGAAGGCAAGAATGCGTATGGTTTTTCGAAGTAGCTTCACATTAGGTTATTGCATTCTATAAGATACTAATTTCATAGCTGTGAGGCTAGTAGCGTTCTAATTTCTGTATCGATTAGATTTATGCTTACTTACATTTCGCTTGTAATTTCATCAAGACAGCTTGCCATCCACCTTTTTCCTCTTTTCATTTTGCAATAAAGGGTACCACTACACTCTCAAGTATTAGAATTGTTGCATTGTGTTATGTCTCAGCGAGGGAGAGAACATTTGCCTGTTGGTAGGCAGGCGTAGGGAAAATTATTTCATGATCCTCACCTAGTGCAAGATTTCCGATTCTTCATGGGCTTAGTTTTTAAACTAAAATACACTCCATGTACTAAACTATTATTTGCCAAATTCATCCTACGCCCTGCCTTAATATGATTAAAATCTATTTGAAAGATTCCATGTCCAAAAGTGTATTATTTTTTAACCGACTTTTCCCTTCTTTCCTTGTTTTGATTGGGTAGTGGAAATAATTCAGATGGAAGAAACAAGGTCGATCGCTTCACCTTTTTATCACCTGATTTTTTGGCTTCCTTTTTAGTGAACGATAGATTGCTGGTTTTTACTTTTCGCTCATTTATGGTGAAGACTTTATATTGGACAGCTCTATTCGTTCTTGCAATTATTTTGACTGGTTCTGGAGTTTTGCCTTTGGTCGCTAATTTAATGCTAGTATGCCTGTAGTTTGGTTTTACTTGTGCTTGCATTATACTCATTGTGAATACAATTATTACTGATGTAAGAATGATTTTAGCTTTCATGATATTTACGTTTTAAAGAAAGAATAATGGACCTGTGGATTTAGGATTATTAAGGTTGATTATTTAAATAATTGTTTCTGCAACAAATTTGCTGGAAAGATGGGGGCAATGCATCCTTTCTTTTGAGGAGTAGGAAAATATCCTCATTTATCAGGATGGTGAAGGAAAGCAAACCTACAATCCTAGGGAATAAACTGTAGGAATCAAGGGTGGATACATGGCCGCGTAGTTCAACTGGATAGTCCCGCAGGCCTGCGGGATCGGCTCTGAGGGTTGGGATTTTTATCAGAGTGTACCATCCACTGTCAATACCGCCTGAAAAAGACCAGGTCATATGTTAACGAGTCAGAGAACCACTGCGATTTTCCTCTTTATACATTCCCATGCAAAGAGAATAGTTGCTCTAAATCCTGTGTTTTTTATACATTTGCATCCCCGCAGAATGGATTGAAAGAATCCGGGGATACATGGCCGCGTAGTTCAACTGGATAGAATATCAGATTTCGGCTCTGAGGGTTGGGGGTTCGAATCCTCCCGCGGTCACAAGAGAATGACTTAAGCTCCTGAAAATCAGGGGCTTTTGTTTTTTCGGTCAAACATAGGTCAAACAAGTGCTCCTTTCCGACCTTAATATCAATAGCAAGATAGTTATAAGTATGCGATTTCAAAACTAGCTAAGGTACACCTGTCATAGGCCCATTTCACATCTATCATGGTCAAGTTGTGGATATAACAGGTCGAAAGCAGGATTGCAAAACTGTGTTCCATATTGAATACCGGTTGTAACAAATCAAAAAAGTTAGCAATCCCAGAAATTGGGTCCCATACAGACAGGTATTCAGAGTATAGGGGGGCTTTGAAAATCTGGACTTAGACGGGGGGGGGTATAAGTACCCACCTCTCTGAAAATCCTGAATGTCTATATTAACGAATTTGCTACTGTGAACCCGTCAATGCCATCTTCGCAACCACTCATCAGTCGTGGAAGGACTAGTTTACTTGAGTTACTGCAACGAGATCCACTATCTGTGAGTAGCTGAAGATATGCAGAAAAATGCCATAGGAATCAGATAACACTTATAAGTATAACATTTTCCCAACCAATATTAATAGATTATTAGTAAGAATTATGTTAATTTGAACTGCCAGAAACATCTATCTATGATCTATTCTTGCTTCCATTAATGATCTATTCTATCGATAGTCATAAGTCTGCTATTCAAATACAACAAAATATTTAGTCATGAAGTGTCAATCAAGATGTTAAACGTCCTAATAGAGTAGGAATCAGAGATACGCCTCTGATATAGAATATTATATTAATATAACTATCTAAAAGTTTCGAGAAATTGGGTTACTTTAAGCAACAACAGATAGAAGACGAATTCTACGAATCTCTTTACAAAATTATAGCTAGATATTTGGGAATTGACGAATTAGAACTTTCTGAGCTAGACTTTGAAATTTATGAGGAGACGAGTAGAGACGGATTTCTCACTGCTTATCTGGTAGAATTTTCAAGAGAAAGCGGTAAAGAACTATCGCACCTTGAATTGGAGGACGGAGTCAAAGTAAGGATTCACCCAAGCGAGCTCAGCTACTATGGAAATGATTTCATTTATGATTATGAGGATGAATTAAACTCCATAATTAAGGCCAAAAATCCTTATCAGAAATTCCTAGGAGAAATAAAAGACTTAGAAGAGATAATGAATATTCATATTGAAGAGAATACTTTGAAAAATATTCTCCATCGACAAGTTTATATTGGGTTAATTGGAACAATGGAAACTTACCTATCCGAAACCTTCATACAACAAGTTCTATCAAATGGTACTTATTTTAGAAATTTTATTGAAACTCATCCTCAATTTAGAAAAAGAAAACTTCTACTAAGCGAAATATTCAATGAAAAAGAGAACTTACAACGAACCGCGAAGGTTGTTATGTTAGAAACAATATATCATAACCTATCTAATATCAAAAACATGTATACAGACACATTCAAAATCCAATTTCCTATGATTGCTTCAATATCAAAATCTGTTTCAAAAAGACATGACCTAGTTCATAGGAATGGTAAAACTAAAAATGGATTGGACTTGAATGTATCAACAGAAGAAATTACAACACTAGCAAAGAGTCTCAATACCTTTGTCTTAGAAATTGAATCAGAAATAAACAAGGTTATAATATAAGGCCACGCCTAGTGGATTCACGATGTTCGGTGACAAATTCGGAGCAGGCCTACATGTTTTATGATTCAGTAAATAATTTCTAATTCTCATGCATACAATATATGACGATAGTACTAAAATATCTAACTGCCAAATACATTCATTTATGTCTGGGCAAACAATTGACCCTTATTGGGTCTATCATTAAATCGAAGGAATATTAAGTAGAGATCGAATGCATAAAGCCGACGACAGGACTAAGTCACCACGAATATGATATACATAGCATTAGATACATCAGTTTGGATAGGTTTAATAAGATCAGATCTTCAGAAGGAATTAAATCATTTTGAGGAACTCTGCTATTGGATTGAAAATAAGTATCTTACCCATATAACGCCCGAGAACATAATTCGAGAATGGGATATGAATAAGGTGAAAAATGCAGGAGAGTTGAAGAAGAAGATTGCGACTTACTACTCAGATTTCGATAGAATTTTTCATGGTACATCTTCAGTTAAATCTACATCCACCAAGGACATACTATCAAGGGAAATTGAGGAAAAATTTAAAAGAGTAGATATAATCTTAAGGAACCTTTCAGAGCAAGCTAAGGAAAACCAGAGAATATATAAAACATCAATTCAAAAAGTAACGAGCTATTTAGCTCCTAACCATATTAAAGATAGCTTACGTGATACATTAAATATTATTACACTTCAAGATTACTTATTGCAAAAAAAATACAAGAACTGTATATTTTCCTCAGTCAATTATAAGGATTTCAGTGAGTCATCCAAAAAAAAGCATAAAATACATTCAGATCTACTAGAGGATTTTAGAAATGCCAATCTCGAATACATCTATTGCGACGAACAGCCCTTTGGAAATAAACTTTTTAACGTTTCATTAAGGCCTAGGCTTCCGAGCTACCAAGACCACCTTAAGAGGTTGGAGATGGAGGAAGAAGAGAAAGAGCTTAAGGAAAAAAGGTCATATATTTCTCGGCATTCATTGACTTCAGATAGTGACTTTCTGGAGAATATAAAATACATAGACTTTGTCCTGAGGAAAGAGCTTCCTACAGATTTTGATAAGATTATAATTGGAAGCCTACTGAAGAGACATGAGAGCTATAGGAAATATTTCTTTAGAAATATTTTGAAGGATGACATGGTTTAGATTTCTCAAATCAGAGGGATATTTTGATCCAGAACAGAATCCTGATCCTGTTAACGGAGACTCTAATCCATATTGGGATGCACTTGGTTATTTGGAACAACTATCAAGGCAAATATGCGAGGGAAAGAATACTGAGCTTATAGATGATTTGCTATTAATAATTAGAAACGTATCGCAAAATCCTAAGGATAATAGTGTAACATGGTATCTAATTATTAAAATATTATGCAATATACCTGCTTCTAGGATTCCAATTGAAATACTTAGTTTTATACCCATTTGGCTGTCTGGAAAGCATGATACCATGATACAAACCGCTGAAATATGTGATAATTTGTTACCTAAGTTCCTTAATGCAGATCCTGCACCTGATGACATAATCAAGGCAGAAACAATAATTAGTTTGATTTTTCAGATTGAAAGGGCAAAATGTGATTTTACTGATATGGAAGAAGTCCCATATCAGAGTAGATTGTACCTGCATTTCCTCGTTGATAGGTTTAAAAAGAACAAAATAATAGAAAAGATTGCAAGGTATTGCTCTTCCGGTATCATTCTTGACTTAGGAAGGAAACTTAAGTTTCTGCTACTTGATCAGCCCCCTTTTATAACTGACTTACTTAGTAATGAACATAATGACGTTAAGGTAAAAGTTAAAATTGATGGAGGAAATCTCCTGATACTGTCTATACTGCCGAATCAGTGGACATTATTAAGCACAATTGAAAATTGGGAGCAAAGGGAAAGGCTTGAGCTAGGTCAATTGCTTATTTCAACCTTACAAGAGAGCGATATCTCCTATGGATTGGATGATAATGAATTACTAAAACGTATGGATTATGCATTAAACGTCGATAGATTATCTTCATTTAATTATGTTAAAATTAAGGATCTAGGAGAACGCTACTTTAACAGCCAGAACTTATACAATGTCTATGCGCACATATTTCGTGAAATTCTTTTCGAGATAGCTAAAATTCATCCTGAAGAGGGATTGAAAGTCATGGAAATAATTTGCCTTGATAGTAAATATAAGATTCCTTTTTTTCGGAGATTGTCTCTCTATATAATAGCTCGGAACTGGAATAGTACGAAATCCCTCTTCTGGAGATTACTACAAGAGGACGGTCCTTTCCATCTGTTTTCATCTTATATATATTGGGATGAATTGTACGAATTACTTAACAGTAATCAATACAGTCTGACAACTGAGGAACTCGATACTATTGGAAAGATAATTCAGCAAGGTATAACAACTGAGGATGAAAATGCGTCGGAAAATGTAAGTCAAGAATGGACACTTGGCTGGTATTCCGCATTAAGATATACCGAACCCTTTAAAAGTAAATACGCTTCTCTTTCAAAGTCACTAGGTATAGATCATAGCAGGTTTGAACAAATGGGGAATATTAATATGGAGCTGAGAAATTCTAATATTTCTCAGATTTCTCAAGATGATATACTTGAGAAAACCAATGGGGAAATCGTACATTTGCTTCGAACATTTACTCAAAAGCAAGTTTATAGTGAAATAAGTGTGAGAGGCTTGGCAGATACATTGTTTAGCACAGTTGAATGTAATCCCGATTATTTTACAAAGGAGCTGCACTTGTATCTAAACGTTAATTACATTTATGTTTCAAGAATTATTGATGGATTTACTTCGGCTTGGCAAAATCACAAAACTTTGGATTGGGAAAGTGTTCTTCTGTTCTGCCAAGGCTTGATAGAGAGAGTGTCTATAATCCATAGTTCGAACACCAGTGCTCATGAAGTAGATAGCCAGTGGGATCAAGTTTCTGATTCGATTGCAGGACTTATTATAGAGGGAACGAAGGAAGATGAAAATTCCTTTTCTATGGACCTTCTTCCACTTGCAAAAAGAATAGTGCATTTTATTGTGTCAGACTTGAAGCCGTCAAATGATCTTATTCAATCAGGTCTCGACTACAGAACTTACTTCCTAAACTCCAATGCGGCAAAATCATTGAAGGCATTACTTGATTACTCACTCCACCGTGCAAGGAACATAGAAAACCCTGAAGAGATGGAAAAGTGGGAAATTGACATAAGATCGCTATTAGAAAGTACTGGAAGAAAGGGAGTCATAGAAACATTCTTATTAGAGGGAATGTATTTAGAGCAATTTAGATACCTAGATAATGAGTGGATAATTAACCAGATTGAAGGTCTTTACAATAGTGATGAAGATAAATGGCTGTCGTTCATGGGTGGTTTGCTGTGCAGTAGACCATCTAGAGATGCTGAACTATATAAGATCCTAAGACGACATTATATGAGGTTGCTAGGCAATGATATTTTAGTTGGAGACTTAAATAATAATAGACTGGTAGACCATTTATCTGCATTCTACTTCTGGAATTTTGAGACATTGTCACCAAATAATTTACTTTTTGAGTATATAGAGAAGGCATCTATTGAGCAACTTACATTACTTATAAATTTTATTAGCTTACAAAAAGGATATCCAAACACTCTCTCAGCAACAGAACTAGAAAAATTTCAATCATGCTTGTTTGTACTATGGAACTATTTAACCGTTAAATTTTATAATTCTAAAACAGAGGAAAAACTTATCCCTTTATCTCAACTTTGCCAGTGGATTGCATTTGTTCCTAAATTAGATGAGTTATATACGGATCTTTTAGTCAAATGCTGTAAGCACATCGAAAGGTCACACTTGGCAGGTAATGTTCTACAAGACCTTAACTCACTAATACCAAGAGGAGATCCAAATACAACAGCCCAATCGATTGGTAAAATAGTCTTATCGATTAGTTTCAATTATTATATGTCCGATCGAGAAAAAGATCATTTGAGAAATATAGTGCTTTTTCTTATTCAACAAGGTCACAGGGGGTCTGCTTTAAAGATCTGTAACAAGATGGCCGCTGACCACCAATTATATTTTTTGCGCGAAATATATGATGCAAATAGTTAGGAGAAAGTAGTTTTGCAGAAGGGGGGGTAGCAGTAAGATCGATGATCTAGCATATAGATATTTACGACATGAATTATGATACGAACTAGATATTATGCTGTGAGTTAAATTTTAAGTGGATAACAAAATTCATACATGAGTTTACAACGTTTAATAAATAATCAGAGGTTGACGATCGATGATCATAAATGGGGTAATCGAGAAATTAAAGACTGGGATGACTCTATTTCAGATGTACACATTGACAAATCAACGAAATGGAAAGTAAATGGAAAAAGACAGAATGTTCGTATTCGGATTCCTCTAAATTCCGAAAGGGATATTAAAATTTCAAAAAAGGGACGGTCATCAGAGTCAATTCCATCGCAACTTGAAAAGGAAATTCGAGGGGCTTTTGAAGATCGCCATGTTCGAAGATCCTTCATTCATGATTTGGAGAAAGTCCTAGCTAATTACAACTCAGTTCTCAGCGATAGAGAGAAGGTAAGTGCTGCACTAAGACGATTATCCAAACATTTTGGTTTAGAATGGACAGGTGAGAGAGTCGAAACCTATGTCAATGGCAAATTAGTAGTATATACGGAAATATATTCGTCTGATGGAGATAAACTATATCTGATGACATTCGATAAATTTAGAATAGCAATTGGTGATATTGATCTATGGAGTAGACATGAGATTAGATTATTAGGAATGACTAAGTGGTGAAGTGTTAGATCTTATGCAATCTTACATACAATATGCTTTACACATTTTCGATTTGTTCAATCACAATCAATATCTAGTATAATTGATATAGATTATAAATTCAATATCTTACTAATTGCTACACTATTGTTCGTTATTTAATAGCAACGCAATAGTCAACATGTACTTTCCTGCTTAGAAGAATATTTTTCTAAGAACGTGAGGGTAGAAGAAAACTTTCTCAAATTACAAAAATCAAATTGTTGCAGTTATAGAAACATGGTATAATCGAGATAATGGAGCGTTTAGAGACTACTAGAATGCAAAAGGTAAGAACTTACTTATAACTTACCATGCAGGTGGAAAAAGATCCTTAGAGGAGCTTAAAATGCTTCATATACTTTCGAATGAACTCATTGCAGAAAGGCCACAAAACGAGATCCCAGAACATGCAACAGGGGGCTTTCAAGATGATGTCTATGATCGATATATAAGTTACGAACAAGCAACTCTTGGCCTAGGAAAACTTACCAATGAATTTCCACTCCCACCTTCTTATACAATGACAACTTCAAATGATGATAATTATTTCACTGATCCTAGCATAAAGATCTATCCTAATCCAGCTACGGATGAGATTACTATTGAAGGTGTTGAACCTGATTTGGTAGAGATTTATGGGATGGATGGGAGAAAATTGCTGACTGAAGAAAAGACAAAGCAAATCAAGGTTATAGATTTATCATGTGGCATGTTCATTATAAAAATTGGAAAAGGTAATAGGACTTGGACAAGTAAGCTATTTATATATGACAATTAGCTAAAACCTGAATCAGGTCACCCCAGCACTGAGATACAAAACTTTCATAACTCAGAATAAAAAAATTACCATTCTAACGACAGTTATTCAACACTGATAAGCATCTGTGTTATCATAGCTCCTGTTCCATGCAACAGTGCCTTAATGGCATACAATCCAGAGTGAGAAATAAAAATATCACAATCCGTAGTGGTGTTACAATCAAATTTATGCACTATCTCTCCAGTGATGCTTATAACTGAAACACTGTAATCACCAGAGTAGCCATTAAAACTAATTCTTGCACCTTCTTTTGAAGGGTTGGGATAAATTATTAACTCTACATTGTCCCTTTTATTTTCTATCACCTTTGTAGTTATCTCAACACTCTGAAAATACCATGTATCAGAGTAATATCCTATGTTATCACCAAATGTCATCGAGGATAAATAGATATCTTCGATACCATCTTTATTTGTATCAAAAAGTCTCAATTGAAAAAATTTCGATCGTAGTGAATCTGGACTATACAAACCGGGATCTGTCGCACTTAATATAAACTCATCATCTAAAAGTTCGTAAATTTGAAATCCACTTTCATAGTTATAAGATAGAATGGTAGAAATACTCTTGCTTAGGCTGCTTATATCAACCATACTTACTGGCGATCTAAATAAGTCATCACCAAACAATTGATTCTCTTCCTTTTCGAAAGTAAATGAGCCTTTATTTTTATAAACCTGATTTCTTCCATCAAAATCGCTAATAACGATGTCTACTAGACCATCTTTATTCGTTTCAAGAACTGTTGGTACAGCCACAATAAAAGATAAGTCAAAACCGCTAAGCTCCCTTCTCCTAAAACTCGGTAATCCGTCATTTGAAGTATTCTCTAAGCAATATAGGGATGCCCAGATTCCAGCCCCCTTCACTTCCCCGAAAATGATATCCTTATCGTTATCACCATCGATATCACCCATAGTAATTAGCAGGGGAACTTCAACATCATCAAAAATATATTTATAGTCAAAGGAATCCCTAATCTCACTGAAATCTGGCACTGTCGAAGAAGTTTGGGAAGAAGCTAACATTATAAATAGGACAGGTCTCGTATCGAACTCACAAAATATCAAGTCACCATTTAAATCACCATTTAGATCACTTACATCATAGCTAGATAGATATGTCGAGGTAGGAATATTAAATGGGCGATATTCAATTCTATCAAAAGTGAAAAGTTGAGCATGAATCTGAGTATTTATACCCAAAATAAAAAAGAAAATCCAAGTCACTAGTTTCATAATTAATTTTTATCTATCAGAGTTAACTTGACCTGAGTATTCTCTAAAAAATTATTTGAGAAACCAGATGGGAAATATATATCAACTCCAAGAGCTTCGATTATAGAAGCACATTGATCAGCGAATTCTGCATCTTGCGTATAAGTAAATATATCGCCATTAATATAGTTAATCGACGGAACTGGTATAAAAGCAGTGCAACTTATATTTTCACTTGGTTGACAATCAGAAGAGTTTACCACTAGAAACAAATTAATCTCACCAGCTATATCAATAATTTCGAAATCCAATGGCACATACATTGAAGCACTTTCAATCACACCTAGATTAATGTGTGTACCTGATAATGAATCAATTACAATACTAGTATCTGATTCATAAACTATCTGATATGGCAATTCGTAAGCATTCTGAGTAAATATCCTGCCTTGATTATCCTCAGGTCTCTCAAGAATCGTGTCCGAATAGTTATATGTGTTAAATCCATAATTCCTCCTTATTACATATGTTGCGAAATTGTTGGCAATTACAGGATTACTATTAAGTATATCAATGACAAACTGCTGAACACCAAATGCTTCACCATTGAAATTTATACTCTTACCAGCATGCTGACTCTGATAGATAATCCGATAGAAAGGCTCAATAAGAAGATGACCACTCAATAGATTCTGTTGAGCTGAGGAAACCTTACAAATGTTACTTATCTGGTCGATCTGTGTCTGCAAATCCAAATTTCTTGTCTTTATAAAATCAATACTTCCTTCTGGTATCTCTTTGTTCGTTTCCTTAATGAAATCCTCCAAGGAAAATGGTTTAAATCCATCACTTTGATAAAAATCTTGTATCTCAAAAAAGGGAAAATATATCGAATAGATCTGTATAAAATCTCGAAGGAACTGAGCATCAATAAAGTTTATTTCACTCAAGACATCTTCTGGATCTAAAATGAAATCCAAATCAGGATCGTTGCGAGTTTCGCAATAAGTCTTTTGGTCCCAATTAGTGTTTTTTGAAGGTATAAGAAGGTTCTGCACAGCACTATACAAGTGATTTTGATTACTGGGACCATACAGCCAACTAAAGAATGTCAGACATTTTCTATATGATAAATATCGATCTGCCAAATAGGGATTGTTTTCCCTACGAACATTAAAAAATGGAAGAAGATTTCTGAAATCAGAGTTAATTGACAGTCTTGTCTGCAAACCTTCTATACAGCTTTCACATCTTGTTGGGTTCAAATTATAAATATCAATATAATTCTGATATAAGTTCAACTTTGTCAATGTAGTGTCTAGTCCGATTACCCGGAGTAAGGTCCAGCAGTCATTGATGTCATTGTCCAAATCGAGCCATGTTAAAGACTGAAGAAGGTCAATATTGGCAAGAATTTCGCCTAATTCAAATTTTATATTCCCAAATTCAAATTGCATTATTTCCCTGTTTATCTGAATATTTTTAGTGAGATCTTTAGATAATTGAATTTGTAGACTTACCATATCATCTAATTTTTCCTCGATTCTGTCAAACCTACCATGCATTTCCTCCCGTAATTGCGTTATTAATTTGAGTTCAGGGCTATCAGAACCACCCCCAAATCCCATGAATCCCATAATACCTTTAATTGCCTGAAGACTGCCACCAAAAGGATCGGCACCAGTAAAAGCGGCAGCTAGACCATATGCGGTTTGAAATGTACTTTGAGCATAATGAAGACCCTTTGCTAATTTCTCCTGAGATGAACCAGATAGACCAAGTGCAGAAGCAATTTCGATACCTACTTGAAGTCCCTTAAATATTTTCTCTGTTGTCTTTGCAATCTTTTTCAATTTTAGAGCAGCAGCCATTAAGTCGGCCTTCCTGTCGAAATCTTCACGATTGGATTCACGCAATAGTAATAATGATGTTGGACATCCAGAATTCCCTTTTTGGCATTTTTCGAAAAGGTTCATCAATGTGGCTTGGTCTGCATTTGCAAGAAGCATTTCCTGAATGATTTGAATATTGATTGCGTTATTCTGAATAAGTCCCCTGTGTAAAAGAAGTTCTTTTTCAATATTGTTATTCTGATTTATTATACTACCCAACAAATCGTTCATTTGCGTGAATTGGTCCCGTACTTCATTCTGGAATTCTTCAAATGCTTGTGTTAGATTCTCTAAGTCTTCGGCTATCTTCTCTACTTCTTGTAATATCTCCAAGGATTCCCTTGATCTTGCTTCACTAAGTTCATCTAATTTATCAATGAAGCTATTTTCCTTTTCCTGCAATGTGATTTTATCATATTCATTTCTTGAATGGTCAAAAAGGTCAGGTTTGTCATTCAAAGCATCTCTCATGATACTACTGGCTTGTTCATTTGATACTGAATTTGCAAAATCTGTCTTGAATGAAGAAGATATCCCTGCCTCTGGTGCTAAAGAACTGAAGAGCACCTTTCCAAAGCAGTCGCCATCGAAACCTCCCTCATCGTTTCTACACTTTTCTAGTTCTGCACCAAATACAATAGTTCTTTCTTTCAGTAGTTTCTCAAATTCAATCTTTCTTTCCTTATTAAAAAAGAAGAAATCTTTGCCAACACCATAACCAATCAGTCCTAGAGTTGCTATATCTTGAAAGAAGGGTACATCAAAATATTTCTCAACCCTCCCTAATTTAGGTTTTACAGAATTTAGGGGAATAGAAATCCATTTTGGCAAATCAAAATCTTGAATATCATCGAGTAAACTGAGATTGTTTGTTTGAAATCTGTCTCTTATTTGATTATGCTTTCTTTCTAGGTAGACCTCGGCTAGATCTAGATTTCTTTGGTCAGCTATTTTATAAATCTTACCAGATATGTAATTTCTTGTATTTATATCTCGAGATGTGAATCCCTTATCTGCAAATTCTCGAAGATCAATGGGAATATTTCTCAAATTATCTCCACATAATGATAAATTATTCAATACAAGACTATTAGTTTTGGTGCTAGTCTTGCTAGGGTTGAACATATGAAACAATATCTGACACTTATCTTGAGCAGTCATCAAAGTGGATAAAGATAGAAAGACTGAAAGAAATATAAATCTCTTCATAGGTGCTATATTTAGCTAATTCGTATATATACCCAGAGTGAAATATTCTTGGGTCTGACTTCGTATTCTGTTCTCTCTGTTGTTGAGCCCTCACTGGCAGGTAAACTTGCGTCAATACCCAATGATTTTCTTCTAAATTCTGCCGCTTCATTGTCACTATCGGTGTCTCCTGATCCCACTTTATTGGAATAGGTCGGATTTATTCGATGGTTACTGCTCATTGTTGGACTACTGTTTATGACATCCTCCTCTTCCATGTAATACACATCCCAATAGGAATGAGTGTGATGTCTAACCGCATCATTTTGAACTGTACCAACACTTTCACCAAAAATTCTTGATTTATCGATCCTGTCTTGAATAGATTGCCTATTGTCATATGACCTTAGAAAATACCCTCTTGCGTCAGGGACGGTACTAAAGCCAAATGCGCCCAACTTCGAACCCTCTATACTTTGGCCCGCCATTAATATCCAGCAATCTCCGTTCTCCTTTCGAAAATCATCAGGGTCTAAAATGGAATACTTCACATCACCGATTGCACCAGTGCATCCTAAAGTATCTAAGAACTGTCCCTTGACCTGAATCCAAAATATCAGAACAATGATAGTATGGAATAATCTCATATCGTGCTATTTTATGCTTTTAACAAGGATTGAAGGAAGTCATTGGAGATATTCGGCCGTATGTCTCCCTACTCAACTACTTAAGATAGTTATATTTTGCTAAATTCCAGTAGTACTATTGTCCAGAATTTTTGTACTAATGTATCATGTTCTCTAACAAAGATGTCAGTGAGTGGGAACTTCTTTGTCTGAGTATGAATAATTGTTAAGAATGAGAGAGTAAGGATAAGAAGATATCTAAATCTATGAATTCGGAAGTAAGGTTCTTTTTTGACTTTGAATAGGTAAGAGGTGCGATACTCTCTCAGGAGAGTTAGGAGGTGAAAAATATCGAATTGATGGGTTACCAATGCCTCAAAAAGTCATTTGAATTAGAGAAGATCTAAATACTTTCTAAATCATAGTCACAATCATGATTCAAATTAGAATAGCAAGCTTCAATCTACAGAATTTGCAACTTCCAAATAAGACCCTCTACTATGGACAGAAACCTTATCGTACAGAGGAAGGAACTAGTCTAGAAGAGGCTTACACATATAAGTGCCAATGGATCAGTGATAATCTGTTTCGTGCAAATGCAGATGTAGTGGCACTTCAAGAGATATGGGACCCAAAGACTCTGGATGACGTTTTGGGTGTTAACAATCTGCAAGAAGAATATAGTATAATTTCCTGTGATGCAGTGGATTCAGGCATTTCAGTAGGATTGATATTCAAAAATGCTGTTTTTACAAAAGTTCAGGAAGAAACTTATTGGATTAAAAACTTACCAGATGAATTGGTTCTGAGAAAAATGGAAGGACCGAGGGACTATAGTATGTCTATAGGTATAGATAAATTTTCGAGAGCTGTCCTTAAGACTACACTTTTGCATAAAGAGCTTCAAGAAAAGATCACCTTCTATGTTGCTCATTTTAAATCAAAAATACCTATGCGATTTTCTGCCGAAGAGAAGGAAGAATTCGAAATGGGGGAATTTACTCAAAGAAATGCAAAGGCTTTGTCCAGTATGCGTCGAGTGGCTGAAGCTGCGGGACTAAGAATTCTACTTGACAAACAAATGAAGGGTACTCATGATTCTGTGATTGTAATGGGTGATCTAAATGATGATGAATCGAGCGATACCTTAGATATCGTGACAGATACCCCAAAGTATAGACTCTCAGTTAACTCTCGTCGGGGTAGGATGAGTGATAAGGGTCTTTACACTGCTGCAGCTATGAATGACTTCATCAGTCGAAAGGATGTTCTGTATTCTTTCATTCACGAAGGTAGGCGAAGTATGCTAGATCACAACCTCTTTTCAGAACAGTTCTATGATGAATCTAAAAATCGTAAATGGGCCTTTGAAAGCTTTCGAGTTATAAATGACTTTCTTGATGATCAAGATCCACTTGAAAGTGATCATGGAATTCCAGTGATAACATTTGAACATTAGCCAGCTACAATCAACACTTAACCTCAATCTCGGTCCTGAGAGGATTACTACGTAGTAGGTTTAGGATTTAAGAATCCAACAGTTTCGACCCAAAATTCCGATTTGGTTTGAACCGCCTATTCCGATAAGTTTGACCCCCCCCTAGATGTTAATAACATTCCGGGACTATGCAAGATCACCTCAAATTATACATGCCTTTTCCAAGTTTTCGATCCAGTTCTGACTGTATAATTGAATTAACTTCCTCATAGTCCCTACTTGTACAAATTACGCTATCATGCTTAGGTAGTACTTTACATCCCATTTCATATAATGTAACCAAGATTCTGTCAATAAATATCGTTGACTCAAACCTTTGCAGAAGAATGGAAAGTAAGTTCGATCCAGCTTTCATGCCAGTAATTTTTGGCTTATCTCTTTTCAGTAAATCAATATCCAAATTGATATACTTAAGCATTGGATCTTTGCTCTCATATAGAAAGCCAAAGAACATCTTGAGATAAAATATGAGAAAATAGAATGCAGGGAAGACCTTTCTAAATTTGATCGAATTCTGAAGTGTTTCACTATGGATCACACTGCCGAATAGAAGATTAAACATTGTAAGCTTAACGTCCTTCCGTTGGCGATCCGATAGATGATCAACCTGATAGATAAGTTGTCCTACACATTCGTAGAATTTTCCTGAAAAAGCTGATTTGATCAGTGTTACAGAATTAGGATCCAGTTCAAGATCAGAACACAAATATACTGTGTGTCGGTCCCATCTCTTTTGATGGTACATACTGATTGTGTTATCGTGCCAATCCCAACCAAGGGATTGGGTAAATAGATATTCTATTATTTTAGGTAGGTGTATAGTATTATTTGATGATATAGATCTATAGATAATATTACAGAATAATGTTAATTGACTATTCATTAAGTCAATTTCCCGTATTTTATCATCTTCTATCATGATGTACGGGAGTACATCAGAAGCAATGTTAGTCAATACATGATGTACTCTATATGAAGTAACATCTCTACTTGGAAATTTAGGAAGTTCCTGAATCTGTGAAATCTTCGAAACGGCATTCAAACGTAAGCGTTTGGCCAACGACGTATTGTATGAGGCTTAATTAAGGATTAGCTTTCGGATCAAAAATGACTAGAAAGCGATCCGAGGAGATGTTTCCCATAGTAGCCTCCTATTTGGAGGGAGCAGAAGATGTATCATCTTT
>JBNKUI010000120.1:0-23637 GCA_050298535.1 Saprospiraceae bacterium
TTCAGCTATATTGCCTTCTTCAATTTCTGCTTCCAGCTCATCGAACAATTCCTTATTCACTTCTGAAAAATTATTAACAAAATTCAGTGGGTTCTGAATCTCGTGAGCAATGCCAGCGGTAAGTTCACCCAGGGAAGCCATCTTTTCGGATTGGATGAGCTGGTCTTGGGTTGCTCTTAAATCATTATATGCCTTCTCAATTTCTTTGGCTTGGGCCAGTTCCTTTTCCCTGGTTTTTTCTCTTTCTTTTCTGACAACCCGCTTACTTTGAATCTTATGAACAGTGAATACCAGTCCTATAAATGCAATAAAATAGCCAATATATGCATAAATAGTTCGCCACCATGGAGGTAAAATATGTATCTGAATTGATTTGTCACCGTCACTCCAAATACCATCCCAGTTACTTCCTTTAATTCGGAAAGTATATTTGCCCGGTGGCAGACTTGTATAGGTCGCGCCCCCTAGAGTGCCCCCATCTTGCCAGTCTCTATCAAATCCTTCTAGCATGTACTGATATCTGTTATCTCTGAATCCGGCAAAATGTATGGCTGCAAAAGCGATATATATGACCCGTTTATCTGGTTGGACTACAATTTCATTCGCAACGTTGAGTGGTCTATTAATGGGTGAATCCAAACCAGGCCTAATAACACTTCCGTCAATTTTTAATTCCGTAAATACGATATCGGGAGGATGTGGATTAGATTTAATCTTTTTAGGGTCAATGATATTTAATCCGCCATTTCCTCCAAAGTATATTTTGCCGGACGGACTTTTGAAACTGACATTACTCCTGTAGTAATTACCCTGTAATCCCCGATTATACGTATAGTGTTTGTATTCCTGTGTTTCAGGATCAAACCGGAATATCCCCATATCAGTAGCTAACCATATCTTCCTGTTATGATCTGAATATAAAGCATTAATTTCCCGCACAGGGAACTTTTCAGTATTGTACTCAAAGGTTTTCTCAGCTCTTTGATTGGTGCTATCCAGGTACCCGAATTGTCGGTCATCGCCAAACCAGATATACCCTCTATCATCCTGATGAACATAGGAGAACCTTTCATTATTATTAACAGGCATACCAAATGGAGAAGCTTGTTGGGTTTTATGGTCAATGACATAATGCTTTTGATCAATGGTATTCCGGATGATTAAGTTGCCTTCAGAATTAATTATTTCCGGGTCATAGAATTTAACATTTACTGAGTCGCTGCCCGGATCAACGGGAGGATTTTTCAGCCCCCTGGTAATCTTTTCAGTTCTTGCATCAATCGAACAAATACCATCCGCGAAGAACCATACCCGATCACTGCCATCTACCAGTATTTTAAAAATCCAGTTGCCACTTATAGATGATTCGTCTTCGGGATCGAACTTAAATCGGGTAATTTGATCCGAATCAGGCCGAATTCTGTTTAAACCTCCATTATTTGGCCCTGGAGATCCCGTACCAACCCATATGGATCCGTCAGAAGACTGAGCCAGAGACCAGGGAAACGGATGGCTAAGATGGTTACTAATGGTTTTGCCAGAAGGTGAACCAAATCCACTTGCCCCATATCGTCTGGCGATATTTCCTTGTGGATCGAAATAAAGAAGGCCGTCTATACCTGTTCTGGAACCAATAAACAAAGATCCGTCGTCCAACTCCAATGCTGATAAAACATCAATTATTTTATTGCCCTCATCGTCTCTTACCAATCCAAAATCACTTTCGTATAAATTCAACCTGCTAATTCCATGAGAGAAGCGCGTGATCCAAAGAATGCCCTGGTGGTCAATATAAATATCACTGCCAGCAAATACACTCTCCATTGGCAAAATACTGTTTGGATCTGTCGGATCGTGTATGAAAGTAGTGCTCGACCCATTGCTGATATTAATTTTGGTGATTGCATTTTGCTGATTTAGCCATAGGTTTCCATTTTCATCTATTATCCTTCCGGAATTTTCACTTAATGCTTCTTTATTATCTGCAGTTTTAAAATTCCAGTCTTTGTCATTCTCCTTTATTGCCCAGCCGAAGCGATTCACAATAAAAATTCCATCAGAACCATACCAGGCGAGATTGAAAGAGGATGGGTCCGTAAAGAATTCCTGTTCTGCAGAATTATAATTTAAGTCTAATGGAAGATCGATATAACTATATACACCTTTCTGAGACCTTCGGCCAATTTTACCTTTTTGATTCTGCAGCTGACAGATAAACAGTAATTGCCCGTCCTGAGACGACAAACGATAAATGCCTCCTTTATCCTGATTAGCATCGATTAAAAATGAATCCAGTTCGGTATCTAATTTTGCAATCCCTTGTTTAGCACTTGCCCACACTGTCCCTGAGTCATCAACCGCTACGTCAGTAAATCTATGGGCATATGGAATATCAAATCTGCTAAGGCTATCAATATAAGAATCATAATAGCTAAGATCACCTCCTTCGTGCGATATCCAAACACCGCCTTTGTGATCAGCCGTTAAATACCGCCCATTAGAAGAGATGTATTTGAAATTAAAACCATCATAGCGGTATACACCGTCCCATGAACCAATCCAGATAAAACCAAATGCATCCTGGGTTACATCTGTGACTGTGGTTATCGGAAGTCCTTCAGCAGATGTTAGATTTCTAAAAGCTACATTTTCTTGCTGCGCATGCAGCTCTTGAATACCTACAAAGGCAAATATTAAAAGGAAATACCATTCAATACGCATCGGATGAATGTCAGGGTTGGTTAGGCGATTTCGCCGCAGCTTGAATGTTACATGAGACACATGAAGGAGTTTAAACCAATATACGAAATAGTCTTCCACATATTCAGTACCCGCCTTATATAAGAAGTGGTTATAGCTACTTCAATACTATCATCTCATTTTGACTACCAATCCAAATTTTGGGTTTGTACAGATGTACTATAAATCTGGAGCCATAAACACTTCACTCTCTAAAATTAGGTTAAGTATATACCAATAATTACAGTCAGAAAAATTGTGAATGGCATATAATAACAGTAACTCTCAAAGCATATTAATTGGTCGCTAAAAAAACACATATGTAATACCTGAAAGCTTCGGGATTACTACAACACCTGAGTTATTCTTGGGATATGATATTCACAACTGGTCCATCAGAATTAAGAAGAATCAAGATGTGATTTTTATGTTATAACGTATCTAGCAAAACGACTCCAGTAAAAAAATTCCCTCTACTGCTGCTGGTAGGCCCAGGGAATCATACTAAATCTGCACATATATAAAGGGGCTCGCAGATGACTGCAAGCCCCTTTTAGATGGTGCATTATTCTCCAGCGTTCAGTTTACTCCGGTTTCGTTACCGAAAATAATCGGGCACCGTAGGAAATCTTCAATGTTGTTCCAGATAAAGTACTCCCCAGAATCTGACAGATCTCTTGCTGGATCATCTGTCTTTGTTTGTCTGAAACGTTTCTAAGAGAAGATACAACCGGAGGTACTACATCGTTCATAAATTGCCAATATTCAGTTGCTGACCTACAGGACAAGTCTCCGTTAATTTCCTTTTCTACCCCTCCTTCAGCACCTTCCCGGGTAAACAGGTTGGTTAGAAATGATGGCGCAGCGCATCTGAATAAACCCGGACCTTGGGGATCAGGTGCAGGCAATTCGACATATTTTTTAAGCACCCCGATCATGGCGGTGATCCAAAAGTTTTTTTGCGGCTCTGCCCAAACTGTTGCGGCAATTTTGCCTCCTGGGCGGAGTACCCTTAACATCTCACGGGCGGCAAGTTTCATGTCAGGAAAAAACATGAAGCCAAGACGGCAAGAAATCGCATCAAAGGAATCATCTTCAAAGGGTAGTTCGCATGCATCTGCTACCTGAGTTTCATAATTTCTAATACCAAGTCCAGCTGCCTTTCTCTCCGCTATGCTAAGCATTTTATCCGATAGATCGATGGCCGTGACTGATCCATTCTTCAGGACTTTGGCAGCAATCGTCAATCCGGGCTCACCCGTGCCTGAGGCAATATCCAGCACCCTTGCCGATCGGTTTAAATCTAATGAATCAATTATATGGGTACCCTGGTCATGCAGAAATTGCATGGTGAAGTTGTCCCATTTTTTCCATCCTGGTGAAAATGTATTCCAGGAGTTTCTTTGTGTATTTCGTACTTCTATTAATTGATTGTTCATTTTCTAATTGTTTAAAACAGGGCTGGTCTCCTCCTTGAGATCAGACCCTGCTGATTAAAGAGATTAATTTACTATACACCAACTTGTACATCGGTGGGATAAATAAGGGAATTGAATAGCGGCGATTGCTTTGCTAATAATAGTAATTCCTCCTTTTTAGCGTCATCTACCCCACTAATATTAAAGGTGACCCTAATCTGCTTGAATCCCTTAGGTCCCGTCGCATTCAATCCGAGAAAACCCTTAATGTCAACATCACCTTCGATGCTGGAAGTGACATTTCCAATTTCGATACCTCTTGCGGCTGCTAACAAAACCATAGCGGTGGTCATGCAACCTAGTAATCCATGGAGTAATACTTCTCCCGGATTGGCCCCTTTATTTTTTCCAAGTAATACAGGTGGCTCATCATTGTCATATACGAACGGTTCGGTTCTGCTGGTGTCTTCCTGGCAAGCTCCATAAAAGCCCTGGATATAACTTCTATTGTGAGCTCCATCAATCCATTCATTGGTGGCTCGAAGTTCAAAATTTCCGATTTCAGGGTTTGCCTGAAGGGCAGTTACGACATTAGCAATAGCTTCCTGATCGAATCCGTTTACTGATTTGGTTATTGTTTCCATACCTTGATGTTTTAAGATTTAATAATTGTTACAATGCAAAAGTATGGATGGACACTACCTTTCAGATAGACCCAAAAGTTCATAAAGTATACAATTCAGACCCAATAACTTTTAATGTGACCTTGAAACAGATCCATCAAGGCATTATCCTATTATGCTATCTCTATATTGAAGAGGTGTACTGGAGAACCGCTTCTTAAAAGCCCTGATAAAACTGGAGGGATCTTCAAACCCACATTCAAATCCAACTACGTTCACCGATTTGTCAGTAGTCTTCAGAAGATGACCAGCAAAGTCAAGACGCTTGTCGGAAAGCCATTTTCCGGGTGAGGTATTGTACAATTTTTGAAATTTTCGCTTAAAGGAGCTCAAACTCATGTTACATAGGTGTGCATATTGTTCGAGGCCCAGGCAGTATGCAAAGTTTTCCTCCATAATTTGCTGCATACTCGCACTTTGCTCCTTATTTATCGACAATAAGTACTGAGCCAAATTTCTATGACGTGGATTGGTGAAGATGTTAAGTAGGAGTTCCTCAAATTTAAGGTGCAAGAGTTGTTTGTCTGGAAAGGTAGGAGCACTCAGGAATGATGCGAGGGAACTAATGTATCCTTCCAGATAAGCATCCAGTTGGATTCTAATCACGGCATCCGTCCTATTTTGTTGAATCGCTGCACTTTTTGCAACGATAGTGGCAAATCTTTGTATAAAGGTCTTAATGAAATCATCCGGAATAAAGACCATTAGTGCACAATAATCTTCGTCAAAGTATTGATGGACCAGGTTAGCTCCCTTTTTTACAAACAGGGAGTCTCCACTCTCTACAACGTAATCGTTGTATATACTTCGCCACATTTTCTTACCGGAGGTTACAAATACAAAGTAATTTGCATCAGACCAAATGCCGGCCTTCACCTCTTCAACCAGGCATTTATATTCTATAAAAAGCAGGTCGTTCACCTGTAGTTTTTTATAATCGTTGCTAGCCTTTAGAAATCCGTGAAGATCTATCATGGTATGAATCGGATTAGGTGTTTATGTAATCAAAATAAGTCTTTTCGATTGGTTTAAAAAGGAAATTCAATTGAATCATTAACAGGTGATCATCTCATCGTGATATACTACAAGTGTGTCATGAGTTTGTTAGTGTCAGGATTCCGTCTGCAAGTTCTTGCGTAGGAGGAGCTACAAGCAAATGCTCATGGAGGAAGGTTAACAAGGATCGCCTTTTGACAAATAGTTACCTTACGCATAACAAGATTGAGATCTCTGAAAAAAAGAGTAGCCGAATATCTGCAAAAAACATGAGGTGATTAAATTGCACATGCTAATAGCCAATCGTGACAGCCAGAGCCATAAAAACCAATGCCACAATCATGCTAAATCTAAATAATGGAAGAATAAACTTGAACCAATTTTCATAAGGCACTCTTGCCAGGCCCAAGGTTGCCATTAAAACTCCATTGGTAGGTATGATAATATTAGAGAGTCCATCACCCAGGATGTACGCAAGAACTGCCGTTTGACGTGACAGACCTAACAGATCAGACATCGGCGTCATCAAGGGCATAGAGACCAAGGCCTGGCCTGAAGCAGATGGAATAAAAAAATTGAGAATCGTCTGGAAAAAAAACATTCCCCCGGCAGCTGCCATTTTAGGCATTGTCATCAGAGAACTGCTAGCATAATGTAGCAGCGTATCTATGATCATTCCTTCCTGAAGTACAACAGATATGCCCCGGGCAACACCCACTACAAGAGCGGGCACAATCATAATCACAAGACCCTTTGTCAGTCCCGCCATGGCTTCATCACCATTCATACCTGCAATTCTAGCTATTAAAATGATGAGCCCTATGAAACATGCGCTCATCTCTATCAAACCCCAACCAATGGTCTGCACTGCAACCAGTATAAGAGCGTAAGAGACTATAAAAAGGAGAAGAATAAGAACATGCTTTCGATCTAACTTTCTCTCGTCAAAAGATCCGTATTCTTCCAAATCAAATGGGTCATTTTTCATCAAACTTCGTGATGGATCTTTCTTTACCTTATCTCCGTATCGCACTAGAAAAATGAAGCCAATTGCTGCATAGACCACATATAAAATGAGCCGTAGGCCTATCCCCGAACCGATGGGTAGCTCGGCAATCATTTGGGCAATTTGAACCGTAAATGGATTAGTGACACCTGTGCTCCAACCTAGGTAAACGGGTATACTTAAGAGTCCAACTCCCATTAATCTATCATAACCTAAACGCTTAGATAATAAAAAAAATACGGGGATTAGAGCTATTGTTTCAGGTCCAATCCCCAGGAAGGATGAGCCAGAAAAAATAGTCATATAGACTAACAAAAGAAGAAGTTTAGGCTTGTCTTGAAACCTGGAAATCAAGGCAAATATGAATGCATCTATGGCACCTGTTTGCTGAATTAGGGTCAGGACCGCTCCAATTATAAAGACGTAAAATACTAAGACAGCCGATTGTGCTAAACCCTTTGGTATGGCACTAAAGATACCTAATAGGGAGACCGGAGTTGAAATTCCCTCGACATCTTCACCCATTAGGGAAGCTTTGAAAGAATAGTGCTTCGGCACTTCCTTATAACTACCGGGAACCACCACGGTCTGAGTCACACTGCCATAGTCTCTAGTGGTTCTTTCAAAACTTCCACTAGGCACAAAGTATGAGGGAATAGAACAGATTATTATGATCCAAAAAAGGAATATGAAAACGTGAGGAATTTTAAATTTCTGCATAGCATGTGAGATTTTTACAGACCTCGGTCTCAAATACTGATAGCAATAGAGGAAATAAAATGTGCATTGAGCATGAATTTGTAAGACCTTAGAATGTAGGATTGAATTAAACCCTTTTTAGAGTAATTTTCCGAACGGTAAGAATCTTTGTTCGAGCGGTAGGAATTGGGAAGCAGGAGATAAATTGCAGATCAATTGTGATGTGCTCATTGCTTTAACCTACACACCATTTCATCATTGGCTTGATTTAATGCACAAAACTTTTCCTACTCCTTCCAAAAAAAAGTCCACAAACTTTTAGATCTGTGGACTTTTTTTAGTCAAATAGAGCTGTACGGGAGTAATTTAATTAAGCACATGTGTGCCTCTTATGATAGTTTATCTTCGCACACAGCGACAAAAAATCGGTGTTCCCTTAGTGACCTCGGCTACAAAGCCTTCATACTCAGTATTGAAATGTACCATTTTGATCTTTTCATCATTATTTTCCAATTCATCGGTAGTTGAATAAACGCCAGAGGTAAAGCATCCGATTTCATCTTTTGCATCATGCATAGCAAGTACCTCCTCCACACTCGGAAGGTACCAGTCATGTCCACCCAGATTCTTGGCGGCACAAGCATCTATTGCCTCCTGCCAGGTGTATAAGCCGGGTTCGTCATTTGGGGCTACAAATAAAGGTCCGTCGGAGTCTATCTCTGTCTCGTCGATGCAACAATCATCTGTGATTTGAGGATCACTGTCATCACAATCAATGGGGATATTGCATTCATTGGCTGAGGCTACAAATCCGTCTCCGTCTTCATCTATTAGTTGCACATCACCATGCCCCTCATGCGCCGACCAGGCATTTTCATTGATCCTGATTACATGCCAGGTGTCATTGTCCTGGTCATAGTGACAAACGTTGATCTTCGTACCTTGAGCACGGCTATTGGAAGAGCCGTCCTCGTAGGCTTCCCGCTCAGGACTTAAGTCAATTGTGCTTTCTTTTTCGCAAGAAAAAAGGAATAAAAAACCAAAAAAAGGTATTAACAGTTTCTTCATTTTTGTGTGTTTTGTTGATCGTGAAATGATGTTGTAAAGTAGGATTGAATCAAATCTCATTCAGAGCGACTGTCCGAAAGGTAGGGATCGTTGTCCGAGTGGTAGGAATTGGAAAGCAGGAGATAAATTGCAGATCAATTGTGATGTGCTAATTGCTTTAACCTACACACCATTTCATCATTGGCTTGATTTAATGCACAAAACTTTTCCTACTCCTTCCAAAAAAAAAGTCCACAAACTTTAAATCTGTGGACTTTTATTAGTCAAATAGAGCTGTACGGGAGTAATTATTATAAATAAACACACTTGTGTGCATCTTAGAGAGAGTTTATCTTCGGGCACAGCGATAATAAATCGGTGCTTGCTTAGTGACTGAGCTACGTTATTTTGGGCGGCGGTTGCCTTAGCATAGCTATTGGTTACTATATCAGGCCAAGGTAAGAGAAATAGGAGCCGGCACCCTCACTAATGCCAGCTCCTTTTTTGAGAGATTTTTTACTTATGGCTATTTATTGATAACTATCCTTTGTGTCTGAGTTCCATGCTCATTCGAAACACTGATGATATACATACCGGTTCCAAATTGGCCTGATGACAAGTCCACCTTCAATACATTCTGATAGGGTTCGGTTTTCTGCATCCAGACTTGCTTCCCATGTAGGTCGTAAATAATCACCTGCGTATTTGCGTCTATGACATCAAAGCGAATATTCACGTTGTCTCTGGCTGGGTTCGGATAGACTTCCAAACTGATGGGTTTAACTACATCAAAAGCAAGATTGCCATTGTGGCCTGGGCTAAGGCTTTGAACACCACCATCACAGTCATTGTGACCACTATTGATGCCGTCGATAATCGCATTGGCAGCGGCAACAAGCACAGCGGCATCTTCCTGAGAAATTTCACTCGGTGTTTTAGCATTCACTTTGTTGATGAAGGCTCCCAGGTTACCAATGGCTGCCTTGTTATTGCCATCTTCAAATTTACCTCTGGCAATATTCAGTTTGTTTAGCAGGAAGACTTGAGTGCTATCAGAAGCGGTGGGCAGTGCTTCCACTGCAGTTTCGAGCGATGCAATGGCGATACAGACGCTAAACGACGCATCGCAGGCGTCTCCAATCCCGTCTGTATCACTATCTTCCTGTCCTGGATTGGCAGCTAGTGGGCAGTTGTCCACTCCGTCGAGAACGCTGTCATTGTCGTCGTCATCGTCACAAACGTCTCCGAATCCATCTGAATCATTATCTTCCTGCCCGGGATTGGCAATCAGTGGACAGTTGTCCACTCCGTCGAGAACGCCATCATTGTCGTCGTCATCGTCACATACGTCTCCAACTCCGTCTTGATCATTATCTTCCTGCCCGGGATTGGCAATTAGTGGACAGTTGTCCACTCCGTCGGGTACGCCATCATTGTCGTCATCAGGGTCACAAATGTCTCCAAGTCCATCAGCGTCATTATCTTGCTGGCCAATATTGGCATCCAGTGGGCAGTTGTCAATATTATCGAATATGCCATCATTGTCATCGTCGGGGTCGCAAACGTCTCCAACTTCGTCTTGATCATTATCTTCCTGTCCGGGATTAGCTACCAGTGGGCAGTTATCAGTATTATCGAGAACGCCATCATTGTCGTCATCTGGGTCGCAAACGTCTCCGATTCCATCTGAATCATTGTCTTCTTGTCCAGAATTGGTGGTCGTGCGGCAGTTGTCATTGGTATCGGGTATGCCATCATTGTCGTCATCATCATCGCAAGCGTCTCCTAGCCCGTCAAAATCACTATCTTCCTGTCCGGGATTTGGGGTTGTGGGGCAGTTATCATTGATATCGAGAATGCCATCACCGTCACTATCACATGATTCTATCAATGGGTTTCCTGTTGGATCATTTCCGGAATACATACCCTCACAATTATTGATGGTGCCGTCATTGTTGATGGTGCCGTCGTTGTTGATGGTGCCGTTGTTCTTGATGGTGCCGTTGTTGATGATGGTGCCGTCGTTGATGATGGAATAGTCGTTGATGATGGTGCCGTCGTTGATGATGGTGCCGATTCGGCAGTTGA
Source organism: Saprospiraceae bacterium (assembly GCA_050298535.1). GTDB lineage: Bacteria > Bacteroidota > Bacteroidia > Chitinophagales > Saprospiraceae > JABDMH01. The sequence continues at coordinate 10,677 of JBNKUI010000120.1, forward strand.
CGATGCGACCGGGTTGGGGACCGCTAATGTTGTTGATGGTGCCGCTGTTGTGGATGGTGCCGCAGTTGGTGAAATTGCCGGTGGGGAAGTGGTTGATGGTGCCGTTGTTGATGATGGTGCCGTTGTTGTAGATGGAATAGTCGTTGTAGATAATATCGCCGGTGTTGACAATGTACGTATGGAGGTCATAAATGTTTTCTGGATTAGCGCCAGCAGGAGACCAGTTAGCAGTATTTCGCCAACTATCATCAACAGCCCCCGTCCAAGTGTAAGTTGTTGCAAAAACAGTAGTAAGCCATAATAGGCATATAGCGTAAGTAATATTTTTTTCATGATCTTGTGTTTTGATCTTAAATGTAGGGGTGAGTGAAAACTTATTCAGAGCGACTGTCCGAATGGTAGGGATCGTTGTCCGAGTGGTAAAAAAGCAAAAGCAAAGGGATAATTTACTAAACTGCCTTACGAAGCCTGGTCCATTGTCCTTCTGCTGCCATACGATTAAGGGTAGTTTCGATACCTCTCTGTAGGTCTTTTTTCTCAAAGGGTTTGGCAATAAACGCATAAGGCTGAATAGATATCGCCAGTTCAAAAATCTCTTTGTCTGCATTAGCGCTTAGGAAGACCACTGGTGTCTTATATTTTTCAGAAATAGTTTGCGCAGTCTTTAATCCTGCTGAATTCCCCTCAAATTTGATATTCATCACCACTATATCTGGACTATTCTCCGCAATAGTTCTTAGAGCATCTTCTGCACAGGTATTGATGCCGATTACATCATATCCTAGTTTTGAAAATTGCAATGATAAATCGGCAGCAATAATCAATTGACTTTCAAGAATTAATATTTTGGGGGATTTATGTCTCAGCATTGTGTTTAATTTTGATGGGCTCCGGCCCATATTCTTTAGCGATGAATGATTCATATGAACGGAGAAAGCTTTTCTCATCGATCGTAACAGCAAGGTAAATAGAGTAGTAATAGTAGCTGTCGACAACTTTCAAGCGGTTGGATTCAGTGTCCTAATGGTCAGAAAATCGAGATAAGCAGCATAGTAAATGCTTGATTAAATCATTTTCAAGCGTTTGATCACTTCTTCTTTTAATCTTCTTGAGATGGGAATCTGATGAGACAGTATGGTAAGAAATTCATGATATTCGCTTATGGCATCAATCTTGGTAAGGTTGACCACGAAGGACCGATGGACACGTATAAAACGGTCAGCAGGTAGTTGCGCTTCAATATTCCTTAGAGGTACCGAAAGGAGGTATGTTTGATCCTGGCAATAAATCTTACAATAATTGCGATCAGCTTCAGCGAATAGTATATCCGATAGCAACACTTTGACCATTTGATTTTTGTACCGGATAAAAAGCCGATCATCGATCGCAGATACATGATCTGACGGCTCATTAACTGGAGCTGACTCTCGCTCGACATCCACACGTTGGAGTGCCAGCTTAATGGTGCGTTCCAGATCGGACTTCCTAAATGGTTTCGAAATGAAGGCGTACGGCTTGGCAGTCATGGCTCGCTGGAAAGTGGCGTCATCGGAGTTGGAGGTGAGAAAAATCAGAGGAGTTCGAAATTTTTCGAAAATAATGCGAGCGGTCTCAATCCCGTTCATTTCTCCGGATAATACAATATCCATTAGAATCAGGTCCGGAGGATTATTTTTAATCGTGTTCAGTGCGTCTTCTCCGGATGTATTAATCCCTATGATTGTGTAACCGAGCTTGGTGAGTTGCATCGAAATATCTGCAGCAATGATCATATCATCTTCTACCATCAGAATTCTTGGAGCAGTGGTCTTTACCATAATACTTTTGATTAGGCCACTGATTTCCTCATCCTGGGAAACTGAATCGTAATGGAAGTGCCTCCCTCGGTTGACTTTTTCAATTCCCCTTTCAATTGCCTGGTCAGTAATTGAATAAGCATGGTACCAAATCCTTCTTCCAAATTGACAGCAGATTCCATGGGAGTACTTTTGCCATTATCTGCGATGAGTAATTTTAGCAAACCATTTTCTGCTTCTCTTAAAGTAATGGATATTTTACCTTTCTTCTCATCGGAAAAAGCATGTTTTAGGGAATTGGTAATCAATTCATTGGTAATGAGGCCTACCGGAACTGCAGTGTCAACATCCAACTCTATCTCTGACATGTCTATATCCAGGGAAACATGGTCCGCCTTTTCACCAAAGCCATCGATAATCGCATTGCCTATTGTTTCAAAATAATCCCGCATTTCGATAGATGCGAGGTTTTTACCCTGATACAATTTTTGATGAAGCAAGGCCATAGAGGCAACCCGGTTTTTACTCTCCTGTACAGCATCATAGGCACTTTTGTCAAGGATACTTTCCGATTGCAAACTAAGTAGACTAGAGACAGTCTGGAGGTTATTTTTCACCCGGTGATGTATCTCTTTGAGCAGCAGTTCATTTTCCTGGTTCTTTATAACTAAAGCTGCGGCAATCTTTCTATTGCGCCGGAAGTAATAGAAAAGGGTGCTTAAGAAAAGTATCAATAGACCAATCAGACCCATCCCCATCGATTGAATACGATTTTTCTGCTCAATAATAGTTGTTTGCTCTTGAATAGCCTGATCCTTCTTCCCTGATTCATATTTAACGAGGCCTTCTGACTCCAGATTAGCAATTCTATTCTGCATCAAAGTATCAAATACTTCATGTGCCAATTGTTGATTTAGAAAAGCCGTGCGGTAATCCCCGAGTTGGAAATAGCAATCTGCTACGTCCCTATACAGTGCCTGCATGGCGGGTTTTTGACCCTGACCCAGACTTCTATATCCATCAATCGCAGCTTCCAGATGAGGTAAAGCGTCCCCGTGGTTACCCTGTAAATAATAAGCCCGGCCAATTCCATGACGGTAAGTCTTTGCAGCCGGACGTTCGGCACCAATTTCCGCCTCCACAATGGAATAAGATTTGGAGTTGTCATCAATCGCCTTCTGATAGTCTCTTAAATCGGCCCAAACATCGCCGCGATAGGCGTAGGCTCTGGCCAGGGTGAATACATCCTCAGGGACAAAATTATTTACCGTTGCAATACAGTTATCGCCTGCTTCAACGGCTTTCTCCAATTCTCCCACGTCTTGATAAGATAGTATGAGTACCAACCATGCCTGAGCTGTGGTACTATAATCTTCTGCTTTTTGAGAAAAGTCCAGGGCTTTTAAGGCATATTTGATGGATAGTTCTGGTTCTTTCTGAGATCGAAAGATCCTCGACAAACGATGATATGACGCACCCAAGCCTTTTTCATCTCCCAACGCTTCATAAATGGCGATCGCTTCAAAAATTAGTTCTTCAGATCGTTTCAGATCGTTTTGGTCTATATATTCAAAGGCTAATTCGGCACTTGCGGTCGCCAAATTTGCCTGATCGTTAGTAAGCTTAAACAGAGCAATTGCTTTTTCTCCGTGGTAGAAGATCGAATCGATGGTAAATAGCACATGATAGGCATGCCAACGCATCAGTAGTAGGTGAGCCTCCGCCATGCGTTGTTCATCCTTCTGTTGATAGGTTTGTTCCAGTGTTTGCAGGGCAAGATTATGAAAATCATCAGGATTCTCAACATAATGCTCGTTTAACCATACCAAAGCAGAATCAGGAGGCTGTATATTGAAATACTCGCTCTGGGCAAATGATAATTGACCTATGTAGAGCAACATCAATATGAAACATGGCCTCAATCGCATCTAAATAATAAGTTAATCAAAAGAAATACCCAAAGCAAGCTTCTGGGGTTCTAGTATTGAGGGGTGACTTAATTAGATCAAAGATAGTCATATCAAGATTATCAATTTGTGATCGAAGAGAAGATCGCCGAGGGTCCACTCAATTCGGCTCTAAGCCGAATGGTCATCATGAATTTCCGGAGTACTAGGTAATTGCCTTAGTCCAAGATCGGCCATAGTAACCCGCAAAATAGTTGACTACCTGATTTATAGGACTGGCACTTGCATAGTAATACGAAACGTACTATATTCGTAGTACGTTTCGTATTATATTTACTATGAAAACAACAACGTTAGATTGTGCAATATTGGGTATGTTAAATGAAACGCCAATGACTGGATATGGCATTAGAACAGCTTTTAAGACATCTGCAATAAGTAATTTCAGTAGCAGTCCAGGTAGTATTTATCCTGCCATCAGAAAGCTTACCAAGTTGGAGTTAATTGATCAGAACGATGAACCAGGTGAACCGTTAGTAATCACCAATAAAGGCAAAGAGGAATTGAGAAGGTGGCTAACAGAGAATATTTCTATGAGAGATATTTCTAAGAATTCACAAATACTCATATTAAAATTTGCCTTCATGGATCATTCAGTCACACAAGAAGAAAAGGAATTGTTTCTTAGGACTTTGGTAAATCTGACGAGAGAATATCTAACATCACTGGAAGAATTCATTAAAAAGGAAGGTGCTGCCATGCCATTACATGGCAGGTTAGCGCTTCAGCATGGAATTATTTCATTTAAGGCTCAATTGAATTGGGGAAAATCAGCGATGAAAATTATCCAAAATGCAAATTAAGTATCTAAGACCTACCCTAATCGCGACAATTTGTCTTATGATCTTGGAAGGTTTGATAGGTGCCTTAACAGACGGTCCTTCTACCCTCAACTTTTACCTGTGGAGCTTACTATCCAAGTTCTTGATCTCAATAGTTATTGGCTATTACATTGTACACAGTCGATTGAGATCATCAAAGCTATGGCTGGCTACTTTCACGATTCTATATGTGATAGGAAATTTCAACATAAATATAGAGGCATTAATATTCAATGTTACTGATCAGGCGCAAAACGCCATACTTATGTTAGGCGGTATACCCATCAGTCTACTGGAGGCAATCCTCTTGACTTATCTATTTGGGAAGCACAAAATGGTTGCACCTTTGGCAGCGAGTTTCGCACATCGTAAGGTACATCATTGGATAGCAAAAATCTTAGCAGGTAACTTTCTCTATTTCGCCTTTTACGTAATTGCAGGAATGTTATTGAGTTTTCTGACTCCACGATTTAATGATTTCTATGGGGATAAAATTCCAACATTCATAACTATAATTTTGACAAATATGTTTTTCAGGGGGTTTTTATTTGTCGCTATTACTATACTGATCTACCGGACGACAAATGGCAGTAAATGGTCTAAAGCTATACTTATTGGATCTATATTCGCCATTGTCGGAGGTATTGCTCCCTTGATTCCTCCAAGTGACTACATGCCAGAATTTATAAGACGGGCTCATGGATTTGAAGTGGGGATCTCAAACTTTCTATACGGCTTGTGCACTTTTCTGATCGTGAGGTCCAAACCTGCTGCATAGTCATATTCTCATCTTTTATAATGAACTGATTACAATGGGAGTACTCGCACCAAAAAGCTGGATATTAGGCAAATATTAGGCTAAAGAAACTGTCCCTTCTATTTGAAGATATGGGGTAGTCTGCTTTTGAGATCCTATATTAAATCAGAAGCCATACGATAGGTACCCGGCTGATGGTACGCTGCACCAATAGCATAAAGTAAATATCGGCTTAATCTACCGGCAGGCTTCTTTTCAGAAAGTATCCCTTGCCTAATGCTTCTAAAGAACTGGATCATTGGCCATTATTTATACATGATGTAAATGCTCTTCTAAGATAGAGTTGACAATTGCAGGCTCTTCGACAGGTGACATATGACCTGCTCTGGGAATCACATGCAATGAAGCATTTTTTAAATGGTTTTGCAGGATTTCTGCTTTTATAAGATCAGTCAATTGGTCATTCTCTCCCACCATTATGGTGGCAGGATGACTAATACTACCCAATTCACCAGTTATACCTTCCCTAAAAATTACGCCCTTAACAGCTTTTACTATTCCCACACGATCATTTGATTTGAAATGATTCTTCCAGGTTTCCCGAAGTACCCCCCTGTTGGGGTCCTTTAAAAATTCCGGTCCAAAGAACATGCTCATCACTTTGCCAGCTAAGGGAGCTAACCCGATATGTTTTGCCACTAATAACATAGCTTTATTCCTCAACATTTTATCCTTTGGCTCCGGTTCTGAGGAAGTGTCGATAAGAATGAGTGATTTGATAAGATCGGGATATTTAATTGCCAACCTTAAAGCCACCATCCCACCCATCGAAAAGCCGATAAAATGACAAGGATAACATTTCAATTTATTTATAAGCTGTGCAATATCTTCTGTTAGGGTATCCAAATCGTATCCATCCTGAGGAGATTTACTTTTTCCGTGACCCCGAAAATCAAAACTTATGCATCTATAGTTAGCCACAAGGTGGTCAACCTGCTCATCAAACATTCTAAGATTAAATAACATGCTATGTCCAAAAACCAGTGTTTCTTTGCCGTTACCTTTGTCCTCATAGTATAGTTGTGTATTATTTATGTCGATGTGCGGCATAGTCGATGTTTTAACTTTCTAGTTCTTACATGGGGCATCCCCCTACATTTAGAAACCAAGGTAACGCAGATTATGATCTAAGATTCTACATCAATTTTATTTTCAGCGCGGTACTCTTAAACTCATTCCCCGGATTCCAATTGTGAGATAGGTACAAATCCACTCTCAGCATTCCATCCCCAACCACTGATTTCCACTTTTGTTGATTCCACAAGTTTAACAAAATCAGGCGAAAGTTGCGTTTTTCCTCCTTCTTACCAAAATTGCTTCACTCCAGGAAAAGTGAGGTGAATAGCGGGACATTGGATCTCAACACTCCATAGTTTCTCATCAATTTTGTTTTGTGACTTTCGCAAAATGAAAATGTTGCCTTAAGGTGTCTGAGTATTCTAGTTTATTCTCTAAAACGCGAATGACTACATCACTTGACCGATCCCACTATTGGAGTAAGTCTGTGTCATTCTGTAACGACAGAATGTTTATTTCCAGGTTTTCTGCAAGGTCTCTGAGAATAGTTTTGTCTTTCTCCCTGTCCTTTCGCCATCGTTGCAATTGTTTATCTGAAGAGCGATCAAAATACCGATGACCACAAGAAAAATTTCACCAATAGCATAAATTAGATATTTCTTCAGATTTCCTTCCATCAATAATTCTCGTCTAAGTTTCCAAAAGAATTTTATCATCAATTTCCATTTATATTGCCTCTTAGCCAAATTCAGTGGGTCTAAGGACTTAGTGATAGGTTTTTATAGTTTTTTGCCCGATTTTTAAGGGTTAGATTCCTGCCTTCAGGATGGGACCTTTGCTGCAGCTTCGGTCCCCATGGGTTGGGCGAGTGCTTTATCTCAAAGGGATTTGCCAGAAATTTCACGGCTATTTTGGTCGCTGTCGAGGCGCGACGATCGACCATAGCCATAGCTATGGAAGAGAGGAGCAACAAAGATAGCGGATAAAAGAGACCGAAATTGATGTAAGGTCCTTTGGAGATAAAGCACTATCGTCACACATATGTTTTGGAGCGGCCATGCTCTACACTGTATGAGCCAAAGTAAGAGGTATAGCGGAGCACCTGCAAGAACTAACCTCTGAGAACTAATTGCAGGGGAGTAAGATCCGCGAGTTTATAGAGCATAGCGGAAAAGCATATAGTGTGACCGACCAAGGCTGACAGCAGGCATCCCGATAATTATCGGGATTGCCCTCCCGATAGATATCATCGGGACTGCAAAAAGTTGGCCGCCGGAGGCATCTGGAGTAATCATTTCAATTCTTTAACTAACCCTATATTTAACCAATCTAGCATTTTGAACATACGTTAACATTCGACATGAATTCACTCCATATTTACGAAACCCACTGTATCTGACCAAGAACCTTTATATTTTACCATTAACACTTCGTCGAAACAAATGCAACATTTCGCTTCTAGATTTTCATAACTCCTCTACTTTCACATTAAGATATAGAGATTCTCTCAGGGTATAACCCAATACATAAGATGACTTCCTCTACACTTTTATGCATACAGGTTCGTATTCAGTGGAACAGATGTTCCATTCAGATGTGCTTTCATTTTCAAAAGAACGTCAACCAAGCAAGGCAGCACGAGACAGATCATAATTCTTCACCGGAAGATTTCGGAGTCTTTTACCAGTTGCATCAAAAATTGCATTGACTAATGCTGGCGCGATTACCGGCGTACTGGGTTCCCCTGCTCCACCGAGTGGTGCATCACTTTCAACGATGTATGTCTCTATGACGGGTATCTCACCCATTCTCAACATCTGATAGTCATGAAAATTGCTCTGACGAACTGCACCATCTTCAATAGTAATTTCACCATAAAGGGCTGCCGTAAGTCCATATAAGATTCCACTCTCCATCTGTGCCTTAAATCCATCCTCGTGCACGGCAAATCCTGGATCAGCCACGCAAACTACACGCTGCACATCCAATGTGCCATCTTCACCCACTTCGACTTCCACCACTTCAGCGACAACAGTACCAAATGAAGCATGCACTGCGATTCCTCGTCCCCAATGTTCTGGTAGATCGCGAGTCCATCCTGATCTTCTCGCTGCTTCATTCAAAACCTTCAGAAATCGTGGCTGTCTTGCCAACAATTCCTGGCGAAAAATGTAGGGATCTTTATCCAAATGATGAGCTATCTCATCGACACACGACTCAATGAAAAAACCGTGCATCGAGTGATCCACACTACGCCAGTTTCCCCATGGCACAGGAGTTTCGACACTGGTGTATTCAATCTTTTGATTTTCGACACCGTAGGGGATGTAAGGCGCCTCCTTAGGATGGTGCTTAAATAAGAATTGATGGTTCCATCCAGTTGCCTTACCTTTTTGATCGAGTGTGATATTAAATCGTGCAATATTTGCTTCCCGGTACACATCATGTTGAGTACAGTTTTCACGGGACCATATGAGTTGCACAGGATAATTCACTTCTTTAGCGATTTCCACAGCCTGCTTCAGCACATCAGACTCTGCTCTTCTACCAAAGCCCCCACCCAGCAATTGATTATGGAGATTAATGTTTTCTTTATCGATATCCAGCAGTTTCGAAGCTTCATGGACAAACCCTAATGGATTTTGTGATCCAGTCCAAATGTCACACTGATTTTCTTGGACCCACACGGTACAATTCATAGGTTCCATGCAAGCATGTGCAAGAAATGGGATTTGATATTCGAAGGAAAGCTGACGGTGAGCTTCACTAGCTGCACGATCAAAATCACCTACTTTCTTATCCCTTTTAAACTTTCCACTGTCCAGTACATTGCTATAGAGCGCATAGATATCATCTTGCTGAAGACTGCTTTTATCCCCCAAAGAATAACTGATTTTCAATTTTTTCAATGCCTTTTGTGCAGTCCAAAAACTATCGGCAACAACAGCTACTCCTGTTGCGACTTCCAGAATTTTTTGCACCCCCTCCATTTCTTTGGTTCCATTATAATCAATACCTATAATTTCGCTGCCAAAAACAGGAGGCATTTGAATCGCTGCAAATTTCATATTGGGCAGCCGCACATCGATGCCATACTGTGCCGAACCATCCACCTTAGCAGGGAGATCCAGTCGTGTGGGGGACGTACCTATCAGGGTAAATTTCTCTCTGGGCTTCAAGTTAGGTTGATCGGCCTGATCAAATTGTGTAGCTAATGCTGCAAACTCAGCATACGGTGCCGACCGACCGGTTGCCGCATGAGTGATGATACTCATGGATGTAGATAGTTCTTCCTCCGGTACGTTCCATTGCTGTGATGCAGCCTTAACGAGTACGGACCGGGTAGCAGCACCAGCAGTACGCATGGCGTATTGTCCTGTGAATCGTACCGATGCACTACCTCCGGTCAATTGCATATGTGCCAATTTTCCGGCCGTGAGAAAAACACCATTCACAGTATCTTCAAAAAAAGCAGGGAATTTTTTATCACCTGCCAAAAATCCCTTGATTAATGGGCCACTCGCATAAGGACCCAGAGGAGGAGCCTCCACAATTCGCATTTTCCCCCAATCAGCATCCAGTTCTTCGGCTACCATCATTCCCAAAGCTGTCAGAACACCCTGTCCCATTTCCGCATGTGGCACATAGGCCGTAATAACATTATCCGGAGCAATCTTTAACCAGATATTCATCATCACTTCACCCTCCTCACTGAGCAGATGAGCTACTTTATCTCGCTGGTTGCCCGGTCTGATGGCTACACCAAAGATAACGGCACCACCAGCCAAAACTCCGGTGGTCATAAATGCTCTGCGCTTCCATTTACCCATTTAACTATACTTTTATTCAAGTTCGTCTATTTTATTATGATTAGGATTTACTACTTTATATAAGACCGTGTTTGTCTTTAAGGAATCCTCGAAAGATATCTTTCTTTCATTAGCATAAGCTATGGAAATCACTGAAATAAAAAGGACGATGGATAATGGTCTCATCTCAATCTATTCTCGAAAATTCAATATGGGGTGACCCAAAAAATGAAATAGAAAAAATTGTATCTCATCGAATATAGATTCTTTCGCAACCACCCTATAAAAATTTCGATCAATACGTGGGAATTTATAGATTAATCGATCCGTACATTTATTAAAATGGCCTCTATCCTTTGCATCTTCCCAGTCCTCAGTTTTTCAGTCCTCAGTTTTTCAGTCCTCCATTTTTCAGTCCTCCGTTTTTCAGTCTGCAGTTTTTCAGTCTGCATTGGGCATTTTTTTCAGCCTGGTGACCGAAGCCTTGAGCGAAGGTTACTGGACAGTTTTTTGGTGCCAGATTTATAGATCGGTGGACTTTATATTGAGGACTGAGAACCGCAGACTGAGTACTGAAATGGGCAGTCTTCCCAGTCTGCAGTGGGCAGTTTTTCAGTTTGCAGTCAGTTTGCCTTGGGCAGTTTTTTCAAATCGCTCCCCGGTTTCTTCTGAAGTGAAGCGAAGGAGAAACAGATATCCTTCGCTAAAGCATCGAATACCGCAGTGGCAGTGAGGTCTTCTATTGCTAAAATCTGGAAGAAGTTAGAGCCACATCCGCATGTTGCCAGGCTTCTTCAAATGCAGCTTTCACCTGATTGGCTTCCTGATTTTCACCTAATCGTACCAGGCTTTGATGGAGACCAAATAACGCCCAACCGTTGTTTGGATTTTTCTTGAGATCCTCACGATAAACGGCTTCAGCTTCTTTGGGCATACCTTGCTCCAGCAGTATGGCTCCCAGATAATGTCGGACTGGGGCATGCCATGCTGCAGGTTCCTGATAAACGAGATTATCCTCAGAAACCACCGCATTTTTGAACCATTGAATAGCATCTGATATCCTTCCATCGGCGTAAGCGATCTCAGCCCGCAAGGATTGTTCAGCAATAGTCCCTACCTGCCTGGTCGCATTGTTGTAGGCGGCAAATAGTTCTTCAGTGACGGGATCCTTTAAAATGTTTTGTACCGCTGTCAATTCATGCTCTGCAGATTCCAGTTTTCCAAGTCGCACCATAGCCATACCTCGGGCATAGTGCCACATCATACGTGTATGGAGAAATTCTTCGGAGGGAGGTGGAGATGTCAGAATCTCATTCCATTTGCCAAATCGCGTATAGGACTGGAACGGAACAGCTAAAAAGTCCTGAAGTGGAGGTAACTCGACAGCCATGTTAGAAGGGGCCTTCATTGCCACCTTAATACCCGCATCAATTGCCTCATGACTGCGGCCCAACATCGTAGTTGCTGCCCAGAGAAAATGAAGATTGTGGGGGTAATAAGTAAGTGGATACATACCCTGTGCCTGACACTGTGCGATGTATTCCTCATCTGCAATAATAGCTCTTCGATTCACGGCGGCAGCTTTGGCATAATGGCCTGTCACTATATAAATATGAGAAGGCATGTGCACCAGATGACCCGCAGCCGGAGCCAGATGTTCTAAAGCAGCAGCGCTGGGCATAGCTTGATGTGGATCGGCCGCTTCGATGATATGAATAAAGTAGTGATGCGCCCCCATATGATCTGGATGACCTTCGATCACTTTTTTTAATGCATGTAAGCACTTGCTTGTATTCGGCTTGGGTACATTCCCCTCCATATAATAATCCCAGGGCATGGTATTCATGATAGCTGCCGCATACAAGGTTGCGACATCCGGGTGATCTTTATGTTTATCATAAACTGGCTCCATGGCAGCCAGATATGCCTCATTTAAGGGCATTTGTTCAACCTGTGTGGTGGTACATCGTGATTGATATGCCCTGATCAGGTCCCTTTCTAATTCTGTAATCCCATCCAACTTGAGCAATGCCTTCTGCAATGCATCGGATGCTTGAATCTGACGTTCTTCAATGGGAAAAGGATCATTGATGTTAGGTCCCACAGATAGTGCCTGCCCCCAAAATGCCATGGCACAATCAGGATCGATTCTGGCAGCCTCCTGAAAAGAACGCAACGCCTAGGCGTGATTAAACCCATAGACCAGCTTCATTCCCTGATTAAAAAATTCCTGCGCTTCGGATGAACTGGTTGAAATTTCAAAATGAAGATTTCCGAGACCCTTCAACTTTGGTGCTAAAGCTACGGAGCCATTACCCAGTATATCAAAATTGAAAGACGCACCTCCCTGACCACACATCACCAGACCCACATTCGGATCAAATGATTTACTTCCGTTTTCAGATCCTAGACTTGTCAAGGAATCTGTACCCAATGAAAATAAACAGGCCAGGGAAAGGAGGAAAGGGCTCAATATAGATTTCATCTTCACGGATTTTATGGGTTATTCTCTTTCAAATACAATATGTTTATACGAAAATAAACCATTAAATGATACCGATACTCTAAGGGCTGTGAAATCCGAGTTACCTTGAATCGAGTAGGAGAAACGAGCGATAAGTGAATATCGGTCGTTTCGTCCTCTCACACCACCCAGCGTACGCTTCACGTACTGGGCGGTTTCATTAATTTTGAACAATAATAGGCATACATGTCAAACAGTCCTGTATGCGCA
>JBNKUI010000121.1:0-91001 GCA_050298535.1 Saprospiraceae bacterium
AATGCACATTACATTTTATGAGCCTGCCTTCAGGAAAGATTCTTTCAATTAAATCATGTATTATGAAAAGATATATTATGTTATTGATTGCCCTGGGTAGCTTTGTGTTTGTCCAGGCACAACCAGATCCCATTAAGGTCGTTTTTGATTTAACCAGTGGGGATGAAAATACACAGAAGTCAGCGTTACGTCACCTGAAACTGATGAAGGAATCATATCCTGATTCTCAGTTTGAACTTGTAGTGTATGGTAAGGCCCTCCCGATGTTGTTGAAGAAAGACTCTCCCTTTGCCGAAAGCGTTATGGCGTTTGAAGGTGATGATAGGGCAACCATCAAAGTTTGTGAAGGTACAATGAAAAGATACGAGGTGAGTAAGGACCAATTGTTCTCTGCAGTGCAGACAGTACCCGATGCCATCATGGAGATTGCCAGAAAGCAGAGTGAAGGTTGGGGGTACATCAAAGAATCACACAATTGATGGCTATTTAAAGAGCTTCACATATAAATGATGACTCCCAGTAATCGTATAAGTAGTAAAATCTCAATAAAACCTTATCGATTACTTATTCTTCACAATACCATATTCCTTCTCATAATATTCAATAATGGGAGGAAAAGGGCCAAATTTGTGCTGATCCGGTGAAAAATCGTCCGTCCATGGACCGTAGGGTGTCGATACGGGTTTTCTGGTCTTGTCCGGAAAATCCGACTCCAGATTGGATTTCTCGGGCCGCTCAAAAGTATTGATATAGGCAGCCACATGGTAGGCTTGCTCGTCATTCAACATCGGGTTCTCGTACGAAACCCCAAAAGGCATATTCCATTTGATAAATTCTGCAGCGGTGAGCACCCTGTTCATGCCCGCTCCGTTGTTGTATGAATCGGGACCACCAATCGGAGGATACAGATATCCGTTGAAATCCTGGCCTGGAACGACCATTCCCCGGCCATCTGCCTGATGGCAAACCAAGCAATGTTGCTGATAGACGAATTTTCCAATGGCGGTATCCGCTTTGAAATTGGGAATTTCCACAGGCATGTATCCCTTGTATAACTCCTCCATTTCCGGTGGTACGTCTTCACTGAGCCATCTCATGTAGGCGATCATGGCCTGCATTTCCTGACTATTCTCGTCCATAACTTTACCATTCATACTTCGTTCCATACATCCGTTGATCCTTTCGGCAAGTGTCCCCATTTTGTTTTCACGCCATCTTTGTTGAGGAAACCGATTGTAAACACCCACAAATGAACCCGAACCAATTTTTCTGCCGGCACTGAGATGACAATTATTGCAGGTGAGATTATTGCCGGCAAAACGCATCTTTTCATCTTTTGCCAAGGGACCGATCTGTTTTGCGGTTTCAGTAATTAGGATGTATCCATATTTGATCATAGCCCCTTCCTCTCCGGGGGGCAGATCGGTTTCAATACTCTTCAAATGCCAGGTTGATTCGGGTGCTACCTTCTCATGCAACAAATTTGGAAATAATATATGAATCAGATAAAACCCGAAGGCTCCAATAAATAAGCCTGTAATAAAGTTGAGGGGATTAAACTCTGTACCTTTCATATCAAATGTGAAAATTCTTTAATTAAAATGCCGATTCCCATGACCAGGATAATCCAACCAAAGGATTTTTTTAGGTGAAGACTCGGGATAAATTGTGAGAAGATATTACCCGTGACGATCCCTAGAATGGCGATACCGGTGAATAATCCTAAAAAAGACCAGTCAACATCGATATGCCATAAGTCCCCTGTAAAGCCGATCAAAGAGCTTAGTGCAATAATCAGCAAGCTGGTACCTACGGCTTTCTTGAATTTGATCCTAGCAATAAACACCAACATGGGCATTATTACAAATCCACCCCCAAGCCCGGATATACCTGTAATGATACCGATAATCGCACCATAAATCCCCAGAAGAAAATTACTTTTTCCAAAAATTTCCCGGTCCACGTGCCAATCCTTCCAGATCATGGTAGCTGCAGCAATAATTACCATTAGGGAGAAAATGCCAAGCATAAAAAGTCGTTTGGTGATTACAAGAGACTCGATCTCAAATAAAACCTCGGGAATGAGAGGCACTCCCCATTTTCGCGTACAAAACTTAGTGATGATCAATGGAAGGCCGAATACCATGGCCACCCTGAAATCTACAAGCGCCTTTTTATGCCGTTGCAAAGACCCAACCAAGCTGGTAACTCCTACTACAAAAAGAGAATAAGCGGTAGATTCTACAATTTCCACTGAAAACAAGTAGACCAAGATAGGAATGCTAAGAATTGACCCACCACCTCCTATCAGTCCCAGTACCATGCCAATGCAAAAGGAACCTATGTATCCAAAAACTTCAATCATGAGGACTCAGGAGCGAAATGAGTCAGGATAAAGCACTCACCGAAAGAAAAGATTTCTTGACTCACGCCATTAGCCTTAATCACATCCTAGCAACAGATTTATCCTCCTGCATAAATATAGCCACAACCTAGGTCCTGAGCACGTCCCAGCGCCCATACTCCCGATGGTACAGGCTGGATACCTGGAAGCAAGCCTGCCATCCATTCTTCTTTCACTGCAGCGGGATCCTGGTTGCTAGCCTGAGCGGCAAATCCACTATAAACAGAAATGGCGAGTTCACAGACACAGAACAAAGCCCCTCTGCCTTGCATAGTTTTAATGCCATCGATTCCTGGTAAAGGATAATCACCCTCCTTGGGTTCCCAGTAGGGATTGCGTACGGCAGGTGCTTTGGAAATGTTGTCATTGATGGAAAACATTTCACCAAATTTATATTTCGCCCACAACTCATCATTCATCGCAAAAGGGATTGCATTGTGCCGTAAAACACAGAGGCCAGTCATATCTTCATCTTTGACACCGGTTTGGTTATTAGTCAAATAGAAGGCCCAGGTCCAGATAATTGGAAAAGCATCATGTGGTTCAGGACCATCATATACGATCCTGTGCTTGCCCTTAATTCCTTTTTTCAGCCATTCTTCGGCATCAGCCATGAGGGCCATGTTAATCGGTGTGGCAGCTTGCATAATGCCAGGTAGTATTCCCAAACTACTGATAGCTGTACCAGAAGCGAGTTTTCCTAAAAAGGATCTTCGTGTTGGATTTATAGTTTCCATTTCTTCGAATTTTTGTTCATTACCTAATTTATAAATTTATTGGAATAATATCGAGGCTGAGACCAACTGTATTTGATCAAATGGATATTTGGATTTTCTTTTCAGGATGTATTCTTTCAGATATTTTGTATACGCTCTGGGAGTTTTCATTTTAATGTGTATATGCGGTTGTCCATTACTATACCCCTTTACAGAAGCGAATTGGCATCGAAATAAGTAGAGCCAGATGAGGTGAAGCTGGTAGCGACCTTAGAAACGCCCAATTCGGGGCAGGTGATTCACTAGTATTTCACCAATGCCCACCGAGTCCATCGGCCCTGATATTTGAGTATCACTACATACATGCCTGCAGCCAGGCCTTGGAGGTTGACATCATGACGCAGTCTCCCTGGAAAATGTCCAGCAAATTCACCTTGCACCATTTGTCCAAACATGTTCCATAGTTTAATGCTAATGTGATCCGCAGGCAGACCCTCAACAACAATCGTCGTTTCTCTGTCTTGCATTATCAAGCTTATTAGACATTTGGCATAACCTGGCATTTGTATAATCTTTGTCATGGTTGCGATGATCAAGATGACCGATATTCGGTATCTATCGTTGATGAAAAATTCATACAGAAATTAATAATTACAATCCTCATCCACGTTCCTGAAATAACTCTATGAAAGGTTATTGCCAAAAAAGTGTTTTAGCAAAAGTCTGATACTTTTTCATCACTGAAGCATCTTCCAACCTCTCATCCGCATTTGGATCTCCTCTATGTCAAAATAATCTACATCAAAATCCTCAGCATCAGCTGCTGTCATCCAATTATAATACTCATCTGCTGACATGTTACCATTTAGATAGTCCTTTGTACGTTGGTACCCCGGCAGTCCTCCACAATTTTCAGGAGGGCAGGCTCCACCACCATCCAATATTTCAACTAATGTATGATCACTTCGATCCAGCTCTAGGACATCGATTTCATGCAACCAACAATCACCATAATCATACTCGTAATATAATTTATTCCGTGGCTTATCCGGTAGTGCAAACTGATTTAAATAACTCCATAAAACTTCAGAAGCAGACACTCCCTTACCATTTATCCCAAATTCCTCTGCAAACGGACTTACTACCGTCATAAATCGGGAGCGTGGGTTTTCCTTAAAGCTGTATAAATGCTGGTTTTCCCACCCCATGGCGGCCTGAGCTATTTTATGTAGTTCGTGAAAAGTAATCTCCACAGGTATGGCCACCTTCCGCCAAACGACAGGATCCTTAATCTCAGAAAGTCGTATATCAATTATTAATCGCATCGTATATTGATCTAAAGAAAAGAATTCTCTTTTAAAATAAAAACCTATATTCCCTGCATCCTCATTGAATCGTAGAGATCGACTTCGAAACCTGATACCGACGATCCCACACCCCATTATCCGTAGCCTTGGCGTAGTATAACACACCCATACTCAAACCCACATTAGTCATATCTGCATAATAATCCACGCCAGAAAAATCAAGGCTACCACAAAAAACCACGCTAATAAAAATCCAAAGAAATCCTCGCGGTATCGCTTTAGGAAATTACCCCAGCGACCTTGTTTAAACCATCCACCCACATCTAATAAAATCAGAGCTTTCCCGTAATGCCCAGCATCTGTAATCACTTCGTCGGCCGGTACTTCTGAAAATTGTTGTTGTTTATCAAAAAATGGTTTGACCAGACCCTTGTCGGGTGTAGAGAATTTACTTACAACATATAATGCAGAAAACCCTGCTAACATCGCCCAAGCAAAGGGTGTGGGAGTCCATCTATAAATCAAAAGAATCTCACCGGTATCCAAATAATTTAAGATGTAATACACCACAAAGGCAATCACCACAGAAGCAATAGCTCCCTTGCTGTTAGCGCCTTTCCACAGCATACCACCAAAGATCATAATGCCCATAAAGGCAGCCACGGTCTCTGTAAATAAAAAAGCCGCCAAAACATTCTTGATGGTAAGGGCAAATAATACGCCCAACAGCGTCAGTATTAGCCCGGCGATCCGCCCCAATCTCAATGTCTCTTTGTCGGTCAAGTCAGATTTAAAGTAAGGCTGATAAATATCCTTTACAAATAGTGCTCCCAGATTCACCATAAAATTAGAACAAGACGACATATTGGCCGCCAGGATACAGGCAATCATCAATCCCACCAAACCAGGAGCAAGTAACGTTCGGGTCGCATATCCAAACGCATGTTCTGGATCTTCTAGCTCCACCCCCTTTTGTATCACCAGCGCAGCTACAATTAATCCCGTCAAAGTCCAGCCTATGGTCACAAATCGCTTTACAAAAGTACCATACGTCTGTCCTACTCTACCTCCTCTCTCTGTCTTACCTGTGGCAAAGACGGACATAATTTGAGGTTGCGACGTGATGCCAACAATGCCATTGACCGCCAGCATTATGATGGTAAAAAACCCCAGACCCAATTCCGGACTGTACATGGAGAAAAAATCTTCCGGAATCGTCTCACGCATCTTCTGAAATCCTCCGATCTCTGAAAGTCCACTGGGGATTAGTAGAAAGGAAAGGACAATGATCAGCAATCCCTGGATCAATTCAGTATGTGCTGCAGCGACCAGGCCGCCGAAATAACTGTATATAATAAACGCCAGGGTCATTAGGACCACCACCATATTGGAGGAGATCGTCCCTCCGGTCGCAATAGAAATCACCTTAGCGGCCCCCTGCAGCATGGACCCCATGATGAATACAAAAAAAGCAATGGCAAATATGGTATAGATCAATCCTACCTTTCTTCCATATCGGGCTGAAACCATCTCTCCTATTGTAGTACAATCACTTCTTCGATACCAGGGTGCTATCAACCAATAAAAAGGAGTAATCAGTAGATTTTTCCATTGGTACCATATCGTAGCGAAACCTCCTTGAAAAGCGGCACCTGCCTGTGACACGGGCATTTCAGCATGCGTACCGGTCCCAAATGCCTGGCCCATCATGGTCCACCAGCGGAAGGATCGACCTCCCCGAAAAAACTGATCACTGGATTTAGATTTTCGTGATACCCACAATCCGTAAGCGGTGATGGCAATAAAATAAGTGACTAAAACAACAGTATCAATAGTTGACAAGGCAGTGAGATTTATAGAGAATGCTTGTGGCTGTGAACATATCCCAAAATAATAAATTGTTGTTCAGAATTAAAGGTCTGCCAAGTGGGACGGTCATTAACAATGCAGACTTATCTAGCAATCGATGACCATTATCGATTATACGGTAAGCGTCTTGAATGTATCGAGATTACGGTTCTTTGGATAAATCGGTACTAGTTGCGGGCGATGAAATCTTCCGTGTAAGAATCTTCTATTCTTTTTGAAAACTCCTCTGGCTCTTTTCATATCCTGAGGTCATCAATTCGATCACGTGGTCCAGAGCACCTTTCCAGGCCCACCCAATTTCTCTTGAGTAGTCTTCACCGAGTGCCTCCTCAATAGTCTCCAGTAGTGCCTCTTTGACTACCGGATAGTGTTCAGGTTGTACTTTATAATCCTGATGTTGTCTACCCAAAGATTTCAGCCCCATCTTCAAATATTCGGGACGACTCAGCGCATAAACAATACCTCTCAGCATGTGGGTCAACATTCTACCTTGAGCTTGCATATTTGAGGAGAAGAGGTCCTGGACTGCAGGTGCTCTTTCAAATACCTTTTCATAAAAACGGGTTGCGAAGCGATCCTCATCCTTTAGCAGTGCGTCGATTGTGGACTGAAGCAAGAGCCGCCCCTTCCCTTTTTTAAACCCGGTCACTTGAAATACCGAATGAGATCCTTCTTTTCCTCTCAGTACTACTTCTGATTTCTTACCGATAACCAGGGCATCTGATTCTATTTGATCTAATACATCTTTTGAAATCAGTAGTTCCGTTCCCAATTCTTTATTTTTGGTTTGGATGCGGCTCGTGACATTCATTGCATCTCCAACGACCGCAAATTGTTTATGTCGGTAGTGTCCGATATTACCAATGAAAGCGCGCCCAAAATGAACTCCGATTCCAATTTGTAATTCGACTTCAAAATCCCCGAGTTCCCATTTGTTAAGTCTATTGATGGCAAACAACATACCCAAAGCAGCTCGAATGGCATCCAGACAAACCTTTTCGGGATTATCATCACTGGCTCCAAATATTGCGATGATCTCATCACCTGCGTACTGATAAATAATCCCATTGTTCATGAAGACAGGATCACCAAGCGCGGTAAAAAATCTATTGAGGATATGTGCCAGATCAAAATTGAGTTGACCCTCTGCCATCTTTGTAAAATTCCTCATATCGCAGAACAGGAATGCAAGATCCTTCTCCTCCCCTGTTCCCATGGGAATCGTTTCTAACTGAAGATGACTCGTTTCTGCACTAGTCCAGATAAGCCGTTCAATAGTTACCGGCCCATCGAGTAGCTTGGCCTGGCAGGCCAATCTGATAGTCTCATCCCAGTGCCTGTCTTCCGCCATATTCTCCTCTAATCTGGTGCGCTCTGACAAATGTTGAAGTCCATTTATCACCCTAACTCTACAGGTGGTACAAAGACCATGACCTCCGCACTCGTGCAAATGAGAGATCTTGTTATTAAGCGAATGTTGTAGGATCGTCTCCCCCTTCTCGATGGGAACCACCTTTCCTAGTACAGCATATCTGAGGTCTAACATTCAGTTTTAAGTTGCATTCTTTCCAAGATAATCTTTTGATCGCAATGAAAGAAGAGTTACTTCCTTATGGCGCACTTAACATCCAAATCAAAAAAAAATATCAACTCTACGGTAATAATTTACTCTCAGAGAATATAAAGTCAAAAACAAAGAAGAAAAATCAAATTGAGATGCAAACGAAAGACAATCTACACACAACAACAGTCTCCGAAATAATGTCAAATGAAGGCATACTCAGGAGTGACGGTATCATTGTCCTGGACAATAGACATACAAGGCTCATGAACACATGTGCCCAAAGGGGGTTTATTACAATCAAACCCCATCCCTTGATGAATCCCAACCTGATTGTTCAAAGCATTGCAAATCTTAATAGATCTGTCGTCATTACCACAAGTGAGATTTGGGACACCATGAAGAACGCAAAGAAGCACTACCCGGATGTCCTGGATCATCTATCCATCTTATTACTAGCCTAAGAAGACCAAAGGCATAAATATAAATAGCCCTATCTATCAGATTTGAAAGATCAAGAAGAAGTTGATCTATCTACGTTACTCTAATCTCGATTCACTTCACATATGCTAAAATCTGTGACTCTCACAAAGATCATCGTTCATTGACTATTTCCACTCCAGCTTAGCCATCATGATACCATCCAGTTCGGGCTTGCAGGACGCGATATAGTACTCCCCTTCATGCTGAATGATTTCAGGAGCTGCAACGGGAAGCGTACAAACTTTATATTGATCGGAGTCAATGCCGAAATACATGGGATTGGGAGAGGCATAGACCGTCGTCTGTGGATCCATACCATACAGCTGTGTGACAAACAAATAGTACAGTCCGGACTCCGGCATGTAAACCACGTGTGGACACTCGTCGGAGTATTTTGGGCTATTTCCTCTATAAGGTGCCGTATGTGAAACCATGACAGATGCCGACCAGTCTTTCATATTAAGGGAGGTTCGACAATAAGCAGCACCGTCCTGTCCATGGGTAGAAGTGTGGCTAGTGTAATAGCAATAATATGTATTACCCTGCTTGATGACCATAGGATCCCTGGCCGTATTGTTGGGATAGGGCTCGAAGGCATGCTCAGTAAATAAATCCGGCTCACCATCTCCATCAATCACCCGCTCAAAATGCTTACCATCCATACTCTTAGCGAGGCATATTCTGCGCCAGTCTCCATAGAATAGATAATAGAAATTGTCCTTTTGAATGACATGCGGAGCCTGCATTCCTCCTTCTACTTCCCCCAGGTCAGTCCGGGCCAGCCACTGAATTCCTTTAGGCGTCCAATCCGCATCTGTGAGCGATTTGCCCTCCCATCCATGCAACAACCGCTGCGTATGTTCACCCGGACATTTAGTCTTTCTGATGCATGACCATAGCTGCCAGGTACCATCAGCCGCTTGCCAGATCCCGAAATCGACGGGTTGCTGATCATCGGACGTATAGTCTCCTAAATCAGGGTTGCCTCCAATGACCCACCAATCACTTGTAATGGTTGGAATTAAGACTTTTTGCTGAGCATAGAGGCATTGTATTCCGACACTCAGCATGAGCGCCATAATCATATGTTTTTGCATTTTTGTTTCATTGATTTAGGGAGAGAAAATAACAAACTGAAATCAAACCCGCATGATACAGTTTGTAGTAAATCGAAGTGCAAATTCCTAGGTACACATCAGTCTAATCAGCAGAAAGTGCTCTAAATAACCAATATCCCCCTGTCGGGTGATTTGTGCTCTCCGCAATGTCATTAGGTTTGTATAAAGCACATTGCAAAAAGTGATGAAGTCCATATTTTTTCATGGCGTCTATTGAGGAGAACAAATGCAATACAGATAACAGCTTAAATGTCTATCGTGCTCCAAAGAACATACAGGTCTGAAACAATATCTGTCGGTGCTGAAAAATATGACAAGGACGAAATACCGGAGGATCAATCAGCGATGGAAACATATTTCGAGATTAATATAAATCATTATGAAAATTAAGAACACAATTATTACTTGTGCCCTGACTTTGATTTCTATGGGATTATTTGCACAGGCCAATATCAGTTTCAAGGAGATAAATGGATCCAATCCAATTGCCATTAACAGCGCCACACTATCAAGCCAGAGTACAAACAACAGCGGGACAAGAAGCCGGCAAGCGAGCGGGCAATACTTTGAAATTCACAGAAATATGGACAGACATAGTTCAACACTGGCCAACTTTGGGAATAAGGGACGGCTGCTGTCTTCTGCCGAGCTATCGCATACGTTACCTGACGGAACTGAAGTTGTTGAGCATATGGAGGATCTGATCATTCAGGATTATTCTCAGACAATTACCAACAATAGCACCTCCACAGAATCCTTTAAACTTTTCTTTAGATTAAGAAATACAAAGTAGTAAAGTCATGCAAGACTCATATTAGACTTAGCGAAGGCCGGAAAAATAACGGCCCTTTTTCATTAAGCAATTACAGTGAAATTTCGAAATTCTGTAAAAACAACCACAACTACAAACTGGGAGTTTCAGTCCACTATAACCCTAATTTTTTATGAAAATATTTAGTGGATGATCATATTGTTTCAATACCGGAAGTTCCGATGGTAGTGTCTTGAGGAACAACACGGAAACTCCTTCCGTGTTTTGAGTGATTAAAAAACAGATACCAGAAAATTGCCATACGCATTGATTTCTCGCAGAGGCCACCAAGTGCGCTAAGCCCTTATGTTAAACACTAGCGAGAAAATAAGGCTCCAGATCCATCTTTCATCTGATCTCAGTATCTATAGGTCACCGTACTCTACTTATGGAAAAAGCTCGGGACGGATTTATCTGGAGCAAACTGTCGATGTCTTCTGGAGAGAAGCCATGATCTTGAAGGCGGGGAATCAGCTTATCAAAAATATCAGTATACGGAGTGATACTTTGCTCCTCTTTCTGAGGATCAAACCATCCGGCATCGTGTGAGATAAGAATATGGTCGAGGATGCCTTGCTCTTTTGCAAATACCAGCTTTTCAAAATGCCGATCAATGTCCCATCCCAGACCATCCAAACTGATCCAATAACCGAGGTCAGCCGCCCTGACATACTGCATATTATCATCTTCATTTTGTGCATGCACCCAAATCAATGCCTGGGGTGGTAAATTCATACTATCAGCCAGGTGCACCTGAGGCCAAAAGGCTGCAGCACCTCCCGTGTGGGAAGCAATTGTTAATCCCGTGGCCTGATGTGTCAAAATCGCGGCAATCACCAATTTCTTATCAACCGGATCTAACACATCATCAGGGTCAACTCCGATCTTGATAAAGCCCGGCCTAATACCAGAATCTCCTATGCCCTCCTTAAACTCATCGATCCAAACCTGTGACAATTCGATGGGAGTCATGGCATGTATCTCCTCCGGCACATGTTGGTCAGAGCGTGCCCCATACCAACCGGTAGTGGTAATAATAGTGAGTCCCGATGCCTCACTCAGACGTTGCAGAAATATGGGATGTCGTCCCAAGAAAGCTGGCGTCGCATCTACAAAGTATTGTACCCCATGTTCCTTTATCTCTTTCAAATAAGGTAACATGACATCTTCAACTTCTGCATATTGCCATGCTGCCGGATCAATCCTATCCGCTCCTATAAAATCCACAAGAATGTGTTCATGCGAAAGCCAAATGGCACCTTCATCCACGATTTTTTCTCCCCCAACTGAAACGATGGTTTGATTTTCCTGCGGTACACTGCAGGCCATGAGGTACATAGCAAGTATACTTAGATAAAATGCCTTATTATTCATGCCTTCGAATTAAATGGCTAGGAGGTGGTCAAATATTGGACTCTTCTTGAAACCTCATCGTTCTCAAGTAATGATTTTTCCATGCGATCGAAATCGATATTCAATGTTACCCCATGAAAGTCCCGCAACAGTACTACAGAATTTAACAGGTGTAAAAGCTCAGCCGGTTTCTCGGCAGAATACAAAATTTTTAAAATATGCTCTTTTTTGACCGGTTGATTATAAATCGTCAAATACGTGGCAGCAGCCATGCGATTTAACGGTTCACTATCTGATTGTAATATTTCTGATATACCAGGTGTCAATGATGAGACTTCATTTGTGCCCGACATCGCAGTAGTAATAGCCCAGTATCGATCCCAGGGATCTTCACTTTCTAAAAAAGTTCGGAGGGCAGGTAGGTCACTAAAAGCATGATTTGTAATTTGACGATAACGCTTTAAATCCCTGTGATGCATTTCCCCGAATTTCTGTGGTTGTGTTGCCGCCTTCTCAATGAGAACATGTTCGGGATAAAAAGAAAGGTCGGGCATATCATCCTGCCAATTTTCCAGCATTTCTCGCATTTCCTCCAACCGACTTTGATAAACCGGATCTGAGGAAAGATCCACTGTCTCATAAGGGTCCTCTTCCACATTAAACAACATCTCGGCTTTTCTGGGCTGGAAAAAATGTGCCTGCGTATCATTTAAAGTTTCCGATTTAAATTGATCCCACCAATCCACATAAGCTAATTGTCGGTACCGATAATTATTCATCAGGCCGTCCACCAAAAATGGCTGATAACTCCTGATATATTTAAACGGTCCTTTTCGCACCGAACGCACCATATCATATTTCTCATCAAATCGATCGGCATATCCGAACACCATATCTCTTGATCGTACTTCTTCTGCATCTACTCCCTTTCCCATAAAAGGTCTGCCATCCATATGATCGGGTACTTTGATACCTGCCAAATTGAGTACGGTGGCTGAAAAGTCAATAAAACTGACAAATCCTTCAGTTCTGGTACCTGCCTGCGTTTGTAACGACTCGCGATATCTCTCCGGAACATATACCACCAGGGGCACATGCAGCCCTGTCTCATATAAATATCCTTTGCTACCCGGAAGAACTCCACCATGATCGCCAAAATAAAAAATGATGGTATTCTCCAGGACTCCGTCCTTTTCAAACTCATCCAGCAGTACACCTAATTCGGCATCCATCTGCCGGACCTTATTTTGGTAATACGCTTTGGTAAATCGGAAAGTCTCCGAATTTGGATGATTGGGTTGTGTCTCAATCTGATCAATGTCAACACCAGGCAGTCCTGCCTCCATGGTATTCTCATCGAAATGAAGCTGACCTTCGTGTGAAATGTGAAAGTTATGAACATAAAAAAAAGGCTGACCCTCATCACGTTTTTTCCAGGATGCGTCCTTTGATGATTCATCCCATACGTTGTCCGCTTTAATATAGTTGTAGTCTTCCTTCGCGTTATTGGCCGCGTAATATCCGGCTCTTCGTAAGTACGCTGGAAACATTTCAATCGAATCGGATAAGGTAACAGGCTTTATTTTCCGGTGAAAATTGCCGAATAATCGGGGTGCATAACATCCTGTAATTAACGTGGAGCGCGCAACACTACATACCGGAGCATTTGAAAATGCATGGGTAAATGTGACCCCTTCCGATGCAAGTTTTTCAATATTTGGTGTGGATACCCCTTCTTCAAAAAACAAATTCAAATAATGTGCAGAATTATCCTCCGAAGTAATCCAAACAATATTGGGTTGATTTTTAAAAAATACTTCTTTGCCCGTAGTACAAGAAAATAAACTTACAACAGCGACAGATGATATAAATGCAAGACAACGCAGCGAAGGTCTATTCATATGCTATCAAAATTTTAGACAAACGGGTTTACTGACACTTACCTGATGACCGGTATAGCGTAGTCTTCCACTCGTCGGTTCTACCTGAAATACAGTGATATTATCCGTATTTTGATTAGCTACCAACAAGAATCGATTATCCCGTGTCAGGGTGAAATTGCGTGGGGTCTCACCTTCGGTGGAGACATTTTC
This sequence comes from Saprospiraceae bacterium, assembly GCA_050298535.1. Classification (GTDB taxonomy): domain Bacteria; phylum Bacteroidota; class Bacteroidia; order Chitinophagales; family Saprospiraceae; genus JABDMH01. The sequence continues at coordinate 13,716 of JBNKUI010000121.1, forward strand.
AATCAAACCAAAGCGTCCGTCTTCAAAAACCCGGAAGACAGCGATACTGTTATGTCCCCGATTAGAAGCGTATAGAAATCGACCATTTTCGCTAATGTGTATATCCGCACATGTATTAGGCCCCTCGTAATCATTAGGCAACGTACTCTTCTTGTCCAGGTGGCGAAACGTACCCTTTTCATGATCCACGACCGCCGAAATCACCGTACTACTCAATTCATTCACTATATACACAATGTCTTTACTCGGATCAAACACCATATGCCTGGGACCATCTCCGGGACTTGTGTGAAAAGCAATCCTGGATCCCGCAATCACACCTCCCTCACGTATCGGATATGCCTTGACCTGATCAATGCCTAAATCTACTGCATAGATGTACTTTTCAAACCGACCAAACACTGTACAATGCCCGTGGGGTCCTGCCTGGTTAGCATGCGGACCACTACCCCGGTGCTGATAAATAGAAGAATTTCTACCCAATTCACCTGAGGGTTCTATAGGATACACGACCACATTTCCAGTACCGTAGTTCGTGGTGGCTAACAGACTTTCATTTGAGTTTACTGCCACATAGCAGGGCCAGTCACCGTGACTTTTTCGGTTGGAAATTTCTATCAAACCGGACCGGTCTTCCTTCCACCGCCAGGATGTAACGCCCCCGTCTTCTCCTTCATTTACACAGTATACATGTTCCCGATCAGGACTAATAGCGAGGTACGAAGGATTATCTGTCTCAGCCACCAATCGAATATTGCTGATAGTACCACTGTCCACAGAAAAATCTGCCAGATAAATACCTTCGCTATCTTCTCCTGTGTATGTTCCGATCAATAGCTCAATAATACCGGGGGGGATGGTCTCTTTCACTTCTTCAACCTTTGGATTCTCCGAACCACAAGCTATAAATAAGATTAATACGATAAAAAGTGATATTCTCATTTTTATAAATAAAATTTCCATTAATTATGACGGGCAGCCGACCATCGGATGGACTGTTCCAGCAGTTTTAAAAAATTGGAATCGGTATAAATGCCGACACCATGTCCTGCCTGTAAATAGACAACTTCAGAACTGCCATAATGATTGATCCATCCAACCAGGGGCATAGACTGAGGATGTGTGGTGGAAAGCAGCGGGATTACATCGTCTTTGATTTCACAACGCATATAGATTTCATCAAACATGGTCCAGTCCTGCACTCCAGCGGTGATGGGATGATCTTTTTCAATATGAATGGGTATATCTACATCGTGACGATAATCCGACAGTGTCCGGGAAGAATCATTTTGGTTATACCGCCCGCCCACAATATCTATGAAGGAAGGCCATTGCTGGTATGATACGATCGAATGATGCAGAAAAACCATAGCCGTCCCTTCTTCCAACAACTCGAAATATGCCTGCTTTTGTGTTTCTGAGATACTATCATACATATCGTAAAAAACCAGGACATCAAATGCACTGGTTTCGCCTGAAGCAATTGAGCGATTAGCTTCTGGCTGCCTTACGTGCTCGTACGTGATACCTTCCATCTGATCAAACATGCTAAAAAAGGCCGTTTCATCGAATGAGTGCCCTCCGGAAACAATCATAAGATGCAGATTTTCATCGGATTGCGCCCGTAAAGAACCAGTGAGATAAAAGAGTACCAGGAGTAGATAAAAACGCATATTTCGAAGGTAATCTAAAATAGAAACCTCACCAAACACAATTATTGAGAGACTCTCATCATCCCCGGCCAATATAGGGCATACCATTGGCCATGATGGTGATAAATGGTACGTTGGTATCCAACGGGAGACTGGCCATATACACAATAGTCTTTGCTACATTATCGACATCCATGGTGGGCTCAGTAGCAATGTGACCATCTGCCTGTGGCATTCCGGTAGCCATTTTGCGTGCCATTGGGGTCAAGGCATTTCCAATATCAATCTGTCCCACGGCAATGCTATATTTTCGACCATCCAGCGAACCCGAACGGGTGAGTCCGGTGACACCGTGTTTAGCAGCGGTATAGGGTGCAGAATTTGGCCTGGGCACGTGCGCTGAAATACTGCCGTTGTTAATAATTCTCCCGCCCTGAGGGTCTTGCTCTTTCATGATCTTAAAAGCTTCCTGCATACAGAGGAACACACCCGTCAGATTAGTATTCACTACATCCATCCAGTGATCGAATGGCACTTCTTCTAAATCCATCCCTTTAGACGAAATACCTGCATTATTAAAAAGTAAATCCAGACGTCCGAATTTCATCTTTGCCTGATCAAAGAGGTTTGCCACAGACCCGGGATCAGTCACGTCTGTCACCACACTTAATGCGTGATCGCCATCTATTCCGCCAAGAGCAATGGTTTCCCGCAAGGCTTCTTCTCTCCGTCCGCTGCACACCACGTTATATCCTGCCTGTAAGAGGGCAATCGCCGTACTTCTTCCGATACCAGAACTTGCTCCGGTCACAATAGCTGTCTTCATAATTTTGGTGTCTTTGAATTTCACAAATACCGACAGGATCGCCTCCGAAGATAGTGTATCAAATAGGCGCATCCAAATGCTAATTATTACCTTCATCTGAACGGACCCTCTTTCAGGCTTATAAAAATTTTCCTATGCAGCAGATATTCATTATCCTTCTTATTGCCCTTTCCATTTGTCCATTGGAAGGACAGGTACTTCACGAGAAGCTCGCTGAAAAATATGATGACTATAAAGAGCCTATCATCACTAATCGGCGATTCAAGCATAAGGATATTCAAGATATAATTAATCAACTGCCGTCATCTTTTATCATTGAAACCCTGGGTCGATCTGTCGAGGGAAGGTCAATCCGAATGGTATCCGTTGGTCAAGGTCCAGTCCATGTACTTTTATGGTCTCAGATGCACGGAAATGAGCCTACAGCTACCATGGCTATCATGGATATTTTCCGGTTTCTACAGGCCGATGATCAATTTAATGAGCTGCGCCAAGAACTGGAGTCATCCCTTACCCTGCATTTTATTCCTATGTTAAATCCGGATGGTGCCGATCGCTTCGAGCGTAGAAATGCTTTGGATATAGATCTTAACCGGGATGCCTTGCGACTGCAAAGTCCAGAGGCTCAGATCCTGAAGAATATCCGCGATCGTATTGATCCCACCTGGGGCTTTAACCTGCATGATCAAAATCGATATTCAACGGCAGGTCCTGAGGAGTATACCGCCAGCATTTCATTTCTTGCCCCTGCCTACAATGAAGCCAAGGACTGGAATGAAGGACGGACAAATGCGATGCAACTTATCGTGGCGATGCACCATGTGATTGATGAGTATGTCGAAAACAAAATCGGTCGATACTCAGACACTTTTGAGCCCAGGGCTTTTGGTGATAACATTCAAAAATGGGGCACAAACACCATTTTGATTGAAACGGGAGGTCTCATTGGTGATCCCGAGAAGCAGTTTTTGCGGAAGGTAAATTTCATTGCTCTCGTATCTGCATTCAAATCTATCATTGATGGGTCTTATGAAAAGCACACATTAAAAGAATATAATTCGATCCCATTTAATCGATCTTATTACCACGATCTGATTTTACGAGAACTTCAGGTTAAGAAGTACGGTCAATATTACACATATGATCTGGGTTTTAGAAAATCGGAGTATAATGCAGAAATGGGCGAGGGTTTTTACGAGCGAGCCTACATTGCCGATATGGGTGATTTACATAATTATTATGGGTATGAGGACCATTCCCTGGCCGAACATTTTCTGAAGCCAGGAAAGGCTTATGGAACTACTCTGGATAGCATTCAACAAATAGAAAAAGGGGAACTCCTGGAATTATTGAAGAAAGGATATATCTATTTCTTTTGTAAGGATGCTTGGGAGTATCAGTGGCTGGATCTACCTATACAATTGTTAGAGCCCGGCCAAAAGGTAGGCGGGGAAGTATATCTGGGATCGAATCCATCGGGACTTATTGGTACATCTGAACAGATTTCACATATCCTGTTAAATGGTCACCTCTATCATTTGAAAGATGACTGGACTTCAATCGTCGAAATTATTGACACCTTCTACCAATAAATCATTATCTGCATTCGAACAGATGGGGATTTTCGTAACTTATATGATCAGAAAAAGCATTTAAAAAATAAACGAATAGAAGTTATGGGACTTATCACCTGGTTGTTAGTAGGACTTGCCGCAGGAGCTATTGCAAAACGCTTAACCCCACAAGAAGAAAAGCCTGGTTGGGTCTCAAGCATCATCGTGGGTATGATTGGCTCGGTATTGGGTGGCATAGTTTTTGGCCTGGTGGGCATCACTTCTAGCAATCTGATTGGCAGCCTCATATTCGCTATAGTGGGATCACTTATCTTTTTATTCCTCTACCATCGCTATCTGGCAGACAAAATTGATTTGGGCATTTAGAGTTTGTGACCCAATCATTCATACTATATTGTAGGTCTCAATTAAGGAACTTTTTAGATCGGTCAATCCGCACCAGAGTAACATTTGAATAATAGGAGGTGGCCTGTGAAATTTTGTTGTTGTGAGACCTTTGGTAGGCACATAATTATGATCTATGTATTATCATCCTACATCGCTATATCTCCGCACGGCTGCGAGGTTCAAAATCTCGATCTTACTTCCCTTTACCTCTATAATTTGATCGTCTTTAAACTGTTTCAAGATTCGGATGACACTTTCCTTTGAAAGGGCAGTCATGTCAGCAAGATCCCTTCGAGAGATATCGATTCTAAATGGATTTGTACCATAAATGTCGTCATGCAAATACAGTAGGGCATCTGCCATTCTCCCATGCATTTGCTTCTGAGTAAGGCTGACAAACTTCTGAAGTGCATTAATCTTCTTCATGTTTTCGGCTCTGTGGTTTTCATTGGCAAAAACCTGATTTCTATTCATGATCTCCAGATATGTATGGATGTCTATGAAACAAACTGTTGTTTTCGTAAGTGCAGCTATTGAATAGTGATGTTTGAAATCAGTATGCACTCCTGGACCTATGACAAAGTCGCATTCCTTAATGAGTTCCAGAATTAGATTATGGTCATTTATTCCTTCCAGGTAGATCTTGGCCAAACCTGAATAGATAAAAAGTAAGTGGGTCATTGAAGCTCCTTGTTTAACAATTATCTCTCCTTCATTATAATTGACGATATTCTTACTCTTATCCAACAACATCAGCTCTTCCTTGGGTAAAAAGGAAAAGACAGGATGCTGAGCCAGGCAGTCAATACATTGACAGTCAACCTTGTGTTGAGTTAACATGCTTAATTTGTTTTCGATGTCTTTAATAAGGCAAAGATTATTGCTAAAGAGGCGAAATAGATATGATCTATATCATATCATAAGGCGTTTTATGTCACCTATTAAACATTTGGTTCTGAGATTATAATACTTAGTTTTGGTTGTATACCGGAAAGGCCATTTCTAAACTCAAAAAATATGCAAAAGAGACTTTTATCAGGTTATGTAGCCGTTCTGATAATGATCTTTCTCCTAATTGCAGCGTGCGAATATGAGTTCATTGAGCCCGAAAAGGTGATTATTCCAGAGGTAATCAGCTTTCAAGATGACATACAGCCGATTTTTGATGGGGGCTGCAATATAAGCGGCTGCCATGCTGCTGGTTTTGCCATTTTAGATCTCTCACCGGCCAATGCATACAATGATTTGTTCAGAAAAAACCTCATTAACCTGGAAACACCGGATATGAGTGGGTTATATATCAAACTGGAAGACGGCCAGGGAACGCATAGGGATAGGTCTACCGCTACCGAACAGGCTCTAATCCTGGAGTGGATCACCAAAGGAGCTCAAAATAATTAGAGATGAGACCAATATTATATTTTAGGCTAGCCTTCATCTTCTTTCTCCTACTTGTCTCTTCCGGCAAAATACTTGGGCAGGAAGATTCCGATGAACCGGATAAACGTCCTGTTCGATCACCCTACGAAGCTGTGATGTTGATTGACTTTCCAACTACTAAGACGCCTACTAAGGGTGCTTTCGAAATGCACATTCATCACCGCTTTGGTACATTCGGCAACGGTCTTTCCGATTTGCTGGGTGTGTATGCGCCGGCAAATATTCGTATGGGATTGAATTATGGCGTTACTGATCGTATTTCCATTGGATTTGGATCCGAAAAGAATCATAAAATGCAGGAATTTAACCTTGCATATCGATTTCTTGATCAAACTCGTTCTAATAATATCCCGGTGGCACTTATGTACTATGGAAATATCGTGATCGATGCACGGGCAAAGGAAGCATTTGGTGTTAATTATAAGGGATCAAATAGACTGTCTTATTTTAATCAACTCCTCATATCTCGAAAGTTTTCATCTTCCCTCACTTTACATACAGGCGTGAGTTTTTCCCATTTTAATTCTGTTGATTCACTTTTAGAACACGATAAAATAGCCTGGCATATTGGCGGAAGGATGAAGTTGTGGAGTGATAATTCTCTCGTCTTTGAATATACATTACCGCTGGAGCCCAAAAATTTTGCAGAACATGTGGAATTAACTAACCCTCCCAAGGCGGGACTTTCACTTGGCTTGGAACTCGGTACAAGTACCCATGCTTTTCAAGTTTTTGTGAGCAATTACCAGGAAATAATTCCACAACAAAATGTTTCCTTCAATCAGAATGATTTTTTTGATGAAGGCGCACTAATAGGATTCAATATCACGGTCAGGATCTAGTGATCTAGTTCTGAAAAGTCAATCTATGGATAAGAAAAAGAATTCAAGGAGAGCATTTTTACAAAGGTGGATATCTAATGATAAATCTGAAGAACAGATCAAAATGATGACACCCGAAGGTAAACTAGTAAGTGTTAATAAATCGGCTATACGCACTATCAAAAAGTCCAAAGTGACGAATCAAGAACTAAAGGAATGGATAGACCAAAAAAACAAATAATGCCCTTATGTTAAAAATTTAACTAGAATGGAACATTCTGATGATCAACCACGCCGAGATTTCATTAAGCTTTCAATTGCTGCCGCATGTGGTAGCGCCCTTTGTTCCTGCAAAGGTGCTGACAACAGTAGGATCCCTGATCCGGAAGAGACGATTTCTCTACTGGCACCCGATGGTTCACTGGTGGAGGTTTTAAAGTCCCAAATTACTCCCCTACCCGATTCGGAACTGATCAAGGCCAAGGAGGCCAGAGAGGGGATTCCAGGTAAAAAATTTGTGATGGTTATTGATTTGGCCCGATGTAAAAATGCACGTGCCTGCGTTACTGCCTGTCAGAAGATGCACTATCAACCTGAAGACAAAGAATGGTTGCAGGTCAAATTAATGAAGGATAATCCCGAAGGATCTCCCTACTGGTTTCCCAAGACCTGCTTTCATTGTGACAATCCGCCCTGTGTCAAAGTATGCCCTGTTGATGCGACATTTAAACGGGACGATGGTCTTGTACTCATCGATAATGAGCGCTGTATCGGTTGCAAATTTTGTATGACGGCGTGCCCTTACTCAACCCGAGTTTTTAATTGGGATGAGCCCGAGCAACCAGAGGAAATAGCCATGTGTCATCCAAGTCCCGAAACAAGTGTTCCCAGTCAGGTAGGCACGGTGGATAAATGTGACTTCTGCCCTGACATGGCCAGACGTGGAGAATTGCCGGATTGCGTAACTGCCTGCCCCAATGGTGTCTTCTATTTTGGAGATGCAAATGAAGATGCAGTATCGAATGGTACAGAAACCGTCAGATTTCGAAAACTTCTGGAGGAACGAGGTGCCTACCGTTATTTGGAAGAATTGGGTACCGAGCCCAGGGTGTATTATTTGCCTCCAACAGATCGAATGTTTCCCTACGAATCGGGGTTAGATGATCTTTCAGAGGAAAGAAAAGATCTATATAAGGACATCCTTTAATTATTTCGTCATGCAAGATCCATCTTTTGATAAACATCTGCAAGTCTTTAAAAACCCCATTTCTAAACCTTCAAAAGCATGGAAGGTACTCTTTGGTTTCTTACTGAGTCTTGTTCTCATAGGAGTCATTGCCTTGATTTACCAGATATTATATGGCCATTCTGTGACAGGAATGAGGGATCATGTGGTTTGGGGCTTGTACATCATCACATTTGTGTTTTTTCTTGGATTGGGATATTCTGGCGCCATTCTCGCTGCTGTTCTTCATTTATCACGCCTGCAATGGGCAAAGCCCTTACATCGATTTGCAGTACTTTTCTCCCTGGCAGGCCTCATTGTTGGACCTATATTCATATTGCTGTGCATTGGGCGCCTTGATCGCTTACATTATCTATTTATACATGGTAGAATACAGAGTCCCATAACCTGGGATGTATTAGCTATCATGACGAACCTGATCTTTATTGCTACATACCTTTACATATCACATATAAGGGATTTTGCCAGATTGCGTGATAGTACCGTTATCAGCATCCCAGGATGGAAACGCAAATTATATACGAAGTTAGCCCTATCGTACCAGGCAAAACCCGAACAAATTAAATTATTAAACCAGGCTCAAAACATTCTCGCTGTCACACTTATTTTCACTACCATTCTGGCAGACTCACTGCTGGCCTGGTTATTTGGCATGAGTCTAAGGCCAGGTTGGCACAGCACTTTGTTTGCTCCTGAATTTGTTCTCGTAGCCATCTATTCCGGGCTTGCATTGTTATTGATTTTAATGTGGATCTATCGGGAGCAGTATGGCCTCCAAAAAATCATTACAAATCAACACTTTAATATAGTCGGTTTCTTCTTACTGCTGTTTTGTTTTGGCTTTGCATATTTCACACTGAGTGAATACATTACCGAATGGTATAATATAGATGAAACGCATGAACGTTGGCTTGACAAGTTACTTGACCTGAATCAATATGGCTTACTTTCCTTTTCAACCATCCTTTTTGCAATTCTACTACCGATTCTAGTACTTTCGGTCCCAAAACTCAGAAACCCGACATCCATCACTATCGTGGCTGCTTTGGTTTTGGTTGGTCTCTTCTTTAAAAGATATCTCATCATCGTACCCACGCTTGAAACGCCTTACGTTCCGGTACAAGATATTCGTCCGGAGTACGCGCACTATTCTGCGACATGGGTCGAATGGGCTTTGACACTTGGAGGAGTTGGTCTTTTTGTACTAATCATCATGATTCTGAACTTTCTCGCACCTGCGATCCCTGTTGCAGACATGGAGCATGATGAGGAAATCGTCGTTCCAAAACCATTTTATATCACTTCAAAATAGAAGAGTTATGTTTCTCACCGGTTCGAATGTACATTGGAAAAACTTCGTCCTACTTTGCTCCTTCCTCATTCTATGCCAGGGTGGTCAATTAATAGCACAGGATGGCCCTCACCGAGTATATATGTACTTGGATTATTTTCAAAGTAATGAGGAACAGTACTTAATATGTGAAACCAAGTATCGTCCCGACCGAACATTTCTCCAGTTGTCCGATGCGGAGATAGAGTTCACCTTGATTTCCGATACGGCAACGATTCTATTAGGAAAGGTAAGCACGGATGAAAACGGTATCGCAAGACTTGACTTGAAAGAATCAGAATTAATACGAGATACTTCCGGTCTTGCACAGTTTCAAGCTACTTTTCCTGGAGCTGAAGCATATCAAAAAACAAGTAGGAAGATAGAGAGCAAACGTATAAACCTTGAAATGGATGGCATTCTGCAAGATTCTATTCGAACTCTGGTGGTTTCGGGTGTTGAAATAAAAGGTGATGAAAAAATCGCTATCACAGATAAGGAGGTCAAGGTGTTTGTCAGACGTACTTTTAGTAATCTACCCATTGGTGAAGGAAGCATTGAAGACGGGATTTTTGAAATGGCCTTCCCGGATGATGTGCCCGGAGATTTTGATGGAAATCTCACTTTAATAGCACAAATAATCGAAGATGACGAATATGGTACAGCTGAAGTGCAAAAAGATATTCAATGGGGTCTACCCTTAGAACAGGTTGAGGAGGAAGAGCCAAGAGCACTGTGGAGCAGAGCGGCCCCCCTATGGATCATTATAGCAGTGACTCTTGCCTTCGCCGCAGCGTGGTATCATTACTTTTTGTCAGTCAGTAAACTCTTTAAAATGAAGAAACTTTCAGAGTAATTACTACCTTATACTTATAATTGAGTTGGATATAAAATAAGAAATATGAGAACGTATTTAGCATTTTTTATAACTATCGGCCTTCTAATCACGCTTTCTGCCTTTATCTCTCAGGGAGACCCATGGGATGTGCCGGAGGAGTATAAGTCTATGAAAAATCCCACATCGTCAGGAGATGAAGAGTGCATGGATATTGGTAAATCCTTATACGATAAACACTGCAAGTCATGCCATGGATCTGAAGGATTTGGAGATGGTAAGAAAGCAGGCGAAATCGACACTCCAATGCCAGATATCACAACCGCCGATTTTAAAGACCAGGTGGATGGGGTAAAGTATTATCAGTCTTTTATCGGGCGCGATGATATGCCCAATTTCGAGAAAAAAATTCCCGATGAAGAAGACCGATGGTGTCTTATAAATTTTATGAATAATCTTTAGGATTATTCATCTCAGCAAAAGTGACATATGTTAACTTAGTGTTGATATATGTCATTTTTTTTTGCTGCAACATCACCCCGTCTTTATTCTTTTTGCGAATCTTCTGTCATAATTTAGTCATGGATTAGGGTTTTTGATATAATTAAAGACATCGCTCAACATGCAGAAGAAAATAATACTATCGGTTTGGTTTTCCCTTTTGATGCTGGTATTTATTATTAGTTGTGTGAAGGAGGGACCTCAAGGTCCGGCCGGAGCTAACGGAGTCGATGGCGTTGACGGTGTAGACGGCACTGACGGGACAGCACAATGTAGTTCATGTCATGCCTCAAATACAGACTTATTTGCAAAACAAGTGCAGTTTGAAAATTCGATTCACCGCATTGGCGGCAACTTTGAAAGGAATTCTACTTCATGCGCTATATGCCACACCCATGAGGGATTTATCGAAAGATTGGAAACGGGAGCCCTCCAAACGGCCATGCCTATCACAGATCCTACCCCTATCAATTGTAGGACCTGTCACATGATACATGAGACATTCGATATTTCAGATTACGATCTCAGGACTACAGAACCTGTAGAACTGATTAATGGAGGTACCGTAGACTTTGGAACTGGAAACCTCTGTATAAATTGTCATCAGTCAAGACCCTATGATATTCCAGACATGGCAAATGATAGCACTGAAATAGTAAGTTCTCGTTGGGGTACACATCATGGTCCACAATCCGCACTTGTTTTTGGTCTAGGAGGATTCGAAGTAGAAGGTTCTCTGCCGTATGAAAGTTCTCCACATAAAGATTTGATTACTGATGGATGTATTTCATGTCACATGGCACCAGCTTTTGGAGACTCAGGAGGAGGACATACTTTTAACATGCGATATGAATCACATGGTGATCAAGTACCCAATATAATAGCCTGCACTCCATGTCATTCTGGTGCAGAGGACTTCAATATAAATGGTGCTCAAGAGGATATCGAGATGTTACTGACACAACTTGGATCCAAGTTGATAGAGGAAGGCGTACTGAATCCGAATACAGGTCTCTGGAACCGTGGCACATACCCAACAAAGCTTGCAGGAGCAGCACTCAATTGGATTTATATTGAAGAAGATCGAAGTATGGGTGTGCATAATTATAAATATGCAAAAGCGCTACTGACAAACTCCCTCGAATCCCTAGAAGAATGATGGGAGTAATAAATAGCACTTACACCCCATAAATCATTTTAGACCTCGGTGTGACCCAACTGAAATATTTCTGATTTAAGTCACCCCCGGATCTACGCTATTTCATGTATAAATAGCAGTTTGCAAAGACAATGACTGGTGCTTGTTCCCTTGTCGAGAAACGAAATTAAGCAAGGTCTTCCTTTTTCTTCTTGGAGAAACCTTGTTTAGCAAAACAAATTTATAAGCCCCCCTTGCAATTGGAGTAAAAAACACTTGTAACAAGTGAATAACTGTCTCCCACAACTTCTTTATCCGCTAACTCCACAACCTATCGTGTGATCTTTTCTCATTCCACTCAGGGGTCGGTCTAAAATAACTTTCGTCTTCCTTATGAATATGTTTTTTGAGCTCTTCTTCATTAAGTTCAACACCCAGTCCGGGAGCATCAACGGGTACATGCGCAAATCCCTTGGTATACAAAGGTTTTTCACCCACCATTTTTACCAACTTAGGCCACCAGGGATTATCCACACACTGTACAGGAAGCTCGAGGGCAAGAAAGTTTTGCGTAGCCGCTGCACTATGGACGTTAGCCATAAATGAAATAGGTGTGCCTGCGAAGTGTAGCTTCATCGCAATATCTTTTTCCTCCGCATAATCACCTATCTTCTTAGTTTCCATGATGCCTCCCGAAGTACCCATATCCGGATGTACAATATCTACCGCATGTACATCGCACAAGGTTCTAAAGGCTTCCTTTCCAAAAATGTCCTCACCAGTGATGGTTGGGGAGTTTATAGAGTCGGTAATATGTTTGAGCTGATCCGTTTGGTCCCAGGGTACAAAGTCTTCCATAGAAGCCAGACGGTAGGGTTCCAGGGCGTTTGCTACACGGATGCAATTATTTATATCAAAGTGCCCAAAATGATCAGCAGATAATGGAATATCATAACCTACGACCTCTCTAATTTTATTCACATATTCGGATAAGATGTCCAGACCTTTGTCCGTAACCTGAATACCCGTTAATCCATGTCGTGTATTTTGGTACGACAGATAATTATCCAAATTGGTGTCCTTAAAGCCGGGAATAAATTTAGTATTGACCGTTGTGCCAGGTACATCGCTATACACCTGGATACCCGGATGCATTTTTAACCAGGTAAATCCCTGCTCATCAATTCTCTTCTTGCAGTCCTCTCTAAATTTATCTACGTCGAGATTCTTTCGATCGTGCTCCGGCACATAGGCATACAAGCGCACATTTTCTCTGTATTTGCCACCCAATAGCTGCCACACCGGCACATCATAGGCCTTCCCCACCAGATCCCAAAGTGCTATTTCCACACCACTCACCCCGCCTGCCTTTCGACCATGACCTCCAAATTGTTTAATAATCTTAAAAATCATTTCAACATTGCAGGGATTTAAACCCAGTATCCGACTTTTAAGAAAAAGTCCATAGCGGGGATCGGCTCCATCTCGCAGTTCTCCCAGACCATAAATACCCTGGTTGGTATCAATCCGTATGATAACATTACGCGCATTTGTATAGGAAGTTCCATTGTCTAGCGTGACATACCGCATATCAGTAATCCGCAAATCGGAAGGACTAGAAGACTTGTTGACACGGGATGTCATTTCTGCCATCGAATCCTCGAAAGAGAGATGTGATAACCCCGCCAAAGACAGGCCACCTAAGGCAGACTTTTTAAGGAAGTCTCTCCGGTTATCTCCAGGGATTCCTCTATCACTTTTCTCTTTACTTCTTAAATTTTCCAGGGTTTCCAACTGCTTATTTTCCTGCAGAAGGCTCTTCAAAATACTTTTCATTGCAATCTGTTTTGTGATATGATCCTTATAAGTTACGGTTCTTTGTTTTCATACCACAGAAGAGATGCAGATCTTTTATTGCCTGGAATAAAAGCAGGGTATTTTGAAAAATACTTTCTAATAAGATATCTCAGTAAAATGATGACAGACCTAATTTCGGGACCTTCTCTAACGGGTCATTTCAATCGATAAATGGGAAAAATTTTCGATCGCTTCATAGAGTTGAAATCCCATACCCTGTGCCAATTGTTGAGGAGAGGTCATACTGTGGGTGAGAAAAATAGACACAGACTTTCGCACAGGGTCTGCGGACCACCATCCTCCATATGCACCGGGCCAACCTACCGAGCCTACTGACCCAGCACAAGGCAAGGCGCTTACCGTGTTTTCTTTCATAACCCTTGCCACCCCTAGTCCAAATCCAAAACCTTCCGTAAAAATCCGAGCTCCCATTAGTGATGAATTTTCTCGTTGGTAAGCCGTCAATTGATTTGATGTCATATGATGTAACACTTCTGGATTTAGGAGCTGTATTCCATTGGATGCTCCATTTTCCACAAAAACCCGGGCAAATTTCAAATAATCTCCCCCGGTGGACCAAAGTCCCTGACCTCCTGATTCATACTCAAGATGGGCTGGACGTTTTTTGAGAGCCATGTTAAGAGGTACTGTTTCAAGCTCCACCAGATTACCGGATTGATCATATCCAATATTTGCAGCACATCTATTTCTTTTTTCCTCAGGGACGGTAAAAAAAGTATCCAACATTCCCAGGGGTTCTAATATTCTATCCTTCATAATATCACCCAGCGATCTACCTTCAATTTTCGAAAGTAGAACACCCAGTAAATCCGTGGATCGTCCGTAATTGAATAATACTCCCGGTTGACCTATTAACGGCAAGCTCGCTAATCCTTCAACCCATTCCTCAAGGGATAAATTCGTATCAATATCACCCCCCAGGGCCTTTCGATATTCTTTTCTCAAGCTATCATGCAGAAATTCACTGTATGTAAAACCTGCACGATGTGTCAGTAGATCATGTATTGTAATCACCTTGCGGGTAACTTCAAATTCACCCGTCTCTTCATTCCAGACACGCATGTTTTCAAACTGCGAGAACCACTTTGTAATAGGATCATTTAAGTAAAATTTCCCCTCCTGATATAGGATCAAAGCAAGTAAAGAGGTGATAGGTTTCGTCATGGAAGAAATCCTGAAAATGGTGTCATTCATCACAGGTTCTTTGGCACCAAGATTCCTATAGCCATAACTTTCCTGAAATAATAAGTGGCCATCTTTCCAAATCAGACAATTAATGCCAGCCAGTCTTTTATCTTCAATGAATGACTTCAGCATAGTTTTATTGATTCGCAAGTAATTTAACTGGAGAAACGGAAAAAAGAAATTTAGGATGCCTAAACCACATCTGATTGTCTCGTTGTTAGCTTACATGTTCCTCAACATACTTTATCCATGACTCAGCAGCTTCACCCCGTATGACTCTGGGTATTTTGCTTTGGCCAGCACTGTCCTGTCGCTGCTTCACCCAATCATAAAAGATTTCGAGGGGTACAATTTTCAGGTCCATATGAAGGGCCGTTTTTCGCTCAGATTGATAATCATCATTTAGGACTCCGAGTTGCTCATCCAGATATTCTTTAAGGACTTGCTGACCTATCGGCTTATCTACTCCCACATACCATTGGTGTGTGTAGTGTTGACCTTCCGTAAGGGGCACAATCGTAAACTCCACAATATTCACATCCAGTGCCTGCTCTGTCCGGGCAATGGCTGCAATCATGTTGTCACCTGTCAGGTGCTCGGTACACAAATTGAGGTAGTATTTTGTACGTCCCGAAATAATGATGCGCCCACGCGACACATCTGTAAATCGCACTGTATCACCCAGCAAGTATCGCCAGGCACCTGCACAGGTACTGATCACCACTGCATAGTCAACTCCTTCGTTGACCTGATCTACTGTCAATGCCTGAGGTGATCCAATCAAATCACCGTTCTCGTCAAACAGTGTCTCTTCGAAGGGTAGGAATTCAAAAAATATCCCATTATTCAGGATCAATTGAAGATCCGTATAATGGGGATCATTTTGATAGGCTATCATACCTTCTGAGGCAAGATAGGTGTTGATATATTTCAGAGGATGCCCTACCAGTTCGTCCAATTTCTTTTTATAAGGTGTAATATCTACTCCACCAAAAATAAAAGCTGAGAGATTTGGCCATAATTCATTCAGATGAGTGATGTCATTTTTCTCTATAATTCTTTCCATGGTCATCTGCACCCAATGGGGTATGCCCACAATCAATCCTACATCCCAGTCCTTCGCATGCTGTGCAATCAATTCAGTACGATCATCAAAATCTTCGACCGTAGCAATTTTATCTCCCGGCTTATAAAAGGCCTTGACCCAGAAAGGACGTTTTCTTGCATTAATGCCACTGAGATAGCCTTCATAATGACCGTCAATTTCATTAAGATGACTGGTACCACCAATGCACAACCAGGCACGGGTAAATACAGCGGGTGAAATCTTAAATCTGGGCAGACTTTCAAAAAGTAGTCGAGCCGTGTAGCTCAGACTTTTAAACATCGCACGAGTAAGCGGAATGCGCTTGGATCTAGCATTAGAAGTCCCTGAACTCAAGGCAAAATATTTGGTCCTTCCCTTCCAGGTGATATTTTTTTTACCCGCCAGGACGCGATGCCACCACGTATCAAATAGTCGATTGTAGTCATGATACGGTATTTCTCTTTGAAAGCTACCTACCATGTCCTCTTCCTTGAGTATCTGATCAAAATCATAGTAAATACCAAAAGCTGTCTTTGAGGCAGTCTTCAACAGTTTCTTCAGGACCTTCCGTTGCTGCACAATGGGATCGCCCTTCACCCAATCATCCACTTTTTCCAGACTTAAAGACACGAGTCCTTTAGACTTCATTTTGTCACTCATTTATAATCCTCAAAATATTACAATCCTACGCAGGTGTTCAAGGAGTGAAAGGCATTTTACCCTCTCTGCATAAAAGATTTGAGATTTCTTAAACCAAACTTCACAGTTTCTTCATTGAGACTACTTGTTGTTTCAAATGTTTTTATACCAAAAAAAATTCCTGGGAAACTATTGAATACCCAGATTCATCCCAACGAAGCAGTTATAGCATAAAGGCGAGCTCCATGCAATGTGCTCAACGAAATAGACGCAAGGAGAACGGTTGAAATTCTTAGAATCAATTTATTTCAACCGCTCAATCAGCACCGGTTGGGTTTTCTACCGTCTCCTAATGATGGTGTCCTGCTCCCTCTTCTCCCTTTTTAGATTGTGCCATTACAAAAAAAGCGCCTTCCGTCACAACAGCCACATCATCCTCGATAGGGTCTATCGGAAAGATCTCGACATATCCAAGATCAGTAATCCCGACGTCCACCTGCACTTTATTAAAATGTACATGCTGATCATCAGCACCTGCCTGTGTGAATATATAATGCAAACCTCTATCTGTGGTCACCGCACCAGCTGGTAGAGTATTGACCTTAATTTCCCGCTCCACTACCCTTGCTTCTACAAACTCTCCTGCAGACAAATGTTCATGATCGGTCATTATTTCTGCATGCACATCATAACTATTACTTTCTTCGTCTACTATAGAATTGATCCACCAAATTTTCGCCTGTAAAATCTCATCAGGTCTTGCCTGAACATAAAAATCCAGGACCTGATCCCTCTGCAGAGCAGCAACATCAGATCCAAATGCTCTTAAATGCAGGTGCAAATGATGCGTATTGATGATTTCTGCAAGCTCCATATTGGCATCAACAAACTGACCCTTGCTCACCAGTAGATGCTGGACTACACCTGCAGACGGTGCTACAATCTGAAATGTAGATTTAAAATCTTCTGCATTATCATCCATTCGAATACCCACGGAGGTAAGCTTACTTTGCAATGCTTTTACCGTAGCTTGGGATCGACTTAATTTTTGAACGGCATCCTGATAGGTTTTATCTGACCCTAATTTCCTCTCTGATATTTCTTTTTGACGAGTTACTTCTTTCTCCAGATAGCTCATTGTTGCCCTTTCACTAATCAAATCCTGCTGCCAATCTATAACTTCAAGATTGCGAATGGTAAAAAGGGTCTGACCGGCACGAACCTGTTCGCCTGCTATTACATGTACGGCTGTGACCTGTCCTTGCAATTGACTACTGGCAACTGATTTTCCAGTGGGAGGCAGCTCTACCCTGCCCGTCAATTGTACAGTAGACTTGATCGATCGAAGGGTAATGGTATCAAACTTTAGACCGACATTTTCAATCTGAGTTGGAGTTAATTCCACCTGTTCACCCATCTCCACATGGTCATGATCATCCGTCTCCGCCATTTCATTCTGAGACGATTGATTGCTACATGCGTTTAATGCGAATAGCAAAAAAGGTATTATATATTTTAGTGATTTCATTATTTATCAATTTACAAAATGAATAACATCATTAAATTTCATAAAACGCTCTTTGAGCAGATCGATTCGCTCACCTTTCAGGTCCAGATAAGACTTATAGGCGAGCATTACCTCGCTATACGACACCTCACCCTGTCCAAATAAATATCTGAGATCCTCCAACAGCAAAACTTGCTTGGATATTAAATCTTCCAGATCATCTAATCGCTGCTCCGTGTTGACCCGCTGATTTTGCTGTACATCAAAGTATCGCTGTAAATAGGATTGATGCCATGACTGTCTTTCCTCGAGAGATCTAGATTGCAAATGAAATGCTTCCTTTTCACGGTCACTGAAATTGTGTCCAATCTGCATTTGCAGTCCTGCCTGCAGGCCAAAAAACAAAAAATTACCATCTACACTTTGCAGTTGTAAACCTGTAAATAATTGTGGTTTCGCCTGATTTAAATTAATTTGATGCTGAGCATTCAATTGATTTAATTGCACCTTATAATATTCCAGGGAAGGATGACGATCCAGCGATATATTGGTAGGTTGCCAATCAATTTCCTCCAGCGGATCCACTACGATAATTTCATTTGAATTTAACCAGGACTTGATCCAATCATTCTGAATGCGCACTTCTCTTTCCAGTCGGCTCATAGTGGCAACTGCGTGATCCAATTCAAGTTGAATCTGCTTTTGAGCAATCGCTGGATCCGCACCCAGGCGCACCCGTTCTTCGACCAGAGAGGCAAATTCAGTAAGCATATCAATCCTTTCTTCGCCAAGTTGAAACAATGACGTACTATAGGCTGCTTCGAGGTAGGAAGACACCAGGTCATGCATTAACTGCAAACTATCTTTTTCGAATTGATTTCTCACAGCATCGGCATTTGCCGCATATTGTTGACCATACGATGCCTTTAATCCAGCTGATTTCCATGCCTTTTGAAAATTCAGTGAATGAACTCCTTCCCGCCCGAATTGAAATTCTTCGGTACTAAGTGACCATTGTACTGGATTTGGTATGACAGGTGCCTGCTGTTTTACACTGAAGGCATTCTTCTGTAAATCTAAAGCCCGTGTCAAACCATTTTCCTGCTGCTGAAATTGAAGTAGGGCATCCTGCAGACTGGTTGTATTTTGTCCAGATAGATTAACAGCAAAAACCAGGATAAGGCTCACTGTTAAAAGCCTGTATTTTGGAAGTGCCGAGCCCCGTTTCTCAAAAAGAAAATATAAAATCGGTAAAATAATCATGGTCAAAAAGGTGGCTGTAATTAACCCTCCTATGACAACAGTAGCCAAAGGTTGTTGTACTTCAGCCCCTGCAGATCTACTTAGAGCCATGGGTAGAAAGCCCAGTGAAGCAACGGCAGCCGTCATGACCACAGGCCGTAGCCGGGTCTTCGTGCCCTGGCGTATTCGTTCCATCACATCGTGCATTCCTTCCTTTTTCAATTGATTAAAATGTGCAATGAGCACAATCCCATTTAAAACGGCTACTCCAAACAATGCGATAAAACCAACTCCTGCCGAAATACTAAATGGCATACCTCTCATATATAAAGCCCAAATACCTCCTATTGCAGAAAGGGGAATAGCCGTGAAAATTAATAATGCATATTTTACCTTGCCAAAAGTCAAAAACAATAAAACAAATATTAATAACAGGGATATTGGTACGACTATCATGAGTCGATTCCTTGCACGTTCCAGGTTTTCAAACTGTCCCCCATATCGTACATGATATCCTGCAGGTAAATTCAACCGTTCTTCAAAAGAAGTTCGAATATCTCGTATCAGTGAGGCAATATCTCGATTCCTTGCATTGACTCCGATGGTAATTCTTCGCTTCGTATCATCGCGTGATATCTGGGTAGGACCTTCTTCAAATTTAATATTAGCCAGCTCGGCCATGGGTACAAAGCCTCCCCCTGGCAAATCAACATGCAGATCCCTGAGACTTTCAATAGTCTGTCTTTCTCCATCTCTCAACCGAATCACGATATCAAAACGTCGCTCGCCTTCATAAAACGTTCCTGCCTTTCTTCCTGCAAAGGATGCTTTTACAATATTATTCAAATGTGCTATGCTTACTCCATATTTAGCCATCTTGGCCCGATCAAAATCAACCACCATTTGCTGTAGTCCGGCGGTGGGTTCTACCTGTATATCACCTACGCCTTCGATACCATTTAAAATCGCTTCTGCGTCATGGGCCTTTTGTACCAGCAACCCCAGATCTTCGCCATAAATCTTTATTGCAATATCCTGTCGGATACCGGTCATTAATTCGTTGAATCGCATCTGAATCGGTTGGGTGAATTCATACATTACTCCTGGAAATTCATTGAGTTTTTCCTCCATTTTCTCAAACATAGATTCCCTGTCCTGAGCAGAAGTCCATTCTGATTTTGGCTTCATAATCACATAAATATCACCAGCCTCCAGGGGCATAATATCCGTGGGAATCTCGGCAGTTCCAATTTTCGTAACCACCTTCTCTACTTCCGGAAAATTACTGGTTAAAATTTCCTGTAACTCTGCCGAAACTTCCACCCCCTTCTTAATGGAACTACCTGAAGGTAAAATCTGATGCAGAGCAAAGTCTCCCTCTTCTAGGGTGGGAATAAACTCACTACCCATATTAGTAAGCACCCAAATACTAAATGCAAAAAGTAAAAAAATCAGTATCAGAATCAAATGCTTCACTTTAAAACAGAACTCCCGAACGGGAGTATATAATCTATAAAGGAAATCCATTATCTTATTTGAGAAACTATCCTCGGGTACACGGGCATTTTTGAGAAATAATGCAGACATCATTGGGACATAGGTTAATGATAAAATCAATGCACCAAGAATGGCAAAACTGACCGTCTGCGCCATCGGAATAAACATTTTTCCCTCTACACCCTCAAGAAAGAATATCGGTAAATAAACGATCAGAATAATTATCTCTCCAAATGCTGCAGATTTTCTAATCTTGGAAGCTGAATGAAACACCTCATTCTCCCGTTCAGCAGCCGTCATATTCTTTTTGGAAATATGGCCCAGATGATGAAGTATGGCCTCAACAATAATGACGGCTCCGTCAACAATGAGTCCAAAATCAAGAGCACCCAGGCTCATGAGATTGGCAGAAACACCAAAAACACGCATCATGGACACGGCAAAAAGCATACTGATTGGAATCACTGATGCCACGATCAATCCGGCCCGAAGATTTCCAAGGAGAAGCACCAAAATAAAAATCACAATCAATGCGCCTTCGATCAGGTTTTTCGCCACTGTGTGAGTCGTTCTATCAACCAACTTTGAGCGGTCCAGGTACGGTTCCAGTACAATTCCCTCCGGCAGCGTGGTCTTTATTTCTTCAATGCGCTCTTTAACGGCATGTGTGATCTCCATGGAGTTTTCTCCCTTGAGCATCATGACCTGGCCGGCCACCACCTCTCCCTTTCCATTCATGGTAACCGCTCCAAATCGTGGTGCATTGCCAATGGTTACTTCGGCTACGTGTCGTAATAAGATGGGCATACCCTTGTCCGTGGCCACCACGATATGCTCAAGATCCTGTACCGTTTCGACAATTCCTTCTCCGCGAATGAAGAAGGTTTGGTCGGCTTTTTCAATATACGATCCTCCAGAATTGGCATTATTTGCTTCTACGGCGGAAAAAACATCCCCAATCGAAATACCGAATGACTTTAGGTTACCCTGATTGATAGAAATCTCATATTGCTTTACATATCCTCCGGAACTGTTCACTTCTACGACTCCAGGCACGCCGATGATCTGACGCTTGATAATCCAATCCTGGATTGTCCTCAGATCAATGGCTGAGTATTGATCCTCGTATCCGTCTTCGGGATAGATGACATATTGATAGATTTCGCCGAGACCGGTCGAAATGGGTCCCATCTCGGGATCTCCATATTCAGGGGGTATTTGGCTTTTTGCCTTTATGAGTTTTTGACTAATCTGTTCTCTGCCCCAATAAATATTAACAGATTCTTTAAAAACAATAGTAATGACCGATAGACCAAAGCGGGATATAGACCTCACCTGGACTACATCGGGAATATTTGCCATTTCCATCTCCAGAGGATAGGTCACGAGACGCTCAACTTCCTGAGCTGACAAATCAGGTGAAGACGTGATAATTTGCACCTGATTGTCTGTAATATCTGGTACCGCGTCAAGTGGAAGGTGCCGCAGGGAATCAACGCCCAGGCCCACCAGTAATAGCACCAAAAGTGCGATAATCAGCTTATTATGTATAGAATAATGTATAATACGATTAAACATCGATTATCCGATTTTAATGACCAAAAAAGAAAGAATTACTATAATCAGATTTGCCTAAACAATCGGAGGTCGATAGATACCAGACTGATAATCAAACTGATAAATATAATTTGGTAGGATTACATCTTCCCTTTGGTACTCCATAGAAGAAATGTCTGTCAAGAGCACAGATGAAGGAAAACTAAGAGACATGCCGGCATGTAAATGCTGCATTGGTAAGTCCTCGTGGTTGTGTTGATGGTCGTCTGTGTGTTGTGCTGGATCTACATAGTGCTCCACAATAAATTCCCAAACCGAAAATTTGTGATCTTTTGAATGCATTTCAGACTTATGGACGGCAATATGGTCCAGTGCATCCGGAATGTGTGCTAATTGAGAATAGTCCATATTGGGGAAGAAGCTTCCCAACAGCAGATAGCAGGCAAAAAATATGGACGTTATTTTTTTCACTGAAATAAAGATACGTATTCCTGCCTTAACTTTTGTGATCTTAATCGCATAGGTGTTTGGAGATAAATCCTCACCAGCTACAATAACGCTCTTTTTTCAAGGTTAGATATACGATGTCACAATGGTCCACTTTTTGTGTTCATCTCGTTTGGAAATCTTACGACACATTCTACTGGTTATTTCCTGATTCTTTTTTTTGAAATCGAACCCCCTTAAAACTTTTATCAAGGATTTCAAAAACGCTGATTGAATGATCTTTAGAATAAGCCTACTCCTTTCTTTCATATTTACCATACTCACTGCTATCACCGCTCAGGACTGTCCGCGAGCGGAAGATCCGGTGATATTAACCTCTCCAACCCTGGTAGGCAATGGAACCCCAGGATCCTGCACTCAGACAGCACTGCAAAATGCACTAGCTACAGGAGGACATGTCCAGTGTAATTGCGGTATGAATGCCACACTGAACATCACCACTCCACTGATGATCACCTCTGATGTAGTACTTGATGGAGCCGGTCTGACTCTCAACGGAAATAATACTTCACGAATTATTCAGAAAGATGTGGCCGTCGACCTGACCGTACAGCATATGCGGTTCATCAATGGAAGGGCACCCAATACAGGCAGCACGTTTCCTGACTGTGGGGGAGCGATATTGGCAAGAGGCGATGAAGCCATTCTGAAGGTGATCCAATGCACTTTCGAAGACAACAGTACCACACGGCTGGACGCCTCCGACATAGCTGGGGGTGCCGTTTACGTTTTTGGGCAGGACAAGGGCATCTTCTCTGATTGTGTCTTTAGAAATAATCAATCAAGCAATGGTGGAGCCATAGGAGGACTGGGCAGCGGCATCATCATCACCAATTGCCTTTTTGAAAACAATGCAGCACAGGGCTCATCCGGGGGTCTTCGAGGACATGGCGGTGCAATTAATCTGGATGGGGTGGAGATAGCAGCCAGTGAGCGCATATACTCTGTCTGCGGCAGCCAATTCATTGGTAATAACGGATATGCACAGGGAGGCGCTTCCAATACCGTATTCTCCAATAACATGAGCGCGCAGCTTGAAATCGATCAATGTCTCTTTCAGAACAATTACTTGAGAGCGGCCGATGCCGGCAATGGAGGTGCTATTTTCCATGTCGTGGATGATGTATTCACGAGTGTCAGTGAGCAACAATTTACGGTCACCCGATCAAGCTTTTTGGGTAACCATTGTAATCGACAAGGTGGTGGTATCTGGGCTATTGTGGCCTCTCAGGCTACCGTGGAAAACTGTACTTTCTATGAAAATCGTACGGAACATGTCGAACATGGTTTAGGTGGGGGCATGGCCATCGGCACTTCGAATGGAAGTTCCGGTGCCAGCTACCTGATTCGTAACAATACATTTGCGGAGAATTATGCGGGATTGTGGGCCGGGGGCGTTTTTGCCAATAGCAGTGCCACGGTAACCTGGCAAAACAATATACTCAGGAGTAACTACAATTCAAATGAAATTAATATCTGGCTGGATGTGAACGTGAACCGAGAAATGGATGTGGACCTGGGGGGCAACATGCAGTGGCCCCCTGTCAATCTCAATAATTTTGGCGAAACTCTAGCTACGGCTTCCTCTACTTTCACGGACACCGATCTTATCTATCCACCGGCGCACTACGGAGGTCCTACCCCGGTGCTCGCTCTAGCATGTGGTAGTCCAGCACTGGCCGCTGGGAGTGGATGCCCAACGACCGATCAGCGGCTGGTAAATCGTAGCGGATCCTGTGACCTTGGAGCTTTCAAGGGAATAGGTACCAGTGATCCTCTACAAGAAAATGTAACAGGAATAATCACAGCTGATGAAACATATACGGCTCAAAATACCATCAATGCCAATGCACAAATCAGTAGTGGTGTACAGCTTTTTCTCATGGCATGTGGATATACACAATTAAATCCAGGATTCGAAGTACAATCCAACGGGCAATTGGAGATTTGGTAAGATCTATTCAGTCAACGAAGTTACATTCAATAGTAGAACCGCCATGAAAGCATAGCCACATGGATCCACGAATCCAGTAAAGAATAGTATTGATAGTGGAAGAAAAAATCGTATTTTCTAACACTATGAAAACGTTGCACAACCCCTATGTACAGCTCATGGCTATACTGCTATTTGGGCTTTTATGTACCCACTGTAATAATCAAGAACCAGTAAATCTGCCCATCATTGAGATCGAGAATGCCAAACCAGGGACGACGGCCTGGCTACCTTCCAATGTAGATATGTCGGACACCTGTGTTCTGGACTATCTGGAATGGCAAGAGTCTGGGATCTGTCGTATAGAATCGATCGAAGCCTACTGCTCAAGGACCAGCGTTATGGCTGGAGACTCTATTGATGTTTTCGTGAGTACCAATCCTATCTCCTCGTATAGCGTGCAGCTCTTTCGAATGGGTTACTATGGAGGCACGGGTGGACGTCTTATAGCAGAGTACGGTCCATTCAGCGGAACGAGGCAAGAAACACCTGAAGATGGCGACAATTATTTGATCGAGTGCCATTGGGACAAGTCGTTCACTATACAAATATCTGAGGAATGGATAAGTGGGGTATACCTGGGAAAAATGACTACAGAGGAGGGGTGGGAAAATTATTTCATTTTCATCGTCAAAGATGATCGCCCCGCAGACTTCGTTTTTCAATGTTCGGACATCACCTGGCAGGCATATAATCGCTGGCCTGCATGGCGATCGCTATATGACTACGAAGTAGCCTGGGGTCATAGTCCCTGGTACACGGATATTGGTCCCGTGGTGGGATTTGATCGACCCTATGGTGTATATCTAAATCACTTGCCTGCCCCACTGCTTCCCATTAGTAGTGGCTGTGGAGAATTCCTTCTCTGGGAATTTCCTCTGGCTTTCTGGATGGAATCCATGGGGTACGATGTCACCTACATTTCGAACCTTGACACTCACAATGAGCCTGCCTTGTTAACCCGTGGTAAAGGTTTTCTTTCTGTGGGACATGATGAGTACTGGTCACCCGCCATGTTTGAAAATGTGAGTCAAGCACGGGACCAGGGAGTAAATATTCTCTTTCTATCGGGTAACTCCGTAGATGGTGGCATTGAGATCGGACCGTCGACAGATGGTACCCCGGCCCGGACTTTTGGACGAACTGGTGAGATGGACGACGAAGAGAAATTGATGGGCAATACCTCTTATGGAGTGGGGCTGGCACACTGGACTGTTACCAATCCCACACACTGGATATTTGATAATACAGGTATGGAAAAAGGTGACAGCATCCATGATTTGGTGGGCTGGGAGTACCATGGCTATCCCATCGGAAAGCAGGCAGGAATTGAAGTGCTTGCCGAAGGCCCGTTGCATGGCGCAGATAGTACGCGACGCTATGCCGCCACCTATTATGAATTACCAAAGGGAAACTTCGTCTTTAATGCGGCTACCTGCTGGTGGAATATGCGTTTGTCGTCACCTCCCGGCCATCCTTACCCCCTAAATCCTCGTGAACTTTATATAGATCGGGTCGTCGATTTCCGAGAAAATGATCCACGACTACAGAGAATCACACAAAACCTATTGGATAGAATTGTTCATATGTAGGAAGGTCTCGCAATTAAAACCAAGACTAAAAGTCACTTAGCTTATTTATAGAATCTTTCTGATAATCGGATTGAATGCTTTGGATGCCACTAAGACCTGATCTCCCTCAGAAAAAGAATCAATCTCCCGTGGATCTACCACCACCTTCACCATTTGCTGGTCTATGAGGACTGTTATTATATTCATTATCCCTCCTTTTTCTACAGAGATTATCTTTCCGGTAAACTGAAATTTTCCACTGATTGAGCTGTCCGAAAATACTACTTCCGGAGTATTAAAGTCAAGGACCCTACCATTCTGTACATGAAGTACCGTATCAGACATTTTAAATATTTCTGCCAAATCATGGCTGACCATTAAAATGGTGAAAGGTCTTTTTTTATGTTCTTCTAAAATAAAATCCTGCAATTTAACACGAAGGGTATGATCTAAAGCAGAAAGTGGTTCGTCAAGGCAAAGCAGGTCTGGTTGCTGTGCTAAAGCCCTGGCTACTGCCACCCGCTGCTGCTGGCCCCCGGATAATGTATGGGGTGGACTATTTCTCAATTCGTCGAGATCAAAATGAGCAATGAGCTGCTCGGCCCTAGTTCGATCACCATGCGGTGGAACAGCAAACTGTATATTTTCGAGTACTGACATATTTGGAAAAAGTGCATAGTCCTGAAAGACAAATCCGACATTCCGGTCTCCTGGCGGCAGTAAAAAGCCTTTTTCTGATGCATACCAATCTTTGTCATTCACCCGTAAAAATCCCGCATCTGGCGTCAGCAATCCAGCGATCATCCTGAGGATCGATGTTTTGCCAGCGCCCGAAGGGCCGTAAATAGCAATAATCTGATGGGGCTCTGATGAGAAACTTATATCCAGGGTAAATTCACCATCCGCTGCTTTCAGTTTTTTTATCAGTCGCGTGCGGATCATTACATTACCTTATTTAAATCTTTCCCAGTAATTCGATATAGCACCAGCAAAATGATAAAAGTGACTACGAATAAAAATCCTGCATATTTATTAGCCAGATTATAGTCCATCATTTCGACTGCATCATAGATCGCTATGGATGCCACTTTGGTACGCTCAGGAATATTGCCTCCGATCATCAGGACCACTCCAAACTCACCAATAGTATGTGCAAACGACAAGACAATACCGGTGAGAATCGACGATTTAATATTAGGGATCAGTACTCTGGACAAAATAGTCCATTTTGATTTCCCCATGAGTGTCGCAGTCTCACTCAGTGATTTTGGAAGATGTTGAAACCCCGCCTGAATGGGTTGAACCATAAATGGTAGACTGTATATTATGGATCCCAGCACCAGACCACCAAAAGAAAATATCAGTGAAAGATTAAACGTTTCCTGCAACCATGCCCCCAGCAAATTATTCGGACTAAAAGTGATCAATAAGTAAAATCCGAGTACTGTGGGTGGAAGCACCAGGGGCATTGCCGTCAGGGTCTCCACAATTGTTTTGGCCCGGGATTGTGTCGTGGCCAACCAGTACGCCAGTGGTATGCCGATCAGCAGGAGTAGCACCGTACAAATGGTGGCCAATTTAAACGTCAATATTATGGGTCCCCATTCCATAGGTTCAGTCTGCAAGCATTACCTCATTTTCCTTTACCAGTGCAGTCACCGTATCCCCTATCTCCACATCCAGTCGATCTAATTGTGAAGTAGATAACGTAGCAAATATAATCTCTTCATAACATTGCAATTTGAGGCGACTGAGTATTTTCTCTTTTTCAACATCCCTGACGATACAAGGAAGGCGGTTGCTGATACTTATATGTTGCGCCCCCTCTACACAGATACTCACTTCTGACTCTTTAAAAAGGATAGAACAGGGTTTATTCATGGTGGGATGGTATCCTGCATTAGGCCCCAGATTAAGGATGAGGGCATACAATGTAGTACCCGCTACACGGATTTCAACACGAATGAGATGTTCGTCTGCCTCTATATTTGAAATTTCACCTTGTAGCCGATTCATTTGCGCTGCGGAATGTCATACCCAAATTTCCTTAAGATATCCTGCCCTTCTGAAGAAAACAAATAAGTAAAAAAAGATACAGCTTCCTCTTCTGACCGACCCGACTTTATGATGGCGGCTGATTGTAAAATGGGTGGGTACAAAGATGGATTGACGGGAGACCATTTTCCTTGCTTCATCATATTGGGTACCATCACCACAGATTTAGCCGTAAAGCCAATAGTGGCCGATCCTGTCATTATAAATTGATTGGTCTGCGCGATACTCTCACCAAACACCAATTTAGGTTGTATCTCTTCATAAATGCCAATCTTTTGCAGCGCCTGCTTGGCAGCAGCACCGTAAGGTGCCAGGTCAGGATTGGGCAAAGCAATATGATCTACCTGATCCGACAGCAAAATATCGAGTCCGGGATTAAGCGTTTGATCGGCAGTCCAAAGGACGAGCTGACCTACTGCATATAGTCGACTTTCACCCCACACTTTTCCGTCTTCCTCCAGATGTTGGATATAAGAGGTATCAGCGCTGAGAAAAACGTCAAAGGGAGCGCCCGAAAGTATCTGGGCCGCGATTTTTCCAGAGGATCCAATGATAAGGTCGCATGATATCCCGCTTTCTTCTTCGAAGGCCGATACTAACTCATGTCCCGCATACTGGGCATTAGAGGCTACCGCAATTCTCAATCTGCGATCTGCAGATCCACAACTTAACACCAGGACAAATATGACCAGTAAGATTGACCACAATCTCCATGCCTTTACATCGTATGATCTTGACATCATTTAAGGGATTCTATTTTTGCCTTGAGCGCTATTGGCCAGCAAGTCGCGATACAACTGACATTAAAAAAGAGCGGAAAAGTGTATAAGCTCGATACGTCATACAGGTGTCTAACACTTATCCCACCATCAAGCTATGGAATGCCTCAAGCCACGCTTTCTTCATTAAATATGCGCCGGCAATCGACGGGTGGACTCCATCAGGACACCAATAGGATGCCGGAGCCGCCTCCAGCGCCTTGTCAAATATTTCCTGGAAGGGAACGAACGAAGCGCCAAACTCCTTCGCTAACTTGCCTGCTACTGCCCGATAATTGTCAAAGGCAGACCATTTATCATCGATGGCTGTACCTCCTTGCACGGCAAAGGGTTCACAAATAATCAGCTTTACACCCGGTAAAGACTCCTTCGTCTCTTTCAGCAGTTTTCGATAGTCGTTTTCATATATCTCCACAGTACCATCATAACGACCGTTGATCATGTGCCAAAAATCATTGACACCAATCAATATGCTCAACACATCCGGTCCGAGGCCCACACAATCAATATCCCATCGATCCGCCAGTTGATACACTTTGTGCCCACTGATACCCCGGTTAAAACATTGCAGATCTGATATGGGATGCTGGCCCAGCAATTCAGCCACAATCTGATAGACGTATCCATTGCCCAAACCCTGCGTATTATTAGCATAGTATCGGCCTCGATCACGTCCGGCATCCGTGATACTATCTCCCTGAAACAATATTTTCAAACCACCGGGTAGATCAGAAAAATCAAGTTTTTTAAATTGGAGAGAGGAGGGAATGGCCACTCCGGCCATCGGTAGCATTGCTTTTTGCAGAAAATTTCTTCGCTTCATGGATCATTTATTTCTAGTGGCAATTTAAACAAATGATACGTAAAGGAGGGGACAGTATGCATGGAAATAGAAAAGCCCCGCTTTGGTAAAAGGCAGGGCTTATCATTCTGGTGTTAAGCTTTGATTAAATAACTCTTTGGTTGGGCATGTAAAAAAGATCACCGTTTCCCTATGTCTTTTTTTACCACCGAATTTTAAATCGTCTCCCGGGTAAACGGTGATCATCGTCTTTTTCTTAGGCTAAGCTTTTCAAACTTAATCAAGAGACGAATTCGGCGACACAAGTGATCGTAACTGAATATGAAACAGCCTGTATCAATTATTTACATATAGAAGACAAAAATGATACCAAACAGAAACGAATGGTCATTTTTCTAAAATTTTTTGGAAATAATGCTTTGACTTGACTTACTCAGACTTGGGTACGATTTCGGTTTGCTCACCAAAAAACTGTACAAATTGTTGCATTGCCCCTGCCACCTTCTGATTATTAGTAGCTCTAAAATAGGCATCTGTGAGTCCTCTTAGTGTATGGTACATAAAGCGATCCATCTCCACTACCTGCATTTCTTTAGTCCAGAGATCAATCTTCAGCGTTTCTCTATTTTCTTTATCGAAAAAAGAAAGAAGCATAGCTTTGGCCTCCTGATTTTCCTTACCGCTATCCTTGGCCGTCCATTTGATATTTTCGGGGATCCGGTCCTCACCTAACG
This sequence comes from Saprospiraceae bacterium, assembly GCA_050298535.1. Lineage (GTDB taxonomy): Bacteria > Bacteroidota > Bacteroidia > Chitinophagales > Saprospiraceae > JABDMH01. Next base: position 44,499 of record JBNKUI010000121.1, read on the forward strand.
TGATCTCGATATCGATCTTTGATGTCTTTCTAGTCATTTTTTCTGTATATCCGTTTTACGAGTGACAATCGCATAATCCTGCAACCACTCTGAATTGTACACATGTACACCTTTATGTAGTTTTTGGGCTACTTCCAGCATGGCTCTGGCTACCAGACTTGCCTCAATAGGTTTGTTTTTCCGCAACCAACCACCCGTGTACTGATCAATCTTTGCTCCCATTTTGTCGGCAACTTCCTTGCCCCATTCCTGGTTAAGGTCTTCTCCTATTAAAAGACTGGGCCTGAAGATATGAGTACTCCAAAATGGCATCTTCCGTACCAAATACTCAATCAGTCCACGCACCCGGTTGATGGTTCGCAGTGCATCAGGGTCAGCCCTTCGATTAGAAAGTAGCAACACCTGGCCCACCTGGCTATTCGCTGCCCGTTGTATCATTTGTGGAAAATGCCGGTAGCTACTCTTGGGTATTGTATACTTTCCACCACTATTGAAGAAGGAAGCATCATAGCAGATGAATAAATCATCAATTTTCCACCTATTAAACATAATATCCTCAATGGAAGAAACGATTACTTCTGTCTTGGGGTTATCTACCTTCACCTGTTGATCCACTAGTAAGAGTATCTTCTTATAAGCGCCATGCACTGATAGCAGGGTAAAGAGATGTTGTCCCACAAATCCCTGGTAGCCAATTAAAGCAGCAACTTTATCATCCTTGACTATTTCAGGTTTCATCTTGCTTTAGATGCGTCTGGGTGAAAGGTACGATAGTAATAGGACTCAGGCGAAAACCCTGGTGTTTTAATAGACGGATGACACCTTTCCCTCCACCGAGGTGTGCGGCTCCAAAACCAGCAAAGACAGTACCTCCTTCACAAAGTTGCATAAAACGATCGGCCAATATGCGGTTGCGTTGAAAAAGCATCCTGGAGCGCAAATGATGCAATTGCTTTCGACTTACCTGATAGAGACGCTGTATGTCCTGTGCCTCGTAATATCTGACCATATTGTGAATCGACTTTCTGAATTTCTCAGGATTCCTGGCTACCTGCAGCACACCTTTTATATGCTCTACCGGAGCGAGTGACTTCATAATCTCCATTTGCTCTGCAAATGACTCCAGCCCTGTCGTTTTCTTATCCAGGGTTTCAGCATAATGGAAAAGAGACTGATCTAATGGATGTAAATGATCCTCAGAAAGCACCGTCTCTGATAGTCGTGAAATCACCAGAAATGGATGCAGGAATCTCATGGAATTTAAATCTATTCCAAAAGACTTCTTCAGCTGCTTTCGGACCTTGTCATATTTTCGGGGAGGAATCAGGTCTGTGAGGGACTGGCCAGGCTTTAGCATAGCACTCTCAGAGAGTAGTAGGGGATCCACTTCACCCAGATGCATTTCAGCCGCATAGATATCGCACGCTTCTATTCTGTTTTTTATCTCTTCAATCCACCGAAATGCACTTCGATCTCTCACATGCATTGTGCCAAAAAGGTATCCTTTAAAGGCGTGCTCACGATGTACTGACCAAAGCAGTGATCCTTTGGTTCTAGATGGAAAATGATCTGTAGTACCGATTTTATGTATCAATCGTACTTGTATGGCAATACCTTTGAGTCCTTTACAGTGGAAAGGGTCATCAATGTCTTCATACGTTCGATTTCCTCGATCTGTGATAGTGTCTTAAATAGAATATTCTCGTAGGTGGGAATATCCTTACAAACAATTTGAATCAGCATGTCGGCCTCACCAGTAATGATATAACATTCAGTTACTTCATCAATATCCTTTATCTTATTGATGAAATTGTCCAGTGCATTTTCCTTATGCCAGGCGAGAGATACCAGTACAAAGGTCTTCACACTGAGACCAATAGCCTGAGGATTGACGGTTGCATGGTAGCTGGTAATCAGGTCCGTATTCTCCAATTTTTTCACACGCTCAAGTGTAGGTGCCGGCGAAAGACCGATTTTCTTTGACAAATCAAGATTTGTGATTTTACAGTTATCCTGAAGGATCTGCAATATTTTAAGGTCAATTTTGTCTAGCTTATTCTCTGACATTCTCTTTATGTCTTTTTAAATCTGAAACAGAAATATTGGGTCAAATATGAGTAAAAGAAAGTTTATACCTGTTACGTCATACACTTGAACAAGTTGCCAAATTTACGGAGAAATGCCATTTCTACCGCATATAAATTGGTAATTAAGGAAATACCCCCATATTTATATAGTCGCTGGATATTTTCCCCAGGGCATTCACAAAAGCTGCTGTCCGCAAATCCTCGATCTTTGGCTTGCGTTTCATAATTTCTCTTATCTGATGATATGCCGTCACCATAGTCTCCTCGAGGCCAGATCGCACCAGATCAATTTCATCTGCGCCCTTTGTAATAAAGGACTTCTCCTTTTCATTGATCGAGCGGCCGGTTTGTCGCTCTATAAGATTGACGAGGTTGCTATATCGGTTTTGATCAAATCTTTTTTCCATGCGTCCAAAACGCATATGTGATAGATTCTTAAGCCACTCAAAATAAGATACAGTGACACCACCTGCATTCAGATACATGTCAGGGATGATGATGCAGCCATTCTTCAGAAGATATTCGGCAGCCGAAGCGGTTACCGGTCCGTTGGCCGCTTCCGCGATAATTTTAGCCTTAACATTTTTGACATTCTCATCTCTTATCTGATTTTCTAGAGCAGCTGGCACCAGCACATCGCATTCTACTTCCAGTGTTTGTTTGCGTTGATTCATGTTTACCGCTCCCGGAAAATCGAGGATAGATCCCGTTTTCTTACGATGTGTCATCAAGGCATCGATATCGATACCTGCCTCACTATAGATAGCACCTTCATACTCAGCAATGCTGATGATCTTGAATCCGCCTTCGTCCTGTGATATTTTTCCAGTATGATAGCCCACATTTCCCAGACCCTGAATGGCCATAGTTTTTCCCTCAGTTCCAGGTTCGAGACCCACGCGCTTCAACATGGCTTTATCATGCAGTACTTCACGTATACCGTAGAACACACCTCTACCCGTAGCTTCCTCACGACCTCTGATACCATTCTGTGTAACGGGTTTGCCCGTGACACAAGCAGATGCATCAATTTCATTACCTTTAAAGACGGCATACGTATCCAGTATCCATGCCATTTCTCTTGCACCTGTACCATAATCCGGTGCGGGTACATCAATCGCGGGTCCAATGAAATTCTTTCTTACTAATTCGGTGGTATATCTTCGTGTAATTCGTTCCAATTGGCCTGGTGTGTAGTCTCTGGGAGAAATTTTGACACCACCCTTGGCACCTCCGAAAGGTACATCTACGATAGCACATTTATAAGTCATCAACGCGGCGAGCGCCATAACCTCCTCCTGACTTACTTTCTGACTAAACCGGATACCCCCTTTAGTAGGATGTCGGTGATGGCTATGTTGTACGCGATAAGCTTCAATTACTTGATAGTGCTTGCCGATTTTTACCGGAAACTGCATATAATATACCGCATTACAAACCTTTATTTGCTGCAGAAGTCCCTCCGGGAGATTCGTATGCCAGGCTGCTTTATCAAAATTATGTTGAACACTTTCGTAAAAATTCGGTTCAGAATTCGTCGCCATCAGATTTTAGATTTTCGAGCTTGGAAATTCGTTTATCAAGACTGAAGAGGTATCCCATAAGTCCCAAAAAAAGTACGATGATCACAGCCACAACCACATACATCTTTCCAATTGCCTGGAAGAAATCCTGTCCTCCGTTTTGAGCTAAGGCAGACTCACTCCATAAGAAGAGACACATGAATGTGCTGAAAGAGATAATATGCTTCTTTAGTCTTTCCATGATTATTCAAATTCTTCCTCAAAAAGGCTTTTTAACCGCAGTTGCCTCCAATTTACATTCGACACCCATATACCCAACAATGTCCAACCGATGATGGCCGGATAAAACACCATCCGCATACGATTGTCCATATCCTCCGATCCAAAAGCCGGATTACCACCACTCCCAGGATGCAAACTATCTGTCATCCGTGGAATGATATAAAGCAGAGGTATTAACATTAAAAAGGCAAATATGTTATATGCGGCAGAAAATCTTCTTGCCACATCTTTATCTGCAATCGACTGCCGTAGAATAAAATAAGCCAAATACATCAGGATGGCGATTGCCGTCATATTTTGCTTTACGTCAAAGCTCCAGTAGCTACCCCATGTATTACCCGCCCAGAGTATCCCTGTACACATTCCCAGGCACGCCCAGACCAGACCTGTGGCTGCAAATGCCTCTGCTTTAAAATCATACAGCGCCTCTTTTGATCGCAAAAAACGGACACTATTGATAGCACTAATCAGACAAATGAAAAGTAGAGCAAACCATATCTGCACATGGAAGTACGTATTTCGTATAGTCTCTTTTAGGATATTTCGAAAGGGAAAATGGAACCCTGTAGCGCCGGATACTTCAAGAAGTTCATCGTGCCATGCGGCACTACCCTCCATAGAATTGCCCCGTATCACGATGGCGCTGGGCAGCACTGAATGTCCGTCTACCGGATTGTATAAGATGAGATTGGCCGAATTGATCGTATCACGCCCAGGTAAGGAGGGAGGTATATCAAAAGTGGCTGTCAGATGTCGACGATCTCCAGCCTGAACTTGTCTTGCCTCTATCGCAGCCATGGCATTCAGTCGCAACCAGGCACGCTGCGATTCACTACTAAAATGTGAATTATATCCTTCAACCCTTAACTCAAGTGGCGAACCCGCTCTGGCCACAATGGGATCCACAGCAATCACTCCTGAACCTAATGGGATAATGAGTCCCGCTAACAGTGAGTACAGTATCAGCAATACCCCTAACAGTTTCCACCATAGACCACGAACTTTCATACCTGCAAAAGTCTGCCTTTTGATCAAAAATCAATACTACGAAAATGCATTTAGATTCTTTCTAAATATGGAGCCTCGCTGTGATCAAGACCGCCAAATGAAGGGAAAAAGTAAGATAGCTACCCCTACGATCAGCAAGTCGATGGCTCCCAGCAAGGTCACATCGGTCTGGACCTGGGACCAGGATACCTGTTCCAAAGATTTTATGGACAGTCGGATGACAGGTAGCAGTAAAGGAATGATCACCGGTAGACTTAAGACCATCATGAGGGTATTGCTGTTCTTTCCATAACTAGCTATCTGAGAAATCAAGGTAAAATTGGCGGCTATACCCAATATACCACAAAGTAATCCCAGGAAGAAATAGCCAGATGAAATAACAGGATATCCATTAAACACTGCAAACAGCAGGAGGCACAGCAAGCTAATGATCAAAAGTGTCAGAAAGTTGTATATCAACTTGGCCAGACTCACAGAAACAGGGTCGGTAATCGTATAATAATATATACGTCTTTGATTTCCTTCCTGTGTTGTGGAGCGCAATACTGCATTGACCGAGGCAAACAATACAACTATCCAGTATAAAGTCACCCAAGTCTTGCCAATCACCTCACCAAAAGACAGATATATAATAAAAGTCGCCGCAAAAACGTACAAGAATATACCTCCCAGCCCGAACATCTGGCGAAAATCTAACTGAATATCCTTGGATAAAAGAGCAGCTATTTGCTTCATCGAATGCAAACATAGCGAATGAGCATAAAAGATTGCATCTAAAACCTGTAGCAGTATGAGATAAGGATAAAATACATTAATATTTTTTCACATGTCTAAATATCAGATATTGATGTATTTACACTATATTTGCTATAAGACTTAGGATCAGAAAATGATAAAACTACTATTATTTCTCTCGCTGACGAATCTATTGTCACCTCCGATTGACAAATATCCCTATGACATTAAGATTGCTGCCCAATCCGGAGATGGCGTCATTACATTGCTGAGCCGATATCATTTAGCATCTCACCCTTCCAACATAGAGGCATTTTATCAACTCAATGGTATGAGTGCGGATGATCCCTTACTGGCTGATCGAGAATACATTTTACCTATTCGGATCTACCGATACAATGGCAAAAGCATTCGCACCACCATCGGTGATAATGATTATGATAAAGCCCTGAGGATCAAAGCATACAATGAACTCATTCTTTCTAAGAACCTGAGAAAGACGCATTACACATCCTCTAATATTCTGTGGGTCCCACATCATGAGCTAAACACCACTTCTTCTCCCTCCACATCAAACATGAAACATGAAATAGCGAATCGAACCGTAAACCTTCCTGTCCTGGGAGCAGAACACAAGGAGGTAGAGATCACCTCCGATGTATTAGAAGGTCACGTTTATTATATAGTAACCGGACATGGCGGTCCCGATCCCGGAGCTATCGGTAAAAGAAATCGATCCATGCTGTGTGAGGATGAATATGCCTATGACGTAGCATTGCGGCTCTATCGGAATTTGTGGTCTCAGGGAGCGATAGCATATCTGATCATTGAGGACAAAAACGATGGCATACGCTCCGATGAAATCCTCATCTGCGATCATGATGAAACCTGTCAAGGTGCCAATATCCCATTAAACCAGGCTAAGCGACTTCGACAACGTGTGGAAGTAGTGAATGAATTATTTGCCGCAAACAGTAAAAAGGGCGTGAAAAGTCAGACATTCCTTGAAATACACGTGGATAGCCGCAGTAAGAATCACAAACAGGATGTTTTCTTTTGCCACTACCCTACCTCAAGAAGTAGCAGAAAACTGGCCAGCGACCTGAAGGAGACATTTGCCGCTAAATATAGCCAACACAGAGCCAATGGTCAATACGGTGGGACTGTATCACCGAGGAATAATCTTTTCGTACTAAAAAACACTGCACCGAAGGCAGTTCTCATTGAGCTAGCTAACATCCAGAATAAATCCGATCATCGCCGAATCATCCAGCCTTCCAATCGCCAGGCCCTGGCCAACTGGATCACGCAGGGACTGATCAGAAACAGCATTTCGGAGTTGGCATCGGAGTAAAGAAGGCCCCCTCAGTCCAAAGGTTCATTTTTGTTAAAATGTGTTAATTAAATCTTATTACGACACTTTTCGTACTTCTTCCTTGCATAGAAAAATAAAATGGTTTATCATTGTACGAACTAATTCGTAGACAATGAGTGCTACCTATGTAAAACCTACAGAATCTGAGTTGGAAATACTTCAGGAACTATGGTCTCTTGGACCTGCTACTGTGCGGGAAGTCAATGATCGGCTAAGTGAAAAAAAGGATGTTGGATACACCACCACCCTTAAGCTCATGCAAATCATGACAGATAAGGGGTTGGTCTCAAGAGATACATCACGTCGACAGCATGTCTACAAGGCAATCATCAAGGAAGATGAGGTGCAAAAAAGAATGCTTACGCGAATAGTGAAGTCCGCCTTTCACGGCTCAGTCAGTAGCCTGGTGATGCAGGCTCTGGGAAATCACAATGCATCGCAGGAAGAACTAAATGAAATCAAAGCACTTATCGAGCAGATCGAGTCTAACCAAAAGTAACAATCCATGGATACCATAATAAATAACCTATTTTCCGACAATACATTACAAGCACTGAGCTGGACACTCATCCACTCACTGTGGCAGATCAGTATCATTGCCGTGCTACTGGCCCTTTACCTTCGATACCGGTCAATAGAAAATCCTGAACAGCGATTTGATGCTGCAGTCACCTCGATATTCCTCATTTTTGTCACTAGTCTCTGTACTTTCCTTTATTATATCGGGGGATCTCCTTTGGAGCAAATTTCTGTTATGATGACATCCCTGGCAGATGCCAGTGCTATTACCGAGACCTCATCGATGGATTTCGGTGCATGGATTGGATCCCACAGTACATTCCTGGTAGCTATCTGGTCACTAGGAGCCACGGTGTTCCTAATAAGACTATTGGTGGGGGCTTCCTTTATCAGCTATCTTCGTCACTTCGAGCAAATGTCAATTCCTGCCAATTTTGAGGCGAAAGTAGTGACCATCTGCAAGAAACTCGGTATTCGTCAGCAGATCGATGTGAAGGCCTCTACAGCTGTGAGAGGTCCACTGACACTTGGTCATCTTAAGCCCCTGATATTGCTACCGGCAGCGATGTTGGCACATATCCCCCCCAAGCACCTGGAAGCCTTTATCGTCCATGAACTAGCCCATATCAAACGCCAGGATTACCTAATAAATATTTTAGTCTCAGTGGTAGAAACCCTATTCTATTTTCATCCTGCTGTATGGTGGATATCGGGCAAGATCGAAATCGAGAGGGAGAGCTGCTGTGACAGCATTGCCGTGGCACTCACGGGTAATAAGTTGGAATACGCGAAAGCACTAGTCAACCTTCAAGAACAGATGACACCTCAATATCGTCTGGCTATGCATGCATTTTCTAATAAAGGATCATTCACCAACAGACTGCAACGCTTAATTGGCACAGCTGATCCACAGAAATCAACTTTCGACAAATCGATGGTGTGGATCCTCCTCCTTCCAGGACTGCTCGGACTATCCTTCACTAATCACGCTCCAGTCGATGTGCAGGATCAAATTGTGAAGCGTATCATGATCGATTTAGATGAGGAGCAACATTCATGGTTTTTTCAGTCTGATTCGATTCCCGCTGTAGAGTCCTATTCTCTTAACAGTGACTTTGAGGGTCAGACCATTGAGTTAAAGAAACGGCGGGGAAAAATTGTTTTCCTCAAAATAGATGGCAGGGAAATCCCCAGCGATCAATATGGTCAATATGCAGAGTTCATTGCACGTGTGGAGCAGAGTATTCCAGCTCCGCCTCCTCCTCCAGCTCCGCCTTCACCACCAAAAGTTCCCAGTCCAATACCTGCACCAGAAGCACCGCCTGCTCCTGAAGCACCTCCCGCTCCAGATGCACCTCCCGCTCCTACGATCCCGGAGGCGCCGGAAATGCCAGTAGCGCCTGAAATACCTGAGGTTCCCGAAGCTCCGAAAGCTCCAGAATTGCCGGAAAGGCCAGAAATGCCCAAATCTCCTTCTGTCCCAAAAGTAAAGTCAATTCCATCTCCACCGGCACCTCCTACTCCCGGCAGACCCGCCAAGAAAAATGAAGATATCGGATTTTTCATTAGTTCCGATGAGATGGAAGTACATGTAGATCTGGATGAAAGCAACTTCAGCACAATAGGTGAAAATGTCTTTGCTTTTCGCACAAAGGACGAAGCAGGGAACGTAGTCGTGGAGTACGTTGGAGATGTGGCACATGACCTGATAAGCGAGATAGAGGATGATGCAAAGACGATAACGGTAAATGTGGCTAAGGTAGAAGGCGTAACTGAAAAACATACAGTCTGGATAAGTACTGGGGATCACTCCAAAGAGCTGCATTTACAAAATGTAATCACCCTGAAAGAGGGTGACAAAACCGCAATTAGACAACAATAATTTTAAAACAGAAATAGATATGAAAAAGAGATTTCAGATTTCAGTGCTGCTCATGGCATGCATGCTATCAGGGCTCTATCTCGGCGCACAGGAAAATGACTCGCAAAATAAAGATCGAACTGTGACGGTCGAGGTCGAAGAAGAAGATGGTAAGAAGCAAACGAAAATAAAGGTGACGGAGGACGGTGAAACCAAAGAGTTTAACTGGACCGGAGAAATGCCTGAGGACATAAAAACGCAATTGTCTGACATGGACGTTAATGTCTTTTCGACCTCCGGTAATGCTGTGTTTATTTCAGAGGATGATGCCGATGGGCATGAGCAAATCGAAGTAATAATAAAGAATGATGATGAGGCCGGTGACCATATTTGGATTGATGCCGATGACCTGCATGAGCGTGTCCAGGATGACATGATAGAAATGGAGGGAGATGGATTTAAAATGAAAACGGTAAAAGTGCATGTAGGTGAAGATGGTAAGAACGTTTTCATAATCAAAAATGATGGCAACGTCGATACGATACATACAGGATATGCATTCGAACATTCAGATGACGGACACATCCAGGTACACGTGAATGCAGAACACTCGAATGATAATGACGCATTCCTGGGTGTAGTCATCGAGAAAAACATCACTGAAACTATTGAAGATGACCAGACTGAGCGATCAGTGGAAGTCAAAGTTGGTGACGTAATCGACGGATCCGGTGCAGATCTTGCGGGCATCAAGAAAGGAGATCTAATACTGGAAGTAGCTGGTGCCCAAATTACAGAAGACCACTCCGTGATTGATGCCCTATCTCCATTCAGTCCCAATGACGAAGTCGAGATCAAGATTTCACGCAATGGACAGATTCAAACTCTGACCGCAACTTTAGGAGGAAGACCTGCATCAAATACGAGCACCAGCAAGCGGGTCATTATCAAGAAGATTAAGACCGATGATAGTGGTGACGAAAGTATCGAGAGCAAGGGTAGCTTTGCTCCTGAGCGTACGCTTCAATTGCAAGATTTCGAAGCATTCCCCAATCCCAACGATGGACTGCTTCGTCTACGTTTGAAAGCAGATAGTGCTCCGCTCACAGTGAAACTGACAGATATGGAGGGCAAGGAACTCTATACCCGAGACATTAAAAATTTCAAGGGTAATCTGGATGAGGAAATCGACATTAGCATCTATCCAAAAGGTACGCTCCTTTTGCTGATCGAACAACAAGGAAAGGTATTCACAGAGAAAGTGGTACATCAATAAGAAATAGCTAAATCACGTAGATCAAGGGGACATCTTTTTGATAAGGTGTCCCTTTTTTAATATGCCCCATACTTAATCCAGAAATCCAAGCAACTACTTTAGCTCTTGGTTATATACAGTGAGTTTCGTGAATATGGTATAAATTAATGACTGTTTTAATCTTGGGGTGAAATACTAGTTGGTCGAATATATTGTTAATTAAAGAATTGGTTGTAATACCTCAACTTTTTTGCAGTCCCAAGATTTATCGGGAGGGCATAACTGCCTGATTATCACCCTTAGTGCTCTTAAGCTATCCCCTATAACTCACTATGATTTTTTCCTAAAACTACTAAGTATCAATATCCCATAATAAAGTACCTCCGGCGGCCAACTTTTTGCAGAAAAAGTTGGGTAAAACTGCCTGCTGTCAGCCTTGGTCGGTCACACTATATGCTTTTCTGCTATGCTCTATAAACTCGCGGATCAGACTACTTTGAATTAATTCGCACAGGTTAGTTATTACAGGTTCTCCGCTCTTAATCTTACCTTCGCTCATACAGTATAGAGCATGGTCGCTTCAAAACATCTTTGTGACGCTCGCCCAATCCTGAGGGCCGGATTCCTATCCCATAAATACCGACTAATTCTTATATCAATCTATCCCTAATTCCTAAAACCTCTACTAAATTTGGTAAGATCCTTAATCGTTTATCCATCAGAATAATTATCAAGCCTATTCACTACCCTCTTCATATCCAGATCACAAGCTTCTATTGTTCCAGGTATCGCAGCTGGCAGCCTCTAAGATCCGCATCATCCATTCGACCCAATACCTCGAACGTCAGACCATCAAATGACCGGCCTAAATCTCCGGTCGCGATAAATGAACAGGTATCAATATTCGCCAGATCAATCACGTTGATAACGCCCACCTTCCCATGCTTCACTTCCTGAAAGGGATCATTAATCTCTCGCATCCAGGTGCGTAGCAAGCGAGCTCCCCGATAGATTCCATCGGCAGAAGCATACGCCTGAGAAAACATTTCTGTCATACCATATTCGCTATAAATCCTGTCTGTACCCAAGAATGTCCTGAGGTGTGCGTGTAGTGCTGTCCGATCCATCTCTTCTTCCCGTCCCTTCATACCTCCCGTCTCAATGATGATCACTTGTTCATTGAGTTTCTGAGGGAAAGCATCTGCGAAATCCAACAGCGCATAGGTGACCCCAAACAGAATAGTTTTCTCTGATTTTCGATTTTGCTGTCCTAATCGATCAGCCAACATCTCAAAATCATATAGGAAAAAACCTGAATCAGGATGACCCGACTTTTGCTGAAAAGCTGCAACCATGCTCACCAAGGAGCTGTCACCCGCTTCCAGATAATTAGGCAGGAGACCCAGAATGCAGACATCATCCAAAGGGAAAAACTGTGACTCAAAGGTCTCAATGGCAAGTTTATGGTAGAAGGCGGTATCTCGTACATAATGCCGTGAAAAGGCATCCATGGTAGTGCCTGAGCTTCTAAATACTTCCTGATACTCCCACTGTCCAGCCTTCACCTCCTGATACTTATAGGTTTCGATCGGTAAGCAGGGGATCTTGCCCCAACTATCTATCTGAGATGCGCGTACGCCTAATATCTCAAGATATCTTGCATACACGGGATTCGAGGCGGCCTGATATCGAAATACTTCCAGAGCCGTGGCTTCAAAATCAATTGGGGATCGGGTCAGAAGTGTAGATTTGAGCTGTTGATAGAGAGAATCCCCGGTCATTCGACAAAAATTGTAATTTAGTTTGTAGTAGAAAAACCATTGAAGAAGATATTTCGTTCTAGAATACAGATGAGTAGACGGTTCAAACTTTTTCTTTCCGGTGTCCTGGTCATGTTGCTGATTGCTGGATGTATCAAAGCCCCTGAGTTTCCTGATATTCCGGAGATTGAGTTTCTTGGATTGTCCAAACCAAGGATGAAACAAAGTGCATTCAACGAAGATAGTACAGTTGTTTTTCTCGAATTTACAGATGGCGACGGAGACATAGGCAGTGATGATAGCCTAAATGTATTTGTCAAGGACTTGAGAGACAATTTTATTTCTAACCGCTTCAGAATTCCATATGTACCTGAAGCAGGGGCTAACAATGGAATATCTGGAGAACTTAGTTTAACACTGTACACCACCTGCTGCACATATCCTAACGGTCAGGCACCCTGTACTCCTTCGGACCAATTTCTGTTTGACTCTATTTCCTATGAAATCTATATCGTGGACCGTGCGGGAAATGAGAGCAATCGCATTGTGACACCGCGTATCCTTTTGGAGTGTAATACGCAGTAAAAAATTCTACACCCAGCCAATTCCCTTTTTCAGTAAGGCTTGAGACTTTCCTTCGGGTGAATCTGCCGGGATATCTCGATTATACTGCCAGATGCACTCAGGCGGTAGGCTCATCAGAATCGACTCCGTACGCCCGCCGGTCTCCAGACCAAACCGGGTACCGCGATCCCATACCAGATTAAACTCGGCATATCGACCCCGACGATAGAGCTGCCATTCCTTTTCGTGATCCGTACTGGGTTTTTCAAAGTTGGGTAAAAAGAAGATTTGATATGCCTGCAGGAAAGAATTTCCGACATCCATCACAAAATTAAATAACTGATCCTTGCTCATGTCCTGGTCAGCGGACGATAGGCGGTCGAAGAAGATGCCCCCAATACCCCGGGTCTCCTGCCGATGTTTCAGGTAAAAGTAGTCATCAGCCCATTTCTTAAATTTTGGATAAAAGGAAGGATCCGTTTTGTCACACGTATCTTTCATCAATTGATGAAAAGCCTTTGCCTGATCTGTATTGATGTAATGAGGTGTCACATCGATGCCTCCCCCAAACCACCATATATCATCCCCCATCTCAAAGTAACGGACATTCATATGAATGATAGGAACATGAGGACTCCGGGCATGTAAGACAATAGAGACACCCGTGGCAAAGAATGTATCTCCCTGCTTTTTGAGCATTTTCTGAAGCTTGTCAGATGCAGGTCCCCATACGGCAGAGAAATTAACTCCTCCTTTTTCTATGTGATGCCCCAGGATGACCCGGGTCTTGCCCCCACCCCCGGAGTGGAGTGTCCAGGGATCCTCCTGAAAGGATCCTCCCTGATCCAGAGCTTCCAGGCCTTCGCAAATTGAAATTTGGAGCACCCTGAACTGATCTGCGATCTGCTCTTTTGCAATCATCCCATGATTGCTTTTTGCGCCGCCTCCACGGTTTTTCTGCTATTGCCCACAAAAACCTCGTCATTCACGACGATGACCGGCCTTTTCAAGAAGGTATATTCTTCCAGGATATATTTTCGATAGTCTGATTCTGACAGGTCCTTCTCGTGTAGTCCCATCCCTCGATATTTCATGGCCCTTCGACTGAAGAGTGCTTCATAGCTACCGACTTTCTCCTTCATCATATCCAGTTGATCAGCAGTCAATGGGTCACTTTTAATGTCCTGCATCTCAAAATCCTCAATGCCTTCCAGTGACTTGATGATCCGCTGACAGGTGCTACAAGTATCGAGATAATATATCTTATTCATTCGTTGAAATCTTTCCTAACCGTTTGCAGCCCGGTGGTCGGCCAGAAATTTCTCAAGGCCTATATCGGTCAATGGATGTTTTAATAGTCCCAGAATCGAATCTAACGGACAAGTCACCACATCCGCTCCCGCCTTCCCTGCTTCTACGATATCGCGAGAAGTCCTTATCGAAGCCGCAAGGATCTCGGTCTCAAAGCCCTGAATGGCATACAACTCAGCGATCTCATGAATGAGCTGCATTCCGTCCCAGTTCAAATCATTGATACGACCGATGAATGGACTAAGATAAGTCGCACCAGCCTTAGCCGCCAAAAGCGCCTGACCTGCAGAAAACACCAGCGTACAATTGGTACGTATGTCATTATCAGAAAAGTATCTGAGTGCCTTCACTCCTTCTTTGATCATTGGTACTTTTACCACGATATTTGAGGCAATCTCAGACAATGCTGTACCTTCGGCCACTATACCATTAAAATCGGTGGCGATCACCTCTGCACTTACATCACCATCTACGATGTCACAGATGGCCTTGTAATGAGCATAAATGGCATCCTTTCCAGTCACACCTTCTCGGGCCATCAAGGATGGATTGGTCGTTACTCCATCCAGCACTCCCAGGTCTCTTGCCTCTTTAATTTGGTCCAAATTGGCTGTATCAACAAAGAACTTCATAACTATATTTTTTGTGATCGCAAATGTATCAAATTTGTCTCAAGTTTGAGTGTGGGGTTTGAGTGTGGGGTTTGAGTGTGAGGTGTGAGTGTGGAGTGTTTGGGTCTGAGCGTGTGCAATACCAGGATTTACATTTTGCGGCCACGCTTTCGCATAATTTAGTCTTCGGATCTATGAGAATAGGAAAATCATAGTACATTTGTGGCCGAGTGAGGGCTGTACGGTCAGCTCCTTCTGAACTCCCCCAGGGTAGAAATGCAGCAAGGGTAGGAAGTTGAGCGACCGGTATGGTTTCTCACTCTTTTTTTTGCAGCATATCGCTGAAATAATACCACTCCAGTTTTTCAGGCAAGGGTGACTGCACTATTACCATCTCTCCTGATACGGGATGTTGGAACTCCATCATGAAGCAATGCAGGAAGATATTTCGATCGTCAGTACTTCGTCCCTTGTATTTAATATCTCCGAGAATGGGGCATTTTAAAGAGCGCATAGCAACTCTCAACTGGTGACTGCGCCCGGTTACAGGGCTGAGTTCGATCAGCCAGTACCCTTCCCGCTGCCCCAGCACCTTGTATCTTGTGACCGCTCGCTTAGAACCTCTGGTCTTAGATTGTGCAACTCGCACGATATTACGGCTCGTATCTTTGATCAGAAAATGGTCTATCTCTCCCTGGTCCTTAGGGGGTCTTCGGTGTGAAAGTGCCATGTAAGTTTTTTGCACTTCTTTGGAATTGAACATTTTGTTCATCCGGCCCAGTGCTTTACTAGTACGGGCAAAAATCAGACATCCGGACACGGGTCGGTCCAGCCGATGACAAAGACCCAGAAACACATTACCCGGCTTTTTGTACTTCACCCTCACATACTCCTTGGCATCCTCGATAGCCGATCGATCACCACTTCGGTCACCCTGTGCCAGCATTCCGGCGGGTTTATTGATCACCAGCAAATGGTTATCTTCATAAATTGATTCCAGCATTCTGATTTACTTAAGCAGACAGGTCAACTAAGTTATGGATATATCGATAGGTTTTTCACCTTGTCCCAACGACACCTACATTTTTTATGCCATGGTACACAGCAAAATTGATACCCGCGGCTATAATTTTATCCCACATATGGCTGATGTAGAGGAACTCAACCAAATGGCCCGGTCTTACAAATTGCCTATCACCAAGATCAGTTTCAATGCATACCTGGACCTAACCGACCGATACCTATTACTGGATAGTGGTGGTGCACTCGGAGAAGGGTGTGGCCCCCTACTGATCAGCAAGCAACCCATGTCCATGAAAGACCTTGAGGATAAGACAATTGCTATTCCAGGTGAAAAAACCACAGCAAATTTCCTTCTTGATTATAGCATTACAACTCCGGTACATAAAAAAATATATCTGTTTAGTGAAATTGAAGATGCCATTCTTTCCAATTCCGTCGATGCCGGTGTTATCATTCATGAAAACCGATTCACGTATCAGGAAAAAGGTCTACACTGTATCCAGGATCTGGGAAGTTACTGGGAGGAAACTACAAACAGTCCCATCCCACTGGGAGGTATCATTGCCGATCGATCTCTAAATCCTGCACTATTACCGCATCTCAGTACCATCATACGCCAAAGCATTGAATATGCAGATGCCCATACCGAAGAAGTGCTGCAATATGTCGAGCAGTATGCACAGGAGATGGACCATGAAGTCATGCTGCAGCATATTGGTCTTTATGTAAATCACTACTCAAAATCACTGGGATCTGGTGGCAGGAGAGCTGTCCAAACACTATTTGATGAAGCCCAACGATCCAGTCGAATAACAGACATTCGGGACCCTTTTGAGTCCTAGTGGACTGTTCTAGTCCAGTATTGCTACCAAGATTCCTTCGATTTCAAAGATCATGCACTCAAGTATACGGGATGGAATGGTAGTTCATTTGTCCACAGGTCATGACACAAACTGTGAACATTTTCTGACATAGTAATTACTTTACAAGCATTAAATATATTCCTAACCTATTTGTCCCTGAAAAAAATACAGTTACATATTGTATTTTTTTATAATTTGTTTTATATTTGTCTCGGTGTAAGTTTTGGTTATTAAATAATCAATCGGTTTTTGCTCGTGAAAAGTCACGAGCTTTTTTTTTGCCCCTGCCGCATCGAGATCCATCTCATCGTCACAAATAAGTCTCCAAAATTTCCCCTTTTCTCTTTAGAACTTTTTTGTTAAATTGAGATATTCGAAATCAAACTTCAATTCGAGATTTAGTTAATTCCTAAAAGTTTATTGCTTATGAATATTTCCTTTGAAGAACTAAGGCGAGTAAAGCACAGTCTCCCCACCGGAAGCATCCGAAAGATTGCCAATGAATTGTCATTGACAGAACAGACTGTGCGAAACTACTTTGGAGCCGAGAAATACAGAGAAGGAGCAACCGTGGATCGGCATGTACAGCCTGGTCCTAATGGTGGTATTGTACATCTGGAGGATACAACCATTCTCGATCTGGCGCGGCAGATCATTAACGAAAGTAAATCTTCGTAAACGAAGGACATTAAAAAAATTCAAAGGTCGTCAGTGTTCGCTGATGGCCTTTTTTTTACTCTGCTGTCTGGTAGAAGGACTTCGTGATCCTTCTAAAGTCTTCAGATCGCTGATATGGAGGTCCCAGTACCAATTCATATTCACTGACATGACGAGAGATCCTACTCATATGCAACATGATTCGATGAGGTGCCTTGGTGATCAGAGGCCGGACATGTACTAGATGATCAATAAAAAGGTCGATTTCTTCCAGAGATGACTGAACCTGCGGCAAATGACTGTGCGGTAAGATCAATGCCAGGGTACCGAAAGAATTAAGTAGATTATCGGCAAGATGTAAAAGAGTCGATGTAGAAAGTGACTTCTGATGTCGTGCCCTGTTCTTGCTTTGATCCTGAGACATGAGACTCTCTGTGAAGAAGGGTGGATTACTGATAATTGCATCGAAACGGCCGGGATAGCTACCTGATAAATCCAATGCATTTCCCCCTATGGATTTCAACCTGTCGGACCAGGGACTCCGGTCAAAGTTACCTTTCGCTTCTTTGCAGGCTACCGGATCAATCTCCACCCCCATTATCTCTGCCCCGGGAAACCGTTGTGCCATCATCAGACTCAACAGTCCACAGCCTGATCCGATATCGAGAATCCGTCCGGGTCTTTCAAAAGGCGCCCAGCCACCTAATAGGATACTATCGATTCCGACTTTCATGGCACTATGTGCATGTCGGACAGTAAATTGCTGAAAGTGGAAGTCTGAAGTGATCATAGCGAATAGTTAACCCAGATAATGGGCGGTGGAAGTTAGGATTATCCGTATAAAAAAGGGGATCTTCATTGCCATGAATCAGGATCCGCTGATACTAAGTGAAGATTTTAAAATTGCCCTGGACTTACTGGAAGATACCAGCTCTCACCTGTTTATCACAGGTAGGGCGGGTACCGGAAAATCAACCCTGCTGCAATTGTTCCGCAAGACCACCCGTAAAAAGGTTGTCGTACTGGCCCCTACAGGGGTGGCAGCCCTCAATGTCGAAGGCCAAACCATTCATTCATTTTTTGGCTTCGCTCCTCGCCTTTTGACTTCGGCTGACATCAAGAAGAAGAAACGGACCAAAATGTTTGAAAAAATTGAGGTGCTCATCATCGATGAAATTTCAATGGTACGGGCGGATCAGTTGGACAATATCGACTACGCGCTACGTCTGAATCGCAGTGATCCCCGTCCCTTTGGTGGCGTACAGATGGTGTTCATCGGTGATCTGTTTCAGTTGCCCCCGGTGGTAGCTACCCCATACGAGAAACAGTACTTCCAAACCATCTATGAAACACCTTATTTCTTTTCTGCAAAGGTCCTGGAACAGGGCTTCACCCTTCATACGGTGGAATTGCATAAGATATACCGTCAGGATGAACGTCGATTCATCAACCTGCTGGAAGATATACGATCCGGTATGGCGGATGAAGATACTCTGGAAGCACTCAATACGCGGGTTCAATCAATGGATCTTTCTCGGGATCATTACATCACACTTACCGCCCGCAATCATGTGGCCAACTCGATCAATACGCGCGAACTCAATAAAATTGATAAGACTCGCTATGTTTTTCAGGCTAAAATTGATGGAAATTTCAATGTCAAGTTATTTCCGACAGATCAGTTGCTAGTGTTGAAGGAAGGGGCGCAGGTGATGTTTATCAAGAATGATCCCCTCAAGAAATATGTAAATGGTACGATCGGTATCATCTCTCGACTGGACGAAAAAAACATCTTTGTCAAGGTAGAGGGTCAAAAAGAACCTATAGAAGTACACCGGGAAGAATGGGAAATGCTAAAATACTCGAGCACGTCAAAGGAAGGTGAAATCAAAACAGAAACTATTGGCACTTTCAATCAATATCCTCTGCGGCTGGCCTGGGCCATCACAGTGCACAAGAGCCAGGGTAAAACTTTTGAGAAAGTGATTATCGATCTCGGAGGTGGCGGTGCCTTCGAACATGGCCAAACCTATGTAGCGCTGAGTCGATGTAAAACACTCGAAGGGATTGTGTTGAAGCATCCTATCAAATACCGGGATGTGCTGATCGATGAGCGCATCATTGATTTTTACCAGCAGATAAGTCGATAAAATGCTAACAAAAGAAATCAGATTTCGTATTTTAAAAACAACAAACTGAGATCTGATTTTACCATGACATCAAGACGCAAACGACGAAAGGCCCGCAGGGATCAAAAACAGGAAAAAAGATTCTTCATAGTGGTGATTATTGTCACAATCATCCTTCTGGTGTTGGGCTTTATCTTCTATACCTCTACTAATTGATACCTGGTGTAGTCCTGCAGGCAGTGGGTGACCCTATTTCAATGCAATTCAGCGTTGTATCCCTCTAGGGACAATCCTCCTCATTCACGATACGCTGCCGTTCTGCCCTCAAAGCTTCTACCAGCACATGTATCTCCTGATCAAGTGAAGGGTCGATGGTGATCATATGACTTCGGGAGGGGGTGACGACTTTAATAAACTCAGCCCCCTGGTCCACACAATCAGGACATCCATATACACTATCCAACATAAAGAATTGATCATCAACAAAGGAAGTTAAATCAGACCAGGTTTGATCTGCCAATGATACCTCACAAACCTTAGGTTCTACCTCATTTGTAAATGCAGGCCCCGATTGACGATAGATGGTCTGTCCCTTGCGCATGGTAAATTCGTGTGTACAGTATCCTATACAGAATCCATATTTAGTGCCCGATACGATCTCAGTCACCATGTTGGGATCCATGCTTTCTTGTTTATCACACGCCAGGGTGCTCACTAACATTATCAGAAAAATAAGTCTCCACATGTCTATTTGAGTATTGCTTCTATCTCTATAGACGCGCCATACCCCCTTTTATGTTTGGTCCTGAATAGTATTTTTGCAAAAAAAGAAGAGCATGAAGCTGAATCTGGATATTAAGATCCCCAGTAGCGAGGCATGGCTGGAGGCGGTGATGAACGATTTCAATGCCTTTCTGCAAGACCATGCAGATTGTGAAAGAAAAGCGTCCTCAATGGCCATGAGTTTCGTTGCCAAGTATCCGGATCGGGTGGAAATCATCCCCGAATTGATCGAAACAGCCATCGAAGAGCTGGAGCACTTCCAACAAGTATATCAACTTCTGAAAGATCGCGGACAACGCCTGCTACATTCCATTGGAGAAGATCCCTATGCCAAGCAACTCGTCAAACAATGTCATTCGGGTAAAATTGAGCGTTTTCTGGACCGACTACTTATCGCCTCGGTGATGGAAACCCGGGGAGCTGAACGGTTTAAGATGGTGTCGGATGCACAGGAAGAACCCACTTTGTTTAGATTTTATAAAGACCTGTGGACCTCAGAAGCCAAGCATGGACACATCTTCGTCAAGATGGCGCTGCACTACTTTGATAAAGACCAGGTCTATGATCGACTTGATTGGTGGTTGGATCGAGAAGCTGAAATCATCAAAGCACTCCCTATTCGTCCTGCATTGCACTAGTGAACTGGATCATATGATCCTCCCCTAATGTTTCTCGGATCAGAAGGACGTATATCGAGTATTTTTATCATGCTCACGATACCATTCAAGCAGGGTACCTAAAGAAAGTGGACCTGCATCTCCACCTAATACCTGGATAAGCTTTAAAGCTTCATTAGGTACCGGTCGATCTGGAAAGATGGGCCGGATCACATCATGCAGATATTTCATAAGCCTAAAGGCATTGAACCATTGAAAAAATCGCTTTTCGAATGTGCTGACTGAACGGGTTTGTTCCAGCATATCCTCCATACCTTCCACACCCAGCTGGTCTTGGAGAAAACCGGAAAGATATCCATTGTGATTTTGCAACCAGGGAGTGATGCCACCCGTTTCGAATAGCAGGGGAAGACTATCCCGAAGTTCAGCTAACGTCTCAAATCCCTCGAATGCATAGGTACATTGAGGATGTCCCAGCAATTGTTGGCTGATGGCTTTACCCGTGCCAAAAGGGACCCGATCGGAAGTTCTTCCCGAGGGTCGAACGGTGGTCGTATTAATGTCACCATGCCGGATTATATCGATAAACTTATGTAAGAAATAGAAGTCCTCTCCCGCTTTTCTCACATTCATCCCTCCTCGCTTTTGGTAGGCATCACTTCGTACCACCATACAGGATCCAATAGTCTGGTAAGCAAATGGAAGTCGGACCCACCGTTGGGCATCAATAAAATATCGCAGGTGTAATTCGTAGAGCCGAATGGCTTCTACTTCTTTGGGGTTCGGTGTTTCCACGTGCTCAAAATGTATGCCCCCAGACCAAAGGTTTTCATGATTTCTGAAGAAAGTCTGAATGGCTGTGAAATAATTTCCATCCACCCTGCAATCCGCATCGAGATTGACAATCAAGCCATTAATGCCTACCTGACCAAACCGGCGTACACCTTCATCCATACCAATTTTCCGGGCAAGACCTACTCCTCCCCTTTTGTTGGAGAGATTATCGATTAGTGCGCAATATAATTTCAACCAGTCAGGACATTTTTCTGAAGCCCATTGTAACACCTGATCGTAGGTTAATTTATTCTGACTTTTTATATCTGCATTTTCATCCTCCCGGTTATTTACTACTATGAGCGCTTCTACGATTCCTTCAGGTGGATCACAATCTGCTAAACTTTCCAGGGTGGTTAGAATATTAAATTCGTTGAAAGCAGGAATTACTAAAAATATTTTCAGATCTGGTGAAGGATCCTCTAAAACAAGTCGGTCAAAAATTGCATGCTTTTCCAGATAAGTTAGCTTCGCCATTAATTCACCGAAATATGCGTGGAAAAATCTTGCAGCATCAATCCTGCTGCCGGTCCCTGGCAAAACAGTAAATCAATCATGCTGAGATTTGGTAAAAAACCCAGGCGATCCTCAAATACTTGTGGATACTTAAGAGTATTCCATAGCTGATAATTACGAGGATTACAGGTATTTCTTTTGTCCAATGAACCTATATTTTTATGAAATGTATCTGTGTATTGAATAGATTTTAAATCAGCCAATTGATAAATAAACCAATCCATTAAATTCTTATTCAATAAAAAAATGAATGGTTCCTTTTTTAATAATATTTCTTTCAGTCCATCGATATAATGCTCATAAAAAGGTGCACTTTGATATGCCGTCTTTAATGCGGATAAGTGTTTACGTGGCCAATCCTCATCGTAGCTGATCTCAACCTTTGTGATGGGTTTTTGTTGATTTTTTCCCTTTCGTAAAGGGATAGTCAAAAGCTGTGGACCATTGGGCCCGGCAATTATGCATCGATTTCTAAAGGAACGTTTCTGATAATTTTCATGTATTTCCACATAGACCCCTTGCTGTGCATGTAGTGCAAAGAAGTATTGTGACGGTAGAAACTGTGTTTCGATGGTGACCATATCTACTAAAAGCCGCAAAGATAACCATTCAACAACAGTGAAGAAAAGATGGTGAAATCTATTCCATGGAGATCTTCACCACGCAGTAAGCACATGAAATTAATCCGGATAAGCAAAAGCAAAGACTCCCGAACCTGCTACCTTTTTATGTGCACTTTTGTCGCCTTCTTTATAGAGAATGCATTCAAAGGAGAGCGATACTTTTTTTGTACGCTGTCCCTTCTCGTTGATTTCGAAGTCCTCTACCTGCGAGACATTGAAGGAAGCATCCGATGGTTGCTGGATGAAATTGGATCGAAAAACATTTCCATCCTGATCTATAAATCGAAGATATACTTTTCCGTAGTCACGCTCATCCCTATCGAATAATCGCTCTGTTTTGTATTCAAAACTTGCGATACAATAGTCATCATTGGCCAGTCCCGGTCGAAGTCCGACGCTGGAGGCACTTTCGCATCCATTAGCATCAACTACATGCACATTGAGTTGCTGTGTCACTGCATCATTAGCGGAGGGTAATGGAGCAATAGAGTCTGTACTTCCAGAACTCCAGGTATATTTGAAAGGTGCCACCCCATTGGAACGAGGGATCACCCTGCCACCATCCACAATCAGACGCGTAGCACATCCTCCGGTAGCCGGATGTATAGTCTGCAATTGTTCACTGACACAGCTGCCCGTCATAGTACGCATTTCGACAAGCGTGGGCTCATCGTATCTGACATTTAGGATGAGCTGTGATTCCTTCGTTTTCCGTTCATTATTGATGGTCCAGGTATTTCCAGATGCATTGGTATTATTTTCTGGACCATGCAAAGTGATGCGAACGGAGTCACTTCGATATTCAGCCGCATATTCATAGCTGCCTTTTCGAATCGCACGATCAATATTAAAGGTGGAAGGGTCATAAGCATCCGGATTTCTAATGACTATTTCTAATGACCCAGGACAATTGTCGGTACATGATTCTGGTCGAATCAATGCCTCTAAATCAAGCACTTGCCGATCGCGCTTAAAATCAGCGTCCATAACATATCCACCTCTCCCTGCCGACAGGTCGATATCCAAATCACCAATTTGTATATCCGAATAAAAGACCGGTACTGCTTCCTCCACTGGAACAGGAATATCTACCTTATTGCAGCCCGAAAGCACAATTAGTATAATAGAAAGTCCTGGTAGTATTCTTTTTATTTTCATCACTTTACATAGTAAATCACCTGCATTCCCATATACCACTTGCGATACAACTGTCCCCTATTGTCAGGTAATCCGGGGTACAATTTCCCTGGATTTATAAAGACGGAGACTCCTGTCTTCAGATATGGGTTTACCTGATACTTATAACCTAAAAATAATTCAGCACTCACGTTTTTCATATCACCTGTTTCGATCCATCCACTATTGAGGCTTTCCACTATCTGTACTTCCTGATCCACCACGGCCACTTCCCGTAAAGTGCCACGTGCACCCAGCAATAGATCAATAGCTAAGCCCAGCTCCATATGATGTCGCTGAAACGATCGCCCGAGGTAAATCGGCGTACGTAAAAACTGAAGACTATTTGCCTGCAATCCATATGTTTCTTCACGAGCCGAAAATCCAAACGAAGTGAAAGACTCAAACTTCGAGAATCCTTGTTCATTTACTCTCATATGAAAAGAGGGGCTAGCTCCGACATACCAATGATCATTTATGGGTTTCTCTACATTAAATCCAAGCTGCATACCTTGTAGTGGAGACTGTTCCGGTGTTGGATTTATCATCAGCATTCCCGACCAGGCATACCTCAATGGCAATTTTTTAGGAGTGGTAAATAGCTTTTCTTCTCGATAAGGAAGAGGCAACAGACGGCCAGGCTCATCAACAATATACATGGCCAGTGAAGGTATGCATTCGGTCTGCTCCGCCTGACGCATCCACGCTGGTTGATCAGCGTGATCCTGAGAGGCAGGCTGAAGCGAATCAGTATCAATCACTTTTACTACATCGCGATTTTGATCAGCAACTAAAGTGACTGGGACATCATGAACTTGGTCTGTATTCGGTACGATAGCTACCGCCTTACTTGTTTTTTCTTCAATTGAATTACTCGAATTCTGAGTGCTAAATTCTGCGTTCTTTTCATGAATAGTTTTCTCACCTTCTAAGGTATATGAGTCAGTTGACTTTTTCTCGACCTTTTCTGTCTTCTGTTTTTCCGACTGACCAGGCTCAATTGATTCATCGTCAACATCAGAATGATGCCAGGTAAATACCAAGGCAACTAAAATAAATACAATACTCGATCCCGCAATCCACCAGAAGACGGGTTTGCGCCTTTTGTCCTCATGCAACATAGCACGCATAGCCTCCCACTCTGCTCCCGATGGAGATTTATCAGAGTGCAATAATCTATCTCTAAAAAACTGATCTAGTTTGTGATCGTCCATTTCTGTTTCTTTCTACATCAGATTTATTTAAACTCTTTGCCTTCTCTCTTCGCCTGGTTCATGATTTCTTATTCTTCCCGCAGTCTTTTGCATCGACTTTAATCTCAATTGCAATTTGGTGCGCGCATGCGACAAATGCCATTTTGAAGTCCCCATCTTTATACCCAGCATCTTACAAATTTCCTTATGAGAATATCCATCTATTGCAAATAAATTAAAGACTGTTGCGGACATGGGTGGAAGCTCTTTAATTATCTCTTTTAGTTGCTCAGCATCAAATAGTTTATCTGCCAAATTAAAGTCCACATGGGTGGTAGCCCTGGAATCTGGCAATTCTTCGCTATATAAAATCGTCTTCTTATATTTTCTGTGTTTTCTATGATGATCAATGCAATTATTTATCATGATTCTTCTTATCCATGCTTCAAAAGGTACTGTCAGGTTATAATTTCGTAGGCCCTTTGCTATTTTCATAAAAGCACTATTTATTAGTATGCAACACTCATCTTCATCTACTGCATACCTGGAGCCGATCCCATGCAGTACACCATAGCACATCTCGTACAGCCGGTACAGAGCCTTTTCATCTCCCTTTTCACTTGCTTGTAGTAGTGTATGATCTACTTGCATAAATCTATTTAATCAATCTCCTGTCTACTTACATAAAGTACTGCGCTATAGACAGTTACTTACTTCATGTAATACATTGCAAAAACCGTGCGCAGGCTGTCCTGTGAGGGTTTCATTCACTCATCAGGACTTCCTGCACATCCTTGAAATTGGGTTTTGATCGGGATCCAATCATAAGGTGGTTTTCTAAGCCTAAAGTAATATCAGGATTCATTTCACTTTTTGATAGATCAGTCACTTTTGATTAATCTGAAGGTCTTGTTCTCTGATTCGGTAACTATTTTCACCAGGTACATTCCTGCATGCAAATCTTGTAGGTCCAGTGTCTCATTTATGCTGCGGACCTGAGTCCATGTCCTTTGTTTTACCATCTGACCACTAAGATTGTATACAAATACTTGCGTATCGGATCTGCCACTCAAATCGAGTGAAACGTTTAAGAGACCGACGAATGGATTGGGAGACAAGGTAGCTTTGATTGTTGTTGCAGGTCCAGTCTCAAGATCCACATTCGAGGGTTCGGCGGCGGACGGTAAATGATAGGATATACAAGCATCGGATACGCATCCTTCATGATCGGTGACAGTTACACAGTATTCTCCGCTGCTATCCGGTAAGATCGACTGAGTAGTTTCACCAGTATTCCACTCATAAAAGTAAGTATGATCGGATCGTATCTTAGCTTGCAGTGCTGTCGCTCCGCTTGCCGTCTTCTCCCGGTGTATTGTAACTTTACAGAATTCTTCCTCATCTATGACGACGCAGGCACTTGCAGTACATCCGGACTCACTTACGATCGTTACACAGTATTCACCAGAGCCATCCACTCTAATCTTACGATCAGTAGATCCAGTATTCCATAGGATGGTAAAGGGGAAATAAGATCTAACAAAAGCAATCAGGAGTCCCGATCCGGTACGATGAATTTCGACCTTACATTCAGTCACGACCTCTTCCAAATTGATACATGCATCGGACACGCATCCCTTCGAATCGGTCACTACCACACAGTATGTTTTAAGATCATCGACTGTCAATGTTGCTTCCTCTGATATGACCTCTCCATTGGGACTGATCCATTTATATATAAAAGGCCCGTCACCCTGGGTACGTGCTTGCAACGTAAAGGCCTGCACGTTAGTCACATCCAGGACGGCGGGTACGGCCTCTATGCTGACAGCACACCGGGGGGCCACTTCTACGTCAACGCAATCCTCGCTGACACATCCATTTCTATCTGTGACTTCCACACAATAGGTCCCAGATTCAGAAACTCTAAGGTGCTTGGTACTGTCACCTGTAGACCATGCATATGAAAATGGTGCTAACCCTCTGCTTTTGGCCTGTAAGTGAATGGTATTAGCCTGCGAATTGGTGAGCGGATGACGTACTATCTCAGTGCTACATCCCGCTGGATCAACTTCAATACAGGATTCTGATACGCAGCCGTTGGCATCCTCTGTCCGTACACAATATTTACCTGTTTCGATCACACGTATGGTTGCACTTGTATCACCGGTGGACCACTTATAGCTGTAGGGAGCCTTACTCCGAACATTCGCTTTTAGAATGATCCCATTTGCCGCTGCATCAGTATTAGCATCCAGAATAGAGATATTGACGGTGCAGCCTTCCTCATCTATCATGATACAATCTTCAGAAACGCAACCATTGGCATCTTCAACTCTCACACAGTATTCACCAAGCTCGAAGATTATAATTTCTTTGGTCGTTTCACCTGTAGACCATTCATAGGAAAACGGAGCCATGCCTTTCGAATCAACAATCAGGATAGCCCTGGCGTCAGATGCTGCGTTTAACCCCGGAGCTCTTACAAGGATCTCGCTCTTACAGGCCCGGTCGATCTCAAAACAAGCATCTGAAGCACATCCTTCCGCATCCGTGACAACGACACAGTATCTGGCATCTTCCCCTACAGCGATTGTCTCAGAGGTAGATCCGTCAGACCACTCGTAGCTAAAAGGACCTACGCCGTGGGGTTTAGCGACCAGATACAAGGTACCATCGTCATGATGTTTCTTCATAATGGTGACGCGACAATCATGTTCAGGGTCACATGCTTTGATCTTCACTTCAAATGTTGTATGCTCAGGGTGATATACAACTCTCTTGGTGTGATCAGCATTGGGACACTCGGCCGGAAAAATCAAGAAGGTGCCCTTGACATCGTCTGGCACTTCAATCACTTTTCTGAAAGTTCCATCTTCAATAGTTACGACTGTGGTTTCATATTGAAAAGCGTCATCGGGTAGACTTTGAATTAAAACTTCAATGCCAGCCATGCCGGCACTACCAGATGGATTCAGCACAATTCCTTCAATCACGACTTCATAGCTAAATGCTTTGAAGCTGAGAAGGATAAAGAAAAGAAGGGTAAATGGGTAAATTCTCATGGTTGATAATGTGATTTACCCCCCTACACGGAGAATAGAGGTCAGAGGTTGGGTCCAATTAATTTTTTTTTAGAAAAAAATTACTGGTCGATGTATTTCTGTCGAAGTTGCTGAAATTGATAAGGAGTACCGCTTGTATTATGGCCATACATTCCTTTGGCTGATCGCTGGCGAAAGGTTTCATAGAGGGTGACGGCACAGGCCACAGAAAGATTCAAACTATCAACCATACCTACCATTGGGATGGTAAAGGTTGCATCAGAATGGGATAGTGTTTTCTCCGTGACTCCTTCAAACTCATTTCCAAAGACAAAGGCTGTACTCGTGGAGAGATCAAGATCATACAGATCTTGATTATTTGAGCTTACTGATGAGGCAATTATTCTCTCATATCGTGATCGCACTTCCTCAAGACATTCTTCCCGATCAAAAAAGAGATGGCTTTCTACCCATTTCTTAGTACCACTGCTGGTTCTTTTACCGGGCTTAAACTTTTGTGCTGACAGGTCGGGCTCTGAATATAAGATGAAGATCTCCGATATGCCCACTGCATCGCAGGTCCTCAAACAGGCGCTTATATTATGAGGATCGTGAATATTTTCAAGAATAACGGTCAGGTCCATTTGACGAAGCCTTACCAGAGCTTCAATTTTTTCCAGTCTCTCCTTTCGCATACTAAGTTGTTATCGCACAGACTTAAATGCGTAATTATCAAACTCGAAAATTGAAATGTGTCGGTTTTCATAATAATTAATGGATTCACCATCAAGGCCAAAAACAGGTCCAATTTCAAAGGGAAAATGTGTCTCAACCTCCATGGGTTGATCCAGGCCATTGGTAAAATTAGTACCGTAGGTAGCTAACATGTAGGTGCACCACTGCAAGACATTCATGCCATAATAGGCATCAGCGGTGGGCACGTCTCCATACTTATTGAAATAATAGGTTCTTAAAGCTCTTGAATCTGCATCATCAAAAGATAATGGCTTTTCGGACGAGACATGGACATTGAGGCTTTCGTAATAATCAAAATCCATTCTTTCCATTTCCATCCACTGCGGGAGACCAAATACGGTCAGGTCCTTTCCTGCTTTGGTGAAGTTTAGCTTGGCAAGTGCAGCGATTACAAAAGGCTCGTCGGCCCACTCTGGGATAATTACCCCAGCAAACGAGTCAGCCTCAATTTGCAAGGTCAGATCCTCACTTAATTCTTCGTTTGAGATATCATCAACAATGATAGTAGGTATCTGATCTGCATCCATTCGTGCTTCGATCTTCTTATTTGACTCCTGAAAAAGGCGGATAGCCATCTCAGCTCTGGAATCATTCTTGGCCAATATCCTCATCTTATCGGTGGTGAACCGATCTTTAGCATAAGCCAATATAGCATCCGCATGGGTACTTAATGAGGGTCTTAGCTGGATATAGAAAGGATTTTCTACTGTTACTTCCGCCGTATTCCAGGGAGAAAGCATCATCTTACCTTCGTATTTTGCAAAAGCCGCCACTGGCTGAATGTTAGAAGTCTGATACGGCCCTATAATGAGATCTGCATTTTGAATGAGCGTATCTTCCTGAAACTTGTACTTAAAATCAGGATCTACTTCTGTGTCAATCACACTAAGATTGAAAGAAACAGGGAGGTCAATTCGATCAAATGCGTACTTCATCCCGGCATAAAATTCTATCATCCGCGCTGTACGGCTGCTCAGTCGATCATTAGCGCTTTGAAATCGAGAAGCCTCGAAAGGGGCCAACAAGACAATATTGTAAGTTGATTTGAACTCTGACTTGGCACCACGTCGTGCTCGTTCCATAATCGGAGGCGCTACCTCTTCAGAAACTTTAGTCCACACAATGGTGTCCATGGCTTCAACTTTATCAGCAATCACTACACCGCGATTGGTATCATCTTCACCTGTCTGAGTTGAAGAAGAGGGACCAAAGATACCGCAACTGCTCCATAACAGGCTCAGTGCCATAATCCCTATGAGACTACTCCCATTCAATAGTTGCCGGTGGTTTAGTACTGATGTCATATACTACTCTATTTATGCCCCGTACCTCGTTGATGATCTGACTTGAAACCTTAGAAAGAAATTCATGAGGTAAGTCGCTCCAATCAGCGGTCATACCATCTCTGGAGTTTACCGCTCTCAACGCGACTACCTGCTCATAAGTTCGTTCGTCCCCCATGACCCCAACGCTTTGCACTGGCAGCAATATTGCTCCTGCCTGCCAAACCTTGTCATAAAAACCATGGAGTTTGAGATTCCGAATAAATATATGATCAGCTTCCTGCAGTAAGGCCACTTTGTGTGGTGTAATATCTCCGAGAATCCGGATACCCAGACCAGGGCCGGGGAAAGGATGACGGTCCAGAATATGGGCAGGCACTTCTATTTCTCTGCCCACACGACGTACTTCGTCCTTAAACAACATATTGAGGGGCTCTACCACTTTCAGATTGAGTGTGTCGGGCAAACCACCTACGTTGTGATGCGACTTGATAGTCACAGAAGGTCCATGGACTGACACAGATTCAATTACATCAGGGTAGATGGTTCCTTGTCCTAGCCACTTAATGTTATCCAGCTTCTCGGCCTCTTCCTGAAAAACGTCCACAAACATCTTACCGATGACCTTTCGTTTTCCTTCTGGATCGGATACACCTTTTAAAGCATCCCAAAATCGTTGTCGGGCATCAATACCCACGATATTGAGTCCCATATCTTTATAGGAGTGCAACACTTCCTCATATTCACCTTTCCGTAGCAATCCATTGTCGATAAAGAAACAAACCAGCTGATCTCCAATTGCTTTCTGAAGAATGGTAGCGGCTACGCTGCTATCCACTCCACCGGATAGTCCCATCAGGACTCCTTCGGAACCTATCTTCGATCGAAGGCGATCCACGGATTCTGCCACAAACGATGCCGGTGACCATTCACCATGGCATCCAGCCACATCATAGAGGAAGTTTTTTAATAACTGCCCTCCATGAGTACTATGTGTGACTTCAGGATGGAACTGTAGTCCATAAACAGGGGCTGAAAAAGCTCCTTCTTTACTGCGGTAAATTGCAGTATCTATATCTTCCGTGCCGGCTATTAACTCAAAGACATCAGGGATAGCTGCTATCGTATCTCCATGAGACATCCAAACCTGACATCCTTCGGGGATATCAATGAGTAGGGAATCTTCCAGCAGCGGCGGACTCAATTTTGCCTTGCCGTATTCTCTTTTGTTCGAAGTCTTTACCACGCCTCCATAGTGTTGGGCCAGTAGCTGTGCTCCGTAGCAAACGCCGAGTACCGGGACCTTTCCTACATACATGTCAAAATCTACAGATGGGGCATTATCGTCCGTCACGGAGCACGGACTGCCACTGAGTATGACTGCCTTCACCTCATCTGTTAATTGCGGAGGCTTGGAATAAGGATAGATCTCGCAATACACATTGTACTCTCTGACTCGGCGCGCGATGAGCTGCGTGTATTGAGATCCAAAATCGAGAATGATAATTTTCTCCTTCATTATAGCTAATCTTCCAGGCCTCTCCCCTTTTTTTCGATGGCGCCCTGGTCCGTTAAATCTTTAAGCAGTTTATCTAAGATTCCGTTGATAAAGTCCTTGCTCTTGTCAGTGCTATATATCTTGGAAATATCTACATATTCGTTCAGCGTGACCTTGGTGGGTATCGTTGGAAAATTGAGAAACTCGCAGATAGCCATCTTTAACAGAATCATGTCGATATGTGCTACCCGATCCATCTCCCAGTTTTCAAGAGCTGGTCCTATAATCTTCTCAAAATCATCGCTTTCTTCGATCACCGTACGCAGCATGGTCTCACCAAACTCCACGCAAGCCTCATAGTCAGGTCTAAACGTACGATACAATTCAGGTGTGTCCGGCAACGCTTTAATGGTCTTCTTCATGGCTCCAACAATCAAAGATTTATCATCTTCCCAAGTGGGAAAATGATCATCCATTGACTCCTGAAAAAGCTCCTCCTTCGTCAGGTGTTTATAGAGTGCCAGCAAGATTTTTCGATCTTCTTCGAGGCCTTTTTTATTTAAGACATAGTCTTTGTAATCTTTAAGGCGGGCAAAACTCTTGTAATACTTTCGTGTAGTATCCTCTTCCACCATCTTCTCAAGCTCCTTCTTCTTAAAGAGCAGTTGAAGATCTTCTTCTTTTGCCAGTGACTGAAGACAAGGGTTGGTAAAGAGCTTTGCGGAAAATCGCTTATCATCCTCACTGGGTAAATACTTGCTACGTTTACGCTCAGTATCTTCCAACGCAAACTCAGTCACCTTGATGAGGTTGAGTAGGTTAAAGAGATATAGTATCTGGGAATTATCTAGCGCTTCTCTGTAAAAATTGAGTGCATCTTCGAGCTCAACAGCGGGGTCTCGCCCCATCATATATAGTGATTGAAGAACTTTGATGCGAATATTTCTTCTGCTTAACATGTCAAAACTTTCAAAGGTGCGCTATAAACTTTTTTGAAGACGCTGCAAATAAACAACATTTATCATATTATCACGAACAAATGCCTTAGGGAATGTACATTGTTTTGATTTCTTCAAATGATGGTAATTTTCTATAATGCCATTTATCAAGAATTTCTCCATTTCTCATTAGGACCGGTCCTGGGTTTGATCGTACAATGGTTTTTAGAAGGATATCATCAGCAGTACAAATCGTGAATGGAATATTCAGCACGCGCTTGAAATCCTGTATCATATCACTATCAGCACCTCCGACGACTGCTATTGTCTTTACCCCATCGGTTGCGGCTGCCTCACTCAAAGGAAGTATCTCCTGACGAAAGCGCTCCAGATATTGCTCATCCCATTCATAGTGCACTACCGTTTCCTCCACGGTCCGTGGCGTGGGTTCATATTGATACGTAGTATCTCCGTGCTCTATAATAGTATCCGTTATTGTCATGACAGTATCCACACGTGCTATTGTTTCGGATGAGGAACCATGTTGATACAATTTATGGCACACGATCATGAAGAATGGCTCGGGATTCGTAAGAATCTGCTCTGTCACTTCTTCTTCATTCGGACCGTATATGATGAATTCTGAAATTTTGGTTTCCGGCACGGCGGGTTCTGTCATATTCTGCTCTACCACCTCCCAATCTGTTTTTGGGTATGACTTGTACTCACTCAAATACTGAGCGTAAGGTAGTTCCACATATTTGCCGTTGAGTTTATTCTTGAGTGTGTAACTAATTACCTCCCGATCGGCCTCGGCCTGTTCTTCCAAAGCCTTTCTCTCATAGATGTTTACCCCCTTTTTGAAAGGTCTAAAATCAGTATGGGGTAGGCGCCATACAGAGTTGTTTACACAATATAGCGTCAGGATTGCACCCAAGCCCCAAAGAATGATAGACCGAGTCCTACTATTGAACAGCTGGTGCATATTCTCGTGTTTCCAAACAAAGAAAATAGCTGGGATCAATAAAAAGACATCTTTTAGAAATGAGACTCTCGGTTCAAGTTTCAAAAAATCACCAAAGCAACCGCAGTCAGTGACTTTCATCTGCAATTCATTGTACTCACCCCAAGCACCAAATGAAAAGAAATTAACGCCAGCCGGTACATAACCCGTCAAGTACGTAAATCCGGTAAGGAATGTGAAGAAAACCACTAGCAACAAGAACAGCCATGAGGTCAGTTTTCTTCTGCTTCCCAGGAGAAGCATCAGCCCCAGCACGATTTCGAATACAATCATGACGATTGAGAACACCAGAGAAGAGGAAGACAGCCATGGAAACAAAGGTGCAAGGAAAGAAAGAGCGGTATCTGCAAAGGTAGCCTGAAACTCTGCGAAGTACTGCTCCATCTTATAAGCAGTACCCAGAGGATCTATCGCCTTAACGAACCCTGAAAAGACAAACAGGACACCGGCAAAATTTTGAAAGAAGGTCATCGTCCATGTCTTCTGTCGTTGAAACAGGGCACCAATGACCAGTGTCAATATGAATGCAACGGCACTAATTGTAATTACCAAAGTCGTAAGGGTCATACAAGTTCTGTTTTTTCTATTTCTTCAATCTTAATGAGCGCAAAAAGGGAATAGTTGACCATATCCAGAAAATTTGCATCCATCCCTTCCGATACCAGCGTCTGGCCATCATTGGCATAAATTGATTTGAGCCTCAGAAGTTTCATTAGGATTAAATCTGTCAGGGAGCTTCTTTGCATCATTCGCCATGCTTCACCGTAATCATGATTTTTAGCCAGCATAAGATTTTTTGCCACCTGGGCATATTTATCATATAGAGCCATCACAGTATCTTCCTGCATTCCGGGATCTTCGGCAGTGCCCAATTCGATCTGGATAAGAGCCATGATTGCATAGTTTACGATGCCAATATATTCAGATTGGATCGAGTCTCCGATCTTTTGAGTTCCGCCTTCTTCCAGTGTCCTAATCCTACTCGCCTTGATATATAACTGATCAATCAGAGATGGTAGTCGCAAAATTCGCCAGGCAGTGCCGTAATCCTGCATCTTTTTCTCAAAAAGATCCCGGCATCGGCTCACTTCCGAATCATACTGCCCTTCTGTCCTTTGCAAGTTCATATTAGGTTATTACAAATATAAAGATATCGCTTTGTCGTAGACAAACCTACTATCTATTTTTCGCTATTAATGTTAATGATCTTCAAATCTCTCCACTGAGATCTGATCAAAGGTCCTTTTACCCTGTACTTCTTCCTCATACTTATTCAATGTCGCTGCGATGATCCTGTCTATCACAGTCTCGCAATCCAACAAACTTAAGGATATCCATATGGATGGACTTTCATCAAAGACCTGCTTGTCGATCCTAGCTCCATACTTATTAAGATTTTGCATCAGGGTTCCCATTACTGCATAGTCGAAAGACAGCTGAAAGTGGGCTCGTACTTCATGCCTAACAACCTTCGCCTTTTGTAGTGCCTCGTGGGTACTCTCCTTGTAGGCCGTAATCAGGCCGGAGGCCCCCAGAAGCTTACCTCCAAAATAGCGAACTACGATCACCAGGGTATTGGTCAGTTCAAAACTATCAATCTGCCCCATAATGGGACGACCTGCCGTGCCTGAGGGTTCACCATCATCATTGAGTCGGTATTCATTTCCATTTCTTCCCAGTCGATACGCATAACAGTGATGCCGTGCCTTCGGGTGCATAGATTTCACTTCTTGCAGCTTTTCCGTCACTTCTTCCAAACTAACCACAGGAAAAGCAAACGCCAAAAACTTTGATCCCTTTTCCTTGTAGAGTCCCTCTGATTTTATCTCTATACTATTGTAAAATGGGCTGTCGATCATCAATGTGACCAAGATAACAATATGATGGCAGCCACAGCTAATGAAAAACCTACTTTACGACGGTTCGTCAACTGTTCCTGAAATATAGTAAAACCAACTACGGCCGATAAAAGTATGATACCGACATTGACCAAAGGTATGACTATGCTACCGCCCAAACCACCATGAAGCGCCGCCAATAAAAAGTAAATAGAAAAGAAGTTTGGAACCCCCAAAATAATACCCCCCAGCATATCCTTCCACTCAACAGACATGTTTCCCATCAAATACTGAATAGTAAAAAAAATGGTTCCGAAGACAGCCGCACAAAAGAACATTGCCGAGATAAAATAATAATCTCCTCCCTCTACAATGCCAACTGCCTCTACATGAAAAAGTGTTGACTCAAGGAGTCCATTAATTACAAAGGTAAGCGCTGGCAGCAGAGCAACTGCACGCGAAATAATAGATTGCTCCTTTTTGACCTCCGTTCGATTAATTAAGTATATGCTAAGGAGCGCAAAAATTATACCTGTGATTTTATAGACAGAAGCACTTTCACCAAAGAAAATAATGGCGTAGAGTACCGTGATGATGAGTGATGTTTTCTGAAACACACTGGTCATTCCTACACCATAGTGATGTATTGTCTTTGCCAAAATGAAAAAACCAAATATTAAGTAACATCCCAGCGTCAGCGAATATGCGATCCAGGGCGGCGTATTGAAGATAATCTCAGTAGGCCAGGTATCACCCCACCAACCTCCCATGACGGCACAAACGATATAATTAATAATAATGGCCGGCAGCAGGTTGATCTGAAATGTCTTGAAGCACCTGAAGATGATTGCCAACAATACGTTAGTCAGGATAGTAAATACTATCAAGATCATGGGCTCAGCCATCTATATAGTATCGCTATTTTTCTTCGGGCTCGAAATCAAGAGACACGGAGTTAATGCAATACCTCAGGCCTGTGGGAGCAGGTCCATCATTAAATACATGCCCTAGGTGTCCACCACAACGGTCACACACTACTTCGGTACGGACCATTCCATGAGAACTATCGGCATGCTCCCCGACCGTATTTGCATACTTAGGAATATAAAAACTCGGCCAGCCAGTACCTGATTTGAATTTAGTTTCAGAATCAAATAGAGGTAGTCCACATGCAGCACAAGTATAAGTACCTTTTTCTTTGTGATCCCAGAGATCCCCGGTAAATGCTCGCTCTGTCCCTGCCTCTCGCAGTACATAGTACTCCATCTCAGTCAGTTCATCCTTCCACTGGTCCTCCGACTTATCTATTTTTTCAAAGTCATAATTTTCAAGTTTTGCAACTGCATCTTTTGAAGACTTGTCATCGGACATCTGAGAAGACCCACTGCAGGCAAAAAATGCCACGAAAGCCAACATCCAAATATTTCGCATCGTTCTAATTTGGTAATTCTGTATCCTGTCGCTGAGCATATTCAATTATTTTTCGCATAAAATATACGATGGTGATAAAAATAAAATAGGAGAAGGTGACAATCATAAAAATCCAACGCATAGAGGTGGAATTTTGAGAGGGCCATTGCAGACTGATGATGTAGGCTATTCCAGCACCAAAAAGAAGCACAAGAAGATACCCGGTAAAGGATTTTGAAATATAGCTATTCGGGTTATCGGCACCCAATAAAAAAATGGCATTAAAAAATCCATAAAACAGTGCAAATGCTCCCGCTATAATCCATGCCGCGTCACCTGCGGTATCGGTAGATCCATAAATAATGAGACTCATTAATTGGACTACAACCACGGCGATAATAATGAGAGTTGCTTGGCCCAGTGGATTTTCTAACCTCTTTTTTATTGCATCAATACTCATTTTATTACGGTTGCGTAAAGATCATATTCTGTCACATCATCAATCCTAACATCCACAAAGTCACCTACGCGGACATAATTTTTGGTGGCATCAATTATTACCTCATTATCGACTTCAGGAGAATCCCGTTCTGTACGTGCATAGTAGAAATCTCCCTCCTTGCGATCTACCAGAACTCTGGTAGTAAAACCTATTCTTTCCTCATTATGTTCTAGCGAGATTTCCCTTTGAATTTCCATGAGATCTCCTGCTCTCTTTGCCTTCACCTCATCTGCTACATCATCCTCCATCTCGTGTGCCAAGGTGCCATCTTCGTGGCTGTACTCAAATACACCCAATCTTTCAAATTTCATCTCTTTGACGAATGAACACAGATTGGCAAACTCCTGTTCTGTTTCACCCGGAAATCCTACCAGTATTGTCGTCCTCACGGCAATATCGGGCACTATCTGCCTTGCATATTGAATCAAGTCTCTGGTTTCTTCGACGGTGATATGCCTTCGCATACGGGCAAGGACATCATTGTCCCCATGCTGCAAAGGCATATCTATGTAGTTACAGATATTCTTATAGCGAGCCATTACATGGAAAACTTCACGAGGAAATTTACTGGGATATGCATAATGTAGGCGGATCCATTCGAGGCCATCTACTTGCGCCAATTCTTCCAGCAATCGGGCCAAAGCTCTCTCCTTATAGATATCAAGCCCATAATACGTCAATTCCTGTGCTATTAGGAGGATTTCCTTTACACCACGAGCTACCAGGGTTTGAGCTTCCCGGATAAGATCCTCAATGCTACGACTCACATGCTTACCTCGCATCAGGGGTATGGCACAAAATGCGCAAGTGCGATTACAGCCTTCGCTTATTTTCATATAGGCATAGTGGGCGGGAGTCATCGTGGTGCGCTCACCGATAAGTTCATGACGATAGTCCACATTAAACCGACTCAGGAGTGCCGGCAAATCCAATGTGCCAAAAAATGCATCCACTTCCGGGATTTCCGCGGTCAATTCATCTTTGTATCGGTGTGAGAGACAACCTGTCACATACAATTTTGAGATATTCCCATGTATTTTTTGATCTGCGAAGTGTAAGATGGTATCTACCGACTCTTGCTTAGCGGCCTCAATAAAACCACAAGTATTTACAATCACCACATCAGCATTTGCATCACTTTCTGCATGCTCAGCCTCGATCTGATTAGCTTTTAATTGAGTGACAATATTCTCTGAATCAACCAAATTCTTCGAACATCCCATGGTCACTACATGTACACTCTGCCGCGCTTTTGTCTTCAAGACAATCGATTTAAAACTTTAAGGTGCAAAGATAATGTAATTGTCTCTCTATCCACTCCTCACTTGAAAACCGTACTAAAGTATGGGGCAGGGGCCTGGGACCTGAAATAACTTGGCAGTGTACTAATCAGATATGACTTACAACAAGAATAAGCTGGAATGCAGAAGACCATTATCCGAAAGATAGAAAGTGAGAAGAAACCTGAGACTGAAGACCTCTCCCACGACATCATGAACAAATTGCTACATGCTTTAGAAGATATCGATGAAGAGCTAAACACACATTACCAAACACATAAAAGCACCAAGAATGAAAGTTGAAGTTTACGAACGACCAAGAAGACCTCTCATAGCAAACATCACAAGCCGTGAAATCGAAGTACTTGAGAATATCTCTTACGGATTCACAACTTCCGAGATTGCTCAGAGACTTTACTTATCCAGTCACACGGTGGTGTCTCACCGAAAAAACCTCCAGAGTAAACTTGATGCCAGAAATATTGCAGTGCTCGTCCGCAAGGCTTTTGAATATGGGCTTCTACAATTAGGTTGAATTACTACCAGATAGAGCGGTCAATAGGCATGGGGGCGATCATGACTAAGTAGTGAAATATGCAAATGGTCGCCTGTACCTCCATGTCTAAGGACGTTGAATCCCATCAACCTGAAATACCATTTCAGGACAAAATTTCGAATCCCACCCCTGCCCTGTGTGCGAATATCCATGGCATGCACATACCCATTCGACTGACGGTAGTGCAGGGACTGGGACTTCCTGCTTAGGCCCATGCGCTCATAGTCCTCCGGCACCCGATCCGCGTCAGTAATGACGAGATCCTTATCTGCCAACAATATCGTACTGACACCCAAACGTAGTACAGGGTGTAAACTTCTGAACTCCGAAGCAATATCTGGTGACTTTACGTTTTTACCAGAAATATACAAGATCCCATAGCCACAGTAGCTGATGAGGATCAACAAGAGTATAGCACTCCGTTTCTTAAATGCACTTCTGCCACCCATGTAGCCGGTGATCCGGTCATAAAAGAACATCAGATAAATGGA
The DNA here is from genome assembly GCA_050298535.1 of Saprospiraceae bacterium. Classification (GTDB taxonomy): domain Bacteria; phylum Bacteroidota; class Bacteroidia; order Chitinophagales; family Saprospiraceae; genus JABDMH01. The sequence goes on from JBNKUI010000121.1 coordinate 84,424, forward strand.
CAGAAGCACAAAAGTCATCAAGAGACCTCCTGCCAGAGCTATGATCGGGTAGACACGATAGTCGGTGTGCAACCAGATAGAGCCTCTGATCAATAAGATAAAGGGTAAGGTTGCTATGACCACCAATCGAAGCAACCAAAATAAGGTTCTTAATATTTTACCGGATGTGCTGATGACTTAAGAATATTAATGTTCATAAATATTAATGTTTATAAAAAACATCACTGTTTAATCGACCATCGGTGTTGATGATCAGACTTTTGGCAAACTCATTGATAATAAAGTAATATGATGACAGATCGTTCCGTTGTCTTTTAATCACATGAAACTATGAAACCTTACTTTATTCTTTTGCTTTTGATGGGATTGGGTGGAAGTCCACTTTATGCGCAGTTTGGTCTTCGAGCGCAGTATGGTTTTGCTGATTTTACCGCTGATGCACCCATTCGGGATCGGGTGGATTCACAAAATGGATATGAGGTTGGACTGCACTATTGGTTTCGATTGAAGAATAAGCGACTCGAGTTTTTTCCCGAAATCAGCTATGCTGCCCTGGATCAAGACCAGCCAGGAGCTGCTGAAGCCCTATCCTTCACCTATAGAAGACTAGGAGTAAGATTCCCTGCAAGGATCTATCCTCTTGATTTTGCCTCTGACTGCGACTGTCCTACGTTTTCAAAGCAGAATGACCTTATCAAAAAAGGCTTCTTTGTTGAGCTAGCCCCCGGCTATTTCTATGATCAATCCTCCATCTCTCAGATTGACAGAGAGGATTCTCACGGTCAAGCTGAAGTTTCTCTCGGTGTTGGATTAGATATCGGAATTAATGATCTAGTTACTATCACCCCTTTGGTGTCTTATGCCTGGGGAATGTTAGCTCCTGAGCAAGGAATTTCTTTACAAAATGTGGCTCGAGTAGGTCTCTGTGTGACATTGCGACCAGATTACTGAGAGAATTTCAATTTTTAAATTTGGTTTTTCAGATAAACCACTATATTTAACCACTGATTTTATCATACATGAGACAAGTAATTAACCATATTTCAACTGTAGTCGTCATCGTCGTCGTCGATGCTACCTTCAGGTGAGTATGGTTATCAACGTATATTAAAGAAAGGCCATTCTCACGAGGATGGCCTTTTTTCATTTAGAGAAATCGCAAAAGTGTGGTTTCAAAGCCCAAATATGTCGATCCAGGGCTAACGGGGATAACAGCAACACACTGCTAGTCCTCGTAAAGGAAAAGCACTTAAAACCCTATGTATCAAATAATTAAGTGTCGACACTATTTTATGCGAGTTGTAATTAATATAGATTTTAAAGCCGTCTAAGCGGTAGGATTCAAATACTTTTATGAAATGTCACTAAACAAGTACAGCAAACATGTCACTCAGGACATGAGTCTACCTGCAGCCCAGGCTATGCTACATGCCACGGGGTTGAGTAGTGAAGATCTGAAAAAACCGCAGATCGGAATTGCAAGTACAGGCTGGGATGGAAACCCCTGTAACATGCATCTTAATGACTTATCCGCCAAGATTAAAGAGGCCGTCAATGCCGAAGATTTGGTAGGATTAATATTTCATACTATTGGCGTCAGTGATGGAATTTCTATGGGTACCAGCGGAATGCGTTATTCGCTGACCTCTAGGGATATCATTGCCGATTCGATCGAGACGGTTGTGGGAGCTCAATGGTATGACGGTGTGATTACGGTCGTGGGATGTGACAAGAATATGCCTGGTGCACTCATTGCGCTTTCACGTCTGGATCGACCTGCCATTGTGGTATACGGAGGCACTATTGCTCCAGGCTACCATGAGGGACGAAAGCTGGATGTAGTGAGTGCATTCGAAGCACTGGGAGAAAAAATTGCCGGGGAGATTTCAGTCGAGACCTTTAAAGAGATCGTTAGAAAAGCTTGTCCGGGGCCAGGAGCCTGCGGTGGGATGTATACAGCTAATACGATGGCATCTGCTATTGAAGCCATGGGTATGTGTCTGCCGTATAATGCTTCAAATCCAGCTAACAGTGAGGCTAAGCAGGATGAGGCACTGTCATTAGGTAAAGCAATAAGGCATCTTCTGGAGCAAGACATCAAGCCCAGTGACATCATCACCCGCAGGTCACTGGAAAATGCCATGCGGGTTATTACAATATTGGGTGGAAGTACTAATGCAGTCATGCACCTCCTGGCCGTAGCGCATTCTGCCAATATTCCTCTAACTATTGATGACTTTCAAGCAATTAGTGACACGACTCCCTTATTGGCAGACTTAAAACCGAGTGGCCAATATGTGATGGAAGATCTGCATGCCATTGGTGGCGTACAGGGTGTCATGAAAATGTTGCTCGATGCAGGATATCTACACGGTGACTGTATGACGGTAACAGGTAATACACTGGCTGAGAATCTAGCCGACGCTTCTCTGGATCCCGAACAGGATCTCATTCACTCATTTGACAATCCCATCAAAAAAACCGGACACCTTCAGATATTGAAGGGCAATCTGGCACCCGAAGGATCAGTGGCTAAGATTACCGGAAAGGAAGGGGAACGCTTTGAAGGACCTGCCAAGGTATTTGACAGTGAGCCCGATGCAAATGAAGCAATATCTACGGGAAAGATCAAAGACGGGGACGTGCTTGTAATCCGATACTGTGGACCTAAGGGCGGTCCCGGCATGCCTGAAATGCTAAAGCCAACATCATTAATAATGGGAGCACGACTCAAAGTCGCGTTGATTACAGATGGTCGATTTTCAGGTGGTACACATGGATTTGTGGTCGGTCACATCGTGCCTGAAGCTCAAGAAGGTGGGCTTATCGCCCTGGTCGAAGATGGTGATATTGTCGCCATTGATGCTGTCGAAAACTCAATTGAGTTGAAACTTTCCGACGATGAAATCAATAAACGAAAAGCCAAATGGTCTGCACCACCCCTTAAGGCAAAGCGCGGAGCACTGCTAAAATATGCGATGTGTGTTTCGAATGCCAGTAAAGGATGTGTGACAGATGATTTTTCAGACGCTGCTAAAAAGTAGACAAATATGGCAACTAAAACAATGACAAAGAGCCCAAAGAATACTCAGGCTAAGGACACTATCACGGGAGCAGAAGCGGTACTCAGATGTCTCCTAGAGGAAGGGGTGGATACCATCTTTGGCTATCCAGGTGGGGCTATCATGCCCGTCTACGATGCATTATATCACTATATGGATCGTATCAGACATATATTGCCCAGACATGAGCAAGGGGGTATTCATGCGGCCCAGGGATATGCCCGGGTCACGCGCCAGACCGGTGTCGCTATGGCCACTTCAGGTCCTGGGGCCACCAACCTCGTGACCGGACTGGGCGATGCGATTTTGGACAGTACTCCATTAGTCTGTATTACCGGACAGGTTTTTAGTCACCTGCTGGGTTCTGATGCCTTTCAGGAGACCGATGTGATCGGCTGTACTATGTCCGTTACCAAATGGAATTATCAAATAACACGAGCAGAAGAAATACCTGAAATCTTCGCCAAGGCCTTTTATATAGCCAATTCAGGGCGGCCGGGCCCAGTGCTCATTGATATCACAAAAGATGCCCAGGTGAGTACAATGGACTTTTCTTATTCGAAAAATCCATTTATCAGAAGTTACCGACCAGACCGTGTTCTTCCTAAGAAGGCACTAAAGGATGCGGCAGAGCTCATTAATGGAGCGAAAAAACCCTTTATCCTGGCAGGACATGGAATTCAGATTGCCGGAGCACAAGATGTCTTCAAGAAATTTGTAGAAAAATCGGGTATCCCGGTAGGATGCACCATACATGGACTGTCTTCGCTACCCTATGGCCATCCGTTATATGCAGGAATGCTGGGTATGCACGGGAATTACGGGCCCAATCTACTGACAGGGTCCTGCGATGTACTGATCGCCATCGGTATGCGATTTGACGACCGTGTCACCGGGGATGTGTCCCGATATGCGACACAGGCAAAGGTGATTCATATTGAAATCGATCCTTCAGAAATCAACAAGAATGTCCATGCAGATGTGCCAGTACTGGCAGACGCCAAGCAGGCACTTGAGCACCTGGTCGAACTAGTAGACGAAAAGGAATATCCTGCCTGGGTTAAGGAATTTCGAAATTGTGAGGCCATAGAGCAAAAGAAGGTAATCAATCGTGATATGAAGCCCAATGAGGATGGTAAGATTAAGATGGGAATGGTCATTAAACAACTGAGTGACCAAACTCAGGGTCAGGCCATTATTGCTACCGATGTCGGTCAGCATCAAATGGCGGCTGCCCGCTACTATCAGTACAAGGACACTAACCAATGGGTTTCGTCAGGTGGAGCCGGTACGATGGGTTTTGGCCTTCCTGCTGCCTTTGGAGCGAAGGTAGGAAGACCCGATAAGGAAGTCATCTGTGTGGTCGGTGATGGAGGTTTTCAAATGACCCTTCAGGAGCTAGGCATGCTATCCCAGTATGATGTTGCCGTCAAAGTCGTACTCCTTGACAATGAATACCTCGGAATGGTGAGACAATGGCAGCAGTTATTTTTTGATCGAAGATACTCTTCAGTAGCATTACAAAATCCGAATTTTGTCAAGATTGCAGAAGGATTTGGTGTCGAGGGCAAAACCATTGAAGATCCCGCAGTATTAGAAGATTCCATCAAAGAAATGCTGGCTCATAAAGGACCTTATCTGTTGCATATTAAAGTGGAAAAAGAAGAAAATATCTTCCCAATGGTACCTTCGGGATGTGCCGTTACAGAAATCGTATTAGAATAAGACACTATGGATGAGATACGTGAATTTACGATATCCGTTTTTACGGAAAATATGAGTGGATTGGTACAACGAGTTGTTACCTCTTTCACGAGAAGGCATATAAATATTGAGAGCCTAACCACCTCTAAATCTTCGATGGAGGGAATCCACAGATTTACCATTGTCGTGCGACTTACTGAAGTGCAAGTAAAGAAACTGGTAGGAAGTCTGGAACGACAAATAGATGTGATAAAGGCATTCTACTATGAGGCACACGAGATCATTCACCAGGAAATCGCCCTTTATAAGGTGCCTGCGTCAGTATTTGAGCACAGTAGCGACATGGAGCGCTTGATCCGATCACATAATGCCAGAATCCTTCGAATTGAACCTGAATATGTGGTTGTCGAAAAAACCGGACACCAAGACGAAACCGAGTCACTTTTGAAAGACCTGGAAAAACGAGGTATTTATGAATTTGTCCGATCTGGCAGAGTGGCGGTACCCATCACGATGGAGCCGCTGAACAGATACCTGGCTTCGATAGAAAATGGTGTAGAAGAATAAAACTTTTTAGAATAAATTAAATGATATCATAAAATGGCAAAAATGAATTTTGGTGGCGTTGAAGAAAACGTCGTAACCAGAGAAGAATTCACACTTGAAAAAGCAAGAGACGTCCTTAAAGATGAAACTATTGCGATTATTGGTTATGGAGTTCAGGGACCTGGACAGGCATTAAACCTTAGAGATAACGGGTTCAATGTGATCGTTGGACAGCGAAGTCCTTCAAAGTCATACGATAAGGCAATAGCAGACGGTTTTGTTCCTGGTGAAACTTTGTTTTCTGTAGAGGAAGCAGCTGAAAAAGGTACCATCATTCAATACCTGCTTTCTGATGCCGCCCAGATTGACTTGTGGCCTACTATAAAAAAACACCTTACTCCGGGTAAGGCTTTATATTTTTCACATGGATTTGCTGTAACCTATAATGACAGGACCGGCATTGTTCCCCCTGAAGGTGTCGATGTAATTCTTGTTGCGCCAAAAGGCTCGGGGACATCCCTCCGAAGAATGTTTGTAGCAGGTCGTGGGCTAAACTCCAGCTATGCCATCCACCAGGATGCCACCGGTAATGCTTTTGATCGAGTCGTAGCATTAGGTATTGGCATTGGATCAGGTTATCTTTTTGAGACCAGCTTTCAGAAGGAAGTATATAGTGACCTCACAGGAGAACGAGGTACACTCATGGGAGCCATTCAAGGCATCTTTGAAGCACAATACAGTGTATTAAGAGATCGTGGTCATAGTCCATCAGAAGCATTTAATGAGACCGTGGAAGAATTAACACAGTCTCTGATGCCACTGGTAGCAGAAAATGGTATGGATTGGATGTATGCCAACTGCTCTACCACGGCCCAGCGTGGAGCCCTGGATTGGAAAGATAAATTTAGAGATGCTGTCCTACCTGTCTTTAATGAATTATATGATAGCGTGGCGGCAGGTAATGAAGCACAAAAATCCATCGATTCTAACAGTCAACCCGACTACCGTGAAAAGCTGGAGGAAGAGCTCAACGAACTACACGAATCTGAAATGTGGAGAGCTGGAAAAGTAGTACGTGGATTACGACCAGAGAATAACTAAGAAAGATCTCCAACTTAAATATTAATAATCGAGTAGGAGAAACGAGCGATAAGTGAATATCGGTCGTTTCGTCCTCTCACACCACCCAGCGTACGCTTCACGTACTGGGCGGTTTCATTAATTTTGAACAATAATAGGCATACATGTCAAACAGTCCTGTATGCG
>JBNKUI010000122.1:0-4031 GCA_050298535.1 Saprospiraceae bacterium
ATCCGCAGAGCACGAGGATTTAGAAACTTGCATAATTTATCCAATATGATTTACCTCATTGCTGGAAAACTAACCTTCAATTTCCACTAAATATGGAACAGACCCAGAAAGGAAAGGCGTCAGATATCATGCGATGACCACCTCAGCCACCCTTTCGGGATGACCGCCGGGTATCGTTAGCTGATAAGCTAAACCTAGTCAATTTAGGTATTTCCTCATCAGGAAACTTTCTGTATCTGGAATTGTTAATCCATGTGAATGAATAACAATTTGACATCCTCTTAATGGAGGAAGCGAAGAACTTCGTTAAATCTCTAGATCCGAAAGCACAGAAAAAAGTCACTTTTGTTCTACAGAAATCCAGGCAAGTGAATGATCCAGAAATTTTCAAGAAAATCTCAGATAATATTTGGGAATTCAGAATAAGATGAATGAAACAAAGACTACTTACCTTTTGGGATGTCAAGAAGAATTCATTGGTTATTTGCACGCATGGAATAAATAAGAAAACTCAGAAGACACCAAAGAAAGAAATCGACAAGGCCGAAGAAATCCGCAAGAGATATTTAAAAAGCAAATCATGAAGAATCTGAAATTAACATCGATCGATGAACTTACTGATGAAGTAGTTGGCAAACGAGGAACAGTAGAAAGAGAAGAATTCGAATATGAATTGAAAATGGAAGTTCTTGGTGATATGATCAAGACAGCCGGAAAACAAAAGAAACTAACACAGGAGCAACTGGGGAAACTCGTCGGTGTTCAAAAGGCTCAGATTTCGAAACTTGAAAACAACACGAAGAATTTTAGAATCGGAACAATCATTAAAGTACTGGATGCTCTAGGAGCACGAGTAAAACTCACGGTGCAACTTGAAGACGAACAAGAAATGCAACTGGCGTGATTCGCCATATCGCTAACACCATGGAGCATCTCAGACCGCAACAGGATTGAATGTCAAATCCACGCCTCTCATGTACTCGATGAATGAAAATACTCTATCTTCCGATTAAGAAAGGAGGGGTCCGCCAGCTCCATCAAATGTTATGATCAAATTAGGAAAAAGAACTATTAGGGCGAAGATGGGTCTTTGTCAGAGCTCAATGGTTGATTCCCTGCTAAATTGCGTGCAACACTTCTGTCGGTACGGAAAGATTTTGTCTCTCCGGCAATTGTATTTCAATTAGACCTCAGGCCCTATCCACGCTCTGGGTTCCAGGATTTTAGTTTTGCCACTAGACAACATAACGTCTAATCAAAGATGGGTCCGACGATGGTAACTTTGCTTCTGGTTTGGGACTCGCACCAAGCGTAAAGAGGAAATCAGGTTGGATGCGAAATCTGATCATAACACAAGCTAGTCAAATCATCTCGGCCAGAGTGTCTGGCACTTTTATTGGATCATTGGAGTGGCCGAAATTTGATGCTTCTCAAGTGAAATACCTATATTTGAATGGTACTGAAATAAGTGAGGACCAGACAAAGGGAATTCGAGGTGAAATCTAAATACGGTATTGGTACGGTCAGTAATACCGCTTATGAGAGTAGACTTGCTATCGCTGCGCCGCTCCATATGCTTGGAAGTTGGGCGGTAGCGGATGCATCTGCGGTTGCCAAAGTCCACCATACCCGAAGTGGACGTTCCGTTAAAAACTAATTCCTTTGCGGGGAAAGCTATGAAAGACAAATTAGAAGAATATGCATTAATTGCAGAGGTTATTTCAGCAATAGCAATTGTAGTTTCCCTGGTCTTCGTGGGCATTCAACTGAATCACGGCAATGAAGAAACTGCCCTAAACACCAAGGCAATTCAATCGACTGTTCGTCAAAGTATGCTCGAAGCTGATATTGCCAGTTTGTATATCTATCTCGACCATCCATATTTGATGAATAGAGTCAATATTCCCCCAGAGCAGGAGTACTTGGTGAAAGCAGCCATTATTGCATTCATTAGAATGCGAGAAAATTACTGGCTTCAGTACGAGGATGGACTGCTGGATCAAGCTACATGGCTATCATACCGAGAGCCATTGGTGAATGTAGTTTTTCAGTCTCAGATAGGTAGAGACACTTGGAAAAATGCTGGCTTCACACCTGAATTTAGAAAAGATATAGATGGTTGGATTAGCACATTATCATTGCCGGATATCACTAACGTTATGGAGTTAACGCCGCCCAAATGACCTTTTCTGGACCGAATGCGTCCATCGCACTAACAGACATCAGGGGAAATTGAATGACCGCGCTCGGGAAGGCAAACGTTGAGGATCGTGCTAAGTGCCGCCTAACAAGGCGCTTTTCCAGCCGTTTGACCATTGCCTCCCTTCGCTGTCGCTCCGGTCAGCTATCGTCAAATACTGGTAAGCCAGGACGTTAGTCTGCACACCATACATCGACTCAACCCTATTGGAGGTACAGTTTTGAGACGAAACAACGGTACCGTTATCTAAATGAATCTGGAATCGCACTGAACAATTACTGAAATTATCGCGACAGTTGCCGTAATTTTCTTGCTGCTGTATTTGACGAAGCAAAAACGTACGAGCTCAGATACAGAGAATCCTCGAGCTTTCGAAAGTGCGATGAACAGCTGGCATCTAGTAACTGCGAACCTACTCGATGTTGATCCGGAATTAGGTCAGATGCGAAAACTGATCATGACCATAGCTAATCAAATCATCTCGGACTGAGAGTCCGGTACCTTTGTTGAGTCATTGGAGTATAATTGTTGTATTTTCGGAAGGCTCAACGTTTAGGAATGGTCCGAGACGATTGATAGCCAAAACCGTTGTGCTACATTATAACCAACCGCTAACCAATGATAAAATTCTTTAGAAAAATTAGACAAAACTTACTAATGGAAAACAAAACTGGAAAGTATTTTAAATATGCCATTGGAGAAATTGTACTTGTCGTAATTGGAATTTTGATTGCTTTGCAGATTAATAATTGGAACGAAAACCGTAAACAGAATATTATCGCTTCAGAATATATCGAAAATTTAAAATCGGATATTGTTCAAGATACTATCGGGCTCAATAATCTAATTCAGACTGGTAAAGAGCAAGGCAAATTAATTGAAACCTTTAAAGCCTATCTGCTAAAATCAAATGATCCTATATCGATAAAAATTGATAGCGCACTAAACCTCAAGGTGGCTTTTTACAGCTATTTCCCGATCAATCAAACGTATTTAGATATACAATATTCAGGAAATTCTAAACTTTTGAGCCAAAACCAAAGGAATGTCTTGACTGACCTTTTCAATCAACAGAATAAAATTTCCAAAATAAACGAATCGCTAATAAATTCGGCTACTGTAGAGCTTAGAAATAGAAATAAATATATGGATGTATATGGATTGACAAATCAAGTATTAGGTAAACCATCTACTTCAGAAGAGATGAAATTAATCTTAAGGCATCAACTAAATTTTTTCAGTCTTATGGAAGAAATGGCAGAGACCCTAACCAGATTTGCGAACAGAGCAAAAAGTTCTGCAAAAATTGTAATTACGACCTTAAATGAGTAAGGGTTTTAAAACTCTGAAATTGAAAAATAAAGAAAGCACAACAATAGCTATTCGTCTATGCCAACTTAGTAGCCCACGGCAAATCGCTGCAAGCCAGCGCACTTGGCGAATTTGCTGACACAGCGTATAGCTTGTCGTTGTGCTTCATTATATCAACTACTAAACAATGATAAATTTTTTTAGAAAAATTAGACGAAATTTACCTTCGGAAAGAAAGACTGGGAAGTATTTCAAATATGTAAAACATTAAAACGAAAAACGAACTCATATGAAAAAGCCATTCTATTCAAATGCTTACTTGTATCTGGCACTAGGTTTTATAGCAACTTTAATCGGTTTTTTCCCAAGCTATTTTAATAAATTGGGTGAAACAGATTCACTCCATCATTTTCATGGGATCACTGGAACACTATGGATGATAATTTTGATCGCACAACCAATGTTTTATCGTTTTGGAAAGATGAAGTATCATCGAATGATTGGTTGGGCTTCAATTGCT
>JBNKUI010000123.1:0-2544 GCA_050298535.1 Saprospiraceae bacterium
AAACTGGCCCTTGGGGTTCACTCAGGGAGTAATCTGGGGTAGTATTCGCCTTCCGATTTTCGGGTCGTTAGCTCAGTCGGTAGAGCATCTGACTTTTAATCAGGTGGTCGTAGGTTCGATTCCTACACGACCCACCATATAAAACAAGGCCTTACGAGAAATCGTGGGCCTTTTTTTGTGCCTGAAATTCGTTATAGGTAGCATTTTAGGTAGCAAAAAACAGAGGGACTTCTATGGGTATAAGGATGTATCGATACTCCGCATCACGATACACACAGTCCTTATTGAAATTGGGATGTATTCGTGTTGGCACTCTTCATGACTTCAGAAGACTCGAGCACAGTCGAGGCATTGCTGATCCCCAAGAAGGTAAGAAACTTGTTACTCACTGGATTGAAGACTTCAGTGCAGGTAGACGGTTAGAAATCGACTCTAAGGCTATTACAGAGTTCGGCGTCGCAAGTGGAGACCTCAGTAAATTTACAATGACCGGCTGTCATATTGCGCGGAGTTTCGATGAAAGTGATGTGTATATTCTTTGCTTCTCCAGTCGGTGCTCATCTGAAACCATGGCACAGTTTGAGGGAACTGACTCATGCCTTGAGATCCTTGATACTAGTAAATTTCTAAATCGACTAACTGAGACGATCAGTCTCATTTCTCCAGTAGTTTTCCAAGGGTGCTATGAGGTTGTCTATGGTGAAAGGCGGCATCCTTGGAATGGCGAAGATTGGGGCCAACATCCTTCGTTACTGAAAGAGACTGAGTTTTCCAAACAATATGAATTTAGAGCTATTTGGAAATCCGAAGCGAATGGTCCTATAGAGCCGTTAATATTATGTGACTATCAATCAACTCAATATTGCAGTGAAGTGGCTCTATGACTTTTCAGGGCGTGCTCTGATTGGGGATCTCCTTCGCCCGGTTCAATTCCATCGAGTAATCGATCAACAGATCAATGAACCCCGCTTTTATCTGCCAGCGCTTCGCTAAATAAAGCCCCTCCTTAGGGGCTTTTTCAGTGGGGCAATAGGGGAGGAAGGAGGACAAAGGTAATCCCTAATCTCCTCGAGATGGATCGCTTATACCGCATAGAAAGGACAACACTGATTCCCAATAGTCGAGATAGTTTACAGACCAATTCGCTCAAGAAAGCCTAACTTGTTGTTTTGTACGGGAAGGCATATTTTATGCACATTTTTTCAGGGAGTTGGGAATTAACCATAATGATGTAAAAAAATACGGAAAGTCAGGAGCGGTTACATGAAAAAAATAGCTGGTTTAGTACTGGTCGGTTTTTTGGGATTCTTTAGTAGCGCGAACGCCGCGATTATCACAATCCTCGATGACAATCTCTCAATGCTCGTTGCTACTCATAGTGACTACGGGGAGGATGACTCGGAATATTACAGTGGTACATCATTTAATAAAGATAGTATTGATATATCAGCATCTACGCTTGTTGATGAACCAGACATAAGTTTGCTAGGTGGCCATTATGCAGCTTCTAGGTTTAACTCGTATCAGGATGGTAACCAATATCACATGTATTTTCTTCATCGTATGGACCATCCAAGCTACGGACCATTGCAGGGTTATAATTTGATACAAGTGAATCTTGGTATGTTATTTCATGTCGATGGTAATGATGGCTCTGTCGGCATTGATGGTTTCGTTAACGATGGCTTTTGGAAAGGTGAATATACATTATTCTCACTGTATGATTTGACAACAAGTGAGTTAAGAACTGGCTCCCACACTGCTTTTGATTTGTTGGATGATCATACATATCTGTTAAGTTATTTGTTTGTTACTCAAAAGACATCTGATATCGATAGAATTCATCAAATAACTATTAGAGGAACTGTGGTTCCCGAACCTTCTTCACTCATCATTCTAGGTGCAGGCTTAGTAGGTTTAGGTCTTACCAGGAAATTTCAAATACCTAACTGATCCTCTATCAAAGAGTAGTATTTTGGGCGGCCTCGGTCGCCCTCTTTATATGGGTGGCTGCTTAGCGAAACGACAACTGACTGCATGCCCAGCTATCGCCTCTAGGAAGCTCACCTCAACCGGTACATGCTGGTCTGCAATGATCCAAGCGATCAGCGGGCTCAGGCCGTTCTCAGCGGCATAGTCCAGGATCAACCAGGCATAGTGTCGGCCCTTCTCATAGTCTTGCTCGCCTGACGGCTCCACACACCAGAATCGGCGCCCCTCGGGGGCACCCTTCACGAATGGAAGCTGGAGCACTACAGTTGGCTTGTTTAACCATGAAAGATAGCGCACTGAGGCTTTTCATTGATTCGATTCAGGTGTCGGTATTCTTTACATACTAGTGCTGCCGCAAAAGTGTGACAGTTGTAATGCACTGAAATAAATTCTGATTTTTGAGATGGCATGGTGTATGCGACTTTTTTTCTGTCGTAATATCGCAAGGAGGAATAGAAATGAAAAAAGGAAAGCTAGCAGCCCTGGCGCTACTTTCATACCTTGTCGCGGGTACCGCATCCGCAAGCCTGATTGGGACAGAAATCGGTGTCG